>CBDBMJ010000001.1:0-1875042 GCA_965207455.1 Bdellovibrionota bacterium | reverse complement strand
TTCCTTTAGAGTGCAAGATGTATGCTGTCTAAAGGAGTTAGAGGAATCAAGAGGTTGACACTCTGCCCACACCCATTGATTATCTCCGTCCACAGGTGGTGGAGTTTCGTGAGCAAAAACTGGAGCACTCCATAAAGCGCAAACTATAGTCAATGCTAAAGTTAATTTTGTTGATTTTAATATAGTTCTCATAATTTACCTTCTTTCTTTGATTATTAATTTAATTATTAAGAGACACACTGCGTACCTCTTTTATATAAGGACACAATAATCTCACTTGCTATCTACTGTCAATATTTTTTTCACTCTTGTAGGCGCAAAACTAAAAGATCACACCTCTGCAAAACTAAAACTTCACACCACGGTGTATAATCTTCTTTATTATCAACAATTTAAGGGAGGACGCATCAATGGAAATGGAAATGGAGATTAAGATGATGAAAAAGATCAGGGATAGGGAGAAGGCGATGTGGGACATTGCGTCAGGTCTGATAACACAATCAGAGGCTGCTAGAAGGCTTGGTTTAAGCCGAAAATGGGTGAATCGCCTTTTCAAGAGGTATGACAATGATGGTATTGCCGCTTTAGCTCCGAAGCGAGTTGGAAAGCCAAACACGAGAAAACTCACGGATGATTTTAAGGATTGTATAAATAAGGTTGTTAGTGAAAAGAAATATAAGGGCTTTGGACCCACTTTGATGTCGGAGACTTTGTTAGAGAAATTTGGAATTAAAATTTCCAAGGAAACTTTAAGAGAATGGATGACGGATTGGGGTTTATGGGAACCTCGTAAATCGAAATCAAAACGAATACACTCTTATCGTGAACGGAGAGAAGGGAGTGGTGAATTGGTGCAAATAGATGGAACCCATCATGCTTGGTTTGAGAAAAGAGGTCCTAAGTGCTGTTTGATTGTTTTTGTAGACGATGCTAGCAGCAAGATAATATGCCATTTTTCTCCTGCTGAAACAGCCTTTGCATACATGGAGTGTTTGGAAAAATATATAAAAAAATATGGGATTCCCAGAGCTTTTTACCACGATAGACATGGAATATTCTCGGTAGCTACCTCTGAAAAAAGGAACCAAGGTGTTAAGTACACTCAGTTTGGTTCTGTTTTACATGAGCTAGGTATTAAGTCTATTAATGCCTATTCTCCTCAAGCTAAGGGTCGAGTGGAGAGAGTGAATAGAACCCTACAGGATCGCTTGCTAAAAGCTATGCGCTTACAACAGATTAGTACTATCGAGGAGGCCAATGCTTATCTTCCAGAATTCATAGAGGGATACAATAGGCGTTGGGGTTATGAGGTCACTGAAGATGTTCATAGAAATGCAAGAGGTTGGGTAAACGGAGGACTGGATAGACTGCTTACATGGAAGAAGGAAAGAATTATAAGTAAAAATCTTTCAATCCAACATAACAGTTGTTTATACCAAATTAAAAGTAATGGTGGAGGTCATCACCTCAAGGGTCAAAGAATAACTGTCCTCACCTATCGTGATGGTAGAGTAGAATTAGATTTTAAAGGCAAGCCATTAGACTATGAGATTATTAATAGGAAGCCAAGACCAGCTCTAAGTAGTGATAAAACCATAAACCAGGAAGTAGACCGGCTGTTAAAAATAGGGTTGTCCCACAAACCCATGCTTCACTAATATCATTTAGGGGTGGATACACCACAGACCTCGCCTCACTATCATCATTGGGAGCGGATGCCTCACAGACACCTATGCCTCACTGAAATCAGAGCTATCACGAAAAGTCGATTGGACCCACGGAGATCGTTCAACGGACATCCTTCATAAAGCGAGGGAATACCTCTATGTCGCAAGGAGTTGAATAAGGGAAAATATAAAAGAAAACAAGTCGGAAACTGGATTTTGACTTCAAAAAATGCTACACCGTGGTGTGATCTTTTAGTTTTGCCCCTACATATTTTTTTTCATTTTGTAGGCGCAATAGTTAGAAAAAAAAATATAACTTGTTGAAATTAAAGAAACACAAACAAAAACCTAGTGCCATTGCTGCATAGCACCGACTAGTTCCGCTAATTCCCCCAATTTAACCATTTGATCACGATCAGATCACGCATAATATAGATTTAGCTTTCCATAGGCGATGAAACAAAAAATCCTCTGCCTATTATACTAAGCAGAGGATTTCATTTATTACTATTATTATTTTAGGTAGTTCTGTTATCTAATTTTCTTAAAGTAGTAACAGTAATGTGTGAACGCATTGTTAATAACTCCGCCTGGATACGTTAGAAGAGTAGTTTTTGATAGAAGATATGGCATGCCTGATCCTGGCATTACGTTCTTTCTAAGGCTATACTTAGTATCGGTTGAAAAAGCAAAGCTATTTCTATATACAAGGCTTCCATCTTCCAGACTTGAGAACCTTGCGAGACTGCTTCCTACACTATCCCCGTTATTGGAGTCAAAAGTGTCATAATATTTTGGACTTTCGGTGACGGAGTTAAGGATAGCAAATTTATGATGAGTAGGTTTAGGGCCGAGTTGGAATCCAACAAGCATTGTAGCTTTAGGAGAGTTTTGATCTTCTAAGCTATAGCACCGCCCACTTGTCCAACCAAGAACATTGCTCCTCTCTGCTGCTGCTGAGCTATTAAAATAACTTTCTAGTGTCTCGTAGTAAGTGTATCCATCGAGTCTATCTAGCGGACCATTATCTCGCTCCTGCATTGCTGCTATTGTTGTTACGGAAAAAGTACATAAAAAGATTAGTACATAGTGTTTTATATTATTTTTTATCATTATCATTCTCCTTTTTTTAATTTTGCTAAGCACAATTGCTTGACTTTGACTTTTTAAAAGAAAGAGCTTGGTATGTCAATTACTTTTTTTGTGCTGTGTAGGGGCAAAACCTCCCCTCAGGTCCGATTTTTCCCGACTTTCGCATTTTGAATTGCATCATTCAATAATAATAGGCATTTAAAAGAGGAGGGTCGCTAAATTCTTGATTGTTTTACTCCAAAGCCTTATAGATTAGTTAAAAATCACCGACAGAGAATTAAAAGAAAGTATGCAGGGATAGGCTCAGGGCAAACATTGTGCCCGTGGCATTCTCTCCAACGGCGCTTCCCGCAAAGTCAAAAAAAGATCCTGGGAAAAACAAGCCTGCGTCCGTTCGAATATTAATATTTTCGTCCCAAGCATAGTTCCCGCCTAACGCGAACTCCAGCCCTAGGGCGCTGGACTGATCTCCGGCAGCATTATTAGAGGAGAGGGTCTGGGTGCGGTGATTGAAAAATCTCTTTCCACTTTCAGCCGCTTGCGCTGCCTGGGCCCAGATAATGCCTCCATTCCAAGACCATTGGTCGCCCTTGTTTTCCGTTGCCACCATAATGTATTGGGCGTTTACAATGGAGGTATCGTAGGGACCGTAGGATGAAGAATCCCCAAAACCTCCAAAGTTATAGCGAAAAAGAATTTGTCCTAACTTATAGTTCGGGTGGAAATACAGGGCCGTATAATTATCCGAAGCGCTCCCTGGAGCCATACCTAAGCGAACAGTATGTTTCCATTCCTCTAAATTAAAGCTCACCTCTCCAGCAAAACCCGTGGCGCTATACTCGTTGGTGGAAAAGCCTGCGTCCGTGCCCCAAGGGATTTTTCCGAAGTAAATGGGTAGTTCTGCTTGCACAGTTATTCGGTGCCATGTTTTTTTCAAATAGAGATCGAAAAGGGTTAGAGAGAGAGCTTCAGAGCTTGGAAGTGTTTCAGTTTCTGAATTACTTGGTGTGCTGTTATCGGGATGGGCGAAGGTAGTCTGTGATGAGTCTCCTCTACGGTTAGAAAATAAAATTCCTGCTTCCAGTTCTTCCTCTGGATTATGAAATTTCAGGGCAATGCCGTAGTCTGTAACATCGTCGCTACCATTCCCAATTCGTGAACCGTCTATGTTTGTTCTCAGACCCACCTTTGAATAAAAAGGCATGATGGCGAGATAACCAAATTTAGAAATAAAACGTATGGTGTCGCTTGTGCTTTGGAAACGATCCATGGGCCTGTCGCCGGAGTGGAATACAATACCAAGACCCCAGTCCATGGGAGCACGTCCCACCTGTACAAGACCAAAGTTCGTATGAAAATCTAACCAAAGGCGTGCTGCTCGCAAGGGGAGGGAACCCTTGAGCGTAGTGTTGGGATTGCGGGATTCCCATACTCGATTCCCAGTGTTGTCACCCCAAAAACTTAGTAAGGGATCGCCCAGATTCCATTCGGAGCGGAAAATAATATTGTCATTGATTAAAAGGCTGGGTTTTAGTTTGGCAAAAAGTGTGAAGAAAGAGGTCGAACTACTGCCTTCATTGGCGACTGATTCCCCCGGATCTGTCGTATCTGTGTTGTCCTCGTTGTTTGTGTTGGGTGCGCTGTCCGTATTGGAATAGTTGTTCAGGTAATTGAAGTCGGCTCGAAAGTAGCCTTCCCAATCTAGGGTGGCGCCATGGACGCTGGGACTGAGTAAAAGGATGAGTCCTAGTAGGGCTTTTGTAAAAAATTTTTGATATTTCATGGTTGCTCCTTCGTCAATTGGTCGTACTTACTATATAGTAAAGGCTGGGAAGGGGCCTCAAGTCAAGGTAAAACCGAGAGGTTCTTTGTGCCATTATAAAAATACTTGGGGCGTCATGGGCAGGTGGAAAAAATGAGCTGGTATAAAAAAAAATGGATTCGCTATACGCTGGTTTGCTTTCTATTACTGTCCGTTCTTTTTGTCTATATGATCCACCGGCTTTCCTTAGAGTTAGATGAACAGTTTCATACCACCCCAGATTCGGTGCCCACAAAGGTCTATTCTCGTTTATTTTGGCTGCGTCCGGGTCAATCCGTTCTGGAGGAGGAAATCCAGGCGCGACTCCAGGAGCGTGATTACGGGGAGATTGCTGAGGGTGAAAAACTAAGTCCGGGTATGTATCGTTGGGACGACTATAGTCCCGACGAAGAGGAATCAAAATTATTTCCCTCGGCAGATCGCTGGCGTCGTCTTTTACTATTCCTCAAGCCATTCTCCTATCCTCCCTCCATCAAAAAACTTTTTTTTGACGAGGAGAATGTGGGTGTGGATAAGGGGCATGTTTTTTCCATTATTTGGGTTCAGGGAGGTATTAGTCAGGTGAGCCGGGTGGGAAGGGAAGAAAAGGAAGATATTTCGGGCCTAGCCCTGGAACCCGTTTTGGTGGCACGCCTAAATAGTAATGATACGGAAACGAGGGAAAACATTCCCATTAAAGAAATACCCTATACGTTACTCCAAGCTATTGTGAGCGTGGAAGATAGGCGGTTCTTAGAGCATGGTGGAATCGATCCCATTGGTATTCTTCGTTCGATTTGGGTAAATATCCGTGCGGGCGCTTACCGGCAAGGTGCTAGCACTATCACACAACAACTGATCCGCAATATTTATTTGGAACGATCCAAAACGTTGAAGAGAAAAATAAAAGAAATGATTATGGCTCTTCTCTTAGAGCTTCGGTATTCCAAGGATACTATTTTGGAGAAATACTTGAATGAAGTGTACTTTGGTCAAATTGGAAGTCTGGAGGTTCATGGTGTGGGGCAAGCAGCCAAACACTACTTTAATAAAAAACTGACAGAACTTTCCATTGCGGAGCAGAGTGTGCTCACCGCACTTATTCGAGGGCCTTTTTATTATTCGCCTTACCGTTACCCGGACCGGTTAAAAAAGCGCAAGGAAGCGGTATTGGAAAAAATATTGGAGTATGGACTTATCACGGAGATGGATTATGAAAAAGCGCTGAAAGAAAAATTAACTTTTGTGGAGCATTCTTCTGTAATTGATCGTTACCCCTACTTCACTGATTTTATAAAAACTCAGGTTTTAAAGGAAATTCCCGACGAGCAACTCCTAGGATCTGGTTATGAAATTTTTAGTACCATGGACACTTATTACCAAAAAATAGTGGACGAGAAGGTACTATCTGGTGTGAAGCGATTGGAAAACAGTTTACTAAAAAAACTAGTGATTCAAGGTGAGCACGACCCCTTGCAGGCAGTCTTTCTCCTAGTGGATCCAAAAACCAATCAATTGCTCGCTGTTGTGGGTGGGAGATCCTTTAAAAGCTCGTCGTATAATCGGGCGCTCCTTATGCGACGTCAAATAGGTTCCCTTGTGAAACCCTTTGTATTCCTCACGGGTTTATTGTTTGGAGAAGATGAAAAAAAACATCCCTTGAATGCAATCAGCAAGATTGAGGACGCTCCCTTTGTATATGATTACGACGGCAAACAGTGGGAGCCGAAAAATTATTCTGGGAAATACCTAGGTGTGGTCACTCTCGAATATGCACTGGCAAACTCCATCAACACAGCCACGGCAAGGCTAGCTACACAAACGGGCATTCCCCGACTAGTGGACACACTAAGGCTTGCGGGGATGGGGGAAAATGAATCACTACCCAGCCTTTCCTTGGGAGCATTGGAGGCCTCTCCCATGGAAATTGCTGTGGCCTATTCGATACTGGCGAATATGGGTCACTATCGGGAAATCACCTCAGTGCTTGCCATCACGGATCGCAATGGAAATCCCGTGGCTCAGTTTATTCCCAGAGAGGAGCAGCGCCTTCCTCAAGCGGAAACAGCCAATATTGTGAAGATGATGGAGGGTGTGTTTACAGAGGGCACTGCCAAGGGGGCCAGACAAATGGGTTTTATTTACCCTGCTGCGGGAAAAACGGGCACCACGAATCAGTACCGGGACTCCTGGTTTGCTGGTTTTACGAGCCGCCTACTGGGTGTTGCTTGGGTGGGTTATGACCGGGATAACGAGCAGGTGGCAGAGCAAAAAAAGATTCAAAAAATTACAGGAGCCTCAGGAGCGCTTCCCATCTGGGTGAGTATTATGAAGGCTGCCCACAAGGGCATACAGCCCACACCGATCGCCATACCTCAGGGGTTACTGAAAAAAATACCTGTGGATATTATCACAGGGGGTAGGGCTACGGAGGGGTGTGAGGCCCCTAATACGATGGAGAAGTATTTCACGGCACGAAATATCCCCCAATACACCTGTGAGGATGCGAGAAAGTAGTGGACTATTTCACTTTTTGAAAAACAATATTGACAATACCTGTTGACCTGTACTATTACAGTTACATAAAGGCGCCTACCAGCTAGGTTGTAAAAATCATAATTCAAATAGAGATAGGAAAATCAATAATATGGGTGAAAGAGAATCCTCTTCAATGGGGCATCGGAGTAAACCAGAGGAGCAAACAGAGCGTCCTCATAACGAAGGCAGTGGGAGAGGGAAGAGTTCCCAGAACAGGAATAATCGTAACAACCGTTCCCGTTATAATAAAGGGAATCGGGGTGGCCAGTCTCACAATCCAAACTATAAGTATTCGGAAAATAAAAACGCTGCACAGATGAGAGAGTCGGAAATCGAGTTAGAGGATCGCCTTGCGGTGGATCCTAACGACAGTGACGTGAAAATTTTAAAAATGGCCGACTTGAAAAAGAAAAGTCCCAAGGAGTTAGCCGAGCTTGCCACATCCATGGGTGTGGAGAATGCACCTGGAATGCCGTTGCAGGAGTTATTATTTCACATTTTGCAGACCACGGCTAAAAATGAATATGCAGTATTTACAGATGGGGTTTTAGAGCGCTTGCCCGACGGTTACGGCTTTTTGCGTTCTGCGGACCATAACTATCTTTCTGGACCTGATGATATTTATGTATCTCCTTCTCAAATACGTCGCTTTGGTTTACGTACGGGAGATACGGTTAGTGGGCAGATTCGTTCCCCCAGCGATAGTGAGCGATACTTTGCGCTGTTAAAGCCAAATAAAATTAATCTCGCTCCGCCTGAGACGGCAAAAAATAAAATTCTTTTCGACAATCTTACACCCCTGTATCCAACGGATCGTTTGAACTTAGGAGAGGACGCAAAAAATTATTCCACCCGGGTGATCGATATGATTTCTCCCATAGGAAAGGGTCAGCGTTGTTTAGTGGTGGCACCACCGAAGGCAGGAAAAACAGTGCTCCTTCAGAATTTAGCTCAAGCGATCACTGCCAATAATCCCGAATGTTACCTCATTGTTTTATTGATTGATGAGCGTCCAGAAGAGGTTACGGACATGGCTCGTAATGTGGCAGGAGAAGTCTTGAGTTCCACCTTCGATGAGCCAGCGGTTCGTCACGTTCAGGTCTCTGAAATTGTTTTAGAAAAAGCCAAGCGACTGGTGGAGACGGGCAAAGATGTGGTGATTCTTTTGGATTCCATCACCAGGCTAGCGCGAGCCTATAATACGGTGGTTCCTTCCTCTGGAAAGATACTTTCAGGTGGTGTGGATTCCAATGCTTTACATAAGCCCAAGCGATTTTTCGGTGCCGCTCGAAAGGTGGAGGAGGGTGGATCCCTTACCATTATTGCCACAGCTCTAATCGACACGGGTTCTCGGATGGACGAGGTTATTTTTGAGGAATTCAAGGGCACGGGAAATAGTGAGATTGTTCTGGACCGTAAGTTATTGGAAAAACGTATCTTTCCTTGTATGGACATTAACAAGAGTTCCACTCGTAAGGAGGAGTTGCTCATTCCCGACGCGGACTTACAGCGTATTTGGATACTTCGCCGGGTGCTTTCTCCCATGAATACGGTGAGTGCCATGGAATTTTTATTAGAAAAGGTAAAAAACACTACCAGTAATCGGGAATTTATTGATAGTATGAACGGCTAATCGCAGAATAGAAAGGAAGACCATGAAAAAAGCAACCCACCCACTTTATACAGATACAGTTGTAACCTGTGTTTGCGGTGCCACCCATGAGTTAGGAAGTACTGTACCCAACCAAACCATGGATATTTGCTCCAGTTGCCATCCGTTTTATACAGGAAAGCAAAATTTAGTAGATACGGAAGGCCGAGTAGAGCGTTTTCGTAAGCGTTACGCCAATATCAAAAAGAAAAAGTAGCATAGAAGGTTCGTTGTGTTTAAAAAACTTGAAGCCGTGGAGCGCCGATTTCTTGAGATAGAAGGCAAACTACAGGATGGTACAATCACACGGGACGATCTAAGAAAGCTCTCTCAGGAGCACTCCAATCTCCAAGGAATAGTTCATTGTTTTCGTGAGTTCCGTCAAGCGGAAAAGGATCTGGTATCTGCCAAGGAAATTCTCAGGGAAAACGACGAAGAACTTCGAAGTATGGCCAAGGAGGAGGTTTCCATGCTGGAACCCCGGATTAAGGAAATAAAAAAAACATTAAACACCTTGCTCCTCCCACAGGATCCCAACGACGACAAAAATATTATTTTAGAAATTCGTGCCGGTGCGGGTGGTGATGAAGCCGCACTCTTTGCTGCCGAACTGTTTCGCATGTACCAAAAATACGCAGAAAAGCGCAACTGGCGGGTGGAGGTAATGAATATTAGCGGCATTGGCATTGGTGGTGTAAAGGAAGTTTCTGCTTCTATTACAGGAGTAAAAGTTTATTCCCGATTAAAAAATGAAGCAGGCGTGCACCGAGTGCAACGGGTGCCGGATACGGAATCTCAGGGGAGGGTGCATACTTCCACTGCCACGGTGGCTATTTTGCCTGAGGCTGAGGAGGTGGATGTGAAAATTAATCCAGCAGAATTGCGTATTGATGTGTATCGTTCCAGTGGCGCTGGAGGACAGCATGTAAACACCACCGATAGTGCTGTACGAATTACCCACCTTCCCACGGGAATTGTGGTGAGTATTCAGGACGAAAAAAGCCAACATAAAAATAAGGATAAGGCCATGAAGATTCTCCGCTCCCGAATTTTAGAGGGAGAAGTTGCCCGGGTTCAGGCCGAACAATCTGCCAGTAGAAAATCCATGATAGGCACTGGAGATAGGAGCGAGCGTGTGCGAACCTATAATTTCCCTCAGGGACGGTTAACTGATCATAGAATCGGTCTTACCCTCCACTCCCTATCCGCAGTTGTAAACGGAGACTTGGACCCGGTGATAGATGCTTTAATTGCCCATGTGCAAGCAGAACAAATGAAAAATAGTGATAGCGTGATCTAATGGCTCGTTCCGTGCGTGCAGTGATGGAAAGCCAGGTATTACCGGACAAAGAATTACTTTGGTTCTTGGGCTATCTTTTAGAGGAAAAAACATCCGAGCTTCTTATGCGAGAGGTTTTCCTCAACCAAAGGCAAGAAGAACAACTTAATCAATGGGTGGAGCGTAGAAAAAAAGGGGAGCCATTGCAGTATATTGTGGGCAAAGCACCCTTTTGGAAAAGGGAGTTTTTTGTGGACTCCAGAGTTTTAATCCCCCGACCGGAGACGGAGATACTTGTGGAGCTTGTTCTCAAGGAAGGAGATCTTTTGGGAGATAATATTACGGTATTGGATATGGGAACGGGCAGTGGAAACATTGCCGTTAGCGTTCAGGAGGAAAGAAAAAAATGGAAAGTACTGGCCAGTGATTCCTGTGCAGGGGCTTTGGAGGTGGCAAGAAAAAATGCCCTGGATTTGGCTATTGTGTTTCGAGAGGGTGATTTGCTTGCACCTTGGACGGAGGATAAAAAAGAAACCCCCGTGGATGTAGTAGTGGCAAATTTACCCTATGTGGATCCCCAGGCAAGTGATTTGCCCGATGAGGTTTTGCTTTGGGAGCCGGCGGGCGCGCTCTTTTCTGCGGTTTCAGAGGATGTGGCGGTTTTAGCGGATGCAGCAGCAGGCGGTGGATGGACGGCCCACCGGCTATTGGAACAATGTTGTTGTTCCCTGGGCATACAAAAAACTATTTTAGAACTCAGTCCCACTGTTGCCCACTCTTTGGAGCAAAAGTGGGGAGGGCATGACAGGGTAAAAAAAATCTTTCGAAAAAAAGATTTGAATGGGATGGCTCGATTCCTCCTGATAGAATGGGAGAATGGATAGGATTATAATTGAGGGAGGGAACTCCATACGAGGGGAGGTTCGGGCCAGCGGCAGTAAAAACTCTGGATTAAAAATGATCTTTGCTTCTATTCTCACCGATGAGTGCGTGGTATTAAAGCGACTTCCCAAACTCTTAGACGTTAGCACCAGCCTAAAATTACTCCAAGGCTTGGGCACAAAAGTACAGCGCACACAGGATGGCGTTTGTTTGGAGACAAAAAATATTTCCAGCGTGGAGGCCTCCTATAATTTAGTGCGCACCATGCGTGCCTCTATTTTATTGTTGGGTCCCCTGTTAGCTCGTGTTGGAAGAGCAAGAGTGTCTTTGCCCGGAGGATGCGCCATTGGCACTCGACCCGTGGATCTCCATCTTATGGGATTAAGAAAAATGGGTGCCCAGTTGGATTTAAGGGATGGTTATGTGGAAGGAACCTGCCCTAATGGTTTAGTCGGGGCAAACATTGAGCTAGATTTTCCGAGCGTGGGGGCCACGGAAAATATTCTTTTAGCAGCGACCCTTGCCAAAGGTATAACCACAATTTCTGGTGCGGCTAGAGAACCTGAGATCACGGACCTCGTGAACTTACTGAAAAAAATGGGAGCGAAAATACAGGGAGAAGGTTCCAGTACCATAACTATAGAGGGTGTGAATAAACTCAAGGGTGCCACCATGGAGGTTATGTTTGATCGAATCGAAGCAGCCACACTGTTGTTGGCAGCAGCTATCACCGATGGATCCATACAGATAACCGGTATTCAACCTCAGGCTTTGACCCTAGTTGTGGAAAAGCTTCAGGAGTGCGGTTTGGGGATAACGGTTACGGATAGCAGTATACAATTAGTTAGTGGAGATTCTTACAAGCCGTTAAAAATTTCCACAGCACCGTTTCCCGGATTTCCCACGGACCTACAAGCTCAGTTTATGGCTTTTCTTTCTACTGTAGAGGGTAAGAGTGAAATAGAGGAGACGATTTTTGAGAATCGTTTTATGCATGTGCCGGAGTTATTGCGTATGGGTGCTGATATTCGTATTAAAAATGGCAAGGCCTGGGTGTTTGGCCAAAAAAATTGTTTCCGTGGTGCCACGGTAATGGCAACCGATCTTCGAGCTAGCGCCTCTTTAGTGTTAGCGGGATTAGTGGGAAGAGGTAGCACCACTGTTCGAAGAGTGTACCACTTGGATAGAGGGTATGAGGGGTTGGAGAAAAAATTACGTTCCTTGGGTGCGAACATTTATAGAGAGAAAGACACGTAATAGTTGTGTTTGTGCAAAAACAAGACCAGAAAACAGGTAACGAAAACAGGTACAACAAACAAACCAAAAAATAACCAAAAAAAAAAATAACAGGTAAGCACCCTCTAAAGCCCCAGAACTTATAGTTCTTTCACGCGCCACACACACTTTTTTTCAGAGTTGCTAAGATTGTTTGACTGAAACCCTTTACAATTTTCTAAATGTTTAGTAAACTTAAATATGTAAATGTTTCTTAACTAAATTTATAAAGGTGATTATGATTGTACAGTGTGGAAAAAATAAAGTGAGTAGAAAAAAAGGAAATACCCTTGGCGGAATCCAGGGACTTCTCCTAACTACAGCACTTCTAGTCTCCGCCTGCGGTAATGACCGTAGCAGTAGTGGAGACGGTTCCGTAGATGGAGTGGGTGGTTTTCAATTTTCCATAGAATCTGGCAGCGCTCGACTTTCCGTTGCCTTTACAGGTCTCAATATAGATAATGGAGTGCGTGTTCCTATTTTTGGAAGAGGTGAAAGTTATATTGAAATAGGTCCGGATTTTGAATCGGGTGGCAGTCTGTTTGTTGCCCATGCAAGTCTTAAGGAAATTTTTGGAAATCGAAAAAATCTACTTAAATGGGGATTGCCCGATGGTCGGCCCATTCCTGGTATCCGAAGTAGATACCTGCCCGCACGTGTTTTAAAATTACCTCTCTTTGGAAACAGCCTCTTATACCAAGGTAAGGATATATTTGGTATATTTCTACCCGTAAGTCTTCCTCTGCATGGAATTAATATTTCCGTAAAAATGCGGGATCAATTTGGCAATTTATTAGGTGTGTTCACTGCAGTAGCTAAAGCAGGTGATGAAACAAGTAGTGGAGCTTTGTTCCTATTCCCCGTTGACAGCGCCGATACAGAGAGTGAGTTTACAAACAGCGAGGAAAATAAATCGTAAATAATAATAAATAAAAAGGAGTCTATAATGATGAACTATATACAGAAAATGAAGAAAAAAATTACCTTAACCATACTCCCTGCACTGGCAGTAGTCCTTGTGGGTTGTGGTGGAGGTGGTGGAGAAAACCCAAGTATTGCAGGTATAAGCGGACCCGACGTAAATATCGTTAACGGTTATTTTATACTCTCAATGACCTTTAGACACATACATTTTGATGGTGGAGTTACAATTCCCATAAAGAATTATCCAAATTCCAGTATTTCTGTTGGTCCAGATTTTGAGAGCGATGGTATGTTGCTAACATTTAACATTGCAATTGAAGATTTTGTGGAGAAAGAGAATATTGAAATGAATCCACAATCGTTACCAGGCGGACGGCCTCTTCCATCAGTTGCTGATGGCGCACTACCCGCTATAGCTATAACGGTGCCGGAATTAAACGACACTATTTTCTATGTGGGAAATAAGATCTTTGGTGTATTCGTGCCGTTCAAAATGGATTTTCTTGGTGTAACGATTACACATCGCTTCTATGACGTCATGGGAATTCGAGCAGGTAATATTTCCCTTGTTAATAGTGATGCAGAAGGAGAGAACGGTGGGTTGTTAGTACTGATTAACGTAGACAAGCGCATACAAAAGCAGATTAATAAGCACATGAATTCCATAAGATAAAACGAAATTCAAATTTATAGTCCCACGCTATACCCCCCCTTTCCCATACCTCCGGGAAAGGGGTTTTTTTTATTAAATTAAGTTACTGTTTATTGTTATCCTACCTCTAAAAATTTTTTTTTAAAAAAGACTCAGAAAAATTCCACGCACGCCGAAAGATACAATAAGTGTGGGGAGCATAATGTTTCCTTCATAAAAAAAATAGTAGGTTCGCACGGCGGCGAATCTCCAAATATACCACTGGAAAGGTGATTATGAGGAGGTAAGTCGTGGGACTAAGAATCGCAACAAATGTAGATGCCTTAAAAGGGCAACGTAATATCAGTGCTGCACGTTTAAAGCAGTCAACTGCAATTGAAAGGCTGTCGAGTGGTTACCGGATTAATAAATCCGGTGACGATGCTGCTGGACTGGCTATATCTGAAAAAATAAGCTCCGATCTTCGGGGTTTAGCTCAAGCCAAAAGAAACTCTAACGATGGTATTTCCCTGGTTCAAACAGCGGAAGGTGCCATTAGTGAGGTATCGAATATACTGGTGCGCCTTAGGGAACTAAGTGTGCAATCCGCATCCGATACCTTAGGTGATAAAGAAAGGAGCTATGTTGACTTTGAATTCCAGCAACTTTTAGAAGAAGTTACTCGAATTTCTGAAGTAACGGAATTCAACGGTAGAAAGCTCCTGAATGGATCGGGGGAATCTGTGGATATTCAGGTTGGAATACATAACGTGGATGGAGTGGATCGTCTATCCTATTCCCCTCAATCGTATAATGTGTCTGCTGAAAAACTAGACTTAGACGGCAGAAGTGCTAGAACGAAGGAGGAGTCTCAGGAAAACTTGGATATTATTGACCAAGCCATGCTGAACATCAACGAAAACAGGTCCAGCTTGGGTGCTTTACAAAACCGCCTAAGTGCCACTGTTCGAAATATCAGTGTGGCTGAGGAAAACTACAGCACAGCGGTCTCTCGGATAAGGGATGCGGATTTTGCGATCCAAACTTCGGAGTTAGCAAAACAGTCTATTCTGTTACAAGCAGGTATCTCTGTCTTGGCTCAGGCAAACCAGAGGCAGTCCAGCGTACTAAAGCTAGTATAGTAATAAATCGCTTCACTTGGGTTTTTGGCGCCCAAGTGGAGTCTTTCTTCATTTCTCCATATTTTTCACTACTTATGTGGCACCTAAATAATGATGCTTCACGTCAGTAACATTGTCTTGCATCGCACCAGCCGTCCGTGTTATAACACTTTTGATTTGAGTTAAATAAAAGTTAATGACGGGATGCGATCAGTGAATAGTAAAAATATTTTTTCTTATTTTCTAGCTCTATCGCTAGTTCTTTTTTTTCAACCAATTGCTCAGGGAGAGGTTGCCACTCCAAAAGTAAATTTAGACTCCCCAAAATCTGTCTTTAAACCTGCTAGCGAGGAAGAACTACTGGCGTTGGATATTGTAATTGCCAAAAGAACAAACTTAGATGGCAGCATTAACCTTTGGTTTTGTGTGGCTCTAGTGGGGGAGGTATGCATAGTAGAGGTGGAAGAAACAGACTCACCAGAAGAAACGCTATGTGAAGGAGATTTATGCGAACAACCCAAGAAAAGACCAGAGTGGGAGTGCCTCCATAAGAGTAAGTGCATGAAGCTAACTTTCAATATCCCTGCAAAAGATTTTGAGCGCATGTTTCCCGATCCGTATTGGGAAAAGGCGCATTATTTTCAAGAAGAGGTTATAAAAAAGAGTGTGAACGATGTCCTAGATTTAGCAGAGAGGGAGTTGAAGAAAATGTGGGGATGGACGAGTGAGGGTATAAATCCATGGCTTGTAGTCGCTGGAGGAGGAGCAGCTTTTGGAGGTGCTGCTTTCTCGGATGCCAAAAAAAATAAAGTACGTTTAGCAAAAATATATAAAGGGCCTATTTCTCTTTTCTTTGGAAACAAGAAAAGAGCGTTCACTACAATATTTATTATCGGGACTACGCTCTTAACCTACCAGTCAGAAATATTAGTTAAATTTATTGCCGGGTTTTACTATTATAAACATAAAATTGGAGACTCACACTCAGAACAAGACAATATAGCCTTTGCTGACTTCGTCTATAAAAGCGATTATGACTGGCGCCAGGCGATTGAGCCCGGATCGAAGGAAAAGAATGCCAAATCCGCAGTCAGTAAATACATAAAGAAAATTTGTAGGGGGATTGAAATTTCAGAAGAGAAAAAGATAATTTCTGTTTATGACATTTTTGGCGAAAAAAAGGAGTTCGAGAATACTACTTATGTGGAACGTAGAGATGAACGGAACCTAGGTTCTGTTTGTGGCAAAGTAGACGCTCCTCCTGTTGTTAAAACATCCCCTGTTGTTGAAGCAGAAAATACGGATGAGCAAGCGGACGGATCTATGATAGAAGAGTTGCTCTCTGTTTTTGAGACGGAAAATACGGATAAGCAAACGGACGAGGATATGCCAGAAGAAACGAAATATGATGAGGCTGCTAGCACCCCTACGGCAACCGTGGAAAATGAGGCAGGCGAAGGGGAAGAAGCGAGGAGGCTTGTTTTTTGTGAAGAGCCTTTTGTTGATGAGGAGACTAAGACCTTGGAATGCGATGAGCATCCAATTTTATTCGGTCCTCCCCGGCCGGTCGTCGTCGACAGCAGAATAAGAGAGATAGCTCCTCACGAGTATAATCGAAAAAAGAATCAAGTCGATCGTAAGATAATTTCACGGATCAGAGGCAACAAGACTGACCGCTAACGTGTAAATAGCCTAAAATAAATCAAAAAAATAAAATATTTTACTCAAGTATTGCTATCGGCTGCCGATAAGTTTAATAACCAACTTTATTGGTTATTTTTAAAAAGGGAGATTAAGAGCTTATGGGAATACGGATTAATAGCAATACAGCGAGCATTGTGGCAAGGAGACATTTAGAGCGAGCCAGTCAGGAAAAAACGAAAAGCCTTTCACGGCTAGCCTCAGGGGAGCGAATTGTAAACTCGGGTGACGATGCTGCTGGCCTAAGCATGGGAAGCCAGCTCACGGCAAAAGTCCGTGGTTTGGAGCAAGCTCAAAAAAATACCAATATGGGGATCACCTTTATACAGGTGGCAGAAGGGGCTTTTAATGAAGTATCCAATATATTGATCCGTATGCGGGAGTTGAGTGTTTTATCCGCCTCAGACACGGTGGGAGGAGAGAGGGAGCGAGGTCTTTTAGGCCAGGAGTTCGAGCAAATAAAACAAGAGATTACACGCATTGCAAACAGTACAGAGTTTAATGGTAAAAAACTTATTAACGGAGAGGGTGGCAGTGATTTCACCTTTTATGTGGGTGCCAGTTCGGGGGAGGAAAGTATCATTCGTTTCGACGCTTCAGGGATCAATGCCACGGCAGAAGGATTGGATGTGGACGGTTTAAGTATTGAGGATAGGGATGATGCCGTAGACTCTTTATCTCAGATTGACGAGTCCATCATAAGGCTGAACGAGAACCGGGCAGGTCTGGGAGCTCTCCAGAGTAGAATGCATTCGGCTGCCAATCATTTAAGTTTGAGTATTGAAAACCTATCCGCTGCAAAATCTGTGATTTTGGATACGGATGTGGCTAAGGAATCGGCTGCTCTAGTAAAAAGCACGATTCAGGAGAATGTTGCCCTAGCGGTTTTGGCTCAGGCCAATGCCACGCCGGCCAGTGTCTTAAAGCTATTATAATTGGGTTGGAGCGCTGGTATGGAACATTTCCTGCTTTTGCTATAGTATCTAACAAATGTCCCTGTACTATCTCTCCGACCTACATATTTCTTCCATGGACGAGTCCATCGGCAAGTACTTAAAGAATTTTTTGCAAACAGTGCCCAAGCCTGGAGACACGGTTGTTTTTGGTGGCGACGTGTTTGATCTTTTTCTGGGAGATAAATTGTTTTTTCAAAATAAATTTTCCTCACTGCTAAGGGAAATGGAAAGCCTTGCTCAATCCGGATGCAATGTTTATTATTTGGAGGGCAACCATGATTTTCACATGAAGGGAGTTTTTTCAGCGGTAACGTTAAAAACAGACAGCTTTCTATTGCTATGGGAAAATAAAAAAATTTGGATCGCTCACGGAGACAGTATCAATAAAAAAGATTACTCCTATAGGTTCTGGCGGTTTTTTACACGAAGCTGGCTTGCTGTTCTTTTGATTCGAGCGTTGCCGGGGGGATGGTTGTCGAGCTTGGGCAGTTACTTAAAAAAATCCAGTCATAAGTATAACGATATTTCTCGCCTGCCATTGGATAAAATTTCTTTTGTAAAAAAAATATTTCGAAACTACGCGGAAGAAAAAATAAAAAAAGGGTTCCATCTAGTTTTGCTGGGGCATTCCCATATAGAGGATAATCATGAGGTTCAAACGCCTTCCTGTACCGGTCAGTATGTAAATCTTGGATTTTCCCACAAGGCGTTGCTCTATGCCGTGTGTGACACGGGTTCGGAAAAGATTCTCACTAAAAAAATATCCGGTTAAATTTTTTACTAGAATTTCATGCTGCCTATTTAGTATGATGGAGCAGGCAGAGAAAATATTTTTTAAAAGAAAGGATTCGATTATGAAAAATAAAATTTTACTAGCTATGTTCATGGTATCTTGTGCAGCAGATGATGGAGGCTCTTTGCGGTATACTGGATACATTCCCCATTTCTCCCTTCCTGAATTTGAAGACGCTTTGTCTGTCTCATCTCTCCTGGCAAAAGAAATGGAGGAGAGTGAATCTAACCTCGATCCCATCAGCTGTGAGAGTCAGTTGGTGAAACTTAACGATGCTCCACAGGCTTATTTCTTTAATGGTAATTTTTCATTTAGCTGTGCTGGGGATGTGGTCTGCCCAGCGGGAAGTATAGGGCATGCACTCAGTGCTTATGCCATATCTCAGTTCTACGATTGCAATGCTCGCCAACAGGTTCAAGAGGATGGAATTTCCAAATCCTGTCAGTTACGAGTGGGCACTGGAGGAGACATTGGCGATGGGCTGGTTTGTGATGAGTCTGAGTCAACCACCCATAAGCTCCAGTACAATTATACAGTAAAAGGCAATACGGAAGACTTTACTCGATTTACTGCATGGACAATGGATCCCGGTAGCTCATCCGTTATAGAAAGTGATCTTGAAGGACAAATGATTAACAAATACCTTCAAGATGATGGTCACAGAACAAAGTTAAGGGTGAATTTAACAAGGTCTAGTGGTGCAAAAACAATCGATGTCACAACAATATTTCAAAGCACTTCGCCCTTTGCGGATAGAAATATCGCTAGAGTAATATTTAAAGAAAAGTTGGAAAACGATGTGACCACGGAGCACTATATTTCTTCTTTTATTTGGGCAGCTAATTGGGGAAGTGACAAAAACAGCATTATAGCAATACGGACCTACACCAAGAAATCTATTGGTTCTGTTGTGTTTGTGAAGATATGTGATGTGGGGAGCTCGGAAGATAAGCTAAGCAAAGCCTGTGACGTGGAGTCGTCGCCCAGTTCTACCAAATATTTCAATGCAGACAACGAGGAAATCACTAGCAATATTCCCAGCGAATTAAGCGCTATCGCAGTAACAGACACTAACTTTGAGGACTTTGTCTCTGTACTGGGAGGAGCAAATTTCAGTGAATACTTTAACCCGGACAGGTACTCCCCAGAGGGAGTTCGCTCACATTCCCGTTAAAGTGTATCGTAATTGAGGTCTAATTTCGTTAAACACTGTTAAATAAGTTAAGGGGGCTTTATTATGGAATAATCTATAGCTATACTATAGTAAGGGGAGGGCTTTGTGAAAAAAGTGTCTACAGAAATGTTAGTTGTCTCTCCAGAAGAGTATTTCCATCAAGCGGTTTCCAGCGCGATCAGTGAACTTAAAGTGGAAACCTCAGACCAAGCAGAAGCATATGTAACAAATCTTTTATCCCATTTTATTTCCACAGATAATTTATATCCTAAATGTCAAAGTGAAGACAAGGAAGAGGAAACTACCCTAGCCCTACGATTTCTAAACGCCTTAAACGATGAATTTGGACAAATAGATCAGGAACAGTTCCGACAACTGGGGGACTTTTCTTTGTACATCGCTGGTTTTTTTCATGAGAGCTTAAAGGGTAAGGTTGTGGATATTTCCTACTATATAAACATGGGCAGAACTGCTTATCGAATGGTGGCCCAGTCGCCGAAATATTCCTCTCAGAATGAACTCTTCGAGGAACTGGGAGACAAGTTTGATTCCTTGGTAGATGTGCTGGGACAGGTGAGTATTGAAATGAATTTAAGGGGAGACAATAAGTCGCTTTTAAAGGTTTATAATATGTGGGTGCAGACGGGAAGTGTTCGTCTGGAAAAACAATTAGCCAAGGCTGGAATCTTAAAACCAGAATTGGAAAGAAAAAAACAGTAGAATACGATTATTGGGGATATTTCAGGGCGTACAACTCAGGGAGGTTTCGGAACTTTTCCTCTAAGTCCATTCCGTATCCCACGAGAAAGGGAGCGTCCACAACTTTTCCCACATAGTGTACGGGTACATCGGTTGTGCTACTGGATCGCTTATCCAACAGAACAAGTACTTTGAGGCTCTTGGGCTGGGCAGAGTCGATACGGTCGAATAAAAATTTTAGGGCTCGCCCACTATCGGTCACTTCCTCTACGATAAGAACGTGGGTATCGTGCAGGTCGGAAGAAATATCCTTGAGGAGCGCCACTGTGCCGGGCTTTGTAAGGGTTCTCCCGTAGCTTTTGGTGCGAACAAAATCCACTCGCACGTCTGAGTGGAGTTTTCGTATCAAGTCTGCCATCACAATAAAGGAACCCTTGAGCATGCCCACTAACAGCAACCTATCCTTTACTCCATAGTCTTTGTTTATCTGATCCGCAAGGGTTTGCGTGAGACATTCCACTTCGTCGGCTTTCATGTAGGAATAAAATTGTTCTTCAAAATCCATATAATTCCATCGTTCCATTTATTAAATTACTGCACATAGCATACCCCTTTTATGTTCTTTGTGCAATCTTGTTACATTAGCATGCAAAAAACACCAGGATTTCATCAAAACCGCATTTTTTCCAATGCGGAGAAACAAAAAATAGCCCATGCCATTTTGGAACGATACACCGGTTCCACAGCTAAGGATTTTCAGCCCAGTATCCTTTTAACAAACTTCAACTATTATTTAGAGCAGTTTGAGAAAAAAGTGGGCGGTGTGGTTCGATCGGGTACGGCCATGCGCGTAGTACATTGTAAAAAAAGGGGCGTGAGCCTTATTAACTTCAATATTGGAGCACCCACAGCGGCGCTCATCATAGAGGTACTCTCCATTGTTTCCCCGAAGGCAGTGCTCCTGCTTGGAATGTGTGGAGGACTCCACCGAACCCTAAAGATTGGGGATTTTATTATTCCCGCAGCGGCCATTCGAGGAGAAGGGGTGACGGAGCATTTTATGCCCAAAGAAGTACCCGCATTACCCACATTTAAGATTCAAAAGTTTGTTTCGGAAATTTTAGTACGAAAAGGCTTGGATTATCGCACTGGCGTGGTGCATACTACGGATTATCGGTTTTGGGAATTTAATGACTCCTTCGTCAAAAAGCTGTATATGCAGAGAGTTATTGCCATTGAAATGGAAACGTCCGCTGTCTTTGTGGCTGGGTTTGCCAGTAAAGTAGCTAACGGAGCACTTCTATTGGTCAGCGATTTGCCTTTACAGAAAAATGGCATTAAGATGAGCGGGAAAAAAGTTTTTCAGGAATATACCAATTTGCACCTCGAAATTGGTATACAGGCCATGAGCGAAGTGCAAGAGGCAGGGGAGCAAATTCGCCACTACCGTTGGTAGAGGGAAAACAGGTATAAGGAGTAGATAAAACATGTTTAAAAAATTTTTTAAATTATTTTCCAACGATTTAGCCATCGATCTAGGCACAGCCAACACATTGGTGGTGGCCCGGGATCGGGGGATTGTTATTAACGAACCGTCAGTGGTGGCCATCCATAAAGATGCAAGGGGACGAACCAATGTACTGGCCGTTGGCAGAGAAGCCAAAGAGATGCTGGGTAGAACTCCGGGTTCCATTACTGCCATTCGTCCCATGCGAAATGGCGTGATCGCAGACTTTGAAGTTACCCAAGAGATGCTTCGTTATTTTTTTAAGAAAGCAAATAAAGAGCACAGTTTTTTTCGTCCTAGGATTATTATCTGTATTCCCTTTGGTATTACCCAAGTGGAAAAGCGCGCAGTAAAGGAAAGCGCGCAGATGGCAGGGGCACGGGAGGTATACTTAATTGAAGAGCCAATGGCAGCAGCGATTGGAGCTGGCCTACCCATTATGGAGCCCATCGGAAATATGATTGTGGATATAGGTGGAGGCACTACCGAGGTGGCAGTTATTTCCTTGGGAGGTATTGTTTACAGTAAAAGTGTGCAGGTTGCTGGAGATAAATTCGACGAAGCCATCTTAATCTATATCAAGCGAAAATACTCCCTTTTAATCGGTGAGCGAACAGCAGAGCAAATAAAGCTTGTCCTTGGAAACGCCTATCCCTTTGAAGAGGAGCGTACTTACGAGGTGAAGGGACGGGATTTAATTGCAGGAGCTCCAAAAACAATTGAAATTAGTTCTGAAGAAGTCCGGGACGCATTGGCCGATCCGGTGAACGATGTGGCCGACGCTATTAAAGTAGCCTTGGAAAGAACGCCACCAGAACTAGCAGCAGACATTGTGGATAATGGTATTATCCTTACCGGCGGTGGTGCCCTACTTACTAACTTAGATTTATTCATTAAAGAAAAAACTGGGCTGCCTGTTGCGTTGGCAGAGGATCCACTTACTTGCGTGGTTCGAGGTTCTGGGATTGTAATACAGGACATGGAACTCACCCGTCAGGTTACTATTCATTAATAATGATAAAATTACAGGAAGAGACCCTAGAACCCATCAGTAATGAGAGGGTTTGGAAACGTTATATTCGCTATATAGAGGAACTCCAGTTGACTGTTTTTTGCAAAGTCTCTGAGAGAGAGATTTATTTTGAAGCATTGGCTGAAAAAGTAGACGAAACAGGAAAAATCTATTTAAATAAAATCTCCAACGATCCGTCGCAAAAAAAGCTATTAGCAGGAGTGAACGGAACAACAAAGAAACAAGTAAATTTAAGGTATTTATTGGAGAATATTCTTATTTTTGCAAATACGAAAGTACTTTCCATTTCCGATCAAAATATAATCCTAGCTGTTCAGCCGCCGATATATAAACTACAGAAAAGAGCAGGTCTGCGTGTACTGTGCACAAAGGAAATGAAGTGCACTGTGCAGCTTACCAGCCCCACGTCCAGTGTTTTCCCTTGCTTCGATATTAGCTTGGCTGGATTTTCCGTATTGATCCCTACGAGTCAAGGGGAAAAACACTGGGAAGGAAAATGTTTAAGTGATGTAAAGTTTTCTTTGGAAGGGATGAAGGCTTTACTGGAAGCAAAGGTTGCTTTCAAGGGAGAAGTTACAGTCGAAAAAGGAAAAAAGAAAGTGAAGATGTGTAAGTTGGGATTTTCCGTATTTGATTTTCCTGCCAAGCTTGAACGGAATATTTACAAAATTGCAAACGAAGCGGGTAGGAATTTCTTAAGAGCTAGGCTTCGTGATTAGGGGATTTTAGCCGGTCCAAGAATTTTATGCAGAGGAAAAGTATGTAGGAATTCAGCACTATAAAATAAATATAGGCAAGTTGGCCAGAGATGGTGAGCGGATCGTAGTTAGACAGGTGATATCGTATCAATATGGAGGCATCATACAGTAACAGTGAATCTGGAACTGCTACAAATGTAGTCAGAGTTACTGCAATGGAAAGGGGAAGGGTGGCAGAATAGGGACGATGGCTAAAAAATTTCATAAGATGTATTTCAGGATTGGATCGCTTTAGTATCATGTCTATTACAAACAGCAGGGTACTTGCAATAAACGCCACTGCAAGGGCAAACATCACATAGATCGCAGAAATAACTAAGTGAGCCAAACAGAGCTCGAAGAATAAATTTAAGATCGGTTTCTCACGCCCCAGGCTTGATATTTTTATTAACTCGCTAAGGACAAGTGAGACAAAACAAGTTATAATTGTGAATATATAGCCATGCTTTTTTATAAATTTTAACAAGGCTTTCTCTGGTTTGTTTAGAAGTAGGGGTCTAGGGTATAGACATGTTTCACGTCAATGTGGGGATAGCGAAGATGCTTTATTTTCATGTGGTTGAGGCGTAAAAGGAATTTATCTCGCTGGTTTGTGTCCTGGTATCGAATTTTCTTAATCTTATCGGAGATGAATTCTTTTGCTTCCGACGGATGGAGGCAAAAACCATTGGCAAAGCAAAAGAATTCCTCGTTGGGAATAACTCGCGCCTCAAAAATATCCTTCACTGAGAAGCTGTTGTGGTAAAACGGGTCTTTTATTTTAAATTTCTTTTTGGTTCCCAACTCCTTGAGCAAAAGATGATCTTCTTTTTTTTTCGTCAATTCAAAAATAGAATGAACGGTTTTTGTGAGGTTTTCATAATAAACGAGCTGCTCCGGGGTGAGCTTGCCCTGTTGTTTGTGAAAAAATAATTTTACAGGAGATAATTCGTATGTGGATAGATTCCGATCGAACAAATACCAACTCATAAAAATATCCATTTGATTTTCAAAATCCACTTCGTCTTCGCTAATGGCGCCGAATTCGCTGAAATACTCTTGTTTAGCGTTATAGGTCTCTCGGTAGAAATCTCCAGTGGTGTAGTTTTCCGTTAATGACTCTAAATAGTGCTGATAAGTTGCTGCCACTTTTTTTACTCCTTAACGTCTATTGTAGCATGGTATCTGGGAAATGGATCAAAAAGCCTAGGGGTTTTCCTAAATAGCGCAACCGTGATTTTTGGGTATTGATAAAAGTTCTTCTTATTTCTGTATAAGAACAGGAGGCGGTTCCATCTTTCCTGATTTTTGTGCTCGGGATTTTATAGCTCTGGATAGCATGTAGAAATTTATTATTAGCAAACAAGAGAAACCGGAGAAGAAAGATAAGGGGCTTTGGTCAAAAAACGCACTTGTAATCATGGCAAATGCTGCTGCAGCTGTGAGTGGGGAGATAAGCATTAAAAGGGAGAGGCAGAAGGCAGCCAAGGAAAAAGGAGGAACAACAGTGGAGAAGAATAAGGCTATCAAAAATGCTAGTATAGCAGCAACTGCAGAATAGACCAGGCAAAAAAGATAGAATGATAGGAAGTATGGGGGATGTGAGACTGTTCCCACATGAGTAACAGATAGTAATAAGAAACTTGTAATTAGCAAGATTTCAATCTGACCCTTTTCATTCTTTGGCATTTACTTTATTATAGCATTTTTTTAAGAATCAATAAGAATTTTTCCTGTTTCCGTATTAAAAATAGGAGAGTTGCTCGTTTTTTATATGATCCATAGACTTTATGCGAACGGATATCGCGTAGAAATTTATTATCGTCAAGCCAACAAGAGAGGATAGGAGAAACAGAGCAGCCATGAAGGAATGTCCGATAGCACGAAAGTGCACCACTAGATTCGCATGATACTACTAATACTAATAAGCCTTTCTTCAATACTAATGGACCAACCGATACCGAGCTTACTTTAACCAGCAGTGCTGGCGATAAGGCATCGATTTCAGCGAGGCTTAAGAGAATCTGTGACTTACCTCAATAGAAATTTTACTATTATTTAGTTTCTGGAAGATTGAGTTGACTTTATGAGAGGATTTTCTTCTCATTGTAAATGGCTTCCATTATTTTATTATTGTAATCCTCGACGGTGCTTTGCGAACTAAACAGCTCGTATAATTCAGAGAGGCTAAGTCCAAGAATTAGCACTAGACCTAGCTGCCAACTAATTAAAAAGGAGAAGAAGGGACTCTGATCTGTACTTGGCGTATAGATTCCGAGCAAATCAATAATCAATAATGTGAAACCTGTTGAAAAGATGGCTATGTTGATTAGTCCATGTTGCCATTTCTTCAGATAAAAGTGATGTATGCCAACAATGAAGCAAGTAGCGAGGGTAGCATAGGTGTCTGGATCTTTGATTTGTTTTTCGATTTCTATGTAGAGCGCACGCCGTTGTTCATCAGGTAAGTGACCGATGAGCTTGCGAATACGTTCTTCTTCGGTTTGTGTTGTTTCTTTGGATATAATGTTTTTAGACTCCTTATTATGCAGATTTTTATAAGCAGCATGCCTCACGCTAGTTAAATAGGCTTAGCGCCCTAAAGTGATTATTGCGGCTTCACGCGTCCAGAATAACAGGAAACGCTTTTGCTCGATCACTTGAAACGCCAAGTTCCAGCCATCGGCTGCTTCCCTGTTGAGAACAGACTCCATTTTTTTAATTGGCATTCCCGCAGAACCTAAGAAGATAGTTGAAAGTCCGCTTTCAGCAATATATAAAATTTTGTACTCTCGATATGCCATGATATTTTCTCCTAATTGTTAATACGCTTATCAAAGGTAAATTTCCTCAAACGGAAAATTCACTACCACTTATTGTTGCATACCTTTTTTTAGTTTGTAACCGTAAAAGTTGCTTACTGTGATTACCAAGCGATTCTGTTCTCATTACATATCCCTCCCTCAAGTTATATTTATAATGCACGCCATAAAAGCGTCCGTTTTTTCGAGAAAGATCAATCCTTTTTTATTCCCTAGCGTTTATTGTGATATAGCATTTAAAAAATGATCGAAGTGTGTATTTCCGTCCCTAGGTCCGGGGGATGCTTCCGGGTGGTACTGTACGGAAAAGGCGTTGTATTTTGGAATATTAATACCTTCTATGCTTTTGTCGTTGAGGTTTATTTGAGTAACTTTTGCGAAACTAGGTATGGATTTTTCTTCAATAGCGTAACTGTGATTTTGGGAAGTGATAAAAATTCTTCCTGTTTCCGTATTAAGAACGGGTTGATTGACACCGTGATGGCCAAACTTCATTTTATAGGTCTTGGCACCTATGGCAGAGGCCAGTATTTGGTGACCCATGCAAATACCAAAGATAGGCATTTTTCCTAGGAGCGAACGCACGGTTTGTATAGCATAGTCCAGCACGGCTGGATTGCCGGGACCGTTACTTAGGAGGAGCCCATTGGGCTTGAGTGCAAGAATTTGCTCAGGAGTGGATTGGGCTGGAAGCACATGTACATTGCAGCCGCGGGAATAAAGATTGCGTAAAATATTTTGCTTACACCCAAAATCAAGAACCACCACTAGGGGAGAGGGCTTTTTTGTTTCTTGTTTTGTTTGTTGTTGTTGGCGCCATTGTTGGTGCCATTGATCTAGAGGTGTTTTCCAGCGATAGGGTTTGGGGCAAGTGACCTTAGCTGCTAGGTCTTGCTGGTCCATGGGAGTGGCAGCGTGAATTTCAGAAACAAGGGTGTTTATTTCTGAGGTCTTAGGACTAGGGAAGGTAAGTATAGCGTCCATGGCGCCTTTTTCTCGGATGTGTTGAGTAAGTGCCCTTGTGTTCACATTACAAAGAGCAGGGATTTCATTTTTCTCCAAATATTCTTTTAGGCTCTGATTGGCGCGCCAGTTGGAAGCAGTGACGGAATAATCATGTACGATCAGTCCAGAAATGGAAGGGGTAAGAGATTCACAATCCTCTAAGTTTATTCCATAATTTCCAATCTGAGGATAGGTCATCACCACAAACTGCCCATAGTAAGAAGGGTCGGTAATGATCTCCTGATAACCGGACATGGCCGTATTAAAAATCACTTCTCCGAGAATAGGGCTTGTTTTTACAGCACCAAAGGAATAACCAGGAAAGACCGTTCCATCGCTTAAAACCAAAGCGCCCGAAGGTTGCTTGTTGTCTATCCCGTTAACCATACACTTGCTTCCCATTAAAAATAGTGGCTTTTACTGCTCCCTTACATTTCGTTCCAAGAAAGGGTGTGTTTTTTGCCAAGGAATGTACAGGGGGGTGGGAGGCATTGGGATCGAAAACCGTAATATTAGCTCTAGTTTTTTCCTCTAAGGAAGCATATTCCTTTTCCTCCAAGCGAAGAATTTTAGCGGGCGCCCAGCAAAGGAGCGAAACCAAGCGGTCCATGGAGATAATATTTTTGCGAACAAGATTCAAACTGAGGGCAAGGGTGGTTTCAAAAGAAATCATACCGTAGGAGGCGTGCTCAAAAACTAAATCCTTACTGGCAGCACTTCTTGGCGTATGCATGGAACTGATGGCGTCCAAGGTGCCGTCACCTAAAGCTTCTTGAATGGCAAGAAGGTGTTTTTCTGCACGAAGTGGGGGAAAACATTTGTAGCGAGAATCATAGGAGGCAATAGCGTCCGAGGTTAATGTGAAGTAAGGAGGGTTGGTTTCTGCTGTTATAAGCATGCCCTGCTTTTTCGCCTGACGAATGGACTCCACTGCACCACGGGTACTGATGGAAGAAAAATGAAGGCTACTGTTGGTATGCTTGGCAAGGGATATGTCCCGGTCCACTAGAATTTTTTCTGCAATGGAGGGAATTCCTCTCAAACCCAAACGATAGGACTGCACTCCCTCGTCCATTACTCCGTTTCGAGTTAAGTTTAAATCCTGAGGAAAGGAAAACACAGGTACGGGAAATAATTTTGTATATTCCAGAACTTTTCGCATTAGGTGGGCGTTCATTAGAGGTCGCCCGTCATCGGCAATGGCCACAATCCCTTCGTATAGCATGGAACCAATGTCGGCTAATTGCTCTCCTCTAGATCCTTGGGTGATGGGCCCGATGGGAAGAAGCTCAATGGAGGATTGCTCTATTGCTTGCCGTAGAAAATAATCTGTGGGATTATCGTTAGTGGTGAGAGGGTCTGGCATGCAAGCCACAGTAGTAAAACCACCAGCGGTTGCAGCTAAGGAACTGGAACTAAGGGAATCTACGGAGTCCGGTCCCGGTTCCCTCATCCTTGCATTGAGATCAATAAACCCTGGGCATACAATGCAGTTGCTTGCGTCGATGGAAACTTGATATTTAGTTTTTTTCAAAGCACCCGGCTTAGCTTTACCTGAGATAGTGCCATTGGAAATAAGCAGGTCGCCTGGTGTGCTTGTGCCCATAAGAGGATCAATGAGGTGACCATTGGAGATGAGTATATCTTTCATGATCTTGCCTCTTTTTTGTTGGAAAATTCGTTGAGTATGTCCAGCACACCCATACGCACAGCCACGCCATTACTTACTTGATGCAAGATTACGGAGTTTTCACCGTCGGCAATTTCGGGGGAAATTTCCACACCTCGATTGATGGGACCAGGGTGCATGATGATGGCAGACTTTTTTAAAAACTTTTCACTACCTTTGTGGAGACCAAAGAAGCGATGGTATTCTTTGTTTCTTGGCATATAGTTTATATTTTGTCGCTCGGATTGTAAGCGAAGCATCATCACCACATCCGCATCTTGAACAGCTGGCTCTAAATTATATTCCACGTCCACACCTAATTTTTCCATGCAGGAGGGGAGCAGGGTGGGAGGACCGCATACCGTTATCTTTGCATTTAATTTTTTTAACAAATATATATTGGATCGAGCCACCCTGGAGTGGGCAATATCTCCCACAATGGTTACCCGTAGACCCTCGATTCTTTTATAGTGCTCTTGGATGGTGAGGGCATCGAGGAGGGCTTGGGTGGGGTGTTCGTGGAAACCGTCGCCTGCATTAATTACGGGAATGGCCAATTTTTTCGCCAATAGCTGAGGCGTTCCCGCAGATTCATGGCGTAGAACAAGGAAATCCAAATCCATGGCTGCAAGGGTCTGTGCTGTGTCCACTAAACTTTCTCCCTTAATCACACTGGAGGAAGCGTCGGCTGAAATATTAATAATATCCGCACCAAGGCGCTTGGCTGCCATTTCAAAAGAACTCCGGGTGCGAGTGGAGGGTTCATAAAATAAATTCACCACCGTTTTATTTTTTAAAAGATCATATTTTTTTTGCCCAGAGTTCATCGCTTTTAAATATTTTCGCCCACGATCTAAAAATAAATGAATGGTATCCAGGTCCAAGGATTCAATTCCCAGCAGATCTTTTATTGGAGCTTGGTTCATTTTAACCTTTCAAGAAAGTGACGTGCTTTCCTTTCCTTCCCATTATACAATTTTTTCTCCGAAGAGGGTATCCATATGTGGGAGGCCCTCCCCACAATATTACGTAAGCGAATGGGACCAAAATCTCGACTGTCCGGACCCCCAAGCCTTTTGTTGGAAAGAGCAAAATACTCTCCCTTGCCTAAAATTGTGATGGGGATGTCTACGACACTGGTGTCCACGACACTGGTGTCTGTGACACTGGTGTCTGTGGCACTTGTGTCTGTGGCACTTGTGTTGTTTGGCCAATGAATGGGTAACCACCTTCTGTTGCGTAGTACGGACACCGTTGTTTTATCCACGCGCACAGATTCCCCAGGTAGGGCAACGATTTTTCGCAATAAGATGATAGATGTTTTTTTCACGTTGTTTAAAACCACAATGTCGCCCACTTTAGGAGAAGACCATTGTATGAGCAGAGTGCCTGGGCCAGGAGTGCGTAGGCCGTAGGCCATCTTTTGTATAATAATACTATCTCCAGGAAATACGGACGGAGCCATTGTGGTACCAGAAACTTTGAACGTCTCCAAAACACAGGAACGCAGCAAAAGAGCTAACAAAATGGTGATAATGATTTTTTTGAGAATTCCTTTTTTCACCCTCTAGTCCACCTTTAGTATGGCAAGGAAGGCATCCTGAGGTATCTCCACGGATCCAATCTGCTTCATTCGTTTTTTTCCTTCTTTTTGTTTTTCTAATAACTTTCTTTTTCTTGTAATGTCTCCACCGTAGCACTTAGCCGTTACATTTTTTCGGAGCGCCTTGAGCGTTTCTCTGGAAATAATTTTTGCACCAATGGTGGCTTGAATGGCCACTTCAAACATCTGTCGGTGAATAATATCTTTGAGCTTTTTGGTTATCTCTCGTCCACGGTTATAGGATTTGTCTTTGTGTACAATCATAGAGAGTGCGTCCACCACATCTCCGTTGAGCATAATATCTAACTTCACCAGCGCTCCCACCCGGTACTCTATGGGCTCATAGTCCATGGAAGCGTAACCACGGGTGGCGCTCTTTAACCTGTCGTGAAAGTCAAAAACCATCTCGTTGAGAGGCATCTCATAAGTAATGGATACCCTATCCCGGGTTAAGTACTGTATTCCAACCTGTGTTCCCCGTCGCGCTTGAAATAAACCCAAAATTTGTCCCACATAATCGTTGGGAGTGTGTACCACACATTGAATATAGGGCTCCTCTATTTTTTCGATCTCTCCGACCGGCGGAATTTCAGTGGGATTGGATATGGATAAAACCTCGCCTGATCTTGTGGTTACTTTATACACCACCGACGGTGCCGTAGTAATAAGATTCAGATCAAAGCCCCGTTCTAGGCGCTCCTGGACCACGTCCATATGAAGCAGCCCCAGAAAACCACAACGAAATCCGAACCCCAAGGCTTTCGATGTCTCTGGCTCAAAGGAAAGAGAACTATCGTTGAGTTGTAATTTCTCTAAGGCTTCCCTTAGGGCAGGGTAGGCGTCTGAATCGATGGGATAAATTCCAGAAAAAACCATGGGCTTAGTGGATTGAAAACCTTGCAGGGGAGTCTTTGTTGGATTTTGTGCACAGGTGATTGTCTCTCCCACTTGAATGTCTTTTAGATTTTTCAGTCCTGTAATTACAGCTCCCACTTCGCCACAGGAAATGCTTTCCGTCTCTGTCGTGGCAGGAGTGAAAAAAGAAAGACGACTTACCTCCATTTGTATATTCGTGTGGTACGTACGGATTCGTTGCCCCTTTTTTATGATTCCCGAAAACACCCGTACCAAGGCAATAACACCTAAGTAATTATCAAACCAAGAATCAAACACCAGCGCCTGGAGAGGAGCCTTTGCCTCACCCTTGGGAGCAGGAATCTTTTCCACAATAGCTTCTAAAACTTTCTCTATATGCAAACCCGTTTTTGCACTAATTTGTGGAGCGTCGGATGCGTCCAAACCGATCACATCTTCGATCTCCTCCATCACGCTTTTAGGGTCTGCATTGGGCAGGTCGATCTTATTAATAACGGGAAACACTTCCAGATCGTTTTCCAGGGCTAAGTATGTATTGGCTAAGGTCTGAGCCTCCACACCTTGGGCAGCGTCCACGATGAGAATAGCCCCCTCACAAGCAGCAAGGCTACGGGATACCTCGTAGGAAAAATCCACATGCCCTGGCGTATCGATCATATTTAGAATATAGGTTTCTCCGTCGTTTGCTTTATAGTGCATTCGCACGGTTTGGGCTTTGATGGTAATTCCTCGCTCTCGCTCAATGTCCATGGAGTCCAGGATCTGTTCCTCCATATTTCGCTTGCTTACGGAACCGGTGAATTCCAGGAGTCGATCGGCTAGGGTCGACTTCCCGTGGTCGATATGGGCAATGATAGAAAAATTTCGAACTCTTTGAATATTCATCTTTCTATTTATGCAAGGTATCATATCTTTTCAAAAAACCAAGGAAATCCTCTCGATTTTTTATTTTTATGTGACAAAACAAATGCGTAGTGCCAGACTATAGGATATGCTCCACTCGCCTATTCTCCTTCTGAAAAAAAAATTGAACCTGTTGGGCGAAATCACCGATTTTGCCGTCCAGTCCTTCTATGGTTTGCGAAAAATTCATAAACGCTTTGGGATTTTTATAGCACAGGTGGATTTCATTGGCTTTCAGTCTTTGTCGATTATTACCTGGAGCGCTTGTTTTATTGGAGCAGTGATGGCGTTTCAGTCCTTTGTGGTATTGAGTCGCTTTGGTATGGAGGGTTTTTTGGGCACCTCGGTGGGCTTGGCCCTTTCCCGTGAATTAGCTCCCGTTGTGGGTTCCATTATGGTGGCAGGACGGGCAGGAGCAGCTATTGCCGCTGAAATTGCTACCATGCGGGTGACTGAACAGTTGGACGCAATGGAAGCGCTGGGCACGGAACCCCATAATTACTTAGTGACGCCAAGAATACTGGCTGGTGTGGTGAGCATGCCCCTATTGTATGGATATTTTCTTTTCGTCGGCTGCGTTTCAGGATATTTTATCGGCACTGGAATACTGGGAGTGGACGGAGCAGTCTACTGGGACAGCCTAGCCTGGGGAGTGGATGTAAATGATATTTGGCAGGGAGGTGTTAAGGCTGCCATCTTTGGTTTTTTCCTTAGTTTTATGGGTTGCTTCTACGGTTATTTTGCGGGCAATAGTGCCCAAGGTGTGGGTGTGGCTACGAATAAGGCTGTTGTAGTGAGTTGCCTGCTGATACTATTTAGTGACTATATTTTAACCGCGTTTTTACCCTATGACCCCAGCAACCTCTACTATCAATAAAGAATCCCATGGGATCGAAATTCAAGACTTGTACAAAAGTTTTGGGGAGTTTCATATTCACCGAGGAGTAAACTTAAAAATAAAAAAAGGGAGAATTACTTATATCATGGGCGGATCAGGTGCGGGCAAATCCCTTCTCCTGAAGCAAATTATGGGTTTTATTCGTCCTGATAGTGGAAGCATTTTTATCAACGGTGTGGGCATGCATAATGCGGACAGAAGGACGATAAAAGAAATTCGCAGGGATATGGGTATTTTATTCCAGCATGGAGCTTTGTTTGATTCCATGAGTGTTTACGACAATATCGCCTTCCCCATGGTGGAGCAATTGGAGTTAACCACAAGAGAGATCCGGGAAGACGTGGAGAGGCTTTTGGATTCCGTGGGACTCTCTGCAGAGCACTCTTCCAAGATGCCCTCAGAGCTTTCTGGTGGACAGCGCAAGCGAGTGGCGTTAGCTCGAGCCATAGCGTTGAAACCTTCCATTATTATGTACGACGAGCCAACCACGGGTCTCGATCCGATTACCACTCGGATGGTTTCTCAGTTGATTAAGTATACGAATAAGAAGTATAATTTAACCAGCATTGTTATTAGTCACGATGTTCGGGTGGCGTTTAATGTGGCAGAGGAGTTAGCGTTTTTAAAGGATGGCAAGGTTCAGTTTTCTGGAAAGCCGAAGGATATTTTTAAACTAGAGGACCAGGATATTCATGAATTTTTTTCTTACGACCAACCTGAATTATGAATAGGAGAGAGAGCAAATGGATCGAAAAATTAGACTAGGCATTTTTACTTTACTCGGCTTGGCGTTTATCGTTGGGATGAGTATTTTTGTAAATGATAAGCCCTTTTGGTACCGAGCTTGCAATAACGTGGTGATTACTGTGGATGACGCCACTGGCTTGCGAAGAAAATCTGCGGTAAAAACACTGGGTCTAGATATTGGCTATATTAATGCTGTTAGCTTAGATGGTGAAAAAGTTTTATTAGATGTGTGCATTACGTCGCCAGTGAAGCTGCGTCCGGATACAAAAGCATATTTGCGATCGTCGGGATTTCTTGGGGATCGTTTCCTGGAGTTAAAGCCATTGGACGCCACACCGTCAGGTGAACTACAGAACCAAAAAATAAAGAAGCGTAACCGAATTCCTGCCGCTTCTGAGAAGGAGCAGTCCTTTTGGAATTTCCTCATTCCATCGGCACAAGCTCAAAGCAAAATTAGAAAAAATAAGGTTTTAAGTGCGTCCAGAGAAATGCGACTTTCAGACACTCTGGGAAAAGTGGGGAAACTATTGGACGAGCTTTCTTTTTTAGTAGGAGATTTAAGAAAAGTAACGAGTAAAATTGACTTTGATCGGATGGGAAAGAACCTTAACCGTGCATCCAAGGATCTGGCCGAAATGTTGGGCGGAAAGGGAGGAATAAAAAGAAACCTTACAATTTCCGTGAAAGCCTTAAAGAATTCCATGCGCCAGCTGGAACGTATTTTAAGAAAAATGAATAGCAATAAAGGGAACATCGGAAAACTTGTGAACGAGGAAGGATTGTATGAAGAGGCCGTGGCTGCACTCAAGAGTCTAAACGAACTGCTGGGAAAGGCTGGGAGATTACAACTCTTTGTGGACTTGTCTGCATGGCAGGTGAATGCCTATGGTGGAGCAAAGAGCCGCATATTTTTTAATATCCAACCCCACCCTGATCGTTATTATTTACTGGGTTTGTCCACTGATGTTCGTGGTAGGAAAAAGCGTACTACCACTACCACTGTGGTGGATGGAGGACAAGCCACTGTGAAGGAAGAAGTGGTGAACAAGGAATCTGGATTAAAAATCACAGCAGTGCTGGGAAGGTATTTTGGTCCTTTGGATCTGAGGGTCGGTTTGTTGGAGGATGCAGGCATGTTGGGTGCAGGGTTTTGGTGGGATGAAGAACGTCGTTACGGAGTGCATGGAGAGTTGTATGGAGAATCGTCGAAAGAGGGTTCCCTTTCCTTCCGAATCTATGCCCGTGCTCAGGTGTTTATGAGTGCTTATGTAATAGCCGGTGTGGATGATCTTAGGGAGTATGAAGGCTCCATTCCCTTTTTCTTTGGAGCGGGAATTCACTTCAACGATCAAGATATAAAGTTTTTGTTTTCGCTACTGTAGTGTAAGAGGAGAGTATGATTGCAATTATTTCAGGCACTAATCGCAAAGGATCCAATACGCTAAAGATGGCAAAAATTGTTGAAGCTTACTTAGAAAAAAACGATACAACAGTGTCTTTGATTGATTTAAGCACATTGCCAAAAGGAATTTTTGAACCTGAGTCCTACGACACGCAACCCAAAGAGATCGAACCTCTTCAGACGAAGATACTGGCAGCCAAGGGGATTATTACGGTGGTTCCTGAGTATAACGGCTCTTTCCCAGGTGCTTTAAAATATTTCATAGACTTATTGAAATTCCCTGAGAGTTTAAATGGCAAGCCCTGTGCTTTTGTGGGTGTGGCTGCAGGCATGGCAGGAGCCGCTCGATCCGTCAACCATTTACAGGCTATCTACCAATACCGAAATGCGTTTTTATTTAATCAATTTGTTTTATTTCCCAGGGTTAACGACAAGCTCAGTGTGGATGGTACTGAAGTGGATGATCCATTTTTAAAGGGTCTCTTGGAGAAAATGTTAAAGGATTTTCCAAAGTTCTGTTCACGGTTCTAGGAGAACCGTATTTACTTAAAGATTCTCTTCCCCCGTATCGCCACCAACTTTGCGAACTCTGGGATGGCTTGCTTTATCCATTTATACTGACGATGAACAGTCAGCGGCAGCCACTTGCTTCCCTTATATTTTTTTGCACTCGTGGTTACGGATAGAGGAATTCGTCGCAAAGGCACTAGGGCTTGGTGCGCATGCCAGACTAAAAGATGATCTTCTCCATAGGAAGCGTCCTCTGGGTATTTACCTAACTGTTGAAAAATTGTACTGGACAGGCATAGTGCCTGATCTCCCCAGGGAATACCAAGAATGCGGGATCGGTAGTTCGCTCCCCATGCATTGAGCTTGGTGAGTTTTCCTCCGTCCGTGGTGTCGAAGTTTAGGTCGAAGTAGTGTAGGCAGTGGGGATTTTCTTCCAAGGATTTTTTTAGCGCATGGACGTGGCGCTTGTCGAGAGTGGTGTCCGCATGGATAAACCATAGAAAGGGGCTTGTGGCCTTTTGCGCTCCAGAGTTAAGGGAGTGGGGTCGGCTTTTTCCCTCGCATTTTATTATCTCCAAATCAGGATCGTTTAGGGAGTGGAGAAAGGAGAGAACGCCCGTCTGTTTGTTGTCTCCGTAGGAAGGAATAATAGCAGATATTTTAGGCACAACTATATGTTAGCAGCAAGAGCTGGTTGTGGTCGATGATTTTTCGTTAGAGTGTTTTTCGCTAGAACCGAGGGGAGCACAATCAAAGGCACCGTAGTGCGTGTCCGTGTTTCCCTCCACCCGGAAATGCTTTCCATAGCGAGTTTCGCTAATCATCTTTGCTGTATTGCCACACACGAGCATGGGCTGGTTCGTTTTAAATTCGTGGTGGTCGTCCAGGACAAAACTATGGGGGTTGCTAGGTATGGTGCCCTTGTACCATGCCACCTGACCGTAGTCTTCGCAGACATCTTCAAAGTTGCACTTGAAGGCGCGAATCGTGAGCGAGTAGAAATCTATCATACCCAGTTTGGCAATAATCTTCGGATCCATTAGGGGAGCGAGAGCAGTGTTTACTGTTCGGTAGTCCAGACAATTATTATTTCGTAGGAGTCGTCGGAAATCTTCTATATAGAGAGCACCGCTTAGGCACTCACCTCTAAGAACGGGGTCTTTTTTCAACTCTTCTGGAACCCTTCGGTTGGTGAAAATGTCGGAAAAATATAACTCTCCCCCAGGCTTTAGCACTCGAAATATCTCTGCCAGTACCTTTTCTTTGTTCGGTGAAAGATTCACTACACAATTGGATACCACCAAATCCATACTGTTATCGGCGATATCCGCTGCTTTTAAGTCCTCAATATAGGCATGCTTAAAGGCCACGTTTGGTTTGGAATATTGAAATTTTTCCATATGCCATGGAATGTACTTTTCGGCTACCTGGAGTTGCTCCTGGGTCATATCCACGCCCGTTACGAATCCGTTGGGTCCAACGAGTTGACTTAATATATAGCAATCCCGTCCAGTGCCGCAGCCAAGATCCAAGACTTGTGCGTCCTTTACAAGGGGTGGGATGGGAGATCCGCAACCATAGAAACGGTCCAGGACTTCGTGGTGAACATTTTTCAGGGCTTCGCGACTGTGGATGGGCATGGCCTCCATGGAACAGCAAATTCCTGTTTTTAGATCCTTGGAAGATTGCAAGGATTCTCCGTAGTATTTTTTTACATCGTCGTGGGTTGTGGTTGTTTCCATAATTTTACTCCTTTTGTTCAGCTATAATGAGCTACGATAGGACGAAAAATCCAAGGGCGCAAGGGTCTATTGGTCGCTACGGCAAACTTAATTCCTGCGATCCTATGGATCCCTGCGATCCTATGGATCCCTGCGATCCTGTGGGCCTCGGCGATCTTGGGGATCCCTGCGTTCTCCCTGCTGCCTGCGATCTTGGGAATCTCTGCGATTCTGCGGATCCCTGCGATCCTCTTGGGTTCTACGATTTGGTTGGGCTTCGACTGTTCCCATTTTTTCATTTTTCATAGTCTTCCTTTTTTATGTTTTTGTTATTTTGTTGAAGTGTACAGGAATATTTGCGCTGCGTCAATGTATAAGAGCAAGAAAGATACATTTTTTGGTATCTTGCTTTTGACTTTGCAGGATAACGGAGTGAGAGACTCGGGTAAAGACCCTAAAAGCTTTCCAAACAACTGTCTGGAGAGCAATCGTCCGAGTCTGAAGAAAAACATCCGCCGTCGTTAATAGTCCAACCCGCAGTTGTTAGTATATCCTGCGCTTTTTTTCCGCAAGCATTGTATTTTGCAACAGATGTTCCAAGGTCAAGGTCGAGTTCTAGATAGCCTGTTGCGAGCTTTTTTAAGAAATTGCTGTAGTTGTCACTAGAGAAAGCACTTGCTTCGCCAAACATACTCTTCATAGAAGTTATATCGCTTAGAACCCAACTGGATACATCCGGGTTAGCGCTGGTTGCTCTATAAAACATACTCTTCATAGTGGTTACACTACTCACATCCCAATGGGATACATCCGGGTTAGCGCTGGTTGCTTCATAAAACATATTCTTCATAGAGCTTACAGTAGCCACACGCCAATTAGATACATCTGGGTTGGCAGCAGTAGCCCCCTCAAACATGCTTTCCATAGTGGTTACATTATGTAGATTCCAATTGGATACATCCGGGTTAGCAGAAGTTGCTCCCTTAAACATACTCTTCATAGATTTTACTCCAAGAATATCCGATCCGAACTTAAAGCCCACAGTAGTTAAGTCACTACAATTCTCAAACATACTTTCAAAAGTAATCCAATTCATATCTCCAAGATTGATGACTTTTTTAAGACTGGCATTGTACGAGGTACAAGAGGGGCCAAACTGTATACTTGGTGCTTCTCTCTTTGAATTATCATTATCAAGAGGTGCAATACTAAGGGTTACAGTGTGGGGTCCAACATTGAGGTAGGTATGTTTAAAGTTTGGGATAGTTATTGGGATAGTTATGTTTTGAATTCGATCAGAATTTCCATCGCCCCAGTTTACAGTGAAGTCATAGTAATGGTTCATAGAATCCAGTGTTCCAGATAGGTCGAGCTCAAGATTGTCTGAACTGGTGAATTCCCATTCGGTAACAAAATTATCATCGAACTGTAGTTCATATTCCACACCTGAAATAGAGCATGAGGAAGAATTCCCTGCTATATCTGTTTGTTTTACATAATAGGTGGCTGGTCCTGCATTGTTGAGTAGGATTTCTAAATTGATAGAGCTGTCTCTAGCTACTCTTAAACCTACCCGACTTGCCCTTGTGCATGCACTATCAGTATGCAGACTTACCCTAGCTCCACTTTCTATGCCAGATAGAGCAAAGATGGGTTTGAAATTATAAGAAGGAGTGGTGCTTTCATCGGCAAGTGCTATTGTTGGTGTTGTGGGAATTACTGTATCTAATTTATATTTCACACCGGGACTGCAAGGGGAAGAATTTCCCAATCTATCCACTTGTTTTGCATAATAGGTATTTGATCCATCACTACTTAGAGCAACGTTCAGTAAAATGGAGTTATCAGAGGGTGCGTCGGAAGATGCCTCGGAAGATGTGCTAGAGAATGTGCCAGAAGATACTTGGCTTTCTTCCTCGCAATTACTATCAGTATGTAGGCTTACTGTGGCTTCATTTTCCAGATTAGACACTAAAAATCCTGGGTTGGTATTGTTGCCAAGGCTTTTAAGTCTATCCAGAGCTAAGCTGGGTGCAATTGCAATTCTATCCAACGCATAGCTTATCTCTATGCAATCAAAAGGATCGTCCATATCCACATTCGCATGTCTAGCATAATAGGTATAAATTTCATTGTCTCGATGGGATTAGCTAGTCTTATGCTTAGTTCGCCGTTGATTGGCTGTGAAAATGTACTCTGTGAGGTTCCACTACAACTTTCACTATGTAGGCTTATATTTGCTCCACGCCTCACATTGGAGAAATTAAAAATTGCTGCTTTTATCTTAGAGTAGTATATGCCCTCCTCAAAATAGCTTTCAGCTATTGTAAAGGAAAGCGGATTTATAAATTCATATACCACACCAGGATTGGAGCAAGGGGAAGATCTTCCTGAACTGCTCACTTGTTTTGCGTAATAGGTATAATATCCATTGGTGGTCAAACCGGTTGTAAGTGTAAATGTGAGTGTGAGTTTGACGGAATTGTCAGAGGGTTTGCCAAGATATTCAGAAGCTGTTTTGGAATCCTCTAGAGTTGCATCGGTATTATTCGAAGCTGTGCTGGATGCTACCGGCTTACTTCTACAAGCGCTATCGGTGTGCAGAGTTACCGTATGCCCATTTTCCACATTGGACACCAAAAAACTGGGATTGGGATTAGTGGAATAACTAAGTGTTTCTTCCGTTAACGTGATTATTGGTCTAGGAATAGCAGGTCGCCCATTGTTGGGGCTGTCACTACAGCCAGTGATGAAAATAAGTGTTATATAGAGGAGCAAGTTTTTATAATTTAGCCACTTAGTGTGACGAGCAGTTCTCGCAACACTCTTCCCATGACAACAAGATGAATTGCAAGAGATTGCAAGAATTTTTAAATTTTCCATGATAAAACGTCCTCCTTGATTCTATCTATACTTCCTAACGGTTAAAATACGGAAACCTTTAAGTGTATTTTTAGATATTGAATTTATTTATGGGTAAGAGGGATAAAAACCTGCTTAAAGGTTAAAAAAGCATGTAAAAAGAGGCTTGTTTTTTAGACGGCCTTTTCCTATGTTGCATAAAGGTAGAGTGAAATGCTTAGGATAAGATGAACTACGGTTGTGAATCCAAAGAGTGCTAGGAAGTAGGTTTGTGGAGCACTTTTGACGGTAAGATAATTATATTTAAAGAGTACGTAGCGAATAGCCCCAAGACAAAGGAGAGGAAGGCCGGTGAGGATAAGAATAATAAGCGGCAGGGATAGCACAGGATGAAGGGCGGCAGCTGATCTGAATTGTGAGAACAAGTAGACAGCAACGAGGCAGTAGGTACTTGGAAAACTTAGGAGAAAATAGAAAATAAAAAGAAGGATTTTTCCGGGAGTGGATTGCGGGAAGAGAATCAGGGCTTTATCGGATGTATTTGTTTTCATACCTTTATTGTAGCATACAGTATCCTAGCTGAGAGATAGAGTTCTGATTGTGGCAGCACTGTAATTTATTATTTTTGCTTCTTTTTTTCTTTTCTTTTTTCCTTTGACTCTACTTATGTTACTCTTTTGTGGTCATGATTCAACCATGGAATGAAAAGAAAATTAAAGCGACACTCATTGATTACCTCCTGCGTGAAGGTCGGGGTTCTAATAATATAATATGTGCCGAAGTTCCTTTTTTAGGAGGCAGAAGATGGGCCGATATTGTGGAGCTCAAAGAAAATTCATTGGTTGCCTATGAGATAAAAAGTGAGTTGGATTCTCTTGTTAATTTAAGTGATCAGTTAGCTGATTATATGGATACATTCAATGAAGTTTATGTAGTACTATCGAAAAAATTTATTGGAAAGCATAGAAGCTAACCTAAAAACATTGGTTACTTTTGGGTTGATACCGATAAGCAAGAGGTTATTTTAAAACGAAAGCCCAAGAAGAAATCTCTTCCGTCTAAGAGTAACTTGAGTTATTTCCTTTGGAAAGAGGATATGCCCTCTAAATTGAAATATAGCAAGGAGTCTATGATTTCAATAAGAAATGAAGTTATAAAGTGTTCTACTAAAAAAAATATGCATAAATGGGCAATAAAAGCCTTAAAAAGAAGGTATCAGGATAGATTTGAATTATTTTTGGAAGAGAGAAGTCCAAAGACTCATTTTTCAGAAATAAGTATCCTTACAAAGAAAGAGATAGAGATTGCTTGAGTTTTTTCAATTTAAAGTATTGTCTTGTCATATGTAAATTAGCTCTAACAGATATCCAGTGAGAGGGGCTTCTGCCTCTAGGTTCACCCAGGCAGCATATTTAATTTCCTCGTCTCCCCAGGCGTTAACATCTTCTATTGCTTTATATCTACTATCGTCCATGATTTTTTTGGCGCAACGAGCGTAAGAACCGTCATCTCTTCGATAGCGATAATAAAAGCACTCATTATCCAGTGGGACATCAATTCTAGGAATCCATCCCCCACCGCCGGTATCATATCTAACAGGATGGATAGTGCCGTAATCTCCATGGTAAATTTTATTATTATTTAGGGATGAGATAATTTCCTGATTAGTTTTATGTTCAATTAGTTCAAATTCACCTTCAGAATCTTCACCATACTCTATAACGGACTTTGGGAAGCTTGAGAAGGCACATATTATAGTAGGAAAATAGTTATTTGTTTGAGTTGATTTAACTATTTTCTGCACTTCTGTTTTAAAAGAGTTTTTCTTTTTCTCATCATTTACAGATATAAATTTTCCATCTAAGATTAAAATTATTTTAAAGAGAAAATTACCACAAAAAGAGAGGATATTTTTTATATATTCAATTGTTTTTTCTTCAAAAACTTCTACTCGAATAGCTAGGTAAGGAAAGGTTATATTTAAATTATTGATTTGCTTCTCTACTTCCTTCTCTTTTTGTGGATGGTAGTTTATTGTTGGAATAATATTAAACTTTTCACGCATTCTCTTTAAGAAATCGGTCTATTCGCGGTAACCGTCACTGTCCGCATAAAGCATTCGGTCTATTTCCTTGTTTGAAAATGTGCTTTCAGTAGTTAGATCGATAATAAAAGGCATATCTGCCATGACCTCATGAAGTCTTTCTAATTTTTTGGGATTCTATAAGTTTTTCCAAACTCATGGGAGAATCCTTGACTGTTAGAGCGTTATTATTAATAAAAAAAGATTTTTTTTAGAAGAGCCAGTTTATCGAAACCGATAAGACTTTTGAATGCAATGCTTGTAATTACAAGGGCAAATACTGAGGAAAAAACACAGAAAAGGCATTTTATGAGAGATCCATAGTACTTCCCTTTTTCCATTATCGTCCTTTGTCTTTTCCTCTTAATGACCTGATTAAATATGCTTTATAATTAAACTAAACTTATGGACTAGTCAAGGGAAATCTTGAGGTCATCTGCATGTTGCGGAAGGTGTGAATAGAGGTTATTTTTTGCTACTGGGGAAATTGTAAGGTCTACTCTGAGGTATGCGCTTGTTGGTGCGATGTCTGATAATCGGACGATAGATACCTGGTTTTAATAGAAGTATTTGTTTCTAGCATTATACCTTCGCCCCTTTTCTTTTTAGTTATTTCATTTTTTCGAAGTAATTGGCTTTGATTTTTGTATGCTTGATGACTTTTCTAGGCGTTTTTTAGATTCGTTAAATGCTTTGAGAACCTCTTTCATTGTTCTGTCTGCCATTTGCCTACCGTACTCATAAGGGTCATCGTGGAAATTCACCTTAGGAGTAGTATCGATACCTAAAAATTCCCTAAGATACTGATCGTATGATGTGTATACCTTTTCTTTTTTTTTCTTATTTTTAGTCATTGTATTCCTCCGAAGTAACTGGGATTCATTTCTGGCTTGAAATAATGTTTTCGTTTAATCCAGATAAATCCATCTTTCTTTGATATTACAGCAACATCAATAGGTTCGCAAATAGTTTCTAAGTTCGGCGACATTTTTTGCCTGAAAGAAGCTAGGCTCACTAATGTTTCAGCCATATGAGCTAGGTCATCTTTAGATAGAGTTTCTGTGGCGTTTATCGTGGGATTGATAAAGTCTTTCTCACTTACTGCGCCTAATTCTTTGAATATGTTAGAAATAGACTTTTGCTTTAAATGCTCAATCAAAAGCATCAGCTTTTTTTGTACGTCAATTTGATCAGGAAACTCATTTTTTATTGAACTATCGATCGTCCCAAAAATATTTATCATATACCCATGAATGCAATTTAAGAACTTAGGATCAATTCCTCGGAGGAATGATATTATCGCTTCTCTCTGTGCAAATGGATGTATTGAAGCTGGGTCGGAATCTGTAGTTTTGAATTGATGGGAAACAATAAATTTCAGTTTATTTTGAACAATTAATTCTAACTCTACGGCATAAAGACTGGGGTAGTTTTCTTCCTCGCCAAACCCACAGAACACTACGCCACTTTTATATTCGTCAGAGAGAATCGCTTTGCAGGCGTAGTTTGCGCATAAATTATATAAATCGGTTTTGGGCATGCCATTCAGAGAGTGATTTTTAAAAGCCTTATCGATAATATGGCTAAAATCAATCTCATATTTTATGAGTAATTTATCCTTATCGTTCTCTACCATTCCATCAACATAGGGTGCGTTATTCCATTTTTTAAATTCCTCCTGAAACATATTTCTGATAATTTCTTTATTCATATTATCTAGATGCTTTCTTATAGAAAGATTTAGATAATCTAAATAATATTTTTTCTGTACGTCAGTAGGATACAGGATTTCATTGCTACTTAAAAAATTGATAAATGATTTTCCACATTCTTTTACTGTTTTAAATTTTCTTTTATCTATATGTTTTCTAAATGAGGATAGAGCTGTTTCTAGAGGTATACCGAGTAAAGTGGTGCTTCCGTAAAACATAATTCCAATGGGCATTCCATGATTTACTGCAAACAGCTTGCTTCCCGTTTTATGTACCTTATTGTCTATAGTGGTAATGGCACTGTCGGCGGCTAGGGCTACTGCTGACCTATTCATTATGGAAACTTCTGCGGTCATTTAAAATCCTCTCTTATGAAATTTGTTGACTGGAACTTTATAGAAGCAATTTTTGAGCCGTTGGAGATAGCGGAAGATGTTCTCTGGGGGGAGTGTTTTTGTTGGTGTGATGTCTGATAATCAGACAGTAGATACTACGAATTATATTCTTCTAGTATTTTCTCTATAAAGAAATCTTTCTATTCCTTTGAAAATTCTTGGAACTTGGGCTGCTTCTTTTTTATATCAATAATGAGTTGATCAGCGCATCGAGTCGGAAAGATCTGTGCATCAGATGCGTGGCGATGGGAGGAGCATTTATTGGAGAGGTTAGGTTTTTTCAGGAGGAGGTTTTGCATCGCATTTTCTTGGTTGAGAGATATTTAGTTTAAGTGAACGTTATGAAGATAGCGATTATTGTAATAGTGGAGGAATAGAGATAGGTTATAATGATGAAAGCTCAAAAGATATCAGATGATTTGCGGATGAGAAAATCCGGTCAGGAATATAATAAAAAAAAATATGAAAAAGATTTAAACGTTTTAAGTCTCTTCAGTGGTTGTGGAGGTATGGACTTGGGGTTTGAGGGTGGATTTGAGGTACATCGAGCATGTATAAATGAAAATATCCATGCTCAATGGGTGCAGGAAAGAACAAAAAAATCACAAGTTAGGCTTCAGCCAACAAGATTTAAAACAATTTTTGCCAATGATATCAGGCTAGGGGCTCGGAAGGTCTGGTCTAATTTCTTCAATCAGCATTATGAGGTTGGCTCCTTTCATTTGGAAAGTATTGTTGACAGGGTGAAAAGGCATTGGGATGGAGAGAAAAATCTATTTCCCAATAATGTGGATGTACTTACAGGTGGTTTTCCTTGTCAAGATTTTTCCCTTGCAGGGAAAAGAAAGGGATTTTCATCTCATAAGAGTCATAAAGGCAGTGATTTAAAACATGTAAATGAAGATAATCGAGGGATGCTTTACACTTGGATGAGAGAGGTGATTGATATTGTCCAGCCCAAGATTTTTATTGCAGAGAATGTTAAGGGATTGATTTCATTACATGATGTAAAAGAAATAATACAAGAAGATTTTAAAAATATTGGAGATGGTGGGTATATTGTTATTGATGGAAAATTGCTGAACTCGGCAGAATATGGTGTGCCTCAGTCAAGAGAGCGAGTTTTCTTTATTGGGTTTAGAAAAGATTCATTGCGACCACAAGCTATGAAGGAGCTATCTAAAGATATAATTCCTGAAAATTATTCACCACTGCCGAAAAAAACACATGCTACGGGGAAAATTAATTTGCAAAATTTAAAAACCTTTGTACCTCTTAGGACAATATTTAAAGATTTGAAAGAGCCAGATCAGACAAGTGATATTAATCAAAAAGCATACTCAAGGGCAAAATGGTATGGGAAACACTGTCAGGGCAATAGAGAGATTAATCTCGACACGATTGGCCCAACTATTCGAGCAGAGCACCATGGGAATATAGAATTCCGACGGCTATTGTCTGAACATGGTGGCTTGTGTAAGAATGACCTTAAAATGAATTTAATAGAACGTAGGCTTACTATTAGGGAGTGTGCAAGAATTCAAACATTTCCAGATAATTTTTCCTTTTTAGGAGATAATGGAGTGAGCACATCAGAAGCATATAAGCTTATAGGAAATGCAGTTCCTCCGCTGCTGGCATATCATATTGCAAAAAGAATAGAATTCCTTTGGCCTAAGCTTTTTTATCGTTCAAGACATTCCTGAGTTGGATAAATTTTCTTCCAATCGCCGTAACTTAGTAAATGAAAGTTTGCCTCTGGGGCGCAGCTGAAAGTACGGTGCTTGTAGCGCAATTGATTTTGAATTTTTATAGTTATTTGAGATAAAGGAAGAGAAATATCCATTGTTGTGTAGAAATTTATTTGCAGCCCAACAGTTGTGGGAGTTAGTTTAGATTTCTCAGAGGATACGTTCAAAGGAGATATATGAATATCATTTTCTTTATTTATACATCCCACATAAGTCATTGCTGAACTGCTGAACCCAAAGAATTTTTTAACATTTCCATATTGAAGTATAATTTTCATTTTATGGGAGAAATGTTCTGGATCTTGAAGCAGTCCTTCTTTCAAGATAGCTAAGACTTTATCAGAAACTTCCTTGACTATTTTTTTTCTTATGTTAAATAATTTTACTTGTGTCTTTAAGAGATATTCCGTGGCCATTGCAATAAATATCGGAGCTATCTTTCTTGTGGTTTGTGAGTCCGGACCATTCTAGGTCTTTCCCTTGAAGCCGCAGTTTCCTTTTAATTTGAATACCTAAATTCACTCCTCTATTAAAAATCGATATTTTTTTTAGAAAGTTGCTTTCTGAAATGTTAATTTTATTTAAGCCATAGCGCTGCGTGTATGCTTGGAGGGTTTTGAACTTTTTTTCTGCTGTTTGAGAGCAGTCGAGTTCCTCAGAAATTCCAATTATAACTGATAGTTCATGTATATCTGATATTGCTGCAGGCATTTTTTTATGTTAAAGTCCAATAAAAAAATATCTTTACGGACACCAATTATAGTATTGTCAGCGATTTCTTCAATCATATAATTTATTTCTTGAAATATTGTTTGCAGTGTACGTTTTCTGTGGCTGGTTTTATTTTTGGGTATAAGAATTTTGAATGTTAGAGGTCTTCTTTTTAGCAAGAATTTCAGGTTGCTGATATTAATTTCTTTTATCTCATAATTTTCAAAATATGAGATTGGCATATTATTTTTTTTGAGATGCTTATGTTTTTCTAATTCCATTAAGTTCCTTTTTCTTTGATATTACAGCAATATTAGCAGATTTGCCAACAGTTTTTAGGTCCAGTGAAATACTTATTTTATTGGAGGGGTTGGATTTGGATGCCGGAGTTGGAGAGGATGATTTGTTGGATGTTTTGTCGTTTGGTGTTTTCTTGTGGTGAGACGAGTAGGAAGAGTTGGTGGGAGGAGAGATTTTGGTTGTTGAGGGTGATGCCGTGGATGGGGTGGAAGCAGAGTTGTTGGATGTCTGAGCCGATGCCGGTGGGGTTATTGGATTTGAGGAGGAGGGCGCGCCATTGGAAGTCGGGGAAGGGGAGGTTTTTTTTTGTGTTGGGGTTGGGTGTTCCGTCGCAGTCGTGTTTTTGTGGGAATTCGTTGTATTGCCATGTTTGTGGGTTGAGGAGTGTGAGGGAAGTTGGGTTGCGGGTTTTGGTGGCTTGGAGTCTGGCGTTTAGGATTTCTTTGGTTAGGGTGCGGGCTTGGTTTTGGATGGAGAAGAGGTAGCTTTTTTCTTTTATTACGGGGTAGAGGAGTAGGAGGAGGCTGAGGATGGCTGCGACTTTCAGGATGTTTTTTCGGTTGCGGAGTTGGATCTCGTCGAGGTGTTTCGACGAATGATCTTTGGAGAACATGGTGGTTTTTTTCCAGGGGAATCTTAGCATAATTATTTACACATGTTTAAGGTTTGGTGAGAGTGCATCTTATGACTTTGCTTGAAGTTTTTTAGCATCACGAAATTTTCTCAAAGTTTTTATATAGGCTTCCCTCACTGCTATTCTTCCTATTTTCTGTCCGTATTTGTAGGGGTCTTTTTCAAAAGTTATCTCAGAATCATCTACAACGGTATGCTCCTTGGATGGTCTGTGTATCTTTTCTTCTGTCTTTTTAGTTTCAGTCATCGCGTTCCTCCGAAGTAATTAGGGTTTATTCCTAGTTTAAAATAATGTTTGCATTTCATCCAGCCTTCTTTGATATTACAACAACATCGATAAGCTTGCAAATAGTTTCTAAATCAATTTTGAGATAATTGGGTTTAGTCTTTGTGCGCATAGAAGTTCTCTTCTCTTTTTTTCTATTCTTTCCTTTAACTCGCTTGGTATTTTTAAATTTAAAAGGTGAAAGAATAAAAATCTGGTAGCAATAAGCCCAATATTTGTATCTAAAATCCGTTCAAGGCTTGCCTTATTCTCACAGCGAGCTCTATTTTTTAACAACTGCATCGCTTCTTTTGTTGCTTCTAATATTTCTATGTGTTCCTTTCTTGTACTTTTCGTTTCTGTTTTTTCTAGATTAAATATCCGAATAAAAAAAGCAACTTGTTCTCGTTCTTTCCGTAAATTTTTCTTGGATGAGATCTTCCCATCGTTGCTTACTTTTATAAATTCTCCTATATCATGCTCGCGACAATTGAATATGTAATGCGTTTCGTCCTTATATATTTTTCTGTTTTTTGCTTCGGGGTGATAATCTCCTTTTTTTGAATTGCACGTGGCACAGACAAGAAGTAAATTTCTGAATTCAGTTTTAAGATTGGGAAAATGTTTCCTTGGCTTATAGTGATCAATAGTTTCTGCCTTATCGGCTGTCCAGCAGTATGCGCAAAATTTTTTGAAGAAAAGAATATTTAAATCTGATATGTGATTTCTGTAATGAGATGCTGGAGACTTATTTTCTCCACAGTTTAACGTTGCCATTTACTTCAGTAGTCTCTATTTGCGAAAAATTTTTCTAAAAAAATTTCTCTTGGTTCCTTTTTTGATTTTCTCTAATATATCTCGTGTTGCTCTATTTATACTTTTTAGTTTCTTTAATTCTTCAGACATATTTTCTGGATACAGTTCTTCCAGGCGTTCTTCAATGATTGGTTTCCAGTACATTTCACTGGTAGTGGCTCGCTTGCAAAATTCATTATAATTAATCCCTGCCAATAAATCAGAGAGTTCTTCGTAATTATTCCATTTTCCAACTACGGAAGATGTGATGGTTACAGGATTGTTTTTTTCTGTGTCAAAAGAAAAATCCCGTACAGATTTTTTAATTGCTTCGGGAGATTCAGAAAGAGAATTTTGCTCCTGTAGTGGTTGAGAGAGAAGGGTGGGGAGGTCTGCTTCGCTATAGAAGTAGCTGTCGTCTTTAATGTTGCCTTTCGCATCACTATGAATTGTTTTTGGAAGGAGCATTGGTTCGGCTGTGATGGGATTACTCATATTTTGCTCCTAGTATTTTATGTTTTGTTTCGTCGCTGGTAAGGTTGAAAAATTGAGCTTTTGTTATATCCTTTAGGATTTTAGATTCCTCCATTATTTTCCTGTAATCGGAAATGGATGTGGGTTCAATCTTTTTTATACCAGTTGTTTCAACTACGATACGAATTTGATCCTTATCATGGGGGTATCCGCGGAGTGATATTTTCACGGTGTTTCCATCCAGAGGATATAAAAAAGAGAACAAGGTCTCTTGGACTCCATGTTGTGAGCCGATCCCTGTTCTAATGGCAAGGTCAAAATATTTGTCCAGCATAAAGCCATTCCGAGGGAATAGAAAATTATTTACATAGCAGAAAACCATTTCTATAACATTAAATCGGTTGTTGAATTCGTTTATTTTTTCTATAAAACTTTCTATATACGGGGCGATTTCACTGTCATAAGTTGTGTATCGGTTATTATCGCCTTCGTGAGTTGTATGGAATCCTGCGATTTGGTGGCCTGTTCGGTAAGTTTTGTTTTTCTCTTTTATAGTAAACTGCCTGTCTAAATAGGGTAGGACCATTCCGTTTTCGTCTTCTCTGGTTAGGCGAGCACTATTGATGCGTTCTGATTTTAAGTTGGATAAGTTATTTTCCTCTCTCAGGTATTTTTTAATATGTTCCCTGAATCCAAGGTGGGAATCTTTTTGGTATTTTTTGGGTTCTCCAAGAAGAGTCAGCGATGCCTCAATTAGGTTTGAGTTTTTACATTTTTTTACCAGTTTGCTTTGCATTGTTTATCCTGTAAATTTATACACTAAAACGTTTATAGCAAATTGTTTTACGGATGACCACGGCATAATGAAATTATATCAAAATATAAGGAGACGTGCTGCTAGCAATATTGGTACCTGCTGTGTTGAGCTGTGTGAATATTGTGAGGTTTGCTTTGGGAGGGGTGTTTGTTAGTGCGATGTTTGAAAATCGGACAAGGGTGTTTTGAGTGTTATTGGAAGAGGGATTGAGGGTTGGTGAGGGCAAGGTACCAGTCCCAGATTTGGGTGCCCCAGATAAAGGTGATGAGCATTCCAGCGGAGAGGAAGGGACCGAAGGGGATGGCAGTCTTGGCACCTTTTCCTGTTTTGACCATGGTGATGAGCCCAATAATCATGCCAGTGATGGAAGCAATAAGAAGCGTGAGGATGATGCCTTTGAAGCCGAGGAAGGCGCCGCCCATGGCAAGAAATTTTATGTCGCCACCACCAATGCCCTCTGTTTTTTTCATCTTCTCGTAGATCATGCCAATGACTAGGAGAGATCCGCCACCAAATATCATGCCAAGCACAGAATCCAAAATAAAAGGGTAGGGGTGGACGAGGGAGCTTAGGATTCCTATGGGGATACCTGGGAGGGTGATCTTGTCGGGGATGATCCAGTGTTCGAGGTCGATAAAGGTGGCAATGACGAGGGAGGAGAGAAAGTAAACGTAAAAGGGCCAGAGGATATAGGGGTAGGGCAGGCAGAGGAGGAATAGGGCGGGGGTGATGCATTCGACTAGCAGGTAGCGGAAGGGGATGCGGGATTTGCAGTAGAGGCAGCGGCCGCGGAGGAAGAGGTAGCTGAGAATGGGGATGTTGCAGTACCAAGGGATGTTTTTTTGGCAAGTCATGCAGGCGCTGGGGGGGAAGACCACGCTTTTTTCTTTGGGCATGCGGGAGATGCAGACGTTGAGGAAGCTGCCGATGATGAAACCAAAGGTGATGAAGGCGATTTGGATGATGGTTTGGGGGTCGATCATGGCATGTCCCGTCGGATGAAAAGAATGGTGCTTAGGGTGAGAAAGAGGGTGGTGTAGGCGAGGGCGTAGATGGTGCTGTCGAGGAGAAGGGTGTCGGGGTAGGGTTTGGCCGCCATTTCTCGGAGATTAAAGCGTTCGAGGTTAGGGAGAATGTCGTAGAGAATCCGAAAAACATAGCGCATGAATCCTTCGGCTTTTTCAGAGGCGGAGTGAAAGAAGTAGGCGCTTCTTCCGATGAGGAATAGTAGAAGGGTGAGGCAAGTGGCGAGGACGCTGGAGGAAAAGATAGAGGAGAACAGGGCAATGGAGAGTATAAGAAGGCTTTCGAGTGTCATGAGGTAGAAGCAGGGGTAGAGGCCGGTGGAGGTTTTTATGCCGATGATCCAGATGACGGTTAGGAGGGAGAGGGACATTATTAGGTGAGCGATGAGGACAACGAGGCTACAGCCGAGGTATTTGCCCAGAATGTATTGGGAGCGGTGGACGGGTTTGGCGAGAATGGTGTAGATGAGCCGAAAAATGTAGTGTATGAGTTCTTCGGTCTTATATGCCTTTCATATTTGTTATGGAGTGTTCCTCTAGCAGATCTTGTAAGATTTCATTTCTTTTTTTTAAGTTACGTTCTCTTTCTAGATTTTTTTTAAGAGCATCAAAGTCTAAAGGTTCTATGTCTATAGAATCATCGGTTAAGCTAGAAAACTCTTTTTGGGAGATTTCAAGAATATCCTTGATGATTTCTGTGATTGCTTTTCTTGAATAATCCTTAGTCCCGATTCTCCCATATAGGGTCGCCAATTTCCATGCTAATTTATTAGAAAATTCATTTGTTAACTGAAATTTAGAGTTCTGGAGGATTGAGCTATAGTGAATTATTCTTAGAGGGAGAATTTTTGTTAAGTTAACAAAGTAGTATTCTTTTCTATCCTTTGATTGAATTGTGATGAAAAATGCCCAAGGGTGATTATTTTGAAAGAACCTGCCAAATTCTCTCAAAACTAGTTTTAATGCTTTGCTCGAGGAAAGGACATTAGTGGTTTTGTTAGTGGGAACAGGGTCTTCTATTTTGAATAGAAATTTTGATTCGTTTTTACTTAAAAATTCTGAAATATAAGAATTTATTGGCTCCAACAAGCAAAATGTAATGTGAGGAATTTTTGGAAGTCGATATTTGTAGTTATTTTTTTCATCTTTATCTAGAGTTCCACCTTGTTGCTCAAAAAACTTATCATGAACGAGGTCACATGATTGTGTTAATATGAGTCCATACTTTACATTATCAAGACTTGCCTCGGGATAAAGCTCTTTAATGGTTTTTTTTGCTTTATCAAAATCAAGTTTTAAACTGGGTATCTCAAAGATCATTCCTTGAGAAAGACTGTATTTCTTATTTCTTTTTAATTTACTTGCTAACACAATGGGTACTACGAATCATACTCTTCTAGTGCTTCCCTTATAAAGAATTCTCGCTGCTCTTTTGAGAATTTTCGGAACTTGGGTCGCTTCTTTTTTATGTCAATAATGAGCTGTTCAAGGCTTCTCTGAACTTCTTCAGGGTCTTCTTTTTTCGTTGCGCTGTTATTTTTTTTTCTCATTCTTCAGTTCCCTCTCTTACGCCTTCTGTTAATTAGCCGATTGATTATGTTTTAACATAAACCAAAGCCATGGGTTAGTCAAGAAGAGTTCCGAGGTTTGTCTGTGTGTTGTGAGAGGTGTGAATAGAGGTAGGCTTTGTTGCTGGAGGGATTATGAGGTCTGCTCTGGGGCGTGTTCCTGTTGGTGCGATGTCTGATAATCGGACAATAGATATTTAGTTTTCCAAGAACTTAATGGTTTCTTTGTGAGAAACACTTACTCTTTTTTTAAGGTGATAGATGAATAAAGAATTGTTTTTTACAATAGTATTTTGTAAGATATATTTTATGGAACAAGAAACGAGCGAGGTAAAATACGGAATATCAAAGGTTGATAGAGAGGGATTAACCAATGTTACTTTTGATAAATCGAGTGGTAAGTTAGAGTTTCGTTATGAAGATGAGAGTAAAAACAAGTATTCCGATCCTTCCTTGAACTCGCAAGAAGTAGTTTTTAATGGTGTTGAATATGAGGTGATTGAAATAAGCGCACATATAAAAGAAATTTTTAATTATAAAGGAATCCTTTCTGAAAAAATATTTATTATCATGGAAGAAGAGCTAGATTCTAAGAAAAAATTCGTTCATATAGGACAGTCTGATGTTGAAGAACTTATTTCAATGGATGTGCCTTTAGATAATTGCATTATTGTGGGAGATATTATATTGGATAGTGCGAAAATTTCAAGAAAGGTATGTTTTGATAATTTCATTATTATAGGTGGCATTTATTTGTCTGATAAAAAATTTCTGAAACCAGTGAGCGTTAGTAATACTATTATTACAGGAGATTCTTTTTTTAAAAAGGTAGAGTTTGAAAAAGAAGTAGATTTTGTTGAGACTATATTTTTATCGAAAGTTTCTTTTGAGAGAACAAGATTTGCAGAAAATGCTGGATTTTATAAATCTTATTTTCGAGATGATGCAAGATTTTTTAATACGCAATTCCTCGGGTCTTGTAATTTCAGGGAATGTATTTTTAATAAATTAGACACTACAATGAGTGAGTTTCGTGAGCGATTGGATTTCACCCTTTCTTTTTTTAGGAGTCATTTTAAGTTGTCGGGAAATATAAAAAATATTTTTTTAGGAGATATTTTTTTTACTAAAGAATTTGTACTTCAGATAGATAATTGCGTTATCGAAGGAACGGATTTTTCTACTGGAGGGAATGAATCTCTTGATGAAGAAAACACACTTAAATATATAAACGAAAAAAGAGGATTAATAAATATTGAAGGCGAGAATGCATTTAGCAGAGAAACTTTCTTGCAATTAAAGCACTTCGCCATAAAACAAAATGATACGATATCTGCCGTGATGTTTCATACGAAAGAGCATGATAAATATCTCCATGAACTGGGGAAGACGGGTGGCAATCTTCAGGATAAATTTACTTTATCTATTGAGAAGCTCTTTAGTTATTTTGGTACAGCTTTTTTTAGGGTTTTTGTTTGGCAATTAGCTATTAATATTGTATTTCTTTTTATCCATATGTTTCGTTTTGAGTGTTGTGTTGGTTTTTGGGATTGTCTTGACCTGTTTGGTCGTTTAGTGATTCCCATTAAATTGCCTGTAGGTGAGTTTGGTTTCTGGAATTTTTTGCAGATAGTAGCAAACGCGTTTCTTACTTATGAGCTGGTTAAATCGTTTAGGAAATTTTCTAGAAAATTTTAATGACGTGTCCAGCTTGTTGCGTGCGGCATTGCGCCGTGGGTTTGTTGGGTGTGTTATTGGAAGAGGGATTGAGGGTTGGTGAGGGCGAGGTACCAGTCCCAGATTTGGGTGCCCCAGATAAAGGTGATGAGCATTCCAGCGGAGAGGAAGGGACCGAAGGGGATGGCAGTTTTGCCGCCTTTTCCTGTTTTGATCATGGTGATGAGTCCAATAATCATGCCAGTGATGGAAGCAATAAGAAGCGTGAGGATGATGCCTTTGAAGCCGAGGAAGGCGCCGCCCATGGCGAGAAATTTTATGTCGCCACCACCAATGCCCTCTGTTTTTTTCATCTTCTCGTAGATCATGCCAATGACTAGGAGAGATCCGCCACCAAATATCATGCCAAGCACAGAATCCAAAATAAAAGGGTAGGGGTGGACGAGGGAGCTTAGGATTCCTATGGGGATACCTGGGAGGGTGATCTTGTCGGGGATGATCCAGTGTTCGAGGTCGATAAAGGTGGCAATGACGAGGGAGGAGAGAAAGTAAACGTAAAAGGGCCAGAGGATATAGGGGTAGGGCAGGCAGAGGAGGAATAGGGCGGGGGTGATGCATTCGACTAGCAGGTAGCGGAAGGGGATGCGGGATTTGCAGTAGAGGCAGCGGCCGCGGAGGAAGAGGTAGCTGAGAATGGGGATGTTGCAGTACCAAGGGATGTTTTTTTGGCAAGTCATGCAGGCGCTGGGGGGGAAGACCACGCTTTTTTCTTTGGGCATGCGGGAGATGCAGACGTTGAGGAAGCTGCCGATGATGAAACCAAAGGTGATGAAGGCGATTTGGATGATGGTTTGGGGGTCGATCATGGCATGTCCCGTCGGATGAAAAGAATGGTGCTTAGGGTGAGAAAGAGGGTGGTGTAGGCGAGGGCGTAGATGGTGCTGTCGAGGAGAAGGGTGTCGGGGTAGGGCTTGGAGTAGGCAGCCATTTCTCGGAGATTAAAGCGTTCGAGGTTAGGGAGAATGTCGTAGAGAATCCGAAAAACATAGCGCATGAGTCCTTCAGCTTTTTCTGAGGCAGAATGAAAGAAGTAAGCACTCCTTCCAATAAGGAATAACAAAAGGGTGAGGCAGGTGGCAAGAACACTGGAGGAGAAGATGGAGGAGAACAGGGCGATGGAGAGTATAAGAAGGCTTTCGAGTGTCATGAGGTAGAAGCAGGGGTAGAGGCCGGTGGAGGTTTTTATGCCGATGATCCAGATGACGGTTAGGAGGGAGAGGGACATTATTAGGTGGGCGATGAGGACTACGAGGCTACAGCCGAGGTATTTGCCCAGAATGTATTGGGAGCGGTGGACGGGTTTAGCGAGAATGGTGTAGATGGTTTTGTTTTCGATTTCTTTGGATACGGAGATGATGCCTACGAAGATGGAGATGAGGATTCCGCAGAGGGAGATGGCGGTGAAGCCGAAGTCCATGAGTATTTTATAGGAGCCGATGAAGGTGAGTCCGGCGAGGGAGTAGGAGAAGGCGATGAGGAGTAGGGCGACGAGGAGGACGGCATAGAAGATGCGGTCTCGGGTGAAGCCTCTGAGGGTGGTGAGGGCGATGGTTAGGGTAGCGGATTGTAGGTATTTTTTCATAGTGATGGGAAGAGTTCTTCTTCTAGGCTGATTTGTTGGTTGGTTACGGAGATGAGTTCCCCTTTTTGTTGCCAGATGGTTTCGAGGGTGGATTGGGTGTGTTCGGGGTTGTGGAGGAGTAGGGTCCAGGAGTCGCCGGATTGGGTGGAGTTTTGTAGGATGGGGGAGTTTTTAATGGTGTGGGCTGAGATGTTTTTGAAGATGATTTCTTTTGACGATCTTTTTTTCAGGATGTCGTTTATTTTTCCGTGGACTTTGAGTTCGCCGGATTGGAGGAAGGCGATTTGGTCGCAGAGGCTTTCGACGTCGTTTAGGATGTGGCTGCTAAAGAAGATGGTTTTGCCTTCGTGTGCGAGTTGGGAGATGATTTCGCGTACGTCGCGTCTTCCGATGGGGTCGAGTCCGCTCATGGGTTCGTCCAAAATGACCAAATCCGGAGAATTGATGAGGGCTTGGGCGATGCCGATTCGTTGGAGCATGCCTTTGGAGAATTCTCGCAGGAGTGTGGAGGCGGTTTGTGGGATACCAACAAGAGCTAGCAGATGGGAGTTAGAGAGTTGGGGTTTATTTTGGATGCGGTTGCCGAAGAGGTTACGGTGGAAGTTTAGGAATTCGTTGCCAGTAAGATCCAGATGAAAGGTGGGTCGTTCGGGTAGGTAGCCGATAAGGGCTTTGGCTTTATTGCTAGAGTTGCTTTTTCCGAGGACGATTACTTCGCCTGACGTGGGTTTTTGAAGGCCGAGGGTGATTTTTATGGTCGTTGTTTTTCCAGCGCCGTTAGCGCCGAGGAAGCCAAAGACTGAGCCGGTGGGTACGGAGAGGGTCAAGTTTTTTAGGGATTGTTTTTTTTCGCCGAGGAATCCGGAGCGGTATGTTTTGGAGACATTGATAAATTCTAGGGCTGGTTTATTTTTCATAGGTGCTTCTTTCGGTTGAGCCCATTTCTAGGTTGTGTATTTTCTGTAGGAGCTTTTTTCGTACTTTGGGGTCTTTTGCATTTTCTCGCATATCTTGTAAGAAGGCAATAGCTGCCATTGTGTTCCCTTCTTTTTGCATGGTGGTTGCGGCAAGGAGGGCGTAGTAGTCTGGTGCTCCTGGAATCCGGGAGGCTATTTGGTATTGTTGGGCTGCTTTTTTGCGGTCCTTGAGTTCAAAGAGGTAGTGGTAGGCTAGGGCAGAATGTATTCGCAGGGAGTTGGGGTATTTTTTCGATCCTTTTTCTAGGAGGAGTCTTGCTCCGTTTTTATCTTCGGTGATGACGGAGAGGAAGAGTGCGCCGTGGGTATAGACGGGGGAAAAGTCTTGATCGATTACGGAGATGGCGTTTAGGTCCACGAAGATCCAGCTTACTTCTGCGGATCCCATGCTTTTGGGAGGTGTGTGGCGGAGGAAGCGGATCCAGAGGAGGCTACTCCAGACAAAGCGGTAGCCAAAACTTAAGAGGCGTATGGATTCTGGGGAAAAGGAGGGGAAGCCTTCGTTGAAGGTAAAGGTTGTTTTATCTTTTAGGGGAAAGTGGGGGCGTTGTTCTTGGTATAGGCTGACGGTGATTAGGGCGAGAAGAAAGAGGAGGAAGTTTACACGGTAGGTTTTTGAGTGTTTGATGATTTTCATTTGTGTTTATAGGATACACTGTATGTGTTATGGGGGTGACAGAATAAAAAAAGCCAGAACAGGGAAGCGTTTCGCTTTCGAGTGTTCTGGCTTTTCGTTTTTAGACTGTACGAATCTTGACGTTATAGGTTACGTACGTTGTTGGCAAGAACTTTATTTTCATTTATAGTCCACTCATCGCAAGCATTGTTAGTTCCGGGTTTTCCTGCAGCACCGACAGTAAAGGCTTGGGTTATTCCGTTCACTTTTGCAGTGTTGATTGCCGATAATGCATCGCTAAGAACAGCACCATTTTTGCACCCTGTAGCACCATCATCTCCTGAATTAGTCCCTGAGTTTCTCCAATAACGGATTGTAAGGAATGAGTATGGAGCATTGGCAGGCATAGAATTAGGTGCGGCATCACCAGTCCAACCAACGGTATAGTACTGCGATCCTCTAGTACTGGCTATTGCAACAGCTGCACCGGAAGTGCTTGGTATATAACCAATAGCGTCTAGTGCAGTGACATAGCCGCCGAACTCTGCGCTAAAAGCGATCTCTTGGCTATGAACAGTTGCTAGAGAGATTTTAGCCTCTGACTGTCTACTTTTCGCTTGATAACTTTGGAAGTTTGGTACCGCAATGGCAGCCAAAATTCCGATAATTGCCACAACGATCATTAATTCAATTAGGGTAAAACCCTTGTTTGTTTTCAATATTTTCATAATCTTTAGTTCTCCTTTTTTGATTTTTGTTACTCTTTTAATTATACAACAAGTTAACCTTGTTGCATATAGATTAAACGGACGTTTGTATAAAAAACTAAAGTTTTTTTTACTTTTTTTAATAAAATATTTCTCACGTTAAAGGGTATTAAGATAATACACGGTACATTGTTTTTTTATTGTATATTGTTTTGGCAGTTTTTGGTGTTTGAAAATTAGACAATGGGTCTGAGTTTATTAATCAGAGAGGTGTCAGTGTGAGAAAATCATTTTATAAGCTATGATGGAAAAATGAACATGAGGTTGTATTCCTGCATAAAAATTATCTTGTTGTTTTTTCTTGTACAGCAGGTTTTTCGCTTTATTATGCTGTTTTATTTTTCAGCTGATCTGAGCACTCTTTTCCGCAATCAGAATGCATTGCTGAACTGCTTATTCTATGGTGCTAGATTTGATCTGCGTTGGAGTCTTCTATTTTCCATGCCGTGCTTAGCTTTTTTCTGGCGAGATTATTTATTTCCTAAAAAATATATCTATAGCAATAAGAATGTTCTGTTTTTTCATACCTTTCTTTTCTCGTTCATATTTTTGTTTTTTCTCATTGATTTTGGCACATACGGATATACGGAGAAAAGATTGGGTTATGATAGCATTTACATCTTAAAAAGCCCACTGGCTGTTCTATCGATGGTGATAAAATCCTATCCTATAGTATGGATTGTTTTCGGGTGGCTGCTCCTTTCCTGTTTCTTATATTTTATTTTAAAGAGGCTTGTATTTACAGGTAAGGGTTTATTTGACAGGTTTGGTTTTCAGTCGTTTAATCGGATTACAACCACTTCTTATTTACCTAAGCGAAAGGCTCTTTATTCCATATTATGCTTGGAGTTTTTATTTTTAGGAGTCATTGGTATTGATGTTAGGCGACCGTTTAATTCTTATCGTAGTTATTCATTGCAAGATCCATTTTATTTGCCCATGAGCTTTAATACTTTTCAACATTTACTTGACACTAAAATAAAAGAAAAAGCTACTTTTTTTCCTAGTGACTTCTTTAAAGTATTTGCAGGAGTCCAAGGTCATCTTAAATTAAAAGCCCCTGATCCTAGAGCACTAAAGGGTGGTGAACCTGGTGAGTCTGTAGATCTAGCAAAGATACTCAATTTATTTAAAAGGCCCATAAGAAAGACGCCTTATCTTGATCCCAATTCCAATATTGTATTCATTTTTCTGGAATCTTATTCTGATTATAAGACATTGAAAAATCCACTAAATCCTACTCCGTTTTTGAAGGAACTTATCCGAAGAAGAGAGGCCATATTTTTTGAAAATTTCCATGCTTCAGTTTACTCTCCATCTAGTATTCATGGTGTTTTTTCCATAATAGCGAGCATTCCATTTCTTGAAATTCCCTCTTATCCATTGCCAAGCCTAGCAAATTCCCTTAAAAAGCATGAAAAATATTTTTTTAGATCTCATGATTTCACTTGGTTAGACTACAAGACAACAGTGAAAAACATAGATAATATCCACTTGCTTGAAAAAAAAAATTATAAATACCCGGAAGTAAATGCTTGGGGGGTTTCTGACTTCCATTTATATAAGGAGGTACAGCGTATTATTGAGGAAAAGCATGGAGCAGGAAAAATTAATCAAAACAAACCATTTCTCACTTTTTTAGAAGGAGCGAGCCACCATCCTCCTTATGTTATTCCCAAAGAGAATTTAGGCTTTATGTCGATTCATGTAGATAAAAAAACATTAGAAAAAAATGGCTTTTCTTCCATTGAGGAGCTTAATGCTTTGCGGTTTGCTGATTACAGCCTACGAGTATTTTTTGAAGATTTTAAGAAGCGAAAGGATTATAATAAAACAGTTTTTGTATTAGTGGGTGATCATGGGATAAGTTTGAAAGGAGCCGAGCATGTTCCTGATTGGTTCACATATCATAACCTTTCTTTTTTAAAGGTTCCATTGATTATTTATTCTCCTCAGTTCCGGTTTAAAAAACAAAAAACTGTGCAAGAGGTAACTTCCAGTATAGATATTATGCCCATTATGCTTGGTATGATGGGTATATCTGCAGAAAACACCATGTTGGGAAGGAATATTTTGCACTCATCGTATAAAGACAGTGATTATATGTTTATACATACAAATATGCTTGTGAAATTAATTGGACAAGAATTTTTGCTTAGGCTTAATACTAATAATTGGAATAGAAATAAATATGTTAATAATTTAGAGGCAGCTCTTAATCCAGAGGACAATCTGGCGATCCTGTATCGCTATAAAACGAAAGATTATGATAAAGACGTAAAACACCTCTACCCCAAAAAAGCAAAAGAAATGATCCAAAAAGCCCTAGCACTTTGGCAAAGTGCGCTTTATATGGCAAAAGAAAGACCGCTTGCCCGAAGGGCAATCAGTGGGAAGAAGTAGTTTTGTCTGCGTGAAAGTTCAGTTATATTGTATCACTTGAGTCGAAAGGAAATGATTAAATATGGCTTGTAGAGTAGGCATGACAACTGATCCGAAAGGTCGCAAAGAATACTGGGAAAAACAGTACCCAAACCTTAAAAATTGGGTCATCTTAGGCTATTATAAATCAAAAGTTGTTGCTCAAGCAGCAGAGAATGTTCTTGCTCAACAGTATGAGTGTTTCCCTGGTGCTGGTAGCGAGAGAAACGAAAACAATAACTGGTGCGTTTATAAATTTGACTACTAAGCCGGAAAGAATCGAGGGTGTGCTCTTGAGGTACATCAGAAAGATCAAACGATAAATTTAAATATTATAAATACCACTAAATTCCTCTAACACCCCGGCAATACGCCAAGCATATCTACTCTTAGAGTGCAATGGCAGTGAAAAGAGTAGGTTGCAGTGATTTTATCTTAGTTTCATAGAGGCAGTTTTGGTAGTATGATCCTAAGTTAAAGAAGTCTTTTTCGAGAAAGATCATTATACACAGTTTAGTGTATTGCTGAAAAATCTATTTTCTTAATAGAATTATAGTGAAAAATAAATTATTTTAGTTTATAAAGTAAATAGATGAAGTGTTGTTGATTTAAAATGAATTAAATCTATTTATAAAGAAATAATCGAATGAGCTATAATTTGGAAATCAAGCCATGAGTCAGAATTGAAGGTTAAATGACAGGGCGTGAATGCATCTGCCTAAAGCCAGATGGAATTTTTAAAAAGGTAGATTCATTTTTAGAATATCTTGATCCCTCGCTTTTCCAAACCATTATTTTAGGTATTCTTGCAATTTTTATGCCTTTTTTAATAAAATCTTATGCAAATATTTCAGACAAAGATGATGATTTTGATAAAATTATTTTTAATAAAAACATCTTACAAGTAAGCTATCTTTTTTCACTATCGATCCCCTCTATATTCCTTTTTGCATTTTTTTCTGGAACGGATGTTAATGTTTGCTTGAAGATTTTGCTTATTTTTGCAGCCTTATATTTGATTATTGTGTTTTGTAAGATGCTAAAAGAGGTAATAAAATTTTCCATAGGGGAACGTGGTGAACTTGAATTTTTATTTTTAGATTCATCAGATTTTTCAAAAATAAAATCTAAAGAACACAGGCAAGCGACAGAGGCATGGATTTCTTTTTGGCACAAAGAAATAATCCCCAACGAATTAGAGATAACAAAACTCTTCATATCTAAAATTAAATTTTCTATAAATGCTAAAATTTCAACTGGATTAAGCGCCTTATTAAAAGGTTACTCTAAAAATATTAAAAATCGAAGCACTGATTCAATTCATAAGATATTGTTAGAATCGCTTAACTGGAATAAAGAGAGCCTTGAGGGGCAAAGAAAATACGGAAATTTAAATTGTTGGGCCCTTTTTGGCAGAGAACTTTTTAAATCTTCAATCACGAAGCTTGTTTCAAGGAACGACAAGATAGAATATTTATTCTCACGGCTTGAGGGGCACATTGGTGAAGTTGAAAAAAAATTAATATCGCTTGAAAGTGAAGGAAAATCAAAATTACCTGAAGATGAAAAAGAGAGAAGAGAGTACTTTATTTACATGAAAAATTTTTTTGATGTTCTGTTCCCCATCTTGTCGGCCGACCATCGAATGGAGTATGAATTTTGGAAATATTATTTTCCTCCAACGTGGACAGTAGAGATAGGGAATAAAGATAATTTTTCTTCTTGTTTTATTTTGAATTATTTTGAAGAATATTATAAAACTCAAAGAGCTGATCTTGAAAATAAAGACAAGTTTAATGTGAATCTCTCGAATATAATCGAAGGAATTTTTCCAGATGTACATTCACGCACATTTATCGCATTTTTACATCTTAAATTTTCAGCCACTGTAGCTGAGGCAATGGAAAGTAAAGAGAACTTTCATGTGTCTAGTTATTTCGTCAGCCCAGTTTTCGTGTCTAATTTAGAAAGCGAGAAAAAAATACACAGTCGACGTGATGAGGCGGATCAAAAACGGGATGAATCTGAAAGACAAAAAACCATTCAAATGATTCTAGCTTATTTTATTTGTCGCGATTCAAAGATGAGGTTTTTTACTTCTGATTACTACAAGAAGCTGAAAATATCTTTAGAAGAAAGAAAGAAAAACATAAAAATAGATTTAGAGAATGTGAAATCAAAAATTGGAGATGTAATAATTGATAAGAAAAGTTCAAGTGAAAAAAAGGAAAATAAAGAATTTTTTCTAGCCATGATCGATTCTTTAATTGAAGAGTTGAGCAAATCTCAACAGAAGTGATATGTGCCTCATGTGCGACGGCGAGTCGAACTGATTTTTTCATTTATAAATTTCTTAATGTCTTTTTGTGAAAGATATAATTATTTTCTGTAATCTTTAGTGCGGGAATCCAATAAGTAAGGTTATGAATCGTCAGTGTGTTCCTTGAGATATGTCGAAATGATTCTCAGAGAGGAGTCAATAAAACAGTCGTCGAAGGGACCAAAACAAACCACACACGCTAAACGCTTAACTCCTAATCAGGAAAGAAGCGGGGGTGTGGTCTTGGGGAGTGTCGGAATGATTCCCAGGATCCAAACAAGAATGAAACCACAGAGCCTGATAAAAGAAACACAACCACACCTCCCTAAAGAACAAACACACACCCTTAGGCATATCAGTGAGAAGAAGTAACTTTGTCTTTGTGAAAGGTGGGAGCGAGAAAGTGATGCCCTCCGTAAATTTAAACTCCCTCAATACCCATAAAACGAATGATTGAACTTGACTTGTAGCGGAAACATAACACCGCCCAAAACCCAAAATAACAATACTAACTCCTCAAACCCTGAAATTGAACTCCAACTACTATGAAACGAAACCTAATATCCAAATACCATCAAATGGAACTACAACTCCTAAGTATGAGGAATGACCCCTAGGATCCAAATAGGAAATAAATAAACATGACTTGTGGCGGTGATGGATCAAAGAAATACTGCGGGCTTCTAGGGGCCGGAATGGGTTGAGGGGCGGGCCGGGCCGGGGCTGCTGATGGTGTTGTTGCCGCCGGGATTGGTGCTGGTGGTGCCGGGATTGCTAATGCTGGTACCGGGTTGGGATTAGTGTGTGGTGGTCAAGGTCGCTGCTACCGGAGCTGCTGTATAAACACCCTGTACTACAAATCCCTTAAATAACCCTTAAACAAGAAACTTCAATGCCCCTGCGTTAGTAGACCTCATCAGAATGCCAGTGGCTCCCATCAATGCCCGGTAATCCCATTAGAGGGCCGGTAGCTCTCATCACAGTGCCAGTGCCCCCCCCCAGCCGGGCTTTATAAACCTGATGTGGGTGAAGGGGGGGTAGGGATTGGTCGGGGTTGGTGTGTTGTCGATGTCTTACTCTTTCAACTAAATGAAAGCCACACAACAAATAGTGCGCCGAACATGGTGCCTCAACAGCAACCCGTAGGCTAATTGGAAAAAGACTAAAGAGCTATTTTTGGGCTAAGATTAGGGTCAAGTAGTTAGAGGGTAGATTTTTGAAGATATCGGGGAAAGTGTTTGAGAGTCATGGACACTAGCAATATGATTAATTTGGAGATTGAATGAGTGATTTGAATGAATTATATAAGCTTAATAAAAAAAGAATTGATTCTGTCGGTCCAAGGTACAACCAAGAGGTCAATATAGAAACGGAATATTCATTCTATTTTGAGCCATTACTGAGAAGCAAGAAGTATAAAGATGAAATTTTAAAACGTACTGGTAAGCTTCAACATAAATTTGATGATGTATATGAAACAATTTCATCTGAAGAATAGTAACTTAGTCTTTTGACCGCCCTTGTACTCTAAGAGCGGATATGTTTGGCGTATTGCAGAGGTGTTAGAGGAGTTTCACCATTGAGAACTTTTTTAATGGCCATTGAGATATAGTTTCTAGGGTCAAGCTCCACTTTTTTACAGCTCTCTATGACAGTGTAGAGTATGGCCGCTGTTTCTGCTCCTTTTGCTGTTTTGGATCCGTAAAAGTTTTTTCTTCCCATAACACAGTGGCGCATGGCTCTCTCTGCCTCATTATTTGTTAGAGGAATTTTGGGATCATTTAGAAATAGCACAAGATTACTCCAATGTTTAAGGACATAGTTAATGGCTTTTTGTAACTCGCTCTCTGCTCGTGTTTTAGGGGCTAGTTCATACAACAAGTCTCTAAGCTGGTTTATTATTTTCTTTGATTTGCTCTGCCTTAGCTCTAACAGATGGGTGTAGTGTTGCGCTTTTGTCTCCACAACAAAAAGTTCAGAAAGTAAATCTAAGACTTGACCGCATTCCTCGGGGTAGTTTTTCTCTATATCGGTAAACTTCCTTCTTGCATGGGCCCAACAGTGCGCAAGTGTTACGCCTTTTATATATTTAAAATGGGCGTTATAGCCTGGGTACGCATCTGTTAGCACAGGCCCCCGATAGGAGCCTAAGAGCTCTTTGGCAATAGCCCCCGACCTCGTTGAAGCAAACTTATAATAACTTCCTCCTTGATTACTCACAGTCCACATATACCCATTTTTCTCTTTAGAGTTATTGATTGGCCAAGGAGTCTCATCCATGTGCAGTATGAGTCCGCATTCTCCAATCTCTTGTCGAATTCTCTGCGCCACATCTTCTAGGTGGCTTTTTACAAAAAAGGAAAGGGAATAAAGAGTCTTTACACCTATACTCAAACCTTTTGAGGCGATCATACGCCTAATTCTTTCTAAGGGAAGATGATAGAGATATTTTTGCGCTACAACGTCTACAGCAAAATCAGGAGAGTATTTAGAACCAGGGACTATTCTTTTAGGACCAGATGCTGTAACGATAATTTCTTTTTCAGTACCCTTGCTAGCTATAAGACGATATTTAGAAAGACGGTGCTTTTTTCTTATAAAACTTTTAACTCTTATCCCCACTTCGTTTGATTCATCAAAAATTTTTAGAAACTCCCACTTCGTATCTTTAGGGTAGCCATATTCTTCTGCTATTTTAGCAAGTTCTTCCTTTGTTAGCATGTGATCAACCTGAACTTCTTCCAATCTATCCATTTCTTCTGACTTAGGAGAAGGGGCTAGGCTTTCGGATTGAAGCGAGAGCTGCCTCTCCATATCTCTCTGCCTAGAAGAAGGACGCTTTTCACTACTTTTTCCAAAAAAAATTCTATTCAATTTGTCATAAGTTTCTTTGAAGTTCGCAAGGTCTTTATCTAATTTAAGATTTTGCTGATCTTCTTCTACTTTCTTTTTCATTAAAGCAGCGTTCTCGGACCGCAATCTTTTATTTTCTTTATCTAGCGATAAACTAGCGTTCCAAGAAATTTTAAAATATCCCTTCAAGAGTTCGGGGTTTGTTTCATTTTCAACTATCCTAGGAAGATTCTCCATACATGTATATGATAAAATAATTTTTACTTTTTATAAAGGATAAAATGAAAATAATTTTATTTCTTTCTAAGAATTTTCTTATCTGGAAAATACTTTCTTAGAACAGATCCATGTACTAAAAACTTCAATTCCTGCTTTGTTATTTTGTGGGAAATTAAATCAGATACCAGCATAAAATTTTTTTTCTCTAATCTCTTAGACATTAAAATCAGACCACTGCCGTCAAAAGTAAGCGCTTTTAGTCTTTTCCTATTAAAACCAAGAAATAAAAATAAATCCCCATAGTTTATATCTTTGCCCATTTTCTCCCGAATAATATAGGACAGTCTCTCAAAGCCCCACCTCATGTCAATCTCTTTTGAATAAATAAAAATTTCAGCTTTAGTATTCCAAAAAGTCATATAAGCCCCCTATCTAGCAATCGAGATAAGTCCTCAAAGCTTAACTCATCCACTTCATAGCCCTTGGAACTCCTTAGGGTATAAAACCCTCTATCTTCAGAGCCAATTTTTACTTTTTTAAAATGAGGTTTCTCTTTCTTTTCTAAAGCACATATCCACGAGCCCAAGGTTGGCCTGGGTAGTTTCATCTTTCTAGAAAAGTTTTGAATGCTGAGGCCGCTTTCTTTAAATAGAACAAGGAGTTCCTCCTTTAGTTCTTTGGGCCAATGGACACCCTTGCTATTTTTTGAACGTATCAAATGAGAACTAATCTTGACCTCTAATTCTTGAATTCCTTCTTCCATACTACCTCCTTAATAATAAGGAGATGGTTTCAGAAATAATTGGGAAAAGATAGGGCGGTCAAAAGACTAAGTTACGAAGAATATAACATCAGTCAGAGTAGATTAAACGCTCTGAAAAATTCACATAATTCAACAGTTCTCATCCTGCTTAATATTGGGAAAAAAGATGAATTTCCTGTAGAGAAAATTTCAGATCTATTCAGAGATTATGAAAGTATTTTATTGGAAATACATCAGAATATTACAGAGTCAGAAGAAAATGAAAGTAAGAGTTATCTTCGTCATTGTTATAACAAATACCTTGATGTATTTTTTGAGGCTAAAGAATATGTATCAAATGATCAAAGCCTGTTATTTAATAGAAATGTTTTGTGGCTTAATGGTGAGGCAGGCCAGGGGAAGACGCATCTGCTTTGTGATGTTGCAAGTAATAGAATGCAAGAAAAAAAGCCAGCAATTATATTATTTGGAACAAATTTCAGTTCATCTACTAATATATGGAAAAATATTTGTAAAAATTTAAATTTGCACTCTCAGGATCCTAGAAAAAGTTTTTTTAATTATATAGAACGACTGAGTAGAAAGTCCGGGGAAAGGGTGTTGTTGATAGTCGATGCAATAAATGAAAGCCCTGATGTTTCGATATGGATAGATGAGCTTTTTTCTTTTGTTAATGAGATTTCAAAATCCGAAAAGATTGCTGTATGCCTGAGTTGTCGCTCAACGTATGAGTCATTATTCGACCTGAGAAGAGTTGAAAATAAAATAATAAAATTGACTCATCATGGATTTAAAAATAATCTTGTGTCTGCTGTTAGAGAATATTTCAGTCATTATAAAATAAAATATAGCGAGATTCCTCTGGCAACAGAATTTGCCAATCCTTTGTTCCTTAGAGTTTATTGCAAAACATTAAATAAGGAAAAAAAACAAGGTCCATATCGTGGCCACAAGGGGATGAAATATATTATGGAAAATTTTTTTCATCAAGTTGATAGATTGAAAATTAGAAAAAAAGTAGAATACGGTGGAACACTGAAGTTGTCATGGAATTTTGCCAAGTATATTGCTGAAGAAATGGCTCAAAATGCGACAGATTTTTTGGCCGTTAGCAAAGCTAAAGAACTAGAGAATAGAATGCTCAAAGACCTGAATAATAGAGTGGCGGAAGAAGTTAAATTTAAACCAGTGCTATTGGAGGCAATGATTCACGAGGGACTCTTAATAAAAGATAATTATTCTGAAGATAATCTTGGAGTAATCAGATTCCCTTATCAGAAATTTTCAGACCACTTAATTGCTAGATATATTCTTAAAAAATACTTGCATGAGAAAAATGAAAATTATAATTTAGATGTTGAGTCTGAGGAGTTAAAAAATATCTTTCGAGAGATTATTTTATATAAAGGCTTAATATGTGCAATTTCAGCACAAATTCCAGAGAGAACCAGAGGGAAAGATTTGATAGATTTCTTTGACAATCCAAAAAGGCAATGTCATTTTTCCAGTTACTTGAATAGTCTTATTTGGAGAGATCCATCAACGATTAAAGATACTGGAACTGTGATTAATAATTTTAATGAGATGCTCAAGCGCAATTTTAATTTTTATAGAAAAGAAATATTTAACACACTGATTTCACTTTCAACAACGCCATGGCATCCTTTAAATGCCATGTTTCTAAATAAAATTCTAAAATCTAAAAAAATTATAGATAGAGACTATTTATGGACAGAGTACATTAATGAGGAATTTCAGGAAGAAGAGACAGTGGTTAATATGGTTGTCAAATGGGGGCGAGATGATATAGATATCTCATCAATAAATTCAGAGTCAGTTGAGCTTTTGACAATTTGTTTGAGTTGGTTTTTTACAGCCTCAAACAGGCATTTAAGAGATAAGGCGACTAAATCGCTTGTAAAAGTTATCTCGGAGTCACTCCTTTGTTCAACGAGATTAATAGATAATTTTATTGATGTAGATGACCCCTATATTCTTGAGAGAATTGTAACATCAATATATGGCGCAATAATCATAAATGATGAAATAGGTGAAGCAAAGAAAAATAAGATGATAAAAATTTGTGAATCTGTTTATAAAAATATTTTTCTTAAAAAGAAGCCTTTAAATATTCTAACTCTGTATTATTCTGAGAGAATTCTTAAATTAGCAGCAATGAAGGGTTGTTCTCTGGATTTTATAGACTGGAGTAAAACTAAAGCGCCATTTGGATTTGAGATTCCTGAGGGGCTGCCGTCAATAGAATCTTTAAAAGAGAGTATAAAAGACTACCCTAGAAATGATCCGTTTAACAAAAAATGGGGACTCATAGCTATAAAATCTTCCGTTTTATCTTCGGGGGACTTTGCTAGATATGTAATAGGTACAGATGCTGGATATATTGACTGGGATGATGGAGAAAAAACACTTACAAAGAATATTGAAAAAGATTTCTACGCCAGTCTATCAATAGAAAATAAAAAAACCTATGAAGAAATTAGAGACTTTGCAGAAGTCTATGAGGTTCATGAACTCTTTTCTGATGTTGATTCAATAAAAGAATATGAAAAGTTAAAAAATGAATTTATAGAAGAATTACCTAGATTAAGAAGAGAAGAATTTGAAAAAACAATTGAGCCATATTTGCGCAATAAAAAAAAATATAAAGAAGAAGGAAGAATTAAAACAGAACTTTTACAAAGATATATTATGTGGCGTGTTTTAGATATTGGGTATAAGATTGACTTGTTTGGCAGAACAGATGCGGCGCTTAATCGTGAGAATCAAGGTAGGGATAGCCATAAAGTAGAGAGAGTGGGAAAGAAGTATCAATGGATAGCATATTTTGAAATATTAGCAATAATCAATGACAAGTATAAATATAGGCAAACATATGCTTCCGATGTCTCACCTAAAATTCTTGATTTGAGCCAATTCAAATATATTGATCAAATTGATCCTACGGTGTTAATGAAAAAAAAATCCGAGCGTCCCGGACCAAAAAAAGTTAAAGAGATTGAATTTAAAAAATCAAACATTAAGGCTGAAATTGATGACATGACTTGGTTGAAGAATAGAAGAGACAAGTACTCTATAGATGAATTAGTAGAGGTACAATTTTCTAATGAAGAATGGCTATTAATGCATGGGGTTTATGACTTTTTAGAAGATATATCACCGGAAGAAGACAGATATTCAAAAAGTCGAAAGAAACAGTTTTATTCAATCAGTTCGTATTTATATAAAAAAAAGCATGAGAAAAAAGTAAATAATTTCTTGAAAACTAGCAATTTTATTGGAGGATGGATGCCAGAAAGAACAAAGGGAGGCTCTTCACATTTTCGTGAGCCTGATTGGGATGAATGTCTTTCTTCTAAGAGGAAATTTTTATGTTCAGATGAAATTCCCTTTCCTTATCAAATGACTCATGACTCTTACTCATATGAATTAAGAACTTATGACTGCTCAATTGAAGAGAGTACTTTAATCAGCATGCCAAGCCATAGTTTAATGAAAGGAATGAAGCTGGATTTTGATAAAACAGATGGATTTTATATAGATTCAGGGCGCGCTCTAGTTGCCATTGATTTACTAGAGAATCCTACTGGACTGTTAATGTCAAAAAGACACCTGCAAATTTATTTGAGGGAAAATAATTTAGGAATATTTTGGACTCTTATTTCTGAAAAAAATCATATTGGCGGTGATTATTATAAGGAGGAATGGCTTGGAAAATTAAAAATAAGCCAAGGGATGACATTTGATGCCGAGAAATATAAAATTTTCAGATCGAAAATTGATTTTTCTGAACCACCCCCAAATAATTGAAAGATTTTTAATTTATAAAGAGAGTTGTTTGTTGAATGAGAGTTGTATCACTCGAAGGTTGCCCTTAGTGATCGTTGTATTGTCCGGCAATGTCTTAGTATGATCTAGAACACGATGATTGCAAAGCGAATTATGTGGTCGCACTTTAAAATAAATTTACATCTTCAAAATCATCTAACTTGAAAGAAGCATTATCTGGTGTTGTTTCAACAAAAATTTTTTTAATTCTTTCTTTCTGCGTTTGATCGAAAGTATCTGTTAGCTTAGGTGAGAAAACAATATTTTCACAATTGGCTAAAATAAATTTAGATAGCTGAATTTTTTGATCGTTTCCTGTCAAGTTAAGAATTTGATTTTTCAACTCCGTATAGTTTGAGCCCTCGTGCCAAGTTAGAATTACATGAGTTTCATTTTTGTAGGGGAATATATTTAATCCAATATAATGAACTACTTCCTCGCTGAGGTCATTAATCATATTTCCCTTAAAGTCACAGGTAGGGGTCGTAAAGGAGCTGATCGCAAATTTTGCCGGCGAATCTATTTTGAAATGCGCACCTTTTATTGTGCGAATTTTATTTTTTTTAATTTGGTCCTTGGTTGAGTCATAATAAGGTTTGACGTCTTTAATGCCAGCGGATAGGGCGGTTAAATGAGATTCTAATTCATTAATATTTGGAAATTCCCAGTCTATGGATTTTTCGCTGGCTAAGAAAGGGAAGATTTTCACTAAAGACCTCTTGTTTTTTCTGGAAATTGTGTTTTTTAAAAAAAATAATGCCTTTTTCATATTAAGCTTCGACCAGTACTCCAGGCATACTGTTCGGTAATGAAATAGAACTATTTGTTTTTGACTCATAGTGCTTATAATATTTTTTTCCTGGAAGTCAATCAATTGAAATAGTTGATTATCGTGGTAGTTACAAAATCCAGTGAAAGTTGATGCTTCGTTTCGACTAATCGGTTTAAAAGCAACTTCATTACCTCCGTTGTACTCAATGATAGATAAGTGATTATTAACCTCTAATTGGTCTAGGATAAAAGAGTTTTGAATAGAGTGAGATCGTATTATTTTTCCAGAGCACTGCTTACTGGTAGATTCAAAGCATAGCTCAAGAGCTGTTTTTTTACTATATGCGATAAAATAATCAATATATTTTTTTAGTAATTCTGGTGTTTTTTTCTGCATGCTCCATTATCCTGCTTTTTAGTTTAAATGTTATAAATCAAAATATTTCATTCCAGTTATAAGTTAAAATGAATGATTTTTCAAAAATAATTATTATTTGTTTCCGTACCTTCGCTTTAAGAGATTTGGTCGCGCGCGTTATGCCGTATTTTGTCGGTTTTGCTGTTTGAAAGTTAGACGGTTGAGCTTTTTTCAAAAATGAGAGCTTTCAGCGCTGAAATTAGTTTTTTTATCAACTGAGAAAAAATTACAGCGTTGATTTTTTAATAAAAGTGTTGTAGGGGTCTTCGTTTTTTCAATTTAGAGATCTTAATTTGAAAAAATTTTTAATGTCTATAGAGCATTTTTTTATTGCTATCGGTATAGATAGATTCTACGATAGATAGAAAGAAGGCTGTTTTATGGGAATACACCCAAGCCATTTAAAAACAAGGAGGGCTTTGTTATGTCAGATAAAAAATTTAATGTGTATGGAGATAGCGCTAGGATGATATCAGAATGCTTGAAGGGGTCTAGGTTTGTCACTCGAAATCTATACGCGTATAGCGATAGTACTAGAGCAATATCAAAAAATTTAGAGAAATACAGGGCTGTCACTCGAAATCCATATGTAGATAGCGCTAGAGCAATATCAGAATGTTTTGCGGGATCTAGAGCAATATCAGAATGTTTGAAGGGATCTAGATCTGTCACTGGGAAGAAATAGTCTTTTCTGTGTGAAAATCAGTTATGCCATATCTCTTGAGTCGAAAGGAAATGAGTAAACATGGCTTGTAGTGCCGACAAATCAGGAAAGAATCGTCGTTGTGTTCTTGAAATCTGTCGCCATGATATTCTGTAGGCAAGCAATGAAGAAGCAGTTGCCTGAAGAGCAATCAGTGGGAAGAAGTAACTTTGTCTTCGTGAACAGTCGGCATGACAACTAATCCTAAAGGTCGCGAAGAAAAAGCCTAAAACTTAAAAATCAGAAAGAAACATAATTGTGCTCTTGAAGCCTGTCGCAGGATCCTCTCTCGTGCATACGATAATACGAATCTGTATCGTGGAAACTGCTTTGCTTTTTTGAAGTGTCGCAAATACGCCCCCAATAATACCTCGCAACCAAGAAATTCTAACCTCAATGCCAGTAGCGCCTCCCCTGCCGAACTCTCATAGCTTAATGTGAATGAAGGGGTAGGGATTGGGCGGGGTTGTTGGTACCTGTTGTCGAGTTTGATCGGGCGCAGATGCATTATCCATGCGGTCTGGATGTAAATAAAAACAGTTGCACCGTCACCCTTGACATGTCGAGTTTAGAACCCATCTTTAGTAATAGGGACGGGGGTCTGAGTCCAATGGATTATGTTGGAGAAGTATAACCACCGAACTGTATAAAAAGTGCCCGATTTTTTGGGAAAGTTCAATAGTTCCTTTAGGAGGAAGAAAATGAAAAATTCAATCCGTGATGATATATTAGGCTATGTAGCAGGGCTTCCTTATTGGCAGCAATACCTTGCCGCACCCTTAACGCAAGGAATAACCGGTTTGAATAGAGAAGAAGCTATTGAGAAGGCTGCTCAATATTTTTTGTCTGAAAAAAAACTTTTACTAAGGCCACTAGAAAAAATGGATCTAGCGATCCCTACAGCTACGAACCAAACTCAAAGAACAAACCGTAAGACCAGCACGCTTGTCTCTCTATCAAATTTGAAGAATATTGGAGTCCTTCGTAAGGATCAAAAACTAGCTATAAGTGAAAAAGGTCTTACCGTCATTTATGGGTTAAATGGAAGTGGAAAATCTAGCTATGCTAGAGTGATGAATGATGCCTTTATTTCCAGAGGAGATATCAATGTAATAGGCAATGTTTTTGATTCAAGTCAAACAGGAAAACCTGAAGCAATATTTACTTTTAAGAATGATGAGGGTAAAGAGTACATCCTGAAGTATCCAGATAAAGCCAATTCAAGTGAGTTCAGAGAGTATGCAACTTTTGATTCAAAAGCAGTCAAGGTTCACATTGACTCGGATAATGAGCTAAGTATTACTCCTGAGGGGTTTGGATTTTTTGAAAACCTTGCTTCTTTAGTTTCGAACACAGATAAATATATTCAAAGCTTAATTGAGAGTAAGAGTGAAACCAATCTTTTTCCAGAGCGATTTTTGGAAGATTCTGAAATAAAGAGTATCGTTAATAACTTAAATGTGAGCAGCGACTTCGAGAATATCAAAAAAATAGGGAGCTTTACAGAGAAAGACAGCGAGTTGCTTGAGAGAAAAGAGAGGGAACTTGCCGGGCTTAATTTAGACGATCTTGCTGAGAAAAAGAAGCTTTACAAAAATATCACGACAGAGGTTAATGACTTAAAAGAAAATTTGGAATATATTTCTTTGATTTTTTCAAAAGAAAATATAGATGAACTAGAGAAACAAATTAATCAGAGAAAAGAATTGATTGTTGAGATTAGTGATTTGGGTTTGCAAAAGTTTTATGATCCGAGGTTTAAGGGCATTGGTAGTGAATATTGGAAAAAATTCATTAATGCGGGCGATGATTTTTTAGATCTGCAAGGAAGGGTTTGGAACGAAGGTGATCCCTGTCCATATTGTCGTCGAGATTTAACTCCGGTTGCATTGAAGTTAATTGAGAGTTATCAGATGTACTTAAAAAGTGAGGCAGAGGCAAAATTGAGAGAGATTGATGTGTGGATCATCAAAAAAATTCAAGAATTCCAGATCTTAAAGGTATTAGATCCAGATACCAAAAGCAAAGCGATGTCTTGGCTTGGTCGGGAAGAAAGCAGAAAGGCAACCAATACGGGAATTGAAAGAGCTTTATTATATTATTCTGAGCTAAAAGACAATCTACTTAAATCGCTTGGTAAAAAACTCTGGGATGACCTAGTGCTTGAGGACTTTGAATTTGATTGGCAGAAGATCAAGAAGACTTTAGAGGAAGAAGAAAAAGCACTGGATTCTGAAAAAATAGAGACAAAGAAAAAGACATTAGAGATTGAAATTAAAAACCTTAAACACAAAAGAATTTTAAAAGAATTGCTCCCCGAAATTAAGATTTTTTTGGATAAATTAAGTTGGATAAATAGATGTAGAACTGCTAGAAATGAAGTTCGTACTCAACCAATCACGAATTTTTCAAAAACATTATATGCAAAACATGTTACCGATTCATATCGAGAAACATTTCAAAAAGAATGCTTAAAGTTAAATGTCAGAAGTATTAAATTGAAACACGTTGGCGAAGCAGGCAATACGAAGCGACGTTATGCCGTCGGCAATAGCTCCATGCCCAGCAACACCCTTAGTGAGGGTGAACAGCGAGTTATTGCTTTAGCGGATTTTCTTACGGAAATAAAGATCTCCGGAATAAATGGTGGGCTTGTCTTTGATGATCCCGTTGCTTCGCAAGATCATGAAAGAAAAGAACGCATTGCCCAGAGATTAGCTCAAGAGGCTCAGTCACGTCCAGTTATTATATTCACTCATGATTTAGCATTTCTTTCTGACTTAGAAAATGCATCTTCAGAAAAGAGTGTTTCTATTGCACATCACTGGATAGATAGTAATGGTGTCGATGATGTTGGAATTATTAAATTGAACCATATACGGGATTTTGAAGCAAACCATCTCCAACCAGATATAGCAAAAAATCGTTTAGAAAAAGCGAAGAATTCGGAAAATCCACAAGATAAGCGCTTTTATCTAAAAGATGGCTTTAGCGCATTAAGGGCTAGTTATGAGGCATTTTTTGCTGTAGAAATTCTCAAAAAGTCGATCAGTAGATTTGACCGAAGGATTAAATATCATCTAATTAGAGAGGTTTATGCTCCTCAGGAGGTTCTTGATGAAATTTTTAATAAATTAGGAGTCCTTTCTAAAAATATTTCAGCCCATCTGCAAGTAGATATGGACGCTTCTTGTATTACAGTTTCTATGCTTGAAAAAGAAATTCGTGAATACCAAAATCTATATGATGGGTATATACAAGAAAGAAAGAGAGTGGGAAAAAATCTACCCCACAAACGACCAGACCAAACAACACAAAATGTACCGGAAAACTCTTTTCAGTAGCATAGAATGATGGGTTTGCAGAATTTAGGAGAAGCATTGAATTGAGTGTTTAATTAAAGTGAGGATTATGGAATGAATATATTCAAAAAAGCAGATATTAAAGCATTTCCCGATAAATGGAGATTGCCAGAAGATCTTGATAAAGAAACTTCCTATATGAAGATAGGGGAGAGTCTGCTTGCTTTTGTAGAAAAAGAAAAGAACAATGGATGCGAGGGTTTGGCTGAAAATATTGAGATATTATATATTGCTGTTGACTCATCTCTGGGTAGACATAATATCGATAAACCATTTCAACCCAAGTTTCAAGCTTTTAATGGTAGTAGGTCTTATGCATTTAAAGATTTTGAAAGAAAAGATTTTATTATATTGGAGGAGTTTTTAAATCGCACATCAAATTTGGCCATGCTCGCTAGAATTAATGACATGCTTTGGGAGAAAGAAAAAAATCGATTTGAATTTGGAAAAGAGGCAATAAATAAATATCTTTCATTATGTGAAATGCTTCGAGAAAAAAATAAAGAATTTGACAGCTTTACCATTGGAAACTATGTCGAGAGATCCATAATGATATGGAGGTCGCTTGGTAGAAAAGAGGATAAAAGGGAAAAAATAGAACTTCAGATTAAGAAATTTATTGATGATAAACCGGTAGAGCCCAATGATTACACAAGGTATTTTTTCTTTGAGTTGCTTCCTTTAGTTTTAAGGACTGGGGGTGAAAATACTGAAAAATGGATATCTCTTATTGAACAATCTGTTGAGGACAGCATTAAGCAAAAACAATTTGAGAAATCTAGAAAATATGTTGATCTTCTGATAGAAATTTATGGCAATCAGAAGAGGACATCAGAAAAGAAAAGATGGGAAAAAGATCATACAAAAATTTTTATTATGGAGCTTGAGGAGGTGAAAAAAGGAGGAGCAAATGCTCTATTTCTTGGAGATTTTTATAATAAAGCTATTGAAGCATGTGGCCGCACTCCGGGGATGAGGCAGAAGAGAGTGGAATTACATAAAGAGTTGGTGGAAACTCAAAAAAATATTCCGGGACAACTCAATCCCTTTACTTTTCGTGCTGAAATTGATGTAAGTAAATGTATGAATGCGTGCCGTAATGCAATCCAGTCATCTTCTTTTATTGATTCTTTAAGGGTGATTGCTGATATGTCTCGCCCTCAAAGGAAGAGCATCTTGACAGAAAATGCAAGAAATAGTATGCGAGCAAACCCAGTTTCAACCAGTATGTCAAATCGTTTGATAGGCAGAAATGGAAGAACAACTAGCGTTGTCCCGGGAAGCTTATCAGATAATCCAGATGAGAATGCATTGAAATACAATATTTTTGAAGGGCTTGGAATCCATATGAAGGTATGTAGTGCGATTATAAGTGGCTGTAGGCTAGAGATTGAACGTAAAAGTGATTTCAATATAAATTCAATTTACTCTATGCTTTATCCAAACCCGTTTGTTCCAGAGGGTCATGTTGAGCAATTTAAATCTGGTATTCTAAGTGGAATTCGTGGGGATTGGATTTCTTCCTGTACAATTTTAACATTGCAGTTAGAAAACTCGCTCAGAACGCTTATGGAAATAGCTGGTGAAGATATAACCGGCATGGACGTTGAGGGCAGACAAAAAGAGAAAAGCTTAAGTAGTTTTTTGTTTGAGCCAAAAATGGAAGGGATATTGGGCAAGGATATGCAATTTCAATTAGATTTTTTGTTCTGTAGTGAGTTTGGTTTGAACATTCGAAATGACTTGGCTCATGGGCTTCTTTCGGATGGTGAACTACAATTTTTCGGACCATATGTTTGGAGCTTAGCAATGCTCCTTTGTTTTAATTTCCAGCAGAGATTCTATAATGCAAACATCCCGCCAGCCGATACCGAAGAGTCTGAATAATTTTAAGATAATGCAAGTCTATAAATGAAATTTATAAGTTTATGAAAGTTGTTGCAAAAAAACAAAAAGTATTCTAAAAATAAGAGTAGGATTACATCGGGAATCCAATAAGTAAGGTTATGAATCGTCGGTGTGTTCCTTGAGGAGTGTCGAAATGATTCTCAGAAGCCAAGCAATAAATGATCTGAAAGGGTCGGAGAGAGGAATGAAAATTTTATGAAGTAAAAAAAAACTGCACGAAGGGCAGTCAATAAAACAGTCGTCGAAGGGAGCAAAACATACCACACACGCTAAACGCTTAACTCCTAATCAGGAAAGAAGCGGGGGTGTGGTCTTGGGGAGTGTCGGAATGATTCCCAGGATCCAAACAAGAATGAAACCACTGAGCCTGATAAAAGAAACACAACCACACCTCCCTAAAGAACAAACACACACCCTTAGGCATATCAGTGAGAAGAAGTAACTTTGTCTTTGTGAAAGGTGGGAGCGAGAAAGTGATGCCCTCCGTAAATTTAAACTCCCTCAATACCCATAAAACGAATGATTGAACTTGACTTGTAGCGGAAACATAACACCGCCCAAAACCCAAAATAACAATACTAACTCCTCAAACCCTGAAATTGAACTCCAACTACTATGAAACGAAACCTAATATCCAAATACCATCAAATGGAACTCCAACTCCTAAGTATGAGGAATGACCACCAAACCAAATACAGAAAGAAAGAACCTGCCCAGAACCATCAGTAAAACAATGTAACTCAACTACAGGGTAGACCAGCCGGCCACATCTCCTGAACGCAAACACCTCATCCTATCTTAAAAAGATATCCACACCCCGTAGCCCTCAAAAAAGAAAATAGACCGCTAGAGGCAGGGCACAGCCTTCTGAGAGGCAGAAGACAGCTATAAACGCTGTCCTGAAAACCCCCGCTTTACTAGAAATTAAACTCCCCTCTGACGCGTCTGTGCCGACATTTTCCCCTGGTAGTTACACCGGCAAAATCGCTGTGCAAAGGGGCGAGGGGTTGGTGGCTGGGGCTGCTGCTGGTGGTGGTGCCGTCTTGATGGCTGCTTTATGCGATTCGGAGAGCCTGCAAGCAGCATTTATAAGTAAACTCTAACAAATCCTTACAGGGGTGGAAAGGTAGCCTTATTTGTGGGTATAGTATTTATTATGATTCTCTAAGTTCTGAAATTTTACAAATTTAGTTAATAAGAGATACAGTTGCTTTTTAGGAGGAGTGAAAATAATATGAATAGAACTGAAGTTCCTGCGCTTGGAAAAGATTCATTTGACTGTCCTTTCTGTGATGTTCGCTCTAATCAAGTATGGTTTTATGCTGGTCTTGGGCATAAATTTTATGATGAGGCTATAAGCATTCATAGCTCTTGTGACGGGTTGAGTTTTTCTGTGTGTCAAAACAGAAGTTGTGGGAAACAGGCACTGTGGTGTAGAGAAAAATTAGTTTATCCAAAAGTATTGCTCGCACCATTTCCACATCAAGAGATGCCAGAAGAAGTAGGGGTTTTGTATGAAGAGGCAAGAAACATTGCTAATGATTCTCCTAGAGCCGCCGCCGCACTATTGCGCACAGCCATGGAGGAACTCCTGAACAATGATGAGTTTGAAGGAAAGAATTTAAATGAAAAAATTAAGAAATTACTATTACCAGAAGAAATGAAAGGCCTTTTTCATACTGTGAGATTGGTTGGAAACAATGCCTTGCATAGAGGTACGATTGATTTAACCCAAGAATTAGATTCTACTTCCATTGTTAATGGATTATTTGAACTGTTAAATTATATTACAGAAGTAGTAATTGCAGGTCCCCGAAGAATGATGGGGATTTCATCTGGCATCCAAGATGTTCTTTCAAAGGAATCCAACTAATAATAATTTTTTGCAGCAAGGCTTAAATATTTAGTTTAGAAGGGGTTTGAGGGAGCCTATGCAGTTAGATAAAAATATAAAATACAATATTACCTTTGATACTAATGTTTTTGACCGTTTATCTAAAAATTCGAATTTTTTTAACTCATTCAATGAAAATTTTTCAGAGAAATATGGTGGTAATTTTAATTATATTATCACCCCAGCGATGTTTCTTGAGTATGTTGGTGTGAATTTGAAAAATATCAATCAGAAAGATATATTTAAAGATAAAATATTAAATACAAGAGAATTAAATGCGTATAGAAAAGAGCTGTATGATTTATACAGAAATAAGAAAATTGAAACAGAAATAAGATATGGCACTAGACAATTAAAAGAAACCAGGGAATGGAAAAAGTATCAGACTATAGCACTAGATGCTATGATCTGTATTCAGCGTATGGCATGGAAGGTATATTCTGAAATGGAAGAATTACAAATCGATAAACTCAAATATATGTTTGAGAAGAAAGAGCGAGAATGTCAAAGTGGCTTTAAGCCTAGTTTCGATAGTGTTTTTAAAAGATTTTGGCACGATAAAGATTATTTGTTCAAATATATTTGTGAATTTTTACGTATGGATTTTTTATGTCGCTATAATTATGAAATAATTACTAGAGAAATAATACCGGCGGGTGATGATAATAAAGATTTTGCAGAACTTTATATAAACAAGCTTACTTCAACAAAAATTCTTGGGCATTTATTTGAGATATATAGAGATAGAGAGAAAAATGTTTCATTTACAAGATTATTTACTCAAATGGCAAAAGAATTGAATAGAGAGGGCCATGGAAATAACGATAATTTTCAGCGAGAATTATCACTTGCTGATGCAAGGTATTTTCGTTCTGCGGAGGGCATTAAAGCTCGCTCTGACCTATTAGACTTAGATTTAGTACATTTTAGCTATCTGGGTGTATTTCGTGAGACAGGTGAAATAATTCCAAATATTGCCATTCTTGGTGAGGAAAATAATAAGATAAAAGAAAGAATGAGTACGCATAAGAGAATAAAAGATTTTAATTTGTCGGTGAAACATTATAATCAATTCCCCCCGAGCGGTTTAGGACTTTCTGAAAATTTTATGTCATTAGATAATTATGGATTCTTTCTATTCTTTGATTTAGATACAGGCGAGATTACCCACGAAATAGATGTAAAAAATGTAATAAGTGAAAGTGATTTATAAATTTGAGAACTTTGTTGCAAAGAAAATGAAAATCAAAACCCTAGTGTAATTGGCGAGTGAGCCTGGAATCCCAATGCCACTTCGGTGGCTCTGACCTGAAAAGGTTGGGGCATAAATTGGATTCATAAATAGAAGTTGTTAATATATAAGAAATATTTAATATATTTATTTTATTTTGCATAAAATTAGGAAACATGAAACAATAAAAATTAGTAGAAATTTCTTCACACCTCTGGCTTAGAGTGATGGGTCCGCGGAACGTAGAAGAAATATTGAATTGAATGTTTGTTGAAATTATGAAGGAAAACAGAATATGAAAAGTATTATTGCGCCTAATCCAGATGACAAAGATAACGTTAAGAAAATTTTAGAAAAGAAAGTCCCTTCGTATAGACAGGCTTACAGTGACCGTACGGCATGGATCATGGCTTGTTTATCTGAGCTAGCGTATATTAGATTCAACCCATTATTCCCGGAAGGTAAGGGCGAGCAATATTTAGTAGAAACAACGGAAAAACTTATTTCTAAAAATAACAAAACATCTTTGCTTAAATTAATCGATACCTTTTGCTACGATGACAAAAGGGAGCTTGAACAATTAAAATCAGAATTAAGGCATCTGAATCTTGAGATCGTTGAGGCATTTGATAAGGATGGAACTCAGGCAGTTTTAGTGAAGGGTAATAAATTTATAGCTTTGGCATTTAGAGGGACTGAGAAAAACTCTATAAAGGATATTAAAACTGATCTTGATGCAGTTCAAACACCCTCTGAAAACGGAGGCAATGTTCACAAGGGATTTAAGAAAGCTTTTGAAATTATACTTTCAGAAATTACAGATCGCCTAAAGAGTGAGGGGCTATCACAGCTTCCTTTGTTTTTAACTGGACATAGCTTGGGAGGAGCTTTAGCAACAGTAGCTGCAAAAAACATAAAGCATGAAGGAGGATTAGCGGCTTGTTATACTTTTGGCTCACCAAGGGTTGGTGATCTGGAATGGTCTGTAGGCATTAAAACTCCTATTTATAGGGTAGTTAATTCAGTTGATGTTGTGACAATGCTCCCATTTAGTGGTTTCTTCATGTATTTGGTGAGCTTCATTCCTCTCATTGGAAAATATATTGAATCAAAGTTTGGTGGATATCATCATTCTGGCGATATGAGATACTTGACGAGTTATCCAAAAGGTGATTATGGAAATGTAAAATTACTCAATAACATGAGCTTAGGTCTTAGAATTAAAAGATATCTCGGTGAGAGCAAGCCATGGAAGAAATTTATAAATGATCATTCCATGGCCATATATAGAAGAAAATTAATGATTATAGCTATAAGAAGGAATTAAGAATGTTCCCCCCTGCCTATATGGAAAATGAAGGGTCACTTGCCCAAGGGCAATCAGTGGGAAGCAGTAGTTCCCCCCTTGTCGCGGAGAAAATTATGAAGCATGAAGTTGTTAGTTATATTAAGAAAAATAACGTAAGCTGTGACGAATAGCAAAGTATTTCTGATAAGTTAGGAATCAAAAATAAAAGTCAATATGGAGGATTATGAATTTCCCTTTAAACCGCATGGGTAGCAAGAATAGTCTTCTTATCGATACCGGCGTTCTCAAGAAAATACTGAAAGATATAGGGTTTTCTAATAAATTCTGGTGTGATCTCAGGAAGCACTATTCGGGTTACTCGTTCTATATTACCCCAACTCCCCTTTCTTTTATTGAGTATGCTAATATTAGTACTATTTATTTGGATGAAAGTTATTTTTTAAAAAAAGAAGAGATAAAAAAATGTATTGCAGATTTAAATAAAACCTATGAGTTGCTCAAGGGTAGTAAGGATCCCAAAAAAATGTCTTTACTTATAAGCAAGGGAAAAATTTTTTTTGATTTATTTTTTAAAAGCATTAGGAAAAAATATTTAAGTGAGTTTAAATTATCATCTCGTGAATTAGAGAGGCGTATTGCAAGGCTATTAGAATCCTACCATGAAAAAAGAGAAGAGAGTAAAAAACAAAATGCATTAAGCAAGAAAAATGAAATGAATCTCGATGATGTCGACAGAAAACTGAGAGGTCTGCTCATTAAAGGATCAAAAAAATATGAAGATGAAATAAGGGATATTTATAATAATTTATCTATTGATTTTTATTTCAGGTTTAATTATAGAGAAAGCGTCTTTAAGGCGCTCAACATCGATATGATTATTTTTCAAGCGATTATTTTTTTATATGCAAATTATTATAAAGAAGAAGCAAGAATGAATATATCTCAATTTAGAGCAATGATTGCTGTTGCCGGCCGAGTTTATGAATTTTATAAAAAAAATCGCAGTAAAACAGGAAATTGCAATAAAAAAACAAAAGAAATACTTAATTCCATTGCTAAGGGGTTTCATGGATTTAGAGATCTTTTTGACTTTGAGCAGATACAAACATCCTGTATTGGCACATTTGATGAGGACAAGAAATATCGCTTGCCGGCTTTTGTGGCAATCGGGATTAATGATAGAGAAAAATACAAAAATAAAGAACGAAAAGACGTGAAAGATAGAATCCAAAAGTTTAAAATGATTCTGAGAGAGCTCAATGAAAATAAAGCGGTTAAAGAAAATTATAATCCGATTCCGTTTTGTGATGGATCTTTCTTATTTGTTGATTCAAAAACAGGGGAAATACTTGAAAAGCTGGATGTGAGTTCAATAGATGTTCCCACACTTGATCCAATCATTTCGAATATATTTAAAGAATTTCCCTTTCAGCACTCTGTTTTTGATCAGTTTCTCAAGTAGTATTGATGCTGAAAAGCGATCGATGAAATTTACAGAAGAAGTGAATGATATTCTTCCAAAAAATAGACAGTCTCCTTAAAAAAGAGAGAAAGTTACATCGGTAATTCAATAAGTAAGGTTATGAATCGTCGGTGTGTTTCTTGAAGTTGTCGCTATGATCTTCTGTAGCAATTGCGCTGAGGGAAATGTAAATATCGGTGAGTGTCCGAGATACAAATGATGCCTCTATTAATCGGAGAACTTCGTGCCAAAGAAAATTTAAATGCTCCCCCTAGCGTAAGCGACAAGGACTCTATAAATTTCGATGGGGTCTAAAACATACAAACGAAAACGCAACTGTAACAAGTACTTGAACTGCCCTCAAACAACCTCCCACAACCTTACCCCTCTACCTATCAACCTCATAGAAACTCGAATCACTCTAACCACTGAAGATAGCAAGAACCTTTTGTGCATCTCTTCCCTCTTGAGCGAAAAATCGACAAAACAAGATTGATGCGACGGGCTGAAGTTAAGGTGGCTTTCTGATGTTGGGGCGCCCCATTTTCGATATTCAGAGCTAACTCTTTACTTTTAAGGTCAGATGCGTTGATAAAGGTGGCAAAATCTAATAAATAGAATTATAAAAAATATAATGATTAAAAGCGAGACAGATAATATTTTCAAGAATGTAATTTCACCAAGAGATGAAATGATTGCTTTTGAAACCCTTTGGGCTACAGAAGGTATGACAGATGGAAAACTTTCAAAACTTTTTAATGGTACTGCGCTGCCCTCTGAAATACTAAGAGACAAGATGGGCTTTATAGATTCAGAACTGAAATCGATAGTTACTAATTATCTAGATAATCTTAAAGTTGATTTTTCAGTTTCTATTAATGGCGATCATCAATATCCCAAAAAATTGAGAGAAGCCAAGCATCCAATTGAATTATTCTATTACAAAGGTGATGCCGCCTTGCTTGAAAATAATTGTATTTCCATCGTTGGGTCTAGAAAATGTACTAATGAAGGAAAATTAAGAACAAGACGATTAACAAAACTACTGGTAGAAAATAGATATACCATTGTATCTGGTTTAGCAACTGGAGTGGATACTGTAGCCCTAGAAACAGCCATTAAAGAAAATGGAAAAGTCATTGGAGTCATTGGAACGCCCATTAATAAATACTATCCAAAAGAGAACAGAGACTTGCAGGATAAAATATCAAGAGAACATTTATTAATAAGCCAAGTCCCATTTTATAGATATTATCATGAGCCATTTCAGAGCAGAAAGAATAACTTTCCCAGAAGAAATGCAACCATGTCTGCAATATCTCAAGGCACTGTAATAATTGAAGCCTCTGATACCAGTGGCACGCTAACGCAAGCCCGCGCGGCCATGCAACAGGGAAGAAAATTATTTATTTTAAATTCATGCTTTGAAAAATCATCAATTTCTTGGCCTAAACAATATGAAAAAGAAGGCGCAATAAGGGTAGAAGAAATTGAGGATGTGATTCGTGTCCTCAAGAGATGAAGAGCCGGCCCGTTGGAGAAGAATTGATAAATTTCAGAGATTTCCCAGTCATTTAAAAAAAGAAGATATCTGCTATGTTGCTAGAGAATATATCCCGGGAGGTGGGTACCAAGCTTCACGAACAAATTCATTGATATTGAATTTTAAAAAAGTTCCATCAAAAATAAACACACCAGAATGGAAATATAAAATTGAAGCAATACAAAAATTTGCAAAAGAACTTTCAGGCTTACTCTCAAGGAGAATCGCAGTTGCAGTAATTCCTACATCTAAAATACCGGGACATCCTAAATATGACTCTAGGCTTAATGATGTATTAAGGGAGCTAAGAAGAATAAATTCTAATGTCATTATTGAAGTGCCTATCTCAAATAAAGAAAGTGTAGATTCTGCTTCAAGCGAAGGTGGTTCTAGAGAGCCTGCGGATCTCTATAGAAATTATAAGTGGAACGGATTTACTAATGGAGTTCCCAGAGAAATTATTGTTATTGATGATGTGCTAACGGATGGTTCTCATTTCGATGCATTTCAAAAGCTTGTAAATGAGAAATGTCCTTCAACAAAAGTTTATGGTGTGTTTTGGGCTTTGAGTGTACGGCCTAAACTTTCCATAGAAGAAATGTTCCCAGACTAATTACTTCTTTTCTTTATGGAGGGAGAATTACATTGGGAATCCAATAAGTAAGGTTCTGAATCGTCGATGTGTTCCTGAAGTCTGTCGCCATGATCCTCCGAGCGCAAGAGGAGAGTGGCTAAACAATCCAGAGATGGAGAGGTTAAATAATCTTACGGCTTTTCTCCTTCTATTCCGTCGCAAAAAAAAGGAAATGCTCTCTCTAGCGTAAGCGGACAGGGAGCCTCAACAAGCTTGCTTTCCTTTATGAGAACACATATACCTGAAATCAAAGGATTTTTCTGATCGGAGGGGGCGCAATACATGCCTCCGCAAGGATCTCTTTACTTTTAAGATTTGGTGCGTTAATAAGGAGTGATGCTGGCAATAGAGAGGGGAACCATGAAAAATAAAAAATCAATAGTCACCACCAGCGTTACACCACTGTTCCTAAGCCCCCTAACAGCTTCTAGCAAACTCCAAACCACTGAAAAAGACTACTACTCACAAAAACACTTCAATCTCGTAACCAACAGCATATACATCCCATCCGCAAAACTCTATAGCACTATCCTGCGCTCTGTTGACTTGAGGGGCTGGTTTGTGTGGTGATTTTACCAAATATGAGTAATTTAGATAAAGGATCAGTATGGAGGAAATGGGATTTACATATTCATACCCCAGCTTCATTTGAATGGAATGACGGTAAAAATTTCAAGCAAATGAGCCCTGCTGAACAAAATAAATCTGCATGGAAGATCGTTGATAAAATTAATTCAAGTGATATAGCAGTATTTTCTATTATGGATTATTTCACATTTGATGGAGTTCTAAATATTCGAAAATTTGTAAAAGAAAGTGATGCGACCTTGAGCAAAACATTACTTCCGGGAATAGAGCTTCGCGTTGAGGCACCTGTCAAATTTCGATTGAACATACATGTAATATTTTCAGAACAGGTTACAGATCAGGAGTTATCTGATTTTAAATCAAAGCTAATTATTGGTGGTTTAGATCGTCCTCTTTCAGATGAAGCAATTATTGCAGCAGGAAAAGCGCTTCCAGAAGATAAAGCAAAAGCAGTTATCGGTACAATGGATTATAAAAATTGTGATAAAGCAGCGTTTGAACTTGGAATTAAAACTATTAAAATCACTTATCAATCCTTATTTGATTCCGTCCAAGATCTAACAAAAGAAAAATGTTTAATTATTTTACCCTATGACACATCTAATGGTATTTCTAAATTAAATTGGGAAATCCATCCAAATGAGGATTACTATTTTTTGAAGAAAGCAGATATTTTTGAAGCACGTAATAAGAATAATATTAACCTCTTTTTAGGGAAGCGTACTACCGAAAATAATTCTTTTATTGATCAATTTTTAAAGAATATTGGCGGTCATCCTAAACCAGTGGTTAGTGGGTCTGATGCGCATAAAATTTCTGACTACGGTATTTACCCTTCGGGAAAAGCTACTTGGATCAAAGCTGACCCCTGCTTTCTTGGTCTTAAGCAAACCCTGTTTGAGCCTGAAGGGCGAACTTATATTGGTGAAACTCCAAGTAAACTCAAAATGATTTCATCCAAAGCAACAAAGTTTATTTCAAAAATTGAAATAAAGAGAAAAAAAGATGAACAGATTGATGAATCTTGGTTTGATAACACAATTGAACTAAACTCCGAGCTCATTGCTATTATCGGTAATAAAGGTTCAGGAAAAAGTGCATTTGTTGATATTGTTGGTCTCCTAGGAAATACAAGATTGGAAGCGGCTTTTTCATTTTTAAATGAAAAAAAATTTAGAGAAAAACAGGGATTGAGAGCAAATAAATTTTATGCAAACCTTCATTGGGTTAGTGCAGATACCTCGAGTAAATTCTTGTCAGAATCAGTAGATCCGTCATCCGTTGAAACAATCAAATATATTCCACAAAATTATTTAGAGCAGCTATGTAACGAAGTAAATTCAGAGAAAAAATTATTTGACAAAGAACTCAAAACAGTAATTTTTTCACATATAGATGAAGATAAGAGGCTTGGATATAGGACTCTTGATGAGTTGATTTCTTACAAAACGGAAGAAATAAATGAAGAAGTAGAGCTGCTGAGGGGGAGACTTGCCCCTGTCTTGGAGGAAATACTGTCAAATGAAGAAAAACTAACTGATGAATACAAACGAGGAGTAATAAATCAACTTTCTTCCAAGAAAGATGAGTTAAATGCGCATTTAAAAAATAAACCTTCAGAGTGCTTGAGACCGGATCCTACCGAATCTTCCTCGAGCTTAGTTGTAGAATTAAATCAAAAACAAGTGGAAGAACAGAGTTTGTCAGCAGAAATGGCGCGACAAGGCAGGGGGTTGGAGGATGCACAGAAACGCAAAGCTCTTGCTGAGAAAGTTATTTCGCAATCAGATTTGATAGAAAGTAAATATAAGCAATCTATTTCTAAAATTAAGCAGGCTGTTTTCGATTTAGGATTAAATATTAATGATATTTTTTCATTTTATTTAGATAAAAAGCCAATCGAAGATGCTTTGTCCGCTATAGATGAATCTATAGAAAAAATACAAATAGAGCTAAATCCTGAAAACAAAAATGGGTTAATGGGAGTAAGACATAAGATTCGATTGAGAATTGAAGAAATTTCTGAGTCTATTGATGAACCTAACAAAAAGTATCAGAAATATTTAGAAGAAATTGAATCTTGGAATGGTATTCATTCTGCAATTATGGGTGATGAAAAGAAAGTGGGAAGCATTTCTTATCTGGAATTCGGTCTTACAGAAATTAGAAATATTCCAGAAAAAAACAAGAATCTAGAAGAGCAGCGAGATTCATTAGTTAAAAATATATTTTCTAAAATAAAGGGACTTGCAGATATTTATATCGAGTTCTATATGCCCGTTCAAGATTTCATTAGAAATAATCCCTTTGGTGATGAAGAATTCAATATAGTATTTGATGTTTCTATCACTAACGTTGCCTTTAAAGAGAGATTCTTTAAATATATAAATAGAGGGCGTGCCGGAACTTTTTTTGGCGTAGAGGAAAGTGAAGGGCAAATAGCTAAAATATTTGACCAATATAACTTTAATGATGCTGATGATGTGGGAGAATTTACGAGAAAAATTCTAACAAGTTTGAAATCTGATTGTAGAGATGAAAGAAAGCAACCCGTATCAGTTTTTTCTCAAGTAAAAGATTCAAAAGTTTTTGAAATATACAAATTTATTTTTTCTTTGGATTACTTGTCTCCACGTTATTCTCTTAAATTAAATAATAAATCCTTGGATCAACTTTCCCCAGGTGAACGCGGAACTTTACTTTTTATTTTTTATTTTATGATAGATAAAGATGACCGTCCTCTTGTAATCGATCAGCCGGAAGAAAATTTAGACAATCAGACGATTTATAAGGTTCTAGTCCCATGCATTAAGCATGCTAAAAAGAATCGTCAGATCCTTCTCGTCACACATAACCCAAACTTAGCGGTCGTGTGTGATGCGGAACAAGTTATCGTTGCCTCCATAGATAAAACCAATGGAAATGCAGTTAAGTATGACTCTGGATCAATCGAGAATCCTGAAATTAATGAAAAAATAATAAACATTCTTGAAGGAACTAGACCGGCGTTTGATAATAGAGACTCTAAATACCAGTTTAGTCAAAATTAAGTTTTCTTCTGGGAAGCGGATGAATGGAGAGCCTCAATCTCTATCTTTAAGAGGTTTTTTTTGATTCGCTATCAGCTTTGGAGGATGAGGAATCCTTGGAAGGGGTTTTTCTAGGAAACCTTTCATTTAAAAGTTTATTCTGTCTTCTTTCTAAAAGCACAAGAGCATCTTCTTCTGAAAGTTCTCCCATTTTAGCTTTACGTCTAATCTCTTTTCCATAGCTAGGGTCTGACTTCCCATACAAACATTCTATTGATAACGTCAACTCATCGTAGAATAATGCTTTAAATGAACGAGTTGCCCAAAGATCGAGAGTCAATATGTCTATGGCGAGTGCATTTAACGGCATTGCTCGAGATTCTCTGCATCTCGATTCAAGAGTTTTATTATATAAATTGGCACAGTATTCCCATTTCTTATGAACAAGGTTTCCCATATTCCAATAAATTAAGGAGAAGCCGCTCAATAAAAAAATAAAAATTTCTTTAAAAGTAATACTTCCCGTCCTTTCGCACGAGAGCTTAGGGCATTGAGAAAAAAAATAGTAGGGAATATAAAGGAGAAGAAATGAAAGTAATAAAATGGATAAAAAAGAAAAAAATGCACGGAAAATTAAAAAATTCGACCGACCATTATTTTTAAAGTATTGCCAACGGCAAAAAATGAATTTTTCTATGAAGGAATGGATGGGAGAAGAAAAAAAGCATTCCGCCTTGAGTTTAATCTTCTCTTTCCCAGTGTTATCTGAACTCATGTTATGCCTGTCGACAAAAAGTATTTAATCCTTTAGTTAAAAAATTCGATTTCTTCATATTCTGATTTTATATTAGTGGATTTACCTGTTTCCATCAATAAAATAAAAGGAAGGTTACAGCGGGAATCCAATAAGTAAGGTTATGAATCGTCGGTGTGTTCCTTGAGGTATGTCGGAAGGATTCTCAGGACCCAAACAAGAACAAACAAGCGCCCTTAGGGCTATCAGTGAGAAGAAGTAACTTTGTCTTTGTGAAAGGTCGGAGCGAGAAAGCTGACATCCTTGACAAATTTAAGCTACGCCCTATCATCTAAGTAGAAGGGAAATGACTGAACTTGGCTTGTAAAGTAGGCATGACAACTGATCCTGAAGGTCGCAAAGAATACTGGGAAAAACAGTACCCAAACCTTAAAAATTGGACCATCCTAGGCTACTTTGAATCAAAAGTCGTCGCTCAAGCAGCAGAGAATGTCCTTGCTCAACAGCATGGATGTATTTCTGCTGCTGGTGGTGGTGGGGATGAAAACGAGATATGGTATGTTTATAAATTTGAATACTAAGTCGTAAAAACAGTCGTCGTCGTCGAAGGGACCAAAACAAACCTCGTACGCTAAACGCTTAACTCCTAATCAGGAAAGAAGCGGAGGTGTGTTCTTGGGAAGTGTCGGAATGATTCTCAGGAGCCAAACAAGAAATGATCTGAAAGGGTCGGTAAGAGGAATGAAAATTTTATGAAGTAAAAAAACAATAGAACAAAGTACCTTACCTGTGTGAAAACTCACCTAGGAAATCTTAAGAAGCTATAAAACAGTCCTCGTCGGAGAGGGGAACGAAAACAGACCCTGTACGTTTATAGGAAAGAAGCGGAGATGTGTTCCTTGAACTCTGTCGGAACGATCCTCAGGAACCAAATAAGAAATGACCCGGAGAGCCTCATGAGAACTAGAACTCCATCCACCTAAAGAAAAACCCCTGCCCCAAACCCAATCAATAAAACAATGTAACCCAACTGCAAGAGAGACCAGCCGTGCTGTATCTCCTAACGTAAACACACCCCCCCACCTTAAAAAGATACCCACACCCCCCGTAACCCTCAAAAAAGAAAAGAGACCGCTAGAGGCAGAACATAGCCTTCCCCAGAGATAGAAAATAACTGTACACACTGCCCTGAAAACCCCCACTTTACTAGAAATCAAACACACCTCTTCTGACGCACCTGTGCCGACATTTTCCCTGTGTAGTTATACCGATAGAGTCGCTGCGCAAAGGGAGCGAGGGGCTGGAGACCGGGACGGGATTGGTGATGCTGAGGCTGCTAATGCTGCCGCTGGGATTGCTGCGTAAAGGAGGCGGGGCTGGAGGCCGGGATTGGTCTTGGCGCTGTTTTAAAGGTATGAAATAAAGTTACAGCACCACTCAGAGTTTCATATATGGCGCTAGTGCGATGTTAGCTCTAGTTTTCATACTGCACATTCGTGCGCTCCGCTCTTTCGCAGAGGCTCATTTCCTTCCCACTTAGAAAATGAAATATATTTAAGGCAGAAAAATCGTCTTAAGATTGGGAGAGTAAGTTTTTGTAGGGGCTATAATTTTTTTGCATTACTTCCTGTTCAGTGATATAAGGTAGTACTCTCACCCCTCATTGTGTTGAGCTGATTGGCGATACTATGGATACAACGAGCATTAATGAAACCAAACGTTCAGTAAATAAAAATATTTGGATAGAAAGATATTTATTAATTTCTGAAAAATTTTAATCTACAAGAAAGGTATTCTTATAATTATGAAAACAGCGATAGAATCACAAATAAAAGAAATTCTTAATATAAATAGAGAGGAACTTTACGAAAATGATAGGCTTGGAAAATTGAGCTTTGGAAGAAATGAAGAAGAAAAAAAAGATTTTGAGTTGATGTTTGAAATTTTTGAAGATATTCAGAAATGTAATCTTAATAGAATTCCTTCAGAAAATTTGAATACAATTTCAAGTTGGGCTGTTTTTTTTAAAGATTATATTGATCGTGCTTTGAAAATTGACATAGAATCTACAGCAGACATTCAAAACGAAAAAAATGCTATTGTTTCAAAGATCCGGAGTCAATACAGTCATTGTTTTAATGAGCTTGCACCAATTATATCGTTCTCTACTAAACTAGGGACTGATCTTAAGGAGGCTAAAAAATATTCAGATAAACTAATAAAAGAAATCCAAGATAATGCTAAAGAATTCCAAAAACAGCTAGAAAAAAATAAAACGGAATCTAATAAAATAATTGATTCAATGAGAACTATTGCTGCTGAGGCAGGCGTTTCTCAAAACTCAATCTATTACAGCAATGCTGAAAAAAAACATGCGGCGCTAGCTAAAAAATGGCTGAATTTTTCTATTGGTACTTTTTCTGTATTGCTTGCTTATACCATTGCTTGCACATATCATTTATCAACAGATTATTCGGGAATAATACCTAGTCTTGGGTATATTGAAATTGGCATAACAGCTTGTTTTTTTCTTCTAGTTTACGTTTTATATTTCTTTGTAAAACAATATAACTCAAATCAACACTTAGCTGTTACAAATGGAGATAAATCAAAAGCACTTTCAACTTTTAAAACATTTGTTGATGCTGCAGATAATGAAGATGTAAAAGATGTTATTTTGCAACAAGCAAGCTATACTATCTTTTCATTGCCACCGTCTGGTTACCTTAAAAATCAAGAGTCGGTAACTTCTATTTTGCCAAGCGTGGCTTTGGCAAGAAAGTTAAGAGACAATACTTTAGGCGACAAATAAATGCAGAAAGTATTTAATATTTAACAAAACAAAAAATTAGTCCGCAAGATAAATATTTAGTTGGATTTTTCATATGGAAAAAATAATGTATGCACTGAAGCCAGAAAACCTCAAATCTCCTGAAAAAATAAATGAAATACTAAAAAATCTTTCCGGTATATTAAAATCCATCGAGATAACTACCATAAATATGAGTTCACATGGAGATCAGCAGAAATGCTTTTATGACTTAGTTAAAATAGCGGCAATCTGGGAATTTCGATTTAGAAATCTTTGTGGTTTAGTTAAAATTAAATCTTTTGATTACAAGGACCATGAGGGAAAAATAATAGTGCGATATAAAAAACTTGACAATCTTAAAAGAAACTTTGAAGAAGAACACCCGCACTTTAACGGACAGATTCAAATTTTTCAGGAGTTGCGCAATTTAATTATTCATGGCAATTTCTATGCCTTAGAAAAATACTTACAGGCATATATGAATAGAAGCATGACCAATTCCGTCGTTGAATTAAATATAAAAAACGATAAACTCTGTTTTTTAGAAGGAGATTTGACATCTGAAAAATTAAACAGTATGAATATGGGATCACATATGCTTAGAGCACTTAGTAATGAGTTATATAAGATCGCACTTTGCATTTTTTTAATTGGCTTAGACCACATAGACCATTTGATGGATTTGCGTCAACTGGAAGGTGATTTATTTAATAAATTATTTAAAAGTGGAGAAAGACTTAATCAAAATGATCTTACCGGACCCTGCACTACTTTTAAATATGCAATTCAAATAAAACGAAATGGTATTTCAAAGGAAGATTTTTTGCAGAGATTTTATTTATTATTGCAAGAAAAAAGTACACCTTAAGTGTAATCTGGCGATCTAAGCACTAGAGTACATCTCAGAGGGCGGCAGATATTATATGTAAAACCTAATTTTAATAAACTCGACCTGAAAAGGTTGGTCTATGATTTTGATTCAACAAATAGAAGTTATTGATATGTGGTTATTGTTTAAATATATTTATTTTACTTGGTATAAATGTTCGTTCGCACGATAGTATACTAGGGGATTCGCACTTTAATGAACCGGGTCAAAATCCCAATTTGAATACTTTTACACTAACTATTTCCTATAATCAATCCTTTCTTTGGGGCTATGCTTCTTTCGGTAAGATGGCCCGGTGATCTCAATGGTATGGGCACAGGACGTTATCCTATCAATTATAGCTTCTGCGATAACGGCATCTTCAAACAAGTTTTGCCAGCCTTTAGGTTTAATTTGAGAAGTAATGACCATTGAGCGCTTTCTGTAGGAGTCTTCCAGCAGGTCATATAGTGCCAGTGCTTCCTTGTGGGAGTAGTTCCTAAGTCCAAAGTCATCTAGTATGATTAGCTTAGCCTTTTTCATGCGTTCAAGTAACCTAAGGTAGCTTCCGTTAACCTCTGCCTCTTGAATGCGCTTAAAAAGCACATTAACGGGCAAATAGAGAGCCTCAGAGCCATGGGCACAGCTCTTATGCCCTAATGCCTGGGCAAGGTAGCTTTTGCCTGTCCCAGTGCCACCAATAAATATAATATTTTCTCCTTCCCTCATAAAGTTAAGGGTTGCCAGTTTTTTAATCATCGATCGGGTGATTCCTCTTTCTAAATAAACATTAAATTCTTCTAGTGCAGCATTATTATTAAATCTTGCCTTTTTTCTCAGACTTGCAGATCGGCGATTTTTTCGGTAGAGCTTTTCGTCCTCTAAGAGCAAACAAATAAATTCATTAAAATCTAAATTGCTCTCTGTTGCTTCCTCTATCCTGTATTCAATGGATTCCTCCATTCCACTTAATTTAAGTTCTTTCAATAGCTCTTGATAATGATTGCTCATAGTTGTTCTCCTTGTAAGCAGGTAAAATCGGATTGTCTGTTGGGTGGGAGATGTCTCTGATCATTCTCTGGCTCTCGATAATTTTTTGCGCATGACTTAATGAAGTTGTAATTATATTTCCTTAGTTCCAGTGCGGACTTGCTTGCATACTCCATCGCCTCCGATGAATATTTCTTTCTCAAATCAATAATTCCTTGCATCTTCCTGAGATTTTTCAGAGGAAAGCGAGGCATATCTATAAGCAACTCTATTAGCCCATGAGTATTCTCACCAATACGCCTTGCTTTCTCCAGAACATATTGGATTTGATTGTTTGTATGAACAAACTTCTTTTCTGGATAGTCCTTGCCATCAATAATAAAATACCCTTTTCCAGGGAGAGATATACGATGGCATTTGATTTGCTCGGTCTCAAAAAATACATAAACCATTTTAGAGTTGAATTTTAGTTCTACCTCTTTACCCGCATACCGATAAGGTACAGAATAAAAGTTCTTCTGCAACTGAAAGCAACAATCGGGGTGAACCTTGGCTTTCTTCCAGTAGTAAATATCGTAGGAGTCAGGTGGCAGGGGCGATAGAAGTTGCTTTTCCTCTTCAAAGAAAGCATCTCTTGACCGACCACGATCCTTCATTACCGCAGCGTTTTTTTCCTTTAAGTACTCCCATAGACATTTATTCAGTTGATGGATAGAGGTGAATGTTTTATTTCTTATCCTTGGAAAAAAGCCTTGTTGAATAACATGCACTGCCTTTTCCACATTGGGCTTTTGCTTGGGAGACGCTTTATCTGCTGGATCAATAGCCAGTCCATAGTGTTTTGCCATATCGTTAAAGGTTCGATTAATTTCTGGATCATAGCGATGAGTCTTTGTCACAGCAGCCTTTAAATTGTCGGTAATTTCAAATTTAGGGACTCCACCAAAGAAGGTAAACATCCTATTGTGGGATGCAATCCAATCCTCCATTTTTTGGGATGGAGTAAATTCAGCATATATCTTACCACTATAGGACATGGTTCCGACAAACAGCTCAGTGGACTCCAGCTCTCCTGTGGAGGGAACAAGTATAGGAATGCTTTTTCCAGAGTAATCGGTCTCTACACTCTCACCCGGACTCCTTGGCACTCTGATCGTTATATCGCATTTTTTGCCACCTACTTTCTTAGAGCAGAACCGACAAAAGGACGAATAAGAAGGCATCTTTTTCGTCACGGATAACTCCTCATAGAGTGTCTTTATCGGAACTCTTTTCTGAATTTCATCGCCGATGTATTCCCAGTCAAACTGCTTTGTCCACTCTGGTGCCTGTTCACTAGGCATCGCAGCCTTGCTATTCCAATAGGCACAGACTGTCTTCCGGTTGATTCTTAGGTTCCTAGCGATCTCTCTTTGTGATAGACCCTTACCTCTTAAATAAATAATTTGTTCCTGCATTGCCATAGACTTCCTTCTCACTTTCATAAAAACCTCCTTTAAAAATTTAGTTAAAGGGAGCATCTTACATTTTTTGAGATTATGGCCCATCCGGTCGCAAGTGGTATACTACCGTGCGAATCTGGTGGTATACCGGCGTGCGAATCCGGTGGTATACCGGCGTGCGAATCCGGTGGTATACCGGCGTGCGAATCTAGTGGTATACCACCGTGCGAATCCGGTGGTATACCTCAATGCGAATCTGGTGGTATACCTCAGTGCGAATCCCCTGGTATACTTTCATGCTATCGGACATATAAGGGCAGCAAGCGACAAAAGCTTTTTCTTACTAAGCTTTCAAAGACTTATTTAATGCTATTTATGCTTCAATGCGATCCTAAAGTGTCCGCTTATTTTCAAAGAATGGCTTCTGAGTTAAAATTATATGTATGCACATCAATTCTAGTGCCTGTTTTATCCGAATGTTTTTTGGAAGAGGAAAGTCGAAGACATTCAAACCTTTTATCTCAGTCCAATACACTGGGTGTTGAGCTGCTCATTAATGAAGGTATTCTAAATGAGTTGATAAATCATTTAGTGTATATAAAGAAAGAATATAAAGAAGAATACTTTGATTGTGAAGATATTTTTCTTGAGAATAAGATGCTTATACAGTATATCGATCATATTTTAATACGCGCATATTTCTATGCCAAGTGCGACGGGAAGGTTAGAAGCTTTGAAGAATATCTTGATGAGTTTGTCAGCCCATCTTTGGAGAATGCTAAAGAGGATATAATCACTTGGCTTGAAGAGACGTTTGGTATTTTATATTTGAGCACTAAACCTGAATTTGATGAGAAAGAAAATGAGAGCGTAGAAACTCTTTGTGAGAAATTAATAGGAAATAATAGGCGGGAAAATCAAGCTAGGCATGACTCAAAATTATTTATAGAAATATATCATAGGAGAGAAAAAAATAATGAGATATCTAACAAAAATGTTTTTGGTTATAAGACATGGTGGCTATCAAAGGATACCCTTACTCAAAAGACTGCCTTAAATGTTTTGGACGAAAAGTATAAAAAAGGTTGTTGCATGAGACCTGACTTTTTGTATAATTATATTTCTTTCTCGCCAAACGCAAGAAGAATTAAAGATACTTTTGATTCGGTATTTACAGGTTTGGTGGGTATCAATATTAGCAATAATTTGCCGAAAAAAATAATCTCAGAGGTAAATGATTATATTAGAGAGCATAAGAATAAAAATCCAGCTAGAGTTAAAAGTATAATGAATGAACTGTCAGACAGATTAAAAACAAAATTTGATATTCCAGATGATACTATAAAAGAAATTTTAGAAAAATAACTTGAAATAATTAATTGCCTTTATTTGAGGATAGGAGCTAATCTTTCTCATTTAGTGTCGCAATAAGAGCGAAATCACACCAGCCATGTTTATTTAGTTCGAGTTCCAATAGTGTTGACAGAAGCGATGAAAATAGATAACGGAATTTATAAGCTTAAGAAAGTTGTTGCAAAAAAATAAAAAATATCCTAAAAATAAAGGAAGAATTCCAGCGGGAATCCAATAAGTAAGGTGATGAATCGTCGGTGTGTTCCTTGGAATCTGTCGAAATGATTCTCAGGATCCAAACAAGAAATGACCCGAAGAGGCTCACCTGTGGAATGAAAATCTTATGCTGCAAAAGAAGCTATAAACACCTCGGCGTCGAAGGGAACAAAACAAACTACACACCCTAAACCCCAACCACTAATCAGGATAGAAGCAGAGGTGTGCTCCTGGGAAGGGCACGAATGATCCCCAAGAGCCAAATATGCAACCCTCATACTCTAATGAACGGAATTGAACCTCACTCAACTAATCAAAAAACTCCTCCTCTTAACTCAATCTGTGAGAAGATGTAACACTGTCTTTAGTGAAAGGCCGGAGCGAGAAAACACCCTCCCTGAAATCAAACCCTCCTCAATACCCATCATAACTATACGATTGTACTTGGCTTGTTGCGTGACAACACCCAACCTAATGAACTCAAAGAATAACAAGAAAAACCTCTATAACACTAATCAGATGGAAGAGAGGGATCCTGAGCGCCGGGCCGGGGTTGCTAATGCTGAGCCGGGATTGCTTGTGCTGTAATAGGGGAAGTGAATGGGTTGGGAGCGTCGGAGTGAGCACCCTCCCACACAACAACAAAGAAAACAAAATACAACACAACACCTCATAAACTCAACTAACCTAAGCAGGAAAGAAACAGGGGGGCTTGGGTGTGCCAAGTTGATGCCTTGATTGCTGGGGCCGGGATTGCTGATGCTGGCGATTTTTGCTGTGATTGCTAATGCTGCCGGGTTGGGGTGCCGGGGCCGGGGTTGCTAATGCTGTAATACGAAACGGTAACAAAGGGAGTGAATGGGTTTTTGGCTGGGATTGGTGGTGCTGGGTATGGGCGGGCTTTTGATGGCTGTCTTATGCAATTCGAAGAGTCTGCGGGTAGCACTTACAATAAACTCTAACAAATCCTTACACGGGTGGCGGGTAGCCTTATTTGTGGGTATAGTCTTTATTATGATTCTCCAGTTAATCAAATTTTACAAATTTTGTTAATAGGAGATACACTGGCTTTTTAGGAGGAAATATTTATGCATCAACCAACAGGCGTTAGCAGTAATACGCTAGAAACTTTAGCGAGAGTGCGGAAACAGCGTCATCTTGCGAGTCAAGCAGTGCGTGATAAATTTGAGCGCTGGGCCAAACCCTTGAGTGATACAGAGAACAAAAAATGCCAAAAGGCCGAGATTGCAATTAAGTCCGCATTGAAGGTTGATGCCGATCTTTTAAGATGGAATCCTGGTATCTATACCCAAGGGTCTTACAAAGCAGACACCAATGTGCGTCATGATAGTGATGTGGATATTAGAGTTCAATACTCAAATGTGTTTGTAGCCAGCTATCCCACTGGGGTAACAAAGGAATCTCTTGGACTTGTTACAGCTAACTTCGACTTTTATGCCTATCGTTCAAAAATTCGTCAAGCACTTCATAATAAATTTACAAGTTGTGCTGTTAACGATGGAGATAAAGTCTTTAACGTCAAAGAAAATACATGCCGCATTAATGCTGATGTACTCCCAACTATTGGCTATCATGAATACTTCTATGTTGGGTATGACTTAATGTATCGATGCGGGGTTTGTTTCTGGACCAAATCGAGGGAATTTATAATTAATTGGCCTGAACAGACTTATGCCAACGGTGTTGCCAAGAATAAGCAGACCCAAGAAAGATATAAAAGAGTCGTTCGTGTCCTTAAAGGGCTACGAAATGAAATGGAAGAAAAGGGCTATGAAAGTGCAAAAAAAATATCATCACACCAGATTGCCTGCCTCGCCTATAATGTATCCAACAGCCGTTATGGAGCTACCAAGCTTTACGGCGCTGTTAGAGATGTCAGTTTTGAGATATTAAATCACGTCCGCAAACCAGTTAATTTTGAATTATGGACCGAGATTGATGAGATAAAACAGCTCTTTCCTCCTGAGCAATCAAATAAAATGAAAGAGGTTAAGGCTTTTTTTAGTGATCTTTGGGCATATGCGGAGCTATGGAGATAAGTAATGGCTAATAAATGGAGGATACAGTATGGCAAATATTCAAAAATACTTTGAGAAGTTTCATAATACTATTAAACTGGATGATGACGCTGAGGTCTTGAGAGAAAAACGAGACGCAATATTAAAAAAGCTTCGAGCATATTTAAGGGAAAATTCAAAACCGGGCTTTAAAGAAATACACCAAGGTAGTTATAAATATAAAGTTGGAATTGAAACAATTGAAGATCTGGAATTTGATATAGATATAGGCCTGCGCTTTCAAGTAAAGGATGAAGATTATAAAGCATTAGAGGTAAGGGAATGGGTTTTAAATGCAATCGAAAATCACACAAAATCTGTTGAAAGCAAGGGGCCTTGTATAAGGGTTAATTATTCACAACAAAAATATCATGTTGACTTAGTGGTTTATGCAAATTGGACTGATGACCTTGATAACGAGCAGTTCAGATTGGCTCACAAAAGTAAGAGCTGGCTCAAGGCTGACCCGATTAAACTCTCCGACAGCATCAAGGAAGCTAGAGAAATTTATGAAGGGACAGAGGACTCATCAACAAAAACAGATCAATTAAGAAGAGTAACGAGATTTCTTAAGCGCTGGAATGACGTTGCTATACCTTATGAGTCCGAAGACAAGCCAAATGGACTATCATTATTACTATATTCTATAAATAACCTTGAACCAACATATTCATTTGATGGAAATCCCAATGACCTAGAAGCTTTATTATGGCTTTCATATAAAGCTTATACAACGCGGGGCCGTCTTATAGTGGAAAAGCCATCTCCAGAATATGAAGATGTATTTAATAAACTATCTAGTGATGCGATGTCTGACTTAAAGAGTAGATTTGAGTCTTTATACAGAGATCTTGAAGCTGCTAAATCTAAAACAGACCCTGTAGATGCCTGTAAAATTCTTAGAGATAATCAATTTGGTGATGATTTTCCTGTGCCAAAAACAAAAGATACAGGAAAGAAAACATTATCACCTGCTATAATAACATCCAGTTCATCTGCATAGAGAAATGATTGATAATGCTGTTTTAAATTTTTTAAAGGAAAGAAAATTTAAACAGTCGAAGAAATCTCCCAATAAAGAGTGTCAAAGCTTCAATAAAGAATATCAAATTTCAGGAAATCAGATGCAACTAACATTGTGTTTTCCGGACCAATTTCCATATAAATTGCCTTCAGTTTATATTCCCAGCTCAGAACATTCATTGCTTCTTCCCCATGTAGAGAAGGATGGAAAAATTTGCTTGTTTCAGGATGGAACAACTGTTATCGATTTTTCGCGTCCTGTCGATATAGTGGAGACTGTGCTAAAGAAAGCAATTGAAATTTTAGAGCTAGGCTTTTCAGATGATAGAAAAATTGAATTGATATCGGAATTTGACGCTTATTGGAGAGGTTCCGATCACAAAGGAAATGCAATTTCACTTGTAACATCGAACAATATCCCCAGAGAGCTATTTGCGGCAAGCTATGAAAAAAAAGTACCGCTTGAAAGAAGTGTTATAATTGCAGAAAATAAAAACGAATTAGTAGTATTTTTGAAAAAATATGGAGCTACAAATTATAAAGAAGAGAAACATACATATTATTGTCCTTTGCTAAATGCAATTGAGCCACCAAGGTATAAAGAAGAAATTACTGTTGGAAAAATTATTAGTATAATCAAAAATCACTCTAGTAACGAGTCGCATGAAGATTTTATTAAATTTTTAAAATCTTCGAAGCTGCCAATCTACATTGTTTTCTCGATTCCTTTTAAAGATTATTATGTGTTATATGCTGTAGGAATTCCTCATTCTAATGATAGAAAAAAAGTTAACAAAGGATTTAGAGCTAATAAAGTAAATGCTAAACATGAGATTAATTTTGTAATCGATGAATTCATTGAAAGAATTTCTTTGAATAGGTTTGATGCAGATTATTTATTAAAGCGTTCAGGAGCAACAAATATGCTGAATAATAAAGAGATATTAATCATAGGTATAGGTTCTGTTGGAGGGTTTCTTGCAGACTATTTGCGTGCCTCTGGTATAGGAAAAATAAATGTTCTAGATAGAGAGACACTCACAAATGAAAATCTGCATAGACATAACTTGGGCATGAAATTTTTGAATCAAAATAAGGCAGAAGCAATTAAGGTTTTTTTAGATGAAAAATATACAATTGGTGAAGTTTTCGCGCATAATATTAATGCTTTTTCAGAAATCAAAGGTCAATTCAATGGAGTTGATCTTGTTATTGATGTTAGTGGTGATGAAAATCTATACAGAAAAAATAACTCTAATTTTCCGAGCAATATACCTTTACTTTTTGGATGGGTTGAAGCCTTGGGATTAGGTCACCATATTGTATCGTCCAATATTGGAAGTAAAAAAGGGTGTCTTGAATGCCTTTATACTTCGGATGAAGGGATGTTTGTAGCTAATCAAGCAATGTTTAGTATGCCTAATCAGAATCTGAGACGTGTTCATGCTGGCTGTAGTGGATATTTTTTACCTCATACTAATATAGATGCAATCAATCTGGCTATCGATTTATCTCGATGTGCCATTGACATTTTGGCTGATAGAAAAAAAGAGAATTTTTTAAGAAGCTCATTTGGTACAAGGGATATTTTTTTGTCAGAAGGTTTTGAATTTTCTAAGCGTGCCAAACTTTTTAAAGATGAAGAGATTAAAAATGTAACTGATTTTGTGGCGTTAAATTGTAGTAAATGTGGAAAGATGGAATGAAATTTCAAATTGAAGAACAGAGGATTCTTGAAATTAAGCAAGAGGTATTAGATACTTTCGAGCATTATGTTCAGAGAAAAATCAGTTCAAAAGAATCTGGGGGATTGTTAATTGGTCGAATAATTGAGTCAAACAGTGATGTGGTTATTGATTTTTCTAGTAAACCTGCTAGAGTAGATACTAGAAAACGATTTTTGTTTTTTAGAAAGAGAGAACCAGCTCAAGATATTGTAAATAAAAAATGGAAAGGATCTGATGGGACTCAAATATATTTAGGTGAATGGCATACGCATCCAGAACCATTTCCAAATCCATCTAAACAAGATATAAAAAACTGGCTGGAAATATACAAAAGTGCTCATTATGAGCAAGATTTTCTATTGTTTATTATTGTTGGCATTGAAAGCATCGGATGTTGGTCAGTTAGCAATGGAAAGCATAGGAAGTTAGATTTAATATAGAGGTAATCAATATGCACAATTATTCTTTAAATATACAGGGAAGCGGTGGAGGAAGAAGAGTGAGTGTTCCCATAGTTTTAGCTATAATTTCATTGGCTTTTGCATGGTTTATTAATCATATAGCAGTCATGGCACAGATTGAATCCCCTTGGTTTATTTCTCTTCCTTCGGTTATGCCTATCTACGCTTTTTTGCTCTATATTTATTCGGAATGCCTTTGGAAAATTAAATTTTTATCAAAAACTCCTAATTTAGAAGGCACATGGATCGGGAGGAGTGAGTCAACTTATGCTGAAAAGGGGCAAGAGGGAGGAACTACATTTTCTTTTGTTGTTCATATTCATCAAACATGGCAATTAATTAGTATTATAATGTATACAGATGAATCAAGGTCAATCTCAAATATGGCATATTTAGATACTCAGAACTTTAAATTGAAATATGAATATTCTAATGAGCCCTTCAATACTTCAAAAAATACAATGAGGTGTCATCGAGGTGTGCAGGAGTTATTTCTTTTAAATAACTGCAAAACTTTAAACGGTGGTTACTATACAGACAAACATAGAGCTAATTATGGAGAGATTAAAATGCAGAAGTGTTCCAATAGCATTATAGATAGAGATGATCTTACTGATGAGCAGTTGAATTGTATACGACCAGAGAGCTAGGAGGTATTTCGCTGTTTTGAAAGAAGTAGTTTTGTCATTAAGAGTTGTTGATATGAGAAATGAGGCTTTACTCAAATAATAAGAGGTGTTGTAATTATAAATTATTTTTCTTAGCGCTGAAAAGAATCGAGTCTTTTTTCTACTGATCGAAGTAGTCTTATTTTTTTATCAATATCTTTTCTCACACAGTCTATCTCATGGGATAGGCTTTTATACGAATTTCCAGGGCGAAATACACCTTCATCACGATCGCCATCATCATATTTCGTTGCCTCGGATTTATTTGAAAATAATTCCTGTAAGAGGTCATGATTATAATCATCCCAAGCATTAAAGTCATCTAAAAGCTGCCTGAGTGCAGGCTTATCGTTTATTGCTCTACCCTTAAGCTCTTCTCCAATTTTTATTTGCTTTTGGATGAATGCCTCAGCTTCATTGCGTGGATCCAGCAAATAAGGTTCATTATTGCCCATCGTAAAACTCCTGAATTAATCCCGGCGCAAGCCTCTCACGAGTGCCATTAAGAGATGGTCGGCATTTTCTTATAAATAAGATTCTAACTATATAACAAATAACACTCTACTCTTGGTTATAAGCTAAAATAGATAATTTTACAAAATAACTATTATTTATTTTGGGGGGTTCTTATTTGAGATCTAAGGAGCGCACACGTTATACTGTTTTTTTGTTTTGTAGCCTTTATTCTCAACTTACTCCCGGTCATCTTGGAACGCTCTTACTTTGAGAAATGGCAATTGATTTAGAAACTTTTATAGCTACCTCGGTCTGTGAGGAAAAATATTTATTGAAACCGTGTAATAATTGTAATACAATGTATGACAGATGAAGAAGCAGGCACTTCCAAATAGAAATTACTGTACAGGGAATACAGAAATGAAGGCATTTCGAATTCATAGAAAATTAGTGGAAGGCATGGAAGACATCGCAGAGAGTAAGGGCTGGCCTCTTACTCAGGTGGTTTTACAAGCGCTAGATGATTATGTGAGTGAATTAAACAATGGGAAAAAGAAAAACAGGAGGTAATATGAGAAAAATTAAAACTGCAAAAGGTATCTTTCTAAAAACCACATTAGTTTTTGATACATACTGGAGGTTTGCTGTTGAAAGACAAAATATTTTCATGAAGAGAGTAAAGGGAATTATTCCACCATGGACAAATGATCCTATAATTAAAAACCATCGCTTTACAAATGTGTATAGAGCATCGGACAGGGTTAGTCAGTATCTAATTAAAAATGTAATCTATTCTGGCTCTCAAAAAGAAGAAGATGTTGTATTTAGAATTCTTTTATTCAAGATATTTAATAAAATTAGCACATGGGAAAATATACAGAGTTATTCTGGAGACATAACATGGAAAGCGTATTCATTTGAAAAATACTCTAAAGCTTTAGAAATACAAATAAAAAATAAAAAACCCATTTATTCTGCGGCTTATATTATGCCATCTCCCGGCTTTGATTTGCTAAAAAAGTATCAGAATCACTTGAAATTGATAGAATATATGTTGAGTGGTTCCTTTACAAGGAAATTATTAAAAACAAAATCATTAATGGAGGTATATAAATTACTTCTTTCCTATCCATCTTTAGGAAAATTTCTTGCTTTTCAATTTGCAATTGATTTTAACTATAGTGAACTTATAAATTTTTCTGAAATGGATTATGTGGTTGCGGGTCCTGGTGCTATAAATGGGATAAGAAAATGCTTTTCAAATACTGGTGGGTTAACTGATGAGGAGATAATTTCAGAGATGGCAACTCGCTCAGAGAAAGAATTTTCACGTTTAGGTCTGTCTTTTCAATATCTCTGGGGTAGAGAACCTCAGCTTATTGATTGTCAGAATTTATTTTGTGAAGTTGATAAATACTCTAGAGTTGCTCACCCAAATATTTTAGGGAAAGTAAATAGAGTTAAAATAAAGCAAAAGTACAATAAATGTTCTGGTGAAATCCCACAGTGGTATCCGCCAAAATGGAAATTATGTACTTTAGAAAATAATTTAATTTAAATAGTAAAGGCAAATTATTACTATAATCAAAGGGATGAGATAGAAAAATATAAGAATTTTTGAAAAACAAGTACAAAGCCAACTAGATTTTTCTGATGGTGGTAGCATTGAAAAATCAGTATTTGATTTTTTCCGCACATCATCGAAGAGGTGTCGGAATGGTTTTTCTTGATTTAGGAAGTAACCATGCAGCACGGGTGCAGGTCTAGTTTTAGCAATAATAGTCATCTTATTTATTAAAGGCGCAACTCTTCTTGTGGCCTCAAATATTGTTATATAGACAAAAAATATTTGTGGGCTTATAATATATAGCCAAGAAGGGGAATATGAGCACTTGGTGCGTTAGGTTTGATTAAAGAATGAAAAAGAAACAAAAAGAAAAATATGTTTTTATTAGTTATTACAAGGGTGATAAAAAATATATAGGGAGGCTGAAGGAAATTATTAAAGCGTCCACGGGCTGGAAACTAAAGAGCTACCCAATCGATATCGGAAAAGAAAATAATGCATCTCATGAGGGTTACATTTCTAAAAAAATGGAGCGAGCGAGCGCGGTAATACGCCTAATTGGACCAGAAACGCATAGGCGAAAATTTGTTAACTGGGAAATAGAGCATGCCTCGAAAGAAGGGAAAAAAATTATCGGAGTTTTTTTAAAAAAATTAGACGTTCCACTTCCCTCTGGCATAGAGGACCATGCAGATGCTATTATTGATTGGGATCCTAGAAAAATCATTAAAGCTATAAATGACAAGAAGATTTTTTGTAATCCTGATGGCTCGGAAAGGCTTGAAAATACTGATAGTTCAAAGAAAATGAAGAGGGTCTTATGTCAAAGAAAGAAAAAAAAGAAAGCCTTACGTTAAACGGGTCGATAAAAATTTTTACATACATAGTTACAAAAGACTTTGGTTTTGCTCCTAATCCATTTCATGGATTCTGTACTTTAGCCACTTGTAAGTCGAGTATAAGACAGCATGCTGAGGCTGGAGACTGGGTACTAGGATTGGGAAGCAAGGCATTGAAAAATAGAGGTTCTTTAATTTATGCGATGCGAGTTAGTGAGAGGCTGATATTTAACAAGTATTGGAGCGATTCAAGGTTTCAATGTAAAAAGCCAAATGAGGCGGGAAGCCAAAAAATCATGTATGGTGACAATGTGTACCACAAGGATGGCAAGTGGCACCAAGCTAATTCAAGCCATAGTAGAAAAAATGGAAGGACTCACCAAGGAAATTTAAAGGTAGATACAAAGTCTCATCATGTGCTGATTTCAAAAGAATTTTACTATTTTGGCAAGGAAAAGAGAATTGCCTTGGGACAGATATCTAGGAAATTTGCAAGGGATGTAGAAGATATCCGTCATAAAAATTTTGAAGGCAAGGAAGCTGAAAGGCTAATAGGATTGCTGGAAAAATTATTTAAGAAGAGAAAGATTACCGGGGGAATTCACGGCTTTCCAATTAATTGGGAAAAACCCTGTCAATCATCCTACCTACAGAAATGAACCTTAAAGAATATCAAAGGGAAGCGACAAAAACATTACTCACAGGACTTACCGAAGAGAAAAAACTGGAGATTGTACTTTTAGGCCTTTGTGGTGAGATAGGCTCGCTTGCCAGTATATATAAAAGAGCAAAAAGAGATTCACTAGAAATAAAAGAATATAAAGAATCTCTTCTTGAGGAGTTAGGCGATGCTTTGTGGTATACAGCCGCTTTGGCATTCTTGAATAACATTGAATTAAATGATGATTTTATTAACCAAGAAGATGCAAGCACCACGGAAAATGATTTAGAAGTCATTTATAAATTACTCCAGATTTCTGTTGAAATATTAAAAGAAAGAGGTAATTTAAGAAAGAAAGATTTTTTAAAGGAAAGAATAAAAAAAATTTTAAAAATAATTTTCTTTATACTGAAGAAAAATAAGCTTAATAAAGAAGAATTGTTTTCTGACAACCTTGCTAAGAATAAATCTCGTTGGGAAGATCCTAGAGATGAAGGTTATTTTCGTGATAAAGATTCCCCACGCTATCAACGGCTTCCCAGAAAAGCAGAAATTAAATTCATTAAATCGACTGATAATAAAATTTTAATGCAGATGAATGACATGAATCTAGGTGACCTAGTGGATGATAATAATGAATCACCCGATTATTACAGGTTTCATGATGTGTTTCATTGGTCTTATGTTACTTTTTTAGGCTGGTCCCCTGTCCTGAGAAGTCTTCTAAAAGTTAAGCGTAAGAACAGTTCTACTACAGATAAGAATGAAGATGGAGCAAGAGCTATAATTCGAGAAGAAGCTATTTCCCTTCAGATATTTAACTATGCGAAGCGGAATGATTTTTTAGAAGGAATGGTTCGCATAGAATATGATATGTTGAAATTTGTAAGAAATTTAACAAGCGAACTAGAAGTAAAAGATGTTGGATTTAAGGAGTGGGAAAATACTATTATGGAAGGTTTTCGTATTTTTAGAGAATTGAGAGATGCTTATCAAGAAGTAGAAAAAGATAAACAATCAGGAGTAATAGGAGTTCTTAGCATTGATGCTGAAAAGCGAACAATGGAATTTACAAAAGAAGTGAATGATATTCTTCCAAAAAATAAACAGTCCCTTTAAAATGGAGGGAGAGTCACAGCGGAAATCCAATAAGTAAGGTGATGAATCGTCGGTGTGTTCCTTGGAATCTGTCGAAATGATACTCAGGATCCAAACAAGAAATGACCCGAAAAGGCCGGCGATCGGAATAAAATCTTATCCAGCAAAAAAAACAATGAAACTATCCAACCTTAACCGAGTGAAAACTCACCTAGGAAATCTTAAGAAACTATAAAACAACCGTCGCCGTCGAAGGGAACAAAACAAAACTCACTCCCAAAATAATAACCCCTGTCAAAAATAATGCAAAAATACCTCCTGAAACTCACAAATGCCCCACCCCAACCAAATAAATGCCCCCCCATACCCTAATCACACAGAAATACCTCAAAATGCCCAAACTACTCCTCAATAACTCAGTTTGTTCGATGCGTAACTAGAGGGCCCTGACAACTAAGGGGAAGGTAGCTATAAGGAACCCATAATCAAGAGGTCGCATGCTGCACTTCTTAACCTAATAACAAAAAGGATATAATTGTGAAAAACGTAAAAAATATAATAATACTAGGCTGCCTAATAGTAACCCTATCCCCAAATCTTGCCTCCGCACACAGCGAAATGAAAACTCTACAGTTTACCTGCGGCTGGAATGGAGAATTCACCCACAGTAAGTTTGAAATCACCTACGACACCTCAAAACCACAGTATGGCAATATAAAAGTATTGCCTCTAACTTTTGTAAACGCCGAAATTGAAGAATATAACAACTGCAATATAGCATGGCCAACAAACAACAAACATACCCTACCACTCTCCTTCACTTGTAAGAATTGGCTCAACTCCACAGGAATTACATTCACCACAAGCCCTACTACCCCCTACTACCTCTATCAATTCAATAGACTTAACTATGTTGATAGCTTCATGGAAGATTCAAGGATTGAGGAAGAATTCAAGTCGCAAAACTGTTACGAAAGATGGAGCTTATAAAGGGAAAATTACAGCGGGAATCCAATAAGGAGGTGATGAATCGTCGGTGTGTTCCTTGAGGAGTGTCGAAATGATTCTCAGGAGCCAAGCAAGAAATGATCCGCAGAGGCTGGCCAGTGGAATGAAAATTTTATCCAGCAAAAAAAACAATGAAACTATGCAACTTCACCTGTGTGAAAGCTCAACTAGGAAATCTTAAGAAGCTATAAAACAGGCGTCGTCGTCGAAGGGAACAAAACTGAACTCGTACGCTAAAACCTTAACTACTAATCAGGATAGATGCAGAAGTGGGCTCTTGGCAAGGGCACGAATGCTCCCCAGGATCCAAGCTATGAATGGGCTGTAATCAGGGGGACGAAGTAGCTTTGTCTTGAACAGAATGGAAATGAGTAAACATGGCTTGTAACGATGACAAATCAGAAAGAAACGACGGTGTGCTCTGGCAAGCTTATATACGAATTATCCAGCCGAGTTCGTCGGTTCGGTGTTGTGCGATAGGCTCAACTTGTTGAAATTACATGATTTGTGCTTTGCGTGTATTTTGAGAAGACATACAACATTTCAAAAAGACACACAACACTTTGGACATCAGGCTGGGGCCGGGGTTGCTGGCAGCGTTGGTATACTACCGTGCGAATCTGGTGGTATACTTTCGTGCTATCGGACGTCGGAGCTTCTGGGGCAGTGCCAGCGCATAAAATAAGTGACTAGAATCGGTAAGAACTAGATGATAATGAAAAACAGCTTTCAAGCATTATTGCGCTTGCGAGTAACAGGTGAACGAGGTAAAGTGGGGAACTGATTGTAGTGTAGGTTTTGTTTTACATATAGTTAGATAGAGGGGAAAATAGGGTTATGGCAAAAAAAAGGAGTTCCACAGCAGGAACGAAAAGAAAAAAGAAACCTGATCCATCAGGCGCAAAGAAGACAGCAAAAGATGGCGATTGGTCAAACATCGATCTTACAGTTCCTGTTTCTGTTGTTCTGGCATCAAGAAGAGCCATAAGAATTAAAAACGGCGGCTAGTTGATTTTGTAAGATTACTTAGAAGAAAAAAATTGTATGAATCCCGATTGGAAAACTCATATTGAGAGTTATCGTCCTTGCATGTACTCTGATGGAAAAGATGGGATGTTGCGTACTGGTGACGTGATAGAGTTAGGCACTGAGGATATAAAAAAAATAGCAAGACATTCCGCTATATACGATTTATTTAAAGCATATTCAAAAGATAGCAATTACTCCCACGAATTATGGTCTGTACTCAATAAAGCATGCGACATGGTTCATGAAAAGGGCAGATACTTTAGCACAAATCTGTTTTTGTGCCCATTACAGGGATTATTAAGTGCTATTGAAAGAGGGACAATTGAGGGTGTCCTCAAGGGAAAGAACCTTCCAAAATCACCTATTAATTTTCTTGAAACAAAATTTATAAATTTTGCAAAAAAAGAACTTTCTAAAGAAGCCGTAAATGCAATGAGTGCCTTATTTAATAAAGTAAAGAAATCTGACGGGATAAAGGGCAGTGATCCCAGTGAGGTGCTAGAAGCTATAATTGAAGCTTTAAATATTAATAACCCAGATAGCAATGCTGCTGCTATAGATGCCTTACAAAAGTTCAAGTCGTCTACTAAATGGGAGTTAGATTTACAGGAATATAAAAAGGATTCTGAAGAAGAGAGTAGTAAAATTATAATTGAGAGTAATCCTAAAAAATTAATCAGTTTATCCTTGAACCAATTTGATTCAAAGGGGATTTTTTTCTATGAACCGTCCAAGGAACTGTCATCATTTGAGCATGACATGTCTTACATCATACAACTGGAAGATATGATAACGTTAAAGATAAAGGAAGAATCTCAAAAAAATGGTGAACTCTTGAATATTTTGAAAGCTAACAGAAAGGTGTCACTATCAGAAAACTTTTCCGACAGATTGCTAAATATAATGGGCAATTATTTTTCAAAAATTGCTACAAAAGATGTAATCTTTTCCAACATAGCTAAGCTATATACCAAGGTGTACCCAGAAAGAATCTCTTTTCAATAAAGGAAAAGTTACAGCGGAAATCCAATAAGGAGGTTATGAATTGCAGGTGTGTTCCTTGAAGAATGTCGAAATGATTCTCAGGATCCAAACAAGAAATGATCGAGAGAGGCTGAATGTCAGTGCCCTCTGATTTTGCTCTTTCCAGCCGCTTAGAGAGTGAGAAAAGCAGTGCGCTGGGTGCCTGGTACTTTTTATCTTTCATTAAATGCCTCTCTAATTTTTTCCTCATCCCCTGGCAACAGCATTCCTTTTTCTAAAGCCTCATCGTGGGCTTGCTTTACTAGAAAAATATCTAAGTGCCTTGAATGAATCAGATCAAGAATTGTCCGAACGGGAGTTGTGACGGCAAACCCTCTCATCAGACGAATGTGGGAATTTGAAAGATCAGTCTTATGAAGAGCGAGTATCCCAGGTATATTATTGAAACGACGAAATTTTTTTGGAACTGTTATGTGCAACTTTTTAGGCATGATGTCGCTGAGCTCATAAACTCTAAGAGCTGTATCATGGGAGTAAACCCCCCGAGGTATTTCATTTTGATCCCTTGACCATAAATACCAAAGAACAAGCTGAGCATCTTCATCATCTTGAGGAAAATGAGAGAGCCGATAAAGCCCCCTCATTTCACGAATCCAATTACCTGCCCTTACATGGTAGGAATGATGACTTCGCCTATAACCAGCCCTCTCAGCTTGCTTTGTGGTAAACAAACCCTCCTGCAGACTTGCGTACTTGTAAAGCCTGTCTTTTGCTTTATTTTGCATAATTACCTCAACTATTGAGTTAATTATGCAATATATTGGGCAGAAAGTAAACATAAATAACCCAAAAATTGAGTTATTTATAAAAAAATTCTGTAAGTAATTGTTTTTACTTGATAATATCTTTGAGAAATAGGAAAGCCGCGCTTAGATCCCTATGCCATATAGGTAAACTCCCCCTCACTCTCCAGAGTTCATGGATTCGGAGCAATGCAAAAATCGCAACTAGCTGAAAATAAACAGATTATGCTCGGCAATATTTTAAAAAGACACCCAACACTTTGGACATCAGGCTGGGGCCGGGGCTGCTGGCAGTGGTGGTACACTACCGTGCTATCGGACACGCCGGGGCTTCTGAGGTAGTGCCAGCGCATAAAATAAGTGACTAGAATAGGTAAACTAGATGATAATGAAAAACAGTTTTCAAGCATTACTGCGCTTGCGGGCAGCAGGTGAAAAGGGGTAGAGTAAAACGTTGATTGTAGTGTAGGTTCTGAGAACACTGTCTGTGTTTACGTTTTGTTTTACAATAGTTTAGATAAAGAGGAAAGTAGGGTTATGGCAAAAAAAAGTACAGTCGGAGCAAAAAGAAAAAAGAAACCTGATCCCTCAGGCGCAAAGAAGACAGCAAAAGATGGCGATTGGTCAAAGGTTAAGCTTACAGTTCCTGTTTCCATCGCCCTTGCATCAAGAAGAGCTATAAGATTCAAAAACGGCGGTTAGTCAGCTTTCTCATCTAACGTTGGGAATCCAATAAGGAGGTTATGAATTGCAGGTGTGTTCCTTGAAGAATGTCGGAATGATTCTCAGGATCCAAGCTATGAATGTGCTTATATGCGAGTTATCCAGCCGAGTTCGTCGGTTCGGTGTTGTGTGACAATCTTAACTTGTTGAAATTAAATGATTTGTGCTTTGCGTATATTTTGAAAAGACATACAACAGTCCTATTATGAAACGAGCCCAATACATGGCGCAATGTGATTATTATATGACTCCAATATGTGATTATTAATAATCATAACCATACTGCTCGACCTCGGATTGAGTAGCAGCTCGGCACTTGAAGGCTGCCTTATAACCAAAGATTGCCTTGTGCCATTATGCCTAAATGAAAAATTTAAGCCGTCTTGGACGAGATAGAGCCTCTAAAGGTGTGGTCTTTTTTAGAATTGTCTTTATGACTTATATAATTGATGTTACAAAAAACGTACTCATATCATGGCAAGAACAATGCGAGCAGGAGACATCAAGATGTTATATGGAAAGGCAGCAGGGCGTTGTAGCTTTCCAGAATGCCGTACAGAATTAATTCTGGAAGAGAAAAAAACTAGAGAAACGAAACAAATTGGTAAAATTGCCCACATTATTGCGCACAGTGATAATGGTCCAAGAGGAGATCGTTCCTATTCTCGAGAGAAACGCAACACATACGATAATTTGATTTTGCTTTGCGGGACGCATCACGATATTGTTGATACGATGGAGCCTGATTATTCAATCGAAGGTCTTCGTCAAATGAAAAAAAAGCATGAAGCTTGGGTTACGATTTCTTTAGAAAAAGAAGTGATCAATATCGGTTTTGCAGAATTCGAGACTGCCATTAATGTACTCCTTTCAGGAAGCATAATAGAGGCAAACACATCTTTTCACTTACTGCCACCTGAGAAAAAAATTAAAAAGAACAACTTAACGAAATCGACGTACAATCTTATTGTAACGGGTTTGAGCCGCAGTCGTGAAGTAGGTAAATATATTGAAAACCAATCAAAGCTAGATGAGGGTTATCCAGAACGGCTAAAAAAAGGCTTTAGAAACGAATATGATAGTCTAGTAGATAAGGGTATTACTGGCGATGACTTGTTTGAAAGTATGTTTCAGTTTTCTGGCGGTAGTAGCATTGATTTTAAACGGCAAGCGGCAGGTCTGACTGTATTAGTACACTTGTTTGAATTATGTGAGATTTTTGAAACATGATCTTACCGACAAAACATACTGCTGCACATGAAGCATTACTCGGAACTGGTGCTTTGATTCTGCGACAAACCTCCAAACCCGTGCTGCTTTCAAACCTATGGGAAGCAGTAAAAGCTAATTCTGCGATACAAACATATGAGCGATTTATTTTGACTTTAGATATGCTACATATTACTGGAATAATTGACATAAAAGATAACATGATAGTGAGATCCAAAAGATGATTCACGGGATTTATTCCAACAAGCCATCATTTAAATCTGTTCAGTTTGAAAAAGGGTTAAATGTTGTTGTTGCAGATCGCGATGCTCACTCCGACAGTCAGAAAACAGTTAATAGCAGAGGTAAGTCAACACTGGTGTCAATAATTAATTTTTGCCTCGGTAGTGATGCTGCAAGAAGCAGTATATGTATTGATGATTTGAAAGAGTGGAGCTTTACAATCGATATTACTCTTTTGAAAGAGAGAGTTCGCGCAACAAGAAAAACTGATAATCCAAAGCATATTTTTTTCGATCGGGAAATAAAAGGCTGGTCGATCATACCAGAACTGGACGAAGAGACAAACACATACGTTTTAACTTTAGAAAAATGGAAGGAGCTTTTGGGCTTAGCTCTTTTTTCCATACCAAAAACAAGCAAAATATCTATGAGAAGCATGCTATCTTATTTTATTCGTTCCAGCAATGAGGCTTACACTACGCCATTAAAGTTTTTTGCAGCCCAAGCGAATAATGTTGCACATATATATAATACCTTTTTTGTAGGCTTGAACTCCCAATATGCTGAAAAATGGACTGCTTTATACAAAAAAGATAAACAGCTAAAAGATTTGGATAGAATGATTAAAGAAGGTTTATATGAGACACAAGGCGTGCTGGAGGCAAAAAAAGTGGCACTTGAGCAGGAGTTAGAGAAAGGCAGAAAGATTCTTTCTAATTTCAAGGTTCACGAGCAGTATAAAGATATTCAGGTCAAAGCCAATAAATTGACTTCTGAGGTTCACCAGCAAGCCAATCAGAATATATTAGATAATCAAAAACTAAGGCATTACAAAAACGCTATTGTTGAAGAAAAAGTACCTGAAAAAATAAAACTTGAGAAGATTTATAAAGAAGCAGGATTGGTATTTCATAATGCTATTAAGAAAACATTGGAAGAAGCTAATCTCTTCCACGAAAAAATTATAAGTAATCGTGCTTCATTTTTAGGTAGCGAAATTACACAGATAGAAAATAATATAAGCAAACATGAACTGTTGATTAAAAAACTAACAGACGAACGTTCAGAGTGCATGGAAATTTTAAAAACGCATGGTGCACTTGAAGAATACTCTCTTCTGCAGGAACAGCACACTAAAATCGTTGGAAAAGTTGAAAATATTAAAAAGAGCATTGAGGATATTAAAGATAAAAAACTTAAGCGCAAGGATATTCAGTTAGATAGATTGGAACTCGACAAGAAAGCTACTATTGACTACGAAGAGAAAAGAGCATTTTGGGAGCAGTCTATTAAGCTCTTCAACGAAACAGCTACGGCTCTTTATGGTGTACCTGGGGAATTTGTTATCAATATTTCTGATAAAGGATATCACTTCGATGTTGATATCCCAGGTGGTCGCGGCGGTGGCATTGGTAAAATGAAAACATTTTGTTACGATCTTATGATCATCTGCATGCAAGTGATACTAGGAAGAAATATCGATTTTCTCGTCCATGACAGCATTATTTATGAGGGAGTTGATCAGCGTCAAATCGCACATGCTATAGAACAAGTCGCTAAAAAATCAAAAGAGTACAATTTTCAATATATCATGACCATTAACTCCGACATGATTCCTCACTCCGATTTTAGTAGTGAGTTTAATTTTGATGACTATATTAAACTGCGTCTTACAGATGAAGGACCAGAAGGAAGCCTGCTCGGGATAAGATATTAAACAATCCTAAATCGCAGTAGTCGTCGTCGATGTGTTCCTGAATTCCGTCGCAAAAAAAAGGAAAACTATCCGGAGACAGCTTACACTATATACTGAACATGACCGTACATAGTAGTAAGTGTAGCGTGCTTTTAAGCCCGCTAAAATTAATTCTTAAATAATATTAAGTACTTGTTGGTTTCGCATCACACCGAATCCATGAACTCTGAACTCTGGAGAATCGTAGCTGCTGTAATACGAAGCCGCAACAAGGAAAGTGAGTGGCTTATGCGCCTGATGCTACCTAGTGCCAGCGCATAAAATAAGTGATTAGAATCGGGAAGAACTAAATGATAATGAAAAACAGCTTTCAAGCATTGCTGCGCTTGCGAGTAACAGGTGAACGAGGTAAAGTGGGGAATTGATTGTGGCGTAGGTTCTGAGAACATTGTCTGTGTTTACGTTTTGTTTTACAATAGTTTAGATAGAGGGGAAAATAGGGTTATGGCAAAAAAAAGTACAGTCGGAGCAAAAAGAAAAAAGAAACCTGCTCCATCAGGCGCAAAGAAGACAGCAAAAGATGGCGATTGGTCAAAGGTTAAGCTTACAGTTCCTGTTTCCATCGCCCTTGCATCAAGAAGAGCTATAAGATTCAAAAATGGCGATTAGCTGCTTTCGTAAGATTAATTTTAGCTTGATACTAAAATTTAGAGGGTATGAATGTGAGTAGAGTCAATAAATGTGCCAAGTCTAATTTAGCAGAAGTCTGGGCAACTCTTGAAGGAGAGCCTAGCAGTGAAGCAAGTGAACGGGCTTTACATGACAAGATAGGATCTCTTTCTTTTAATATAGAAAAAAAATTTTTCAGAAAAAAGAGAATTCCATTTAAAACCACTTCAAGGTTATTGGTTCCTATAGGAACAGGCGATAAAAGGAAGTTTGAACCATTTTGGGACAGAGAAATATCTTGGGAAAAATCTCAGGGTAATAGAAAGGTTTTAAGGCTAGGAAATCATTTTCTAGCCTTTCATACCCTCCATGATATCTCCGATAAACCGTATAAATCCTATAAAAGTGACTTAGAAAAAGATATTATTGATGTATCAAGGATAATAGATGAAAATAATCTTTTCAAAGTCCGACGAGTAGTTTTTAGATATGTAAATATGTTTTTTATTCCTAAATCTGAAAATCTCGGGCATTATTTTGATCTGAACTGTAGTGTGAAAATTAATGGTGATCAAATACCTGTTTCTGGTATTACAGCGCAATTTAATTTTAAGGGCAAAGAAGAGAGTACAAAGTTAAGCTTAAATTTTAGAGCTCAACTTCTTGATGATCAAATATTGACTCCTGTTGAGACTACAGGTATTAGAACATTTCAAAATAATGATTTTTATGATTTGAATGAAGAGGAGCTGTTAACAGAGATTGAATCTTTAAAAGAAGAAACGAAGAGCGCCTTTTTTGGCTGCACAACTGCTGCTGCCAAGGATATGCTAGAGGTAAAATATGATGGATGATACTATATGTGCAGAATCTTGAATCAAGCCACATTATCTCTAGGGCAATTAGTAAAAAAGAGTAAGTAAATATGGCTTGCAGAATTGGAATGACAACTGATCCTAAAGGTCGCAAAGAATACTGGGAAAAACAACACCCAAACCTTAAAAATTGGGTCATCTTAGGCAAATATAAATCAAAAACCGTCGCTCAAGGAGCAGAGAATATTCTTGCTCAACAGTATGAATGTGACCCTGCCACCGGTAGCGAGGGGAACGAAAACGATAACTGGTGCGTTTATAAATTTGACTACTAAACCAAAACTATCACCACTCCCCAGAGTACCCCATCGTCCGACACTCCGTTCCCTCGGATTCCCCTGCTCCGCAAGAATTTGCCGCACCAGGTAGCCAGGGAAGTCAAGGCTGGGAAGTGTGATATTTAACTTGGATTTTTCATAAAAGTGCGGTAAGCCTAATCAATTGTCATTTTTGAAAGAGGAAAATTAACGCGCAGGTGTGGGCGGTCGGTGTACAAAAAGCCGAATGTAAGGTGAGCATGAAAAGAAACTATAGGATATATGAGCTTGATTACTCGAGCTTTGAAAAATTGTGCTCAAGAATTTGCGTAAATGTTCTTGGTGAGGGGTTTGTAAACTTCGCTTCTGGGAAAGATGGCGGTAGAGATGGAATTTTCAACGGGACCGCTAAGGATCTGCCCTCGAGTGCCGCTCCACTTTCAGGCAAGTTTGTTATGCAAGCAAAGTACACTGCCAGGGCAAACGCGTCTTGCTCTGAGGGACAATTTTTTAAGACCATTCTGGATAAAGAAATAAGTAAGATAAAAAGGCTCGTAGACAGTGATGAGCTTGAGCATTATTTTATTTTAACAAACAGAACGCTTTCGGCGGGGCATGAGAAGAAAATAAAAGATAAAATTCAATCTGCAGTTCCCAGCCTTTCATCGGTAACAATTTGGGGAATGGAAAAGCTGCATTTACATTTAGATTCTCACAGAGAACTTCATGAAGAGTTTGGCTTCGATCAACCACGCACCCCATTGAACGTGTTCCCCGAAGATCTTGAAAGGGTTATTTCTAAATTTAGAGATTTTATACCCGTAAAAAGCCCTGAAGATAAAGGGAAAAACAAAAAGGACTTTCTTTATGTTAATATCGACAAGAAGAATGAAATCAATGGTCTTTCTGATGAGTACTGCAAATACATTAAAGAAGATTCTGAAAAGCACTTTCAGCGCATTATGGATTTTCTGAAGGATCCGAAGCACGGCAGGTCAGAGATTCTCTATAGTGATACCGCGCTCGATTTTAAGGGGATGATAATTAACAGAAGAGGTGACTTTAATACGTTTGATGATGTGTTGGAGACGATTTACCAAGAATCCTATTCCAAGCTTCAACAAAAAGGTGTGGCCAAGCGGCTATTAAAGGTTTTCATTCACTTTATATATTTTAATTGTGATATCGGAAAAAAGGAATAAAGGAAAACAAAGTGGAAAATGCAACAATGATTCTACCTAAAAAATATATGGATTTAGATAAGTCTGTGCTTTATGTATCTGGATTGACCCTAAAGTATATGTTTAGAAACAAGATCGTTAAGCTGCCAATACTTCGAGACTTCATTGAAGACAAAATAGGACAAAATATGGACGATGTTTTTTTAGCAGCTCTTACGATGTTGTACGGACTTGGAAAGATTGATTATTTGGATAAAAACGACACCTTTTTTTTGATTAAGTAATGAGCAAGCAATGAGACTAAAAAGACTATATACTAACCTTGATAACTACTTTAAGCCGATTGCCTTCAACCACGGCCTTAATATTATTTTGGGCAAATCAACGAACCTTAATGCAACTGACATGGACTCTCATAACCTAGGTAAAAGCCTTTTGATCGATGTAATCGACTACTGCCTATTGAAAAGAGTGAGCAAAGAAAATTTTACAAAGAAGCTCCCAGATGAATTACAGGATATTGAGTTTTACTTGGAGCTTGAGTTGCCCAAGAACTCCTTTGTGACCATAAAAAGAAGCATTAAAAATAATACTAAAATTTCCTTTAAGGAGCATGGCGAGCCTCAGCAAAATTATTGCCATCTTAGCGAGAAAGACTGGAATCAGTATGAGCTTCCGCATGAAAAGGCAATGGATTTCCTCGATGGTTTGATAGGTTTATCTGTTATAAAACCATATAACTATCGAAAGGGTATAACATATTTTTTAAGAAGCCAGAAAGATTTTAATAACGTCTTCCATATTAGCAAATTTTCTGCCAGTAAAGGCGTTGATTGGAAGCCTTATGTTGGGAAAATACTGGGGTTTTCATCCGAAGTCATTGAAAATAAATATAACTGCGACAAGCTGGTAAAAGAAAAAGAAACAGAGCTCGTAACTATTAGAAAAGAACTGACATTGTCGGGAGAGAGTTTCGACAAGATTAGAGCAAGGACAGAGGTTAAGAGACAAGCAGTTCTTGAACTAGAAAAAAAGCTGGACGCCTTTGACTTCAAAGAAAAGGATTTAGACCTTGGTGAAAAGGAACTTCCGGAAATTGAAGCTAACATATCTTATATAAATAACGAAATATATAATTTAAATCATGACCTTGGCGAAATATCAAAATCTTTGAAAGCTGAAATATTTTTTAAAATAGGTAATGTTCAGAAAATATTTAATGAAGCCAACCTTCACTTTAAAGAGCCTTTGGTTAAAGAATATAAAGATTTAGAGAACTTTAACAACAGGCTAACAAAAGACAGAAGAGAAAGGCTTAAAAAAGAAAAAAGCAGAATTAACAAAAAACTTGATACGCTCAAGGAACAGTTAGAGAAGTTTAATCAAGAAAAAATTAAAAAACTCGATGTTCTTAGAGAAAAAGATTCTTTTAAAAAATACAAAAAAATGCAGGGCGAGTTGGTTTTTGCAAAAGAAAAATTGATTCACTTAGAAAAAGACTTGGAAAACTTCAAGAAAATAGACGATAGGTTGGCAGAATTAGATATAGCAAAAAAAGATCTTGACAAGAAGGTTAAAGATGTTCGGGAAGAAAACAGCAAGGATAATCCAACGTTCACAAAGATTCGTTCAAGTTTTAATTCTCTGATTAACGCAGTTTTAGAAGTTAGCGGGCTGGTTTATGTTAACATTAATAAGCAGAACAATTTTGATTTTCATGCCGACTACACAAAACAAGAAGATCCAACGTCCTCAACATCAGAAGGTGATGGGACAAGCTATAAGAAACTGTTGTGTGTATTCTTCGATATGGCAGTACAGAAATATTATAGCAAATCAAATTTTTATCATTTTATATACCATGATGGGGTGCTGGAAGGCTTAGATGATAGAAAAAAGATAGCTCTGCTTAAATCTATTAGAGAGTATTCAGAAAACTACGGCATACAATACATTTTAACTGCCATTGACTCCGATCTTCCCTTAGACAGAGATGGCAAGAAAATTCACTTTCCTGAAACAGAAGTGATTCGAAAACTGACAGACGAAGGAGATGAAGGGAGACTTTTTAATTGCCCTGTTTTTTAATTGTGGTGATATGGGTTTAACTTAAAAAAGAAGGAGTGTTATGGCAAAAAGAGGTGCGGCAGGAACGAAAAAAAGGATTTCCACAGCAGGAACTGGGAGTAAGCAGAAACCTGCTCCATTGGTCGCCAAGAAGAAAGCAAAGAATAGTGACTGGTCAAATATTAAGCTTACCGTTCCTTTTTCTATTTCTATTGCATCAAGAAGAGCCATAAGATTTAAAAACGGCGGCTAGTCGGCTTTCAGAAGATTACCTAGAAGAAAAGGCATGTACTCTGATGGAAGCTATGGGATAAAAGACAGTGATTTCAATGAGGTGCTAGAAGCTATAAAAGTGCGGTACGAGTAGAAGAGATCAAAATAGGAATAATGGGTTGCAGAATGTTGAAAGATAATGTATTAAATTGTCATGTTTCATAATGAAAATGGGTGATTAGGAAGTACTTTTCGACGCGTGGGTGCGTTTGATTTTTAAGGGAGGTAGAGTTTGAAATGAAAAATGAAATTGAGTTGCCTGGACCCCCATTGGCGAAGATTATTCCGGACATTGAACTCAAGCCTCGCTATATTGAATTTATAGGTAGCTATGAAAGAAAGGCAAAGCGAGGAGAGGTGAATGCACAGTACTACTTGGGTTTTATCTATAACAGAGGATTGGGCATTTCCAAAAATAATAAAAAAGCATTTTATTGGTGTGAGAAAGCGGCAGAACAAGGACACAAAAAAGCTCAGTATAACTTAGGAATTATGTATAGTCTGGGAGAAGGAGTTTCTCAAGATGATAGAAAAGCAATCTCTTGGTATAAGAAGGCAGCAAAACAAGAAGATGTACAGGCCCAATTTAATTTAGGATCTATGTATTATGATCAAGAAAGGGTCCTGAAAGACGATAAAGAAAGGGGCTTGAAAGACGATAAAAAAGCATTTTATTGGTATGAGAAAGCAGCCGAACAAGAACATGCAGAAGCTCAATACAGTTTAGGAGTTATGCATGGTGAGGGAGAGGGTGTTTTTAGGGATGATAAAAAAGCATTTTATTGGCAGAAGAAAGCAGCCGAACAAGGGTATGCAGAAGCTCAATACAGTTTAGGAATTATGTATAATGAGGGAGAGAGGGTTTTTAGAGATGATGAAAAAGCATTTTATTGGCAGAAGAAAGCAGCAGAACAAGAGCATGAAAAAGCTCAATTTAACTTAGGACTTATGTACTATGCTGGAAAAGGCGTCCTGCAAGACGATAAAAAGGCATTTTATTGGCATGAGAAAGCAGCAAAGCAAGGGTCTGAAGAAGTTCAGTACAATTTAGGAATTATGTATGCTGAGAAAGAAAGTGCTTTTAGAGACGATAAAAAAGCATTTTATTGGCAGAAGAAAGCAGCAGAACAAGGACATAGAATAGCTCAGCATAACTTAGGAGTTATGTATGATGTGGGAAGGGGAGTTTCTAAAGATGCTAAAAAATCGTTTTCTTGGTATAAGAAAGCAGCAAAACAAGGATATGCGGTTTCTCAATTTAATGTAGGATCTATGTATCATGCCGGAGAAGGAGTTGCTAAGGATGCTGAAAAAGCATTTTTCTGGTACGAGAAAGCAGCAGAACAAGAGCATGCAGAGGCTCAATTTCAGGTAGGCATTATGTATGATATTGGAATGGGCACTTCTAAAAATTATCAGAAAGCATTTTATTGGTATAAAAAAGCAGCAGATTGCGGACATAAATATGCAATAAGAGCATTGAGAGACATAAAGAAACAGTTTCCTTAAAATAAAGGAAGATTGGGAATAAGGGGGTGAAATTATGAGTGAAGGGTTGCAAAATGCTGGAAGATAGTGTATTAAATTATTGTATTTTATAGCAAAAATGGGCAGTTAGAAGAGGTCTTTTGGCGTATTTCGTTTGTAAGGAAGGTGGCTTGAAATGAAAGATAAGTCTGAATCGAACGTAGTAGAACTTTTTCCAAAAACTAAATCCAATGCCGATGATATGGATTCTATAAAAAAATTGGAACAAGAGGAAATAGACGATCAATACACCTTGGCGTGCATGTGCTATGTTGGTGATGGCATTACTAAAGATTATAAGAAAGCATTTTTTTTGAGTGCGGCGGCAGCGAAAAAAGGACATGCAGGAGCTCAATTCAATATGGGATCTATGTATTATGCCGGTGAGGGCACTCCTAAAAATTATAAGAAAGCGCTCTGTTGGTATAAAAAATCAGCAGAACAAGGGAATGGAGAATCTCAATTTAATTTAGGATTTATGTATTATGCCGGAGAGGGGACTTCTAAAAATAATAAGAAGTCGTTCTATTGGTGTGAAAAATCAGCAGAACAAGGGAGTGCAGATGCTCAAAACACTCTGGGACGTATGTATTGTATGGGGGAGGGAACTTCTAAAGATTTTAAAAAGGCAGTTTTTTGGTTTGAAAAAGCAGCAAAACAAGAACATCCGGGAGCTCAATTTAATATAGGGAGTATGTACTGTACAGGAGAGGGCACCTCTAAAAATTATAAGAAAGCAATCTCTTGGTATAGGAAAGCAGCAAAACAAGGATATGCAAAGGCTCAATACAGCCTTGGATTTATGTATTTTCTTGGAGAGGGAGTTTCTAGAGATACTAAAAAGGCACTTTTTTGGTGCAAGAAAGCAGCAGATCAGGGACATGAAGAAGCAGTAAGAACATTGAGGGGCTTGCGCTAGTAGTTCAATAATTAATGTTATGAATCATTGGTGTGCTCCTTGAAATCTGTTGCCATGATCCTCTGTGATCAGCAAGCATTATCGGGCTTGCATTGTCAGTGCTTATATTTTATTTTACAATAACTAGATAGAAGGGAAAGGGGGTTATGGCAAAAAGAGGTGCAGCAGGAACTAAGAAGAAAGCAAAGAATAGTGATTGCTCAAAATGTTAGAAATTTACATCGGCAAAGTCCAGTAGTTAGAGAAATATAATGATTGAAAGCGAGACAGATAATATTTTCGAAAATGTGGCTTCACCAAGAGATGAAATGATTGCTTTTGAAACCCTTTGGGCTATAGAGGGCATGACGGATGGAAAATTGTCGAAACTTTTTAAAGGTACTGCACGGCCATCTGAAATACTAAGAGACAAGATGGGCTTTATAGATTCGGAACTGAAATTAAGAGTTACCCATTATCTCAATAGCCTTAAAGATAATTTTTCCATTTCTATCAACGGCGACCACCAATATCCAAAAAAATTAAGAGAAGCCCAGCACCCCACTGAACTATTCTATTACAAGGGCGAGATAGACTTGCTTGAAAATAATTGCGTTTCTATCATCGGGTCTAGAAAATGCAGCCATAAAGGAAAGCTAAGAACAAAACGATTAACAAAACTGCTGGTAGAAAATGGATATACCATTGTGTCCGGGCTGGCTGCTGGAGTGGATACCATAGCCCTAGAAACAGCCATTGCAGAAGGCGGAAAGGTCATTGGAGTCATTGGAACTCCCATTAATAAATATTACCCAAAGGAGAACAAAGATTTGCAGAATTTAATATCAAGAGAACACCTACTAATAAGCCAAGTTCCTTTTTATAAATACAGCTATGAACCTTTTCAAAAGAGAAAGAATAATTTCCCCAGAAGAAATGCAACCATGTCTGCAATATCTCAAGGCACTGTAATAATTGAAGCCTCCGATACCAGTGGCGCACTAATTCAGGCCCGTGCAGCCACACAGCAGGGAAGAAAATTATTTATTTTAAATTCATGCTTTGAAGAACCCTCAATCTCCTGGCCTAAAAAATACGAGAAAGCAGGCGCAGTACGAGTAGAGGAAATCGAGGATGTGATTCATGCCCTCAGGAAATAAGAGGTCGAAATATGAACAAATGGTTGCAAAATGTTGAAAGATAGGGTATTGAATTGTTGTGTTTTACAGTATAAAAATGGGGTTAGAAGATGTCTTTTGGCACGTTTCATTTGTAAGGGAGGTAGCTTGAAATGAAAGATAAATTTGAGTCAACTTGGTTGTCATTGTTTAAACTCCCTTCTGGTGCTGAATTCAATGCCAAGTACATGGAATTCATAAATAGCTGTGAAAGAAAGGCAGAGCAAGGAGAGGTTGAAGCACAGTATCGCCTAGGCCGTATCTATAGCGAAGGAGCTGAGGCTTTTACAGATGATGAAAAAGAACTTTACTGGTATGAGAAGGCAGCAGAACAAGGACATGAAGATGCAGTAAGAACATTGAGAAACACAAAGAAAGACGCCCCTTAAAATAGAGAGAGATTGGGAATCCAATAATTAAGGTTATGAATCACAGGTGTGTTCCTGAACTTCGTCGCAAAAAAAAGGAAAACGTTTACCTCGGCGCAATGCGCCCGTCAAATTCCCTTGGTAGTTATAATGCAATGGAATCGCTTAGTCATGCCAATTATGGATGAAAATGCGAACAGAGGGTTGTGAAATACTAATGAGTGATATATTAAATTATATGAGTGCGTTTGATTTTTAAAGGAGGTAGTTTGAAATGGAAAATGAAGTTGAATCATCTTGGTTGTCGTTATCTAGCTTTATTCCTCACGTTAAAGTTAATGACCCTCCCATAAGATCTGTAAGTAGCTATGAAGAAGAAGCGGAACAAGGAGAGAAATATGCCCAATATCGCATGGGAGTTATTTATCAAGAAGGAGTAGGAGTCCATAAAGATGCTGAAAAAGGTGTTCCCAAAGATATAGAAAAGGCATTTTTTTGGTTTGAGAAGGCGGCAAAACAAGGAGATGAAGATGCACTAATATCATTGAGAAAAATAAAGAAGGCAGCTTTAAATGAGGAATAAAATTGAGTCCTCTTTGTCATCATTGGCTAAGTTCATTCATGGTATTAAATTCAATGCTAATTATATGGAATTCATAAGTAGCTATGAAAGAAGAGCAGAACAAGGAGAGGCTGAAGCGCAGTATCGCTTGGGTTTTATCTACAGCGACGGATTGGAGGTTTCTCGAGATAGTAGAAAAGCACTGTATTGGTATGAGAAGGCAGCAGAACAAGGACATACAGAAGCCCAATTTAATCTGGGAGTTATGTGTCATACCGGAGATGGAACTTTTAAAGACGATAAAAAAGCACTTCATTGGTATAAGAAGGCGGCAGAACAAGGGCATACAAAATCCCAACATAATCTGGGAATTATGTATGACGAGGGGGCGGGCACTTCTCAAGATGCTAAAAAAGCATTTCATTGGTATAAGAAAGCAGCAAAACAAGGAGATGCACAGGCTCAATACAATTTAGGAATTATGTATTATACAGGAGATGGAGTTTCTAAAAATTATAAGAAAGCACTTCCTTGGTTTGAAAAAGCAGCAAAACAAGGGCATACAGAAGCTCAATACAATTTAGAAGTTATGTATAATTTTGGGGATGGAACTCCTGAAAATTATAAGAAAGCATTTTATTGGTGTAAAAAAGCAGCAGAACAAGGACATGTGGGATCTCAGTTTAATTTAGGATTTATATATGACGAGGGAAGGGGAGTTCCTAAAGATACTGAAAAAGCATTTTATTGGTATAAGAAAGCAGCAGAACAAGGACATGCAGGAGCTCAATACAATTCAGGAATTACTTATTATGCTGGAAGATTGCGTCCTGAAGATAATAAAAAAGCATTTTATTGGCAGGAGAAAGCAGCAAAACAGGGACATGTGAAAGCCCAAACTAATGTGGGACTCATGTATTATGCTGGATATGGCGTTTCTCAAGATGCTAAAAAAGCGTTTTATTGGTTTGAGAAAGCAGCAAAACAAAGAGATGCACAGGCTCAGTTCAGCTTGGGAGTTATGTACTATGCAGGAAATGGTGTTCCCAAAGATGTTAAAAAAGCTTTCTCTTGGCATGAGAAAGCAGCAGAACAAGGAAATGCAAACTCTCAATATAATTTAGGAACGATGTATATTGAGGGAAAGGGAGTTTCTAAAAATGCTAAAAAAGCACTCCCTTGGTACAAGAAATCAGCAGATCAAGGACATGCAGAAGCTCAATCTAATTTGGCAACCATGTATCATGCTGGAAAGGGTACTTCAAAAGACGATAAAAAAGCACTTTATTGGTTTGAGAAATCAGCAGATCAAGGACATGCACGAGCTCAGTTTAATGCAGGCGTTATGCATTATACCGGAGAGGGCACTTCTGGAAATTATAAGAAAGCAATTTCTTGGTATAAAAAAGCAGCAGAGCAGGGATATGAAGATGCAGTAAAAGGATTGGAAAACTTAAAGAAGGTCGGTCTTTTCTGAAAAATCGAATACCTTTATTCAAAGGGGTGAGCTTTCTCGCCTAACGTTGGGAATCCAATCAGTAAGGTTATGAATCAGGTGTGTTCCTGAATTCCGTCGCAAAAAAAAGAAAACCTTCTCCCTAGCGTAAGCGGCCACGAGCTTCAACCTGGTAAGAAGCGGCAAACACGTCCCCTTCGCAAAACTCTGCGGCGCTATCCTGAGCTCTCTCGACTTGAACGGCGCAGACCTCATGAATGCTAACCTAAAAGATGCAAACCTAAACAACGCTCAACTAAATCACGCCGACCTCCGCGGCGCAAATCTTACTAACGCAACCCTAAACAACGCTAAACTCCACTACGCAAACTTCACAGGTGCAACTTTCTATTATGCAAAATTTCGTATCGGCCTCTTAGGCAGCCGCCTATTCTGCCGAGTAGTCGACGTAGCATGGGGTGAAATGGATATGGATAACTACCTCCTAGCACCCATGCTTTGTGCGTGGCAGAGGGATATTAGGAACTGGTTTAAGTGGTAATTTTGAGGTCAGAATTACTGTTTTTGTTCCTGATTCCTAACAATTATAGACGTAGATGAAAAATATACTTTATCCGGTCGATTGCGGGTTTCCTGACAGGAACCGGGCTTAAAGACAACCACATTATTAACAGTATCAGAAAGTGAAGCTAAGAATTGGCTCACTTCTTCGCACCTTTCACGACTGGAATAATGAGTTTCATCAAAGTTAAATTTTGTTTCCGAAAGATTCATATGGTCATAATCTTTAACTTGAGTGTCCAGTGTGATACCGCTTAACCGATAGCCGTTATCAGTGGACTTACATTCGCCCATTAAAAATTTAGCGTCCCTCCCCAACGAATTAGATCCATGGAAATCCTTTAACACTCGTGCAGTATCATCGCAGAGATCCTTCTCTTTAAAGGTAAGAGTGCCCAAGTCTATCTTCGTACGAGGATGGTTCGGGTGTGCAAAAGCCGGTGAGTGTACTATCAACATCATTATTATTATTTTCGTTATTTTCATCTTTTTGTTCTCCTGGTTAATGCACAGCATAACAAATTGATGCGGTTTTGTCAATTGTTATCTTGCCTAATGTAAGTGCCCGAATTGACTCATAATAAAAGCTGAGGGCAGCAAGAACGATCAGCGAGCAGGAGTCTTGTCCTTACGAAAGGTTAAGGCAAAAAGAGCAATATTTGCGACCTTACAAACTTTTAGTACTTTTTCCATTTGCATCGTCGTCTTACCACCCTCTAGCTCCACAATAAATCGTCGACCTGTTTGACTCATTTTGGCTAACTCTTCCTGAGTCAAATTGCGCGCTCTTCGTGCCCTACGGACAATAAAGCCCAGATCTTTTACTGACGTGATTTCTTCAATAGTTCCCTTACGGTATCATAATGTGGTTTTTTTACAAAATTAATTTCTCATAACTAACTGGTAACAGGTAGAGGATTTACCCCACTATATTTCTCCAGAATAAATAGTTATAATAGAACTATGGGTTCCATTATTTTGAATTTTGGACTCAAGCGAAAGATGGGACCGTGGGGAAAATCATGGATAAAACAAGCAACCAGAATGCGCCAATTACCGAAAGTTCCTACGAACAGAATATACATAATTTAAAGAAAACCTCCCGACCAAATCCCTCCCTATTAGCCAAACTCTCTGCCCTAGCCTACGAAACCTCCTACACCTCAGAAGAAGACAAAAACAAGTTTCAAAATAAACTAAAATCCCTTGGCCTCGTCCTCGTGGGAGAACCCATCCACAACATAGAAAACAAAGCCCATGCCTACCTATGCACCAACGGACGATTTCGAGTGCTGTGCTTTCGTGGCACAGAAAAAAATCGCTCCCATATCCTCGATGATCTTGGTATGGAAGCCCTCGCCAAAACCCCAACGAAACCTGAAGACAAAATACACATAGCCTTCCTACGCCCCTACAAAGCTATCGAAAATAATATATTCCACCTACTCAAAGAAACCAGAACCAAAGGCCTACTACTCTACATCACGGGATACTCCACCGGCGGCGCACTTGCCACAGTGGCAGCTATAAAATTAGGCGCCACCGGATTTAAAGCCTGCTATACCTTCGGAGCACCCGCCTGCGCAGAACCTGAAATGGTCCAAACAATACACAGAAAACTCAATAGATTTGTAAATATAGGAGATATTATACCCCAACTACTCTCCCTAACCCCCAACGAAATACCCCCAATGGAAAGAATACTCTGGGGTCTCGAACATATCTACGAAGGCAGTACCTTCGAACCAGACGTGATCCGCTTGGGAGAACTCTTTAAAATAGCCACCCCAGGCATAGGGCGCTACAAATACGCCAACAAACCCTTAACAATATTTCCAGACGGCACAAAAAAAGTACTCACAACCCAAGAATCCATTAACCTCTTCCAAGACTCAGTATGGAATTACTTTGAACGTTGCTTCACGAGCCATACCATCAATGAATACATAAATAGAATGGTGAAATACCAACAAAAACGCGTGTAAACTAAATTCAGTTATTCGGGAATTCCGAATAACTGCGGATACTGCTGTGAAGAATGCCGACATAAATATTTTCTTACTGTTTTTGAGTAGATAAGCGTAGGTACTGTCCAACGCCATTATGGTTTTCTACAATTTTGAGCAGATCAGTTACACTTAGAAGTTCCTTTCAGATTCCCTTTTAGGATCCTTACAGTTACGGCACATCCCCTCTAAAAGCCATTCTTTTACAATTTCTTTCGACCATTCGCTTGCATTTTTACAAGTTAATATAAAAGTGGGATTGTATTTACCGATAATCACTTGCCATAATGGAAGCTGACATAGCTATTTGTGGGACAAATACTTCGATGTTATTGCTGAACATTTTTTTTAAATAATATACTAAGGACTCTGTTGCTGCAATATCACCACCTGGTGTGTGGAGTATTAAATCCAGTCCTAGTTTGCGATCCATGCCATGAATAGCATTCATAAAGGAATTTTTATCGTTGTTGTTAATAGTCATTTCATGTGCATTACCTTTACGGAGCCATCCAGAATAATAGGTAATTATATTTCGCTTTCGTTTTTTAAAAAGTGCTGTAATATATTTTGCTTTTACAGCCTGAATTGAGTGAAAAGGATCTCGTTGTTCTCTTTGAATTTCTTTTAAAACTTGGTTCCAATTTGGCACGAGTCAACTTCTAACTAGGTGTCAGCTTAAATTTCATACCATTGTGCTGTGGTAGCGAGAATTGTTCAAAATGTTTGTCGAGATCGTAATAGTCTTTGAGACCTTCATAGTTGGTGGGGAGGGGATAGCGAGGACAGCTTTCCAAGAATTTAAACATCCGCTCTAATTCTTTTCTCTTCTCCTTGGACAAGTACTTAAACTCTCTTTCCCTCTTCATAAAACAACCCTCTTCCTTATAACATTATACCATATCGGTATACTGATAGCATCACTTGAATAAATAGGCAATGATTTTGAAAATTCAATGATTTCAACAAGTTTTGTTACTTTTGGGAGGCATTATTGCCTAGCGTAAGCAAAACCCTCAAGAAAAACCATTGTCATATTTACACCTAAGGCGGTACTCTCAGGGTCTGTGGAAAAATTAAATCTTCAAATTGCTCCGTTGTCGTCTTGGTTGGAGTCGCCCACAAGCTTTCCAGTTATTGCCGGTCCTTGTAGTGCGGAAACCCAAAGCCAAGTTATGGACACCGCTAAAGCACTGGCCCAAACAAATAAAATAGCCCTCTTTCGTGCCGGGGTGTGGAAACCCAGAAGCCGTCCCCATAGCTTTGCAGGAGGAGGAGAAGCAGCACTGGACTGGCTCGTTCGCGCAAGGGAAGAAACAAAAATACCCGTGGCTGTGGAAGTGGCCAACGCTTCCCATGTGCACGCTTGCCTGAAAAAAGAAATAGACGTTTTGTGGATAGGGGCTCGTACCGTCGTCAACCCCTTCTCCGTACAAGAAATTGCCGACGCTCTCAAAGGAGTGGACATCCCCGTACTCATTAAAAATCCCCTCGTGGTCGACCTGGAACTATGGATAGGAGCCCTGGAAAGAATGAACCAAGCAGGTATCCAAAAACTAGCTGCCGTACACCGGGGCTTTGCCACCGACCTTCCCAAAGAAGGAAAAACGAAACTCCGCTACTCCCCAAGCTGGCATATCCCCCTCGAACTAAAACGCCTTTGCCCAAATCTTCCCATACTTTGCGACCCTAGTCACATCGCAGGCAACACGCGCTACCTCCTAGACCTCGCCAAACAAGCCGTGGATCTGAAAATGGAAGGGCTAATGATCGAAAGTCACGTCGACCCCGAGAATGCTTTTAGTGATGCTGATCAGCAACTCACACCGAAAGAACTAAACGGTCTTTTGGAGAAATTGCACCCCTTGTCGCTACAAGTCCCCACGAGCAATCTTCAAGAGTCCGTTCATAATGCATAATTGCCGCTCACAATCATAGAGCGCATCGTGCCGCTGTCCCTCAGGAAGCTGACTGCCCTCCAAGGATCGTCGAACAAGGGAATTTAAATCCGACACTTTTGCCAAATTGGCCACCAACTGTAGTGCGCCACTAATCTCATACGTTCGATAATGACAATCACCCTCCAGCACACCCTCGGAATTGTACTGAGCCACCCGCAAATACCCGTGCTGACTCAAAAAAGAAAGATCGAAAACACCCACATGCCAACCACAAATATAAACATTAGGGGATGCAGCGCCACAGTCTTTTGTGAAGTCCAAAATCTGCTGACGTGCCTCATTCACGGGAGTAGGATCAGTATTTCGACAACGCTCAAACAACCCCGGCATACATTTTTTAGCAAAAGGACTCTCAGGCTGACGATCAGTGTGCTGAAAGAAATTAAAGTGCCTGCCCCGCTCCCAATAATCCCCATTGAAATTCAACTCCAAAAGGGCAATTTGCAACACGTCGTCCGTTTTATGGTTTACCCCAGTGGTCTCAATATCTAACATGAACTGTTTTTTCATAAAAACCCTCCACTAATGATATCATACAACGGAGATAGAAATAAATTCAGTTGACCCCCTTACTACATAAATTTAGAATTAAAGAGCATGTATAAATTAATTTCTTTATTGTTAACGGCGATGTTTTTGACATCCTGCGCTTTTTCGCAATTGGAAGAAGAGGAACAAAACACCCGCTTTGGCGAAATCCACGAAGAAGCAGGAATAAAAGCCCTACTCAGAGGCAGGTTCTCCGAAGCAATAGGCTTCTTTCGTAAAGGACTCAAGCACACCCCCAGAAACCCCACCACATGGGGACACCTGGGAATTGCCTATTTTAAAAAAGGTGCCCACGCTGAAGCCGAAGACGCACTAAAGAAATCCATCACCATCGACCCCAAACTAACCATCATGAAAAACAACTTGGGTTTTCTCTACTACAAGATGAACAAACTCGCTAAGGCAAGAGCAATTTTTTATCAATCACTAAAAGACCTGGAATATCCTCGTCAACATGAAACATACTTCTTCCTAGCCCTCACCTTTATAAAAGAAAAACGATGGCTCAAGGCCGAGTACGAGTTACAACGATCCGTTAAGGAAAATAAACATCACTGCTCAGGTTGGCTACGACTGGGAAAAGTTCGCTGGAAACAATATAAAAAAGAAAGCGCCTTTGAAGCTCTAGGCAAAGCCTCCTCTGGACTTTGCTACGGCTATGCGGAAGCACACTATTTCTTCGGTGAAATGTTAATGCGCGCCCATGAGTATACGGACGCAAAAAAGAAATTACTGGAAGTGATGGATCGGTTTCCCCAAACAGTTTGGGCAGAACGTTCCCTAAAAGATTTAGTGGCATTGGAAAAAAGACTGTAAGGGCGTGGCGATATGGACGAAATCGAAACACTGGGACAATACCTCTGCCAAGAACGAAAAAAGCGGGACATATCTTTAGATCAAATAGCCTATTCCACTCGCATTAGCTTAAAACTCCTCCGCGCCCTAGAGGAAGACAACCACGCACTCCTACCCCCGGAACCCTTCGTGCGCGGCTACCTCCAAGCGTATGCAAAATACTTAAAAATAGACAACAAGGATATACTTCTTCGCTACCAACAACATATCGCCTGCAATCCCAATATTTACATTAAAAGCCCTCAGCCGGGAAGCATTGAGGAGCATGTGAAGGAAAAAAAAAAGTTTCTATCCGCAGTGGTCGTACTACTGATCATTTTATGCATTAGCGGCGTTTACTTTTTCATCACAGGCAACACTGGAGATAAAGTGCTAAAAGAAACCAAAGATAGGTTGAAAAACACCCTGCTCACAACACCGACCTCGAAAGAGACACCAAAAGAAGCACCAGAACCTGAAAAAGCATCAGAACCGGAACCAGAAAAAACACCAGAAGAAGTTGCCAAAGCTGTGGCAGAAGCACAGGAAGAGCAAAGCAACACCTCGGAAGAAAAGGAATACAACCTCACCCTCATTGCCAAAGAGGACGTTTGGATACGCTTCCAAACCGACGACGATAAAATAAAAGATATTATATTGCGAAAAAGTCGCAAGATCACCCTTCGAGCTGACGAGGTGGTGAAACTATTTTCCGGCAACCTGGACGGACTCATTGCCATCTTCAATGGAGAAACCCTACCCACCCTTATGTATAAGGATAGAAAAAGAAGCGTGGTGCTTCCCGTCTCCGAAGTACCAAACGTGCGGCTACCCCTGTTTCCAGATGCCGACGCTGGGGAAAAGGAGGAAGAGGAGGATTCTTGATTTCATTTAAAAATTTTGTAAAAAACATTTGACTATTTCGCAGAATTAATGCATAATGTCGGAATGAAAATAATAAAATACTTAATCTGTCTAGTACTGCTTCTCCAAGGAGCAGGGTTCGCAAACGCTCAAAACCCCGATGTTGTTAAATTAAGACTCAAGGTTTTTTTAGGTGGTGCTGTTAGAGGGGGAGGTTCCAGCGCCCCGGTTACCCCAGAAACGCTGACCTTTGACTATTTAAGTGGCAACCCAGGAACTGATGCCACACCAAAGATAAAGCTTAAAAATGTAAAGGCAGGTGCGCAGGTTACTTTGTATAAAGGGGAGGAGACCTGCATTGGTGCTGGTGTTAATGTCTCTGTGGATGAGAAGGGAAGGTTTGACGTTCCATCTGAGCTAGAGGCAGAAGGATACAAAACGCATTATTACTATGTCAAACAAACACTGAATGGAAAAAGCTCTGTTTGCTCTGATTTGAATGCCTATGAGCGCAGCTTATTAGTCGAACCAGACCTCAGTGTTGCAAGTGAAAACCCGTCAACGAGTGCCACACCAGCTTTAAAAATTGCAAACCTAGAGGTGGGCGCAGCGGTTGCCCTATATAAAGGTAGTAAAGATGAGCCTTGCTCTGGTACTGCCTACAGTATGGTTCTGGACGAAAATAAAAAATTCGAAGTTCCAGCCGAGCTAGAAGCAAGTTACGGAGATAATTATTATTCTGCCCAACAAATAGTAGATGGAGCAATTCCTCCTTGCTCTAAAACGGTGGAATATATTCGTGGTTTATTAATCACTCCAAGCCTTAGTCTTGTGGATGATAGTCCGGGGACAGACCTTAGACCAACGTTAAAGGTTACAAGCCTAGAGCCAGGTGCCACGATTACTTTGCATAAAGGCCCTAAAGACGAGCCTTGCTCTGGAACTGGTTCCGAGGTTTCTGTGGATGAAAAGGGAAGATTCAAAGTTTCGTCTGACCTGGAGACAAGCCATGGAGATAATTATTATTCTGTTAGACAAACATTAGATGAAAAAGTCTCCCCCTGTTCTGTGGTGGTGGAGTATGTTCGCAATTTAATCATTCCAAATATTAGCCTTGTGAGTGGCAGTCCGGGAGCGGATGCCACACCAATCCTGAAAATTACAAATCTAGAGATGGGTGCAATGATTACTTTGTATAAGGATGCCGCCTGCTCTGGCACTAGTTTTGATGTCGCTATAGGTGAAGGAGGAAGATTTGAAGTTCCAACCGATCTAGAAGCAATTTATGGAGATAATCAGTATTCTGCTAAACAAATGCTAAGTGATGGAGAAAGTCCTCCTTGTTCTGAGGTGGTGAGTTATGTTCGCAGCTTATTGGTTACCCCCAATCTTAGTCTTGTAGGTGATGAGCAAGGAACTGACGCCACACCAACCTTAAAGATTACAAACTTGGAAATAGGTACGGTGATTGTTTTGTATAAGGATGCTGCCTGCTCTGGTACTGCTTTCAATGTGACTATAGGTGAAAGAGGAAAGTTTAACGTTCCATCTGACCTAGAAACAAGTCTAGGAGATAATTATTACTCTGCCCAACAAATAGTAGATGGAGAAACCCCTCCTTGTTCTGAGGCGGTGAGATATGTTCGTGATTTATTAAGCACCCCCGGCCTTAGTCTTTTAAGCGAGAGTCCGGGGCTTGCCCGCACACCAACGTTAAAGGTTACAAACTTGGAAACAGATGCAACGGTTACTTTGTATAAAAACAACTCTTGTTCTGGTGTTGGTTCCAATGTCTCTTTGGATGAAAAGGGGAGAGTGACAGTTCCGTCTAACCTAGAGACAAGTCACGGTGATAACTATTATTCTGTTCAGCAAACGGTAGGTGAAAAAGTCTCCTCCTGTTCTGAGGCGGTGGAGTATGTTCGTAGTTTATTAACCACTCCGAATCTTATCCTTGTAAGCGAGACTCCAGGAACAGACCTTACACCAACGTTAAAGGTTACAAACCTGGAAACAGATGCAACGGTTACTTTGTATAAAAGCAGCTCTTGCTCTGGTGCTGGTTCCGATATTTCTATGGATGAAAAGGGAAGGTTTGACATTCCATCTGACCTAGAGACAAGTTACGGAGATAATTCTTACTCTGTTAAACAAACAGTAAATGGACAAAGTTCCCCTTGTTCTACAGGAGTGTACTATCTTCGTAATTTCGCCACTCTGAACCTTAGTCTTTTAAGCGAAAGCCCAGGGACTGATACCACACCAACGTTAAAGGTTACAAACTTGGAAACAGATGCAACGGTTACTTTGTATAAAAGCGACTCTTGCTCGGGTACTGGTTCCGATGTCTCTGTAGATGAAAAGGGAAGGTTTGACGTTCCATCTAACCTAGAGGCAAGTTCTGGAGATAATTATTATTTTGTTGAACAAACAGTAAATGGACAAAGTTCCCCTTGTTCCGGGGCGGTACTCTATACGCGCAATTTAATGAACACGGAGCTTAGCCTTATAAGCGAGAGTCCGGGAACTGATGACACACCAACGTTAAAGGTTACAAACTTGGAAACAGATGCAACGGTTACTTTGTATAAAAACAACTCTTGCTCTGGTGCTGGTTTCGATGTTTCTGTAGATGAAAAGGGAAGATTCACTGTTCCAGACGACTTGGAGACAAGTTATGGAGGTAATTATTATTCTGTGAAACAAACGGTAGGTGAACAAATCCTCCCTTGCTCTAACGGTGTTTATTATGTTCACTCTTCCCCGTCGGCAGATAAATGGCAGCGCTGGTCTGATGATGCATTAAGTGGTGGTATTAATATTAAAGTCAGCGAATTTTTTAGCGATGGACTAAGTACTTTGGGTGGAATGATGGGGGCATGGAACAACAGTGGGTCTGATATTAATTACACTTTTTTTACTGTGCCAAGTACTACTGTGGATAGATTAATCTATGATAATGGCGATAGTTACAACGAAGATAGTACAATGGGAATCTATAGCAACAAGAAGGGTTCGCTTCCCCTTTCTTCTAAAGTACTGGCTCGAGTCTATCTCAAAATAAGAAATAAAAATGTGGGAACTCCCTACGAACATGGAGAGATCTATTCTGCCGATATAATAGTCAACGCTAAAAAGAACGATTTTACTTACGATTCTTCCAATAGTGATGCTTATGATTTACCCTCTGTGATTCTTCATGCATTAGGTCACTTTTTGGGACTAAAGAATACAGGTGATGATGGTCCTTCTTCGGCAATGAAAGAAATCTCCGATACCAATACTGTTTTTCGTGCCATTACAATTTACGATAAGGAATCTATCGAGAAACGCTACGGAGGGGAGAATAATCCTCCTCCCAGTCAGCAAAGTAGAGCACTAGAAGGTTCGGGCAAGGAAGAAACCCGAACAATCTACATCTATCGGTAATTTCCGTTCATGCGGTGTCAATACGACTGTAAATAAAACCTACTTATTCCAAACTCCACGCAAGGAGAAAACGGAAACTCCCAGTAATAAAAAATTTGGCAACCATATAGAAAGAAAGGGAGAGAGTATATTATTCTCTCCCCAATACAAACCCAGACGGGAAAGAATCCAGTAACCCATCAGGAAGATAAGGCTAATGAGAAGAGAGCTTGTGCGCACAGAACGGGTTCGAACAATACCAAAGCCCACACCCATAAAAGCAAAGACTAGGCAGGAGCCAGAAAGGGCATAGCGTTTCCAAAACTCCACCTTGAGGCGGCGGATGCTTTTCTGATTTCCTTTTGTTTTTTTGGGATTTTTTTCTAATTTGTTTATTTTTTTTACCAATAATTCATGGTCCATTGATTTTGGTTTATTGAGGCTCATTATCTCTGAGGTTGTTATTTTTAATAGAATGTCGTAGGTGGAGAATTGTATGAGTTCGTTATAATAACCCTGCTTTCTGCTTCGGTGTAGTGACCCGTTTTTTAAACGTAGGATGAGATCACCATCCTCACCACCTTGGTTGCCGCTGTTTAAGAATATCCCCTCTTTCGCTACTATGGTCATTGGGGAACTCTTAATGGACTCGTCTGTGATAAATAGTTTTTTTAGTACAGTTCCCTCTTTGTTCACGTCGTCTGCGTATAGAACCATGTTGAAGAAGTTTCTTGTAAATCGTTCTGTGCGGATATTGGTAGCTATTTTCTTCCTTCCTATTTCAATGATTTCTTGACGAAACATTCTGTCCCCCCAGGGAACAAAATGTAAGTTGAGTACAAGGCTGCATAAAGAGATAAAAAAACCTAAAGCAATAATAGGAGTCATAAATTGAAATAAGGACATGCCTGAAGCACGCAGAGCCGTCACCTCACTATAGCCAGACAAACGACCACAGCCAATCAAAACAGCCAAGAAAAAGGAAATAGGCACAGTGGTAGGAAGTAAATAAATAGTTAAATACAAGAGGAGCCGGAAGAAAGAGCCAAAGTCTCCATGATGAACCAGCAAAAAGTCAGAAAATCGAATGAGTTGGAACACTAAAGCAATAAAAATAAAAAAAGCCAAACTTCCGATAAATGGACGAAACACCTCATAAAGAATATAACGATGAAGAGTATTGTTAATACGCATTTTTATCGGCCAAACTCTTTATGGGAGTTAGGAGAAGGATTTTAATATCTAGGAGCAGGCTCCAGTTTTTAATATAATAGAGGTCCAATTCCAGCCTTTTCTCTAAGCTGGTGTTTCCTCTCAAGCCATTAATTTGCGCCCACCCCGTAATGCCCGATTTTATTTTGTGACGGTACATGTACTTTGGAATACTATGGCGGAACTCGTCCACAAAATTAGGTCGCTCCGGCCTTGGTCCCACCAAAGACATATTTCCCCCAAGCACATTAAAAAACTGAGGTAACTCATCTAAGCTGGTGGTTCGAAGAAAAGTGCCAAGAGACGTTCTCCGTGAATCGTTAGAAGCGGCCCACACAGGACCTGCCGTATCCTCGGCTCCCACATGCATGGAACGAAACTTCCACATGGAAAAAAGGTGACCATCGAGACTCATGCGTTGCTGACGGTAGAGTATGGGTCCCTTGCTCGTCAACTTAATGGCAATGCAAATGATCAGCATCACTGGAGCAAAAAGAGCAATAGCAAGGAGGGAGAAAGATATGTCAAGAACACGCTTTGCAATTTTACCGGAGAGATTAATGGGAGCCTCGTTGAGGTTGATTACGGGAATCCCGTCAAAATCCTCTACCTTGCAACTCAATACCACATATTCGTACGTGTCGGGAACAAGGCCTAACTCCACCGTGGTTTTCGACAAAGACTCCAGTACGGGCGTTTGAAACTTTGCCTCCTCTCTGGGCAAAGCAATGAGAACTTTTTGAATATGCTGTTCTTTTACGACGGAAAGAATATCGTCATAGCCTCCCAGCACAGGGTAAGGGGAATCGGGAGCCTCCCCACCTTGGTGTAAAAATCCTTGAATGGACAGACGAAGCTCAGGATTATTTTCTATCCGAGACACCATGGCCTGGGCTGTTTTTCCCATACCCACGATTAGAATGGGTTTTTTCTGATCCCATTGTTCGGCTGAATAGCGCAGCAGCTTAGACAAGAGCAACCGCGACCCCAAAAGATAAACACCCGACAAAAAACCAAAATAAATAACCACCACCCGGCTATAGTAATACTCCGAATGAAAATACAGCAGGGCTAAAAAAATCAGCAACGCCAACCCATGGGCAGAAAACAATTCCACAACTGGCGTTATATTTTTCAACAGAGCCTTATAGCCATAGAGATGAAAATAGTGGAAAACCAAAAACCACACCAAAATAATAGGAACAGCAAGATAAATATAAACGGAAAGCAGAGGAATCCCTTTGGTAACGGTAATAATCTCCGTATGAAAACGTAAATAATAAGCAAGCGCCCAAGAAGCAAGCAGACCAAGAGCGTCTGAAAGGGATAGCAACAATCCGATTTTTTGGTGTGTACGAGTCAGCACTGCATTATTTTAGCACTAAAAGTTCTCTTAATGAATGATTTTCTACCGTTTCTTTACATACTTTTTTAAATTTTTCCATTACATCAATATGCTAGAAACGCTCTCCAAGAGGAATATGGGCTTGCCCTTGGCTCTTTGCATTAGTCAGTACTACACTGAAAAAATGCAATTAATGTGTTCTCGAAGCCTAATTTTGCATTATCTTTTTTCGCTCTGCACAGCACTGCTTTGTCCAATTTTGCACCTGCAAGGTTCGCACCTGCGAAGTTCGTTTTCTCATCAATCTTTGCATACCGCATATCCACACCTTCCAAATCTGCCCCACTTAGGTCTGCCTCATACAGTTTCGCAGCAAATAGATTTGCTTTACTGAGAATCGCATTGCTTAGATCCGCATGACTTAGATTTGCAGCATTTAGGCTTGCATAATGTAGATTCGCTCCACTTAGATTTGTACCAATTAGTGTTGCAGCAGTTAGTGTTGCATGATGTAGATCCATATTATTGAGTTCCACACCACTTAGATTTGCTCCATATAGATTTGTATGAATTAGTATTGCCCCCCTTAATTTTGCATGACTTAGATTTGCAAATAACATATCTGTGCCACTTAGATCCGCATGACTTAGATTTGCATTACTTAGATCCGCATAATCTAGAATCGTATTAATTAGTTTTGCATGATTCAGATCCGCATAGGGCATTATTGCTCTTCTTAGATTCACATTATTTAGAATCGCAAACGACATTTTTGTGCCACTTAGAACCGCATTCGGCATTTCTGCGCCACTTAGATCCGCATGGTTCAGTTTTGCTCCATTTAGAATTGCATTACTTAGATTTGCTCCATTTAGAATTGCATTGCTTAGATTTGCTCCATTTAGATTTGCATCACTTAGTTGTGCACCACTTAGATTTGCATCACTTAGATTTGCTCCATTTAGAGTTGCATGCCACAGCTTTGCTCCACTTAGATCTGCATGATTCAGATTCGCCTGAAGTAAGTTCACAGCAATTAGATTTGCACCCGATAGCTTGGCACCACAGAGCTTTGCAGGAGGAATAGTTCTAGTTACTTTTTCATAATGTTCTTGGGAATAACAGTCTTCTATTTCACCTGTAGCAACCTGAGGTGCTAGTAGCAAAAGGGCAGCAGCTATAAATAGTAACTTCTTATTTTCCATTTTCCTCCTTTATTCAAAAGCCTTTGGCAATGAATACTTGCGGTATTTTAGTGCATATTGACGTAAAAGTAAAGCAAAAAGGTCTTGTTTTCCGATAATTTTGTAAATGTCTGTTTTTAAAGGGCTTTTTGTTTTTTGGAGGAGGGGTCCACTCCTTATAAGCGTTGCTAATTGAGGAAATAAATAAGACTCTCCTATGATAAAATAGTATAAGAGCAGTAGATAATAGGAAATCAAGGAAAACGGAGGAATATAACATTGAAAAACGGTCATCATCCATTAGCAGTTGCAAACCATCTTATAGGGAAAGCATAGAAAGAAGGACTAACAATTATGCAGCTCCTGAAACTGTCTGCTATAGCTCATGGATTTACTCTTGTAGCAACCGATGATCCTTTAGTGACAGAAAGCCTTCAAGCATGGAAGTTCGGTCCAGTTTTCCCATCTATATATGAGGAATTTAAGCACTACGAAAGAAGACCAATTTTTAGACCTGCTTTAGTGGGAGGATTTGATATACGCTCTGATTTTTTTGAACCAGAGAAAGAAATTATGACGGCAGTTTGTACCGTTTACGGTGAACTTGATGCTTGGGAATTATCGGGCTTAACTCATAAGCCAGATACACCATGGACTAAGGCCTTTGATTCTAAGGGGTGGCCTCAAGTAAGAAGAACAATAGATAATGAAACAATTAAAAAATATTATCAGAGATTATCAAATCAACAGTCAAGTGACCAATCATAAAAATAGCAAATAATGGCAGAAGATAAGCATAAAGATTGGGAGAGTTTTCTACACTCTTTTCGTTCCTCAGAACTACATGACGCAAAAAAACATGCTCAGAGTACTGAAGACAGTAAAAGGTTTGGCGCAAGATAGGCAAGAGAAGTTAAAGTACGCGAATCTTTCTTTTTTATTTATGTGTATTTTTTGCTCTTTACTATAAGAAAACTGAGATTCTAATTGCCTTTGTATATACGATCCCAGCTGCTATCGCACTCTTTGCTTGGATTCTTCGAGGTCTATTTCAAACCCCGTCTAAGTAAGAATATTAAATCAAATTGACTTATAAAAACTGAAATAGTCTTTGGTGCGACGAGTTATATTGTCCATATCATAAGGAGTTCCAAGGAAAAATAGACAAGTGCCGAGTGGGTGTAGTATTGTTCCCACAGGAAATAATAGACGAAAGGAACTAATATGAAAATTAATCTCAATAAAAAAGCCTCCCTATCGAAGGTGCAAGAGTCCACATTGGTACTGGGTGTGTTTCAGGCGGGAGAAAAGGCAGTGATGGGGCCCAGTCTCAAGCCATACGCCTCCGTTTTGGATTCTCTGGTGAAGGATGGAGTGTTTTTTGGCAAGCGGGATTCCACATATTTCTATCGTCAAACAAAAGGCCCCCATTTATTATTTTTTGGTCTCGGGAAACCCGATCAGGTTTTGGGAGAAACGTACCGACGGGGAGGGGCATACGTATACAAGAATTTAGCAAAAGAGCAGCAAAAAACAGTGGCACTGGCTGTGGACTCTTTTTTTCAAAAGAAAAGCAAAAACAACAAGCAAGATTCTCTGGCCTTTCTCGAAGGGCTGCTTTTGGCGAGTTATTCCTTTGATCTGTATAAGGGTAAGAAACCAAAGAAACAGAAATCCATGGATGTGAACTGTTACACAGGAAAAAATTCCTTCGACAAAGAAACTCTTTCCTTTGCTACAGCAAAATATGAATGTATCGCTATTGCAAGAGACCTTTCCAACGAGCCAGGCAATAAGCTGGTTCCCATGGAGCTTGCCAAGCGGGTAAAAAAGTACGCCAAAGAATATGGTGTAACATGCAAGGTGCTTGATACCGTCGCTTTGAAAAAAGAAAATATGGGTGGGATCCTTGGTGTGGGTCAAGGTTCTGTAAATCCACCTTGTTTAATTTCACTGGAATATAAACCCACTCGACCCAAAAAGAATATGAAAAAAATCGCTTTCGTGGGCAAGGCAATTACTTTTGATACTGGTGGTATTTCCTTAAAGCCGGGCGGGGCAATGGACGAGATGAAGCACGATATGAGTGGTGGAGCCAATATGTTAGCAGCTACCCTATTGGCAGCCAAGCTAAAGTGTCCCAACCAAATCAATACCTATATAGCGTCTGCGGAAAACATGCCTGCTGGCAATGCCATTGTTCCTAGCACGATCCTCCACACCCGTTCAGGAAAAACAATTGAAGTTCTGAATACGGATGCCGAGGGAAGGCTTGTACTGGCAGACGCCATAGACTATGCCCAAGATAAAAAACCAGATGCCCTACTGGATATGGCTACCCTTACGGGTGCTGTATTGGTGGCTCTTGGTGAGGTGGCCTCGGCTATTATGGGTAACAACGAGGATTTAATGAAAAAATATAAGGAGTCTGCAAAAAATACGGGAGAAAAGCATTGGGAGCTTCCCCTGTATCAAGAATATGCCGACGATATGAAAGGGAAAGTTGGAGACCTACGCAATATTGGTACTGGTCGTGGTGCGGGTAGCTCCAAGGCAGGTGCTTTTTTACAAGCGTTTGTAAAAGATAAAACAAAATGGATACATATTGACTGCGCAGGAACTGCTTGGAATCAGCCACACCTACCGTACTGCTCCCACGGAGCCACAGGGCATGGTGTTCGCACATTAATAGACTTTGCTGCCCACTACTAAGGAGTAAAGGGAATGTCCTCTATTGTTCGCATTGGAGAAATAAAAAAATACAACAAGCAAGTGGTTACTATTCATTGCTGGTTATATAATAGTCGTTCTTCGGGGAAAATTAGTTTCTTGGAGTTGCGCGACGGCTCTCTCCAAACCCTGCAAGCCATTGTATCCAACCACGATTGCGACGAAGATTCCTTTCAACTAGCTAAAAAACTTACCCAAGAAAGCTCTATCTCAGTCACAGGTGCAGTGAAAGAACACCATAAAAAAGTGGGCACTTATGAGATTGATGTACATAAAATAGAACTCGTTCAGATGGCAGAGCCCAGCTATCCCATTAGTCACAAGGAACATGGTGTGGAGTTCTTAATGCAAAATCGTCACCTTTGGTTGCGCACACCCAGGCAAGTGGCCATCTTGCGAACCCGGGCAAAAATAAACTCCCTTATTCGAAACTTTTTTGACGAACGGGGATTTGTCTTAATGGATCCACCCATACTCACACCCAGCGCTTGCGAAGGTACTAGCGATCTATTTGAAACAGAGTACTTTGATAGCAGAGCCTATTTGACCCAATCGGGTCAGCTCTATGCCGAGGCGGGTGCCATGGCTTTGGGAAAAACCTATACATTTGCACCAACCTTTCGTGCTGAAAAATCTAAGACGAGAAAACATTTGACTGAGTTTTGGATGATAGAGCCAGAGGTTGCCTTTTGCGACATGAACGGAGTAATGGATCTAGCCCAAGAATTTATCACCACAGTGGTAAAAAATGTACTGGAAGTCTGCGGAGAAGAGCTCACTACTCTAGGAAGAGATAGAAGCGACCTTGAACTTTTAACTCAGAAAACTTTCCCCGTGATCTCTTATGAAGAAGCCATAGATGTACTCAATAAGCATGGAGGGTCGCTCAAGTGGGGAGATGATTTTGGAGCCCCTGAAGAAACAAAACTAGGCTCTATTTTTAAAGGCATGCCTGTTTTTATAAAAGAGTTTCCCAAGGAGATGAAATCCTTTTATTTTAAACAAAACGATAAAGATCCACGAACAGTCCTTGGGTTTGATCTTATCGCTCCCCACGGCTACGGAGAAATTATTGGTGGGAGCGAACGTGAATTCGATGTGGATATTTTGAAAAAAAACATCCAACAGTACGGACTGGATGAAAAAGAATACGAGTGGTACTTAGATCTGCGGAGGTATGGATCCGTTCCCCACGCTGGCTTTGGTTTGGGCTTGGAACGAATGGTTGCCTGGATCTGCGGTCTGGATCATGTGAGAGAAACAATCCCCTTCCCAAGAATGATTAACTATATTCGTCCATGAGATGGAAAAAGAATTTCATATAGTTTTAGTGGAACCTCTTATTCCCCAAAACACAGGGAGCATCGCCCGACTTTGCGTAGCCACGAACACACAACTTCATCTTATTAAACCGCTAGGCTTCGACCTTTCGGAAAAAGCTGTGCGTAGAGCCGGGCTAGATTATTGGAAACATGTGAAGCTCCATGTATATGAATCTTTTGGCACATTTAAAGAGCAAGTGCCCCCAGATTCTAATCTTTGGTTTATCAGCAAGTTCGGTAAAAAAAATATCTACGACACAAAATTTTCCTATAAAGACTTTTTTATCTTTGGCAAAGAAACCACGGGTCTCCCCGATGCCATCCATAAGGAAGAACCCAAGGAGGCCTTTTTAAATATTCCCATGCCCTCGAATAATGTTCGATGTATAAATTTAGCCAATGCTAGCGCGGTTGTAGTATACGAGGCTCTTCGCCAGCAATTGTAAAATTATCGTTTAGAAAACTGGAAGCTACGGCGAGCACCACGGCGACCATACTTTTTACGTTCCACCTTACGTGCGTCCCTTGTCAGCAAACCTTCTTTTCTCAAAATAGCCCGGTTCTTCTCAGTATCCGCTTTTACCAAGGCACGTACAATTCCGTGGCGAGTGGCCCCTGCTTGACCAGAAGGACCGCCTCCACAGACATTTACATAAATATCCCACATGTCTTTTTCTTTTATTAAATCTAGTGGTTGCTCGATAATAAGTCGACTAGTGGGACGAACAAAATATTCTTCCATGGTCTTATGATTGACCATAAACTTTCCTGAACCAGCTTTCATATATACCCTAGCCTTGGATCGCTTACGCTTGCCAACGGCATGTATTACTTCATCAGTGTCCATATTTTTACTGTCTCCTTACTTTCTGGCTGCAGCACTAATTACCAATGGTTTGGGGTTTTGTGCCAGATGGGGATGTTCCGGTCCTGTATAAATTTTTAATTTCATGAGTTGTCGTCGGGCGAGGTTACTCTTATTCATCATGCCCCATACTGCTTTTCGTAAAATTTCCTCTGGCTTGCGTGCAAACTGCTCTTTTGCTGTACGCACTTTTATTCCTCCAGGGAATCCAGTGTGACGATAGTAAAGTTTGTCGTCCCATTTTTTACCCGTCAGGTGCACATCTTTCATATTAATCACCACAATATAGTCGCCGTTATCTATATGAGGTGTGTACGTGGGCTTATGCTTTCCCACTAAAATATTCGCTAAACGGGTGGCAAGCCTTCCCAGCACCTGTCCCTTGGCATCCACTACATGCCACTTACGGTCAATATCACTATGCTTGGTAAAATATGTGCTCATCCCTTACTATTTAATAGGGTATTTTTGTTTTTTTTTCAAGTACTAGCCTCATATTACTTGAAATTTAATGGATTTACTCCATTAAAGTGGACTTTTTTGCTTCACTATTCGGGCTGCCTCTGCTGATCCGGTAACGTACTCACGCCCAAACCCAATTGCCCCACATTATTTTTACCCCAGCAGCGAAGAGTGCCATTGGGCAAACGAACACAGGTGTGGGATCGCCCAGCAGTGATGGAGAGCGCCTTTTGAGGCTTGTCTGCAGAGAATCTACCCTCTTCAGTTAACAACGAAAGGAAAGGGAGCTTTTCACCCATCTCATTAGGTTTGATCCCCTTATCGCTGGGATCCTGGTAACCAAGCTGTCCGTATTGGTTTTCTCCCCAACACTTTATCTGACGATTGCTGAACAGGGCACAGGTGTGATTATCTCCTGCGGTAATAGCAATGGGAGCAGAACCGCCTAACTCCACAAAAGGAAGATTTTTCCCCATATCCGTTGTTCGCCTTCCCCGAGGGCGCTTATCTCCGTAGCCCAATTGTCCGTGCCAGTTCACTCCCCAGCACTTCATTCTATTTTTAGAGAAAAGAGCGCATACATGGTGATCGCCGGATACCAATGCCACTATTGATATGGGAGATCCTTTTTCCATGCCCAGATCTAAAAACAGAAGATTGTTGCTCATGCTACTGGGTTGGTTGCCTCGTATTTTTGTATCGCCATAGCCCAGTTGACCGTGGATATTCTCTCCCCAACACTTGGATTTTTTATTGTGGAATAATGCGCAGCTATGGTATTGACCCAAAGCAAACGCTTTAATACTAAGGGGCCTGCCATTTTCAGTTCCCAAGTCCACAAAGTCCAGATTATTTCCCATGGTACGCGCTGCTTTTCCTCTGCTTTTTTTATCACCGTAGCCCAACTGTGCATTCCTATTTCTTCCCCAGCACTTGGCTTGTTTATTTGCCAGCAATGCACAGGTATGGCGCCCGCCAGCCGCAATGGTCTCCACCTCCCAAGGATTTCCACGAGAATCAGTTCCCAGGTCTACAAATAGAAGATTGTTTCCCATTTCATTTTCACTATCTCCAATGGGACGAACCTTACCCTCATATCCCAGTTGACCTTGGGAATTATCTCCCCAACACTTTATCTGCTTATTGCTTAGTAGTGCGCAGGTATGGTGCTGACCAAGGGCAAGGGACTTTACTGTAAGTTTTCCATTTCGATCCGTTCCCAGATCTACAAAAGGGAATTCATGGATCAACTCACTGGGATCATCGCCCCGGTGGTTGGTGTCTCCATAACCCAGTTGACCCTGGGAATTGTCTCCCCAGCATTGTATTTCTCCTTCAATTGAAATAGCGCAACTATGATTAGAGCCACTCTTCACCTGTTTCCATTTATTTTTCACGGCATGTGCCTGATAAGATATAGTCATCAAGGCTACAGAAAATAATGTATACAATAAACGGTTCATGTTCTCTCCCACAAGATGCTCTAATATACGGGTCGGTAGATCGAGTAAAAGTATTAAGCCTTTTTTTATTATCTTGTGAAACGGAGAGGATTTTCGTCATGGAAACAACAAGTACAAGAAATGGTGTTGGAAACCTCGCAGCCTCTTCCGAAAAGAGAAGTCACACCGTCAGAACAAGTGAGCACGAGATCAGTATAAGTGCCAATAAAGATTTTGTCATAACTAGTGGTCTAACCACTTAATTTTTTCACTTTATATTTGAATTTTTCCCTAGCTTCGACCTTGTTAAATTTCCATTTAATTATTACTTCTTTAGAATTTGAATACTTCCATTCTATTGATAAACTCTTTATCTAACTTGGGCACACACCACATATCATATCTCCAAGGTTTTAAATCATGCTCTTGGAGAATTATTCTGATTTTTTCTTTGCTTATTTTTTCAGCGATATCATCTTTTATTACTTGCTCTTGTATGAGTTCCAATGTCCAGCGATCAAAAGCTTCAGGTGGGTCACTGCAGACTATTGCAACAATTTTAGACTTTATTCTATCATCTATTTCTACTGACCTCCCTGGTCTTGGGTCATCGTTTAAAGCAGATTCTATTCCTCCGCTACTATAGTAGCTACAAATATTAATCACTGTCCTAGGGGTTATATTCAGAACCTCTGCCGCACCCATATTTGTATGGTTTAGATATTTCATTTTTAGGGCAATGGCCCTTACAACTATTCTGTTATTTTCGCTTTTTTTTATAACATTATTTATTTCGAGTAAGTCACTATCACTCAGTTCTACTGGATTCATGTCTTAATGATTGCTCAAAAAATGCGACAAGCCACGGCACTGCGCTTCCAAGAAAAGTGAAAAAATTAAGTGGTTAGACCACTAGCCCCTAAAACACGAGCAGAGAGCGAGTTACAAAAAGCCATTAACTATGTCTTTAAACATTGGAGTAATCTTGTGCTATTTCTAAATGATCCAAAAATTCCTCTAACAAATAATGAAGCAGAGAGAGCCATGCGCCACTGTGTTATGGGAAGGAAAAACTTTTACGGATCCAAAACAGCAAAAGGAGCAGAAACAGCGACCATACTCTACACTGTCATAGAGAGCTGTAAAAAAGTAGAGCTTGACCCTAGAAGCTATATCTCAATGGCCATTAAAAAAGTTCTCAATGGTGGAACTCCTCTAACACCTCTGCAATACGCCAAACATATTCGCTCTTAGAGCACAAGGGCGGTCAAAAGACTAAGTTACAGTCATACAACCTTTCGGAACACTTTAGAATTACTTTAATGAATTAAATAAATACAAGAAAGAGTGTTGAAAAATTCTTCATTTGAACTCCAATACCGTGTATGAAAAATAATTTAACCTTTTAGAATGTTTCCTGATCCAAGAAAAAGATACGAAGTTCCCATTGAGTTTGCTGCTTGCGTATTCCCATTTCTTTTAAGAGACAATCTTTTCTATATATTGGCTCGGCTTGTTCGGCGGCGATGTGTCAACTTGAAATGAGCTAGAATTTTAAAAATTACACTCTTGAGACATAGCAAAAGTCTTGGTAGAGTTTTGGTAGAAACGGAGCCGTTTAAATTTTAAATTTAAACACGAAACTAAAAACTAATAATAAGGAGATAATTATGAAAAGAATAACACCATTAATTGGAGTGATAATGCTACTAGGCAGCGCTGGTGCATTTGCCAATATACAGGATGGAGAAGTGAGCTTGCTTTCTGTTCCACCTTCATTAAGCGAGCAAAATGAAGTCAGTAATAATAACACGGCCAACAGGAAGCGCGTTAAATTGGGCGGTGTTATCTTTCGAAATAATCGAAATAATAGTGATTATAATTACACTCGATGTGCCGAAGCCAATCAAGTCCTAGCTCTACTGTCGAGTAAGAAATTCATCTTATTAACGGACGGATGTGGAAGAGACTTCTCAGATTATGTTTTAACGAACGTAAGGGCACTTATTCGAAAATATGATGAGATAGATGGATACAAAAGAATTCGATTAGGTGGCATTATCTTTCGAAATAATCGCAATAATAGTGATTATAATTATATTCGGTGCGCTGAATCCATGCAGGTTCTAAGTCTACTTTCTAACAACAGAGTCAGCTTTTTAACAGACGGATGTCAAGGAAGCTCTTACGATTATATTTTAACGAATGTAAGAGCAATTGTTACACCTCCTGATCTTGACTAGAGGTGATTCCTCTTTAGTGTATCGACCACACATCATCCAGCGTTAGCAATGCTAGCGCTGGTACACTAACCCGACAAAAACAACGTTAATTAGTTCAGCCAGTTTTAAGGCACTGTCCTTTCTTTTATTTTAATAGTGTTTTGACGCAAATATTTTTTCTATTACCACATAAATAAAGTTGAAAATTCTTCTTTTTGGAGTATGCTTTCTTCACAAGCAGAATCTAAACACTAAACGAAAGGAAATAAATATGAAAATAACAACACTATTAATTGGAACGATAATACTATTAGGCAACACTAGTGCATTTGCTAGTACGCTAGGCAATGGAGACGTGCAAGAAATTGAACCTTTTGCATCACTCGTATTGAGTCAGGAAAACGAAAGCGATGAACTTAGCACAAGCGATGCTAAGCGCATTAGGTTGAGAGATATTCAATTTTCAGGCAATGACAATTCAAGCCACACTCGTTGTAGTCATACTAATCAAATCCTAAGCCTACTTTCTAGTGACAAATTCATCTTTTTAACAAAAGGATGCGCAAGGGAATTCGGCAGGTACGTTTTGAGAAATATAAGAGTGCTTATTCCAAACTATGATGATTTCGATGAGATCAAAATAATTCGATTAAGCAAAAACGGCATTCGTTTTCCAAGAGGAGGTAACAATGGGAGTTATCAGCGTTGTATGAGAGGCCTTCACAACCTAACTATACTTTCTAATAAGAAAGTCGGCTTTTTAACAAAAGGATGTAGAAAAAGTTCTTCCGGTGATTATCGTTTGATGGATATAGAGGCAGTTCTTCGATCCCGACGTTAACTAAGGGTTTACACCCTCTATTTGTATCGACCACACATCATCCAGCGTTAGCAATGCTAGCGCTGGTACACTAACCCGACAAAAACAACGTTAATTAGATCGGCCAGTTTTAAGGCGTCTCCCTTACTTCAATAGTATTTTGATATAAATTATACAAACAATAGCGTAGAGGTCTTTTCTAGCGCATCACATTATTAAGTGGGGAAATTATTGCTTTGCGTTGACTTGATTCATCGCTCCGCGTTCGAGTCCACTAGCTTTTTTGTATTAGAGAGTAGGTTGGGTTCAACTGTTGGGATAGATTGTTTATTGGCTCAGGTGACGCAAGCAACTGTAAGTCTTTAAATTTACAGCATTGGAACTTCGCACCATCACACAATAGAATACATCTTTTAACAAGCATCTATTTTTTCATTTTGTTATTAGAAAACTGCAAAATTTTTGCAGCCTCTATTGATGGATTATGAAGCTTAAGGTGATCGGTTGCTCCCCGAATGTCAATTCCAGCTTTTCGAATATAGACCATCATGGTTTTCATACTCTTCCAGCCTCCAATCTTCATTACCTTTACCGGTTCTATCCCTCTCCCTAGCATTATGGTTGCCCATGTTGCCCTCAAATCATGAAAGCGAACAGGGGGAATCCCTATGCCCATAAGGAACATTCTTAGTTGTGGTGACTGATCACCTTGATTCCATCTATAAACCCTAGGCAGCACAAAACCCGAAGGGTCTGCACTTTCAAGTTTTAGCTGTTTAAGCATACATAGAAGAGTAGGCGCAATTTCTACAATACGGTCATCACCAGACTTTGTAGACTTAAAACCATCTTTACTGTTCCAAGCACAGTCCACTAAGATTTGACGATTTTCCAAGTTTACTTTGTCCCAAGTAAGAGCATAAAGTTCACCGTTTCGCATACCTGTATAAACTGCGGTAGCCCAAATTGGATACCAGTCATTTTCCATTAACTTTGCTTGCTCTAGCAAGGTTCTGACTTGAGCCTCTGTTAGCACTTTCTTGATCTTATCCCCATGCCTGAAATGTATTTTAGGTGTGGGGTTCCATTTAATGTAACCCTTCTCAAGTGCAAAACCAAAAGCAGCTCGAATGTACTGAAGAACACTTTTTTTATGGCTTTCTGATTTACCAGATAATTTTTCTACAATTATCTGGCGTATCTCACCTCCCATAATTTTATCTACAGGTCTATCTTCCCACTCAGGTGCGGTGTGCATTTGAAGGGAACCATTATAGTTTTGAATAGTTTTCTCCATAAGACCTGCGCTTCGCTGTGATTTTGAAAACTCATCTAAGACAGTACCCCAGTTTGGTGATACTGTTTCATGGATTTTTCTCTCCACCAGACCAATGAGTTTACGTTCTTCTTTACTAGCTAGAGCTTTTGTTTTTAGATTATATCTTTTTAATTGATACTGCTTCCCTGTCTTTGGATTTCGTTTACCATACCAAATATTCCACTTTCCTGTTTTTTTATCTTGCTTTATTCCCATATTAATTCTCCTTATCTTTATTATGATTTTGGAAAAATAATTGAAAAAGCTCAGATCGAAGGTATCGATTCCTCCTTCCAATTTTATAAACTGGAATTTGACCCGCACTTACCATATTCATAAATGAACTTAGCGAGAGTCGCAAAAAAGAAGCTGCATCTTTGCTTGTTAGAATCTCCCAGCTTTTCAAAGAACGACTAGCCTCAGCACAACAGCTAGAAGCTAATATTATATTTCTATTTGACTGAGCTTCATCAGTTTTGTCAACCTTTTTATTTTTCCCATCAAAACTTACACGCATTTTCTTTCCCTCTCCCATTTTTTTAGTTTCTCCATTCTCCATTTCTATCCTCTCCTGTCCGTTCCTCTCCTCCTCCTTACCCTTACCAACCCACCCACTAACCTTTTTTCTGACCCCACTCACTCTATTACCTTAGTAATAATTATTTATAATGTAGGGTGAGTGGGGTCAGAAAAAAAATTAGTAGGTTCGGCGGTAGGTTTGGATTTCCTAAAGTACTAATTATATTCAATAATCAATGCTTTTCTCTCTTCTAAAACACCAGTAAAAAGACAGGATGTCCTAGACCAAACGTCACAAGTAGTTATTCCAGGGATTTTAAGCCGAACAAATGCTAATATCTTAACGTTCATGGTGACTAACCTCCCTTAAATACTTCATCCAATTGGGAAATAAAATGCTCTTAGAATCACCATTAAACATTTCGTCATTAGGAGTTTTGTTTGCGCAAATCGAGTAAAAAAGCGCAAGAAAATTCTTTTCATAGTGCTGTATTCTGTAACTTTTAAGCATCACTTTTGATTTATAAATGCCCATTATAATGCTAGAAATGTTTTCCTTTTCGCAAACATAAAGCACACCGTCAATTAAAGTTCGGTTAGTATATTTTGAAATTTTCTTTAGCAATCTTTTCGAGCTTTTCCTCGTTCTTTCGATTTCAACAGCAACACCAACGCTTGGATTTATATCTTTTTTTGGAAAAACTAGCAGCAGGTCTGGATAAATATCTTTCTCTTGAAAACTTAATAGTAATAGTTTGGCTCTCTTAAAATATGGCAGTTTTAGCTCATTAACATATACTTTCATAGATTTAGCCACTAGCTTCAAAGTTATTTCACAACTAGTTTTTTGATAATAAATTTCTCTCAATGCAGTCAATTTCCTGACACATTTGGAAATAAAATTCTTCTTCAAAAGCCGCAACAATACACCTCTAAGTTTTTCACACTTAGTGTCTATCTGAATTAGATGTTGTATGATGAATAAAGGGGTTAAAGCATATAAATGTAAAAGACGCACAACTTCCCAGCTTCTTGTATAGGCTACGTTTAGATTTTTATATCTATCAACCATTTCAACCACCTTTATTGTTCTATTAACTGCTCAAGAATATCCAAATTCCCCTCCGATGCCTTATCGGATAAAATTACTCTTAATTGCTTACTCATTTCTTCTTCCTCTTTTATTTATACTCTTGCCAATTTTTAAGAAATTCGCTTAAAAAGTCTATCTTGTAAAGAGATAAAAAAGGAATTAATCAAAAAGTTTATAGCGTGATAAAGAAAACGCTGAAAACAGCGAAAAAGTTTATAACGTGATAAAGAAATACCAGAAAATATTTATAATATTATAAAAAAATGAACAAATTGAAAAAAAGTTCACACCGATGTGAGGAAAATGCCTAAAAAGTTCACACCGATGTGAAGAAAAACCCTCAAATAGAGGCTCTCAAGGAGCTTTTATCCCACTATTTTACTCAGAAAAGCCTATTTTCCAAATTATTTTTCATACACGGTACTGGAATTCAAACAAAGAGTTTTTCAATACTATTTCTTGTTTCTGTGACGAAAATTCTCTCCGTTTCACAAAAATAATAAAAATACCTCTAAAGGTATTACGGATTCCGACCGTTTTAACAAGTGTAAGTTGGAAGAATAATTTTTAGGAGGTTTATAATGAATAACTTGTTTGTGAAAATGGTCGGAACTTTTTGTAGTTCATCTTATATGTATTTAGGTTGGGTCTTAAAAAATCTATGTAGCAGTGGAACATTGGCGTGTAAAAGCCTCAATCTCCACATAATACCGTTTATACTGTTTGCTTCCCTTGTTGGTTGTAGCAGTAGCGATTCGGGTAGTAATTTGTTGCCCTTTAATTCGTTTACTCCTAGTTTGCCGCCTGAATTTGCTATCGAAATAGAAGGAATTAATCCTGAGGAGGGCATATACTACTCTAAGAACTCATCACCAGATTTTAAGTTTTCCAATGTGAGGGATGGAGCATCGGTCAGCCTACATGAAATGGAGGAATGTGCTGGAGAATTAGTGAGTTCAGATTCAACCCCGGTAGATGGTCAAGTGTCTGTAGGGCTAAAAAATCCCATTACTGATGATGGAGAACATACTTATTATGCAAAACACGCCAATGGGGCAGAGGTCTTTGATTGCTTAGAAATAAAATACCATTTAGACACGCTAGCGCCAGCAGAACCAGCAATAGCATTTGCCGAAGGAACCACCAGTCCTTCATCTGACAATACCAATCCCAGATTTCTTATTTCTAGTATAGAAATTGGAGCAATAGTTAGTCTACATACAGACAGTGCGTGCAGTGCTGAGGCAGTAGCATTAGGCACAGCTACCGGTGATTCTATTACACTAACACTACAGACTGCTCTAAGTATCGATGAAACCTATACCTATTTTGCAAAACAAGTGGATAGAGCTGGTAATATTTCTGACTGCTCCAGTGCAGGTGTGGATTATGAGTTGGATTCAACGGCTCCTAACGCACCAACGATAGGATTAGCCCAAGGAACCAGCAGCTCATCAATTAATACAACACCTAGTTTTGTGGTGTCTGGTGTAGAAGATGGTGCTCTAGTTAGCTTACACACTGATGATCAATGTGCAGAGGCAAATATAGAATCAGGCACAGCTACCGGTGATTCTATTACACTAACACTACAGACTGCTCTAAGTGCCGATGGAACCTATACCTATTTTGCAAAACAAGTGGATAGAGCTGGTAATATTTCTGACTGCTCCAGTGCAGGTGTGGATTATGAATTGGATACAAAGGCATCGAAACCAACTGTATTATTAGCCGAAGGAGCCACTAGCCCATCAAATGATCCAGCACCTAGCTTTGTAGTCTCAGGTGTAGAGAGTGGTGCAACAATTAGCCTACACACTGATAGTGAGTGCTTGGAGGCAAACAAAGTGGCATCAAGCACAGTTGATGATGATGGTGATTCTATTGAATTAACAACACAGACTGCTTTAAATATCGATGGAGCATACAACTATTATGCAAAACAAGTAAATCAACTTGGCAATTCTAGCTGCTCCGATGGTCTAAGTTATGAATTAGATACACAGATATCGAAACCAACGATAATGTTACCCGAAGGAACCACTAGTCCATCAAAGAATAACTGGCCTATTTTTGTAATCTCTGGTGTAGAGGGTGGTGCAAAAGTAAGCTTACACACTGATAGTGAGTGCTTGGAGGCAAACAAACTAGCATCAAATACAGCTAGTTCTGGCTCTATTGAATTACAGTCAACTTATATTGGTAGTGCTGTTTATACTTTTTATGCCAAACAGGTGGATAAAGCTGGCAATTCTAGCTGCTCCGATGGTCTAAGCCATGAGATAGATACAATTGCACGACCACCAGTGGTAGTGGTAGTTCAAAGAATCGGAAACCCATCAAATAATCCAGAACCTATTTTTGCAATCTCCACAGAAAGTGGTTCATTAGTTAGTCTATACAGCGATCGTAACAATTATAAGTGCTTGGAGGTAGATAAAGTGGCATCAGGTACAGCGGATGATGATGGCTTTATTGAATTAAAAACAGATACCCCTCTAAGTGTCGATGGAACCTATACCTATTATGCAAAACAAGTGGATAAATCAGGAAATATTTCTCGCTGCGTGGCTGCCATAAGCTATACCTTTATCTTAGATACCAGTATTACATCTAATTTATCACTAAAAACATCTAATCCTTCTGGCGATTCTACTCCTGTTTTTCTTCTCAAAGGTTTAGAGCTTGGAAGTACTGTCAACTTATATTCTGATGATAATTGTGGAAACTTGGTACAAGGTCCGATTGAAGTAATCAGAGGAACCATGAATATAGAGCTATCTACCGCTTTAGGTAGTGATGGCACTTATTCTTATTCTGAAAAACAAACAGATAGTTTTGGTAATATTTTAGAGTGCTCCACAAATACAGTAAGCTATGAACTAGACAGCGCAATTTTTCAGTCTGTTTGGAGAGTTGGGAATGGAGATCTTACGGTCACTCTTCCTCTAAGAGAGAATGATGGAAATGGAAATAACTTTGTATACGATTTCGATGTTTATTGGGGTGATGGATCTAAAGAAACTGTTACTGCTTATAGTAATAATGTTACTCACACCTATGCAAATGCAAGAGACTACACAATTAAAATAACAGGAATATTGCCAGTTTGGTATTTTAATAATGAAGGAGATAGAAATAAAATTATCAAAGTAGAAAATCTTGGAATAATGGGCTGGAAAAATTTGAAATCCGCTTTCGATGGTTGCACGCAACTCACTGAATTTACTGCTGGCATCACAGACACCTCTCAAGTGACAGATATGAGTAATATGTTTAATAATACTATAAGTTTAGCTTCCCTTGATGTATCTCATTTTAATACCGCTAAAGTGACGAATATGCGTGATATGTTTCGTTCTTCTGGTTTAACCTCTCTTGATTTAAGAACATGGAATGTTGGTAGTGTGACAAATAAAATGAACACATTTTATGGTACAAAAAATAACCTTGTTATAAAATGTAGTGCCACCCCTATTTTGAGCAAGGATTGTACTGTCTCACAATAAGGATGGAAATATAAAAATTTTGAATTAATTTGTATCTTTTGACTGGAGGTTGGCAGTGAATGTGTTTCTTTAAGAGCTAATTCTAATATTGCGTTCACTTGTTCTAATAGTGTAAGTGATATTCTTGGAGAAACCTGTGCTACTGGTAACTAGATCAAACGCTATCACTTAAATAACGTACCTCTGGACCATCTAAAAGATTGGTCCAAGGGAAAATTCCGCTTGTTCGCCAGTAAACTTAACCGACCAAGGTCAATTACTGAAGAAATTAAGTTAAGAAAGTCTCACTGCCATAACGAAGAAGAATTTTAAACAGTACAGACTTCCTAAAGACCTGTCTCTCCAAGAGGATCTCCAAGAGATTAATAAAATACTCATTTTAATCATCTATAAGCAAGAATCCGATAAAGAGAACTAACATGAAGGTTGTAGTAATAATTTGACTGGGCTTCAGGCAAAATAAATAGCTTTAACGTGCTTGGGTAGAAATGGTCAATACAAAATTATAGTCGGCTCTCTGTGTTAGGGCAGATCAATAGTTTTAGCTTAAGGATGAGCACTTTCCTGAATTAACTCGAGAGATATTTTGACTAATAGAGATTCCTATTTGTTGTTCATAACGGTTCTCACTTTTTTTGTAATTATTTGCAATAGAGGGCAATATCTCTGCTATTGAAAGAGATAGGAACCCTATTGTTTGATCCAAATATTCTTTATCGAGCCAGTTTATTTCATAAAAATTTTCTAACTGTTGTAGAATAGTAATATAGCCTTCTGGTTCTTCGCATATATGGTCTGAATTTCTCAGGTCACATTTAACTGACTCAGTAATATAAAACGTCATACCCTTTCTGCCCATTTTTTCTAAATGATGAGCTTTTGCTATTCCTGTGCCAGTAATTGGCATTGGATGGTAATTATCGGTTTGACACTCAACTGGGATAGTGATTAACGGTCCCTTTGTCATAGCAGCCCTTATTGGTACTAGTTGAAAGTTTAAAGATTTAAAATAATGAATTGTTTGAAAAATTAGTCTTCCACACTTAAAAAGAACATTAGGTTCATTACCTACTAAAAGTAATGAATCGCTGAAATAGAACCCAGAAATTCCTTTTTCCCTTTCACATATAATAGCTCCAATAGAGCTGAGCTTTCCTATTAAAACTTTTATTTCTCTGGATTTTCCCCAATTTTCTGGGTCTTTTCCCACTTCTGCCAGCTTTGTTGAGAAGCCTAACAAATCAACAAATAAAGCGTAATTATTTTGAAATTCATTTTTTTCATCGAAGAGGCTATTCATTATTTTAAATCTTTAAACTTTCAATATCAGCAAAGAGCCTAATGCTTGTGTTAGTTGACATCAGATACATTTATTATCCTCTTTATATGGCCATTGCTAAAATTTACAAAAATAACCTCTCCATTTAAAAATTCTATTTTTTCATACGTCAATCCATCTAAATTATTGATACTTTTCAATGCTTTTTTAAATAACCTTATTCTTTCTTTTATTGATTTTTCCTCGCAGACTGATGCCACTATAGTTGCTGGCAACAGTTTATTGAACTGATCAAATGCGCCAAGGCACGCAAATTGAATTATATCCAAATCGACAAGGTCTCGATATTTTTTAAAGCCCTGAAGCGATCGGAAAATACTCCTTTCATTTTTGTCTTCAGAAAGAGGGAGTCCTTGACTTTTTCGTTTACGGTCCACTCCATGAGCAAGATATAGAATAGCTCTAAATTGAGAGATATTATTTTTCATATAGTGGTAATTATAAAATAAAACACCTATCATTTCTACTCGCATACGAGCGGTAATCTCTTCATTAAAATATTCTTCGTAGTTGAATCGAGAGTAAAAATCCATTGCAAGATTTAATTGAATATAGTTATCGCTTATTTTCGATTCAAATTTATTGTCAATCATCATATTAAAAAAATTCTTACCTATATTCTTACCTGACATTTCTTTTAATTTCTCTCTTTTTTGCATCAAACTATCAGGTGATAATGCGGTTGCTTCTGAATATTTTTTTCTGCCGATTGAAGAATGTAGTCTTTCAGTTTTTTTATTTCATCGTTATATGATTTTTTATTTTTTTTCTTTTTTAACGAGTTAAGATTTTTTGCAATGGATTTTATTTTATTTAAGTTAACTACATCGCTTTCGTCAAATTCTGGAATCTTTACACCAAGGTACTCAAGTAGCATGAATGGCGTGGTCTCAGCATAAAAATTTTCTCGCCCATATTTATCTGAGAAATCTTTGGTGAAATTTTCTAAGAAAAGCATATTTCCTATTAACTTATGAAATATGCTTGTATCGAAAAATATTGCTCTTCGAAGATTATTGTTTTCATCTGTCATCAAAGTAACCCTTAATTAAAAACATATGTATATAAAAGAATGTATTACTTGAGGAAATAAACAATAACACAGCCACCAAGGAAATTAAACTGTTTCAGCAAAAAGAGAATTTTGAGGAATGTATCTTGCTACTGGGATACTTAAGCTATCTTGGGCAAAATCAGGTACCCATCCTTGCAATTTCTTTCAGGATAGCCTCTAGGGTCATGGCAATTTGCCATTTTGTATCTTCATTGACTATTTCTAATTTACTTAGTTTGCGGAAAATTTGCTCCGAGTCAGTTAGTGCTTGTTTTTTAAATGGACTAGACAGGAGCAGAGTCTCCTCAAGTAGTGTAGAAAAGTGAGCCTTCTCCATTTTTGCTGTGAAGATAAATAGCGACAGCCAAGAGTCTAAACTTCCCTTTCCCTTGTAGATGCCCCTGCCTTTCCCACGCATGAGATAAGCAAGGGCATTTCAAGTTAAGTCATCAATACGCCTTGAGAGGTTCTATTTTGCCCACTCTGGGTCGAATTTCTCATTTATAATGTATGGGGCTTCCATTCTACCTTTAAAAGTTGCCTGCGGTACTCTCTGAGCCTCACAAGGCAATCCTTGGTTTCAAGGCAACCATCAAGTGCCGAGCTGCTACTCAATACTGAGATCGAGCAGTATGGTTATGATTATTAGTTTGTAGTCTGTACATAATTACCTCCTTATTGTTTTGTTTTAAAAAAAAATGGGAGACTCTAACAAGCAAAGATACAACTGACCTTTTTGCTAATGTATGCTATTTAAATAATCACACATTAGAATCACACAAGAATCATAAAACGCCCCTGATTTGGGCTGATTTTACCTGATTTCGTGTGAATTTGCCTTCTACGAACTTTCTTCATTATCTAACCAAAGTTGTTGTTTTTATTCTGTTTTTTCTATCTTTTTTGAATTATCTGATTTTGTTAAAAATGACGCTGCGTATTGGCTCAGGTGACAGGACTCGAACCTGTGACCCGGTGATTAACAGTCACCTGCTCTACCAACTGAGCTACACCTGAATTCTTCCCTAATCTTATACCAAAAACAGGGAAAAATAGAAGAAAACTTGTAGAAATTATGAAAAATTAAGCGTTTCCTTCCTCGCAGTTGCTGTTTCGTAGGAATCACGCCTGGAAGTTCTCCCATATATTTTGCTGTACACTCTTGCCCCTCCCTCCGCTACCCCATCTATCATAATTTTATGCAAAGGATTTGTTTACGAAATCTACTGTGCCTTGGCCAAAATAAATTCCATTTACTTTAATTCGTTTAAACAAATTTAATTTATTGTAAATAAAAAACACTCTACAATCAATTTTCATAAATTGCTGTAACTATGGGTCATAATGAGATAAAATTAATATTAGCATCCATAACACCTAATTAAGTTACCAGTAAGACCATCAATCAAGGAGGATTCTGGTTAATGCATTTTTATAAATTGGAACTATTCTTTAAAGTTTCAATAATTCTATTAGCAATTTCAGTTCTTGGCTGTGGAAATATAAAAAAAGCAGTGCGGATAATATTAACAGAGGACAGCCCTGAAATTATTTACAATACAACTTATACATTAGTAAATAGTTCTCCGTCTAATGAATACCCCAGAATTAGAATTGAAGATATAGGGCCCGGCTCAGTCGTAGAGTTTTTCACCAGAGATGATTGCACCGGTTCCAAAATAGGAACTGCTCGAAGAAATGGTGAACTTGTTTTGGAAGAACTCTCAGATGGTGGTTATAATTTTTATATTATAAACTCTCGAGATCCATCATCATGCCTATACATAAATATTACCTACACGTTGGATACAGTCGCTTCAGTACCTGTCTTTCAATTGAGTCCCTCCAACCTCAGTCCATCTAACAATAATAACCCCTTTTTTCAAATCTCTGGCCTAGAAAGAAAGTCAACTGTAAGTATTTATTCGGACAGCGCTTGCTCCAATGAGTTGAAATCTCAAGTGGTGGATTCAACGGAAATCAACCTCCAGTTGGCCAACCCTATCACTGAAGATGCTCTTCATTATTATCATTTTCAACAAGTCGATAGATTTGGGAATATATCCCAATGCTCTCTAACAGCACTTGAATATGATTTGGACACCACACCACCCCTTCCTCCTTCTCTTCAACTAAACACGCCCTCTCCCTCTCAAGAAAGAAACCCAGCTTTTACTCTATCTATGTTGGATTTAGGTGGGAGTGCTGCTATTTATTCAGATCGTGCCTGCTCAAATGAATTAGAATCCTTTAGCATATCCAGTGAAACAATAAGCTTCTCTCTCTCTTCTGCAATTACTCTCGATGGCAGGTATGCTTACTACACAAAACAAACAGATTGGGTTAAAAATGAATCTACTTGCTCCTCCTTGGCAATAGTATATATTTTAAACACTATTTACCCATCTGAAATCTCCAGTGGCTGGTCCCATACCTGTGCAAAAATAAATAATGATTTGGTAAAATGCTGGGGCGATAACCAATACGGACAACTTGGCGTAGGTATAACTGAAAACCTTGGCGACCAGTCTAGTGAAATGGGTAACAGCCTTAATTTTATTAATCTGGGAACAGAGAGCAATGATCCCCTTGCCACGATTAGTATTTCTTCAGGTGCTTATTATAATTGCGCTCTTCTCAGTAATAATAGAATTAAGTGTTGGGGAGATAATGGTAATGGCCAACTAGGAAAAAATAACTCAAATAATGACGACCAACGTATTGGCGACCAAGCCAATGAAATGGGCGATAACCTTCACTTTATTGATCTGGGCATAGAAAATAGTGTTCACTACACTGTAAATCAAATCTCCACTGCTGCTTACCATGCTTGCGCTATTGTGAGCAGTGAATCTCATAACAGGAGAGTTAAATGCTGGGGACAGAATCAATATGGTCAAATTGGAAACGAAGACAATCAAGGTGATAATCAAAGTATTGGCGACCAAGATAATGAAATGGGTAACAATCTCGACTTCGTAAACTTGGGGCTGGAAAATAGTACACACTATACAGTAGATTCCATGGCCTCTGGTGTTTACCACACTTGTGCTATTCTAAATAATTCAGGAAACAAGCAAGCTAAATGCTGGGGAAGAAACAACTACGGACAACTTGGAATAGGCAGTAATCAAGGTGATAGTCAAAGCATTGGCGATCAAGCCGATGAAATGGGCGATAACTTGAGTTTTGTCGACTTAGGATCACAAAATAGTATCCCATACACCGTAATTGCACTTACTGCTGGTCTCTATCACACCTGTGCTCTTTTAAGCGTTTCACAAACAAGCTCTCGAATTAAGTGTTGGGGAAGAAATAACTATGGACAACTGGGGATAGGCAATAATCAGGGCGATAATCAAAATATTGGTGATCAGGCTAACGAAATGGGCAATAACCTTTCTTTTATAGACATAGGCTCACAAGACAGTAACTACTACATTGCAAATATGGTTATCGCTGGAGCCAATCATACTTGCTCGACTATTACTAGCCCCCTAATCAATAGAAAGCTTAAGTGCTGGGGACAAAATCAATATGGGCAGCTTGGTCTTGGTAACACTCAAAATATTGGTGATCAAGCCAACCAAATGGGCAACAATCTTGATTTTATTGACCTGGGCACAGAAAATAATCAAGATAACGGGATCCCGTATAGCATAGATACACTAACAGCCAGTGGCTATCAAGTTTGTGCCATTCTAAGGAAACGCATCAAATGCTGGGGCTATAATAATAATGGGCAACTTGGGCTGAGTAACACCCGAAATATTGGAGATAACTCAAACGAAATGGGAAATAACCTTTTATTTGTTAATTTAGGGGATGCAAATAGCACCATATCCCCTTGACAATACTCCTATCTGCCTCCTATCCTAAAACTATGAGAACAAAAAATAGCATGGAAATAGTCGTAGCTGGTCACACCATCCCTATCCGCACGCCCGCATCACAAGAAGAGGTGGAGGCTGCGGCCAAATTAGTGGAGGAGAGGCTAGAAACAATCACCAACCGCAACGCCCCACTTTCCCACCAAACCCTGTTGCTGGTGGCAATGAACCTTGCCAATGAAATCCTTACAAAGCAAAAAGAAAACCAACTATTCAAAGAAACAATACAACATAAATCTAAGGCCTTACTCCATGATCTGGAGCTCAGTGCTCCCTCAACCGAGTAAAGTGTCCAAGTCCTCCCTAAGAGAAAAATTTCGTTTACTTCGTAATTCTATAGAGAGAAAAGAACAAACCCAGCGACAGAAAAAACTGGACCTACAAATAAAACAATTTTTTTCCACTGCGACTAAAGGATTTTGGGGAGGCTACTGGCCACAGTCTCAAGAAGTAAGCTTGCTATCTGTAATGAACGAACTCAAAAAAAATGGCATAGAATTTTGTTTTCCTCGAATAAACGCCTCATCTCACAATATGGATTTTCATAGAATAACACAGGAGATGGAATCCCACCCCTTGGGGTTTCTGCAACCCAAGGCATCTTGTCCGTTAATGGCAAAATCAGAAATGGAGGGTTTCTTGCTACCTCTCTTGGCTTTCGACAGTCGAGGCACACGCCTGGGACAGGGCAAAGGCTACTATGATCGCTATTTAAATGAATACTCAGGCATTATTGCCGGGCTTGCTTTTTCTTGGCAGTTTTCAAGAGAAATATTGCCCAAAGAAACTCACGACAAAACTCTCACCCACAGCATCACCGAAGAAAAAATTTGGAATTTCACTTCTTCATAAGCACGAGATGTAATTTTGTTTTTCCCACACCTAGAAGTAAAAACGGATATTTTTTAAACTCTTCTTTTGTAATGCTATATTTTTCATCTTGAATTTTTATTCGATTAATGGAAACTCCATTTCCAAGAATAGATCTCCTGGCCTCTCCCTTGCTTTTTGCTAATCCTGTTCGCACCAATAGATCCAATAGGCTCACGTTCTCTCTTGCGTGAAATTCCGAAGAAGGAACCTCTCTGCTTAAAAATTCCAATCCTCGCACATCTAAAGAGTTCAATGCGTCTGGATTTTTAGAAAATAAAACTTTTGCAGCAGATTTTGCACTCAAAGCTGCATCTTTCCCATGCACCATAGAGGTTAACTCTTGGGCTAATGTTTTCTGTGCCAAGCGCTCCTCCGGATTTTTAGAAGCTTCTAGTTCTGCAAGAGAAGTATCATCTAATAATGTAAGGGATCGCAATAGTTTCAATACATCTGCATCTGCTTGCTGTATCCAGTATTGATAGAACTGATACGGAGAGGTGAGAGACGGGTCCAAGAAAATAGCGCCATCCTCTGTTTTACCTAACTTATTACCAGCTCCATCGGTTAGCAAGGGAGCTGAAATAGCATGAGCTTCTGCACGATATCGACGACGAATAAGCTCTATCCCTATGGTCATATTCCCCCATTGATCGCTGCCTCCTAATTGCAAAAAACAATTTTCTTCTTTATATAGGTATAAAAAGTCGTAGCCCTGGATCAACATATATCCGAACTCTGCATAAGAAATTCCAGTGTCCATACGAAGTTTCACACTATCTTTAGCCAACATATAATTGATAGTGATATGCTTGCCAATGGTACGTAAAAAATCAATATAACCAAGATTATGGAACCAGTCGTAGTTGTTTACAAACTTAGCTTTATACGATCCCTTGTCACAATCTATTAACAAGGCTACTTGTTTTTTCATGCTTTCCAAATTCTTCAGCACTATATTCTTATCCAATAAAACCCGCTCCTGCTTTTTCCCAGCAGGGTCGCCAATGAGGCCCGTGGCTCCACCAAAAAGAATTACCGGTCGAACACCACACAGTTGTGCTCTCCTCAATAATAAAAGTGCCATAAGGTTCCCCACCTGTAAGCTGCTGGCCGACGGGTCTAATCCTATATACGCAGAAGGCACTTCTTTTTTGTCGTAACATTCCTGTAGATAAGCATAAACACCTGCGGTTTCGTTATGAATTAAGCCGCGTTTTTTTAAGTGTGTATAGAATGAAGCTGGATTTGGATTGGCACGAATACTGATTTTTCTTCCCCTAGAGATGATTTGTCGAATGATCCTCTAACACTCCTCGAAGTTCCAACCTCTGGTGTCCATTGGATTCAATATGCAGGACGGATAAAGAGCCATCTTCTTCCATGTTTATCTTCATCATCACAGTAGTGCCCGGCAATAACATAAGGCTGAAATTAACTTGCTCCTCAGAAATTACCCCAACCGGGTGCCCTTTGTAATATAAAATCCCATCACGGCTGATTCTGAACTGAAAATTATTGCCCCAAAGGTTTGTATTGTCGCAGAGATAACGATATGTCTTAATCTTAAAAGAGCGCTTCCTTTTCTCTATGTGTAGATTGAGTTTATTGCAATCATAGCTATTGCCATGAAGAAATTCCACATGCCCAGACCCTTGCCACTCTCCCGTAAAGCTTGCAAAACTCACCACGGGACATATCATTAAAAAAAATAGAATAACTTTCATAATCAATACCTCCGTTTACACTATACCCCTCCAAGATGGCAATATCTACGAAATAGCGGATTTTATTTTGACTATTGAGACGGGTGTTCTTCTCTAATTTTCTTAAAGTAATAGCAGTAGCGATGGGCATCTGCTATATCGTCTGGAACACCGAGTCTTAGTAAGAGATATTCCGCATCTGATCCTAACCCTATCGTGCCCTTTCTTAGGCTATACTTAGTATTAGGACTAACATGAGCTATAAGGCTTCCACCTTCCTGCACTGATGGTTTCGCAGACCTTGTTATAATACTCTCTACCTTTTGTATTATAGCTGGAGTGTTTTCTTCGATAAAATTGTCGAAATAGCCTGAAGTCCTTCCTTGACGCTGAATAAGCGCATATTTGTGCTTGGAATTCAATTCAGGATCAAGCAAATCGTTAAATCCAGCGAGTAATGAATTTTCAGGAAAGTCTGATGTGCTCTTATAAAAGCATCGTCCACTTATCCAACCAAGAACATCACTCTCCTGTGCTGTTTGCGCATTATCAAAAGCTTTTTTCAGGCGGTCGTAATGAGAACTATCCTTTGTCCCTGTCTCATCAGCTAGCGCTGATACAGAAAGCGTACATAAAACAATAAGTACGTATGCTTTAATACTCCTCCCTAACTTTTTTGAAGTAATAGCAGTAGTGGAGGAAGTTTGTATCATCAGTTGGATTGACAACTTTTACTAGAAGATATTCATCTGCATCTGATTCTGATATTGTTCCTTTTCTTACGCTATATTTAGTGCTGGAGTTAAGATGAGTGATAAGGCTTCTATTTTTCTGTATCGACAGCGTCGCACCGCTTGTTATAAAATTTTCTGCTTCTCTGATCACCTTTCTCTTTTCTTCCATAATATTGTCGAAATAATTTGGACCTCTATTTTTATTTACGATGATCGCAAACCTATGCTTTGAATCTAATCCAGGACCAACCTCACCGGTTTCATCAAAAAACCCAGCAAGTAATGCGTTTTTAGCAAGGTTTGGTGTATCTTGATGAAAGCATCGTCCACTTATCCAACCAGTAACATCATTCTTCTGCGCGGTTTCTGCATTATGGAAAGATTCCTTCAGTTGCTGGAAGTAAGAGTTATCATGCCCCTCATCAGCTAGCGGACCTTCATTGGCCATTGTTGACACAGAAAACGTACATAAAAGTATCAGTGCATAGTGTTTTATCTTTTTCATTTTTTATTCTCCTTTATTTAGTTTCGTTTGTTTATTTTTTAAAAAATAAATACTATTAATGATTAGAATACTGCAAAGTAGCTATGTCAACATTTTTATTGATAATGCGCCTTTGTTTTCTGTTTTCTGCTTTTCGTTTTTTTAATGCAAAACATTGCTTGGATTTTTTGTGCTATGTCCTTGGCGTGATCAGTAAAGAATATTTTGACGTGCGCATTGTTTCTAATCCTGTCGCAGTTGTTCTCAAATTTAACGCTAAACTTCGGCAAGTCCCTCCAAGCTTGGGTCCATTACGTCAAAAACCTTAAAAAGCAAATAATCGTCATTTAAGGCGGTCTATTTTTTCTAATCAGTTGACGAAGCTACGCCTTCAGTATAGTATGGGCTTGGGCAAAGCATATGTGTGGTATTATTGGGATTTTAGGTCCGAAGCAAGCAGCAAAAGAGGTTTTTCTTGGTCTCTTTACGTTGCAACACCGAGGGCAAGATGCGGCGGGGATCCTATCCTATAACGATGGGTCGGAAGATTCTCGCGCCCACGGATTTCACCTCTGGAAAGAGCTGGGTCTGGTGGAAAAAGTTTTTTCAAAAAAGCGACTGGAGCGACTCAAAGGCAATATCGCCATAGGACACACTCGCTACGCCACGGTCGGTTCCAGTGAAGACGAAAGCTATATACAGCCCTTTGTGTTGAATTATCCTTTTGGTATCGGCATGGCCCATAACGGAAATATTATCAATCATGAGGAAATTTCCGAGCATCTTTTAAAGGAAAGTCGACGGCATTTTCTAACTCATAGTGACCTGGAGGTCATTCAAAATCTTTTTGCTAATAAGCTCGCAGAAGTGAGTACCCCTAAGGACACCCTATCCATCGACCAAATTTCTTTAGCCGTGGAGGCTGTTTTTAAGCAGGCCGTGGGTGGCTATTCCGTAGTTTCCATGATTGCTGGACAAGGGATGGTGGCTTTTCGCGACCCTAAAGGCATTCGTCCCCTAGTGTTGGGAGAAAAAACCCTTCCCGACGGAAAAAAAGCCTATTGCGTGGCCTCGGAAACAACAGGTTTCTCCATACTGGACTACACAGTGGTTCGGGATATTAAGGCAGGAGAGTTGATCTATATTACCTTGAATGGAGAAATTCACTCCAAAATAATTGAAAAAAATAGTGAGCATTCCCCTTGCATGTTTGAGTGGGTCTATTTTTCTGGTGTGGAAGGCGTTTTAGAAAAAAAAGCTGTCTATGAGGCTCGGCTGGACATGGGTAAGGGTTTGGCAAAGCTGGTGAAAGCTGCCATAGATCGAGGGGAAATACGTCCAGATATAGTGGTCCCTGTCCCCGAAACAGCACGCATTGCTGCCATTGCCTTGGCCGAAGCTCTGGGTCTACCCTACCGAGAGGTACTGATTAAAAATCGTTATATCAATAGAAGTTTTATTTTAAATACACAGGAAAAACGCAACAAAGCGGTTAACCTCAAACTCAATCCCGTGCGCACAGAAATCAAAGGTAAAAATGTTTTACTAGTCGACGACAGTATTGTACGTGGAACCACTTCCTCCCGAATTGTGGAAATGGTCCGTAAAGCGGAAGCAAAGGAAGTATATTTTGCTAGTACTTGCTCTCCCATTCGCAATCCCTGTTACTACGGAATTGATTTCCCCAGTACCAAAGAACTTCTTGCCACCGACCGTACCGAGGAAGAAATTGCCAAAAAACTCCTTGCAGACAAGGTGATTTATTTAGATCAGGAGAGGCTCCGTAGTGCCATCGGTATTAAAAAGCTATGCATGGCCTGTCTCGACGGAAAATATCCAACCGACATTTCCGCAGGTAAGCGTTTCCGTAAAAAGCGCTTACAGCAAAGAGAGGAAAAAATAAAAGAGGAGGCTCTAGCCAATGAATAATACTCAAGCTCTTGGCAACCTTATCCACAAAGGATCGGTAAAAGATGTGTACGGAGAGGTGGGAAAAAGCCCATATATTTTCCACTTTAGTGACCGCTATTCCATATTTGACTGGGGCACTATGCCCGACGAGTTGGAGAACAAGGGGAAGTCCTTAGCCCTCACAGCAGACTTCATCTTTTCCTTTATTTCCAACCCCAATGCATGGAAGAAATGGGAACTTCCAGAGTATTTGAGCACGGACTTTCGAAAAAAAATAGAACACTCTAAAGCCTTGGCACAATTCCGAGAGGAAGGCCTGCCCCACCATTCTTTTGGTCTCATCAACGAAAAACAGGAAAAGCAGGCTACGGGCACTCCCACTCCATACCTTGCAGTAAACCCGGTGAGTATTCTTCGTCCCCAGGAAACCCATGTGGGAGGAAAATTACAGATGAACTACGACGTCTATAAAAATCGTCCCCAAAATGCACTCTTGCCCCTAGAGGCCATTTTTCGTTTTGGTGCTCCACAGGGAAGCTCCTTCCTTCGTCGAGTGAAAAAAAATCCAAGCTATGCCCATGATCTGGGTTTTTCCTCGATCCCTAAGGCGGGAGACTGGTTTCCTTTTCCCATCGTGGAGTTTTCCACAAAACTGGAAACCACAGATCGGATGCTCTCTTCAACAGATGCTCAGGCCATTGCTGGTCTATCTAGGGAAGAATTCTCTGTTTTAGAGGATACGGTTCTGTTGCTGGCTTTGCGCTTGAAAACCGTATTTGATTCGTTAAATTTGGAACTTTGGGATGGAAAATTTGAATTTGCTTTTACCCCCGAGGCGAAAGGTAGTTCCCAACGACGATTCCAACTAGTGGACTCCATCGGTCCCGATGAACTGCGTATTCTAAAAGATGGAGTGCACCTATCCAAGGAAATCATTCGACAACTCTACAAAGGTAGCGCCTGGGAGATTGCCATAGAGAAAGCCAAGGAGATTGCCGTACAGGAACAAACCACCAACTGGAAACAGATTTGCATAGAAAAACTGGGAGAAACTCCCGAGCCGTTGTCGGAAAATATAAAAGAAAAAGTAGGTTTACTGTATCCTTCACTCACCAACGCTTTAGCGAAAGCCTTTGACTATCCCCTTCCTTTTCCTCAGATGCCTCCCATTCAAGAGCTTGTCTCTAGCCTAAGGGAAATTACAAGATCATGAAGGTAATGGTTGTTGGTTCTGGGGGTAGGGAGCATGCCTTAGCCTGGAAGTTAAGCCAATCACCCAAGTGCGAGAAATTGTTTCTTACTCCGGGCAACGACGGAGCAGCCCTAGAACCCCATCTGCAACGAAAGCCCATTGCGGTTGATGACCATGACGGAATACTTTCTTTTGTAAAAAAAGAATCCATAGATTTAGTAGTGATCGGTCCTGACCAAGCCCTTGCCGATGGCCTCACCGACAAACTTCATGGCGTTTTAGTATACGGTCCCTCTCAGGCAGCAGCTCGCCTAGAAACCTCAAAATCTTTTGCAAAGCAGGTTATGGAAACTGTGCACATCCCAACAGCTCGCTTTGCGGTTTTCGACAAAGCTAAGGAAGCCATCCAGTTTCTAAAAAATTCTCCATGGAAATCCGGCTGGGCTTTAAAAGCCGACGGTCTTGCCCTTGGAAAAGGTGTGGTGGTTACTCAGTGCTTAGATTCTGCCATAAAGTGTGTGGAATCTTTTATGATCCACGAAACCATGGGGTCTGCGGGAAAGAAAATGATTATTGAGGAAAAATTATCGGGCAAAGAGGTGAGTGCTTTTTTTATTTGCGACGGAAACACGGCCATTCCCCTAGGATTTGCCTGTGACTATAAAACTTTACACGATGGTGGAAAGGGGCCCAATACTGGGGGTATGGGTGCCTATAGCCCAGTAGCTTGGCTGCCTGAAAATTTCACCCAATTAATCGACGAGAAAATTGTCCAGCCCCTATTAAAAGAATTGAACACTCAAAACACCCCCTTCGTGGGCACACTTTTTATTGGGCTTATGCAAACCCAGGCAGGACCAAAAGTATTGGAATTTAATGTCCGCTTTGGCGATCCAGAAACTCAAGCTATTTTGCCCCTTCTGGACTCCGATCTGTTGCCTGTGCTGGAGGCCGCATCGTTAAGAAAATTACATACCTTACATCCTAATGCCATACGTTTCAAGCGACTTTCCTCCGTCCATGTGGTTATGGCAGCCTCTGGTTATCCCGTAGCCGGCAATATACGAAAGGGAGATCCCATTTCCATTCCCGACGAATTACTGCCCACATCGCCTGAGCCCTCACAGGCACAAAAGATTTTCTTTGCGGGTGTAAAACATAATAACGAAACTTTATGCACATCGGGTGGTCGGGTTTTGGGTGTAACAGCCTTGGCCCAAGACCAGGCAAGTGCTTGCCAAAGTACATACTCTTTACTCAGGAGTATTCAGTTTGACGGTGCTCAAATACGAACGGATATCGGACGATGAATAAGAAAATTATTATTTTTGCTTCTGGAGAAGGCACCAACGCTCAAGCTGTTATGGACTATTGCCGGAATCATCCCAAGGAAATTAGCATTGTGGGTTTGGTGAGCAATAATTCCCATGCCCCTGTTCTCACAAGAGCCAAGAAAAATAATATTCCCACCTTTGTTATTTCTCACAAAGACTTACAATCAAGGCTGGATCTTGTAACTAAACTACAACCCGATTGGGCCTTTCTTTTGGGTTATATGCGTATTATGGAAAAGAATTTTCTCGAACTTTTTGTGGATGATAGCCTAGGTCTGTACCGGGTAATCAATATCCACCCATCCCTACTCCCTGCCTTCTCAGGCAAGGATGCCTACCAACAAGCTTTCGCAGGAGGAGTGAAAGTTTCTGGTCTCACCATACATTTTGTGGAGGAGTCCTTAGACGGCGGTCCCATTATTGCACAAACCACATTTCCTCGTAAGGAAGACGATACCTTTGAGGATTTCTACAATCGAGGGCGACAGTTGGAGATACCACTCCTTATGGAAGTGCTTTCCATGATTATTCATAACAACCTCCATTTGTGTAAAGAAACAAAGCTTGTACGAACAAAGAGGAATGCACATGGATAGCCCTTTTGCTCGTATAGAGGTAAGCACCCGGGAAAGTAATTTACGAGATCATTGTGTTGCCAAGGGGGCGCGTGGTTTTCTGGAACTTCCTGTGTTGGGTTCTGAAGAAATACAAGTCTATCGCATGCACTCCAGAACAAATGTAAATATTCCTAGGGACGATATTAAGGATTGGAGCGAGCACATTTTCTCAGACTCTATTATCCAAACCAGTATTCTACAGGTTGAGGATTTTTTCTCTACAGAGGTCAGCGATCTTAAGCCTTGCTTTGGAATAGAGGTTTCCTTCAAGCCGGGAGTAACGGACAATGTGGGCAACAGTGCCACAGAAATCTTATCCATTTACAGTGATTTTGCGAAAAAAAATGAGATAAAAGTATACTCCAGCACCCTTACCCTTTTGTATGGAAATTTATCCAGAGCTCAAGCAGAAACCATTGGTCATGAGTTATTGGGAAATTCTTTAATTCAAAAAATAGTTGTTTTAAGTTTCAACGAGCTTCAGACGAATAACCGATTTTCCGAAGTTTTGGTGCCGGAAGTGAAATTGGAAAGTAACCCAAAAATATATGAAATGGATCTGCACTTAGAGGACTATAGACTAAAACGATTAAACAAAAAAAACTGTTGGGCGCTTTCCATAGAAGAGTTAAAAGGAATCAGGAATTATTTCGACAAAGAGAAAATCACCTCCCTGAGAAAATCAGAAGATATTTCTTCCAACCCCACTGATGTGGAAATGGAAATTCTTGCTCAAACATGGAGTGAGCATTGCAAGCATAAAATTTTTTCCGCAGAAATTGAATACAGTGAGAGTGAAGAATCCTCCTATGTTTCTCTGTCTGATAAGAAAATTCACAGCCTTTACCACACATATATTCAAGGAGCCACAGCGAAAATTAAAAAGGACCGTCAACTGGACTGGCTCATTTCCGTCTTTTCGGACAATGCGGGGATTGTACGCTTTGATCCTTTTGTGGACATTTGTGTAAAAGTGGAAACCCATAACAGCCCATCGGCTCTCGATCCTTACGGTGGTGCTCTCACAGGTATTGTTGGTGTAAACCGAGATATATTGGGATGTGGTTTAGGTGCAAGGCCCATTGCCAATACTAACGTATTTTGTCTAGCGCCGCCGGATTGGCCTAAAAACAGAAAAGAACTTCCCTCTGGTCTAAAACACCCTAGAAATATTTTAGAAGGTGTGCACCGTGGGGTGGCGGATGGTGGAAACAAGAGTGGTATTCCCACCGTTAATGGTGCTTTTTCATTTCATAAAAACTTTTCTGGCAAGCCCTTGGTTTTTTGCGGAACGATTGGGGTAATCCCCCAAGAAACAAATAGCGGCACTCCCACCAGCCAAAAATCTCATAAGGTGGGCGACCGTATTGTCATGGCTGGAGGCTGTATAGGAAAAGATGGAATTCATGGAGCCACCTTTAGTTCCATGAAATTAAATCGAAACGCTCCGGCAACTGCGGTGCAAATTGGAGATCCCATCACCCAAAAGCGCTTAGCTGATTTCCTCCTAGAGGCAAGAGATAGGGAGTTGTTTTCCAACATTACGGACAACGGCGCAGGTGGCTTGAGTTCCAGTGTGGGTGAAATGGCAACCGTAACCAATGGTGCCACCATAGATGTAGCTCTTGCTCCCGTAAAATATCCCGGCCTTTCTCCCTTTGAGCTTGTGATCAGTGAAAGTCAGGAAAGAATGACTTTTGCTGTACCCGAAGAAAAGTTAGCTGCCTTTATGGACTTGGCAAAAAAACGAAATGTGATAGCCACCGATTTAGGGCACTTTTCTAACGACGGTTTCTTTCGAGTGAAGTATAAAGAAAAAACAGTGGCACTCCTTGAAATGGATTTTCTCCACCACGGTCTGCCCAAGATGAAGCTCCATGCAAGGTGGGAGGGTCCTAGGAAAGAGTTTTCTCCATTCCATAGAAACCCTAAGTCTCTTGTCTCAAAACAGGAGCTCAACTCCAGGTTTTTTCTCGAGAAAGCCCTATATAAAATTTTAAGTGACTGGACTGTGAGGAGCAAAGAAGATCTCGTTCGTAGGTACGACCATGAGGTGCAAGCAGCAACTCTCGTTAAACCTTTTTTAGGTAAGAACGGAACGGGACCGGGCGACGCAGCTGTGATTTGGATGGCTCCACATGGGGGAGAAAAGATGGGCGGTATTAGTATTGGTTGCGGTTTAGCTCCCAAGTACTCTTCGTATGATACTTATACCATGGCCCAATATGCATTGGATGAGGCTATTCGTAATTGTGTTTCTGTTGGCGGAAACCCAGATCAAATAGCATTGATTGATAACTTTTGCTGGCCTGACCCGTTACCATCGTCGAATAATCCCGATGCTGCCCACAAATTAGCCCAACTGGTACGGGCTTGTAATGGACTCTATGATGCTGCTTGCATCTATGGCACTCCCTTTATTAGTGGCAAAGACAGTATGAAAAACGATTATGTGGGTTACAGTCGATTCTCCAAAGAAATAAAAATATCCGTTCCTCCCACCGTATTGATCACAGCGGTAGCCAAGGTAGAAAATGTGAGCAAAACCGTTACCAGCGATTTCAAAAATCCTGGCGATTTAATTTTCATTCTAGGAACAAACCACAGACACCTGGGAGGATCCATGTTGAAAGAAATTTTTAAACTACCTAAGGATTTTTATAGAAATGAACTTCCTCCCATCCATCCGACCCTGAATAGGGATGTCTATAAAAAACTACACTCGGCTATGGAGAAAAGTTTATTAAATTCCTGTCATGACTGTTCCGAGGGAGGACTTCTTGTGGCTCTTGCGGAAAGTGCCATTGGAGGAGAGTTAGGTGTACGAGCAGAACTAGATGAATGTAGAGAAATCTTGGAATCACTAAGTATTTCAGAGTTTTTTTATAATGAGAGTTCTGGTCGTTTTATCGTGAGTGTGTCGCCGGAAAATAAAGAATCCTTTGAAAAACACTTCGAGGCAATTCCTTGTGTTGCTTTTGGCACTACCACAGAAGCGGAAATTTTAAGAATTTGTAATACCTCTTTGGTTATTCTTGATGCTCCTTTAGAAAAACTTAAAAATGCATGGAAAGGACTGCCCGGTGACTATGAAGCCTAACGCCCTTATCCTTTGTGGTGATGGAATTAATTGTGAGCGAGAAACAGCACAGGCCTTTAATCTGGCCAATGCCGACGTGAAAATAATCCACGTCAACGATCTTTCTCCCAAGCACTTGGAGCGCGCCCAAATACTAGCCCTTCCCGGCGGGTTTTCCTTTGGAGACGACTTGGGTAGTGGTCAAGCATTAGCCATAAAACTCCAAGCTCGTCTTCAAGAAGAATTAAAAATATTTCTGGAGAAGGAAAAACCCATCATTGGCATTTGCAACGGATTTCAAGCTCTTGCGCGAATGGGTCTCCTGCCGTACCCCTTTGAAAAACGAACCCTAGCCTTGACAAAAAATCATTCAGGAGAGTTTATAAATTCTTGGGTGGAGCTAGCAGTGCAAGATCAATCTCCCTGTATATGGACAAAAAAACTTCAAAAAACTATTCAACTCCCCATACGCCATGGAGAGGGAAGGGTGGTTTTTCCGTTCCATGAGGGACCAAAAATCCACAACAACCTCAGTCAAAATGGACAAATTCCTCTGCGCTACACAACGGACGTAAATGGTTCTTTTGGCAGAATTGCGGGAATTTGCGACCCTAAGGGGATTGTTTTTGGTCTGATGCCACACCCCGAAGCGGCCTGTTCCCAACTGCTTTATCCCCAATCGTCCTCTTTGGTAGAAAAAGATCGCACTTCTCCTGGCATTGGCTTATTATTTTTTGAATCCTGCATAGAATACGTAAAGGGAAAATAAATGGAACATCGAGAAATAAAACGAGCTCTACTTAGTGTGTCCGATAAAACGGGCATTAAGAAATTGGGGAAATTTTTAGTGAACGCAGGTGTGGAAATCATATCCACTGGAGGTACAGCCAAGGCGTTAGCAGAAGATAAAATACCCGTGACTCCCATAGAGAAGATCACTGGAAACCCTGAGGCTTTTCAGGGAAGAATGAAAACCATTAGCTTCCAAACCATTAGTGCCTTACTTTTTCAGCGTGGTAACGAAAAGGATGAGGCACAGGCCCAGGAGCTCAACATTGAACCCATCGATCTCTTGGTATGCAATTTCTATCCCTTCCAGAGCACAATGGATGAGGAGGAAAATCTATTTATAAAAAATATAGATATTGGTGGACCCACCATGGTGCGAGCAGCAGCGAAGAACTTTATCTCCGTGCTCACCTCTCCCTCTCAATATGGGGAATGCATGAGAGAGATGGAAGAAAATAAAAGCTGTATGGGTCTGGACTCACGAAGAAAACTTAGTGCCCAAGCGTTTAAGCATACTGCCGACTATGAAGTTATCATTGCCCAAGAAATGAGTAAGCGCTACTCAAAAGAAAAATCTATGTGGCTTCCGTTTTTCCAGGGAAAAACTCTACGCTATGGAGAAAATCCCCATCAAGAAGCTGTCCATTACCGTTGCCCATGGTTGGGCAATAGCTCTCTTGTCTCTGCAGACATTATTCAAGGAAAACCCCTGTCCTATAATAATATTATTGATGCAGATGTTGCTTACCGTGCAGCTCATGATGCTCTTATGGCCAATCAAAAAACTGGTGCAGCGGTGGCAGTGATTAAGCATTTAAATCCATGTGGATTGGCGGTTGCTCCGTCGGGAGAAAAAGCGCTGGAGCTGGCATGGGCAGGGGATCCCATCAGTGCCTTTGGCAGTGTGATTTGTTCCACTCAGGAAATTAATTTCCACATGGCCCAATGGCTAAAGGATAAATTTATCGAAGTGCTGGTTGCTCCTTCCATCGATCCAGAGGCAATGAAACTATTTACAAAAAAGAAAAACCTTAGAATTTTATTGTGTTCCAGCCCTGCAGGTGAAAAAGAAAAAATGATCCGCTCCATTTTGGGTGGTGTTCTTATTCAGGATGAAGACCTGTATGTGGAAGAAGATTTTAAAAGTGTAACAGAGGCTCGTTTCGACGCCACCCATCTGGCTCAGTTTGGAGTGATGGCAGCCAAGCACCTTAAAAGTAATGCTATTGCATTAGTGGAGAAAAATAAGGACAGTATGCAACTTGTGGGCGCAGGAATGGGTCAGCCCAATCGTATAGATAGTTTAGAGTTACTGGCAGGGTTTCGCGCCAAGGGGAAAAATTTCAAAGAGATACTCCTAGCCTCGGACGCCTTCTTTCCTTTCACGGATATTATAGAAAGTGCTGCAAGGCTGGGTATCCAGCGCATTGTGCAGCCCGGGGGCAGTATTCGCGATCAAGAAATTATTGAGGCTTGCAACCAGCACAAAATTGCAATGGCATTTACGGGAAGGAGACATTTCCGTCACTAATGAGCGGGAAAAAATATATGGGCACCTATAAAGATTCAGGAGTGGATTGGAAAAAAGGGGAGCACTTTATTCAAAAAGTTCTGCCGCTTATTCAGAGTACCTATACAAAAGAAGTATATACAGGTGTGGGAGGGTACGCTGCTCTTTATTCTCGAGGTAACGGGAATTTATTAGCAGCAAGTACGGACGGTGTGGGCACAAAAATAAAAATTGCACAAATGCTCCAAACCCACCATACCATTGGAATAGACTTGGTAGCCATGTGTGCAAATGATATTATTTGCACTGGTGCACGTCCCTTGTTTTTTTTAGATTATATTCTTTGTGAGTCGTTAGATATACCCATCCAAACGGATATTATAAAAGGGATTAGTCAGGGGTGCCTGGACACGGGCATGGCACTTATTGGTGGTGAAACAGCAGAGCATCCCAATTGCTTTCCTAAAAATGAATACGACATATCTGGGTTTTGTGTGGGAGAGGTACAGGAAAAAGAATTAATTACAGGCAAAACCATCCAGCCCAAAGACGCTCTTATTTGTTTGCCTTCCAGTGGTTTGCACTCCAACGGTTTTTCCCTCGTTCGAAAACTTATCGACTCATCGGAGACAAAGCTTTTGAAGGAGTGCCTCACCCCAACCACACTCTATGTAAAAGAAATAGTAGAGGTTCAAAAAGCCCATAAAGGGAAGATAAAAGGGCTGGCCCATATCACCGGCTCTGGCTTTCATAATATACGACGGATGAACACCAAGGTTGGCTATGAATTTCATTCCCTACCACCACTGCCCGGAATTTTCACAACCCTTAGTGAGCGCGCTAAAATATCTTCTGAAGAATTATATTCCACGTTTAATATGGGAGTGGGTATGGTGATTGCAGTAAGCCCATCCCATGCCTCAGAAATAATACAATCGTTTGAAAAATTAAATAGAAAGGCGTATTTATGTGGAGAAGTAAGTGCTAATCCGGGCGAAATATTGGTGAAGGCTCGAGGTATTTCTTTTACACTAATGGAGCAGGTATAATGATTTCTTTAATTGTAGCCATGGCTAAAAATCGCACTATTGGAAAGGGAAATACCATTCCTTGGCATATTCCTGAGGAGCAAGCGCGATTTCGCAAAATCACTCTTCACCATACGATTATTTGGGGACGAAAAACATACGAGTCCATTGGTCGTCCCCTTCCTCATCGAAGGAATATTATCGTTACTCGCAATGCCAATTATGAAGCTCCGGGGTGTGAACTAGCTTCCAGCCTTAGCCAGGCATTGGAGCTTTCCTCTCCATCGGAAAAGGAAATTTTTATCGGAGGAGGAGAGCAATTATACCGAGAGGCTCTGCCCAGGGCCGAGCGTATTTATCTCACTATTATTGATATGGAAGTGAATGGCGATGCTATTTTCCCTGAGTTCCCCATGGGAGATTTTTCCAAGGTAGAGGAAGAGAAAATTACCGGCTCCCCAAGCTACACGAACTTTCTTTATGAGCGCAACAGTTAAAAAAGAACCGGGACTTCATATTTTCCCTGCGGGTGCGGATTGGTCCGTTGCTTTTCAAGAAGCGCGGGTTTTTATGGATGAGCACGCTACTTTGGAAAAGAGGAACGCACCTCTTTGCCTTGGTCCTCATATTGGACCTGCCGGCAGTCACTATATCCATCAAAAATTATTAAAAGATCCCATACTGTTTGGAAAAAGGATTTGGCAATGGGATGAGTGGATTAAAGACTTGGCTCAAAAAATTTGTTTGGATAAGGAACTTCCTTTTCACACCATTCATACTGCCACAAAAAGAGAATACCTTAGGATTCTTTTAACACAGCTGGATCGACAGGGACTACTTCCCACTATATCCAATCTTTGGAAGGAGCAATTATTTTTTCATACAATTTTGGATTGTATAGATGAGTTTCGAATGGCTGGGTTTTTCACGGAAAATCTATACGATCAAATTACTTCCGACGGATCCAAAGTAGAAACTCAAAAAGATTTATGGACAATCCTATTGGCATGGGAAAAGGGTTTGAAAAACACCGGGTATTGCGACCTACCCGCAGCCCTAGATATTATAAAAGAGCACAGTGTTTCTCAGAGTGTTTTTTTACTGGGGTTTGAGAAAATCTCTCCACTGGAAATAGATTTCATTCGCTCCCTTTCCAAGTCCACTGCTGTGTTCCTTCCTCTTGCTGCTTCCATGGAAGAAATAGAGCATGTCCTTAGTGATTTATCTGGGCTTGAGAGTCGATCCACCTTGCATAGCTTGAGCTTACTCCACGCCAATGGAGTAGATTTGAAAATTCACTCCACTGAACAAGCATCTCCAACAAAGCAGGCAGCCTATTCCCTACTATCTGCTCAAACACCTATGGAGGAAGCTAGAGCCAGCGCATATTTCTTAAAAGATAAGGTGGCACAAATCATTTCTCCTCCAGATTTTTTCACAGGTAATCGGAAAGATGCATTTTTATCCACGTTGGACACCCCCCACGTCTTGGGAATGCCGGTAAATAATATATTGGAATCCGAGTTATTACGATTGATTATTCAAAGCCTCTGTCTTCTCACAAAAAACTATCTTGTGGATAATGCTTTAGATTTTGCACGCCTGCTGGCTACGACCCGAAAGAACTCTGATTTTCTTACAATCCCTCCCCTTGCTTTAGAAAGTGGAATTATCCGGGGTATGGATCAATGGGAGAATCTTGCGAAAACAAAAAAGCTCCCCATTGTATCTACTTTTGTAAAAGAATTAAAATCCTTAGGTTCTTGTTTTCCTGAGAAAGGAACATCGACTGAGTTTACCACTGCCTTTCATAATTTCTATCGATATATAACACTCACGGAGCTTATCCAAAACCCTCCTGAGGAGGAACAAAATGTTCACCATGCATTTACGGCGCTATTTTCCAGTATGGACTTGCTTTCTTCGGAAACAAAGGCGGAAGTTTCATTGGAGGTATGGTTAGAGGAGCTTCAGGAAATTTTAACTTTGAATCACAGTCCTAGTTCCTATTCCGCTAACCACCACTGCTTTGCTCCTGGAGAGTGGCTCCCTCCTCAAACGAAGGAAGAGATACGCCTGTTCTTAAATTGTACAAATGCTTGGGAGCCAAAGGATCAGTCCCATTTTCTAACGCCAGAAAAAGATCGAACGCTGCTTGCGGGATGGGGGCTAGTTAATTATAAGGATCAAGATTTCCTCCATTGGTTTCAAAATGCAAGCGCTGGAAAGGGTATATTTTCCCATTCCCATTTGGATGAAAAGGGAAAGGAGCAAAGTTTAACGTATGCTTTAAAATTAATTCCCACAGTTGCCTATCCTTGGCCTGCCACTGATTTTCTTTTTCCAAAAATTCTTCCACCTGTAGTTGATAGGGATTTTTCCCTTCCCGATGCAGTTCCCTCTCAGCTAAGTCCTTCCACACTGGACTCTTGGTTAAAGTGTCCATTCCGCACTTTGGTGGAAAGAACTTGGTATGCAGAAGACAAGATAAAAAATAGTACCTTGGATTTATCTCCCATAGAGACAGGTATGCTACTCCATCGTGCTTTGGAGTTATTTTTTCCGGAAGGAAAAGGAAAAAAAGATTGGAAGGATTTTGCTAAAGCTTGCCTTGAATCTGCAAAAAAAGATATAAAATTACAATATTACAAGGGAGGAGAAAATCTCTACCAACTGGAGTTTTCGAGATTAGAAAATCAATTTTTAAATTTTTTACAAAAAGAGCTGGATTATTTGGAAGAGCATCCTCAACTGGATACCCATCTTTGTGAAGAAAATTTTTCCATCATGCTTAATAATATTCCCTTAAAGGGAAAAATAGATAGAATAGATGTGGACTCCCAGTCTAAAAACATTATTATCGTGGACTATAAATTAAGCACTACGCCATCTACTAGAGACGTTCTATCCCACAAAGTTTTGCAATTGCCTATTTATATGGATGCTATGGAGAAATCTTTGGAAAAGTCTTGCGTAGGGGCTTACTATTTATCTTTGAAGGATGGTCAACGAAATCAAGGTATACTCCAAAAAAAGCACAATAAAACAAAAGACAGCACGGGACTGAGTTATTATAAATTAGGACCAAGAGCAGGTTCGCTTTTAGAAGAAGATCGTTTCCTTGAGACTCGAGAGAAAGCTCAGGAAGAGATCCTGAGCAGGAGTGATGCCATACTTTCGGGTGATTATGGAGTGCGACCAGATGACAGGAGTAAATGCTCCACTTGCTACGTTCGCCCAGCCTGCCGTATTCGAGAAAACACCATTGCTCCCACCTCCTTTTCTGTTGGAAATTTTTCACAAATTCCCTTACAGCCGCCAGCAATTCCTCCTAAAGCCTCTCCCTCTCCCAAGCAATTTAGTCCTGAACAGGAGGAAGCACTGGAGACCACCAATAAATTAGTTTTTCTAGAGGCATCAGCAGGGAGTGGGAAAACCACAATACTAATAGAGCGTTACCAAAGAACGCTGGAAGCGCTTGAAAAGAAAACAAACCTTCATACGGCTGTGAACCAAATTCTTGCCCTATCGTTTACAGAAAAATCGGCCAAAGAAATACGGGCTCGAGTATCAGAGTTATTGAGTGAAAAATACAATCCTTCTATTGTGTCTGCGGCGTTAAAAAATATAAGCACAATTCATGGTTTTAACCGCAAAATACTCCAAGAGTTTCACCATATGCCTTTTGCGGAAATTTTAAGTGAAACGGAGGAAAGAAATCTACGAGAAGAAGCCATTGTGGAACTTTTCACTCAGCCAGAACTTTCCCACACCCTCACTCCACTCACAAAAGCCCATTACTCTCGAAAAAATCTAGAGGATATTTTACGTAATTTACTGGAAAAACGATCTTTACTGGATTTTGATCGAAAGATCCATGACCTATCCTCTGAGATAGAGTCAGAACACAAAAGTATTATAAATAATATACTCCTACTGTTTGATGAATTCTGCAGAATCTTCGATCAGTTAAAAACAAAACCTGCTCGTATGGATAAAAACGATCTGGAGCGTCTGGCCCATAATTGTCTAAAAAATATTGAATGTAGAAATTTCTATCAAAAAAAATATAAATCCATACTGGTGGATGAGTTTCAGGACACCAACTCTGTACAGCGGAGTCTATTGGAGTCCATTGCCCAGCCCGGTCTAAAAAATATTTTTGTGGTTGGAGATGCCAAGCAATCTATTTATCGTTTTCGTGCTGCTGATGTGAGTGTATTCCAAAATCTCAAAAAAACAGCTCTCCAGAAAGGTATTGTGCGTTCCTTGAATACCAATTATCGAAGCCAAGAAAATATTGTGTCTTTTGGAAATATTCTTTGCAAATCCATATTTTCATCAGAGAACGAAGAAAAAAAATTTGAGGCTCAGGCATCAGAAATATCTGCCCACCATAAGCCCTTAGACCCCGTATACCTGCTCACTTATGAGGGAGGTAATGCCCAAGAAAAGAAAGAAAAAGAAGGGGAAATTTTATGTAAACTAATAAAAAAATTGCATGCTCAAGGTAAAAATTTAGCTTCCATTGCGATTCTTTTTCAGCGGCTCAAGGGAAATGAAGCCTATACGAAGGCTTTGGAAAAAGAAAACATTCCGTTCGTTATGGGAAGTCAAGGCTCCCTATTTCATCGACAAAGTATTATTGATGGTATTTCGCTTCTTCGCGTTCTGTACTCTCCCAGCAATACCCTAGCCTTTCTAGCTCTCCTGCGATCTCCCTGGTGCCAGCTTAATGCTACAGAGATTCATTCCCACATTAAGCGTCCGCCATGGGAAGTGCTAAAAGAAATACAGCCTTGGCTTTTTGAATTGCAACAAAAATCCTTATATGAAAAGCCTTCCACTATTTTACAAATTGCCTATAAAAAGTATCCTCAAATGGAATATTTTAACCACCGCTCCCAGGTAGAAAAATTAATTTCTCTGATAGAGAATTTAGAAAAAAACACATCCTCCCCCTCCAAACTTTTGGAGCAAATCAGTTCATACACGGGATGGGGTAGGGAAGATGATGCTCAAAGGGAGAGTACGATTCCAGAGATCACTGGCATGGGTGATGCGGTACAGATTTTCACCATTCATGGTGCCAAGGGCTTGGAGTTTCCTATCACTATTTTGCCCGATTTAGACACAAGCATCCGCATGGAATCCTCTATTGTTCGCTATGAGCCGGGTGTTGCTCTTGCTGTAAAGGTGAGGGAGCATGGTGGAGAATTTTCCATGCCTGAGTCGTATAAAAATTTGGGTGCTGAAATTAAGGAGCGAGATATTGCAGAGAAAAAACGTCTGCTTTATGTGGCAACCACAAGAGCGGAGAAAGAGCTGTATTGTATTCTCCCTCCACTGCCGCCTCCTTCGAAGGCAGGGAAAACAAAAGATTCATGGAGTGCTTGGCTACACGGAACCGACTTTAAAGATTCAGCAAGAAAAATTCCTGCCGAAGAATTTTTAAAAGAGAAACTTTCTTTTTCAAGAGAAACACTCGATCATGAAATTACAGAAGAACCCATACTAGAAGCTCCTCCCACGTTTGAAGCGTATACCACCACTGAGCTAGCTTCATACATTTTTTGTCCAGAATTTCATCGTTTGAAATTTATTCAGGGCTGGAGCCACAAAGCCCTAAGCTTTTGGGAAGCAAGTGTGCCCAAACAAAGCCCTTCCCTGAGTGGTATATTTAAAATTCTAGGTGTTACGAACAAGATACGAGGTATTGCCATTCACAAGGTTTTAGAGCAAACGACTAAGCCTTGCGAGAAAACTTGGGAACAGTGGTTGGAGCAATCCTATGGAAGTCAGGGGATTCCCTGTATACCCGAACTAAAAGAGCTCATTCGCCTTGATATTGTTCTCCTCACCCAATTTATGGACTCCGAATTAGGGAGAAAGCTTTTCTCTCCCCAATATGATTCCTTTCCAGAAATCCCCTTTTTATGGAAGAGGGGTAGCCAGCAGGTTAAGGGCACGGTGGACAGGATCGTGCGCCTGTCTCCTAAGGAGTGGATTATTGCTGATTATAAAGTTACAGAGCAAAAAGCGAGTCGCCAGTATACCTTTCAAATGCAGGGTTATATGGAAGCTCTTGCTCAATATTTAGAGCAACAAAAAGAGAAAAATGTTTCCATTCAGGGTTATATAGTAAATTTATTGACGGGGACATTGGAGAGTATCTCAAGATCCAAGGAATGGGGCATAGAAGAGCAACAAGCCATTAGGGAGCAACGAAAAGCCCCTTCCCTCAGGCAATTTCCTAAAGACACGCAAGCGTGTACCGACTGTCCATACATATCCTATTGCCCAACTGGACGCAATTTTATGTTAAACTTTTCTTAATCACTGGTCTTTATGTTTCCGTGATTATTGGGGGGGAAACATGGGCGAAGCTAACAGGAGGCATAGTATGCGTATACTTCTTATTTTACTACTTTCTTCACTGGTAATTACGCCAAGTGTTTTTGGGCGTTCTTCTTTAGCGGAGTATGATTTTTCTTGGTTAGACCCGGATAAAAAAATCTATGTTATCCAAAACCGAAAATATTTAAAAGAAGGAAAATTTGAATTTGCTGCCAGTTTGGGGAGAAATTTTAAACAAATATTTCTTGATAACACCATATATCAGGGTAGGGGAACATACTACTTTAGTGAGCAGTGGGGTATTTCTTTTATTGGTATTACTCAAAAAAATGTAGATAATCAGACTTATCAAAATTTAAAAGGTTCTGAAGTAACACCATCGTATGTTCCGAACATACGAGCAGTGACCCGTATTCTTGGTGGCACCCTTCAATGGCTACCCTTCTATGGAAAATTTAATTTTTTCAATACTATTCTATATGTGGACTGGCATTTAGAGATGGGGGTGGCAGAACTCACAGAAAAAGTAAATACGAAATTCGAAGCTAATGATGATGATAATGCGTATAAGGAATATTCCTACACTGCTTTTTTGCTAGGCTCTGGTTGGAAATTTTTTCTTTCTCGCAGATTTGCTCTTCGCCTCGATGGACTTATCTCTTTGTACCAAGCACCAGATTTTTCGAAAGGCGTAATAAAGGATCCAGAAAAGAAATGGAGGACTGAATACCAAGCCACACTAGGCTTAGCTGTTCATTTATAAAAAATATGGTGCTTCGAATACTTATCCCATGCATATTCCTACTCTCCTCCACTGCATCGGAGGCAGTGTCTAAATATCGAAGTAATATGAAGAAAGGGCGATCCGTTTTGCAGAATGGAGAGCATTACAAAGCTGCCCGTTATTTTTTTCAAGCCTCCCTTGGAGGCAGGGGGAGACAAAAAGCCATGGCTTACGCTTTTATCACATCAGCACTCACTGCCCGGGGTTTATATGAGTCTGCCAGTTATTTTTACTTAAAAACTCTTGGTTCTGGATCCGATGATGCCATTGAGGTGGCCTTGCGATCCACAAAACCTCTTATTCAAAATATCGGAGGTTCTTTATTTAAAAAATATCTGTTGAAATATACTCATTTAAAACAATACTCGAGAACAGATAGGGATTACTATCTTTACTATTTGGCTAAAGATCATGTATTAAAGGGAAGAGGTGCTGCGGCACTTCTCGTTATAGATAAAATAAGTGACGACTTTGCCCTATACCCTCAACTCTTATTTCTTCAAGGCACAGCCTTTGCTTTAGATAAGCAGCCAGATGAGGCTGTGGATAAGTTTGTTGGTTGTGCTCGAACCGTATTTAGTGGTCGTTATAAGAAGGGATTAAAAAGTCTTTATTCCTCTAAGGAGAGTTCTGATCTGTACAACCGGTGTTTAGCTGGTGCAGCTCGCTCCCATTATCAAAATAGAGATTATGAAAGTGCGGATGTTTGGTATTCACGAATCGACATCAACAGTATTGTATGGCCCCAGGTTTTATATGAGCGCGCATGGAACTATGTGGCTCAAAAAAAGTACAACCATGCTTTAGGAAAATTAGTGACCTACAAGGCACCTGCACTGGATTGGTTTTTAAATTCCGATGTGGAGCTCCTTCGTGCTATTAATTATTTCAAGCTATGCTTGTATAAAGATGTGGAAACTGAGCTTAATTCTTTTACCAGTAGGTATTACCCCCTAGAATCTAATGTGAAAAAGCTTTTAAGCAGAACAGCTAGTGAAAGTGTTAAAGATATTCGTCATTTATACAATCTAGGTGTGCGCAGTTTGAAGGGGGGATTTCACAGTCAATCTTCTTTAGTAAAGTTCATGAGTCGATTTGCTCAGTCGCCTAGATTTGCTCGTATTGTCCAATCGGAATTAAATGTAAGAAGAGAGCTTAATTTTTTAAGAAAAAATAAATCGAGGCATGGGCTCAGTGGCTTTCTTGGAGATGTTTTGGATTGGAGAAAAAGATCAGTTTACTCCATTGGCGGCTTTTTCATTCGAAACCGATTGGATACGGAATATAAATCCTTAGTGAAGAACATAAAAAAAGCAGATATTTTGAAATTAGAAATTTTAAACCGCAAAAAGAATAGTGTGGTACTTTCTTTGGTGAATGAAAGTAAGGATGAGTTTGGAGAGATCAAACGGGGCTCTCTTGGAGCACCCTCTGTGACAGAACATGAATATCTCTGGCGCTTCAATGGTGAATTTTGGTCAGATGAGTTGGGAGGGTATGTATTTGCTCTACAATCGGAATGTAGTTAAATTTTTCTTTTCATTATCTATTATACTATTTGGGGTTACGTCTCATGCTAATTATAGCCACAGGGAATTTCAAAGTGTAACCAATGAAAAAGAAAAGAAAATTAATAATATTAGAATGCAGGAAGTGAATCAGCTGATTATTATCCTTTCTCGCACAAAAAGACCATCAGAGAGAATTAATCTACTCCTGAGACTGGGTAAAATTTATAATGAGCTATACAAGTTCTACTTTTTTAAAGAGAATCAAATATGGGTTAAAAAAGTCAAACTCTCCCGAAACAAGCGTTATCAACCTAAGCCAGATTATAATAAATCTAGGCAATTCCTTCGTAAATCCATCCAGCAATTAACGGCCCTATTATCCCATACTAAAAAGCACTCCAATATTAAAGAAGTCTATTACTATTTAGGTTTCAATTACTGGAAGCTAAATAATAAACAAAAAGCAATTTACTATTTTGAGAAAATAATTAAAAACTATAAGCGCTCTCCTTTTGCAGCAGAAGCGTATCGTTACTTGGGAGAGTATCATTTTGCGAGACGAAATTTTCAAACCGCATTAAACTACTACAAGCAGGCAAGTCGTTATTCTAAGTCGCCCGTATATTCCCGGTCACTATATGGACTAGCGTGGTCTCAATACAAAAGAAGGCAATACAGAAATGCCATGAACAGCATGAGGAAGGCTATTCTTATCGATCAGAGACACAACCAAAAAGAAGCTCTTGCTCGGGGCATTGCTCTACAGGGCGATGCTTTGGATTCATTAGCTTTATTTTATTCTGACGGAGGAAAACCAGCCAATGCTGAAAATTATTTCTCTTCTGTTGTACCTGAGGAGAAACTTTATTATCCACTTGGCAAGCTTTTGAAAATATATAAGCGACAAGGTCGTTATGGCAGTGCTCTAGTCGTCAGTGGTTATTTAGAAAAACTAAGCCCGGGAGATCGGGAAAACTCTGAGTCTGAGCGCTATGCCATTCTCAGCAGCTCTCTAAAGCTTGCCATTCAAAAAAGGAATTATCCAAAGGAAGCATCTGTGCTGGATTCATTAGTGAAAGAATTTTCCTCTGAAGAAACGGATGGATCTATTCGAGAATCAGTCCGCACCACACTGAGGTCTCGTGCAGTTCAGGCTCATAAAATAGGCAATAAATCCAAAAAATCCAAGCGCTATTATCGTCATGCCATAAACCTATATCGACTATACCTTTCTGCCTATTCCACTGAGATAACTAAAGAAGATCTCCACAAAATTCATATATTTCTAGGTGAAATTTATTCCAAGTTAAAATGGTACCGGAGGGCTGCAGAAGAATTTAGTATAATTGCAAAAGCAGATAATATAGATAAAAAGACAAAAAAAGAGGCTTTAACAAGCTTAATATTCTCTCTTAATAAATATGTTGATAAGAGAAAAAATCGAACCAATAAAAATGTAGATAAATTAATCAAAGCGATTAACTTGTATGTTTCCCTTTATCCGGACAGCCCTAAAACTATTGAATTCCTAGCTAGGAGCGCAGGTCTCCTACTTAAACAAAAACGAATGGCTGAATATAAAAAGAAGGCTTATTTTATTATTAAAAAATATCCCAACACGCCTCAAGCTGTGGAAGCAGCCACCTTGTTGATTAAGCAGGCAGAAGAGGATAGGGATTGGGGGCAAGTAAAATCGTTGGCAGATCTATATTTAAAAACACCGAAGCTGCTGCGCTACGGTGCTAAAAACAATTTAAAGAAGAAATTAAAGGATATACAAAAGCGTGCATCTTTCAAAAAAATTGAAAGTATTGAAAAGAAGAAAAATTATGCGGAAGCTGCAAAAGATTATGAGAGTTTAGCTCTTACCTCCAAAGAGAGGTCCTTTCAGTTTAAAGCACTAAATAATGCGGCCCTTAACTACGGGAAGGCCAATGATGAAGAAAATGAACTTCGTATTTATAAGAAAATAAATAAAGCTTTTCCTAATAATATCGATTATGCAAAAAAAATACTCTCCATTTATGACAGGAAGTTTCTCACTGGAAAATATGAGGAGGCTTGCGATGATTATGAATCTTACTTTGCGCTAGGGGAAAATAGTTTAAAGAAAAAGAAAAAAAGCATACAAAAATTAAGCATGGGTGTTATACAAAAAGCAACGCTTATCCGATTAGCTCTCGGACAAAAAAAGCGTGCCTTTTCTAATATAAAGAAGATAACAAAAGCAGCTTATAAAAAAATTAACGGTGCTAGAGGCATAGCTGAAATTTTCATCTATAAAAAAGCTGATATTCATCGCAAGGAAGGTCAAGTTAAAGAAGCCGCTAAAAATTACAAGCAATATATATCCATATTTCCCAATGGAAAGTACAGTACTATGGCTCACTTTCATCTTGGTGTTATTTACGATACGTTCAAAGAAAAAAAATATGCTCGGAAAAATTGGAATATAATAATAAAAAGATCAATCCTCAATCGAAGTGCGGACATCCCCTATATTGCTCAAGCCAAATTATTGCTTTTAGCCCCGTTAGAGAAAATCTATTATGGCAAATCCCTTCGATTACCAGAAAAAAGACTTATCCGTGACGTGGAGTTGAAGCTAAAATACTTAGGTCAATTAAAATCAAAATACTTAAATGTTATCAGTAACTCGGATGGAAAATGGGCCATGGAAGCATTTTTTCGTATTGCTAAGATTTACAAGCATTTCAAAGAAGCGCTTCTAAATTCGCCTACCCCAAAAAATTATACAGAAGAAGAAAAGGCAAAATTTCGAGCACAGCTACATTCCATTGTAAAACCCATGGATAGAGAAATTGCACAAACGTTAGCGCTTGCCTCTAAAAAAGGAGCTTCTCTCAAAGTAATATCTCCTATCATGGCTAAAATTATAATTGCCAATGCCGTACAATCTCCTAGCAAAAATAATCTTCCTTTAATAGAAACCATATCAAGCTGGAATACAAAGGAATGGATATTGGGATCAAAAGGAAATGTGGGAAAATTTAGAAAGATACTATCTAAGAATCCAAGCAATGTGCCTGCTCTTATTGCGGTAGGAAATTATCACGCCATAAAAGAAGAGACAATGTTTGCCGGTATTTTTTACAAGCAAGCCATAAAGATAAATAAATCCTCAATTCCTGCGATAAACAATTTAGCTTTCTTGGATGCAAGGGCAGGAGACTTACAGAATGCTTTTGTTGGGTTCCAGAGCATTTTAAATAGGGATATTCTCAACATTACAATAAAGAAGAATATTGGTCGCTTGTATAAATCCAGTGCCTTATGGAGACGTGCATCCGCCATATACAAAAAACTAGAAACACAGGCTCCTGATGATGATGAAGTAAAACTAAGTCTAGCGCTTTCCTATTTAGCTATGGGAAAACCCCATAGAGCTTATTCTATTACAGATGGAAATTTTGGTGACGGTATAAACGGAGATTTTGCAGAGGCCATATATGATTTAGCGAAAGGGAAAACAGAGGACGCAAAGGATGAACTTATCTCTCTTTCCAGCAAAAATGAGTACGCAAAATTAATATTAGATTTTTGGAAAGAATAACAGTGAGGTAAAGTATGAAAAAAATACTAACTATTTTCTTAACTATGGGTATATTCATTCTTTTCTTGCCCGACGGCGCAGAAGCAAGGAAGAAAATAATTTATAGGAAAAAAACAAGATTCAATTTCTCTGATGCCATAATAGAAGGCAGGGAATCCAATCCGGAAGGTGTGTATGTGGTGATCCCAATACAAAAGAATTTTCGAAGTTTATTTCGACTTAGGAGAAATTTTCATAAAGAAATGATACGGGACACACTTTTATTGAAATAAAATGTAAAATAACAGCAATATGAATAACAAAAAAGATAAAGTCAGAAAAAATTCTCCTCCCACTCATTCCCAAGAAGGAGATATCTATATATCTGTTTATAAGGATAAGCGTGGAAATAAGCATGAAAATATTTATCCGATTAAAAATGAGCGAACCACTATAGGCTCTGCCAATTCCTGCGACATCTGCATAAAAGAAAATTCAGTGTCTAACATCCATGCCATATTGGAAAAAGATGATAAAGGAAATATTTCCATTTATGATATGGCAAGCAAGACAGGCATATTTGTAAATGGAAAAAAGGTTGTTTCCCATGAGATAAATTATCCTGATGATGAAATTCAAATAGGATTTACAAAAATAGCATTAAGTGCTGCGCCATCAACTCAAAAAAAGAAAGGAATTCCTGCTCGACCCAAAATATATTCTGCTGCCTCTGAGTATACGCAGATTGATGAAAAAGAGACCATTAGAATTTTTAAAAAGAGTAAAAATACCCATTCTCTACAGATAATAATGTACTGGGGAAAAACCATACTAGATGTAAAAAACTATGTGGATAAAGAAGAAATATATATAGGAGAGGAGCCAGGAGGCGACTTCCTAATCCCCACCATATACAAGAATCTTCCCTTTATACGCTTTGAAGATAATAAGTACGTCTTGGCACTCACTAATAATATAAATGGCATAATTCGTTCTGGGAAATCCATGAGTACTATTGATGAGCTTAGGAAGAAGCAAGAAAACCCAACCAGTCTATATGAAAAAGAAATTAAGAAAAATGACCTAATAAAATTAGAAATTAAAGATATAACTTTATTTATCAGCTTCACACCAGCTCCGCCAGCATTGATTACTAGAGCATCCATGCGAAAAGACGTTTTATTTTTCCGTACATTTTTGACTTCACTAGCCCTAACATCTGCCTTGATTGTTACTGCTGTTACAAGAGAAGTGCCTCCGCCATTGCCCATAGAAGAACTTCCACCAAGAATTACTAATATTATTTTCAGGCCTGTGAGAGCCAAGCGACCAACTAAAATTTTGAAAAATAAAATAAAAGAAGTTACAAAGCCGGTCCAAAAGAAACCTAAATCAGTAAAAAGAATTATAAAACCGACTGAAAAGAAGCCTAAGTTAGTAAAAAGTCTACCAAATTATGTGAAGTCACCAACAAAAGAACCGCCTGCTGGAAAAAAACTTACCCAAAAGAGAACAAAAAACACAGAGCCCGAAAATAAGCAAACGAACAAGGTAGAAAAAACAAACTTTGCAAAGTCGCAGAGAGAAAGAGATAATAAAGTACCATCCAATTCTGTGAGTGGCTCTAATCTTAGAAGTAAAGGTGCTCGAGGTAGGAGTAAGACTCAGACCCTAGCGCAGGGTTTGAGCAATATTTTAAAATCAGCTGGACCACGAGGAAATGTAATTAAATCTGCATCCAAAAAAATACGTCCTTTCCAGGGCTTTATTGATAATAGTGACACTGGAATTGCAAACATTGATACAGGCAAAGGCACTCAAAAGAAAAGGTTTGGATTTGATAAGCTTGGTACAGATTCACTGAGTGTGGGAAAAACGGGAAAGAAGACTGGTACCATTGCTTCTGGCGGGAACTTTAAAGGCAGTAGTATTCAATCTTTAGTGGGTGATGAAGAAAGCACGGAAGTGGTCATTTTAGGTGGACTTGATCAAAACACAATTAATGAAATTATTAAAACCTACTTCGAGCAAATCCGCTATTGCTATGAAAAACAACTCTCTGGAAAAGGTCCATCCTTTGAGGGGCGTGTGAGCACTCGCTTTCTTATTCAGGGTTCTGGACGAGTGAGTAGAGCTACCGTTACTTCATCGAGCCTCAATAATAGACCCGTGGAACGATGTTTGGTAAAGGTTATAAAAAGCATACGCTTTCCGAAACCACTTGGCGGCGGCATTGTTGAAGTGTCCTATCCCTTTGTTTTTTCCAGAACACGGTAACGGTTTATTCATTTACTAAGTCAAAAAAAATCCTCTAGCGTGTAAAGCTTATGATCCAAAAGCTATTTTCATAGATCTCTGGATTTCCTCTTTCCATTATTTATTGCGCAGTGTATAATAAAAGGTGTATGGTAAAGTATTTTGAATGTATCACCCTGCCGTTTAGAACTGTATTCAAACTTACCATTCTTCTCCTCCTTAATGGCTGTTCAGATTCTGAGTGTCGGAGTTCTCAATTGGGTCGTGTGTCCTTAGGTGCGGATCCTAGGGCTGAGGCGGGTGGAATTAGTGTGGGTTCTGATCTATCCGGTCTACACGGTCAGCAGGTTACAGTACAGACGGATGGCAACTGTGATTTGAAAAATGGATCCATAAAAATGGGCACATCTCTTAGTCTCTTTCCCAACAGTCTTGTCAAAACCGATGATGATTTAAGTAGCTATTCATTAGATAGTCCAGAGTTTCGTCAAGTCAATGCTTACCATTGGTCAAATGTGCTAAGAAATAGAGTTAGTCGATTCGGAGGGAGCTTTAAAGATCTTACTATCGACGCAAATTGCGAACGTTTGAATAACGCATGGATAAGCACAAATGGATATATGTGCCTTGGAGTAACGTCCACTTCCACGCCTGGCTATAAACTAAACGAAGAATCTTGTATAGAGGTAAGCACTTTAAAATCTACTGGTCTAGTCTGGGCATCTGACGATGCTGACGTTATCATCCATGAGGCAGGACATCGCTTGAACCATTTCACAAGCACATACGATCGACTAAGCTCCTCATCAGAGGCTGGTGCCATTGATGAGTCTTTATCAGATTACTGGGCTCATACCATCAACAACAGCCCTAGCGCTTTGAGTAGCTGGTTTCTTGATGGAGTGGATGCCTATGCGGGTATTTTCAATGCTCTTACTGATAATGCTAGTTTTAGTTGTAACATTTTGTTTTCCCCAGATATCCGAAATGCTTTAGACAATAACCACTACCCGGAAGTTATAGTAGATAAAGTTCACCGCGATTCCAAACCCCTTACAGAGGTTTTATGGAAAATTCGAACGGAGCTGGGAGCAACTATTACTGATGAGTTAGTGTATAGAACGTTAACAGCACTAACTGCATCCCGTCTTTACTATAAGCATGTATACCCGGCTATGGAATTGGCTGCCATAGCACAGGATTTAACAACAGATAATATAAATATAATCAAAAAAACTTTTAAAGATAAAGGACTTTTACGAGAGGATGATTCTCTTGAGAGCTTTCAATTAAGCACAAAGAATCATCATTACCCTATATATATATGGATGTGTGAAATTAAAAACAATGTGATTCAAGCTTCGAAATGTACTCGAGAGAAAGATACAAGTGGCGATCCCGCTGCTTTCTTTTACACAGGCTCTCCAGAAAAAATAACTTTTATTTTACTCAATCCAGAATCCAGTGCCGGCACTCTAGGTTTAATAGAAAGCACTCTTGTTACGAGTGAGCTTCCTGAAGGTGTGGAGGTTCCTGTTGGTGGTGAAGTTGGAACTTATTTTCGACTTAATGGGAGTGGATCCGACTTTATAGATACTCTTCCAGGGGCTGGGAAAAATCTTAGCGTCTCTGACACTAAGCCTGCCATTTTTATTATGAAGTTCAGTAGTGGTGGGGTAAAAGATTTTACTGCAAAAATTACCTCCATGAGCGGTCAAAAAAAGGATTTAAATTTTAGTATAACTGTGGTGGCTCCACCCGTGGTGGTCCCATCCAATGAGTGATGCTTCAAGGAGGGTTTATGTGGCAACAATATTTAGCTATCTTCGCAGCACCCTTTAGAACTATGTTTCTCATGATTTTCCTCCTCAATGGTTGTTCTGAAAATTTTAATGATGGAAGTACTGATAGTTGCCAAAGTTCTCAGCTTGGTCGTGTGTCCTTAGGTACGGATCCCAATAGGGCTGAAGATAGTACAATTAGTGTGGGTTCTGACCTATCCGTTCTAAGTGGCAGGGAGCTTACAATACGAACAGATGGCAGTTGTAATTTAAAAAATGAATTCGTAAAAATGAGCACAACCTTTAGTTTCTTTCCCAGCAGTCTTGTCAAAACCCATGATGATTTAAGTAGCTATTCATTAGATAGTCCAGAGTTTCGTCAAGTCAATGCTTACTATTGGTCAAATGTGCTAAGAGATAGAGTTGCTCAATTGGGAGGGAGCTTTAAAGATCTTACTATCAACGCAAATTGCAAATTTTTGAATGGCGCATGGATAAGCACAAATGGATATATGTGCCTTGGAGTAACGTCCACTTCCACATTTGGCTATAAACTGAACGGAAAGGGTTGTGTAGAAACAAAAACACTAGATTCCACTAGCTTAGTTTGGGCATCCGATGATGCTGATGCTATCGTTCACGAAGCGGGACATCGTTTGAATCACTCTGCAAATACATACGATCGACTAAGTTCCTCAGCAGAAGCTGGTGCCATTGATGAGTCTCTCGCAGATTATTGGGCTCACACCATCAACAACAGCCCTAGCGCTTTGGCTAGCTGGTTTCTTGATGGAGTGGATGCCTATACAAATATTTTCAACGCTCTTACTCCCAGTGAGGCTGATGAAGATTGCCGTACCAAACACTTGGATGTCCGTAATGCTTTAGCCGACAACCACTACCCGGAAGTTATAGTAGATAAAGTTCACCGCGATTCCAAACCCCTTACAGAGGTTTTATGGGAAATCCGAACAGAACTGGGAGCAACTATTACTGACGAGTTAGTGTATAGAACGTTAACAGCACTAACTGCATCCCCCCTTTACTATAAGCATGTATACCCGGCTATGGAGTCGGCTGCTATAGCGCAGGATTTAACAACAGTTCAAATAAATACAATCAAAAAAACTTTTACAGACAAGGGGCTTTTACGAGAAAATGACTCTCTTGAGACTTTCCAGCTAAGCACAAATAGTGAACATGAACCTATGTATATATTAACATGTAGCATAGAAAACGGTGTGTTTGACTTTGATACATGTACTCAAGATAGAAATGCAGATGGCGACCCTGTTGCTTTCTTTTACACAGGCGATACAAACAAAGTAACCCTTGTTTTACTCAATCCGGAGTCCAGTGCTGGTGCTCTAGGTTTAGTAGAAAGCACTCTTGTTACGACTGGTCTTTCTAACGGTGTAGAAATTCCCGTTGGTGGTGAAATTGGAACTTATTTTCGACTGGATGGGAGTGGTGCCGACTTTGTGGATACTTTTGACAATGCTGGAAGAGATTTTACAGTCAAGAACTCCATCGATGCCATTTTCCTTATGAAATTTACCAGTGCTGGGGTAAAAGATTTCACTACAAAAATCACCTCCATGAGCGGTCATAAAAAGGATATAAATTTCAGTGTAACTGTGGTGGAGCCACCCAATTAAATGATACAATTTAATAGATAGGAGAAATATGCGCTCAAACGTACCTTTATTGTTTTTTATCATTGTACTCGCTGGAGCAGTAAGCTTTTTTATTAGTAATTATCAAAGGGAAGGTGAGTTGCCCACGTCTTCTATCCCCATACTAAAAGCTCACAGGTCTGTTTCCGTTCCTCAAAACCAAGCCCAACAACAAAAGCGGCGCCGGCACCAACTGGAAAGAAAGCTAGCCTCAAGTGCACCAGAAGAACAAAGTGAAGAGAGGGGCAAAGAAATCTTAGAACAGTATAAGGAAAGACTTCCAAATATTAATCTAAAAGAAATCAAACTAGAGGAAGAGAATACAACGTTAAATATCTTTATCTATCGTCAGGAAATTAATGGTATTTCTGTTTTGGGAGCACGCTTGACTATTCAGTTATATGGAAAAGATGGAGAAAAAGCGTTAATAAGTAGTAATCTAATCCTTGCTGATACACAAATCCCGAAGCAAAAGATTGAAATCGAAGTAGCTGCCTCTATTGCCAAAAATGCACTAAAAACAAAGTACTCTAATGTGAGTTTTAAAATTGGTCCAGAGAACGGTGGACTTCGTATTTCCTATGCCTCATCTGGGCGAGTTTCCCTTATTTATCAATTCACTCAAGGTGTGTACGAGGCTAGGGTGGATGCTACCAACGGGGACATTATCGAGCTTCGCAAAAATATAAAGAAAAACTAGGGTCCTTAGACCGCTGCAATAATAAAAAAAGCTGGTCTAGTTTTTTGTCCATTTCGCTTTTCAGGACAAAGGGATTGAGTTCTTTTTTTCTTTTTCTTAATCTCCTTTTATACTCCTCGGACAGAGCATCCGATTTCATTAGCCAATTAAAGGGCGTTTGTGCTTTATGGTACTTTTTTATCACTCTAGACTTTTCTCTATACTTCTCCTTCAATTTCAAACACGGAATAAAAAAGTTTTTTAACGGGTTCCAGTAATTTATATAAATATCATTCATCAAATCTATGTGAGCTTTATCCTCTATCCTGTCGTAGCCCATAAGCTCTCTTACATGGGTAAAGTTCTTTTGTTCCACGAAGCAATTGTCATTCTTACGATAAGGCCTGGACCTAGTAAAATTAATTCTCCTGCCATTGCTATTCATAAAATTTACCACTTCATTGTTGATAAACTCTGTTCCAGAGTCTGTATTTATTCCTATTATTAAAAAAGGCAATTCCTTTTGAATTTCATAGAATTTCTGACTAACCTTATGCGCCCTTTTTCCTAGAATAGCTCTATTCTCTGTCCAAGAGGAATATACGTCTGTAGTGGTAAGGGTAGAGGCGTATAAGCCGCCTACATTTGTTCCACAGTGAGACACCGTATCTGCCTGCAAGTATCCTGGTTCTTCGGGTCGAAAGCCCAATGTATTTATGGGAACCTTGCTCTTCAGATAACTACTAGCAGGTCTAGTGGTGCTTTTTCCTTTATTTCTATCTCCTCTAATTTCTTTTAAAAATCTGCCTACAGTAGAGGCACTCATCTGCAAAAGCTTTCTTTTTATAGCGCTAGGAAAGTTCATATCAACAGGCAAATACTCTAGCCACTCTTCCATACTTGCCTGCATGATTAGAGCACAGGGATAGCCCATCCTCGTCCATAATTTGCGAATATAGGGCTTAAGGAGCCCTCGGGGGTACTGGAATCTCCTCCCAGAACCCCCTCCCCTTATGATGCTCTCTGGACCCTTTTGCAGGCGTCTGATGATCTGCTTACGGTTTAGCGGACACACCTTCACGGCCTCATCCAGTATTCTCGTTTTTTCTCTCTTAAGGCTATTGCGGTAAAGCTCCGCTATTGCTAGTAAATATTGTGTTACGGCTTGTTTGTTCATAATGTACCTCCTTGGTCTGTTAATTTTGTATTTATATTTTCCCTGGAATTGTGTTGTGAGTCAACCGAGCCGTAACTCACTGTTCTCAAGGCCATTTTGGTGACGTTTTTTATGAGTCAATTCGCGAATTTTGATACTATGCAATAAATGCATTGCAATATTAAAATCTCCATGCTATAGTGCATCTTGTCAGAAAGGAAAGAGAGTTTTAATATGATTATGAATTTTAAAAAATACTTTATATTCGCCCTATTACTTGGGTTTGTGTATACGAACAGTGCCGAAGCATCCCCTCTTTCCAAAATGCCCGACTATATTCCTCTTGAAGATGAAGAGCATATATTTCGTCCACCTGCTACAGATCTCACCTATAATAAGGAGATCCTAAGCATCCAAGAGGTCAAGCAAGGGGAGCTTCAAGGGTTCTGGGATATTTTTGAGCTAGAACCTCGGTCTTCCCAAATATGGCAAAATCGGGGCTTTATCTCCCCTCCAGCACTTAGCGTAAGGGAAACAGGAGAATCATTCACCTATTTAAAAGCGGTTGATCCCAGTCCTCCCGATTTCCATCAACTCTCCGTAAAACAATTTCAGCCAAATGGTTCAGAAAAAATATTTACTATTTTCTTGGGGAAGAAAGTTCATAGTATTTTACTTCGAATGGCAATTTTAAGGAAGTTGGGCTATAGCGTTCCCCCCATAGCATACCTGAAATCCTTTCGTGTGAACTTTGGGAGAAATCGCTTTATACTGGCAGACTATATAGGAACAAAAGTACCTCAGGATACACTGGGAACTCCAAATCGTTGGATTAAAAATATTGAGCAAGGTAATACAGAAAATATATCTACAGGAGAAACCACAACGTATTGGAAAGTGAAAGAAGATGCTACTTATTTAGAAATGCAAGATGGAATTATCATGGCGCAGAGTTCGCAATATAATCTTGCCATAGGAATGAATGTTTCTCGTATAGACCGGGGGCGAAGAATTTTTCGTTCTCTCAAAGTGCCCTATGCACTTACGGATGTACCTGAGAGTGTGAATCTTTTTTCCTGGAACTTGGGGAAAACTGTAGATGGTCATTTGCATTTACCCTATTCAATAGCAAGAAATGGTCTAAAGCCAGACCTAGCTGATGTTCATTGGATGGCACTGAGAGTTGCTAAGCTTACAAGGAAGGATTTTGAGGAGATTGTTCAAGCAGCCCATCTTCCTGAAGAGGTAAGTACTGTTCTGGTGGAAAAAATTATTTCCCGTCGTAACGACCTGATAAAAAAATTAGAACTCCAATCTTTTGTTAAACAAAAAGTTATACCTTTTTCTCCAAAAATTAGTTTAGGAAAAAACTTAAAGAATGGAAAATTAATGCAGGAAAATTGGGAAGGATATGGCAGTCGTTTTGCATTTGGTGATCCTGAATCTCCCCTATCCAAAAGTGAGATTAGAGCTTATTTCACATCAGAGGTTATTAGTAATGCCCTTTCAGCACTTATGCTAGAAATAAATGAAACCTTACTCCCCCCTGCAAATGTTTTAGCGAAAGGTCAGGAATCTTTCAATAATAAATTTTTTGATACTTTAATTGAAAGTATAAAGACAGGAGAAGCCAAAGAAATTCCTTTCAGCACCTGGTCCACTCCTTATTATTCTGCCAATATCATTGCCTCTAGAAATATAGTGGTGGGACAATATTTAGGTACCAATAATCGTATTCAGTTAGCCGATTCAATTGGTGTTGCCCTAGAGGCTGGGGTTTTTATGGGAGCCTACGGGGATTTACCAAAAAACATGAGTTTAAGTGCTGGAGCGAACGGATTTTATTCCAAAGTATATACTCATTTAACTCCTGTCACCAGTGTTAAGCAAGCTATGAAAAGTCCTTTTAAAAACCTATTCGTACCCATGGTTAAGGATAAGTATGCTGAGATATTTGACGACCTCCTAGACGGGAATTTTGACGAAGTAGAAGATGAGGAAAAACAAAAGAAAATTAAGAAGGCGATGTCTCTTTTCCATAAAAATATGAAGAGCGGAGAATCTTTTATTATTTCTGACCGATTTGGCGCTTATGCTAGATTAAACCCCTCGTATTCCCCGGGAAACTTACTTAGAATTTATGCGGAAGTACGAGCCACAGAGACTATTATTTCCCGTCTTCATATTTATAAAGAGAGCAAAAACTCAATCCATATTTACGATGACACCGGAAATGCTTTAAAATTCAGTTTTGGATTCGGTATTAAGGCTCTTGATGTGAGTATCCTTCAATTTAATGTCCGTAAAATGCCTTATGGTACTGCGTCCATAGATCACTATAAATTAAATATTGAACCAGAAATGAAGAAGAATAAAAAAGTCATGGAGAATATCCATGCTCTACGTGCCATTCTTTTTAATGGGTCTTTAGAGTTACTCCGTACTTGGCAAAACCCTTGGAAGATTCGACACAAAGTATCTGAAACGGTGAGTTCTTTTAATTTTCTATATTTCACCTCTAAAAAACTCAGGAATCAAGCATTGATAGATGTGGAAAGACCAAACGGTCAAAAAGGGAAGATCATACGAGCAAACATGGGAGGGCGTGTAGGTAAAGATCCCAGCACTATGGCAATTAATGCACTTAGCAGCATCTTAAACAAATGGCTGAAATCAGATATTTCATTAAAAATCCAAAATAATGGCGACCCGGGAAATACCCTCTATGGAAGCTCCCAAACCCATACAAGTGTTTTGGAGGCAATTGTCAACGAAGAACACAGTGGTAAAAATTTTTTAGAAAATCCTTATGTGAGGTTGGAACACCGATGGAGAGGATGGGAAACAGATAAGAAGGATATATTGAAAAGAATCAAAAATATTAATAAGCAATTCTCTTATGACGTTTTTGACCTAAAGAGATTCAATGACGTGGAAAATATACAATTGTACAGCTTCGTTGTTAATGTAAATCTTTATGAAAAATCTATCCTAAATATTATGAACATGCCCAAGAAAGATTTAAGGCGCCTATTCAAAAAACACGGAAAATGTTGGAATAGCGTTCAATATGATTGCAGAATAACCAACCCAGCAGCAGATATGATTACTCGTAGAGTCAATCCTTTAAGAAAGCTTCAATATATGAAAGCTAAGTACCAGCGTAGCGTAAAATCTGGAGACGCTGAGGCCGCTGCCAATTATGCCCTCAAGACAATCGATTTTCTATCAGGACATACGAATCTAGATGGGCTTGCTGCTTTTGCAGGAGGGATGGAAAATATTTATGTCCAACCCAGGATTACAGGTTTTCGAGAGGGAGATGAATCTGCATACGAGTCTATTTTAGGTAATAGTAGAGGTCGTGTTTCTTCCAAAATGGTACAAGGTCCTTCTAATTTTCTATTACAAGCATCAAAAATGTCTCATGGAGAGTTCTTTGCTCTTTGGTTATTGGAGTTTTTATGATAATGAGAAATATTTTTTTCATAGTTACTTTTTTTTGCTGTGCTCAATTGAGTCTAGCCACTACGGCACCCGTTCCTCCAAGCCATATCGTTTTATTTCGTTCCACTCCATCTAATAAAACCCTATTAAAAATTCAAGAGCTTCCATTTGTAAAAAGTGTGAAAAAACTGATACCTCATGCTTCCCCTAACACTTACTTTAGTCGAATAGCTGCACTTCATTTGAAATCTAACAATGAGGCTGACATAAAAAAGCTAGAAAGCTTAAGTGATGTAGAGCTGGTCGATCTTAATATTAAATTGCCTATAAAAATTTCTACTATTAATCCCATACAAAATTTGAAATATCCTGTATCTGACCCTTTTTTTGGTTATCAATGGTACCTTAAAAATATAGGTCAGACACTCGACCGGGACATTGACGACATCAATCTTTATACAGAAAGCTGTAAATTAAAAAATACCTTTCAATGCGAAGATCCAGAGGATGTGGGTATATCTTCAAGTTCAAGCCTAGGTGATTGGTGGAAGCAAATGAAAAAATTGGAAGCACTTAGTAAAAGAGAGGTTATTGTTGCTGTAGTAGATGGTGGGATAGATGTAAATCACCCGGATTTGAAGAATTCGATTTTAAAAAAGAAGGATGAATGCACCAGTGATGGAAGTATTCCTGCAAATCCTAAACCTGAAAAATATGGCAAAGATTATCCTGGTGATTGCATGGGCTGGAATTTTGTTTATAAAGGGGTGGGGGGAAAAAATGATGTTTCCGATAGCAGCGGTCATGGAACTCACCTAGCCGGAATTATTGCAGCTCAAATAAATAATAATGAAGGCATCGCTGGAATTTCAAGTAAAATTAAAATACTTCCCATTAAAGTCTTTCAATACAGCTCTCCTATTGACAGCAAAGAAAACAAAGAGAAAGTACTACTTACCGACCGGTTTATTCAAGCCATGTACTATGCTATTCATCGTAACGTGGATATAATCAATCTTAGTTTTGGGTGGCCCGCTGTTCTGGAATCCAAAATTCTGCAAAAAACTTTTGCAGAAGTAGTTGAGAAGGGCATTACTATTGTAGCAGCTGCTGGCAACAGTGCTCATGATACTCAAATATTTCCCTGCGCATACGATAGTGTGATTTGTGTGGGAGCCACATCCATAACTGGTGCTGTTGCTAAATTTTCCAACTACGGCGGACATGTGGATTTCACTGCCCCTGGTGTGGAAATTTTAAGCACCTATCCAAAGAGTTCTTTTAGTACTCGATTCTTCCATGTACAAAATAACTATAATATCCTTTCTGGAACCTCTCAAGCCACAGCCATTATTTCAGGTATGGCAGGCATACTGAAAAGTATTTATCCAGATATTTCAAGCAATGAACTGCGAGCTCGTTTAATTGTCTCGGCCCATAAGCGAGTAGGCAATAAGCCTGTCTTAGATGGAACACCGAGAATATGGCAGGCAGTAGAGGCAGAAGAACAAGTGGTGGTTCGTCCAGACTTTAAGGGGCTGGGCACATTACGCTTTTTTATGGAAAACAGTCATACGATAAAAACGTCTCCATTGAATATAAAAATAAAAAGCCTATGGAAAAAAGCAAAAAATATTCGAGTGAGACTAAAAAGCCATACACCTAACTATACATTCACTCAAAAAGAATTTAATTTTTCCAATCCAGAGTCTCAGGAATTCTCCTTCCCTGTTTCTGTGAATATTAAAAAAATAGATGAAGGAAGTCACTTTTCTTTTGACGTCTCTCTATGGGCAAACGGTAAATCGCAAGGGAGTTTTTCCCATCGAGTGGATATATCTCGAAATATAGAAAAGGACACCAGTCTGATTTCCTTTCCGCTTGTATACCCAACCGAATGGGAAACAAGAGAAGATATGAGAGATGTGAGTCCAAAAACCATTCATGCCCATTTAGGTGATATCAATACGAAACCTGAATACATGATTGAAGAACCTTTAAGGGAAAATGAAAAATATTTAAAAATTCATGTTTTTCGATTATTGGATAATAAAATAAAAAGAGCAAATACTATTGAAATTCCTAATGCATCTTTGCTTATTAGAATCATGCGCATAGATTTAAACTATGACGGTAAGCTCGATTACCTTGTAATTTCCGCTCATCCAGAGAGGGTGGAAGCTGGAAATCGCAATAAGGTAATAAAATCTGTACAGTATAGCTTTGTGAAACATGACTTCTCACCCTTGCTAAACCAACAAACCTATAGTTCACCTGTCAACGTAGAATCTCCTTATGAGTTTTTCTCTTTTTATAAAAAAGAATTAGATAATGGCAGACATATTGCCCTACCTATATTTCATACTAAAGGAAGATTAATAAATTCGGATAGAGCAAATTCTATTTTCTCCAACGAGGAGCCGGAAAAATACCAAAAACGAATTTATTATTTGGACTTTGACCCCAATAAGCATGGATGGATGAATTTTTATGCTTTTGAAAATGCATTATTTAAAAGAAATATTAAAGAAAAACTAAACCTAGATTTTTACAGAAGTGGTAAGATTCTACAAATACTCCCACAACCTAGTAAGGATTTTGATACGGGAACTACAGATATATTATTTCGGGTTATTAAAGACGGTTGCTATATACTAAGTACAGGATATCATGGATTACAAAACCGGACGGTAGAAAACATCAAATCTGTCTCTCCTGATTTATGCTCTTATGGATCTTCAGGTGAACCCGTCATTGAATTTACAGATAGAAATTTTAAATATGGCATGCCATTAGCAATGTACCAAATCCAAAATTTAGAATTGGGCTTTACCTCTGTTTGGGACTCCAACTATAAATTGCGCCCAGGTAGTGAGCTCCTTAAAATCTCTGAAGATTTGCTAGTGCGAAGAATTCAATCCCATCTTGCTACATTTACCTCTAAAAACTCAACCTATAGCCTCTTTGAGGAAACAGATGGACTTGTTCTACTAGCTGCCTCTGATTCAAAAGAGCCGGTCTATAGCCGTTTTCCTTTGGTTAAATCCTCTCTTCTGCCCGGCTTCTTTTTCCACTCAACGATTAGTCTCTCTTTCTTTGGAGGAAAAGATAAACCACTACGCCCAGCTTTTGAGGTAGATTACTCTCCTATTACCAAAAAGCACCTATTCCTTTTAACAATAGATAAAAATGGTAAACTATATGCTCCCACTCGCTTTAACCTCCATATCCCAGAGGGCTGCTCTGCCTTAGATTCGGCATCATGGGAAGGAAAAAGCATGGCCTTTGTCTTTTATTGCGCAGAGAATCGCAAAAAAACCCTTAAATTTCTACCTATTCGATAGACATCGTAATTAACTCATAATGAAAGCAGACCAAGGAGCGTCGCATCCTGAGTTCGACGCGTCAAAGCTGAAGAGCAGCTCTGGGAGCGATGATTTAGTGCGGCGTGAGGCACTACGTTTACTCTATTTCATAGGGAACAAGCGAACGCTTCATGCCCATTACTTGGTATAATTTCTTTGCTGCTGGAGATGCTTTTGATGGAACCACATATCTTTTTTTCGTTTCTGTGTCTACAAGAACTGATGCTTGGACTCTCAGGAGTTCATCTCTTATTCGGTTGAAGCTTATTCTCTCCCCCTGTTGCACTTCATAGCGATAGCTCAATTGCCTAGCTAAGGCATAGGTTAAAAAACATATATCAAGGTGAGCCTCAATCCTATACGGCATCCTGTGATAGATTGGGCGGACTTTTAAGTCGTGCTTATTTATTCTAAATGATTCTTCAATTTCCCAAAGGGACCGATACCTTTTAATAACACTTACTGCTGATTGCTTGGAGTTGGTAATATAGCCTGTTATTCCATCCCATTGCTCGGAAGATTTAATTTTTTTATCATCGATCACTGCACTTCTTTTGGATTCAAATGTTAAAAATTTATTAGTCCCATTGTTTTTAACCAATTTTTTAACCTCGATCTGGCCATCCTTATCAGCTATTTTTTTTACTCTATCCACAAGTCTTTCTCGTGCCTTGCGATCGTTTGATGCCCTGAAGGGGCAGTAGCTTATAACAAGCCTCCGTCCCTTATAGTCCAGATCTGTCGTCTTAAAGCTATTATTTTCATTATTTTTATTAATTTGGAGAATATTCTCCTTCATTGTTTTTGACATATTTTTGAGCTTTGCCCCCACAACATACCGCAGGTTTTCTCTTTCGAGTTCGCTCAAATTTTGATCAGAGAACATCCCTCTGTCTGCAGCAAAGTCAATATCATTAAGCGTGTATTTCTCTTTTAATTTTTTAATAGACGGAATCAATGTTTTCATTTCCATCGTGTTACCTGGAAAAACCTCATACGAAATAGGCAGCCCCTTGGGTGTTGTGATAAGTGCTAGCACTACCTGAGTTTCCTTAAACTTACAATCCTTACTAAATCCAAAATTCCTTAAATCATCAGGAGTAAAGCTCTCAAAGTAGAGAGTAGTTACATCAAATAGAAGAATATCAACTTTTTGATGTAATAAATCTAACGTGGACTCCCTGACTAAATCTCGGAGCCTCTGCCCTGCAGATTTACTTAGTTGAGTCATCATTCTGTAAATCTTTTCTACTGGTAATTTTACGCCAAAATCCTCCTCTAAGAGTTCAGATGTCCTCAGCTTGCTGGATGGATTTGCCAATCTCGCTAAAACACAGCTTTTTAAAATAGCATTATTTGTTTCGGCAAATCTTCCTGTAAAAACAAAATCAAACTTTAATTGTTTATATAAAGCGCCAAATACTTCTGGAACTCCTTCATTAAATCGCTGCTCTTCCCTGAGCTTTTTTAAATCTACTTTTATCGACTTATCTGTTTCTTTATAGGAATGTCGCTCTACCAATTGCTCTGGCGTGAATATGGGTAGACTGGGCTGTTTTTCTTCCTCCATACGACATTTAATGGTTGCAGCAAGATGTAAGAGGTCTTTTAACTCTTCATCATTATGTGCAGTACCAACATGCCTTACAATGGATTGAGGCACTACAATTCGACTTTTCAGAAAAAAAATTAAATTTGAAATAATTTCAGCTACTTAAAAAAATTAGCAGGGTGAAATTCTCTATGATGCGTCGAACTCGGGATAATGAAAGCAGACCAAGGAGCGTCGCATTGAACCCGTGCCACCTTTCCATTCTTAGACCGCTACAATAATAAAAAAAGCTGGTCTAGTTTTTTGTCCATTTCGCTTTTCAGGACAAAAGGATTGAGTTCTTTTATTCCACAAAGCAATCTCATTCTTACGGTAAACTTGCCTGCATGATTAGAGCGCAGGGACAGCCCATCCTCTTCCATAATTTTTGAATATAGGGCTTAAGAAGCCCTCTGGGGGACGGGGAATCTCCTCCCGAAACCCCGTCCCCTTATGATACTCTCTGAACCCTTTTGCAGGCATCTGATAAGCTGCTTGCGGTTCAGTGACCTTCATGACCTCTCATCCAGTATTCTCGTTTTTTCTCTCTTGAGGCTATTGCAGTAAGAATCCGCTATTGTTAGTAAATATTGTGTTACGGCTTGTTTGTTCATAATGTACCTCTTTGGTCTGTTAATCTTGCAGTTATATTTCCCGGAATTGCGCTATAAATCAATTAACCGTAACTCACTGTTCTCAAAGCTATTTTGGTGATTTTTTTTGTGAGTCAATTCGGAGATAAAGAAATATTGCAATAAATTCATTTTTTTGTTGACACATGAAGCCCAACGCGGTACTTACAACAAAGCAGCCGATTTAATGACACATTGTGAAATGCAGATTTAGAGGAGCAAAAACAACAACATTAACAAAACGAAAGGAAATGAAATGAAAACATATAATAACAAAATAAAAACAATAACATCAACCTTATGGGGACTTGCTCTAATTATTGGACTAGGTGCCTGTTCTTCTGGCGGCGACGGCGGTGGTGGTAGCCCTAGGACTGCTGGAGGTGAAAGAGGTGCTGAATTCACTAGTTGGCTAATGTCAGTTGGTCTAGAATCAGTAGAAGGTAAGGAGGGCTATCAGCATCCAAAAAATGCGGAAGGACAACCTTATTGGGAAGCACTGAACGGGCGGGGGGCTACCGCTGGGAAGTGGAAGCAAGTTCTTCAGGACAGTGCAAGTGGGCAATACTATGTTCTGAATAGAACCACTTCTGGCCATGCTGCTAGAACAAACGCTTGGGACAACAATGATAGAAGTCTCTTACCCTTAACGGAAGTTACGAAAATGGATAACCCAATGTACGACGGCACGCCGACGCCGCCACACAGCTACCCAATCGACCAATACCTACACTGTACTGCAGCTGGGTTTTGCTATAACCTACCTGCCAATGTAGTTGGAGGTAGTTTTCCGAAGGATCTTGCTGGAATGGCCGCTATGGAAAGAAGTCTGACAGTAGCTGTATATTCAGACAAGTTGAGAAGTCTTGGCTTGACTCAAGAAGATTCAGAAAGTATGGCCCTAACCATAGCTACATTCCATAAGAAAGTAGTTGACACTAGTCTTACAGGCGCAGACACACGAGCATTCTTTGCTTCTGTAGGCGTTCGTAGTGAAGAGGACATGAACGACATTGAAAGTGCTATAAAGGAATCTATGGCTACTAACAATTTCGCTCTTACTGCAGCTGCTATTGCTGATAAGGTGATGAAAACGAAAAGCTTCACAACCAGCAGAGAAAACTTGGAAGCAGCTATTCTACAATACATCGAAGAGAAGAACTAAAAAAAATTCTCTATACACCAAATGTATATAGAAAAATGCCGATTTCGTCACCCTCTGACGAAATCGGCATTTTTTTTTTGTTTAACCCAAGCTTAATTTTTATTACAATAACTCTTCAATTATCTGCCTGTGGAGGATTCTCTTGCAGTTTGCGGTATATGGTTCGGAGGTTTACGCCAAGGGCTTTAGCGGTTCGGTTTTTATCTCCGTCCATGGCTTCCAAGGTTTTGTGGATTACAGTGGATTCAATACTTTTTAAGCTCGTGCCCATGGGGATGGTAAGGGGTTCATTTAAGTAGGATGAGTTTGTGCTTTGTAAGATTCGTAGCACAGGCACTTCAATGCTATTTCCAGATGTCATTACCACGGATCGTTCCACTGCATTGGAGAGTTCGCGTATATTCCCCGGCCAGTGGTAGCTTTTTATTACTTTGATCGCGTCGACGGAAAAATGAATATCCGTTCGTTTGTATTTTTTTGCGGTTCTTTTTAAAAAATGATCAGCTAGGAAAAGCACATCGTTTCCTCTATCTCTTAGTGGAGGTATGGTTAAGCAAATTACATTGAGTCGATACCATAGGTCCTTGCGGAAAGCGTTTTGAGCGATAAGAGCTTGTATATTGGCATTGGTGGCAGCCACAATACGCACCTTGGTTTGACAAGGTTCCACACTACCCAAGCGAAAGAAAGCACCGTCTTCAAGCACCCGAAGAAGTTTTGTTTGTAACTTTAGGGGCATTTCTCCAATTTCGTCAAAAAATAAAGTGCTATTATGGGCCAGCTCAAACAAACCGGGCTTGGATTGGTTGGCACCCGTAAACGCCCCCCTTTCATAGCCAAAGAGTTCACTCTCTAAAAGATTTTCTGGTATGGCAGCACAGTTAATACTCACCATCGGTTTTTTCATTGAGCTCTCTTGGTGGAGAATCTTGGCCACCAGTTCTTTTCCTGTGCCACTTTCTCCCTCAATCACAACAGAGGCTTGGGTGGGAGCTACCATGCGAATGGTGCGCTTGAGGTTGATAATTTCTTGGCAATTCCCCAGTAAAATTTCTTCTTGTCGGGGAGGGTTGCGTTTGGCTTGCACTTGTTGGTAGCAGTTTTCCACTGCTTTCAAAATACTCTTGCGAGTGAGCGGCTTGGCTAGAAAGTCCACAGCTCCAAGTTTCATGGCACTCACGGCGTTGTCGATGGTTCCAAAGGCAGTGAGGATAACTACGGGGACGGTTGTACTTTTTTTACGGACGGCTCGGAGTAAATCTAGGCCACTTTTTCCCGGCATACGCATGTCTGTGAAAATAATGTCGGCCCCTTCACTCACAAAGTACTGCAATCCATGGTCCGCACTTTGAGCAATGGCCACCTTGTAATTCTCCTGTTCCAACACTTTCCTAAGAGCCATCAAGTTACTCATTTCATCGTCGACAATTAAAATTTTTGCTTTATACATTTATCCATCCCTGCTCTGCCGGAAACTGGAGGAGAAAACAGGTTCCCGTTGCTGGTAGTATGGAAATTTCTCCTTTGTGCGCATTAATAATTTGCTTGGAATGGGCAAGCCCCAGCCCCGTTCCCTTAGCTTTTGTTGTAAAAAATGGGGTGAACACGGATTCCCCCTCGACTATACCCGGACCATTATCTCGAAACTCCATCTCTACCTGCTTCCTGTCCTTATTGTATCTCGATTTCACATGTATCCAAAAACTTTCTTTTGGAAAATTCTCCCTTTTATTCTCTATTGCCTCACAGGCGTTTTTCATTAAATTCCCAAGAACAATGGCAATCTGGTTTCGGTCGAGCATGAGTGGAGGTAGGGGCTCTGTTTCCCGTCGCCACTCTACCTTTTTTTCTTTCAAGTAGGGCATATATAAACGCTCTAATTTTTCAATAAGCTCGTTTAGGTCGGAATGCTCAAACTTCAGATCCGGGGCTTTGGCCAGGGACAGGTAGGAATCCGTCAGGGAACTTAAGTACTGGATCTGCTCCTGCATACAGGCGACAGTTTTTTGAAAATCTTCAGTGGGCGCAGGCATGTCGAACTCCAAGGTTTCTAACTGCAGGGAAAGAGCGTTGAGAGGGTTTCGGATTTCATGGGCCATTTGAGCAGAGAGCTTTCCAATAAGCCCCAACTTTTCCTGGTGCAGGAGCTTGGACTTTGTTTTCTGCAAAGCTTCGTTGTGCTTGCGCATGGACTGATGGGCTTTTTCCAAGGTGATTTGCTGCTGCTCCAGTTGTTGATTGCGATCCAGGAGAGAAGATGTCATGCGACTGAATTCTTTGGAAAAAACACCAATCTCGTCGGAACGTCGAGCGTATTTTGTGAGTTCCCCCCACTCCGAACTAGGAGACTTGTGCTTAGATATACGCTTTACAATTTTTGTAAGCCCCTCCAAGGGCTGCAATATTTCGTCGATTTTATAAAATATCAACCCCGAAAGGGCACAAAGCAGGGCAAATAATAACCCCACCAAAAGTAGGGATTGACCAATATTACTCTGCACCTCCAGGGAGTTTCGCTGGATATCCTGATCCACCTTACTAATGAGTTGCCTAAGCTGGTTTTTGAACGCTGCCCGTGTGGACGAAAAATAAACCTCCGAGGAAGGCTTCTTCTGGAAGACATCCTCAATACTGGTAAGAAAAAGGGCAAAACGCTTTTCCAGAGAGGCAAGGTGAATTTGCATGTCGCCCTGTCCTTGGTCGAACAATTTCTGCATACGGGTGAGTTTGGACTGCATAGCTTGGGCATGGAGACTTTCCAGCCTATCTTGCCCACTGGTGATGGCATTACTTAACTCATTATCCAATAGGTACTGGAGGTTCTCCAATTGACTAAGGGATTTCAACAAGGGGATATACTCCATATTGGTTTGCTGGAGTTTCTGCTCCAACTGGAAGAGATTCCATACGCCAAACAGGGACGACCCCACGGAAAGGCTGGCAATAACGAACAAGCTGCCAAGGATCTTGAATTTCAGGGAAAGGTTTGGAGCCATGGCTTATTTTAGCAGATATGGGGTCTATTTCCCTAGATTGTTCCACTTTTCCAGCAGGGGCGCACCGCAAGTGAAAGAAAAAAAATTTTATTTAAAAGAATTTAAAAGAATAACTTGACGGGAGATAGGATTCTCCATATAAATGCACTTGTGCTTCTTCTCAATTAAATTTTAGATCTTTTTAAGTTCTGAGGTTTATTTGACCAGAAGTTTGTTCTTTGACACCTAAACAGTAATGTAGAGAAAATGCGTTGATGAGTTTTACGTCATATTTTGAAGAAGGTTTCGCCACTGAATCGGGAGTATATACCGAGGTAGTGGATAATGTTCCTTGCCTTTGCTTTTTGCGAAGGTGAATACAAAAATGACAATTTATACAGGTTTTAACTAGAGAGTTTGATCCTGGCTCAGAACGAACGCTGGCGGCGGGCCTCATACATGCAAGTCGAGCGTGAAAGTTCTTCGGAACGAGTAAAGCGGCGCACGGGTGAGTAATACGTGGATAATCTACCTCTTGGATGGGGATAACTAAGCGAAAGTTTAGCTAATACCGAGTAAGCCTCTAGGAACGTAAGGTTCTATGAGGGAAAGGTGGTCTTGCTACCGCCGAGAGATGAGTTCACGTCCCATTAGCTTGTTGGTAAGGTAAAAGCTTACCAAGGCGACAATGGGTAGCTGGTCTGAGAGGATGATCAGCCACACTGGAACTGAAACACGGTCCAGACTCCTACGGGAGGCAGCAGTAGGGAATCTTGCGCAATGGGGGAAACCCTGACGCAGCCACGCCGCGTGGGTGAGGACAGCCTTCGGGTTGTAAAGCCCTGTCACTTGGGAAGAAACAGCAATTGGGGAAAGTTCGATTGCTTTGACGGTACCAAGGGAGGAAGCACCGGCTAACTCTGTGCCAGCAGCCGCGGTAATACAGAGGGTGCAAGCGTTGTTCGGAATTACTGGGCGTAAAGCGTGCGTAGGCGGTATTGAGAGTCAGAAGTGAAATCCCCAGGCTTAACCTGGGAACTGCTTTTGAGACCTTAGTACTAGAGTACGGAAGGGGCTGGTGGAATTCCAAGTGTAGCGGTGAAATGCGTAGATATTTGGAGGAACACCTGTAGCGAAGGCGGCCAGCTGGTCCGTAACTGACGCTGAGGCACGAAAGCGTGGGTAGCAAACAGGATTAGATACCCTGGTAGTCCACGCCGTAAACGATGCATACAAGATGTTGCGGGGTTTGACTCCTGCAGTGTCGAAGCTAACGCGTATAGTATGCCGCCTGGGGAGTACGGTCGCAAGACTAAAACTCAAAGGAATTGACGGGGGTCCACACAAGCGGTGGATTATGTGGTTTAATTCGAAGCAACGCGCAGAACCTTACCTGGGTTTGACATCCCACGACCGCCCTAGAAACAGGGTTTTCCCTTCGGGGACGTGGTGACAGGTGCTGCATGGCTGTCGTCAGCTCGTGTTGTGAAATGTTGGGTTAAGTCCCGCAACGAGCGCAACCCCTAGGATTAGTTGCCAGCATTAAGTTGGGCACTCTAATCTGACTGCCAGCTTTAAGCTGGAGGAAGGTGGGGATGACGTCAAGTCCTCATGGCCCTTACGCCCAGGGCTACACACGTAATACAATGGGTAGGACAAAGAGTTGCGATCTCGCAAGAGTTAGCTAATCTCAAAAACCTGCCCTCAGTTCGGATTGGAGGCTGCAATTCGCCTCCATGAAGCTGGAATCGCTAGTAATCGTAGATCAGCACGCTACGGTGAATACGTTCCCGGACCTTGTACACACCGCCCGTCACACCATGGGAGTTGACTCAACCAGAAGTCACTTTCGCTAACCGTAAGGAAGCAAGTGCCGAAGGTGGGGTCGATGACTGGGGTGAAGTCGTAACAAGGTAGCCGTAGGGGAACCTGCGGCTGGATCACCTCCTTTCTAAGGAAGTCAATGCAAAAATATGCATTTAAAAAGTTCATTATCGTATTTCCTTTACATTCTGTTTAGCTGTGAAAGAACAGCTACTAAAACTAAGAACTAACGGTTGGGGCTAGTAGCTCAGTTGGTTAGAGCACACCCCTGATAAGGGTGAGGTCGATAGTTCGAGTCTATCCTGGCCCACCATTGAGCAAGGTATTTAGTAGGCGTTACGATTTTATGGGAGGAGAAAAGCAATTTTTTCTTCCCTTGTTCTTTGAAAAGGTGGAATCATGTTGGAGGCTCTTTGGGAGCACTCCAACAGTAGATGAGAGAAGCAATAGTTGAAAAAGTAAATAAAAAGTAGACAAACTATCTGCAAACTCGAGTATACAAATAACTTCAAGTATAGTAAGGGCGCATGAAGGATGCCTTGGGACTGACTGGCGAAGAAGGACGGCGTAGGCGACGATACGCTTCGGTAAGGGGCCTAACACCCTGTGACCCGGAGATTTCCGAATGGGGGAACCCATATGAGTGAGAGCTCATATACCCTTAAGTAAGTAAAGTAGCTTAAGGGGGCGAACGGAGGGAATTGACACATCTTAGTACCTCTAGGAAGAGACATCAACCGAGATTTCCTTAGTAGCGGCGAGCGAAAGGGAAATAGCCTAAACCATGTAATTGTAAGCCTACCGGCGTTTTTTATATGGTGTTGTAGGACCTTGCATGGGTGGCGGTAGCCACCCAAGGGAGTAAAAAAATAAAATTTTAGTCAAAAAATTTGGGAAAATTTGCCATAGAGGGTTATAGCCCCGTCGGCGAAAAAGTTTTATCTCCTTGCAAGGTTCCTGAGTACCACGGGACACGAATTATCCCGTGGGAAGCTGGGGGGACCATCCTCCAAGGCTAAATACACGTCAGTCACCGATAGCGAATAGTACCGTGAGGGAATGGTGAAAAGAACCCCGTCAAGGGGAGTGAAATAGAATCTGAATTCGTGTGCCTACAAACAGTCGGAGGGTGATGGCTTTTATAGTCGCGCCTGACGGCGTACCTTTTGCATAATGAGTCAGCGAGTTATTATCTGTAGCAAGGTTAATCCGATTGATGGAGGAGCCGTAGTGAAAGCGAGCCTGAATAGGGCGTTAGTTGCAGGGAATAGACCCGAAAGGAGGTGAGCTATGCATAGCCAGAGCGAAACGTCTGTAACAGGGCGTGGAGGCTCGAACCGGTAGATGTTGCAATATCTTCGGATGAGCTGTGTATAGGGGTGAAAGGCCAATCAAACTTCCTGATATCTGGTTCTCTTCGAAAGCTATTTAGGTAGCGCCTTGGATGAATACTCTAGGAGGTAGAGCACTGCATGGGCTAGGGGCCTTACCGGGTTACCGAACCTTAGCAAACTCCGAATACCTAGAAGTACTGTCCAGGAGACAGACTGCGAAAGCTAAGTTCCGTAGTCGAAAGGGAAAGAGCCCAGCTCGCCAGCTAAGGTCCCAAAATAATTACTAAGTGGAAAAGGTTGTGGGGATTCACAAACAACCAGGAGGTTGGCTTAGAAGCAGCCATCCTTTAAAGAAAGCGTAATAGCTCACTGGTCGAGAGTCCCTGCGCCGAAGATGTAACGGGGCTAAAGTAATTTACCGAAGCTGCGGGTTCATGAGAGGTTCGCCTCTTGTGAACGGTAGGAGAGCATTGTATTTGCAATTAAGGCAAATGGAAACAATTGTTGGAGCGTATACAAGAGATAATGCTGACATAAGTAACATAAAAGCAAGTGAGAATCTTGCTCACCGTAATCCCAAGGGTTCCTGAACAAGGATCATCCGTTCAGGGTTAGTCGGATCCTAAGGCGAGGCCTAACGGCGTAGTCGATGGACAATAGGTTAATATTCCTATACTATTTTATGTATGTTTAAGCGTAGTGGGGACGGAGAAGGATAAGTGAGGTGCCTATTGGATGGCACTGTAAGTGTGTAGGGGGTTAGAAAGTTATGTTTCTAACAACTCCAAGACATGATGCGACGCTAAGGTGCGAGCCGAAGTGGATTCACTGATTCCATACTTCCCAGAAAAGCCGCTGCGTTAGTGCATAGGATATCCGTACCGTAAACCGACACAGGTGGGATAGAAGAGAATTCTTAGGTGTTGAGTGATATGTTGCCAAGGAACTCTGCAAATTGGTGCCGTAACTTCGGGAGAAGGCACCCCACTGCTGGTGAAACCCCTGCGGGTGTAGCTGGCAGAGGGCAAAGAAACTAGGAGCTAACGACTGTTTATCAAAAACACAGGGCCCTGCAAACTCGAAAGAGGACGTATAGGGTCTGACGCCTGCCCGGTGCTGGAAGGTTAAAGGGAGATGTTATGGGCAACCAGAAGCATTGAACTGAAGCCCCAGTAAACGGCGGCCGTAACTATAACGGTCCTAAGGTAGCGAAATTCCTTGTCGGGTAAGTTCCGACCTGCACGAATGGCGTAACGATTGGCTCACTGTCTCGGCAGCATGCTCAGTGAAATTGGAGTGGCGGTGCAGATACCGTCTACCCGCGGAAAGACGGAAAGACCCCGTGAACCTTTACTACAACTTGACACTGATGTCTGAATGATTTTGTGTAGGATAGGTGGGAGACTTTGAAGCCAGGGCGCTAGCCTTGGTGGAGTCAACCTTGAAATACCACCCTAAATTGTTTGGTCATCTCACTTGGCGTCGTTATCCGGCGTAAGGACACTGTCTGGTGGGTAGTTTGACTGGGGCGGTCGCCTCCCAAAGAGTAACGGAGGCGTGCGAAGGTACACTCAGGCTGTATGGAAACCAGTCGTAGAGCGCAAGGGTATAAGTGTGCTTGACTGCAAGAGAAACAACTCGAGCAGGTGGGAAACCAGGTCCTAGTGATCCGGTGGTTCTGAATGGAAGGGCCATCGCTAAACGGATAAAAGGTACTCCGGGGATAACAGGCTGATCTCCCCCAAGAGTCCATATCGACGGGGAGGTTTGGCACCTCGATGTCGGCTCATCACATCCTGGGGCTGAAGCAGGTCCCAAGGGTTCGGCTGTTCGCCGATTAAAGTGGTACGCGAGCTGGGTTCAGAACGTCGTGAGACAGTTCGGTCCCTATCTTCCGTGGGCGAAAGAAAATTGAGAGGACCTATCCCTAGTACGAGAGGACCGGGATGGACGAACCTATGGTGCACCGGTTGTCACGCCAGTGGCATAGCCGGGTAGCTAAGTTCGGAAGAGATAACCGCTGAATGCATCTAAGTGGGAAACTCTCCTCAAGATTAGTTTTCTCTGGACTTCGGTCCCTAAAGAGTCGTTGTAGACTACAACGTTGATAGGTTGGAAGTGTATGCACAGTAATGTGTCTAGCTAACCAATACTAATAACTCGTGAGGCTTGAATATTCTTTTTATACTCGTATAATGTGAATAGTTTATCTACCTACTTAATTGACTATTACTTTCTTTCTTCCACTGTTGTTAGGCTCTTAATGCCTTTAAACAGATTCCACCTTTTCTTCTTTTTTCTTCTTTTCCCTCTTTACATACCATCTCTTTTACGCTATACCTTAATCGGGACATTGATAGCGGTCAGGAACCACCCGATTCCATTCCGAACTCGGAAGTTAAGCTGATCAGCGGCGATGATACTGCAAGGGAGACTTTGTGGGAAAACAGCACGATGTCCTATTTTTCATTTTTTCTTACTTGTTTATAGGATTCAAGGGAGCATAAGCTTCCTTGAATCCTACCTTTCTTCCTTCAATGTTCTATTACATTTTTATAAGTACGGATAATTTCTCCGTTGCTAGTGTTCACCCAAGCCTCGTACACATGTAAGGGCAAAACTAAAAGATCACACCACGGTGTATCATTTTTTGAGGTCAAAATCCAGTTTCCGACTTATTTTCTTTAATATTTTCGAATTGACTCATAAAAAACGTCACCAAAATGGCTTTGAGAGCAGTGAGTTACAGCTCGATGAGGCCATGAGCGTGTGTCCACTGAACCGCAAGCAGCTCATCAGACGCCTGCAAAAGGACCCTAGTCCTCCCCTTGGGAATGGAGGCTGTACAATTCTTCTATATATAGGAGAGGAAGAGAGCTTTTCGGGAAAGATCATAGTTTTTAAACAAGTTTCACGATCAGGTTCCAGTATAAAATTCCCTGTGATCTGCTTCTTCCTTGGACTCTGCAAGCATTCGCAATTCTTCTAGTATGCCTGAATTAGCTTCGAGTTCATCAGAGACTTCTTGGGAAGCATTGATAATATCATCGCCGCTGGATTGAACTTCATTCAGCTTTTGGAAAATAATCTTGAATTTATCATTCTCAATTTGAGTCATTAGAAAATTACCCTTTTAGTTTGTGCTTCAACTTTCTGGCGAATATTAGCTATATCAATTTCAATGCCACAACCACTGCACTTAAACTTATTGTTCTTCGGAAAAGGGATATGCCCAACTTGAATTTTTTTTGACTTCCCGAATTTTCCTTCTATCTTATTAAGAGTATGGCACGTTTTGCAGGTTACGTCAATCACGAAACCGTCAGCTTTATCGCTTTGCTTTAGAGGAGGTACATTTTGATTAATAAATCTATATATTTGAGAGTCTTTTGTTTCGAAAATCTTGTAGATATTTGTCTGGAAAGTCATTTCTAAAAGTACAAAATATCTAGTTACGGCATCGTTTAAATCGTTATTTTCCGAATAATCCTCTATTTTCAATCTCAGCTTCTTTAGATCTTTGATTCTCAAAGATCGAGCATGGGTGAGCCATTGATTATGATCGCTAAGCGCATTAGCAATTTCCTTAGCTCTCTGTTTTTTTTCTTCTAATGTGACAGGTTGATTGTTGCTTGAATGAGTATCCCAATTCTTAAATTTGTATTTTAATAACCACTCCTTAACTAAACGGATAGCAAAGTTTTTTGCATTTTCAGCTGCTTGCAGTTCGCCAGGAGAGATCCCTTGCAAGATTGGAATATATGCTTTGTTCAGACTATTCGTAGATGTCACTTCTTCTTTAATTTTGTTAATTCCATCCAACAGTGCATCTGCTGAGAAGACCTTTCCATGCCATTGAATCTGCGCATCTATCGGTCCTAATGCAGAGTTTGACCCATCAATATTTCGTCAGCAGACATTGCGATTATTGTCCCGGCGCTTTTCGCATATCCAGGTACAATCACCGCTATTTCCTCATACTTATCTCTCAATATTCGTACTATATCCTCTGCAACTTCACCTGAACCACCTGGAGTTTCTAATATCAAGTCAAGCTTATTTCCTTTGAGGTTTTGCAATTGTTCTTGCAAGGGCAGTAAGTCAGGGTAACTAATAGAAATTGGAGCACTGTCCTTATTAAGGTCTGCAACAATAGCTAAAACATCACTCCCCCTTAATTTAGATATTCTCTCTAACTGATTTTTTCTTTCTTTAGTTATCTCTTCAAAACTCAAACGCTTATCCAAGTACTCAGCATACACTCCCAATTTAAACCCCCTCTTGTGTCAATTTTTGCTTATTATAACAACTATTAATGATAAGTAAACAGATAAATCCTAATGCGCATGATGGCACGATGGGTGGATTGATTTATAAAAACATCGAGGTGAATCTGAAGCTCTAATCAAAGGTCACGTACTTGTCTTGAAACATGAAATGTTCTTTTCCGCAGGCGTCGCCCTTGGGAATGGAGGCTGTACAATAGTGCACTAAGTTTGGTGAAAAAATATCTAATAGTCCGTCTACCCAACACTTTTGAACGTCGGACATAAATGAAGTGTCCACGCCGGAGGCCTTCCATGCAGTGGTGTGGGGGCAGGTGCGGTGGTAAATCAAAATATCGCTCAAAGGTCGAACGGAAGAGAAAAAACACTTATCCTCTGGAAACCCCCAATATGTGACCTGAGAAATAGCAAAATAAATACTGGAAAGGGTGGACTCTACACTGGATGTGGTGAGGTAGTGTCGGGCAGCCTCTTGTCCAGAGTGCTGAGAAGAATGCAAAATTTGTTGAGCTACCTGTTCGCGATGGGAAGAAATACTGAGCAACATGGCTTGAAACAATCGTCCCTCGTTGTATTCCACCTGGTAGGCAAGCTGGCGCAAAAACTTATTGGTACTTAGCTCAGATCTTGCCTCTTCTAGGGGCAACGAAAAATCGTGCATCTCCAAGGGAGGCACTAATCCCTCCATAACCCTATCCATGCTTTTCTTGCCAAAGGCGTTTTGAATGGCCCTCTCCACACGAACCCGTCGACGCTGGATCCAGTGCAACTGCTGGTAGATAATTTGAGATTTTCCTAAAGCCACCATGGTCTGAGTGTAAGTTAGGAGGACTTAGGGGTCAAGATTCATGAAAAACAACCGAAGAGATAGAAGGAGAAGAAAAATGAATGAGTTTTTTCCTTTTATTGTTTTGGGTTCAGGGCTGTACCTATGGGTTCTGCTTTCCATTCCGAAACTACGAACTGCCTTTGACTCCCGACACCCATGGAAAGGTCGGGCCCGCAGATCTCAGCAAATGGCCCTTCTTTTTATTGTTGTGGGAACCCTGTGGTCCTTACAGGTAATTCTTTAGTGTCCAATGGAAATAGAGGCGTTTTTAAAAGAGAAGCCACATTCTCTGGGTTGAGGTAGTTGCGAATAATTTGTGTGTCGCCCTCAAATGGAGAAGAACCACTTAGGTGGAACAGGCGACAAAAAATAAAATCCAATAAAGCCACAGCCCTCACCGTGGTTTGAATTTCCGTTTCCGTAAGCTGCACAAATTGACTAATCTGTTTCCGTGTTAATGACTCGTCCAGTGGGAATGTAACCTTTTTAGATATTTCAGACCAAGCTCGTCCAATACGACGTTGAATGGCCCCATTTGCTGTTTGTATCAATAGGCTGGAACCCTGAACTTTCAACATGGGCACTGATCCACTGTACAGGGTAAGCTCATGGTAACCAGTATGAAGAGGACGTATCTTTACACTACTAACCTTAAAGTCCGTTGTATTTTTTAATAAGGTAAACTGAAAGGCAGGATGTTGACACAACGGAACCTGCTCTAAATGACTTAACGCTTGGAAAGAACACTCACCTGAAATATCCGGCAACTCCTCTGGAATATGCCAACGACTAATTTCATAATCAGGAAACAGATGGGCTGCACACTCTTTTACAATACTAATATGGTGAGCCGTCGTAAATTCCAAATCTAAAATATACTGGTGCAAGCGTAGCCGATCCTCTATGGAAGAATCTGGATCCAACAAAGGCAGAATATCGTCTATGCTGGGAAACACATCTAGAGCAGAACCACGACTCTGAAACGGCGGGTACTTATCCCCCTGGGAAAACAACTGCGCCACAGGCATGAACTTTAGGAGCATCTCCAATTGCTTGCCCGTGCAACGCCTCTTCCTGCCGTAACAGTTTTGCTCCCACTCCAGTCGGTACCAAAATTGCACAGGGCTGGAATTGATCATGGCTGCAAAGAAAGCGCGACTTTCCATAACATTAATATCCGGAATAAATATATATTGACGGGATTGCTTGGTATAGTCGGGATAGGTTTTTTCTATCTCACTCAAGTAACAACTTCCGTACAAAGACTTGCCCGGCAATTCCATGAGGCATACTCCTCGCTGTAAGGAAGGCACCATTTGAGCGTGTTGCTGGGGAGGAATTAATGTTCCCCGATGAGCAATTTTATAGGGGTGACGTTTGAGACTGCTGGAAATAGTATAAAAAGCAGGATCCGATAAACTGGTCCATGGAGCTATGTTTAGATGCCGTTGGTCCGTAGCCGCAGACATGCACTCCACATTGGCTCGTTGGAGTTTTTCTCCCACACTAAACCTCTTTACCTCGCCTGGGTCACAGTCTATATCCATGCAATCTAAAACAAGTTGCCATAGCTTTTCTAAGGATGCGGCGTCAGCAATCACTCCTCTTGCCTTAATAATACGGGGACGGTTGGCATCTCGAATCTCCCGGTTGGAATGCTTTTCTAATATATATAGGCATTTGGGTGGCTGACCACCATGAAGTTCGGAGTCGGGAAAAATAAGATGACGAAAGTCGATAATCAAACGCAAAGTACATTCACTCAAACAGTGCTTGCGCATGGACTCAGACAACTTACTATTATCTGTAATCCAATACGTATTGCTCGCCAATAGCAAAGTGCCGTTTTCCAATATACGCGGCAGTAGCTCGATGGCTGCCTTTATATCCGATGAACTCTCCAGTGCATCTTCTGGAAAACAAAGTATATGGCCAATGTCGTTGGGAACATGGGCCGACTGAAAGGGAAAATTCTTCTGGCTTTTATTCTTTCCATGAAATAATAGATCATTTTTTTCAATCTTCACCGCGGGAACCGTATCCAAACCAATAGCCCAGAGTAAAAGAATTTCCGAAATAAACTTCTCAAACTCACTGTTGGCAAAACCATAAATACCTTCCCAGTGAGAGTTGGGGTCCATTGCATACAATGAAGTAAGGGAACAACCTCCAGATAAACCAGAAATAAATGTTCTGTTGGCCTCTCCAAACCCAAGGGTCACCTGATCTTCGCTCCCTTCGTCCAATTGCTTCTGTTTGAACAGTAACTCCCAAGTGAGGCGAGTATACATGGAGGAAAAGGTAAGCCCCATTTTTTTTAAAAACGGCTTCTTATGGGACCGCTGTAACATTTCAATTAAAAAATTCTCCGACGCTGTGGCAAGATTAATATCTTTCGTGAGGTGAATAATTTTGTTCCACACCTGCATGGAAGGCTTAAACCAACTGTAAATATTAATCTTTAAAAAGGACCACTGGTAAGACATAAAAAGCTGATTCTTATTTCGCTTACGAAGGTACGAGGTAATCTGCCAATTGAGTTTTTTCGCCAAGTCTTCTAGGGAAGCCGAGGGAATGCATCCCAAATCGTGCCATCGCTTAAGCACTAAAAATTGAAGAAGTTGGAAAACAGCCATCTCTTGAGCAAAACATAGAAGTCCTTCATGCTCTTTACTCTCCGCAGGTGCAGTAATAATTCGGTCTAAACTTGTTAGAGAGGAAAGATTCCCCAACTTATTAATATAAGCTTCTATCTGCTTCCTGCGACCAGGGTTTAACTGCACTAAGGTATACTTTTCCTCCATAAAATAGTTCACTAAGAGACCTAGACTCTTCTCCCAGGAAGAAAGCCGTGGAGGAAGGGATGTGTTTCTTGGGGGGGTGTTTCTTGAGGCTGTGCCTCTCGAGACTGTGTCTCTGGGGAGGGGGGGAGAGAAATCATCTGCTATCCATTCTTTTAAAAATAAGGCGGAAGAGGGGGAAACACTCCCTTGTAAAATGGCTGGATTTAGAAGCTCCCTAATATTCTTGTGTTGATTTTTACCCTTCAAACTAAATACTCCATGCTGTACAACGATGAATTGTATCACGAAGACGGACAAATGTGATGTAGAAAAATAAGTTAATGTGATGTGGAAAAAATAAGTCGTCGCACTACATTGCCCCTTGTGGTAATACGGGGGAATGAAAATTACTGGTGGAGACTGGTGTGGTCAAAAGTTCCAGCGTCCCAAAACCGAACTCGTTCGCCCAACGACAAACCGGGTGCGTGAGTGCATCTTTGGAATTATCAATTCCCTGCGTATAAAGCAAGGCGAAACTCCAGACTGTGCGCAATGGCATTGCCTTGACTTTTTTGCTGGCAGTGGAGCATTAGGATTTGAGGCCCTCAGTCGAAATGCAAAACACTGTACTTTTGTGGAAAATAGTCAAAAAAGTTTAGACACCATACAGAAAAATGTGACACACTTCCGCTGCGACGATCGAGTAACCATCATGGCAAAGCATATATGGGCTGCGTTTCCTCAACTCAAAAAATCCTTCCCCGTGGATCTTGTTCTAGCTGATCCACCATACGAATATCCCCACTGGGATAAATTTCTACAATTAGTGGATAGCGCTTCCTTTCTTTCTCCCAAAGCCATCCTTGTTCTCGAGCACGATCCTCAACAAGAAATTGCTCCACCTCCATCCTTCTCTCTCCATTCCCACCGGACACAAGGACCAGCAGGTATCTCCGTATTTCAAAAAAACTAAACCTTCTCTATTTCTAAAGAAGGCGTTTCTATTAGAGAACCTTTAGATACCTCTTTGCCCTAATTAATAAAATAAACGTTGCCGCTATTCAATTTATTTACAGAGCATTGTTTCATATCCTTCGTCCATGCTGCCATTTTCTCTAATATTTTTGCTGAGTTCACGGGACAAAGTATTTACTATCTTATATAAGATTATTTCACTATCCTTATATTGATTTTTCCAGTAATCATAATTTTCAGGAATAAAACCTTTAACAAGAGATTTTAAGATTATTTTCGCCTCTATTTTAATCGAGGGTGACCCTGGATTATCTCTGCGATCTTTAGCTAGCTCGTACTTTTCTTTACGTGCGGAACTTTCCCTTTTAACTCTAAGTATGTTTTCCAGTGTGAAACCAGAAAGCCACGAATAATCTATATATATATCTTGCCTGCGGGAAAAGCTTTCTCTAGCTTTCAGATATTCTGCTCCAAGATCTACAATATTTTGATCCACAAAATTCAGCTTATAGCCATCGTTGAGAGCATTCCTATCACCCTTTTCTGCTAGTTCGATTCTTCTTTCAAGCGTTCCAATCTTTATCTCACCGTCTTTAATACGTTCTAGTTCTAAATCAATTACATAGAATGCATTTCGATATTCAGCTACTCTAGCGGCTTGTGCACTTTTAGCTGTTGCAAGGCTTTTTTCAAGCGATGCAAGATCCGCACTATCATTGGCATATCCAAGTGTTGGCAATGCTATAACAAGAGCCATTGTGAGTATTGCTGCTATATTTTTTACTTTTATCATTTTCTTTATCTCCTTTGCCTGAGCGTTTTTATGCACTATTTCATAATTAATACATTGGGTCAATAATTATTTTTATTTTTTCTTAAATAAGGATTCGGCGGATTGCCTGCTGTCATCACCAGTCTCTTTGCTTTTCCCTGCTTTTACAATGCTTGGACGAAACCAGTCGCAAAAATTTGCTTTTTCTTTATCCAATACACGCTCTGCTTGGCTTTCTGTGCACTCGTTGTAAGTACTCTCGTCGTAGTATGAGCAATTTTTACAGATGCGCACGTCCTGGTGGCAATGGGAACAAGTATCTCGACGGCTCCATTGTGCTTCGTCTCCTCGACTAAGAGCACTCCCACAGTGGTAACACTTCATAAAGCACTTACTTTCATCTCTTCTTCATTGGCTTCCAATGCCTTGAGCATTGCTATTGCTGCAGAAATAGTTGTAAAGCAAGGCGTTTTTGTCTCAAGAGCAGACCGACGGATTGTATAGGAATCTTGAACTGCTTTTTCGTCGCTGGTAGTATTAATCACCAATGCATACCGATTGGCTCGAATCTCCTCCACACAATTGGGACTACCCTCCTGTAACTTAAGAATATGGGAAGACTCAATTCCATGGTCCTTTAAAAAGAAATGGGTGCCGTAGGTAGCGAAAATAGAAAACCCTCGACTGCTCAATTCCCTAGCCACACCCAATAGGGCATCTTTGTCCTCGTTACGGACGGATAAAAATACATTGCCCGACGATGGAATAATCACATTACTGGCAAGCAAAGATTTTACAAAGGCAGAACCAAAGCTCGTGTCCCTGCCCATAACCTCTCCCGTGGAGCGCATCTCTGGCCCTAGTATCGGATCCGTCGCATCGAAACGGTCGAAAGGAAAGATGGGGCCCTTTACACTATATAGGGCAGGTGTCTCGTCTAAAGCCGCAGGCAATTGAAAAGAGGAAAGGGGCTTTCCTAATAATAACTGGGCAGCTATCTTTGCCATGGGAACTCCAATAGCCTTACTAGCAAAGGGAACCGTTCGGGAAGCCCGGGGATTTACCTCAATAAGATATATATCCTCTCCCTGAACTGCCAACTGCACATTCATTAAACCCTTTACCTGAAACGCAAAGGCAAGTTCCCGAGCAGCACCACGAATACGCTCACTCATCTGCGGTGAAAGGGAAAAGGGCGGTATGGCACAAAAAGAATCTCCGGAATGAATCCCTGCCTTCTCAATATGCTCCATCACTGCACCCACCACGGCAGTTGTTCCGTCACAAAGCACGTCCACGTCCACCTCTGTGGCGTTATTTAAAAAACGATCAATAAACAGGGGCGAACCACGCGATATGGTAAACGCCTCCTGGGCTAACGTTTCTAACGACGACTCTGAATATAAAACGTGCATGGCTCGACCTCCGAGCACATAACTGGGTCGAACTAAAACAGGAAACCCAATACGCTTTGCCAATACCAATGCCTCACGAATAGAAGAAACAGTACCGTTTTCTGGAATCTTCAAACCAAAATTTCTAGCTAAATCCTGACAACGATCCCGATCCTCTGCGGAATCGATGGAATCCACGGAAGTGCCTAAAATGGTAACCCCCTCCTGCTCCAATGTGCGGGCAATGTTCAACGGTGTCTGCCCCCCAAACTGCACAACTACCCCCTTGGGATTTTCCATATAAGCAATCTCTAGCACGGACTCCGCTGTTAACGGCTCAAAGTATAGACGATTGGAAATATCAAAATCCGTGCTCACCGTTTCCGGATTGCAATTAACCATAACCACATGATAACCGGCCTCCTGTAACGACAAAGAAGCATGAACACAACAATAATCAAACTCAATACCTTGACCAATACGATTGGGGCCTCCACCAAGAATGATCACCGTTTTTTCCTGCTTCTCACTCACCGGCGGGTATTCCACAGCAGTGGAGTGCGCACTACCCGGCTCTTGCCAATTACCATAGGTACTATAAAGATAGGGAGTGAAGGCTTCAAACTCAGCGGCACAAGTGTCCACAGGCAAATATTGGGGGCGAACATTTAATTTGTGTCGAAGGGTGCGAATATCCGCTTCCTCCACGCCAAGAATATGGGAAAGAGCGTGGTCGCTAAATCCATAGGACTTCACCCTGGCTAATAATCCTGGATCCGTACGAAACACATCCAATGTTTTTAATTCTTTAAGACCCTTCTCCATGGCAATAATTTCTGAGAATTGGGATAAAAACCACAGATCCACTCCCGTTACATCCTGGAGAGTTTTTAAAGGAATCGACCTACGAATGGCACTGGCTAAATAAAAAACCCTCCGGTGGTGGGAACGGGATAAAAATTCCAATAACTCAGTATCGGTGGCACTGGGATCCTCGTCGAACTTTGTGGGCATTAAATAGGTTTGATCCGTCTCTAAACCAGAAAGCGCTTTTAAAAAAGCCTCCTTAAAGGTAGAACCCATGGCCATGACTTCCCCAATAGATCGCATGGTGGTGTTGAGAAAGGGCGTGGCTTTTTGAAACTTCTCAAAGTCAAAGCGAGGAATTTTTACCACCACGTAGTCCATGGTCGGCTCAAAACTGGCAGGTGTAATTTTCGTAATGTCGTTCGTTAACTCGTCCAATGTATAACCTAACGCTAGACGAGCAGCAACCTTTGCAATGGGAAAACCCGTTGCCTTGGACGCTAAGGCCGACGATCGGGAAACCCTGGGATTAATTTCAATCACCACATAACGATCCGTCTTGGGGTCCACCGCAAATTGCACATTAGCTCCCCCCGTGTTCACACCAATTAAACGAACAACGGTGATGGCCAGATCCCGTAGTCGCTGGTATTCTCCATCTGTCAACGTTTGTGCAGGAGCAACCGTAATACTGTCGCCTGTATGCACACCCATGGGATCCAAATTCTCAATGGAACAAACAATAATTACATTGTCCTTAGAATCTCGAACCACCTCCAACTCATACTCTTTCCAACCAATGAGTGACTCCTCCACCAACACCTCAGAGACTGGAGAAATTTTTAAAGCTTTTTCTAAAGCTAAAAAACAGGATTTTTTGTCGTATACAACACCACCACCCTCTCCACCTAAAGTAAAAGATGGCCTCAAAATAAGAGGAAATGTATCCTCAGTCAATAAAGACTCCGCTTCCTCCAAAGAATGCACTAACCAACTCTTGGGAACAGAAATTCCCGCATCCAACATAATCTTCCGAAACTCACTCCGATTTTCTGCTCGCTTAATCACTTCAGCATTCGCACCCAGAAGCTCCACTCCATATTTTTTTAAAATTCCTTTTTCTTCCAAACGAACCGCTAGGTTGAGCGCAGTTTGCCCTCCCATCGTCGATAAAATTGCGTCGGGACGCTCTTTTTCTAATATCTTTTCTAGAAATGGCACCGTGAGAGGCTCTATATACACCACGTCCGCAGAATCTGGATCCGTCATAATAGTGGCTGGATTGGAATTTACCAAAATCGTACGGCAACCCTCCTGCCTCAACGCTCGCAAAGCCTGGTTCCCAGAATAATCAAACTCACAGGCCTGACCAATCACAATGGGACCACTACCAATTACTAATACAGAATGTATGTCGCTACGCTTTGGCATATGCCTACGGATCTCCTTTATAGGGCAAAATGGGCTCCCTACTTTCAGCATTAAATGTTTGCACCGCTAACGCTAACTCCTCTTTTGTTTCCTGATTCCTCCTCCAACCTAAAATCGCAGAACGAAGAAAAACTAAACCCGAAACAATGGAAAGAGGATAAACCACCACCTTCAGCTCCTCCTGTAAATAATCACTGGAAGCATAGGCCAATTGCATACCCGCAAGACTCAATAAACCAAGACTGGCCCACCTGCCATACTCCTTGGCCTCCTGAATCGATCGCTCTGCTCTCTCCATATGCCCGCGCGCCTTGGGCACACTATGTAAGATAGAACGGATTCCTCTCTTCAATGGACGGGACAAATTCGACCGAGTTAATGGATATAAATCATAGGTACGGTTACGATACGTCACCAACCAGTTGCACCCAGCCACGCCACTGGATAACTTCATATACTCCTCATTACAGGAAGAACTGTCCTGAGGCTTTGGGGGCAAGGGCACTGCACTCCCCCATACATGTAGGGGGAAGCATAGGAAAAAAATAAACTGCACCTTTCTAAACCATCCCATATAACCAGTAGACAAATACCACAAATTGTATAATTTTGGGAGACATGGAATTGTCCCCCCAAGCAAGCAGACTATGGCAGTGGAGCCTACTCCTATGGGTAGGAGCCACGCTTACATTTATGTTCGCAATGACAATTAGCGGCATCCTCCTTCTCCTCGTCACCCTTTTCTTCCTGTATCGAGAAAAACAATCCCTATACCCCCCCCTTCTCTTTCCCTCCACCTACTGGAAACTTACTGCCCTGCTCGTTCTTTCTGCTGTTCTTAGCTTACTCTACGCCTGGTGGTCCCCCCCCTTTGGAGACCCCATCCTCCCACCATATTTTTTAAAAAAATTCCTTTATTTTCTCATTGCCCCTGCCTTTGCCTGGTGCCTCATTTGCCTTGTCGCCATGAAAAAAACCTCACTGGAAGATCACCCCCTATGGAATGTGATCTTCTGGGCAAGCCTATTTGCTGCCCTAGTAGGTATCTTTCAATTCTTTGCTGGAGCTATTTTCGGAGCAGAATTTGTTCACGAAGTAAACAAGAAAGTCCCCCTGTTTTTCCGAACGATACAAGGTACACAGGCACGCTACTCCCACGCCCAAGGACTCTTCTTGTTTCACCTAGCCTTTGCCTCCACCCTTAGTTTTTCCTACTGCTATGCTCTTGCTCGATTTCTTTGGAAACGCCCTAACGACTCCCCGCTTTGGAGAAAGTCATGGGGAGTGCTGGCACTTATTGTCGGAGTGGCTCTCTTCCTATCCTACTCCCGCATAGCCTGGGTCACCCTGTTTGCTTGCACCATAGCTCTCTTTCTCCTAAAGAGCCCTAAAAGAGCCCTTATCGTGTCGACAGGCCTTGTGCTACTAGGAGCTCTTCTTTGGGAAACAGTGCCCTCCGTGAGCGATCGCTTCCATAGTGGCTTCGGCTGGAACAGAATATATATGTGGCAAAATGCATTGGAGATGGCCAAAGATCGTCCCTTACTCGGTATAGGCTTTGGACAATCCACCCACTACTCCAACGCCTATGCCATCAAAGCATTTAAGAAACAACGAGCGTTTAGTAGCAATGCCCATAACAATATCTTAGAAATATTTTCCACCATGGGGCTGCTGGGTCTTCTGGCTTTCCTCGCATGGTGGGCTTATCTGTTTTATGTTATTTGGGAAATCTATAAAAAAACACCGCTATCAGAACGATGGCTACCCGCTGCTCTGTTAGTCGGCGGCCTTTCCTTTCAAGTAAACGGTCTCACTCAAGTGAATTTTTTCGATGCCAAGAGCCATCACGGCTTAATGCTATGGATTACCCTTGTGCTTGCCCTACAAGCCCAAACAAAAAAGAGGAAGGAAAAGAATCATGCCTAGAGAATTTTCTCTTCCCCCATGGACACAAGAAAAAGGAAGAGTGGCCATCGTTCATGACTGGCTTACGGGAATGCGCGGTGGGGAAGCCATCCTAGATGTAATTTGTGAATTATTTCCTAATGCGGATCTCTACACTCTCCTGTGGACAGATAAAAAAATGAGTCCCAATATTTTAAATGGACGTAAGGTACATACCAGCTACCTACAAAAATGTATGCGCTTTGGGGGAATCTCCAAATCCTATCGCAAGATGCTCCCCCTCTTTCCCCACGCCATTTCTACGTTTGATCTTTCCTCTTACGACATGGTTCTCAGTCACAGCCATTGTGTGGCAAAGGCTGTGCAGGTGCGCCCTAGTGCCATTCATATTTCCTATATATCCACACCTATGCGCTATATCTGGGACATGTTCCACGATTACTTCAATACCCAAAGTACCAACTACCCCACTATCGTACTCGCTAACCTATTAAGAAAACCCCTGCAACGGTGGGACAAAAGTTCCACAAAAAATGTGCACCACCTCATTGCCAACTCCCACTTTATACAAAATCGGATAAAAAAATATTGGGACCGTACGTCTACCGTTTTATTTCCCTTTGCAGACATCCATCGCTTCCCTTATGTTGGAGACAATGCGGAGCCAAATAATTTTTATTTAGTCGTTTCTGCCTTCGCTCCCTACAAACGTATCGACTTAGCTATAGAAGCGTTCCAGCAATTAAACCTTCCATTAAAAATTGTGGGTGGGGGGCAGGATGAGAAGCGTTTAAAAAAAATAGCCTCTCGTACAAACGGCACTAACATTGAATTTTTAGGAAAACTTTCCAATGAGGAACTTACCCCACTGTACCAACAAAGCAAAGCTCTTATTTTTCCCGGCCTAGAAGATTTTGGAATTACTCCTCTCGAATCCATGGCCAGTGGACGACCTGTTATTGCATACGGCGCCGGCGGTGTACTAGACACTGTTACAGAAAAAACCGGCATATTATTTCCAGAACAAAGTGTGGAATCACTTATGGAAAGTGTAAGGAAATTAGAGACAGGGGAATTATCTTTTCAAAATAAGGATTGCCGCGACCACGCGTTACATTTTTCTAGAGAAATCTTCACTGAAAAGTTTGTAAAAATTGTGGATAACCACTTAAAAGGATTTCCGGACCCCACTTTTAAACATTAAAATTTTTTTTTTTAAATTATTTTAAATATTTTATTAAAGACTGTTGCAAATAAATTAAAACTATTTATACTGAATGAATAGTCAAACACTGACCCTTCAGTTAGTCAAGAACAACACACTCATTTCGTAATACAGAGTGCTACTAAGAAGTAGCACTCTGTATACGATCTTATTTTTTTTCCATATCTGGTTTTTCCAAAGTATCGTCGATGAAATCGGGAATATGTCGCACAGCCTTTGCGTGATCTTCATACACAAGTAACCATCCCTGCTTCCGAGGACTTTCTTGTAATGGTGCCGGTCCCTCCACGGGAAGAAGCTCTCTGTTATATTGCATGACTCCAATGTATGGTGCCACAAGGTAGGGAGAGAGATATACATCTTGAAATGGTAAAAAGGCTAAAAGGTTTTCCGTTAATTCTAAAAACTCTTCGTCGTCCCAAGTAAAGCATTGTAAATTCATATATTCACCATCGGCTTCCACAAAAATAAATAAGATTTTATTTAAAGGCAGTCCACTCCTTTACAGGTTCGAGACGCTGGAAGTCTAATCTTTTCATATTTCATACGCACTCCTAAAATCCCACTAATATTTTCGATTTTATTTTGCACGCGCACCTGGTCTTCACCTTTAGTCATACCTTGCAAGGCATTTTTATACGCTAACAAGGCTTTATGCCTCCAATTTAAATTTAAATATACCTCGGCCAAGTGCTCCGCGATAATGCCTTCCCCAGGCTTCATCCTTGCCGCAAGCTCCAACTGTATTAACGCTTCCTCTACTTTTCCCTGTTGGAAAAGCGACCAGCCGTAGCTGTCCAAAATATGAGGATCGTTGGGCTGGAGTCGTATTGCTCGCTCCAAATAGCTTTGAGCCTTTTTCATATCCTTCCTAGAAATAAGCAATGTGTAACCAATATAATTTAACGCTTGAACGTTTTCCGGATTTTTTTCTAAAAGAATCTCCATTACCTGAAATCCTTTTTTCTTTTCTCCCACACGATCGTAGAGATATCCCAAGTAGTAGAGAATATCCTCCTGATCAGGGAACTCTTCCCGTCCCCTCTTCAAAACTTGAATGGCCATCACTAACCTTTTTTTGTCCTCATACACTCGCCCAAGAATGGCATAAAAAGAAGCTAGATCAGGACGGGCTATCATGGAATTCTCTAAAAATACCACCGCGTCTTGGATTTTATCCATGCCTTGATAAATCGACACCACCCGGTGAACCGATTCCTCATAACGAGAGTACTGTGGATCGATTTTCTTAAAGTACTGTATGGCTCGATCCCCTCCCACACGCTCCAATTCCAACTCGCCTAAGTAAAATAATATTTCGTTACTCTGAGGCTGCTCCTCATAAATAGATAGGAAAAGCCTGTGGGATTTTTCATGCCATTTTAATTGCCAATAAATAAGAGCTAAACGAATTTTAGCATTGATGTTTTTTGGATCCGACTCCACCACCGTCTCTAAATAGGGAACCGACTCTTCAAACTTCGATGTGCTGAGAAAATACGCAGCTAAACGCGCTGCAATCAGCGGGTCCTCCTGCTCTGCAAATACATTCCTTAACACTGCAATGGACTCCTTTTCCATATCCAATGCTAAATACGTGTCGGCTAGAAAAAGCCCAGCCTTTAAAAAACCCGGATTCTCTAGTAACGCTTGCTGCAAAGAAAAAGTAGCTGCTTGAAATTTTTTATTTTGCACCTGCACCTTTGCCAAATAAAACCAAACAATGGCCTTAGTGATCTGAGTGTCCAAGCTATCCTCCAACTTCACTAATTTTTTTAAAATCCCCTCACCCTCTTCCAACTTTCCACTTTCTGCTAACGTGATCCCATAGTATAGGAGTGCATCCCTATTCGTGGAACTGATCTGTAGTACTTTTTTATACGTGGCAATGGACTGTGTGTATTCCTTGGACAAAACATGAATACCTGCCAACAATAAATACGCATCTACATAACTAGAATCAAGGGCAATGGCTTTCTCACAAATACTTTTTGCCTCCAATAAATTGTGTCCCTTCTTTAACAACTCAGCAGCTAAACTTGTATGGACCAATGGAGAGTTGGGATCATAGACCAACGCAGCCCTATAGGATTCAATTGCCCTGTCTGTTTTATTATTTAAAGAGTACGCCTGGCCTAAGGAAAAGTTTCGAATGGCCGCAGCCGCGTGCTCACTGGAGGAAAGTGTGTGTAACGGAGCACTTTCTTTCTCATCCCCTACTTTTTTTGAATCCTCCTCATCCCACAATGATAGGGACAGAAAAGGGGACTCTTCTAGAGCAATAGGTAAAGTAGAACAGCTCGTTGCTAAAAGAGGCAAAAACACCCATAAAAACTTTATTTTATTTTTTTGTTTGATCCTAGCGGCCATACCTAGCTCTTCGGATGCGGCGTGCAAAATGCTTAGTAATTCTCTTTTTTTTCTGCAAAAAGTCTTTTTTTACTGTATTTTTTTGATATGATATTGTTTTTTATGCTGCAAAAAAAATGCTGTATAGCCGCCATAGTGGCTAGGGTAGAGATTTTCGTATATTAACTAATTTAGTCGGTACGTTATAAATGTAAGGAAAATACATTTTTTTATTGGCAAGACAGCATAATTACATTAAGAACCTCTATAAGAAACTTAATAGAAAAATAGAAACTTAAATAACTAGTTTATTTTGGAGGAATCTACAGTTTAATGTTTTTTAGTACTTGTATTATTTGACATGGGGCTGTATACAAAAGGTGGAGTTAAAATTATGAATGAAATGAATGAAAAAAAAGTAATAAAGAGATACCAAAACCGTAAACTATATGACACGTACCAGAGTTGCTATGTAACTCTAGCAGAGATCTCACAGATGATAAAAAATGGTGATGATCTATGTGTTATTGACAACAAAACAAAGAACAATATTACTCAGGTAACATTGACTCAGTTATTATATGAATCGGAGCGCAGAAACAGCAATCCAATTCCTGTAGAGCTGCTAAAGAAAATCATCAGCGATGGTGATGGATCCTTCTCTGGCTATATTCGCAAGAATTTTGCCCCAGAGATGGCAAGGTATGAAACAACGGAAAAAGTACCTCATACAAGTATGCCTACAAAAGAAGCACCTTCTGCTGTAAGCGAAACCCCTGTTACCCAATAGGTGTTCGTTAACAATAGGAAGTTGTACGCTTGTGTTTTGTAAACGTTTAAAGAAAGAGAGCAAGTTTTTTGCTCTCTTTCTGCTCTTTTTTTTAAGCACCCCTGCGTGGGCTGAAAATTCCCCACATACTGTAGGGGTTCGCTTTGGTCAAGTTTGGCCAGCTGGAATCCTCGGAGAAGGAGTAAACGCAAATACCTCTCCCGGCTTGTTCTATGAATACGCTGCTAGCGAGTCCTTTTCCCTCCACTCTAATATTACCCGCAGTACCCATAACGAACTGCTCTACCTCACCTCAGCTACCCTTGGCATTCGAGGAAATTTATTTTTTGTGGATCAACTCGTTCCCTACGTCTCCGCAGGTGTGGGCCTGTATAACGCAAAAAAAAAGGATAATACCACCCACTTTGGCATGAACCTTAGCTTTGGTACGGACCTGGATCTCAATAATACGAGCCTCATTGGACTCAGTATGGAGTTCCACAATATCTTTGCCTCTAACGCTAGTGTTGACTCAGGAGAGGTGTCTGGAAGCTGGATATCCTTTCTCGTCCGAGGTGGCCTTCGGTTTTAAGCCCCTAAAAACGCCCAAAAGCTCAAAACACCAAATATAAAGGAATCAGACAAGCCTGCGTAATTACATATCCCCCCAAACGCGCTAAGCTGGTCTTCATAATGAAACACAAACTCACTGCTTGCCAAGAAAAAGCCTTCGCACAACTCAAGGAAAGCTCTAAAAATATCTTTATCACCGGCGTAGCCGGCAGCGGAAAAAGCCACCTGCTTCGCATATTTTTAAAAGAAAAAAATCATAAAGAATTTCCCATACTGGCTAGCACAGGAGTTGCTGCCATCCTCGTGGGAGGACGAACCTTTCATAGTTTTTTTGGCCTCGGTATCATGGAAGGCGGAGTGGAAAAAACCGTGGAAAAAGCCCTTCGAAACTCCCGTGTGAAAAAAAGAATCCGTGAAGCCAAGGGAATTATTATCGACGAAATATCCATGCTCTCTGGAGAAGCCCTGGACGCAGCAGAATGGATCACCTCCAAAGCACGCCAAGTGGAAGATAAACCCTGGGGAGGATTGCGAGTAATTGCCGTGGGAGATTTTTCCCAACTCCCGCCCGTCAATACAACACAAAAAGAAAAATCATGGGCCTTTCAGGACGACGTATGGGAACGTACAAAATTTGAACCTGCCATTCTCTCCACTATCGTACGCACCAAAGACGCGAACCTCATCCGCATCCTCAATTTCATACGCATAGGTACCCTTAACCAAGAAGTACGAGATTTTTTAAATGCCCATGCCCCAAAGAAAGGTTCCCCAGAAACGGGAACCCACCTATTCCCTAGAAAATACGCCATGGAAAAATATAATCAAAAACGATTGAACGAAATTCCTCAAAAAGAAACCGTCTTTGAAACAGAATACGAAGGAGCTGCGGCAGCAGTGGCCACCATTAAAAAACAAGCACCCATTCCTGAAAAACTATGCCTCAAAAAAAATGCTTTTATTATGATTCGTCAAAATGATCCCAGGGGACGATGGGTAAATGGAAGCCTGGGGTATGTGGAATCCATCCAGAAAAAAAAGATAGGCATTGAACTCATGAGCGGACTCAAAATTTATTTGGAAAAGTCCGACTTCTCTCTCTCCAACGGCGACGGAAAAGTTATCGCTATCGCTAAAAATTTTCCCATCAACCTAGCCTACGCCACCACCATTCATAAAGCCCAAGGCAGCACCTTCGATAAAATGTTTGTGGACCTGAAAAATCTTTGGGAACCGGGACATGCTTATGTGGCCCTAAGCCGGGTACGAGAAGCTAAAGACATTAGCATCATAGGATGGACCCCCAACTCCTTTCGAGCCTCAAAGGAAGTAGTGGACTTCCACACCTCTATCGGGTTTGTGCAACCCGATCTTTGATCCCCAATTCCGAGTTTTTTTAGTTTGTTTATGCGCATGCCCTGATTTATCGCAGCGCACCTAAAAAATGCACAGAAAAATATTGACATTAAGCGGCAACCAAGGCTATGGTGCTCCTTATAAAAGAGGCGTGCGGCGTGTCTCTTGGTAAAAATTAATAATCAAAGAAAGAAGGAAAATTATGAGAACTATATTAAAATCAACAACATTAACTTTAGCATTAACTATGGCTTGCGCTTTATGGAGTGCTCCAGTTTCTGCTAGATCTTTTACTAGTCAAGTGGCAACCTGCGACACGAGAGAGCACCCCAGTGAGGGTTCGGTAACAGCAACTTGTGCATCACAGCATATAGTTACAATGAATGGAAAAGACACGTCTTATATGGTCCTAACTAAAGAGGCATTCTATCCAGGTGCCCTAGAAGCAAAAGGTCCGTCTTTTAAAGTTAGAATGGATGTATATCTCCTCTCGGATATATTCAGTTCAGTAGGTTATGCAGAATTTGAGTGTAATGCTCGGGAGTATCTCAGCAAAGCCTGTAATATGGAATTCAAAACAAAAGTACCAAACCTTGATCTTAGTTGGCTCCCTCACTGGGATACTGAGGATGGGGGGGTATTTTCCTTTGATGTTGTGCCGGGTACTATAATTGGACTCACAGGAGAATAAAAAAACAAAGAATAAGTCTGCTCGCTAGGAGCGCTTAGCTCCTTCAATCATGCTTCTTGCCTTTCCTATGGAGTGCACAGCATTGAAAATGGGGGAAGGCAAAGAGGCATATAAATTTTTTAGGATTGAGGTTCTGTAAGTCGATTCTTAATGGACGATAAAAGAAGTTTTTTCCACTCTTCCAAGGGAAGGGTTTTCTGTTCTTCCTTACCATACTCGCGCACCGTAACCGTATTGTCCTGCACTTCTCGCTCACCAATTACCAATACCGAAGGAATTTTTGCCCGTGATGCTAAACGAATTTTCTTTCCCATGGTTTCTCCACTACAATCTAACTCTGCACGAACCATTTGCGATCGCAGGTCTTGAACAATCTTTTTTGCATGGTCGTTGAAACGCTCATGAACCGTAATCACTCGCACCTGTATGGGCGCTAACCAAGTGGGAAAGGCCCCGCCAAAATGCTCAATAAGAAAGGCCACAAATCGCTCATGGGTGCCAGCTGGCGCCCGGTGAATAATGTAGGGACGCTTTTCCGTATTGTCGGCATCCATATACGAAAGATTCATACGCTCAGGTACGGCAAAATCCAATTGATTGGTACTGGCTGTCTCCTCCCTGCCCGTCACTGTCTTCAATTGAAAATCAATCTTAGGTCCATAGAAAGCAGCCTCTCCCTTTACCTTTGTATAGGGCAAACCACTGGCATCCATCGCTTCTTGCATAATACTTTCAGTGCGCGCCCAAGCCTCAGGGCTATCCACATACTTTTCCTTTCCCTTGGCGTCGTCCGGATCCCAAGTGGAAAAGCGCATATAGTAATCCTTAATGCCCAATGTTTTATAAATAGCCTCGTGCATTTTCATCACAGCTAAAAACTCTTCCTTGATCTGCGCTTCTGTACAATAAATATGGGCATCGTTCATGCACATGCCACGCACACGCAAAAGACCAGAAACAGCTCCTGAATCTTCGTAACGGTAAACCGTACCATACTCTGCCAAGCGCACCGGAAGCTCCCTATAGCTGCGCTTCTTGGCTGCAAAAATAAGGTGATGATGGGGACAGTTCATGGGCTTTAAACAATAAACCTCGGAATCACCCTCCATAAAGGGAAACATGTGTTCCGCATAATAGGGAAGGTGGCCCGTGGTCTCGTATAAATCTTTTTTCGTCACGTGGGGCGTGGCTACACGCTGATATCCTCCATGAAACTCCAACTCCTTCACATACTTTTCCAACTCATCCCGAATGATCGTTCCATTGGGCATCCACAGAGGAAGCCCAGGTCCGACGGAATCGCTAAAGGTAAATAACTCCAACTCCTTACCCAATTTTTTATGATCCCTAGCAATAGCTGCCTTATGGGCCCGCACCCTTTCTTCCAAATCTTTTCTATCCTTAAACGCCCACGCATAAATACGGGTCATCATAACGTTATTGGAATCTCCTCGCCAATAAGCTCCCGCTAAACTACGCAACTTAAATCCATCCAAAGGAAGCTCTCTAGTACTCTTCACATGGGGACCCTCACACATATCCATAAACGGACCGTTGGTGTAAAAGCACAAAGACGTAAGCCCATTTTTTTGATTAACTCCTGAGCATATTCCGCCTTATAGGGCTCCCCCATCTCTTTAATACGCATAAGCGCCTCTTTTGTTTCCAACTCCTCAGAAGCAAACGCTTGGTTCTTCTTAATAATATATTTCATGCGCTTTTCAATCTGTGGAAAATCCTCCTCAGATATGGGCTCGGATAAAATGAAATCATAATAAAGACCGTCCGAAATGGGAGGACCAAAACCCAACTTAGAGCCGGGACGAAAATCCAAAACGGCTTGCGCTAACACATGAGCTAAGCTGTGACGGATACGATAAATTTCTTCCTCTTGTGGAGTGAGACTCATACTAAACTTGGGGCACTTGTGGATGGGGTGCGGTCTTCCATATGCCGCATACGTTGATCCAATAACTGGGGACTGCCCAAGTCCAAAACACTGGAACGTAAACCCAAGGACTTCATATTTTCACGAAACTTTTTTGCCACAAGATCCACTCGCTCTCCCGTGGGAACAGCTAAGTATTTTGGATCCACTCCCGGACAAACAGTGGGCACTTCAAAACCAAAAACCCCATGCCTTTGAGTGGGCTGCTTGGCTAGCTCTCCAGACTGAATCGCCTCCAAAATGGCGCGAGTAATGTGCATGGGAAATCGCTTACCCACACCATAGGCTCCTCCTGTCCAACCCGTATTGAGCAACCACACTGTGGCGTTCTCTTTGCGAAGAAAGTCTGCCAATAGCTCTGCATACACCACAGGCGACCGAGGCATGAAGGGAGCGCCAAAACAAGCACTGAAGGTGGCCTGTGGCTCTTTTAAACCCATTTCCGTTCCTGCAACCTTAGCCGTATAACCAGAAATAAAATGGTACTGAGCTTGGTTGAAATCCAAGCGTGCCACCGCAGGCAACGCTCCAAACGCGTCGGCTGTTAAAAACACAACATTCTTGGGCGCTTGGGCCTCCCTGTCCTGAACATATACCGTATCCCCAAGGGCTTCAATGGGATAAGAACCCCGAGTATTTTCTGTCTTACTAGCGTTGCTAAAGTCAATTTTCATTTCCGAATTGTGGGAAACATTTTCTAAAATCGCACCCATCTTGTTACAGGCTCGATAAATCTCAGGCTCCTTGTCTTCAGAAAGATTAATAAGCTTGGCATAACATCCTCCCTCTAAATTGGATAAACCCTTGGGTGTCCAAACAATCTCATCGTCGCCAATAAGGTAACGTTCTGGACTGGCAGATAAAGTTGTTTTTCCCGTGCCCGATAAACCAAACAATACACAGGAATCATCACCATTATGTAAACAGTTAGCAGAGGCGTGCATGGGGAAAAAACCAAAATCCACTAAACGATAATTACAAATAGTAAATGCAGACTTCTTAATCTCCCCAGCATAGGCAGTGCCAATAATGGCTACCTTTAACTCCACCAAATCCAAAAGAATGATCGTAGTATTGGGAGCACCAGAAATACCCAAATCCTCAGTAGTGCCAAAAGGGTAATGGAAAACCTGTATGGTTTTATCCTTGGGAAGACGGCTGGTTAACGCCTCAATGGGCTCGCTACGAAACATGTTTTTTGCAAAGGCAATATGCCAAGGACTGGTGGACGTAACGGAAATGGGAAAAGCACTCACATAACCGTCCATGGAGTAGGTCTTTTCTCCCTGAAGCCGGGACGCTAACTTTTCAAAGATTTGATGGGAAAGGGTGACGTCTAGGGGCTTATTCACCTTGCCCCAGTCCACCGACTCTTTTAACTCCGGGTGGTCGACTAAATAACGATTCTTCGCTGCTCGTCCCGTAAATGCTCCCGTATCAACGAGCAATACTCCCTCGTCGTTACAAACGCCCAAGCCACGCTTTAGACTTTCCTCGATGAGCTCCATTGTATTCATATTGTTTCCCCTTGCTTGCTATCTCCACACCCTTCTAACACATTCCAGCAAAATTGCTAGCCCTCGTATTGCTACCCCCCTTTTTTCTGGGACGGCCTTGTACAAATAAATAGTAGACAAGAAACCCCCACGAAAGCTAGAAAAATTTTTAACCCAAGAGAAATGTCCACTACTAGGAAGGTATAGGAAAAAGAAGCTAGAATTAGCACCGTTGCCATGATTTTTGCTCGTAGGCGAATCACACCAAATTGCTGCCACTCCGTAACTGCCCGTTTTACATACGGGTAGGACAAAATCCAAGCATGAAGCCTAGGAGAACCCTTGGAAAAACAAACAGTCGCTAATAGAAGAAATGGAGTTGTGGGAAGCACAGGGAGCAGAACGCCGATTCCTCCCAAAACTACGGATACCCATCCAAGGAGAACCCAAAGCCAGCGAGTACAACTAGATAGCTTCACAGGAACCCTAGAATGTATTTTTCCACATCTGAGAACTCATGGGACGAACGTTCTTTGTATTGTATTTTGACTTAGGGTTGGCGTGATAGGGATTCATCACATCTCCCTGCACTCGAAAATAAATAAGCTGACCAATGGGCATCCCCTTATAAATACGAACAGACATCTTACAGGAAATCTCTAACGTCCAGTGGTTGCAAAACCCCACATCACCCTTTCCCGCTGTGGCATGTATGTCGATTCCCAAACGACCCGCAGAGGACTTTCCCTCTAAAAAAGGAACGTGCTTCCAAGTCTCCGTATACTCTTGAGTAATTCCCAAATATAGCTCGGAGGGGTTTAAAAGAATTCCAGAGTCTGGAATCTCAAAATACTCTACAGGGTTGTCTTTTTTTGCGTCCAACTCCTTGTCCGTATATCGTGCCATGGTGGAACCTAAGTGCACGTCGTAGGAATTGGATCCCAAGCATTGACGATCAAAGGGCTGGATGAGAATGCTCCCTTGATCCAACTCCTCTAAAATCTGCTTGTCGGAGAGAATCACCGCCTAAGGGTTCCTATCGAGTCCGACTGGAGGCGAGCCGCCTGCTCCTCTAACTCTAAATCCTCAAAAGGCTGGGGTTTGTGTGGCTCCAGAGACGGCAAGTTGCGACCAGTGTGCACAGGATTGTCCGTAGCCATGAGGTCATCTAAATTTACCTCGCTCATTGTGGAACTATCGTCGGGCAGGGTACTGAGGTGCGCAGTGTATGCCTTTTCCTCTAAACCGCCCACGTCACGAGCACGCTCAATAAGCCGCACATCCCACTCTTTATTTTCCATTGCTTCCTTAATTTGTAAATCCTTCATGAGAAACACACTAATCTAAGGCAGGGAGAGAGTCAAGGGCTGAGCCTAGTGCCAAACGGTCTTATCATCCTTTTTTTCCGACCCTTCCTTGTCCTCCAGACCCACCACCTTTAAGTAAGAGGCCTGATCGAACTGCTTGCGCTTGTGCTGTTGCTTATCTAGGCGCCATTTGTCCAGCCCCTCACCAGAGGAACGTGCCTGGAGCTGCTTCCATTTTGTGACGGAAAGCAGAATAATCAAGCCAACCACCATGCCCCCCAGGTGCGCCGTATGGGCCACTCCACCGTCGGAATAAAAAACAGTGGAAACCAATACAATCCCACCCAAAATCATCACAAAATACTTCGCCTTAATGGGAAAGATCATAAAAAAGTAAAGCACGCGCTCTCCAAATAAAATACCGTAGGCCAATAAAAAACCGTAGACAGCTCCAGAGGAACCCACCACAGGAACGAAAGGCCCACCCCCAACACCCATCGACGCAAATAAACCGTATGTGAGAGCCGCACCCACAGCACAACCAAAAAAATAAAGTAGAAAAAACCTCCGACTCCAAATCTGCTCCAACTCAGAACCCACACTCCAAAGAATAAATAAATTAAACACCAGATGCCATATTCCTCCATGAAGAAACGCATACGTAAAAGGCTGCCAAATCCACCCCGAAGCCAAACGCGCAGGCACAAATCCCAAAAAAGCACTCAAAGGAAAATGAAAAAACTGCTCTCCAATAAGCTGAAGTAGGAACATCACCACACTCACAATTAGAATAGTACGAATAACCATACCCATTCTGGGAATATGGAACTGGACTTGTTGACCATGCGGCATAACCCTATTGTGTATGAAAGATAACGGAGTGTCGAACATATAGGCAAAAAAAATCCCTACAATTCCCCCCACGGAAGCCGAAGGATTATTCCAGGGGATCGTTAAGTGCTTAATTCCACTAGAGAATAATAAAAAATTCCCCAAAACCGGAATGTTGGCAGCATTCTTGCATCTAATGGAGCAATGTCTGCGACTCTAGCGCAGGTAGAACTGAAGTGATGTAGCTAGAGAAGAGTTGGAGTTACTATGAAAGAACGTAGAAAATCAGACCGGATTAGAACAATAGGGTTGTTCGTATCTGAAAGAAATGGAGACTATACTTTTACCCTAGAGGCTAGCAACTTATCCAAAGATGGATTTTTGGCGAAAAACAAGCAGCTGTCTCAGGAGCAAGAGTATGTGTCGTATCTCTCTTTCTCACTACCTAACGGCGTACATTTAGAAAATGTTACCGCAAAGATAGTGCATGAAAAAAGATTCGGTCAGCACAAAGGTGTTGGCTATCATTTCATAGATATGGACAAAAGAACTCTATTAGAGTTGAAAAAATATTTTCAGGCCGCCTAAGGGCTGACCTATCTCAACCCCCCTCAAGAATTTCTTGATTGATATAATTGGGGAGGGGTGAGATGGGATTTTTTATTTCAGGTCACAAGTTCTGCCATGAACAGAAGCAATAATAACCTTTGGATCGCAAGTCAAGGCAAGCTTACTATCTTTTGGTGTAGTGCCTGAAAACATTCGGAAACTATTTTTTTTATTCAGTGATTTTAAATTCCAGCCACTTATATCCAGTTGCTTGAGACGGGTCATGTTTTTGAAGATATCTTCAGCATTTTCTACATTAGAGGTATTAAAATTAGACAAATCTAGGGAAGTTAAACTCGAAGCATCAGAAAACATGTGGGTCATGCTCCTCACATTAGAAGTATTAAAACTAGATAGATTCAAGGAGGTTAAACTTGAAGTCTTAAAAAACATACCGCCCATAGATTCCACAGTAGAGGTGTCAAAATTAGAGACATCCAAAGAAGTTAAGCTCGAAGTAACAGCAAACATACTACTCATATTGCGCACTTTAGAAGTATTAAAATGAGATAGATCAAGGGAAGTTAAACTTGAGGTGTCAGTAAACATAGATCCCATACGCACTACATTCGAAGTATCAAAATGAGATAGATCAAGGGAAGTTAAACTTGAAGCACCGTGAAACATCTCCACCATACTGCTCACCTTAGAGGTATTAAAGTTAGATATATCTAAGGATTTTAAGCTTGCAGTACGATGAAACATCTCTCCCATACTTTGCACTTTAGAGGTATCAAAATGAGATAGGTCAAGGGAAGTTAAACTCGAAGCATAACGAAACATACCGCTCATATTTATTACATTAGAGGTATCAAAATTAGAAAGATTAAGGGAGTTTAGGTTGGAAGCTTCATTAAACATTTCTATCATAAGTAGCGCACTAGAGGTATCCAAGCCGGATAAGTCAAGCGAAGTTAAGCCTGTGGCATCAGAGAACATACTGCTCATATCCAGCACTTTAGAGGTATCTGTATGACCAAGGGTAAATTTTCTAAGGTTTTTATGTTCAAAAAAAGCTGTTGCCAAACTCCTCCAGCCAACTTTTCCTAGTTGTTTTACTTCAATGAGCCGGTCTTCGCCAGAGATAGAGCGCGGAAAGCCTACAAAATCATGGTCGCTCTCATCTGCTCTATGACCGTTGTACCAAATTCCTAAATCTCCCCTAATTGTAATTATATACTTTCCAGGTTTCTTATAAACATGGGTTTTATCCGTATCATTATAAGAAGTAATTTTTTTTGGTTCTGAACCATCCCCCCAATCAACGGTGAAATTATAGCTATGCCCCTTTAAATCGATATCACCACTCAGATTTTTTATGGGAAGCGTAACACTGGGATTTTTACGGCTGATCTGCCAAACAGATATAAAGGGTGCTTTTTCATCTATTGTCGAGTTTCTCCACAACATGTTCATAGCAGTGGGAGCAAAAAAGTATATTAGCCCAACAGTAATAGTTAGCAAGCCCCATAGTAATAGAATTTTATAGAGCCAGCGGGGTGATTTTTTTACCATCTCTCTTAATGAAATAATAATTTTTTATTGCCGGTCACAGGTTCTTCCATAAATAGAGGCTGCAATAATATTTGGATTGCAAATTAACTTGAGTTTACTATCTTCCGTTGTAGTACCTACAAACATTAGAGGACTATGTGCTTCACTCAGTGCTCTTAAATCCCAGCCCATTATATTCAACTGAATGAGACTAGGCATATCCCTGAAAATATTTTCAACATACTTTACATTAGAGGTATCAAAATGGGATAAATCCAGAACAGTTACGCTCGACATTTCAGAAAACATTTCACTCATATCTATTAGGCTAGAGGTGTTAAAAGCAGATAAATCAAGGGAGGTTATATTCTCGGCACCTTCAAACATACGGCTCATACTTGTTACTCCAGAGGTATCTGTTTTACCAGCATTGAATTTTTTAATGGAATTCCCAGGGAATGCTCTTCTCAAACTTAACCAGCCCATTTTTCCAAGTTGCGTTACTTCAATGAACTCAGTAGGATTTTCGCCATAAAACCTGTCAACACCCCATGTTTCTAAAAGTCCAGCAATTGTAACTACATACTTCCCGGCTCTCTCATAAGTGTGCGTTTTATTTAAATCATGGTAAGAGAGGACTGCTGTAGGAAATGAACCATCACCCCAATCAACAGTGAAATTGTAGTTATAATACTTTTTTAGAGGAAGGGTAACCGTAAGGTTTTCACTTTTAATATGCCAAACAGAGATAAAAGGTGCCGTCTCATCTACTGTTGGCCCCTCTGATGAGTCTACGCAGCCAGTGAAGAGGACAGCAGGTGCCAACAAAGCAGCAATGGTTAGTGTTCGGCTCCATAATAATAGAGTTTTATTTTTCATAATTTGTTTTCCTCTTTTAAGTTGATTTTTAATTCATGTTGTCTCTTTCAAGCTGAAGCCTATGATGGATAAAAAGTAAATGCAAGAACCATTAAAACAAAGAAAACAATATGTCGCATTATGAGGTTTTAGCTGTGCTCCTACACATGGGTAATTTTTTATTGACAGCAGTATTGATCTATGGTCAGTATGTAGCAGAATAAACACGAATAATACGGAGTATAAAACAATGATGCGTACAAGAAAAAATATAATTATAACCGCCCTTATTAGCGCTAGCATGCTATATGGCTGCGGAGTAGAACAACACCCTGGTCAAGCCACATACCCAGATCTTGGTAATATGGTGGAGGTTGATAGCGAAACAAGTAAGTGTAGTAGACAGACTCCTATTGACGGAGAGTATTTTAGATTGCGTTGCACTGCTAGTGCGAGAGGTCTTCAAGTTGTAGCTAAATTCAGTGATAGCGATAATGGACTTGAATTAGAAATATCTTTTCACGACAACGGATCTTCAGTAAGAAGCTATGTGACTCATAGGTGTATCACTCGTGACTCCAAGGTATTCATTTGTAGAGCTAAGGGTGGAGTTCATAACTCGAAATACGAACTGGATATCTCACTGACTGTAGACGCACGTAAGGAAAATATTAAAGCTGCTTTTATTGTTTCTGCTTCTCTAGCCGAGAACAACTAAACCTTTCACTATAATGATTTTATTCCTAATACCTTGAAGCCTTGTACTAAAGACAGGGTGATGGATTCATTGGCAGTAATTGTTTTCCATGTTGATACGAAAGGGGTCTTTTCATTTGATCGATCAGGCGCAGCCTTCAGTGCTGTTGTAAAGAAAAGCCCAACGGATAAGCAAATAGCCAAAGCTAAGCGGCAATTCATATTGTTTTTCTTTCTGTATTATTTATTAAATTTATAATATTCTTTCGAAAGTTTGCTCGTGCTTAATAGTATATATGCAAGGCTAGTTTAAGATTTGTGGTAGCAAGGCCTGCCAAAGAATTCTGATCTTGTTGATTCACAGTACACAATTAGATCTTCTGCCATTCTAGCAAAAACATACCGACTTTTTACATTTTGAGTATTCCATCCCGTGACATCAAGCAAAACCAAGCTAGAAAAAGCAAACATCCCACTCATTTCTATAACATTAGAGGTATCAAAGTGAGATAGGTCAAGAGAGGTTAAACTAAAAGTCTTAGCAAACATATTGTACATATTTGTAACATTAGAAGTATCAAAGTGAGATAGGTCAAGAGAGGTTAGATTAAAGGTCTTAGCAAACATATAGCTCATAGTTGTGACATTAGAGGTATCAAAGCTAGATACATCAAGTGCAGCTAAGTTCTTTGCCTTATAAAACATGCTCTTCATATTTGTAACATTAGAGGTATCAAAACTAGATAAATCAAGAGAAGTTAATTTGGGAGTATGCGAAAACATCTCACTCATATCTGTAACACTAGAGGTATCTAGGTCAGATAGATCAACAGAGATTAAGTGTGCAGCACAATGAAACATATGAGCCATGCTCTTTACTTTAGAAATATCCGTATTGCCGGAGGTGAACGAGGTAAGGTTACCAATCCAACAATTAGAAAAGGCACTTTCAAGAGTCACCCAGCCAACCTTTCCGAGATTTTCTACTTTAAGAAGTTCTCCCTTACCGAAAGTTGACCAATTCCCCATAGCCTCGAAGGTTCCTTTAATTGTAACTTTGTAAGAGTCGCGTGATTTATACTCGTGGTGTTTTGCAGGATCGTCATAAGAAGTGACCTTTTGGGGTTCAGATCCATCACCCCAATCAACAGTAAAGTTATAATTATAGCCTTCCTTTAGGGGAAGAGTAGCATTGCGGTGAGCACGCCAAGTAAATACAAAAGGAGCGTTCTCATCCACCGTTGGATCTGTTGGTGATATGTTGGTAGCAAGAGTGGACGGCATCAAAACAGCAAAAGCATGCATTGGCACAAGCACCACGGCGGTCAAGATTAAGCTCCATAATAATAGAGTTTTATTTTTTATTATTTTATTTTTCATAAATTGTTTTTCTTTTTGTATCATTTTTCCTCCTGATTTATTTCCATATCATTCATTAAAGTTTGTAACCTTTCTTTAAAAAGTTTGCCGACACTTAATAATCATGTCAAGAATTAATAAAACAATTTTTTCCTTACGCATCACCGTTATCAACTTGTTATCGAAAAGGAAATTATTGACTGCAAGCAACAGTTCAAATTCTTTTGAACTTTATGCCTCATGCGTCGCTGTATTTTTTTTATTGAAAAATAAAGCTTGGTGATTCATCCAATTTCTGACTGACTATATGTTCCAGTGATAAATAACAAGATGGATTCCTGACGGTACTGCTGGTTCCATTTTCCCCATTGCAGTTGTAACCTTCTTTTATAGGTAAGGTGATAGATTCATTGGCACTTAATATAGTCGTGGCACTAATAAAGTATTTTTAAATACTGTGGGGGGCGAAACTAAAATTGATATATTCTGACACGTTACTCATAATGCCTTTAGACAAATGCAAATAAAAATTCTATGACACAATCATTTTTAGTTATGTGTTTTGCGACCAAACTAAATAAACTAATTTACTGCATTGACTTTTTATCTTATTCCATCTTAACCTTTACTTTTGAAAAGACATTTAAAAAATTAATTTGCTTAAACGATAAAATAAAGAGGAGAACAAATTATGAAAAATAAAATAATAAAAAATAAAGCTCTATTATTATGGAGTTTAGTGCTAACCGTTGCTGCGGGAGGGTCAATGCATGCGTTTGCTGCTTTAGCACCATCCACTCTTGCCACTAGTACACTATCAACAAATCCAACAATAGATGAGAGTGTTCCCTTTATATCTGTTTGGCGTATTCGCGATGAAGATCCTAGTATAACCATGGACATACCAAAAGGTTATAACTATAACTTTACTGTTGATTGGGGTGATGGTTCACGTCCTCAAAAAATCAATTCTTACAATGATGAAGATTCAACTCATACTTATGAGATAGCTGGAGATTATGTGATTAAAATTAAAGGACGCTTGGAAGCATGGCGTTCTTACGAACCTAATAATAAATTGATTGAAGTAAGGCAACTTGGAAAGGTTGGCTGGTTAAGCTTTAGGCGTGCTTTTAGTAAATACACAAAACTTACTTCATTTACCGCAGGCAATACAGACACGTCTAAAGTAAAGAGTATGGCTGAGATGTTTTATAGAGCTCGAGACTTAACCTTTGTTGATTTGTCTGGTCTAGATACCTCTAGTGTTACAGATATGCACAGGATGTTTTCGACTACTTTAAAATTAACTTCTCTTGATTTATCTAGTTTTGATACCTCTAGTGTTACAGATATGCACAGGATGTTTTCGACTACTTTAAAATTAACTTCTCTTGATTTATCTAGTTTTGATACCTCTAGTGTTACAAATATGCAGTACATGTTTTCGCATGCTCGTAATTTAACTGCACTAAATATATCTAGTTTTGATACCTCTAGCGTTACAAAGATGCATGGAATGTTTCATGATTTGAGAGAACTAACTACACTCGATGTATCTGGTTTTGATACCTCTAATGTCACAACTATGTACAGCATGTTTACTGATAACAATAGTTTACTTTCTCTTGATCTATCTAATTTTGATACCTCTACTGTTACAGACATGAGTGGGATGTTTGCTAATACCTTTAATTTAACTTCTCTTAATTTATCTAGTTTTGATACCTCTAGTGTTACAAATATGCAGTACATGTTTTCGCATGCTCGTAATTTAACTACACTAAATATATCTAGTTTTGATACCTCTAGCGTTACAAAGATGCATGGAATGTTTTATGATTTGAGGGAACTAACTACACTCGATGTATCTGGTTTTGATACCTCTAATGTCACAACTATGTACAAAATGTTTACTGATAACAATAGTTTACTTTCTCTTGATGTATCTAATTTTGATACCTCTAATGTGAGGGATATGAGGTATATGTTTGCTAACGCTTCGGGTTTAACCTCCCTTGATGTATCCAATTTCAACACTTCTAAAGTGCATAATATGCGTAATATGTTTTCTGGTAATTATAAGATATCTTCCCTTGATCTATCTAATTTTAATACTGCCAATGTGCTGAACTTTAGTGAAATTTTTTCTTATATGAGGGTCACCCAGCTTAATATAAGTGGCTGGGATTTAAGTAAAGTACCCAGATGGAGAACCTCCAGAATGTTTTACGGGACTACACCGGATGATGAACTTACTTTAATTTGTGGCACTCCAGGAATTGTTACTCATAGCAGAACCTGTGATTTGTAACAAAAGGAGTTCATTAAGGATGGTAGATTATAAATGGAGGGACAAGTTATGAAAAATAAAACAATAAAAAATAAAGCTCTATTGTTATGGAGTTTAGTGCTAACCGTTGCTGCGGGAGGGTCAATGCATGCGTTTGCTGCTTTAGCACCACCCACTATCGATACCAGCATGCCATCAGCAAACTCGACAGTGGATGAGAATTTCCCTTTTGTATTTACTTGGCATTCCTACAAAAATACTACCCTTCCCCTAAGTAAGGGCTATAATTACGACTTTACTGTGGATTGGGGCGACGGTTCTGAACCTCAACGGATTACTTCTTATGATGATCCCTCTAAATATCATAAGTATAAATCACTTGGCACTTACAGAGTTACAATCAAAGGAACCTTTGAGGCCTTATCCCTATCTGGCTGTTCATATAACTATAGTAAAATTCGTAGCGTGGAGAATCTTGGAAAAGTTGGTTGGTTAACTCTTGAAAACGCTTTTAGTAGATGCAGCCTTACTTCATTTACCGCAGGCAATACAGACACGTCTAAAGTAAAGAGTATGGCTGATATGTTTTATGGGGTTCGAGACTTAACCTCTGTCGATTTATCTGGTCTAGATACCTCTAGTGTTACAGATATGCGTGGGATGTTTGCGAATACTCTCAAATTAACTTCTCTTGATTTATCTAGTTTTGATACCTCTAGTGTTACAAATATGCGGGGCATGTTTTTGCATGCTCGTAATTTAACTACACTAAATGTATCTAGTTTTGACACCTCTAGTGTTACAAATATGCAGAGAATGTTTTATGATTTAAGGGAACTAACTGCACTCGATGTATCTAATTTTGACACCTCTAATGTCACAACTATGGACAACATGTTTGTTGATAACAATCTTTTAGTTTCTCTTGATGTATCTAATTTTGATACCGCTAATGTTACAGACATGAGTGGGATGTTCATTCGTACTGTCAATTTAACTTCTCTTGATGTATCTAATTTTGATACCTCTAATGTGAGGGATATGAGGCATATGTTTTCTGGTGCTTATAATATAACTTCTCTTGATGTATCTAATTTTGACACTTCTAAAGTGCAAAATATGACTAGTATGTTTTCTGTTACTTCGGGCTTAACTTCTCTTGATGTATCTAATTTTGATACCTCTAATGTGAGGGATATGAGGTATATGTTTTTTGGTGCTTATAATATATCTTCCCTTGATCTATCTAATTTTGATACTGCCAATGTGTTGAACTTTAGTGAAATTTTTTCTTATATGAAGGGCCTCACCCAGCTTAATATAAGTGGTTGGGATTTGAGTAATCAATTTTTAATAAAATCAGAAATGTTTTCAGGCACCTCACCAAAGAACGATGAACTTACTTTAATTTGCGGCACTCCAGGGTTTGTTGTTGGTGACAGAACCTGTGATTTGTAACAAAAGCACCTCATTGAGGATGGCGGATTATGAACGTGGAGACATATCATAAAAAATAAAGTTCTATTATTATGGATCCTAACGCTAGCTATTGTGGGAGGCGCACCAATGCATGCTTTTGCTGCTTTAGCACCGCACACTCTCGCTACCAGCCTATCATCAGCAAACCCGGCTGTGGATGAGAAAGCACCCTTTGTATTCTTCTGGCCCACTGGTGAAACTCTTAATCGTACCCTTTCCCTAAGAGAAGGCTATCATTACAATTTTACTGTGAATTGGGGTGATGGATCCAAGCCTCAACGAGTCACCTCTTATGACGATCCTGCAAAACATCATACCTATAGATCATCTGGTTATTATAAAGTTACAATTCAAGGAACCTTAGAGGCACTGTCCGGTTGCTCACTTGATGAGAGCACGCAGATTCTTGAAGTGGAAAGCCTTGGAAAGGTGGGTTGGGTGAGTCTTGAGGATGCTTTTAGTAGGTGCAACCTTACTTCATTTACCTCTGGCAGTACGGATATCTCTAAGGTAACGAGTATGGTGGGTATGTTTTTCCATGCTATAGAACTAAATTCTGTTGATCTGTCTGGTCTAGATACCTCCAGTGTTACCGATATGAGTTGGATGTTTGCTTATACTAGGAGCTTAACTACCCTGGATATCTCTAATTTCGATACTTCTCGTGTTACCGATATGAGCAATATCTTTCTTCGAGCGAATAAATTAACTTCGCTTGATGTATCTAACTTGAATACCTCTAGTGTTACCGATATGAGCTGGATGTTTGCGCATACCCAGAAATTAACTGCGCTGGATGTATCTAATTTCAATACTTCCCGTGTTACCGATATGAGCAATATGTTCGATGATTCTCGGGAATTAACCGCGCTGGATGTATCTAATTTTGATACCTCTCGTGTTACAAGTATGAAAAATATGTTTAGGCGTACGAGTAGCGTAATTGCACTGGATGTCTCTAATTTTGACACTTCTCTCGTTACAGATATGAGCAGGATGTTTGCTAATTCTGATATCATAAGTTTTCTGGATGTCTCTAATTTTGATACCTCTCGTGTTACAAATATGAAAAATATGTTTAGAGGTACTGATAGTTTAGCTGCCCTTGACGTATCTAATTTTGATACTTCTCTCGTTACAAATATGAGAGGTATGTTTTCTTATATGAAAAGTTTAACTGCCCTAGATGTCTCTAATTTTAATACATCCCATGTTACGAGTATGAGCTGGATGTTCGCTGTTTCTGATAAATTAACTACTTTGGATGTATCTAACTTTGATACCTCTAGCGTGAAAAATATGAGCGGAATGTTTTGGTTTGCTTCGGATTTAACCGAACTTAACCTATCTAATTTCGATACTTCCAATGTAATGAGCATGAGTGATATGTTTGCTCATACTAATAATTTAACTTCTCTTGATATATCTAGCTTTGATACCTCTCGTGTTACAAATATGAGAGACATGTTCAGCAATGCCTTCAACCTAACTTCTCTTAATCTATCTAGTTTCAACACCTCTCGTGTTATAGATATGAGTGATATGTTTTATAACAACAGGAGCTTAATTTCTCTGGATGTCTCTAATTTTGATACCTCTCAAGTAATAGATATGAGCAGTATGTTTTCTCATGCTGAGAATTTAATTACCCTTAATGTATCTAATTTCAATATCTCTAATGTGATGAAATTTTCTAATATTTTTGCCTTTGCACCCAATCTGACCGAACTGAATATAAGCGGTTGGGATTTAAATAATCAATTACTGCGAGAGACTGAAATATTTTCAGGCGCCACACCAAAAGACAGCGAACTCACTTTAATCTGCGGCACTCCAGGGGTTGTTATTCATGGCAGAACCTGTGATTTGTAATAAACAGAGAGCTTTGTATTAATCAGCGGGAGCGCTAGAAAGCTCAATCAAAATCCCGCCCGTGGTCTTGGGATGAATGAAATTTACCTTACATCCACCAGCACCCTTTCCCGGTTGGTCGTAAACAAGGGAAAAACCTAGGGCGCGTATCTTTTGACTAACTAGATCTAAGTCGTCGACTCGAAAACAAAGGTGATGAACACCGTCTTTTTTTCTTTTCTCTAAAAACTTGGTGATTTTTGATTCAGGCTCCACACCCTCCAATAACTCCACTCTAGCCTTGCCCTTGGGAAGAGGAACGAAATGCACCTTTACCTTTTCCTCCGGCACCACCTCAGTGGCGTCCACCGGTAAGCCCAAAACCTCAAAAAGTTTTATCAAAGGAGAATTCTTTTGTATCGCTATACCAATATGATCTAAAAAAATACCCATACGCTATAATAAAAGCTTGGAAAAGCGACTTTCCAAACCAGCAGCCGAAAGACCATGCTCTTCGTATAAATCACTGGGACTACCGCTCTCACCAAACTTTTCCACACCAATCCGGTGAAGCCTAGTGGGCGTGCCTAAATCTCCCAAGACCTCAGCCACTGCTCCCCCTAAACCACCCTCAATATAGTGATCCTCCACCGTAATAAAAGTGGAAAATCGCTCCGTGGCTTTTTGCAAAAACTCCCGATCTATGGGCTTAATCGACGATACATTCACCACCTCTAAGGGAAGCTGTAAACTCTTAGCTGCCTCTAACGCTGTATGCACCACTCCACCTGTAGCCAATACCAACGCAGCCGATCCTTTTTCTAAAACGTGCATAGCGCCTATTTTAAATTTTGTATTGGGAGCATGAACAGGGGGAACATTTTGACGAAGGAGCCTCAAGTAAGCAGGTCCGTCATAGGTAATAAGCTCCTCCACCATAGCCTTTGTCTCAGCCTCGTCTGCTGGCTGCAAAACAGTCATATTGGGAAGGGATCGCATACACGCCATATCCTCTAAACCCATCTGCGAATGACCATCTTCTCCAATACCCACACCCGCATGGGTTCCCACAATACGCACATTCGCACAGGTGTAGGAAATGGACATACGAATTTGATCAAAACGACCCGTAAGAAAACAAGCAAAACTGCAAATAAAAGGAATTTTTCCCGCAAGAGCTAAACCCGCTCCCGTACCAATCATATTTGCTTCAGCAATACCCATCTGAAAAAATCGATGGGGAAATTCCTTCGCAAAAAGACTACTTTTGGTGGAACAGGAAAGATCTGCATCGAGAACAACAATGTCGGGATGCTTGGATCCTAATTCCAAAAGAGCTTCACCAAATGCTTGGCGTGTGGCCTTGGGTGTAGCCTGAGGCGTAACCTGAGGTTTGTTAGTAGTAGTGCTCATTGCCCACCTGCCATTAGTTCTTTAATAGCCCTGTCCGCCTCTTCCCGAGAGGGAGTTACTCCATGCCAACCTACTTTTCCTTCCATAAAACTCACACCCTTTCCCTTAGTGGTGCGGGCAATAATCATGGTGGGCTTTCCACCACTGGCCGCAGACTTGGCTTGAAAAAAAGCATCTCGTATAGCACACACATCGTGACCGTCGATTTCCACCACTTGCCAACCAAAACTTTCAAACTTTGCACCCAAGGGCTCAATGTTCATCACGTCGGATACATTGCCGTCAATCTGACATCCGTTCGCATCCACAACAGCACACAAATGACCCAACTTAAGCATGGGAATACTCATTGCTGCTTCCCAAACCTGCCCCTCTTGAAGCTCCCCATCCCCTAATACACAATAGGTCATGTGGTCTTTCTTATTCAGTCGCATCGCTAAAGCAATTCCTTGGGCAACGGAAAGCCCTTGTCCTAAACTTCCCGTACTTGCCTCTATTCCCGGCAAACGCATACGGTCCGGGTGACCTTGCAAAGCACTTCCCCTCTTCCTCAGGGTGATAAGCCTATCCTCGGAAAAATACCCCGCCTTCGCAAGACAAGCATACTGAGTGGGCACACCATGACCCTTACTTAAAATAAAACGCTCCCGATCCTCCCAGTCCGGATTTTTGGGATCGTGACGAAGCACCTGAAAATATAAAGTAGTTAAAATATCGGCTAAGGAAAGGCTGCCCCCTGGGTGACCACTGCCTGCCTCACAAAGCATGCGGATAATATGAACACGCACATCCCTAGCTAGACCCTCCAGCTCGTCCCTACTTAACTCTTTTTGATCCATGACTTTTAGGTATCACAAAACTGGACCGCTGGAGTCTTTATGTTAAAAAAAGATATGGAAACTCTGTCCTCTACTATGGTGAAAGATAAGGCGCGTCAATTGGGCTTCCATCTAGTAGGGATCACCAGCGAAATGAACGCCACACAGGAAAAATTCTATAAGTGGTGGATAGACCAAGGCTATGGTGCGGAAATGAAATACCTGGAACGACAACAACAACGTCGAGGAAGCCTTTGCAATATTCTGCCCGATGCAAAATCTGCCATCGTCTGCGGCCTCCACTTCCCCGGCGAAAAGACACTACCCCTTCTCGAAAAAGATCCAAACGAACCATATGGTCGTATCGCTCGCTATGCCCAAGGCAAAGACTACCACTTTGTACTCAAAGCCCTACTGGAAAAACTAGCCGCATTTATCGACGGTCATGGGAAGCAAAAAAATAAAAGCCTCGCTTACGTGGACACTGGCGCTATTCCAGAACGCAGCCTCGGCGTACAAGCAGGACTGGGCTGGATTGGAAAAAACGCCATGCTGATACATCCCCAAGAGGGCTCTTGGTTTTGGATGGGAGAGGTTATTAGCACAGCAGAGTTAGAGGCAGATCTGCCCATTGCGGATCACTGTGGATCTTGTCGTCGCTGTATCGACGCTTGCCCCACCGAAGCTATTTTGGAAAATAAGCGGGCCGTAGATAGTCGCAAATGCATTTCCTATTTAACCATTGAACATAAGGGAAATATCGACGAGAAATACCACCCACTTATGGGCGACTGGATCTTAGGCTGCGACATCTGCCAAGAGGTATGCCCCTGGAACGACAAAAACCTACGACATGAACGAAAAGAAGAAGGCGCTCCTCCCATCGAATGGATCTCCCTCAATAAAATACAAACCATGGACGAAAAACAATTCCAAACAGAATTTCGAGATAGGGCTCTTTCTCGACCCAAACTACAAGGCCTACAAAGAAACGCCTCCATTATCCAGAAAAAATAATCTATACGTTATACATTTTATGGGGCGCAGGCACTCCCATCCATTCCTGCAAAGTAGCCACACAATCCCCCTTCTTATCGTATTCCACTAAAGCAAAGGTAAGGCGTACACTTTGACCAAGGTGGAGCAGATCGAGGTTCACCATACGAGTCCAAGTGCCCGTGTTGATATAGGTCTTTCCCGTGGAATAGCGGTGTTGCATGGCCCCGTGTGTGTGACCAAAGATCACTGTATGCACATCTGGCTTACTCTCCAAAATAGCCTCAGCGTGACCCTTCATACTATGAAAGGGAGTGGCCCCCTCCTTTAAGATACGCATTGTGGTTCTAAGGGGAGCGCGCCTCGAAGGACTGTAAATAAATCTTGTTTTTAAAAAATAGACCGACGTGATGAAGAGAAGCTTTATCATAAATATGGGATCCGTGAGTAAACCCCAAAAGATCATAAGCTTTGCAGGCTTGACCCTGTCGATATAATCCCGTTGTCGCTTAAATCGGTTCACAATACTCAAAACAAAAACCGTTCCCCAAGGAATATTTAATATGGGCTCCTTCACCCCCTCTGTAATAATTGGCTTTTCATAACTCATCACATGTATGGCTTCATATTCGTTACCATGGTGAATTCGCAATCCGGGATATTCCAAATACTCCTTTTCCACATTCACATGAACTTTGCTCGGAGAAACATTGGACCCCATCAAAGTTTTACAAAAAAGCTCCCGCACCTTGGGGAAAAAGAAATCAGGGTCGTGGTTGCCCACATTGTATACAATATATTTACCAGGGCAGGCCACGAACTCCCGCATGGCATTTGCAACCTCAGGGTGACCGTCGAAAATAATTTGAAGCTTTCTTAAACTCATGGCCTCCGTAATCTGCTCAGAAAACGCACCATCCAAAGATACATTGAGAAAATCGAAGACATCCCCATTTAAAACAAGCTCCACCTCACAACCGTCGCCATAAATTCCCTGAGAAAAATATTCCAATAGGGCCACAAACTCGTGGTCGTGGTAAAAGTCCTCGTAGGGATTGGGCTTTCCGTCAATGAATAGACCCGCAGAGAGATGCATGTCGCTGGTAACAATCTTTATCTTTTTAGGTCGCTTGCGTCGGAATTGGAACATGCTGATTAAGCTATACAAATGCGGCGCATTTGTCAACGCGTATCGTTGCTCCAAAATGAAAATTTCCACCTCAGCAAAATGGAAATCTTACAACACATTGCATAATATTCTTTATTTGTAATAATTTAAGGCCAGTGGGCTGGAAAATCAAATAGGAGAAGGCTCAAGTAATAAGATTTTTTCTATGTGCCTCAGTTCAGACGCATAGTAGGCAGAATAGAGGCTTTTATAACTTAGCTCTAGGTAGTTGTCACGAGTGCAGGGCTAAATAAAAAAATCCCCTCATCATGGAGGGGATTTCATTTTATTCTCTATACTTGTATTAGTTTTAAAAAAAATAAAAACTACAGGGAGGAAATAGGCGCTCTAAGTCGAAGCACAGCAACAACTTTTATAGGAAGATATTCCTTTCCCCAAGACTGGACTTCAGTCTTCCTACCAAATAACTTAACGTTAATTTCAAGTTCAAGTTTAACATCCTTGCCCAGATCTCCTTCATACGATTGAATTTTCTTTGACATGTAGTAACACTCTGAAAAAGTATCTGGATCATTGCTGCAATAGTATTTCTTGAATACTCTCTCGTCTTTCGGAGTATTTTTGGCATATACGTGTACAAAACCTCCCAGTTGAGAGGGATCTTCCTGATAATAAACCGAGTAACCACCATTGGGACTCCTAGCACTATTATGTGTAGATTGAGCCGGGACAGGATCGCCGTGATGTAAAGATCTGAAATTGAATTGAACTGTAAAAGTTTTTACTTCTCCGTTCACCTCAAGCTCTATTATTTCTGTAGAGCACACTATAAAACGTTGCTCCATGGAATCCCTGAGATTCCTCCCGTCGGTACATTCTAGCGTTTTCTCTACACTTGTTGCTCCGAAAACTGGAGGACTCAACAAAGCAAAGACTATACCGAGTGCAAAAGTTAGTTTTAGTATATTATTCATAATTTTTTCCTTTCTATTTATTAAATTTAAGAAACACACCGCGCGTTTCTTTTGTAAGGTGCACAATAATCTGATCGGTCATCTGATGTCAAAGCTTTAATTTTAAATGTAGGGGCAAAAGGAAAGATCACACCACAGTGTATAATCTTTTTTATTATTAATAATTCAGGGGAGCGTCAATGGAATGGAGGATTAATTTAATGCGGCATATCGGTTGTGGAGAAGTAGCAATGCAAGGCTGTTACCTTGGTTTTCCATAGGATTCATATTATAAGGACTCATGCCTCAGGTGAAATTACCACATGTATCTATTAATATGGCTTCCAGTATAGATGGAAAAATTGCGAGCTTTCTGCGTGGCCCCATAGAAATGGGGAGTCCCTTTGACAGAACCCGCATGCGCCAACTACGCGGAAAGGTCGACGCCGTAATTATGGGAGCCAAGACCTTCGTTGCCCATCCCCGACCCCTAACCTCAGGGTCGAAAAAAAAACAACCAGCCACCATTATTATTAGCTCTCGGCTCCGACTCCCCAAAAAAACCCCCTGGGAACAAGCCCACAAGATAGACCGCTGGGTATTTTGTGGCAAAAATGCCTCTACGAGTGCCATAAAATACTTCGAGAGTAAGGGTGTGCAGGTAGTGGTTTGTCCAACGCTACGTCCCCGTCCCAAAAAGATTCTTCAGACCTTGGGCAAAGCTGGTTTTCAGCACTTGCTCCTAGAGGGTGGTGGAGAACTTAATAGCGATTTCTTGGAGCAGGATTTAGTGAGTCGTATTTACCTCACCCTGTGTCCGCTACTCATTGGTGGTAGGAAGGCCCCCAGCCTCTTTGAGGGAACGGGGTTTACTCCACCCCATTTTACTCGCTGGAAATTAAAAGAAAATTTCGTCCGCTCGGGAGAACTCTACCTCACCTACGATCGTTTAGAATAGGCGCAAGATGGCAATAATTTCAATAAATCCAGTAAAAACAATAAGTTAAAAAAAATAATAATATGCGAAAATAATACTTGACCAATAACCTAATTTGACGTATGGTGTCTTAAATATTGATTGAAGCAAATAATTAAACACAATAGGGAGAAAGAAATGGAAAAAATAAAAAATGAAATGAAAAAAATAAAAAATATATTAGCTATGCTGCTTTGTCTTGCTTTAGTTAGCCCACAATATGCGGCCGCCGGTAATGGCAGACTTCTCGTAGCAGCTGGAGCATCTTTTGTTCTTGCTTTATACCAAGGAGCGGCCTTCAATAAAGCGCAACTTGCTTTGCAGCATCACAAGCAATTACATGCACGTGGGTTAGGAAATGCTGTAAATACTAGAAATATTTACCTTGCTTCAGATTCTATGAAATATAGGGCTATGATGACCAGCATAGGTGGGATTCTGGGAGCAATATCCTTATTTTTTTATGTTGGATCTGCCGTAGCCGCTGATTTGAACCCAGAGGTGGAACTTGTGTTCGATCCCAAGGGAGCGTCAGCAGAATCAATACAGCAAATTGCCAATACAGTTCCTTTAGTTGAAAATTTCCAAAATATAGCTGAAATATGTAACTACCCTGAAATAGAAGAACATTATTTTTATTCACGAGGAGGCCGTGATAATAAAAACAGAATAAATAAAGTAGTTAATGAATATATAGAGAATGGTTGCGCAATCGCTGCTTATAAGGTCGATAGCCTAGCTAAATTGTATTATATGATAGACAACAAATTAATTCCTGAAGCCTCTACGGATGAGGTTGAAAGAATCGCAGCCCATTTGAATAATAATGAGGATGCAACGTATCTTATCCCTATTATCAATTAACTGAATTGAATAAATTTATACTAAAAAAAAGCTTTCTTTTAAAAGAGGGCTTTTTTTGTATCGGCTTGCAACATCAGACTATTGGTATCAAAATAGTATAGCTGATTTGAGCGTACAGCAAACCCATCATGCAATCACCCAGACCGCTGGGCCTTTGCGGCAAAAATGCCTACCTCACCATCGTTTTCACTTCCAATCTAAGTAAAAATCATCTATACCCAAGCTATGGAGTTAAAGGAGATTAAAGAGCGCATTGAGCATAAGGTGCCTGGGGCCAGTGCTGAAATAAAGGATCTTGGGGGGGGCGACCATATTCATGCATTGGTCATTGCTGATGCCTTTGAGGGAAAAAGTCTCATACAGCAGCACAAGCTTATTTTAGACCTCTTTGCGAAAGAAATTCAAACAAACGACGTTCATGCACTATCCATGAAGACCCTTACGCCCAAGCAAGCCAAGGAACAGGGGTTTATGGAGACTAAGTGACTGAATAACAATAGCTATTGTAAAAGGAGCCCACATTATGAGTAACATACAGCAAATCATTGAAAAAAAAGTAAAATCCAAGCCTGCCTTTATTTTTATGAAGGGAACGCCCTCTTTTCCCATGTGTGGGTTTTCAGCTCGCACTGTGGAGGCCCTAAAAGCGGTGCATGCAGATTTTGACTATATAAATATCATGGAAGAAAGAGAAATCTGGGAGGGACTCAAGAAATACACACAGTGGCCCACCTCTCCTCAGGTTTTCATTCATGGTGAGTTCATTGGCGGTTGTGATATTATTACAGAAATGCATGCGTCCGGGGACTTACAAAAAAAATTACTACAATAAAAAACTCCAGATTGTTGCGCATTAATGTTAGGGAACGTAAGAATATATTTACGCAGCTACCTTTATTGTAAAAATTTCAAAAGAAAAAAAATTAAAAAATTAAAATAAAGAATTGCTAGAAACTCCGCACATAGGAGACACTACCCATGTAATCAATGAAATTTAACAAATAGGAGAATCTATGAAGTTCACATTAATTATAATCGCGGTCTTGGTATTTATTCAATCCCAAAAGATCGATGCCGGAGAATACAGCAATGTTGCAAAAGATAGGGTATTAAAAGTTACATCCTATAATGTGGAGAACTTTTTCGACAATAAACACGACGAAAGGAAAAACGATTGGACCTTTCTGCCTGCGGACTGGCCGGGAAAAGTAGACGCCTGTGAAAAAATGAGTAGCCTTCGTAAAAAAGAATGTTTATTGACGGACTGGACAGAGAAAAAATTTCGACTCAAGCTACAACAAATAAAATTGCTCTTTGATTTACAGGGAGGTATTCCCGATATTCTTGCTGTACAGGAAGTGGAAAATAAATATGTGGTGGAGAAGATCGCTGCTGCTTTGGGATTTCAGCACTTTATTATTGAGGAAGGTTCCGACCCCAGGGGAATAGATGTTGCCCTCTTATACAATGAGAATAAGGTGGAATATATTAGTCACAGAACCTCTGCAGTTTTTTCCAAGCGACCTGCTCGAGATATTTTAGGTGTGTACTTTCGACCGAAAAAAGGAAATACAAATAATGTACTTGCTATCTATAATAACCACTGGCCCTCACAAGCTAACCCCAGCGACCGTCGATTAGTTATGGCTAGGCTATTGAAAGAATTTATGGACTCCGATAGAAAACACTTTGGAGAAAATAACTACCACGGTTTAGTAACGGGAGATTTTAATACTATCCCAAGAGACTACCCCCACCCATTCCAGTCTGTTCTACTGAATAGCGAATTGCCCAATGCCCTTATGGATATAAAAAGGATGAAGCGCCAAAAGATGGGTGAAAATATAAATACAGGAGCCAAAAAAAGGAATCCATTCGGTACCTACTTTTACCCACCTAAAATGGCATGGAATTTTCTGGACTATTTCTTTCTCACCCAGAACCTCAACGACGGAAAAGGCATGGAAGTACAATCCCGATCCTTCAAGATATTTACCCATGAAAAAATCACCACCACCTATACATACACTGCCAATAAACACCCCTCCTATGGCACTCGTATTACCAATATTCCTCTTCGCTATAACTTTCATGCGTCTACTCCAAGAAATGCCGGGTTTTCCGACCATTTTCCCATATCCGTTCTTATCAAATTATCCAGATAGAGATATTTTGTTTGACATTTTTCCTCATATAAAATAGCTATTACCTATACAGATGAGTGATACAGTCCTAGAAATCGTCGCCAATAAAAAAACAAGGAATTACTGGCAATCCTTATACGCGTTCCGTGAATTATTCTTTGTCCTAGCTTGGCGAGATATTCTCATTCGTTACAAACAAACCCTCCTTGGTATACTATGGTCTGTGCTTCGTCCCTTTCTTACCATGGTGGTGTTCACCCTAATTTTTGGAAAGCTGGCAAAACTGCCCACAGAAGGAGACACCCCCTACGCACTTCTCGTGTTTGCGGGACTGCTTCCCTGGCAATTCTTTGCCTCTGCTATTCAACTCAGTAGTGACAGCTTGATTAACAATACCCAACTCATTTCAAAAATCTATTTCCCCCGCCTCATCATACCCATGAGTACTATCATGACTGCTCTTGTGGACACCTTCATCTCTCTGTTTATTTTATTTGGTCTTATGGTCTACTATCAATTCGTACCCGACTGGAAAATCCTCCTCCTTCCCTGCTTTATGCTTCTTGGCATAATGAGCACCATTGGCATTGCTCTCATTATTTCCACCCTCAATGTTTTCTATCGAGATTTCCGCTATGTAATACCATTTATTGTTCAGTTCGGTCTGTATATTTCCCCAGTGGGTTTTTCCAGTGCCACTATTCCCGATCAGTGGCGTTTTTGGTATTCCCTAAACCCAATGGTGGGAGTAATTGATGGGTACCGATGGAGTATTTTAGGAGAAAACGTAGATTTTTATTTACCAGGTTTTTTTATGTCTATTGCTTTAACCCTCATAGCGATTTTTGTTGGCTTTAAGGTATTTTTCAAAATGGAGCGCGAGTTTGCGGACAAAATATAGTATGCGTGATGATCTAGCCATTAAAATAGAGGATGTTAGCAAGTGCTACCAAATCCAAGAAAGTAAAAAAAACCGCTACTCCGGGTATGACACCCTCCGGGAGTCCCTAGTTCGAGGAGCGAAAAAATCTCTGCGCCCTTGGCGGTTCTTTCAAAACCAAAAAAGCAACCAAAAAAAAATATGGGCCCTCCAAGGGATTAACCTGGAAGTAGAAAAAGGCGACAAGCTGGGTATTATTGGTAGTAATGGAGCAGGGAAATCCACGCTACTGAAAATCCTTAGTCAAATCACAGAACCCACCACGGGACGCCTTTCCATACGGGGGCGTATTGCTAGCCTCTTAGAGGTGGGCACAGGATTCCATCCCGAATTAACGGGGCGGGAAAACATCTACCTCAACGGCGCCATACTGGGCATGAACAAACGAGAAATAGGGCGACGCTTCGATGAAATTGTGGACTTTGCCGGCGTGGAAACATTCCTAGAAGTCCCCCTAAAGCGCTACTCTTCTGGAATGGGTGCACGCCTGGGCTTTTCCGTTGCAGCCCATTTGGAGAGTGATATTATGATTATAGACGAAGCTCTCGCAGTTGGGGATGTGGAGTTCCAACAAAAATGCATACAAAAAATGAACGCGGCCTCAAAAAGTGAAGGAAAGACGATCCTATTTGTCTCCCACAATATTAACCTCACGAAACAACTCTGTAATAAAGGTTTATTATTAAACCACGGGAAATTGGTCCACCTAGGCGATATTGAATCCACGGCAGATAGGTACGCAAGGGATTCCATGGGGAGAGAATTTGAGGACATTAAAATAAAGCACCAAGAGGATGGAATAGAAATTTTAGAGGTCAAATCATGCGGAAACGTAAAATCTGGAGATGACTGGAATTTTCATTTTAAATTGAAGGCTGATAAGGACTATGGTCCTTGTTTTGTGGACACATGGATTCATAATAATGAAATAGACCCCATTCTCCATATTCCAGGATTGCATACCAACTCCATATTTGAATTCAATAAAGGTATACTGGAAATAAATGTGCGGATGTGTGCCATGCAATTAAATCTTGGGGACTATATGGCAGGTTTATACATTAGTACACATTCCCAGCGAGAAGTGCTTCTGGATATATCCCATATACAAATAGCTTTTGTGATGGAAACTCCCCCTCAGATACACTCTCGGTCCATTGTGGCAAATAGTGTGGAGGTAAAAATCAAATAGAATTCAGATATGAAACACTTGCTGGACAATAAAAGAAAAAAAATTCTTCTATTCTTAGGGATTATCAGTATATTTGCGACGTACTTCATTCTAGCTCCCATGGGAGATGGCTATCAGGATATAAATAAAGATTACTACAAATTTAACACCGTAAGCACAAGCCAAGAAGCTTTATTTAAAAAAGTTACAGATAGCTATTTTTTTATCCAAATAAGTACAAAAAATTCTGCCACTGGACGTATTGTATTTCTCCAGCCAGCAAATATTCGATTCAATTTTTCCATTGCACCAGCCTCAAGTACTGGAAATATAGATTTTCGTATTAAGAAGAATGGGAAAATAATTCAAAAAGTCCTAGTAACGGCAAAGAGTCAGTTATTCTTAGATGTTCGCACAGGTGATGAAATTGAGATAATTGCAACTGGGCATGGTAATTCTTTCTTCCATCGAGCAGATCTTCGAATAAAAATCAAAGATAGATGGCACTTTCTATATTCTTGTATACCAGTATTTTTATGGTTCATACTTTTCATTTTTTTATTTACTAAGGGCTATGCCGTAATTTTTATAAATTCCTATTTTATATTTCTATTATCGTTACTGGCAGAAAAAATCAACTGGGGAGCGCAAGATCTTCGAACGGCAATTATTTATACCTCCCTAGCAATGGGCTTTACATTTTTATTTATTCTTTTTCAGCAAAAATCCTCACAATCCTTGAGATTTAAAGTTCTTTCAGCTTGCCTTCATATCGTATTTTTTGCAGCATACGTTGTGCCGGCATTGTTCATAGCATACACCATAAATTATGGGGCAAGCATTGATAGGCATACTGTGGTTGCATTACTCCAATCTAATTATAAGGAGGTATGGGAGCATGCTCTTAGTTTTATTCCTCTCCAATGGGGACTTATTGCAAGCCTTATATCAGCTATTTTTATAGCGCTGCTATGGAAACAAAAGAAAATGAAGGGTGTGGAAATAAAGGCTTCTTACCTTATAGTTCTAATACTTATCACATTTACCATAGGTCTGGCTCAACTCAAGCACCCTAAAATTCCAGAACTCATTATAATGAGTTCTTACCGGTATACCCGTCAACTAATATTATTTAGAAAATTCCAATCATCACGAACAAAGGGAGTTGACATTACTGCAAGCAAGACTGAGGAAGATGAAATCTATATTGTGGTAATTGGCGAATCATTAAATAAACAGCATATGGGTCTTTATGGTTACGCACGGGAAACAACACCGAATTTGTCAAAAATGGAAAATTTAATTGTATTCCAAAATGCTTATTCCAGCCACACCCATACAGGTGCAACTCTTAGCTTGGCATTAACAGAGGCAAACCAATTAAACGAAAAAAAATATCACCAGTCACCCTCTATCATAAATATAATAAATAAATCCCATGCAGAAACCCATTGGATTTCCAATCAGAATTTAATGGGTCCTTGGGATAATATGGCTGCTGCCATTGGCTTAGAGGCAAAAAATGTGGTGAGTATAAACTCAACAATCGGGAAAAGAGTACGAGCGGATAAATATGATGGAGGAATGATTAAAGAAGTGGAAAATGTGTTAATGGAGAAAACCAAGAAGAGCCGCATAATTTTTGTGCACCTAATGGGCAGTCATTCACATTATTGTGCAAGATATCCGAAAAATGAGTTTCCTCTATTTACGGGCAGCTTAAAGCCAGGAAATTTTGGTTCAACAATTTCAAGCGATTCAAAAAAATTCAACTGGGAGAATATAAATTGCTATGATAACAGCGTACTCTATAATGATTATGTGGTTAGCTCTCTTTTAAAAATAGTACAAAAGAAAGGTGGTGTTACTGGTTTTCTCTATATTTCCGATCACAGTGAGGATATTTTTAATAATCTGGGGCATAATTCTGGAAGTTTCACCTACGAGATGACAGAAATCCCCATGCTTGCGTGGTTTTCCCCCAAATACAAAAAACGATACCCAAATAAATTCCAAGCATTATTAAATAACACCCAATCGCTGTATTCCAACGGTTTTCTCTACGATACTTTAATCGGAATTTTCAATATAAAAACAAAACGCTATCACTCTAAATACGATTTATCTTCCTCAAACTATGAGCTAAAACCAAGTGAAGCCTACGTCTTGCGTAGAAAGAAAAAATATACAGATAGTGATAATGCTATTTACTGGACAAGGAAAAATACGATGGACCTTGTACAATCCAAGCAATCCAACCGAGTTTTTTTAAGTAAAGTAAACTCACTGGGAAAGCTAAAAGAAGCATGGAATAATGGCTTCCGATCTTTTGGGCTAAACCTTTGGCTTGCAAAGGATGGAAATCTTCATCTTGGAGAAAATGCTAATTCCCTAGGTTTGAAGCTAGAAAATTATCTCAGCAAAATTTCACACAAAAAAATACAGCGGTTGGTTTTGGAATTGAAAAATTTAAATGAACATAATTACAAAAAAATCCTAAAGCAATTGGATGGCATTGATAAAAAATTTAAAATAAAAAATAAATCCATCCTTGTATTCTCATTAACTATGCCCATTCTCAAAAAAATACAAAAAAAAGGCTGGTCTGTGTCCCGCCATCTTCTGCCAATGGAAAAGAAACTCTCTAAATCCGAGGCTCAAAAATGGGGCGCAAAAATATCCCAGAAAATGAAAACAGCAAACCTGCGGGCGTTGTCTTTTAATAGAGAATTGTATCCACTTGTGAAACGTTATGTGAAAATAAAAAATATAAACTATCATGTGAACTACACACTCCACCTAGAGGAAGACTCTTTTATGGAGTTACTGACCAAAGATAAAGTATTTATGGATAAACGAGTAAAGACAATTTTCATTCCGAACAAGTCAAAATTTGACCTGTAACAGGCACTTGACTGGATTACGCCCATACACTATAGTAAGCAAGGAACATACCATGCCATCAACCTGCAAAATTAGCCTGATCATTCCCGTATTTAATGTGGAACCTTGGCTAAATGATTGCCTAAGCTCCGTGCAAAATCAAAGCTTTCAGGACTGGGAAGCCATTCTGATAAATGACTGCTCTCAAGATGCCTCTAAAGAAATCATGGAGTCCTACGCTGGGGCAGACCAGAGATATACAATCCTAGAGCATACAAAAAATATGGGTCTAGGAGCTGCTCGCAATACGGGATGCCAACATGCTGGGGGAGAGTTCCTGTGCTTTTTAGACTCCGATGATGTGCTTGCCAATAACGCCTTAGAAAATCTATACCAAGCAGCCCAGTCACACGGAGCTGATATGGTGATTGGAGATTTCCATACCTTTATAGATAAAAAAGAAAAACCCCATGCAAATAAAAACTATCCATTACAAAATTCCTTTCTTAATTTTTTTCCCAAAGAAACAGAAACGTTGGATTGGACTACGCTCAAAGACAAATATGAAAAATTAATCCTAAGTAGTTTTACCATAACGTGCTGGGGAAAATTGTTCCGAAGACAATTATGGGCAGAGCTGAATTGCCATGTTCCTGAAAACCTATTAATGGCAGAAGATATTATCCCAGTGAAAAAATTCTTCCATTCCAGTAAAATTATTGTCTCTTGCCCATTTGTAACTGTTTTGTATCGCCGAAGATACAATAGTAATACCGGCCAACGAACAAAAAAATCACTTGAAATTTTAAGAGCCTATCCACTGGCCATGGAATCTTTTCAATCCATACCGCACTGGAAAACACTCCGCCTTGAGATGGAGAAATTTTTTATTCGCTCCTTTAGGTTCTCCATACTGTTCGTAATCCCTCGCAAAGACTGGTGGCACTTTTATACCCAATGCGCCCCACTAATTGCAAAAATGGAGTACGCAAAAACCGAAAAGAAATTAGATGGACTCAACTTGCATAAGTGGAAAAGAAAATCTTTTATTGTATTTCTACACCTCATGATTCTCACATTCAATAGTATGATTCGCAGTCAAGTCATCTATCACCTTCCTCCATCTTGGGTAAGGCAGTTGCGGGTATGGTTCAATAAATAACAATATGCCTCTGTTTCTGGTTCCGTTCGAATAAAAAATCTGATACGCTCCAAGCTATGGGTCCTAGTATTTCTATCATCCTGCCCGTGTATAATGTGGAACCTTGGCTAAAGAATTGCCTGATCTCCGTGCAAAATCAAAGCATGGAAAATTGGGAAGCCATCTTCGTTATAGATGGATCTCCAGATCAGTCTGAAGCAATTGTTCGCGAGGCAGCAGCACTTGACCCTCGAATTAAAATCCTAACCCAAGAAAACCAGGGCACGGGTGCTGCTCGCAACTCAGGAGTGGCGCACGCCCAAGGGGAATACCTATTCTTCCTCGACCCGGATGATTTGATTCCTCCCAACGCCCTAGAAGAAGCCCATAAAGCAGCCGTAGAACATAATGCTGATATTGTCTTAGGGGATTATAAAAAATTTAAAGACCAGAAAAATTATACGCCACTGCCTGCCCCAGCCTCTACAAAATTTAATCAAGAATTTAGTACACTTCCCTCAGTGTTTTGTCGCCAAGACCTCTCTGACGATTTCTTCTATCATTCTTTTCATTTTATAACGATATGCTGGAAACTTTTTAAAAAATCCGTTTGGAACCAATATAATATACAAGCTCCTGCTGATCTAAGGATGAGCGAGGATATTCTACCTGCAAAAAAAATGTTTCTTGTTTCTAATAAGATATGCAAAATAAACCATACCTTGCTTTACTACCGGAGGCATGCAGGCAGCATAACAAGCAAACGCTCTCTTCAATCTTTTGATGTTTTCCCGTCGTATGAGTTCTCCAAGGAAGCCTATAACAGCATCAAAGCCTCCAAGAGAGACATGACCCTGCTCCATCTATTCTATATACGATTCTTTTTCCTTCATTTAGTAAAACATGCTCCATTAAATAAATGGTTTGAATTTTACAAAAAAATTTGCAGCGCTGCGAAGAAAATAAAACCAGAGGAAATAAAACTAGAAGAAACACATACACCTGGCTACATGGATAGAATAATGATGAGCATTCTCCATAAGGACAGCACATTTCTTTTTATTCCTTACATGCTTATTGCTTTTCTTTATTATATACTGCCCATCCTAATAAGAAAAATCATACATCGTTAGGATATCTCTCGGCATTACTTTCACCGGGTTATTGGATAACCTTTCCGGGTTCGCACTTTTAGAAAATACCCCCTGGAGCTCTTTTGTATTAAGACCTATTTTCAATAACGAACGCTCTAGATGACAAGCATCCATAAGTCGATACCATTTTTCTTCACATTCTTTTGCGTTTTTGCAACCATACAGTTTATATATGTCTTCCATGATTTTCTGGAAGGAATTTTTTGTATATAGGGGTGAAAGAGATTCGGCATTTCCATGAAGAGTAAAACATTTACCAAGGCAAAGGGCTACCGCATGACCATGGGGAATGGAATATTCAGAAGTTAAGTGATAGGACAGGGCATGGGCTAGTGTTGTCTTGGATATATCAATCGCTTTCCCTGCTAGGTGCGCAGCCTCCATCATCGCGCCTCTATTCTCATCGTTTGGCTGATTAACGGCTGCAACCATATTGGGCAAAATAAGTTGCATGGCTTTTTTTGCATGAACTCTGCTGTCTGTTGTGGCACCACAGGACCAGTAGGATTCTGTGGCCTGAGATAGGGCATCAAAGGCGGTTTGGGCTCTTAGCGCGAGAGGCATTGAGGCTGTCATTTCTGAATCAACAGCAACAGCATTTGCATAAATAAATGGGTGGGCAAGAGAATATTTTTTTCCTTCTATATAGATAACCGCAAAGTGCGTAGCTTCACTACCCGATCCAGCCGTTGTGGGTACAATATAAAGGGGAACTCCTGGATTCGTCAAAGGCTTACCCTTCAACACAATATCCATAAAATTTTCTTTATGAACTGAACCCGCCTTAATCAATTTGCCCATATCCATCACACTGCCTCCACCGATAGCCATAATTGCTCCAGCCTTACTTTGCTGAAAAGCAGCTATCCCTTTCTTCATGTCCATCCATTTGGGGTCCACAGAAAAATCCGTGAAGAAATGGCACTTTGTGGTGGAAAAATAAGATGTAAGCAGTTCCTTTATACCTGTGTTTTGAAATGGTTTCTTTCCCGTGACGATGAAAATATCAGAGTGATTTTTCAATCGTATATGATCAAAAAGTGCCTGAACACTGCCCCTTCCAATAAATTCTTTTATCATGTATTTCTCGCTATCTTGAAATTAAATTAAAAATGTCGCTGGTGTCTGCACAAAAATCATCACACTCCAAAGAACGATTATTTTTTAAAATCAGCTCTGCCGTCTTCTTCATTGCAGGATATGCGGAACACAATAATTGATTTCCATAGATGATAATTTGAAAACCTGCTTTCATAAGATCCTCTTCATAAGCATGACTATAATTGGATGGCATACACACTAGCGGCGCTGTATGACCTTTTTTGTGGTATTCCTTTGCAAATTTCATTTCCTCAGACGCATCCCCTGAATGTACCATAATGGCACTGGCTCCAGCATGAATATAAGCCTCGACTCGATCCAGAGCACTCCCCATATCTTTTTTAATATTCTCTATTCTTGCCATAATCATAAAATCCTTGGTAATCGATGCCTTGCAACCCATCCTAATTTTATAACAAAAATCTTCGGTGGGAGCTTGCTTATATTCCGCACCCAAAGTGGAGCCTAAACCCAGTGTATCTCCAATAATAACAGCGGAAACTCCAAGCCTCTCCAAAGAACGCACCGTAAATACAAAATGCTCAGGAAAACCACCTGTGCCACCATCATATATCATTGGCTTTGTGGTCACTTCAAAAATCTCGTTCACGGTTTGGAGACGATCGTTGGGACTCACAAGCTCAATATCCGGTTTCCCCTTGGATCCAGAATCCGTGAGGCTGCTCTCCCATACGGCATCAAATTCCTGATCCACATTTTCTTTTTTAACCCGAGTTTTCTCCACAATTAATGCGCTTAAACCGTTATGGGCCTCCATAACTCGCACAAGCGATTTCGACTGAATTAAACGATATAATCTTTTCCTTCGTATGTCTGGTGTTGTGCCAATCTCACGCAAGATCATATTTAAGTTCGTTGAATTAATACCCTCTGTATACTTGGGTTCAATTAATTCCCCTCCCCATTGTTTTATTTGCTCAATAACCTTGTCCCTAACCCTACGTTGCGAGCCAGACATCCAATCATCACCATGAACAACATAATCGGGACGAACACGCTCCAAGTTCTCCGTATAGTCCAAGCTGTACTGAGGAATTACTTGGTGAACAGCACCAATACTCTCCACAACTGCTTTTCTTTGCTCATACTCCATATAGGGCAATCGCTTATAACTAGCGATAGCCTTATCGGTTAAAAGCCCAACCGTCACCTTTCCATGGGAAGCAGCTATTTTTAAAATATTTATATGCCCTGGATGCAGTAAATCTGCGCTCATACCAACATAAACTGTTTTATCACTCATGGACTATCCTCAATATTCCCCATACATACCACCCATCGCTTAACTCTTCAATGGAGGCCCAAGGTTGACCTTATATATTTTTTGTTTTATTCTCTCATCTATGGCGTTTTTACACAGGGCATCGCTGCTGGCTTGGCCCATTCTCATCCTATTCATTCTTCCCAACCGAGCATACGGCTACCTAGACCCCGGCAGTAGCAGCGCCCTAGTTACAGCCATACTATCCATCTTTGGCGCTCTTATTTATTCCGTTCAATCTTTTATCTATAATCTAATGGGTAGGAGTAAAAATATTTTTTATAATACGGACATGCCCATTATATTCGGTGAAGGTAGGGAATATAGGGACACATTCCAACCCATTATTGCGGCTTTGATAAAAAAGAAAATCTCGTTCCGGTATTTTACTTTCGACGTCCATGATGAAGCCTTAACAATAGATAGCCCCTTTATGCACTCCAAGCTGCTAAGAAAAAATATTCTCGGATTTTCACGACTATCCAAGAGCATCGCTCCCGTAATGCTAGCCACGTCACCGAATATTGGGACAAAAAGTTATCCTTTTGACCGACCTGCAAAAGTAAAAAACCTCGTTCATGTTTTTCACTCAGTGGCAGATATTTCCTACTACAAGAAAGGCTCTTTGGACCACTATGATAGCGTACTCCTCGTCGGCGATTTCCAGATCAACGCCATTCGTACTATAGAGAAAAAAAGAAACCTCAAAAGAAAAGAATTAGTGACCATGGGCTTACCCTATTTAGATAAACTCTATCAAAACAGGAAAAATAATTTAGCTTATGACAAAAACACCCTACTTGTGGGATCCTCATGGGGAGAGAAGGGATGCCTACAGACCTATGGCCTAGGTTTCATAATAGAACTGGCACGTGCAGGCTATGAAATTATTATTCGAGCCCATCCCTATTCCTATCAAATCGAGGCTGATTTTATTCGCACTTGTGAGAAGGAAACAGAAAAATATAAAAATATTACCTGGGATAGAGAAATCTCCCCCGGAGATTCTATGCAAAAATCCAGCCTTTTAATATCGGACACATCCTCATTACGGTTTGATTATGCCTTCACATACGAAAAACCTGTAATTTCTTTGGAAGTACCTAGGGAAAATTTATTCCTATTTGAGGCAGATGATTTGGCAGAAATATGGGGAGAACAAGCCACCCATGAGATAGGAAGCTTTATTAAAAAAAGTGAAATAAAAACGTTAACGAAAATTGTGGAAAAAACTCTTCTCCAAAATACGAATCTAGATTTAAAAGAATTCCGACAAAAAACAATTAAAAATCTCGGCAATTCCTCAGAATATATTGCCGATTACCTAGCACAACCATCTAAAAATATGGCGAGCGACAAATGAATTTCCTACTATCTGGCGCAGAACATATATACCTGGGCATCGTAAATATTACGGGCAGTTATGGATTCTCCATTCTACTCTTTTCGTTTCTTACAAGCCTAATCACCTATCCTTTTGTGAGATATGCAGAGAAATTCTCTGCATGGGAACGCATCTATAATGAAATTCTCTCACCACAGCTGGATCATTTAAAATCACTGTATAAAGGCAAGGCACTCTTCCTAAGAAAACAGTCCCTGTTTAACCGCTACTCCTATAATCCAATCTTTTCCATCTTAGGAATTACTCCCCTGCTTGTGCAAATACCTTTTCTGATTCTTGCTTTTTATCTGTTCTCGGACCTGCCAAGCCTCAAGGGTCAGAGTTTTTCTGTTATTCCCGATCTGGGAGCACCAGACCAATTAGTTCCACGAACCAATGTCCTGCCTCCACTCATGCTGTCTATTAACTTCCTTGCCTCCCTGCTTATGCCATTTTTTTCTTTTCACCGGTGGCTGCAAGCAAGCGTTGTGAATGTCCTTTTTTTCTTTCTCCTGTACAACGCTCCCTCAGGCATAATCCTGTACTGGACAACTAATAATTTTATTTTTTTAGTAAAAAATATCTGCCAATACCCATTCGTAAAAGAACGGGAAAAACTCAAATCACTCTGGAGAAATGCTGCCTTTATTGCGAGAGCAGAATTTGTTGTTCCCTTACTCATCATCATTATCTACTCACTATCCATACAACATCTTTTGGGAATTGGTCTCATTGGTCAATGCCTAGTAAAAGACACGGTTAGATTTCTTGCCATACCCATTGCCCTAGCATTTGTTTTTTATGTATGGGCTCGGTATAAAAATAAATGGAATGAAATCCAGAAACTCAACCAAGAGATAAAATTACCCCATCAAAACTATGGTTGGCGAGACCTTTCCTTATTACTGATCCCCATGGCTCCCATAGTACAATATATTATCTACAATAGAGATATACTGAAAGTTTCAGAAATTTTCCTATTTTTAATCGCTACCCTATCCATAGCTTTGATCATTGCGGTTATCATTCCCATTTTTTTACAACGCTATGTGGGTGTGTCCTTATTAGTGCCCCTTAGTATATCCCTACTATACCTTTATGCTTCCCTACCCATTTTTTCCCATTCCTTCCATTGGGTAGAGAAACCGGACCGCTTATTGCCTTTTGCTATTTTTGCCACCATTAGTGCCATTCTTTTCTACTTGCGCTCGAAATTCCGATCCTTACTATTCTTTTTGGCGATGCTTTATTTTTCCGTCAATAGCATATATGCGTACATGAGGTCGGAAAATGCCACCCACCGCATCAGTGAAACGTCAGTCCGATCATACGACTACTTTCTACCGAAAGGAGAACTCAAAAAGAAACCAGATATTTATTTATTAACCTACGATGCCTATGTACAGAATCAAATTATGCTTCAATATGGCATCAATAATAAAGACCAAGAAGATTTCCTGCGATCCAATAATTTTGTAATCTACCCTAAAACATACTCACTGGGCGTGAGCACATTGGTATCAATGGCTGGAGTTTTGGATATTAGTAGATCGCCATCAGTGAAGGATCGAAGAGTTATGGCAGGAGATAGCTTAACGGTAAGCACCTTAAAAAAACAAGGCTACAAAACGTACGCTGTTCTAGGAGATTATTTTGTACTGGAAGCAAAAAATGCCTATGATTATTTTTTCCCGGAATTCAAAAAAGCCACAAAAGGTCATGAAATACTACTCAGGGGCTTGCAAACACAACGGTTTAAATTCGACATTATGGATGACTTTAAGGAATACACCAAAGAAGAATGGATCCAGAAAAAAAGAAAAATTATGGGGGCACAAACAACACAACCCAAATTCCTACACACCCACACAGGTCCCTACCATAGCCAAAACTCTGGAGCCTGCCTTCCCGATGAAGTAGAAAGATTTCATCACAGGTTAAAAAAAGCAAATATTGAAATGCGCAATGACATCAATACAATTTTAGAAAGTAACCGCGATTCCATTATCATCATTAATGGAGACCATGGACCCCACCTAACAAAAGATTGCTTCCATTTAGTCGGCTACGATACGGCAGATATAAATACATTGGATCTACAGGATCGTTTTGGCTCCTTTTTAGCTATCCACTGGCCCGATAAAAAATATAAAAAATATGACGATATTCAAATCCTACAGGAAACCTTTGAAGCCGTGTTTAAATATTTATACGGAACGGATCGGGTACTGAAGAAAAAATTATCTTCCAAAACTGTGCATGTCAATTCAACACTCATTGGGGGTCTCATCGAAAATGGGATTATTATGCAGGGAAAAGACAAGGGAAAGCCCTTATATTAACTAAAGAGCTCCTACAAAATCCTCAATTCTTTCATTTACTTTTTCTTTCTGCTCCATTTGTACACTATGGCTTCCACCGGGCCAAATAACCAACTCACTGCCTGAAATAAGCTTGTGGAGTATTTTTTGATTGATGGGAGGAATGATCATATCCCGCTCCCCACCCATAATTAACACAGGAATCTTGATTTCAGATAGCCAACAACAAGCATCGTAATCAACAAAGCTGGCTAATAACTCCATAAATACCCCCGGATCTGTGGCCAGCGCTGTCTCCACATAACCTGCAATATCAGCTTTTTTTGCCAATTTTCGGTCGAAACCCACCCGGGTAATAAACTCCTTACAAAGTGGGTTCAAGGACTGCAATTTCCAAATTTTAGAAAACAGCTCAGGAGCCGCATAATAAAACCTAGATAACTGCTCAAAACCAACCTGTAGGAAATTATGGTGAAACATGGTTTCAAACGGATCCTTAGGGGTTCCACTCAATAGCACTAAACTAGACGCCTTTTTGGGAAACATACGGTAGAACTCTAAGGCCACGTTTACCCCAAAAGAATAACCCAATACGGGTACGGGACCTAAGTCCAACTCATCATGCAGGGTAGCCAGATCCTTGGTAAGATTCTCCAGAGTCACCTGGGAGAAATCCTCAGGAGTGTCCGAACGACTATGTCCCCGAAAATCTAAGTACAAAACCCGGTACTTTTTTTTAAAATAATCGATCTGGTATTTCCAGTTAATCGAGGAACACATTAAGCCATATACAAACAAAAGCACGGGAGCGTTGGGCGGCCCCTCACAGGAATAGAATAAACGGTGGTGGTCAAAGGAACGGATATAACCTTGGGTACGATTTGTTTTGAGCATACCCTTTTATATTAACCACTTTTTAAAGTATAACCAAGTTCAGAAACAATACGCTCACAAAAAGATCGTAATTTTTGGTGGGCAGGGCTGGTAAGGTCGGGGTCTTTTTCCCATAGATCCAACGCTGCAAGACGAGATTTCTCAAAAATCTCCTTGTCCTCAACAATACTCCCCATACGAAAAGCAAACTGCCCACTTTGTCGAAGCCCTAGAAAACTCCCTGGTCCCCGAAGCTCTAAATCCATTTCCGCAATACGAAAACCGTCGCCATATTTTTCTAAAGCCCGGAACCGCTGCCAAGCCCCCTCTCCACTTTGAGCCTCCTCAGAAAAAAAGGAATTTGCTACCTGCTCCCCCTTCTCCGGAAGGTCCGTAACCAAAACAAAATAACTGTTGTGCTCCCCTCGTCCTACCCTTCCCCGTAACTGATGCAACTGGGAAAGGCCAAAGTACTCCCCATTCTCCACTGCCATGACCGTAGCGTTGGGAACATCAATGCCCAATTCAATTACGGTGGTGCTCATAAGAACGTCAATATCCCCCCGATAAAAACGACCCATCACAACCTCTCGATCCTCAGGCAACATCTTTCCATGGACCACCCCTAATCGTAGCCCCTTCAACGCTCCCTCTTTTAAACGATGGTACTCCTCCATAACCGATTTTCCTCGTTGCTTGCCATCCTCCTTGTCCGAATCCTCAATCAACGGATAGACCAAATAACCCTGTCGACCAGCACTGGCCTCCCTATGGAAAAGATTATATAGCCGCTGACGATTAGTCCCCAAGATCGCTTTTGTAATAACGGACCCACGGTTAGCAGGTTTTTCCAAAAGAACACTCAAGTGCAAGGGACCAAATACGGTTAGGGCCAATGATCGGGGAATGGGCGTTGCCGTCATGGTGAGTATATGGGGCACGCAGGATTTCTTTCGATTGAAGACACTCCGCTGGTGCACTCCAAAGCGTTGCTGCTCGTCCACCACCACAAACCCCAAATCCTTCCACTCCACTGCCTCTTGGATCAAAGCATGGGTGCCTAAAACAATATCCAACTCCCCCAAGGCAATTCGCTTCTGTACGCGCTCCTTTTCTTTTTTTTGTAAGCTCCCCTTAAGTAAGCCTAAACGCACAGAAGTGCCTTCCAGTAACTTGGATATGGTTTGGTAGTGCTGCTCTACCAATGTTTCTGTGGGCACCATCAAGGCCCCCTGCTTACCGTTTTCCACAGCCTCCACTAAAGTAAGCAAAGCTACGAGGGTTTTTCCACTACCCACGTCGCCCTGTAAGAGACGCTGCATGGGCACTGCTTTCTTTAAATCCCTGCGAATCTCCTCAATCGCCTTTTCCTGACCCTTGGTAAGGGAAAATGGAAGGCGATCCCGAACCCCCTTGGCTATCCGATCATAAATAATAAAACTGGGCGCTGCCTCTTGTGTCCTCTCCCGTCGCTCCTTGAGTAGAAGCAAATGAAATTTGAAGAACTCCTCAAAGAGGAGCCGATAGTGGGCAGCGGGCTGGAGTCCCTGTGTAGTTTCCGGCAGGCTAGAGGGGAAATGCATCTCCTGGATTGCCTTCTGTACAGGAATTAAACCGTGGCGTGTGCGCAGATCGTCGGGTAAATCTTCCTCCAAATGGGGTAGGCAAAACTGCAACGCCTTATACACTACTTCCCGAACATTCTTCTGCACCAAACCCTCCGTTAAGGAATAAATAGGTACCACTCGCCCCCAGTGGAGAGAGGTTTTTCCAGTGGACTCCATCTCTGGATGGGTGATCTGTGGCATCCCTCGATAAAAATCCAGAACGCCCGAAAAAATAATCGTCTTCCCCAGCAAGGCTTGGATCTTCTCCTTCATACCTTTATAGGTGTGAAACCAAGTACAACGAAGCTGCTGGACACCCGATTTCCCCGTAGCCACTAACTCATACACGTTTGAGCGCTGACCATACCGGGGTGTCTCTTGAAAAGAGGAGGCCGTTGCTTGCACCACCACGAAGCTGCCCTTGGGAATACCCCTAAGCTCATGGGGAAGAAGAATCTTGCGACGGTCCTCGTAACGAAAAGGAAAGTAATAAGCTGCGTCCCTAAGGGAACAAATCCCCCTGCGAGCAAAGAGGCTAGCACGCTTGGGTCCCACCCCCTTGAGGTATTGTAGGGGCATATCCAAACTCTTCGAGTTTTTCTTAGATGTACTGGATGCTGGAGACTTCGTAACTGGCATGCCCTTTTGGAGTTTTCACCCCAACCTCATCCCCTACTCGCTTACCAATCAATGCACGAGCTAGAGGCGAATTATAACTGAGTTTTCCTTTCTTTATGTCCGACTCGTCAATCCCCACAACTTGATACGTAACCTCCTCGTCCTTATCTAAATCACAGAGGGTAACGGTGGATCCAAAAGCAATATGGGGGAGGGAAAGGCTCGATGGTTCGATTACCTCTGCACTCCCTAAAACACCCTTTATATAGTCTATTCTTGCCATGATCAAAGACTGTTGCTCTTTTGCAGCATGGTATTCTGCGTTTTCCTTTAAGTCACCCAAGGCTCTGGCTACCTCAATAGCCGCAATAACTGCCGTGCGATCCTTGGAAAGCAAGCGCTTGAGCTCCCGCTCAAGGAAGGCCTTTCCCTTCACCGTAACGGGCTGGAGCTGAGGTTCTTTTGAGTCTTCTTGCATTCCATATTCCTATCCTTTCTTAAAAGAATGGTCAAGATCGGGAAAAAAAATAATTTTCTTATAAAAAAACCTTGTGATGGTTAATATTTTAAGCTTAGGATTAACATATAAAAGAATTTCAGTAAGAAATTGCTGGGAGAACCTAGTTCGCATAAGGCAGATTAGGTAGTAAAGATAAACCTTTTGGAGGAAAAATCCATGGCAAAGAAAGTGTATAAAGCGGGTGTAAAGCGGGAAGCTGGATACCTATACTATATTGACAAAAAAGGACATATTGCGCGCACGAAAATGGCACGCGGTAGATCAGGGTCGAAATCTAAGCCCGAGGTCTTGGTAAAATGTGGGGTGAAACGCGAAAGCGGATTCCTATACTTTATTGACAAGGTGGGTGACGTATCTTGTGTAGCAATGTCCAGAAAGGGCGGCGGACGTAAGAAGAGAAAAACGAAAAAGAAAGCGAAAACAACAAGAAAAGCCGCTACTAAGAAAAAAGCGAAAAAGAAAGCTACAAAGAAGAAAGCTACGAAAAAGAAAGCTAAGAAAAAAGCTACAAGAAAAACAGCTACAAAGAAAAAAGCTACTAGAAAAAAAGCTACTAGAAAAAAAGCCACAAAAAAGACGGCAACTAGGAAAAAAGCTACAAAGAAGAAAGCTAAAAAAAGAAAAGCGAAAAAAGCTCGTAAGTAACCTTACAGTACAGAAAAGAAGAAGGGGCCCACAAGCCCCTTTTTTTTGCCTTTTTCCGGTCCTTTTTTCGGCAGTCAGAAATAAGGCAACAGATCACACATTAAAACGAAAATGCATAATATCTCCATCTTGGACAATATACTCTTTGCCCTCTATTCGAAGGAGTCCCTTACTCTTCAGCTGAATTTCAGTCCCATGCTCCATTAAATCCTCTACATGGTATACCTCTGCTTTAATAAAGCCGCGCTCAAAATCACTGTGAATTACACCAGCTGCCTGAGGAGCCGTGTCTCCCTTATGGATCGTCCAAGCACGCACTTCCTGTTTTCCCGCAGTAAAGTACGTTTGCAGACCCAATAGTTCATAGGCCTTACGGGTGAGTCGGGCAAGCCCTGCTTCTTTCAAACCAAGGGATTCTAAAAACTCTGCCTTTCCCGAGTCCTCCAATTCTGAAATTTCTGCTTCAATCTTTCCACAAATGGCCACACACCCACTGCCCTCTTTCGTGGCTAACTCGTGGAGCTTTACAAAATTCAAATTTTCCTCCGGGTTTTGTGCGCAATCTTCCTCTATATTTCCCACATACAAAACAGGCTTTTGTGTAATCAGGTGCAGGTCTTGAATCAAAGCACCTTCCTCTTTGTCCAAGCCTAAGGCACGAACAGTCCCTCCCTTCTCTAGGGTACGGTGTACTCTTTCCACTACCAAAAGTTTGCTTGCCACACCCTTGGGGTTGCGCTTTTTTTCCTTTTCCAAGGCTCGCCTACGTTTCAACACCGTCTCTAGGTCGGCGAGAATAAGCTCGGTGTCGATAACGGAAGTGTCTCTCACAGGATCCACAGAGCCGTCCACATGAACAATATTGTCATCCTCGAAACAACGAACCACATGGACAATAGCCGCTGTGGCACGAATATGACTTAAAAACTTGTTGCCCAAACCGTCTCCCTTAGCAGCGCCCTTTACCAATCCAGCGATGTCCGTAAACTCAACCATGGCAGGAATGGTGCGTTCCGGCTCCACTCGACGGGATATTTCCGTCAATCGAGGGTCCTCCACAAACACCACACCCTGGTTGGGCTCAATCGTACAGAATGGAAAATTTTCCACCGCTGCCCCCGCATTTGTTAGTGCATTAAAAATAGTGGATTTACCCACGTTCGGAAGCCCCACAATACCGCAACTCAAAGCCATTTATTTAGTCCTTTCCATGGTAGCGGTTCATGGCTACCTTCTCTTTTCCTGTTATACAAAGCTCTAAAATCTCCATGACATCAGGAAATTTTTTCTCCCAGTGCTGTTGCTCCGACTGGGAGAAATCACCTAACACATAAGAACTTAAATCCATTGCCGAATGTGGTGGCATACCTATTCCCATTCGAATCCGTAAGTACTCACTCCCCAGCGGCTGAATGGAACGAAGACCGTTATGGGTTCCTGCCCCACCGTTGCGCTTAATCCGAACAGTGCCCGCAGGAAGATCTACTTCATCATGAATAACAATCACGTCCTCCATGGGAATTTTATAAAAAGCCATGGTTTTTTGTATCGCATCTCCTGATCGGTTCATGTAGGTGAGAGGTAGGAGAGCTATCACGGGAGCGTCGCCCAGAGAAAACTTACTGACCATGCCTGAAAAAGAAGACTTCTCTTGAAAGCGCTCTTTCTTCTGACTTACCCAAAACTGCAATACCTGAAAGCCAATATTGTGACGATGGAGTCGGTATTTTTCAGTAGGATTACCTAAGCCCGCAATTAATTTCATTCGAGATCCTTTTAGTCAAAGAGAGAACTCACCGATTCATTGGCATGGATACGCTCGATTGCTTTTGCTATCAGCCCAGCAACCGTCACTACTCTAAATTTTTCACTTTTGCTCGCTTCCTCACACAGTGGAATCGTATCCGTAAAAATAATTTCCTTTAAGGGAGAGGCATTGATTTTCTCCACAGCTGATCCAGAGAGAACTGCGTGGGCAGCACAGGCATAGACATTTATAGCACCATGCTTGAGTAGGGAACTCACTCCCTCTAGTAAGGTTCCTGCTGTGTCGACCATGTCGTCCACAATAAAAGCAGTACAACCCCTTACGTCTCCCACCAAGTGCATGGCCTTGGCCTCATTGGGGCCTGTACGACGCTTGTCGATCATTGCAACCTTGGCATTTACTTTTTTCGCATACGCACGGGCTCTCTCCACACCACCAGCGTCCGGAGAAACAATCACCAGATCACCCTCGCCAGCCACGTGATCTCGAATATAATCCATCATCACGGGACGGGTAAAAAGATTGTCGAAAGGAATATTGAAAAAACCCTGAATTTGCCCTGAATGGAGATCCAGGGAAACCATGCGCCCAATCCCCGCTGCCACTAAAAGATCGGCCACCAACTTTGCAGTAATGGGAGTTCGGGGAGCTACCTTCCTATCCTGACGAGCATATCCGTAATAGGGAAGAATCGCCGTGATACTACCCACGCTGGCCCTGCGTAGAGTGTCCGCAATAACCAAAACCTCCATCAAATGATCGTTTACAGGCGTGCAGGTGCTTTGCAATATATACACATGGGCCCCTCGCACATTCTCCTTAATTTTCACAAAAATTTCGCCGTCACTAAAACAACGGAGATCCATGTCCCCCAAACATATTCCCAAGCTCTTGGCAACCTTCTCGGACAAAGGACGATTGGAACTCCCAGAAAATAGGAGAACCTTGGGGGATCGAGGTGACGATGAAGAATTGGGAGGCGAGTTCGGTGCCATGCCTTGTGTATACCCCTTTATAAAAAGATTTTCAATAAATCCATGGTTTCTATTCTAGCAATCCTACGATATGACAAGTCTTGATGTCTACAAAAAGCTCGCTCATCCTTGGAATAGAATCTAGCTGCGATGAAACCGCTGCTGCCCTAGTACAAGACGGTTGCCGTATCTTGGGCGAGGCCACGGCCCATCAAGAAGAAGTGCACCGACGTTGGGGAGGGATTGTGCCAGAGCTAGCCTCACGCAAACACACGGAAAATCTCCTGCCCGTGGTGCAACTGTGCCTGGAGCGCGCAGGAAAAACCTACCAAGATATCGACGCCATTGCTGTCACCAACCGCCCAGGACTCGTGGGCGCTCTTATCGTAGGACTCAACGGAGCTAAGGCATTGGCCTATAGCCTGGGAATACCACTGATTCCCATAAACCATTTGGAAGCCCACCTTGCAGCTATTCTCCTGGACCATGATTCGGACGAAGATAGAAAACTATCCACAACGGAGCCATTTCTCGGACTCATTGTTTCTGGAGGACATACCAGCCTCTATGAAATCAAAGATGATTTTATGCAATGGAAACTCCTGGGACACACACTCGACGATGCCGCCGGAGAAGCCTTCGACAAAGGGGCTCGACTCCTAAAGCTTCCCCACCCAGGCGGAGGTCCAGCCCTTTCCCAAGCAGCCCAAGGCGGAAACCCAAAGGCCATCCCTTTTCCCAGATCCCTCAAACAAGAAGCAAACCTGAACTTCTCCTTTAGTGGACTCAAGACAGCTCTGCTGTATTTTCTCCAAAAAAATCCCGATGCAAATACCTCGGACGTCTGTGCCTCCTACCAAGAAGCCATCACAGATATGCTTGTTAATAAAGTCCAACTTGCTGTGAAAACATACGGCTACCAACAGGTCATCCTAGCCGGTGGGGTGGCTGCAAACGCACGCATCCGGACAAAGCTACGCGAAGTGCTCCATCCATCCATACAACTACATATCCCTCCTCCACAGTACTGCACCGATAATGGAGCCATGGTGGCTGCCATGGGCGCAGTTCTCTACAACCATTCCGTATATTGCCAAGGAGAGGAACAATGGCAGTTGGGTCCCCAACCGAGAGTAGAAAAAAAAGGTCCACTTTGAATGAGAAATAAAGGCATGAGAAATAAAGGAGCAAAAAAATCCCTGGGTCAACACTTTCTCCAAGACCCAAACGCCATTGAACAAATTGTCCACCAAGTGCCCCCATCCACTCCCCTGTTATTGGAAATTGGTCCGGGACGGGGAGCCCTTACCCATGCACTGGCTGCCCGGGCAGAAATACTTTGCCTGATTGAAAAAGATGAGTCCTTGCTAAAAATATTGGAAGCAGAAATTACCACAGGATCGAAAGCCCCAAAGAATCTCTTTTGCTGGTGTGCGGACGCAGCCCATTTCGACTATCATAGTATTCAGGAAAAAACCCAAAGCGCTAAGAAACTCACCGTTGTGTCCAACCTTCCCTATAATATGGCCACGGAAATTCTCCTGCGACTGGTCCAGTACAGGGATTGTATCGAACAGATGACACTTATGTTTCAAAAGGAGGTGGCCCAAAGAATTGCAGCCTCCAACCATAGCAAGGCATACAGTAGCCTTAGCATTTTACTACAGAATTTTTTCCACATAAAGAGTGTAGGGGATCTCCCTCCCAGTGCTTTTTTCCCTCCACCTAAGGTATCGTCTACCGTTCTCCATTTCACAATCAGACAAGAACCCCTAGTCGCTCTCACCTCCCACACATACCCCCATTTTGAGGCTCTCCTAAGGGGGCTCTTCCATTACCGACGAAAAACGTTGGAAAATTCCATTCAGTTGAGCCATTTTATTCCCAACCATGAGCCCGTTCTGGCAGCCCTCAAGAAAATAAATATTGATGGGAGGAGAAGAGCGGAAAGTTTAGAGATTCAAGAAATTGCCAGACTATTCCAAGCGCTCGACCAGTGTATACTATGAGTAGGAAAGGTTGGAAATGATGAAGACAGGGAAAGTGAAAATAATTGCCACGAATAAAAATGCCCATCGTCTCTACCAGATTCAGGATACTTACGAGGCAGGAATTGCTCTCCAGGGTACAGAGGCTAAATCTATTCGTCAGGGATTTTCCCAAATTGCCGATGCCTATGTATATATAAAAAATGGTGAGGCCTTCCTAGCTAATTTGCACATTAAACCCTATTCCCACGGAGGACACCATAACCACGACCCTCTCCGTACACGCAAACTGTTACTCCATAAAAAAGAAATTAAAAAACTACGGGTAGCAATGGAGGAAAAAGGTAAGGCAATTGTTGCCCTAAATCTCCACTACTCACGGGGCCGTGTAAAGGTGGAGATTGGGTCTGGACAAGGAAAGAAATTACATGATAAGCGTCAAGATATGAAAAAAAAGGACGAAAAGAGATCAATGGAACAAGCACTTAAGCAATACAGGAAAGGTTAAATCAATGAAAGAATATGAAGTATACCCAACTATTTGTCACTCCCTGCTGGGTCGAGCGAAAACTGATGGTAATAAGGTGGGGTTTCGCTATAAAAAAGGCTCCAAATTTATTGATGTAACCTTCAGTGAGCAGCTAGATTTTATTCGTAGATTGGGAGTGGGTTTAATGAAGCTGGGTGTGACCCCAGGAGATTCGGTGGCCGTAATTGCACATACCTCCATCCACTGGGCACGAATGGATATGGCAGTTATGGGAGTGAAGGCTAAGATTATCCCTATCTATCCCACCTCCACACTAGAGGATATGGAATATATTATGAACCATGGGGAGATAAAGTATGTTTATCTGGATACTCCCGTTGCCTTAAGAAGTCTTAAATCTATCTGGGGTAAGTGCCAATACCTCAAAACCTGTATTGCGAATTTCAACTTTGGAGAAAATAAAACGGATCGCTCCATTGTGAGTTATAACACGATCTACACCACGGGACTCAATAACGATAAGGAACTGGGTGTGCAGTTTGAAGAAAATCTAAAAAGTATAAAGCCAGAGGATATACATACGATTTGCTATACCTCTGGTACAACGGGCAAGCCCAAGGGCGTGGTTCTCTTGCACTCTTCCATGGCCTCAGTGATGAAGGACTTAGGTACAAGCTTGCGACATATCACCACACAGGACGAATCCGTTCTTTCCTTCCTGCCCATGAGCCATATTTTGGGACGAATGGAAAGCTACTTACCCTATTCGATGGGTTGGACCCAGGTATTTGCAGAAAGCATAGAGGCAGTTATTAGAAATCTTGCAGAAGTGCGCCCTACTATTTTCTTTGCTGTACCCCGAATTTTTGAAAAAGCACATACGAAAATTTCCTTTACGATACGGTCTGGCTCACCACTCAAGGAAAAAATCTTCCAATGGGCCACAACCGTTGGATCCTTATATCTTGAGGAAAAAAGAAAGTATGGCTCTGCCTCTATCCTAGTTTCTCTCCAGTACAAACTTGCGGAGAAATTAATTTTTTCAAAAATTAAAGCGCACTTTGGCGGTAAGTTAAAGATATGCATCTGCGGTGGAGCTCCTCTACCTAACAGCATTGCAGATTTTATGAAGATGTCGAATGTTCCCATTTTCCAGGGCTATGGACTCACAGAAACGGCAGCCCCCATCTCTGTAAATTTACCTGGTCAAGAAAAACGGGGGACAGTGGGTCTCCTACTTCCTGAAGTTTTAGTGAAAATTGCAGAGGACGGGGAAATTCTTATTAAAAGTAAAAAAGTTTTCAAGGAGTATTACAAGGACAAGGAAGCCACGGCAGAATCCCTTAAGGACGGATGGTTTTATACAGGAGATATTGGGTATTTAGATGATGACGGTTACCTAAAAATCACCGATAGGAAAAAAGACTTAATTAAAACGGCTGGAGGAAAATTTGTGGCTCCCCAAAGAATTGAAAGCCTTGCCAAATCATCCTCTTATTTAAATCAAGTGGTGGTGTATGGAGATGAAAAACCTTTTATTACAGCCCTCGTAACTCTCCATCAAGACGCAATTATCCAATACGCCACAAAAGAAAAAATTATTTTCAGTGGCATTAAAGAACTCGTTAAAAATGAGAAAATTTTAAAACTCGTAAAAAAAGAAGTGCAGGAAATAAACCGAAAAATACCCAAATGGGAGGCCGTAAAAAGATTTCACATACTTCCCGAAGAACTCACTGTGGAAAAAGGTCAACTCACACCTTCTTTGAAAATAAAAAGAAAAAAGGTAACAGGCGAGTACAAAGCTGAATTGGACCAGTTATACCAAATAAGAAGATAAGCGTGTATGGGAAGGTGAAAACTTTCTGTTTATTCCCGTGTAAACCCTTGTTCATCCATTGTTATCTCTCTCGGATACATGTATCCTATAAGAATGAAAAAGCTCAAATTCAATCGTAACGTTGCTTTCCTTTTAAACCCTGTATGCCTAGCCATAATTGCGCTGGCGTTCTTCTACTGGCCCCAAAAAGCAGCCCATAGCTCATCCAGTCTAGTTGGCACCAACGGACTCACCTGCAACGTGCTTCCCGAACTCATGCGAATTTTTTCCCAGACCCATATTGCGGACAAAGCTTTCCCCAAGGCCTCCAATTTTTTATTTAACCAAGTTCACAATACAAAATTAAAAGCAAGTCAGCAGTTTATTGAAAAAATAAAAAAAGAAGTAATAAAAAACATGGACCAATCCAAAAGCCTACTACTCACAAGTGATGTGGCTGTAGTCAAGAAGGCCATCAACGATTTCATGGACAATTTACGGAAGCCGGACTGTAATAAATTAAAGATAATTATAGACATACAGAGAAAACGAATAAAAGAGCAATTGGCATTTGTGCGGAAAAAGTTGGGGAAAAAATATAAATTTACAGATGATGTAACTATTATTGTCGATTCGAAAAAAAGAATCCGCCCTAGAACTCTAAAAGAGAGTGAGAAATATTTAACAGATAGAATACATTATCAAATTTCCAGCTACCTACTCAACGACATGAAACTTAAAAAAGCAAAGAAGAAACTCATACATCGCTATGAACTTTCCCTCAAGCGAGCACAAGAGTACTCCCATGATGATTTGTACGACATGCTACTAAACTCCTATGCAGGCGCCCTAGATCCCCACTCCACCTATTTTAGTAAGCACGCACTAGAGGATTTTAAAATATCCATGAGTCTTTCTCTGGAAGGCATAGGAGCCTCCCTTAGCTCAGAGGATGGCTATACCGTTATCCAAGAGTTAATCGCAGGTGGTGCTGCCTATCGATCCAATAAACTCCACGCGAAGGATAAAATCCTCGCCGTGGGTCAGGGAAAGAAAGGTCCACTAGAGGATATTGTGGATATGAGCTTGAAAAATGTGGTGAAAAAAATACGGGGCAAAAAAGGATCCATTGTTCGACTACGAATACTACGACAAGGCAAGGAAACTCGCTCCTTTGTGATCACCCTAACACGAGCAAAGGTGAACATAGAAAGTGCTGCCACAAGCCTAGAGTTTAAAGAAACCGCTTATGGGAAAAAGAAATTGAAACTGGCTCACCTTATCCTACCGTCCTTCTACTATGCTCAAATGGGCGCCCAACCACGATCCTCCTACAAGGACATGTTAAAGAAAATAGAAATAATCAATAAGGAAGGTGCGGACGGTGTTCTCCTAGACTTCTCTAGAAATGGTGGCGGATTATTGCTGGAGGCTGTACGAATTGCTGGCCTTTTTATCAAGGAGGGAAACATAGTTGCCACAAAAAACTCCCAACGTAATATTAGTCTTTTAAAAGATGAAAACCCACAAACCCAATACACCGGACCACTGGTAATCCTAACCAGTAGGGTGAGCGCCTCCGCTTCTGAAATCGTCGCCGGCGCTCTGAAGGACTATAAGCGAGCCGTAATTGTGGGTGACGACCACACCTATGGAAAAGGATCCATACAGCAAGTAATCCCATTGGAACAAATCGGAGGAGCCCTAAAGGTAACCACGGGTCTGTTCTTTATCCCTGGCGGACACTCCACTCAACACCGGGGCGTAACTGCGGACATAGTCCTACCCAGCCTCTATGCCACTGACAATATGGGCGAGCAATACCATGAAAATTCCCTAAAACCCCAACGGATAGACCCATTCCTCTCCAATACTATTATAGATAAGAAGCGTCCATGGAAGCCCATAAATAACAAAACAGTAGCCCTATTGAGGAAATACTCCAAAAAACGCAGCATCAATAATCCAAAGTTTAAAGAGATTAAAAAAGACATGGCAGAGATAAAAAAGAACAAAGGGGTTTTTAAATTGAGTGAGCTTCGTAAGAAGAGCAAGAACAATTTGGCGAAAAATGCCAAAGACAAAGACAAGACAACCAAACAGTTGATCAAAGAGCAAAAGGAGCCTCAGGTGAATGAAGCCTTAAAAATATTGATCGACCTGATTGCCATCGAAAATGGTTGGGTCAATCAGAAAATCACCTTCCTGCCTCAAAAAAATAAATAAAAAATTTGGTGCTCCCAGCACTTGCAATTCCTGTTTCCGCTGTTATCCTTATGTTAAGGCATTTTTATACAAGGAGGAAGGAAACCATGGACATAGCTATATTTTCAACAGAAGGTCTTTTATTTATCCTACGATGGATACACTTTATGGCAGGGATCACTTGGATCGGCATACTTTATTATTTTAACTTCGTTCAAGGCTCTTGGTTTCAAGAAACAGACCCTAGTGCGAAAAAAGCCGCTGTGCAGAAACTCCTGCCACGTGCCCTATGGTGGTTCCGCTGGGGAGCCATGTTTACCTTTCTATCTGGAACACTCATCCTCCTTATTCGTGCCAATGCAGGAGGACTGGAAATATTTGAAAGCTCTTGGGGAATCCTCATACTAACGGGCACAACCCTGGGAACCCTCATGTTCCTCAATGTCTGGATGATTATTTGGCCCAACCAACGCATTGTCATTGCTGCTGCTAACGGGGCAGACCATCCCAATGCTGCCGACTGCGGAGCAAAGGCAGCCCTTGCCTCCCGAACCAATACATTGTTCTCCATTCCCTTGCTCTTTTTTATGGGCAGTGCAAACCACCTACCCATGGACGTGGGGTATGAATTTAGCGTTACATGGCTGTTTGTGGTTCTTGCCGTTGTTATTGGTGCTCTACAAGTAAACGCCGTCATAGGAAAAACTGCCTGCATGACTAGCGTAAAAGGGGTTATCTGCTCCGGCTTTGGATTAACAATTGTCCTGTATGCTATTATTGAACTAATGACCTAGAAAGGACGAAACATGAAGATACCCTTTGTTTCTTGTTGTATAGAACGCTTCTCCGGTTTTGGACTTTTATTTATGCGACTAGGTATCGGCCTTGTCTTTATCGTCCATGGATACCCCAAAATAATGAATCCCATACGATGGCCAATACTGGGAGAACTCTCAGGACTGCCCTTCCCCATTTTCTTTGGGTTTCTTGCTGCGTTTTCCGAATTTTTTGGCGCCTTTTGCTTGATCCTAGGTATTTTCTTTCGACCAGCTTGTTTCCTATTAATCTGCACCATGCTCGGAGCCATAAGCTATCATTTAGGAAGAGGCGACGCGTTCAGCTTGTGGTCCCATCCCCTTTCCATGGCGATTGTGTTTCTAGGACTTATGCTCCATGGAGCTGGAGATCGCTGTAACCTCGGCAATAAACTCTGTAAGAAGTAACAGTATAAATAGGCTTTCCCACTTTATGCTTTAATTGCGAATACGGTAGCCTATCCACATCATCCACGAAGCAAGAACACAAGTTACAATAGCCAAAGCACCAGCTACGGAAAAACTGATCCAAAGGGACATCTCTCCCACTCCAAGAATCGCATGGCGAAAGCCGTCCATTAAATAGTAAATAGGATTAAATAAGGAAACTTTCTGCCAAACTTCTGGCAACATGGAAATGGGGTAAAACATACCACCCATATAAATAAGGGGCAGGATTAAAAAGTTTGTGTACATGCTGAGGGAGTCGAATGTATTGGAAAGAATGGCAGCGATAAGCCCAAATTGAGCGAAAATAGTACAACTCAATGCAAACAGTCCAACTGCAGCCCAAGGGTTATCAAATGGTACCGACGTGAAAAGTAGGCTCACACATAGAACAACGGTGCCCACAAGCAAACCTCGCAGAACAGCGGCAATCACAAACGCCAATACGAAACCCAGAGGACTAATAGGAGCACAAAGTAAATCCACAATATGCCCTAAATAACGACACATAAATAAGGAAGAAGAAGAGTTGGCAAAAGAATTATTAATCCCTGCCATAAGAACAAGACCGGGAACTACAAATTGAATAAACGTAAACCCCTCCATCACAGAGATTTTTTCCCCCAAACTTACACCGAAAACAAAAAGATAGAGTGAGGCTGTAACTACCGGGGTAATAACAGATTGAACGGTTACGGAAAGAAATCTTTTCACTTCCCTTGTAAGTAAAGAAAAAAAAGGTAGATAGGGATGAAAAATAGTTTCTGGTTGATAATGCATAATTATACTCTCTTATCTTTGGTGAGTTTAAGAAAAACATCTTCTAAGGAACCTGAGTGCGTCTCCACATCAGCGATACACAAGCCACTCTCACGGATAGCATCCAGTATGGCTCCCGAAGATTGTTCGGCGTTTACATAAAACTTATAAGTGGATCCATTGTCGGAAATAGATGGATTAAACTTTTGCAAAAACTCAGAGGCTGTGGGTGCAGGGTGGGAAAGTCGCACATCCAACCTCTTTCCCTCAATCATATTTAATAAAACTTCTTTTTTCTCTAACGCTTGCACTTCTCCATTATTCATAATTGCAATCCGTCCACACATCGCCTCTGCTTCCTCTAAATAATGGGTGGTAAGCAAAATAGTTGTCCCCTGCTGATTAATCTCTCGAATAAAATCCCAAAGACTCCGACGTAACTCCACATCCACTCCAGCCGTGGGCTCATCTAAAATCAATAGTCTGGGCTTATGAATAAGGGATTTGGCTATCATATAACGACGCTTAAGCCCCCCAGAAAGCTTATTGGGTCTCTTTTTTATATGAGGCCAAAGCATAAGACGATCCAATAAAATATCTCGCCATTTCATATCCAAGGGAACACCATAGTAACCAGATTGAATGCCCAGCCCCTGCTCTATCGTAAAAAATATATCCAAAGCAACTTCCTGGTGCATCACTCCTGTCACCTTTCGAGCCTCTATATATTGCTTTTCCACGTCGACACCAAAAATAGAAATCTTCCCACTACCAATATTGGAAACTCCAGCAATCATATTAATGGTGGTACTCTTGCCCGCACCGTTAGGACCCAAAAGCCCAAACACTTCTCCCTGCTCTATGGAAAAACTTATTCCCTTTACCGCTTTTTCGGAGCCAAAAGACTTCTCAAGATTTTCAATTTTTAAGGCGGGTTCAACAGACATGAATCCATAACATACCCAAAATAAACTTATGTGTAAAGAATGGAGTGGTTGGACAGAAATCGACTTGGAGCATAAATCCGATCACAGCTTCTTACAAAACTAACAAATAACTGTGTACTGCAATTTGCATTCCTTCCATTGGTGCTAGGGGTTTTTGTACTTTTCTCCCCAGCATGTCATATTTTCTTCGTCGCCCTTAAGTACTACACAGGTGCTGTTTCCTTCCAAAATCATTTTCAGCACATTCTTTATACCAGGAACTTTAACTGGTATTGAGCTACATAAAACTTCTTCTCCTTGTTCACTATAGTTACATTGATCTTTAGTAACAGCGCCTAGTTGTCCATAATCATTGAGCCCCCAGCAAACTAGTTCACGATGAAAGCCTACAATTGCACAGGCGTGCTGATACCCGGCTGCAATTTCTTTAATAAAAGGTAGTAGCTGATCTCTGGAATAAACTTGAACAGGTGTTAGAGCCTTGTCTTCAAAAGTACCACCATTGCCGTCCCCCAACTGCCCATAGTGATTTGAACCCCAGCATTTTATTTTTGCAGCTACATTTACACCTTCTGTAAGTGCACAGGAGAACGCTCCCCCCAAGGCAATTTGAGATACACCCGTTAGACCAACAACCTTAACTGGTACTGAGGAGGAGTCTTGATGAGTACCATTGCCCAATTGTCCAAAAGAGTTACTTCCCCAGCAAACCATTGATGAGTCCTCTAAAAGCGCACAGGAGTGATTGGATGATTGGGCAATTTTCTTTGCAGCGCTTAGTTCAATAAATTCACCTGTTGTTGCAGCAGCCTGCTTTGAGGTGATCAGTGCTAGTAGTGTACATAAAAAGATTAGCGTATAAGATTTAATATTTTTCATTTTTTTTCTCCTTTTTTATTGCGTTAAGTCTTAGTGTTGCTTTTATAGGAAGTAACAGGGCAGGTCAAGAAGTATTTTTAATTTTAGACAGCCCGTCGCATCATTGACTCGACTTAATCGGTGAAGGCTTGCTGACAGTTCGAAGTGGTTGGGAATATTTTGTCGCCATGTTTAAAAAATAAGTGGGGGTATTAATGTGCCTAAGGCAGGAGTCATACCTTAGGGAGAGAAAAGCTATAATAAATTAAAATTTATTCAGAAGTGCGGGTTTTTGTTGTTGATACCGTTGGCGTCGGAGAGCTAGGTTGTTCATTGTTGCTAGTAGCATCAGATAGTACTCCTAGATTGAGCTCTCCCTGGCCGCTTGCCCTTTCTTGAGCTAGTTCAATTATTCTCCTGAGTCTCTCAACAAGCAGAATATTAGCATCAAATTTTTCTTGATTTTCTTTAGTAGAATAAAAAATGGAGAGGGATTTAGAGTGGAATAGAGTCTTATTAAGTTCGTTTTCAGCCACTATAAAATCTACGTCAAGTCTTATTATATTTTCGTCCTCAGGACTTAATTCACCTTCAGGCAACTTTTTTTCAAGCCGTTTTTTGAGCGTTGCAAAATCATTGGCAGCAATCTTAAATCCCTCTAGATCACCAATATTATTATGCAGCCACTGAGCTTTAGCAAGATCGTCGCGAGCCACTATAAATTTTACCTCAAGGCTTATCATCGTTTTGTCCTCAGGACTTAATTCATTTTTAGGATTTAGTTCCCGCATTTTTTTAGCTGTCACGAGAGCCTTAGCAGCATCCTCAAATTTTTTTGACCAACGATCCGTATTATGTTTTCGCTCCTCTGTATCTTCTAGAATATTGTCAAGAGCTATACCAGCCTTTCGCTCTTCTACCCTAAGTCTTACTATTCTTTCCTCTTTAGCACTCAATGCATATCCAGTTGTTGGCGATGCTAGGATAAGTGCCAGTGCCAAGGCTGTTAGTGTATTTTGTTTTTTCATGATTTTCCCCTCCAATTTCAGTTTGCGTTTCCCTCTATGTGTTTATTAATGCAAGTGGCGTGCCAGAATAAGCTAAAAAGCAGAGTGTTAAAAGTCCTTTATTTTTCGCTATTTACATGAGTATTCTGTCTTGTTATTACAGTGAGCTTGCAGGAAAGGGCGTCCTTTGGTCGAAAAAATAGACGGCTGTCCAAAGATCCTACAGTTATTGCTAGTCTACTTAAATTATTTATGGAAAAACTGGTTTTGCCCTTACGCCCCTACAATGCTCTTATAACTACTTGACAGGGTTGACTCGAGGCGATACAAGCATAGCAATGCCTCAAGCTGGGATATATGAAATAAAATCATAAAGGAAGGAACAATAAGAATGGGCTCAATAGAATTAAAACTCATAATATCTGTTCTAATGGTGCTTATTTGTGGGGCATCCAGCAGTGCAAGTGCCGAGGTTCTGTCAGAAAAAGAAGAAGCCATCGAGTACCACTATGGGAAAATAAAGGAAATTTTCAGGTATGGGAGGAAGGCTTTTGACGAGCATTTAATGAGTCAGTTTCTCACTGGCAACAAGGATGTAATTCGAGGACTGATAGATGAGGATCCAGAATTTCTCAAAAAAAATATTGATGCCAGCCATACGCTTGTGAAGAGAGTGTTTGATTTAAAGAGAGTTGGTGAAGAGGGTATGAAAAAAATAGAGGAAATTTTTTTCAAAATGAGAGTAATAGATCTTAGCAATCATAGATACTTTTTTGAACAAGAATTTAATAAGGATCCAAATTCTTCAATGGAGAACCGCTTGGACAAACTTTCTAATGACGATCTTAGAGAGTATTACAAGCCCTACTATGCTTTCTGGAAATTCTTTTTTCATGGAAAGGCTGGCACGGGAAATGGCACTAGCATCTATGTTTCCGGAAGCTTGCCTAAAGTGGGTGAGGGAGTGATGGCAAAAATTTCTATAAATAAAAATGGCTTGGTCGATATTACTTTCTATGAAGAGGGTGGAAAGAGGTATATAACAAACGAGAAAGTAGCCCGCTTAAAACGAATAGAAGATTATTTCTATTCGACGAAAGAGAGCCAAGAGGCAGAAGCTCTTTTCAACCCACAGGGGAAGTAACTGCAAGCTTGCTTAAGAGAGTTGGCGCACGCCCTCTCAAAGGCTAGAAGGCATTGTTTTTTTCAAATTCCTCAATAATAGCTCTTCTTTTATTTTCAATTTTATTTTTCAAGGATGTCGGCAATACTTTTAAATTTAAAACTGTGAAAAACAAATAGCATTTTGCTATACCCTCGATAATTTGTTCTACTATTTCTTCTATTTCGGATGGCATAGAATCTCGCTGACCATAATTATTATAATATTTAGTTTGTAAAAGGTTCATTGCCTCAATGAAAAGATGTTCGTTTCCCACACACGCAATAAGCAAGGTTATGCCGATAGCTATCAATTGCAAGGCACTTTAAGAACTTCTATTTCGCCCACTCTGGGTCGAATTTCTCACTTATGATGAATGGGGCTTCCACTCCACCTTTAAAAGTTGCCTACGGTACTCTCTGAGTCGCACAAGGCAATCCTTGGTTTCAAGGCAACCCTCAAGTGTCGACTCGCTACTCAATCCAAGGTCGAGCAGTATGGTTATGATTATTAGTTTGTAGTCTGTACATAATTACCTCCTTATTGTTTTGTTCTAAAAAAAAATGGGAGATTCTAACAAGCAAAAATGCAGCCGACCTTTTTACTAAGACATGATTATTAATAATCACATTGCACCCATGTATTGGGCTTATTTCAACTGTATTCATGTGTATTTAAGATACTCGAGCTTTTCCAGTTATTCGACTCAAACTCTTGTTTTTGTTTTGTTTATTTCATTATCTCAGTTTCTTACAATTCGCTTTATTTAGGTGGGGTGCCTGATGGGGCTTGAACCCACGACCCTCGGAATCACAATCCGATGCTCTACCGACTGAGCTACAGGCACCACAAAGAAGGAAAATTCAAGTAATCATAGCACTTTTTTCCTGCCTTGGAACCTTTCAAAGTGCCATTTGACCATTTTGAAATGCTCCATTACACTAGCAGAGTGGATAGAAGGTTAAAAAAATCTGCCTCCCCTTTGTGGAGGGAACTGAAGGAAGGGTGTTTCCCCTGTGGGTGCGGTCGCCTCCTTTGTCTTACTCTTCTCCTTTTTACTTTTATGATGCCTGTTATGTGGCCTCTTGCGTGGGCGAGCCCTCTTTTTGACGCGTCGAATCTTGCCAATAAGGATGAGTTTAGTCTGGGGGTTCTGGGCAGAACAAACCTTACAGGTCTTGGGGGCGATAGCTTTGGGGTACGCCTAAAGTACGGATTTAGCGACACAACCAATAGCCAATTTATTTTTGAGCACGAAAACAAAGAGCGCAGCTTTCAGTTGGGTGTCCAGAGTGTACTTGGTCTTCTGCCAGATACTGTTGGGCAAATTGGTGTGGGATTGAGTTTTTTGGGAATTTACCATGGCAGCAGGCCTCATAGTTCCATGGAGTTTGGTGTAGCACCGATTGGTTACAAGCGCCTGGAGGCTCACTACCTCCCCTTTCCCATTCAGGTCTATGGTGCCCTTCCCTTAAAAATACTTTTATCGTCGGGACGATATTTCACTGGCTCTCAGGTTTTATTTGGAGCTATTGGTGAATTTAGTGCATACATGTATGCAGTGGCAGAATTAGGTCTTGAGCTAGTGAATTTTCCCTCCTATGTGTCCGTTGGCATGGGAGTGCGTTTTTCTTCGGGTGAATAGACTGTGCCTGATCCAATGGAAGAGTTAAGTCCTGACGTTTGCAAAAACCTTAAAGGTATTTTTTCTGATATTGACGACACCATCAGCCTCGATGGAAAAATACCCAAGGAGGCCTACAGTGCTCTTTGGGACGCAAAAGAGGCTGGCCTTCGTGTTATTCCTATCACAGGGCGACCCGCTGGTTGGGTGGATCATTTAGTGCGCATGTGGCCCGTGGATGCGGTGATTGGGGAAAATGGAGCTTTTTATTTTTATTTCGACGCCGCGCCCAACACCTCTCTACAAAGACGGTTTCTACAGGACGAGGAGGAGCGGAAAAAAAACCAACGCAACCTTTGGAAGCTTTTCTATGAGCTAAAACAAAAGTACCCAGACCTTAGTGTTGCCAGTGATCAGGGCTACCGTGCTGTGGATATGGCCATTGATTTTTGCGAGGATGTGCCTCCATTTAGCGACGATAAAATAAACGCCATTGTGGATCATTTTGAAAAAGCTGGGGCCTGTGCAAAAATTAGTTCCATTCATGTAAACGCCTGGTTTGGCGACCATGACAAATGTAGTTGCTGCAAACTTTTGCTAAAAGAATTATTCCAAGAGGACTTTTCTGCGGTTAAGGAGCAATATATTTATTTTGGAGATTCTCCCAACGATGAACCGCTCTTCGAGTTTTTCCCCCAAACCGTTGGCGTGGCAAATATTAAAAATTTTCTCCCCCGGCTCCAGCACCTACCCACTTTTATTACGAGCAAAGAAGGTGGCAGGGGTTTTGCTGAAGCAATACAATATATCTTAAAAAATAGATCCTAGTTTACTTTTTCGAGAAAGCTAGCCATGTCTTCTGGAATGTCGGTTTCAAACTCCATCCATTCATCTGTTTTGGGGTGACGGAGACTGAGTTTTGTTGCGTGGAGGGCCTGGCGGTGAAGAAAAATTCCGGGTTCCACTTCTATTTTCATGGGAGTGTGTCGGTTTTGTAGGAACAATTCCTCGTTGCTATTTCCATAGAGTTTGTCTCCTGCAATGGGATAGCCCAAATGATCCAGATGCACACGAATTTGGTGTTGCCTGCCTGTATGGGGAATGGCTCGTACGAGGGTATAGTTAGAGAAACGCTTTTCCACTCGAAAGATAGTTTTTGCGGGAAGTGCGTTCATCTCCTCTAAACTGGAAGAGCCCACGTCTATGGTATGCATTTTTAAACGAATCCTGGCGTAGGGGTCTTTCCTCAAAGGAGCCTCTACGATATACTCATCCTTTGTCATTCGTCCGCACACGATGGCCAAATATTCTTTTTTCGGCTGACGTTCAAAGAACTGGTCCACTAAGTTAGCACAACCTTCTTTTGTTTTTCCAATGGCAAGAACGCCGCTAGTTTCCCTATCCAGTCGGTGGACAATATAAAATTTCTTATCTTGATCAATCTCATTCTTGCCCACGATTCGTAGACGGGTAAGAAGGGTGTTGAAAAAAAATCGCCCCGTTGGGTGCACAGGCAAATTCCCCGGCTTGTTTATTATCAAAAGGGTATCGTCCTCATAGATCACCGTATAGGCTAAATCCACTTCCGGCTCTTTTCCCCGTACTGTGAGTACATATACCTTGTCTTGATTTTTTAAAATCCTACTGGGCTTTGTGATTTTGTAATTGAGTTGCACTCTGCCATCTCGTATAAATTTTTTAAGGTATTCTCTGGAAAGCTTCCGGTATTTTTGTTTTAAAAAGTGGTCCAGACGTTGGCCTTCGTCATACGGCTCCACTCCCCATTTTGTGAGGAAGGTGTCTTCTGTGATCTCGAAATCTCTACTCATTCAGAAGTGAACTCTACCATAATTAGTTGCGTTTTTGAACTAAATAACTAAAAGCTTCCCTTGCGGAAACAGGGGTATAGGAGAATCTTTCTTCCATATTTTTCAATAAGGTACGTGCTAACTGCTCTCCCTCTTTTTGATCCCCTGTCTGAGGTTGTTTTCCGTCCACCACATACGCCACCATGGCCTCGTGCGTGCTTCGCAGGAGACTGCTCTGTTCGTTTTGATAATAATCTCTCATTTTTTTCACAAGAGCGGGGAATATTTCCACATAATTGTTCCCAGTCTTGGGGGTTTCTTCTGGATTTTCTAAGGAGTACACTCCAATTTGAGTGATAATGTTTTCTCGAAAAGTTCCCTTATTTTCAGAAATATTCACCACCCGTTCAAACTCATCCATTAAGGATTCATCGGGAGATTCCATTTGGTTTGTGTTTGGGTTTCTTAGTTTTTCTTTCTTTAAAAAGTGGGAGACGTGGTTAATGTATTTCTCAAGGAATTGGGAAAATTGTTTTTCATCGTACATGCCCAGGCTGCTGCGGACTTCATCATCGATCAAGTTCAGGTAAATATCTTCGATTTTATCAATAAAGGCTACAGCATCGTGGTATCCTGCCGTGGCACTCTCCCTTAAAAATTCATACTCAGAGGTATGCTTTACAAAATCGGTTAATGCGGAAAATAAACCCAAGGGGGAGAGAATATTATTTTCACTTCTGCCTAAAGCATCAAACAAAATAAGCTTTATCTCCCGGGGGCTGGGACCTGTGCGACCCTCATAGTAAGGGATATTCCTGTACTCCTGGCGGATAAGGTCCATGTTGGAACGCAGGAGTTTCTTATCTTCCTCTGAAAAAGTGCTGGGCACCTTTTCTCCGTTGTATAAACAAGCCTTATTCCAAGGAGTAAGACCGTTAAATAAATAGGCTAAGTTACCTGGGTAATTTCCAGGATTGGGTTTTTTCATACGACAAAGTATGGCCCAAATAGCAGCCAGCTCCAACGTATGGGGTGCCACATGGTGATCACCAGCTACTCGAGATATTTGTGTGCTATAAATTTCCTTTTCTTCTTGAATAGTCAATAAATAGGGAACTCGCACCAACTCCATTCGAGCCTTAAAACTCATGAAATCTGGATACTCTTTAAACCCATCCAACTGGAGTTCATTACAGGTGCCAATCATAAGACCGTCTAAGAAAACAGTTGTTCCTGCCACGTTGATAGTGCCCGACTCACAGGTGCCCATGAGATATTTAAAGGCCTCAATGGGTCGCTTTAAAATATCGTTGTATTCTATCATGCCTCGATTTCCGTCGACCAGATCTCCGCCCACATTAACAAGGTTTAAGGACTGGAGCGAGGCAGGCAATTGGGAAAAGGACTTATCCATGGTAACTTGCTGAGCATTGGCATCCACCTGAAGTTGAGGCTCAATAGTAACAGCACCCTGACGATAGCGCTTGGAAATATAAAAACGCTCCACCTGTATATGTTTTAAAACCTTACTGTAATCCCCCTTATAACTCTGGAGAAGAGCTTCGTAAATAAGTCGAGACTTGTGGGAAAGGTCTCCCTTTAAAATATATTCGGAAACATGGAACCTCTCTTCCTTGCCATTTTCCTTGTTTTCAAGGAGAGAGTTCACAAGATCCTTTCGTTCCTCCCGGGGAATGAGAAACAAGGGGTGATCCTTTAGGTCACAGGAAATGCGTGCTGCTATATCGTCGCCCTCTAATTTAGCGTAGGTGTTGGAACTGTATTGCTCCCTGTCCGTATTTTTTCCAAAACCCAACGCCGACTTTCCATACTTATCCACGGGAAAAATCCAATGGAAACGATAGAGGGCTCCTTGAGGCTTATGGGAATACTCCTCCAAACCGCGCATAAGGCAAGTGATTAAAGAACTCTTTGCACTGCCATTGGGTCCATGGAGAAGAATCAACTTATTGTTCATACCTTCCCGAATAAAACTCTGGAGAATGGCATAAATTTTTTGCTGAACCTCCTCTAAACCAATGAGCTTAAAGCGGGAATCAGTAAATTTCTGGTCGAAAATATTAAAACGATCATCGGTTCTGCCAAAATAGTTCATCATATCCACAATATACTGAGCACTGGAACGAACCTGCTGTTGGGGATTCTTCCCTAAAAAAAGCATGTATTCGTCAAAGGATAAAATGCGCTGCTGCTGGGAGTACTCCTTAGCAATGGATTCATGAATTTTATGGGTCCAGTCCTGCGCCTGCATAGGTTTAGTATAGCACTTCAGCGGCTCCATTAAAGAGCTTCTTAGGATCTAGTTTTCCCACGCGCACCAGAGGAAAAGCGGATAATGCGCCCAGCCGACAGGGATTTTTCACCTTGTTGAGAGAGCCGTGCTGGGTTAAAAGAGGCTATGAAGATTTATACACGTTCTGGCGATACGGGAAAAACCTCCCTTTGTGACGGATTTAGGGTTTCCAAGGACCATCCACGGGTGCGAACCTACGGCACCTTGGATCAATTAAATTCCTTGCTGGGTATTGTGAATGTCCACCTCACTTGTCCCAAACTCCAAGCATGGACGAAAAAAGTACAGCAGGATCTCTTTGCCCTGGCTTCTTGGTTGAGCAGTCCCAAGGCTTGTAAAAATATCATCGAAGGAAAGGAACCTTGGGGAAATGAAACCATGGCAAAACTTTCCATCTCCCCTAAGGAAATAACAGAAATGGAAGCCACCATAGACGAATGGGAAAGTAAGCTGGAGCCTTTGCGATTTTTTATTCTTCCTGGAGGAACTGAGGCTGCTGCCCACGCCCACCATGCACGCACTGTTTGTAGGCAAGCGGAGCGAGAATGTGTGCTCCTTATGAATAGCGGAGAGGACGTGCCTCCCCTAGTGATTCAATACTTAAATCGTCTAGCCGATGCCCTTTTTGTATTTTCCCGTTATATCAATCACCAAGCCCATGTAGAGGAAACAAAATGGACGTAAACTATCCATATAACAAAGAGCCAAAAATGGAAATTCGTGATGTAATCCACGGATCCATTGAAGTGCTTCCCTGGGAGCTAGCCGTTGTAGAGGATCCTTTTTTCCAACGCTTGCGCCACATTCACCAACTGGGGTTTGCGGAACTGGCCTACCCTTGTGCCACCCACACCCGCTTCACCCATAGTATTGGCACCATGTGTGTGGCAGGAAAAGCGTTCCAAGAAATTTTCCGCAACCATGAGTTTTCATCGACGGATGTCTTTTGGCGATTTTATTTTCTGGTTCGGGTTTCAGCCCTACTGCACGATGTGGGTCACGGTCCCCTTTCCCACACCACAGAGTTTGCCATGCCTGAGGCCAAGGCACTGGGCCTAGGTGAAAAAACAAACCGCAGGGCCACCCATGAAGACTATACCTTAAAAATTGTTTTAGACAGTTCCCTTAGCGACGTATTGAAGCGTTCCCATAAACGGTTTGGAATAGAACCCCACCACATTGCTGCCACCATTTCCATGGAGCAAAAAGAACAGGACAATTTTTTTATAGATAATAATGTGAATTTCCGAAAGCTCCTCCATCAAATCATCTCCAGTGAGATCGACGCTGATCGTATGGATTACCTTAAACGGGATTCTTACTATACGGGGGCTAGCTACGGTCACTACGATTCCAATTGGCTTCTCTCCAACCTAAGCTTTCACACTACTTTTGAAAAAGAAAGTGATAGTACAAGAGGTATTGCTCACTTGGCCCTTTCCAGTAAAGCCATCTATACGTTTGAGGATTTTTTACTCTCCCGTTACCACATGTTCCTTATGGTTTATTACCACTATAAGTCCGTGATTACGGAAAAACTCTTAAAGCGCTATTTTAATTCTCCGGACAGTACCTACATCATCCCAACAGATATAGAAAAATACATTGTCTATAACGACTATCACCTATATCACCATCTCAATCAACGACTGGACAACCCTTGGGCAAAGCGTGTGGCTGAACGAAAACCCTACCACCTAAGCCTAGAGATTCACAGCACCACATACGACGAAGGTCCACTGGAGGAAAATCCAGACGTACTTGGTTTGAGGAAAAAACTAAAGGACAGGGGGGTTGATTATATTGAAACCCTTAGCCGAGGTCCTCTGTCTAAATATGCTGGATTGAGTGCGGAAAAAAGAAAAGATTCGGAAATTTATGTGCGCGTAGGAAACCGAACCAATAAGGTGGAGTTTGTACCACTGGCAAATTTTACGGAACTGTTCCGACGGTATGAACAGACCAAGCAAATTCTACGTATCTATACGCCAGAAAAAATGCTAGACCTTTGAGCGAGACCTCTGATCCTTTTTTTTCTTTTTCTCAAACGCAGGACAATGCTTTCCAGAACTTCGATACACATCTTGGGAGGGTATTAGAGCCGATTTAAATTCCAGTTTACTACAACCTCTTGTAAACGGCAGCTCATATGTAAGGTAGAAGTACTTGCAAACAAAACAGTTGGGCGCTTTCATCACTTAATGATAACATGTGAGTGTGGATAACCATAAACGACAGATCTGGTATTTATTTTTTTTCCTTTTTATTTTTCCCAACTCAGCGGATAGTGCATCCAACACTGTAATCACCCCTCATCTTCAGGCGCAACTCATCCCTCAGCACACGCACTGGAAGCCAGGCACCCAAACCTGGGTTGCTCTACGCCTAGTAATTAGTTCCAAGTGGCACACCTATTGGAAAAACCCCGGCGACTCGGGGTTGCCCACAAGAATACAATGGATCTTGCCCAAAGGATTTAAAGCCTCAGAAATACACTGGCCCCTTCCCAATCGTATATCCAGTTTCTCCTTTATGGACTTTGGTTACCATGAGGAGGTTTTTCTTTTTACTCGTATCAGTGTTCCCTCTTCTTCTGCGTCCCCAAGCAGTCGCACCCTTCACGCCCAAGTAAAATGGTTAGTTTGCGAAGATATTTGTATTCCAGAGGAAGGGAAGCTTAGCCTCACCCTACCTGTGAGCAACAAATCTCTCCAATGGGATAAAAAAAAACAACCTTCTTTTGAGTATTTTCTCCAACGCTTGCCCCAACCCGTGGATCAGAAATTCTTCCAATACCATCAAGGTGGCACCTCCCTTCATTTGGAGGTGGACAAGCGCATTCTATACAAAAACAAAGATCAAAAAGACGATTGGAGTATTGAGTTTTTCCCTCTTACTCCGGGGATGATAAAAAACACCCGTCCTCCTGTCATAAAAAAAACAAAGGATGCTATTCATTTAACTTTTGAAATGACAGGGCAACATAAACCCAAGTCCTTTGAAGGGGTATTGGTAGCCCGCCACTCCAAGGAGGTCATTGCTTACTCCTTACAAGGTTTCGTGGAAGAAAAAGCCATTTGGTCTTGGAAAATACTTCTATTTGCCTTTTTGGGCGGATTGCTACTCAACTTTATGCCTTGTGTGTTTCCCGTGCTTGCCCTAAAGGTGCTGGGATTTTTAAAAGAAGAACATAAAACAGTGTATACACAGGGAGTGGCCTATAGCCTAGGTGTGCTCACCACTTTTATTGGGCTTGCTTCTGTTCTACTCCTACTCCGGGCAGGAGGAGAACAATTGGGCTGGGGATTCCAACTCCAATCCCCTCCATTTTTAATCCTATTGATGTTTCTCTTCTTTGCCATGGGATTAAATCTCTTAGGCTTTTTTTCCTTTAGCGGTCAGTTCATGGGTCTTGGCTCTAAGTATGTGCAAGGTTCTCAATGGAGAACTTCTTTTTTCACCGGTGTTCTTGCCGTAGTGGTGGCCACACCCTGTACGGCTCCTTTTATGGGTACTGCCATGGGCGTGGCTCTCACCCAACCTCCATCGGTTACCATTCTTATTTTCACTTTTCTTGCTCTAGGCATGGCACTCCCTTATTTTTTATTTAGCCTTTGGCCCAGTGCTGGTCGTCTCCTGCCCAAACCAGGACCATGGATGGACAATTTAAAAGAATTCCTTGCCTTTCCTCTGCTGGCAGCGTGTATTTGGCTCGGATGGGTTCTTTCCCAACAAATAACTGTGGGTCAGTATGCCTATACTCTTCTTGGTTTATTGTTTTTTGTGATGTCTTTGTGGGTAGGAAAAAAAATCAATACTGGATCAAAAATGCAAATAATACTTACGGGACTGCTCTTAGTTTTGAGTTTTTGGTTGGCCTTGAACCAAACATTTGAGCCACCCCAAAAAACGGATCTGGCAAAAACAAAACAGGCAAAAAACGCTATCTCATGGGAAACCTTTTCTCCAGAGTTAGTTGAAAAACTACAGTCGGAGAGAAAGATTATTTTCGTAAATTTCACTGCAGCCTGGTGTTTTACTTGCAAGGTGAATGAAAAATTAGTCTTCCAGTCCAAAAGAGTGCAAGAAATATTCAAAAAAGAAAATGTCCATACTCTGTTAGCCGACTGGACGAGTAGGGATCCTGTCATTACAAAAGCTCTAGCGAAGCATGGTCGATTTGGAGTGCCCCTATACTTAGTGTATCACCCGGAGAGCATGGTGCCACAGGTCCTACCTCAGCTACTTACCGTAAACATTATGCTGGGAGCTCTTCATGGCGGGAAATAGAAAATGGTGAAATATTTGTTCTTTTGCTATAGTTAAACAAAGGAGTTTTTTTGCGACACATATTCTACACCATATCCCTCGTTATAATAATTTCCATCACTTGGTCCTGTTCTGCCACCGAACCTAAAAGATTGGGAGCAGTGGATCTAGGTGGAGAAAGTCCCAGCACAGGGACTAACTCCTTTTTTATACGATTTGCATTAAAGGAACAAATCGACCGTATCCTTACAGTCCGTGTTCAAGGAACGGATCGCTCCAGTGCCGCTCGTTATAGCAATAACTGCGGCGCAAGCGGCAGTGGCTGCGTTTGTGCTTTTTATAAAGAGTCCAGCCCAGGTCAGCCCAGCATAACAAAGAACATATCCTATAATTCTTCAAGTAACTTTCTCACCTGTACTCTTAATGACGCAGAATCTGAATTGAGGTCAATGGATTTTATACAAATACAAACTACGAGTGGAACAAGAAAATCCAGCCTTATTCGAATGCAAGAGGAAACATCTCTTTCCGATGTTTTAGAAGATATTCCCCAAACCAATATAGTGAAAATCTATGAATACTCATGTACTAACTTTTATTTAGTTTCTTCTGGGCTTACCGGTTCTGGAGATAGCTCTAGTATTACTTGTAGTGAAGAAACACTTGTGAGTGCCATAAGGCTGGATTACTTCTATAATCTTTGGGAACAATTGAATGAGGATGGAACTAATAATTTTGAAGATCAAGGAGAGTCTGAAGATTATGATCCTCTTTGCAGAAATTCTAGTAATTCAGATGGAGTAATTGTTAAGCGCACTACCTGCAATGGTAGCAAAACTCTTCTCTTTGGTCTTTTAGCTGAAAGGGTTGTGCCCGATCCAGCAAACCCTCAAGGAAATATAGACACAAAGTTTACTTACCAAATAAACTTCCAAGAAAACTCAGGTGGAAGGGAATTTTCTGCTTATGCTGTTTCCATAGCTAACGACTCTGCCTGCCCGCCCGGGCTGGTAAAAGCCCAACGAATACTTGCCATTCCCAGCTCCTACACGAAAGAAAAGAGTATTTTCATTAACTCAAGTGGCAATAAAAATAGCACAAGGATAGAACTGGAGAGCGATCCTAAAGCTACTCTTCCCATTTCACTTGAACAACTTATTTGCCTCAATGAAACGGATGGCTCAACCTGCAGAGATGCTGCTTATCCCAACCCCGATGAAACTGAAATACCCTACGTTTCCGAATCTTCGCCCTTTTGTGTGATCCCAAAGGACTTAATCCCTTGATGTATAGACCTGTTTCCATTCTTGTGTGTAGTGCTTTTCTTTTCTGTGGGGCAGGCTGTAGTACAAAAGTTAAGCAACTGGGGAATCCAGATCTAACTGATATCGATTCACCAAGCAGCGGTGGGGAATTTCAGCTAAGCTACGCGCTGGAAAGGGAAGAGGAGATTCTCTTAAGAGCCACAGCCAGGAGTTCTTCCCTGTTTTTAAGTATCTGTGGGTCTGGGAACTCTATCTGTCGTTGCGAACTTTTTGCAGATGAAAGGGACGAAGAACCATCAGCTGTGAGCGAGACGGTGAAATACTACAAAGATGGAAATATTATCCATTGCCCATTAAGAAGAGGCACTAACACTGATGTGCGAATAAAAGATGTTTTTGAACGCTTAACTACCGATAGAGTGCCGATTATTAAAATTCCCGCTGGCGACAAGAGTCTTAGTTTGGAGCAAGTTCTGGGCAATGCGCCGGTAATACGCCTAAGAAAAATCTATCGATATGAATGTTCCTTAAACTATCTTTACAACGATGCTGCAGATGGCACACCTCCTAATATATGCAAGCCAAATGGTAATTTATTTTTTTTACAAGCTAGGTTTTCTTATTATTTATTTAATACGCTTGAAGATTTGGGTGGAAACATAGATTTTTGGAGACCAGATATACTATACAGAACACCAGTTTGTAGATCTAATGATATAAGAAAAAAAGTTAGCTGCGGACGAGTCACTACACCTGAGTTTGGTCTCTATGGTGGTCAAAGAAGTGAGATATTCACCACTCGAGTAAAATTAAACGCTGCTCCCGGACAGATAGGTGGAGGTGAAACTCAGGGCTATGCTTCTCGTCCATACACACTTGAAAGTGACGGCACGAAAGTTTGCCCACCTGGTATGGAAAAAAGAGCGTATTTTAAAGAAAGTATTGAGAGTATAAAATCAGATGGTGATGACGCTAGTAAAGAGAAATTAGAGAAATCCGAGCCAATGGAGGTTGATTCTCTCGAAGATATTCGCTTAGAAAAGGAAGATTTTAGCAAGGAATTTGTACTCTACGAGTCCGTTGGAGTTGCATGTGAAACTATAGCTTGTAACGTTCTTCCCGAACCTCCAAATTCGGATAGTACAAGAATGATACCAACGGCAGGAAATAGAGCTTCCTATAGCAAGGGTACGGAAGAGGCAAGTGTTTGTGTAATTAAGAGCGATTTGTTGCAGTAGCTTAGCCTTTGGATTCCTTTTCTCGCTTCTCCTGGTATTTCTTAACCATTTCCCCTTGGATGGCTTTTGGCACTGGCTGGTACTTGGAAAATTCCATGGTGAACTCACCTTTTCCCTGAGTAGCGGAGCGAAGATCTGTTGAGTAGCCAAACATTTCAGACAGGGGAGTTAGGGCTTCCACCGTAACGTAGCCCATGTTTGTAGTGGAATTTTGAATAATTCCCCGACGTTGGTTCACTTGTCCCATCACCGTTCCTTGGAACTCCTCAGGAGCTTGAACCTCTAGTTTCATCATGGGTTCGAGAATAGCTGGTGAACATTTGGGATAGACTTCTCGCACAGCCGCTTGGGAAGCAATCTTAAAGGCTAGTTCTGAGGAGTCCACGTCGTGGGTTTGGCCATCGTTCAATACCATTCTTACTCCAATCACTGGCGCACCGATGAGTCCACCTTTTAAGAGTTGCTCTCGGAAACCTTTGTCGCAAGAAGGGATATACTCTTTGGGAATCACACCACCCACGATTTTATTGGCAAACTCGTATGGCACTCCATCAAACGGTAGTGGCTCCATTCTTCCTGCCACACGGGCAAATTGCCCTGCACCACCCGATTGTTTTTTGTGGGTATAGTTATAGCCGGAGGGGACTGTGATCGTCTCCCGATAGGCCACCTGAGGCTTACCCGTATTTACCTTACACTTATACTCACGAGACATCCGCTCAATATAAATTTCCAAGTGTAGCTCTCCCATTCCACTTAAAATAGTTTCTCCAGACTCTTCATCCCTTCGCACACGAAGGGTGGGGTCTTCCCGGGTAAAGCGGTTTAAGGCTTTGGAGAAATTGGCCTGTTCATTTTTTTCGGCAGGGGAAACTGCTAGGCTGATAACTGCTTCAGGAACAAACATGGAAGTCATGGTGTATTTCAGTCGACCGTCGGTAAATGTATCTCCAGAGGCACAGTCCACGCCAAACATGGCAACAATATCGCCTGCCACACCCTCATCCAAGTCCACCAACTCGTTGGAGTGCATTCGTACTAAGCGAGGAATCTTAACCTTCTTTCCTCCAGCAGAGATATTAAAAATCACATCACCCTTTTTCATCCTTCCTTGATAGACGCGCATATAAGTAATTTGTCCATAGCGACTCTCTTCCAGCTTAAAGGCAAGTGCCACAAGAGGAAGGCTGAAATCACTGAGCACTTCCACTTCTTTCTCGTCGGCATCCTGATCGAGAGCCTTATTTTCCACCTCAGTGGGGTTAGGTAAATATTCACAAACCGCATTCAGGGCTAACTGCACTCCCCGGTTTTTAAAAGCAGAACCCATAAAGACGGGACAAAATTTTAGGGCAATCACTGCTCGACGAGTGGCCTGAGCGATATCCTCATCAGTAATCTCCTCCTCCATAATAAACTTTTCACCCAACTTATCATCGGCATCCGCTAGTCTTTCAATATATAGTTGGCGTTTCTCCTCAGTTAAACTTTTCATCTCCTCTGGAACATCCGTCTCTTCGACTTTTTCCCCGTTGGAACCCGTGAAATAAAAAGCTCGCCTTTTTATTAGGTCAACCACTCCCACATGATTCTCTTCCAAACCAATGGGAATCTGAGCCACTGCCGCATTAAGATTTAACTTATCCCTGAGCTGCTCCATCACTCGAATAGGGTTTGCCCCCGCTCTGTCCAATTTATTTATAAAAGCAAGCCGGGGGACATTATAGCGTTTCATTTGACGATCCACCGTGATGGACTGAGATTGCACCCCAGACACTCCACAAAGAATCAAAATAGCCCCATCCAGAACGCGAAGGGCACGCTCCACTTCCACGGTAAAATCCACGTGTCCGGGAGTATCGATAATGTTGATGCTGTAGTCTTTCCAGTTACAAAAAGTAGCTGCGGACTGAATCGTAATTCCCTTTTCCCGCTCCAGGTCCATGGAGTCCATCTTGGCGCCCACACCGTCCTTACCCCGAACCTCATGAATGGCATGAATCCTTCCCGTATAGAAAAGCACACGCTCCGTGAAAGTAGTCTTCCCCGAATCAATATGAGCAGAAATTCCAATATTGCGTAGTTTTTTAATGTCTAATTCAGCCATAATTACCTCTTATATATAATATTAAATCCTTAACTTCCTTTCAATATATAACTTATCGGTCGATAGCAACAATATTTTAAGAAGCTTTACATTTCATGGAAAATGCGTGTATTTCTGCCCCCATCAGATCCCCCAGAGCGGAATATACAAGGCGCTGACACTCTAGCGGGGAAAGCCCCTCAAAACGAGGGGAGGTGATCTGTGCATGAAAGTGCCCACCCGTAGCCCCATGTCCTTTATGGAGATGGGATTGATCTTGGACCATCAGTTCGGTGGGATCCAAGGCTTCTCTTAGGCGTTGCTCTATCTTGTGCTGTATTTTTTTGTCGTCCATGGTTTACTAGAACTTTATACTATCAAATCTTTCTTGATTCTATTCATACTTTCCTCTATAGTTAGGTTTCTATGGGGGAGAATTTGAACATTCCAGAAACTGCGGATAAGGGGTTGGAGGGCGTTATTGCGTTCACCAGTCGCGTTAGTGCCATTATGGATACCACTCTCACCTACCGGGGCTATACCATTGAGGATCTGGCTGCAAATTCCCGTTTTGAAGAGGTGGCCTACCTTTTGTGGCATGGAAAATTGCCCAACCAAGAGGAATATAAGAATTGGTGTCATAGCCTTTCGAGCAGCATGGAGCTTCCCTCACCGTTGGTCAAAATTATTCGGAGCTTTCCGAAGACCACAATGCCGATGGAGGCGCTGCGCAGTTCCGTGTCTTTGCTATCCATGTGGGATCCGGATCGGGGCGACAATAGTCCTGAGGCGCTTGTTCGCCAGGCCATTCGTATCACGGCAAAAATACCCTCCCTCATCGCAGCTTGGCACCGGATCCGAAACGACTGGGACTTAGTGCAGCCGGACCCCAGCAAAACCATAGCCAGCAATTTTTTCACCCTTCTTAATGGCAAAGCCACGGATAAAAACTTTGAGAGTATTTTCGACACGGCACTTATCCTTCACGCGGACCATGAAATGAATGCTTCCACCTTTAGCGCTAGGGTGACCACTGCCACACAGTCGGACGTGTATTCTTCCATGACCTCGGCTATAGGCACACTCATGGGACCGCTTCATGGCGGAGCCAACGAGCAGGTTATGCGTATGCTCGACCGTATTGGATCCACCGATAATGTGGAAAACTGGTTACAAACGGCTTTGGAGAAAAAAGAAAAGATTATGGGCTTTGGTCATCGGGTGTATAAAAATGGCGACCCAAGGGCAGCTATACTCAAGTCCATGTCCAAAGAGGTTTGCCAAGAAGTGGACAAATCCCACCTCTATGAAATGAGTGTGAAGATCAACGACATTCTGGAAAATCAAAAAGGACTTATGCCCAACGTTGATTTTTATTCCGCAAGCCTCTACCACTGCTTGGGCATACCCACGGATCTCTTTACTCCTGTGTTTGCTTTAGCAAGATCTTCTGGCTGGTTAGCCCATATTATGGAGCAAAGAAAAAATAATCGCTTAATCCGTCCCCGTACTTTCTATATTGGTGAAAGCGATAAAAAATGGGTACCCATTAACGAGCGATCGTAAATGCAATTGGAAAATATATTCCAAGCACTCAATGCGAAGCACTTTGAGTCTTCACTACCCCTGCCCATATTGACATGGAACTCACGACTGAGGGCCACCTCGGGGCGTTTCACTCCGGGCACACGCCAAGGAGAGCGAGCGACCATCGAAGTGGCCTCCTACCTCCAAAGCCTAACGGACGGGGAGACCCATATTCGTGGCACCGTTCTCCACGAAATGATTCATTTTTGGTTATGGCACCGGCACCGTCCCTACGGCCACACACCTGAGTTTCATAAAAAAATGCGAGAAACACAGGCTCCTCGCTATAACCCCGTACCCCAGGTGCGACCCATACGCCACTATTATGAATGCATCCACTGCAAGGAACTGCTTCCTGCTCGTAGAAAGTTAAAAAACATGGCTTGCTATACTTGCTGTAAGAAATTTAATGATGGCTATTATGATAAGAAGTACCGCTTGCGCTTACGGAAGGACATCACGAAGCCCAAACAAGAAGCAGAACCCAAACCGCCCATGGATTTGTTACCTGAAACAGGTAGAAACACCACCCCATCCCCCCTCCACCAAAGCCAACTCCAAGAACTACGAAAAATTGTGGAAGAGAGCATATTGAAAATAGATAAGTAAATTGCTTCATATGCGAGAGTGTGGATATAATATAGTTTGATAGAGTTTTACATGAATGGAAGCAACTTAGCGCACAGAGGAGTTCTGATTTGAATCATACCCGCACATTACTCGCTCTACTCCTTCTCGTACTAATGGAAATACCCAGTCAGGCTGCTGAAAAGCCATTAAATATAAAGTCCTATCAAGATGTGCTCATTGAAAAACACCAGGGCCGGTTGAAGAAAAATCCCAAAGACCTTCATGCTTTGCTAAAACTTAGTGGTATTTTTTCACAAAGAAACCAATACAAAAAAGCCATACAATATTCAAAAGATGCATTATCCTTGGCTCCCAAATCAATTACAGCCATGCGAGTGCTAGCCCATTCTTTTCATAAAACAAAACAATACGCAAAGGCTAAAAAACTATACCAAAAAATTTTTAAGGCAGAGCCCACAAACACAACAGCCTTATTCAATCTTGGAGTTTTGGCTCTTGATGAAAAAAAAATCTGATCACATTGCTTTAGCCTATTTCAATAAAGCCATAAAATTGGATTCAAAGAATGAATCTGCCTATTTTGCCGCTGGAGAAATTTACAAGAAACGTGGCGATTGTAAAGAAGCTATAAAAAAATATAAGCAAGTTTTAAAAATAAATAAGCGAGCTTTTCTAGCTCATATTCCAATAGCACAATGTTATAAATCCTTAAGCAATACGATAGCGGCAACCAAGAATTATAAAGCATTTATAAAAAGAGCCGAATCTGTTGCCCCCAGATCTTGGCATAAACAAATTTCATACGCAAAAAATGAAATAACTGCCCTTTCTCCCTAAAAAGGCTGGCAATGATTAAAACAGGACTCATTTTTTTATTTTGTCTTTTGATTTTTCAAGAGTCATTTACTTCTTATGCAAAAATATATCAGATGTCTAATGGAGAAACGAACAAATATTTTTATCCAGAAGATCATGAACTTTATAAAGAAGTAAAACAAATTCTTGAAAACAAAACGAATAATAAAAAGAAAGATTAAAAAAAGCCTTGGAAAAAACACAAGGCATTAAAGATATCAATTATATAACTCTCAATGAAAGAATGAATTATTGGGGAGAGTATTCTGATGAAAAATTTTTTCTTAAGCTTTCCATAAACGAACCTATAGAAGAATGGATTACTGTCCTATCCAAAAATCCAAATAATGAGCCAGAGATACAAGAATATTTAACAAAAAAGAAAGCTTATCTCGATAAAAAACTTAAATTAAGACTTGGTAAGTGGTTTAGCCTCCAGAAAGCAGGCAGAAAGATGCTTTGTGATCATGAGGAAATTTTATTTAATATGTCTGAAGATACTATCCACGGAGTTAACGCTGCCAAATTTAATGCTCGCAGGCATGCTGTTTATAGTAGGGGAAAAAAAAGAAGCGAAATAAAAAAATTAGCTAAGCGTTTGACTGGTAGATCTATTGAGAATGTGAGTATGTTTTATTATAATTATGGCAACGGCGCTCATTTGAGGGTTGTAAGAATTAATTTTCCTTATCCTACTCGATTAGAAATTACAAATTACTATAATAATAAAGGAGAAAAAATAGAAAGCAATATTGGGATTAATAATGGAAGTAGAGCTGTATGGAGGATCGAAAATGATCGTGAAAATACATCTTGGTTTGACAACAATTGCAATTTCAAACATGCTCAAATCATGGAACGAGACTCACACAAACGTTTATTAGAAATACAATATTTAGACAAAAATGGAGATATTGAAAATACTGTTCAGGCAAACCCTCGAATAATGAGCTTACAGGAAATTTATGGAGACTGTACTCATTCAAATGAATTGCTTAAATTGTTCACTAAAATAAATAAAATAAAGCAAGTTATAGTTACAGTAGCTGATAGTGGGATTTTTTACAATAATCGTAATCTGGCTTTTAGAATCCGTCGACCCAATGGAAAAGTATTAAAACAACTGGAGCGGTTAAGGGAAAACAAACAACAAGCTGAAAGTAAACTTGAAAAAATGAGTGAAGCTGAAAAACAAAATTATGGAGACGAACTCCTTGCTAAAATCGCTAGTTTATCTGAAGATACTAAGAAGATAGAGGAAAGGGCAGGGTACACTGGTATTGGACTGGATACTGTCGATAACGATAAACGTCCCAATGACATAATTGTTGATTATAGAACCGGTGTTGATTTTCATGGAACTGAAGTTGCCGGAATCGCTGTTGCAGGAGATGCTAGCATTACAGCCTTTCCTATTCGTTTTGATAGCGATTCAACGTCAGAAGAAGAATACGCTGCATTCCATCATGCATGTAATGAAGGCTCAGAACTTTCAAATGCTAGTTGGAATTTTGATTCTACTGATAATAAGGGTTTTGGCAAAGCAATGACAGATTGTGAAGATATGACATTTGTTGTGGCTGCTGGAAATGAGGGTATTGATGTTGATAGTCCATCATCTGATAAAAAGTTTTCCGAACACTCTAATATGATTGTTGTAACGGCGGGAGACTACTTTGGGGAATTAGCAGACTTTTCAAACGTTGGAAAGAACTCAGTGGATGTGATAGCTCCAGGGGTGCTTATCATCGTGTCATCTCGAAATAACAGTCGGAACCTGATGGATGGAACATCAGTGGCAGTGCCTTTTGTAACAAACATTATTGCTCACATGAAAGTGATCAATCCAGCCCTAAAGCCTGAAGAAATCATCAAAATCATCATGGAGACCGTGGATAAAAAACCAGAACTGAAAGGCAAAGTAAAATCTGGTGGTATTGTAAATAGAGAACGTGCCCTACAGGGCGCTAGGGAGAGTTTGAATAAATAAAGATAGATTCATCTGGTATGCTATCTGCCTAGATCAAATTCTTCACCAGGGTCGCACTCGTCTACTTCCGGGCATGGAGCTGCAATTCGTCTTGCCAGCAAAGACCAGTTCTTTATGGAAATTTTTTAATAATTCTTGTGAAATTTCCATTTTTTTACTTTCAAACCCATATACCTATAATACAAAATATAAAATAATATTGCCTTTCATTTCTTTACCTGTTTTTTGGAAAAAATGATTCTCTTTAGAAACGCACAAGCTTTCCAGAGGCTGGATTTTTACTAACTGTACCTGCTTTCAGTAGAACAAATTCCACTATGGCTTGCCCTGAATCATCGGCTATCCATTTTTTTACTTTCAAACCCATATACCTATAATACAAAATATAAAATAATATTGCCTTTCATTTCTTTACCTGTTTTTTGGAAAAAATGATTCTCTTTAGAAACGCACAAGCTTTCCAGAGGCTGGATTTTTATAACTGTACCTGCTTTCCTATTTTTTGCATTTTATTTATTTTCTATTAAAGTGATTCCATATTTTGCCGAAACTCCTGTTATATTAAATAAAGTAAGTTATTTAATTCAAACAAGAGGAGAAAAACCATGCGAAAAATGATTATACTACTGGCATTTGCCGTAGCATTACCAGCAACTGCTGTTCAAATAAAAAATACGAATCAAGAAAAGATGAATTACCAGCAAGAAAAGATGAATCAAGAAAAGATGAATCAAGCAAGGGAAAAAATTGCTAAAAAATGTGTCTCACGCCACTACCCTTTTGCAAGTAATTTTGCAGTAAGCTCTTTAAAATCCAAAAGTATTGAAGAGAAAAAAGCCACTCAACCCGGAAAACTGAGGGAGTGGATAACGAAAAATATTTTCATTTTCTGTGGATTACCGAAATTTGAGGTAAAGCTTTTCCAAAAACCAGGGGATACAAAAAATAAAGCAATAGGAAAAGCGAATGGAGCTGCATTAACTGAATCAGATCATATGAGAGCTTTTATAGGTGTTGAAGTGGCAAAAAAACTGTCTGAAAATCCTATTAATCTAGGTACATTCTATCATGGAAAAGACTCTGCTCAAGATGCGATAGTACTTATGCTACTTCAAAAAATGATTGAGGAGGAGAACTTTGGAATTATCAGGAAACCGCATGCTCACGGACTCCCATTCCCTTCCTCTGGAGCAGGGCTTGGTGCTAACCCGTATAATCGTACAGGGGTTACTCGTGGATTCCCTGGTGGATCTGATTCTAACAAAGGGACTGGTTTTGGCAGAGGATCTAGTCCTGGCAAGCCTAGTGATTAAAGATGGCAATTAGCCAAGAATAAGCCCATTTCAAGAGAAACGCACAAGCTTTCCAGAGGCAAGATGGTAGCAAATAGCACTAGGGTGATCCCCTTTGCAAAAAACAGGTTCACCCCTATAACCCACCTTGAGGGCACCATACATGTCTTGGATTCCTAGGGCGCAGGCCCCATTCCATGTAATGCCTATAATTACTTCGGGTACAGTCATTCCCAATTGTAGTGTGGCAAGGGATGCAATGAAGGGAAGGTTTTGGGTGGTGCAGGTTCCAGGGTTAAAGTCGGTGGCTAGGGCCACAGCAGCTCCTCCGTCAATCAATTCCCTTGCAGGCGCCGGGGGCTCTTTTAAAAATAAGCTGGTGCCGGGAAGTAGTGTGGCAATGGTATCACTTTGGGCTAGAGCTCGAATTCCCGCAGGGGATACCTTTAATAAATGATCCACAGATTTTGCTCCCATTTCCACTGCAAGGCAAGCGGCCTCAGTGTTTGCTAGTTCGTCTCCGTGTAGGCGCAGTGAAAAACCAAGACTCTTGGCTGTGGTGAAAATCTTTCGGGTATCGCTGATGGAAAAATAACCTTCATCACAAAAGACATCCACAAAAGAAGCTAGGTTTCTTTTTCGAACACCAGGCAAAATACTTTTGCAAATAACGTCCACCCATTTTTCTTTTTTGTTTTTATACTCAGGCGGCACGGCATGGGCCGCAAGACAAGTGCGTAGGACTTTTATTTTTTTAAAACTCTTTTCCGCAGACTGGAGAGCACTCAAGGATCGAAGCTCTGCCGATTTTTCTAAACCGTAGCCACTTTTTCCTTCCATGGCGCGTACACCAAAATCATAAGCTGTCTCCAATCTAGTTTGAACAAGCTGGGAAAGTTTTTTTACACTCGCTTTTCGCGTGGCACTTACCGTGGAAAGAATACCTCCACCGGCTTGAGCTATCTCCTGATAAGAAGCACCCGCTGTTCGTAGAGCAAACTCCTTGGCGCGGTTTCCATCAAAAACAGGATGGGTATGGGAATCCACAAAACCCGGATACGCCACATGACCTTTGCAAATAATTTGTTTCTTCTTCTTAAAAATGGCAGGAAGAACACTATCCTTACCTACCCATACAACTCCCTTGGATCGGGAGAAAACAAGGGCAGCGTTTCTGATTATGCCCAGTTCTTTTTCCTGAGGCTGCACGCAGTTTTTTAATAAATTTCCGTTAGTTACTAGGCAGTCAATTTTTCTATATACCAACATGCTAGTGATTATTTTTTCCTGCGTTTATGTTGTGCTCTTTTGATTTTGCTTGGGCTAGGGTGTAGCCAGCATCGCTGTGACGTAGGATTCCCATAGCAGGGTCGTTGTTTAAAACAAGGCGTAGACGATTATCAGCCTCTTTCGTTCCATCAGCAACAATCACCATTCCTGCATGTATGGAATATCCCATTCCCACACCACCACCCTGGTGCATGGAAACCCAGGAAGCGCCACAGGCCGTATTGATTAAAGCATTGAGAATGGGCCAGTCCGCAACCGCATCCGACCCATCCAACATAGCCTCCGTTTCCCTATTGGGACTGGCCACACTGCCACAGTCCAAGTGATCCCTGCCAATAACAATGGGTGCAGAAACTTTTTTCTCTCGCACGAGTCGGTTGAATAATAAACCTGCACGCTCTCTCTCCCCATATTCTAACCAACAAATACGGGAAGGCAGCCCTTGGAATTTTACATATTTTTGCGCTTTTTGTATCCAAAGGTGGAGCTCCTTGTTGTGGGGAAATTCGCTTAATAAAGCCTCGTCCGTTACTTTTATGTCGTCGGGATTTCCAGACAAAGCTACCCAACGAAAGGGGCCACTGCCTTTACAAAATAAGGGACGTATATAGGCAGGCACAAAACCCGGAAAGTCGAACGCATTTTCAACACCTGCCTCTTTTCCATAGGCACGAATATTATTTCCATAATCAAAGGTATGAGCACCTAACTTTTGCAGATCTAACATGAGCTGCACATGCCTACCCATACTTTCAATGGCAAGTGTGCGGTATTTTTTAGGATCTTTTTCCCGTAACAATAGGGCTTCCTCAAAACTGGGACCATGGGGAATATAGCCACCCACAGGATCATGGGCACTCGTTTGATCCGTAAGTAAACAAGGAATAACGTTTTTCAATTTCAAAGCACTAAGAAGATCAATGGCATTACATTCAATGGCAATGGAGAGGGATTGCTTTTTTTCCTTGGCATAAAGGGCACGCTGTATTCCATCATCTATACTTTGGGTGGCCTGATCTAAATATCCCGTCTCCAATCGACGATCGATTCTGCTTGCATCCACCTCAGCGCCAAGGAAAACTCCTGAAGCCATCTTTACTGCCAAGGGCTGAGCTCCACCCATTCCTCCTAGTCCTGCGGAAACAACCATATGCCCAGTCAAATCCCCATGGAAATGTTTTTTTGCTGCTGCCAAAAATGTTTCAAACGTTCCCTGGAGAATTCCCTGAGTGCCAATATAGATCCAACTTCCAGCAGTCATTTGTCCATACATGGCAAGCCCTTTGGCATCCAAAGCGTCGAAATGCTCCCATGTGGCCCACTTGGGAACTAAGTTGGAATTGGCAATAAGAACCCTAGGAGCATTGCTGTGAGAGGGGAGCACACCAACAGGAGCGCCACTTTGTATCAGTAAGGTCTCTTCATTACCCAATACTTTTAAAGCGTCAACAATGGCGTGAAAACACTCCCAGTTTCGAGCTGCCTTTCCCCTTCCTCCATACACAATTAAATTTTTTGGATCTTCAGCTACCTCAGGATCTAAATTATTCATTAACATGCGCATGGCTGCTTCCTGTACCCAACCCTTGCAGTGCAATGTTGACCCACGGGGAGCTCGAATTTCTTCTTTCATCCTACCTTCCTCCTAGTAAGGAAAATTTTATAGCCTTTTCCACACAACGAAGTAAAGAACCGTCTTCAATAATTTTCGCAATCGCTTCTATGTCTTTATGAAAGGGCCTGTCTTTTTTTATGGGTCGAACCACTTTTCGAATTTCTTTGTACGCAGCATTTACGCCTGTTCCTGCTTTTAGGGGCTTTAAAAACTCCAACCCCTGAGAAGCACAAAGCAATTCCATGGCTAAAGTATTTTGCAAATTTTGTACAATTTTTAAAGCCTTTCTTGCAGCAGTCACTCCCATACTCACATGATCTTCCTTATCCGCACTAGTGGAAATGGAATCAACGGACGCAGGGTGGGCAAGGGACTTATTTTCCGACACTAGAGAAGCAGAAGCCACCTGCACAATCATCATTCCTGAATGGAGACCAGGATCGGGAGTCAGGAAGGCAGGCAATTGACTCATGGTCGGGTTAATAAGCTTTTGCATGCGCTGGTCGGCAATATTTGCTAACTCTGAAAGAGCAATGGCAACCACGTCCATGGTCATGGCCATGTACTGACCATGAAAATTTCCTCCAGAAATAACACCATTATTACGTAAACCAACCGTTTTCTTCCCGTCAGGTAAAAAAATTAAAGGATTATCTGTAGCAGAATTACATTCCGTCTCCAAAGTCTGCTTGCTTTGATCCACATACTCCCTAGAAATACCATGCACCTGAGGCATACAACGAAAACTATAAGGATCCTGGATACGCCCACATTCCAAATGACTTTTAGCAATGGCACTATTTTTTGTAAGCTGTAATAAATTTTTTGCTACTTTTATCTGACCCTTATGGGCACGCACTCCATGCACAGCCGGGTGATAAGATTGATTGGTTCCTCGAAAAGCCTCCAAACTCATGGCCCCAGCAATGTCTGCTATACTCACTAAGTTAAGCGCATGATGAATAACAAAAGATCCAATGGCCGTCATTATTTGAGTGCCATTGATTAAACATAAACCCTCCTTAGGCTTTAACTCATACGGAGAAAGACCAGCAGACCGAAGAGCTTTTTTTCCAGAAACTAATTTATTTCGAATGTACGCCTCTCCCTCTCCAATAAGCACTAGACTTAGGTGGGCCAGTGGAGCCAGATCACCGCAAGCCCCCACACTTCCCTGCTCAGGAACCCAAGGGATAATATCGTTGTTCAGTAGAGCAAGAATAGCGTCGATCAGCTCCGGGGAACAACCGGAATGACCCTTTGCCAAAGTATTGGCTCGAAGGAGTAGGGCTGCACGAACAATTTCTTTACTAAGGGGATCGCCCACTCCACAGGCATGGGAACGTAATAAATTTACTTGCAACTCTTTTAATTTGTTCTTGGGGATTCGCACGTCGCTCAAAAGACCAAAACCCGTATTGATACCATAAATGGGACTGGTGCTCTCCACTAAATTGTTTACATGACGATGAGAAGCAGCTACTTTTTTTCTCGCCTTAGGAGAAAGTTTTACAGAAGGCTTCCCTTGGCTTACGGCAATAACAGTAGATAGATATAAAGAATCTCCATCTATAAAAATATTTTTACTTTTTGCTTGGGGCATTTCTAATTTCTTCTATAGCTACTTTATAATTAGACGACTGGAAAATAGCACTGCCAGCAACAAGCACATCCACTCCTGCGTTTTGTAAATCCTCTGAGTTTTTTGCGTTCACCCCACCATCTACCTCAATGAGAAAACGCAAACCCAACTCGTGGCGAATTTGGCTTAACAACTTACATTTCTGAATAGTGGAAGGAATAAACGATTGACCACCAAAGCCCGGGTTTACACTCATAACCAACACCAAATCCACGGAGCCTACAATATCCTCAATACTGGATACGGGAGTGGCAGGATTTAAGGCCACACCCGCCTTCACACCAGCATCTTTTATCATATGTACGGCCCGGTGAAGGTGGGGAGTGCTCTCCTGATGAATGGTTACGTAGCTGGCCCCTGCTTGTATAAAATCGTCGATATATTTTTCCGGGTTGCTAATCATTAAATGCACATCTAAGGGAAGAGCCTTGAGCTTATGAATTGCACTTACCACAGGAGGACCAATGGTAATATTGGGAACAAAATGCCCATCCATAACATCCACATGGATCCAGTCTGCCCCTGCCTTTTGTACCTTTTGTATCTCCTCCTCCAGTCGGGCAAAATTGGCAGCTAAAATACTGGGGGCGATTCGTATATTGTTTTCCATCTATTCTCCAAAGTAATACTTCGCTTCGTCTAATTTTAATCCTCTCATACCATTAGCGAAGTCCATAGGCAATATGGCTCGCTTACCAGCCAACTGTAGGCCCAGAATCTCCAAGGCGCCATCCTGTGCTTGCACAAACAAACGCTCCCCATAAAAGCGAAAAGCCCCTGGGGTGGAGGGGAGACTAGGGGGACAATCCTGGCTCTTAGGCACACAGCTTCGTAGTATTTTAATGGACTCCTTTCGAAAGGTGCTTGATGCCATCGGCCATGGGTTCAGGCCCCGGATCCGATTGTGTATAATAAGTTTTTTCTGCCTCCAGTCCAAAATGCCATCGATTTTTTTTAAAGGAGGAGCAAAACTCACATCCACCTTCCTCTGCGCTTTGGGCACTATTTTTTTCTCTTCAATTTTATTTATAGTCTCCACTAAAAGAGCACTTCCCAATTCCTTCAACCGATCCTGGAGCTCACCCGCAGTTTCGTTAGGGAGTATGCTCATACTTTCCTGTAGAAGAATGTCTCCAGCATCCATCTCCAAAACCATAAACTGAGTGCTTAACCCAGTGGTTTTTAATCCATTGATAATCGCCCATTGTATGGGAGCAGCCCCACGCAATTGAGGGAGCTTGGAGGGGTGGAGGTTCACGGGAGGATGATCGCAAAAAGCTAACAGATCTTTTTTTAGAAATTTGCCAAACGCCACAACTACGAGGATATCTGGCTTTTTTTCCTTTAACCAAGCCAAGGTTTTTTTGTTATTGACATCGTCTGTTTGGAGCAAATCCATTGCGTTTTCCTTACAATACTGAGCCACTGCCACAGACTTAGGCTTTTGCCCCCTTCCCGACGGACGATCAATTGGCGTAATAACACCACAAACCTCATGGGTCGTTAGGAGAGCCGATAGGGAAGGAAGAGCAAAATCTGGACTGCCCAAAAAAACAATTTTCAACTAAGACTCCCTTTTTTAATTTTTCGCTTCACAGATCGACTCTTTACAAAACTCAAACGGTCGATAAAAAGCCTCCCCAAGAGATGATCATTTTCATGCTGTATGGCAGTGGCAAGTAGGTCTGTTACATTTTCAGTATGGAGACTTCCCTCCACGTCGTGGTATTCGAGAGAAATGCTTTCAGCTCGCTCCACATCCTCATAAATACCCGGCACACTTAGGCAACCCTCTTTATAGGTGGCTTTTCCCTGAAGATTGGATATTTTCGGATTGATAAATACAAGAAGATTTGGGGTGCCCTCTTTCAACACATAATGAATGTCGATAACAAAAATGTTCTTATGAACATTTACCTGAGGAGCCGCTAACCCAATACCGTCGGCTGCGTACATAGTTTCTGCCATGTCCCCTACAAGCTTTTTTAAATCACCGTCGAATCGCTCCACCGGAGTACTGGGAATTGCCAACTGCGAGTTGGGGTAGGTTAAAATTTCAAGAATGGCCATGCCGATATCCTTTTTTCTTTTTTTACCACCATTGCTATCCCCAAGAGAGCAAAAACAATCGTGGGAAGGAATATGGAAATTAAAGGACTAAGGGTCGCCGATCGACCCAAGGAAGAGGAAAAGGAATAGAATACCCAGTATGCCACCATGAGTAAAAGGCATACAGTAAGACTTTTTGCGGAGTTAGGCTTGCGTTGATGCTGAGCGCAAATCGGGATAGCGATAAGAGTCATGATCAGGGGCAGCAGGGCCAGGTTAATTTTTGACCAAAAGAGCATTTCCTGAGGAGCCGTATTAATTCCAGCCGACCGGTTATGAAGGATAAACTGCCATAGGTATTTTAAGCGAAGAGTCTGCACTTCTTTTTCAATACTCTTAAAATCCTCAGGGGTTTCCTTGAGGAAGAAAGCTTTTTCTTTAAATGTGGTGGTAACGGGCGTGGCAAGCACTCCCTCAAACCTAGTAATTCGACCATCGGTAAGCTCCCAATGACCATCTTTATACCGAGCTACCCTAGCGTTTACTTTTTCCACCAGATTAAATTTTTGGTTAAACGTATAGGTAGTGAGATCTTCTATTTTATTACCTTCAGGATGAAAAACGCCTAGATTGTAGATAATATTTTTACTTTTGTACCAAATTCCACTTCGGGTAATATTTGTTTGTAGACTAGTTTTTTTCTCTATTACAGTCCGCTGGAAATGGTTTTTACTTTTTGTTACAGGTGGAATAACCCGGTCAGTAATGATAAGAGAAAAGCAGGAGAGGATGGCCGCAAGACAAAGGAGGACTAGGCAGATGCGCAGCAAACTGACTGAGGAAGCAAATAGAGCGACAATTTCCCCCCGTCGAGCCATGGCAGATAGAGATAGGAACGCGCCAATTAAGCAGGCGACAGGCAAGAGGAGCACAAGAACCTCTGGGACTTCATATAGGGTATATTGCAGTGCATGTATTGGGAGAATTTCTTTTTTAATCCCTTGACGCAACGAACTTACTCCAATAAAAAGAGTGAGTAAGGCTATAAGGGCATGAAAAAAAGATCGCCAGAATTCAGAGGCAATATAACGGTCGAGAAGATTCATAATTTTAAGGTATCATTAAGGATAAAAGAGCATGAAAAAAAATCAAAAAAAATCAAAAAAGGGACTCAGTCCCAAGGGACTCAGTCCCAAAAAACACAGCGCTTCCCCATGGGATCAATTCAAGTTTTGGATTGCCGACACAGGAAAACAACTAGCTATAGCGATTGTTATTGTACTGGTGGTGCGCTCCTCTCTTGTGGAACCCTACAAAATACCCTCAGGCTCCATGATACCCACCCTCTTTATCGGGGATCATATTTTTGTAAATAAATTTGCCTACGGACTAAAACTTCCCTTTAGTGCCACCTTCGGACATCCCATATATATCACCAAGCGCAGCGTTCCCAAACGGGGCGACGTTATTGTCTTTCGCTATCCCAGAGACGAGTCCACAAATTATATTAAACGGGTAATTGGTTTACCAGGAGATAGAATTGCCGTTCGTAATAAATCTTTATTTATTAACGATGTAGTGGTCTCTGAAACCCCCCATGAGAATGCAGAACTGTCTTCAGGTATTATAGATAAGGCGGATCAATCTATTTTAACCCTCTATATGGCAGACCTACGGGGACACAAACATCCCGTACTCCATGATGAACGGAATGTGATTGGCTCCGACTACGGACCCATAACCGTTCCCGCAGATAAAGTTTTTGTTATGGGAGATAACCGGGATCGAAGCTCAGACTCCCGTGCATGGGGGTTTGTGCCCGTAAGAAATATCAAAGGAAAAGCCCTGTTTATTTGGTTAAATGTTGTGACAAATTGGAGCTTCGACGACTTCTATATCATCCCTCGCCTAGGCAGGGTGGGAACAAAAGTTCAATAACACTAAAGCAAAGAGACGGGATCCACATCCACACTAATGCGAGTACTCCTATGACAAAGCTTTCTCCAATGAGGTAACCCATCACCCAATAAGCGATTTATTTTGGAAGCGTCCTTAGCTTTTATAAGTATATTCCAGCGGTACTTGTTTTGTACTTTCTGTATTGCAGCCGGCGTGGGTCCCAAAAGCTCCACTGTTTTATCCACGGCACCCTGGAGTTGAGCATAAATCTTCTGTGCTGTTTTTTGTGTGTGGCTCTCTATCTTGCTACTCACAATAATGAGGGCAATTCGAAAATAAGGGGGATAGTGAAACTCTAAACGCTTTTCCAATTCCTCCCGTGCAAAATCCTCGTACGCATAGTTTTTGGTGTGCCTAATACTGGGATGGGTGGGGTTATAGGTCTGCAATAGAACAAAGCCTTTATGCTTCCCCCTACCCGCACGACCTGCCACCTGTGTAAGCAACTGGAAGCAGGTTTCATTGGCACGAAAGTCGGGAATTTTTAAGGCTGTATCAGAATTAATGGAAGCCACTAACTCAATGTTTGGATAGTCATGACCCTTGGCAATCATTTGAGTTCCCACGATAATGTCGCACTCTTGGTTGGAAATGGCAGAAAGATTTTTCTCCAATGCACCCTTGTTGCTGGTTGTTTCCCTGTCCATGCGAAGAATTCTCGCATTGGGAAAAAAAGTTTTTAGCTCCTTTTCCACAAACTCCGTTCCTGGAGTTCCTCCAGATAGAGGACTGTGATCACACTGCCCACACTTACGCATCCTTGGTTCCGTATATCCACAGTAATGGCAAGAGAGCTTATTCTTCCTTTCATAGTAGATAAGGCTCACACTACAGTGCTTGCACTCAGGCACATGGCCGCAGGAATCGCAGAGGAGAAAAGAGGCAGAACCTCGTCGGTTGAGAAATAAGATAATTTGCTTTTTTCTCTCTAACGTTTCCTCTATTTTTTTTATCAAGCGATTGGAGAAGAGTCCTTTTTCTTTTCGCAAGTTAATGATCTCCATATCTGGAGGCGTGCAGTGGTTGGGACGATTTTTCAAGGAAAGTTTCTCCAACTTTCCGTTTAGGCAGTGGTAGTAACTTTCTAGGGAAGGGGTGGCACTACCTAAAATCACAACCGCCTTGGAACGCTTTCCACGAACAAGTGCCATATCTCTAGCGTTATATCGCAAGCGATCCTCTTGCTTAAATGAAGATTCATGCTCTTCATCCACAATAATTAAACCAATGTTTGCCATGGGGGCGAATATGGTGGAACGGACACCAAGAGCAATTTTTGCCTTACCCGTATAAATTAACTCCCACTGTTGGTTTCGCTCCCGCTTTGTCAAACTGGAATGGATAACGGCAATATTATTTCCAAGGTGTGCCCTTGCCCGGGCAAGCAACTGCGGAGTTAAGGATATTTCCGGCACAAGTATGAGCACAGATTTCCCTTTTCCCAAAGCGTATTTTGCGGCAGAAAGGTAGACTTCTGTTTTTCCACTGCCTGTGATTCCGTGGAGTAGAAAACCTTGGTACTGGGATTTTGTAATGGCAGCAGATACGGTGTCGTATGCCACACGTTGCTCCTTGTTGAGTCGAGGTAGGGTGGCCTTGGTGGGGAAAAAAGATTCTTGGGAAAGGAACTGAGGCTCCTCCTCCACTAAGGTTTCGCATATAAAGCCTTCTTTTTTCAAGGGAGAGAAAACATTTTTATAGAGCTTGGGAATCGCCCCCACACTCCCCTCTTCCTTTAAATAATTTAAAAGAGCAAGACGCTTTCCTGAACGCTTGGAAAATAACTCCAGCTCTTTATCCGAAGGCTGGCGACTGCCCAAAGAGTATATTTTTTTTTTCTTAATTTTGGGATCGACTAAGACCATTCGTAGAACTTCTCCCACTGGGTAGTGGTAGTACTGAGCCACCCATTGTAAGAAAGATAAAAATTCCTCATCTAGGCTGGGGCGCCCCTCATTGGAAGCAATAATATTTTTCACTTCCATGTCTTTTTTCTCGTCCATAAATTCCGCAATATAGCCAAAAGTTTCTTTTTTTCTTAAAGGAACGGTCACTGCATCTCCCACAGAAAGCTTTCCTTCCAGGTGCTTGGGCACGCCGTAGCTTAACTTGGGAATGGGGGCCGGCAGGATAACGTTAGCGATCATTGTTTGAACGTTTCTCTTTGACCGAGGCCTTGACTGAGGAAGTATTTATGAAATATGGGAATGATTTCATCCTCGTCGCCTAAAAGCTTTTTCCTAGGGAAAGTCCTGAATTCGTCCATGATTTTTTTGGAAGGGTTGATGCGAATTTTAAAGATTTCAAAGGTGAGAATACTTCTTTTGCCTATTTTTAGGTGGGCCCGGAAAGGTATCTTTTTATTCCTGGAAAACTCACTAAACTCTATCGTGCATGGATCTTTTTCGGCACTCCCACCCTTCAGGTCGTATAGTTCCTCAGGGCAAGCATACTCCATGGCAATGGGACGAAAATTGTTTCTACGAATGAAAATTTTCCTCTCTTTTTTTTCGTCAACTATTTTATACACAATGGCTTCATTATATTGATCGATCGTGACACTCTTGTCTTCAATATAAAAAAGCCTACGAGGAGGGAAAAACTTCCTGTGCTTGGCTAAAGGATCCTCAATTGTGGATTTAAGTTTGGATTCAAGCGTGGATTCAGGATCATATACCTTTACTAAATCTTTTTCCGACGGCGTGGGTAGACCAAAAGCTCGCCAAGCATGGAGTAATGCTTCAGGAGAGGACTCTAGGAGCATGGGAAGAAAGGGCACAGCCTGTTGTGTTGTTGCCTTCAATCCAACATTACTAGAAAAATATAAACGATCCTCCCAGAGTATCTTTTTGCTGGTGCTGCTGGAAGGAAAGAATAGACGATAACCTATGAGCACCTCTTGTACGTCTTTTTTGGGTCGAGTGATCCGCTCTGCCATATAATAGGCAGGAACAATATGGGAAAGCGCCTGCTCCAATGGGAAAAGAAGAGCAACGGTGAGAAGAGCAAATCCCTGCAAGGTTTTTATACTTTTTGTCATAGCTTGTTTCCTTTTATTTTTTCTATTATTTCCTCTGTTATTTCCACAATACCATCTCTAAGCTCCTTTCGGGAAAGGGCAAAATGTAGTGTGGCCCGGATGAGCCCGAGTCTGTTACCAACGTCGAAGCGATGCGCCTCTAATTCTAAACCATAGAGTGGACGAGCTTTTGCCAAACGATCTAGAGAGTCGGTGAGCTGTATCTCTCCTCCCACCGATGGCTTTGCCTCATCCAGTATGTCGAAAATTTCTGGACTGAGAATATATCGACCTGGAAGCGCCCAGCAAGAAGAAACCTCACCTAATTTTGGCTTTTCCAAGAGATTATTTATCTCTAACAACCCTTTCTGGATTTCTTTTCCATCAGCAATACCATAATGAACAGTCTCGGCAGGTCTCACTTTTATCATGCCCACCACAGGAGCACCCTCGTATTTATTATGGACCTCCATCAACTGACCAATACAGGGATTTGTGCTCACCATGATATCGTCGCTCAGTAGAACAGCAAATGCTTCATTTTTCACCGCAGGCCTTGCACAAGCAATGGCATGACCTAAACCCAAGGGGGAAGGCTGCTGCAAGGAACGAAACCTTACTTTAGGAAACGTCTCAGAAAGGTAATTCTCGATGGAAGGCTTTTCAGAGGAAGAGATAAGAATAATTTCCTCTATCCCGGCCTCCAGAGCCTCCCGGACCACATACTCTATCATTGGACGATCCACGATGGGAAGCAACTCCTTGGGAATCGCCCTAGTGATGGGTTGGAGTCGAGTGCCCCTACCTGCCACTGGAATCACTGCTGTACGAATACCTGCCATTTCCCTCCCATAAGACCCTAGCAAAAAGCATTGGATTTGAATAACAAAATGCTGCAAAATAAGAGTGTAAGGGGAATTGATGGGAAAAATAACATTATTTTTTATTTTTGTTTGCTGCATGCTCTCAGCGTCAGCCCGGTCGTATACGCCACGAATACACGGTCTTGTGGGTGGAGCTGCTTCAGGCCTTCCCTCGGACTCCGTGTTTGGAAACCCAGCGGCAGTCGCCTTTATTCGTAAAAATGCGATGTTTTTTTACTATTCCCGGATTACAAAGGAAGGGAGGGAAAATAGCAGGGGGCAGGACATACATTTAGGCATGTATGATGCTGTGAGTTCCAAGAAACTCAAGGGAGCTGTTGCCTATAGCACAAGTGCGAGAGACGAACCGTCCTTATTGGGAAGCTCCTACTCTGGGCGACGCAAGACGTGGACAGGCGTTCTAGGTACCACCTTTTCCAGAAGAATGTCCCTAGGCGCTCGGCTAAAGTATGTGAGAAAAAACGATATTGCCCACTTTTATGGCGACGTCGGTGGCATGATACTCCTAACCTCTAAACTTAATCTGGGGCTTACTTTGGAGAATATACACAACAAGCTAGGGGAAGAGAGTCGCAATGCATCCCTGGGCCTTCGTTACGACATCCTAGGCCCTCTTAATCTCTACCTCAGTGCCGGCAGGAAGCTTTCCAGTGTGGATGACGGTAATCTCTCCTGGTCCGTTGCTGGGGAACTGACCGTGTACAAACAATTTATTTTCTCCGGAGGAGTTATGAGAAATATTAAGTCGGGCAGAAAGGGCCATAGCATTGGTCTTATGTGGAACGGACCACGAACAACCTTTGAGTACACTGTGCGAACGACCACGGACATTCATACGCAGTATGACCATGTGGGAGGGATTCGTATTGTTTTTTAAGCCCGCTCTCTATAGGTAATTAGGCCGTGGCTAAGGTCGTAGGGAGATAACTTCATTCTTACTTTATCTCCTGGAATAATACGAATTCGAAATTTGGACATTTTTCCTGTCAGTCGACCCAAAACTTTATGACCGGATTCCAAGACAATCTCATATACACCGTTGCCTGCAACTTTTACAACTTCTCCCTTGGCTTCAATTAACTCTTCCTTACTCAATGTGGCAGCCTTGACTCACTCTAGCGACCTTGGGCTAGAGTTCGTGCTCCCTTTTCAAATAAAACGGTCATTTTACTTTCCTTTTGGTAGGACTCCTTCACAACCCCCCTGCCAAACTTGCTGTGACTAATAATAGTGCCCGTCTCGTATAGATCGGAAATTTTGTAGGAAGAGGGCTCCATGGTAGCCTCTTTCATTAGGGCAGCATAATCTGCAGCCTCAGCCACAGCCTCTTTCTCCTGCTGCTTTTTACTTTTTTTCTTTTTAGCAACCTTCTTTACCATGCAAAGCGAACTCCTTATTTTTAATACACGATGTAGCCTACCACGAAACAGAGGAAAAAGCTACAATATATTGACCCACCCTAATAACTTGACTAAATTGAACCAGCCTTTCTTGCCCTCTATTGTTGATAAAAAACTACGGAATCATAGCTTTTAAGAAAAATCAGCCGGACTCACACAGATCATGAAAAGGGACAAGTTCCCTGAAACAGGGGGACAGTTTGAACGAAAAACCACTGTGGATCGGATCAAAAATGGCGTACACGCTAAAGCGGGAAAGATCACTATTTTAGTTCCCTGATTCACTGTGGCCTCCTGATCCGCTTTTACGATATGGTGCATAGGAAGAAGGTTGGAGAACAAGTCCAATAGCTTGTTGAAAAAGTTCGTGTCCTTGATCGCTCGCCTTTCGAAACCAATACAATGCCCTTCCATTATCTTGAGAAACACCTTCTCCCCGATAATATATTATGCCTAAATAAGCTTGAGCTTTTGCATTACCCTGACCTGCTGCTTTTCTATACCAGTATACTGCCGTCTTATTATCTATTTTAGTACCTAGTCCATCAAAGTACATAGAAGCAAGGGCAGATTGAGCTTTTGCATTACCCTGACCTGCTGCTTTTTTATACCAACGAAATGCTTTCTTATAATCTACATTAGTACCCTTTCCCTTGTAATACATATTACCTAAAAGAAATTGAGTTCTTGCAACCCCCAACTTTACTCCTTTTTGATAAGAGTGAAATGCTTTTTTATACCAACGAAATGCTTCCTTATCGTTTTGCTTCGTACCCCTTCTGTTAGAATATATATCACCTAAAGCAAGTTGAGCATCTGCAAACTCCCCTTCTGCTGCTTTTTTATACCAACGAAATGCTTCCTTATCGTTTTGCTTCGTACCCTCTCCTCTATAATACATACCACCTAAAGCAAATGCTGCCGTTATATCTCCTCCGTCCGCTGCTTTTTTATACCAATAAATCGCTTGCTTGAAATCTCGCTCCACACCGTTTCCATAATGGTATACCTCAGCGAAATTAAACCGAGCTCCTAATGTCCCGGCTAATGCTTCTTTCTTCATTTGAGCTAATGCTTCTTTCTTTATTTGAGCTAATGTTTCTTTCTTCATTCGATCTATCGGCTGAGTATAACCTGTATTGGATACAGTGCTAAAAGCAAGCAACCAAACAAAAATTAATTCTGTTTTTTTCATTTTTGATTATCCTCCTAAAATTTAAGTACTCTTGAATATATATCGGTAAAAATACTGTATTCTTTAAATATAAACTTAAATGGTTGTGAAACGGAGAGAATTCGTGTCAAAGAAAAAATAAATACAAGAAAGAGTGTTGAAAAATTCTTCATTTGAACCCCAATACCGTGTATGAAAAATAATCATGCGTTTTGATCAAAAATAATTTAACCTTTTAGAATGTTTCCTGATCTACCAATAATAAAAAATGATAAGAAAAAGACGATTGAATCACTGAAGAAGGGTATTACAGAGTCTGTTAGAATAAGCCAAAAAATGCCGGTCGATTCCATTGCCAAGTATGCTCTCGATGCAGGGTTCTTGCAGGATGTATTAAAGTCCTTTCCTGATCCAAGAAAAAGATATGAAGTTCCTATTGAGTTTCTTTTATTAGCGCAGATTATACCAATTACAGAAAATAACTACGGTTTTCTGACGCACTGGGACCGGTGTTTTTGATAAAATGGGGTTATTCTTTTTGAGTGCTAAAAATAAAGGAACTAACCAGTAAAATTCATGATTATAATTTCTTAGCTACCTACAAGGTGGAAAGAAATGCGTCAATAAAAGTCAAGTTGCTGGCTCTATTAAATTTTCAAGAAGGGAAAACAGTCGAGGAAGTTGCATGTATTGTTCGGTATAGTGACAAATCTGTGAAATCTTGGCTAGAGCGTTTTGCAGCCTATGACTATGAGGGTCTTATATGTAGAGAAGGTCGTGGCAGAAAGCCTCGCTTACCCCCTGATGCAGAGGAATCATTTAAATTAGAGCTGGATAAGCTCCAAGAATCTAAGGATGGTGGAAGGATAACAGCTTGGGAGATTCGGGATTTATTAGCGAATAAATTCGACTCCTGTTATTCGTTATCGGGAGTGTATGCTCTCCTAGATAGGCTTAATATTGTTTGGATATCCGGACGTTCCAAGCACCCTAAGTGTTCTCAAGAAGCAATTGAACAGTTTAAGGCAAATTTCCCAGAGGCAACGGAGAAAATAAAAGAAAAGCTGGATTCTGAAAAAATAGAGATTTTCTGGGTATTTTGCTAGCCAGTGAGTTGGTGAGCCGTGACAGGATCGAACTGCCGACATCCACCTTGTAAGGGTGGCGCTCTCCCAGCTGAGCTAACGGCCCCACAGACTATAATCTTATTCGTAGTATTCTTTTGCCCAGCCGTCAATTGTAATCTAATGCAAATGAAGAAAGTGGCGCTATTGGGCGATGCTGGTAATAGAGCCGCTCTTATTTTTCTCTTTATTTTTAAGGGGGTTTCTTGATCTTGATTTTTTAGTACCAGTTTTGTTTTTCCGCATAAAGTTCGACGCATCGCGAATATCTAAGGCTAGTCGCAGCACCTCATCCGTACTGATAACGGGGTATAGGGTGAGACCTTTTTTAATTTCTTGGGAGACTTGATCCAGATCCTTTTCATTTTCTTTAGGAAAGATAATGGTGGTGGCACCGCCCACTTTAGCAGCAATAAGTTTTTCCTTGAGTCCACCGATGGGAAGCACTCTTCCCCTGAGGGTGATCTCCCCTGTCATGGCCACGTTCTTTTTGGCAGGAACCTTTATGAGTGCGCTGGTTAGGGCTGTGGCAATGGTGATACCAGCAGAGGGACCATCCTTGGGTACGGCTCCCTCTGGCACATGCACATGTATGTCCACTTTTTCAAAAAACTTTTCTTCTAGGTCAAGAAGAGCGGATCGGGCGCGCACGTAACTCATGGCAGCCTGTGCACTTTCCTGCATCACATCTCCGAGTTTGCCCGTGATTTTTAAGCTGCCTTTTCCGGGGAGCACGGCTACTTCCACTTGGAGCATGTCGCCTCCAGCCTCTGTCCATGCAAGACCGTTAACCAGACCCACTTCCGATTTTTCTTCCGTCTTACTGATAGTGTATTTTGCTGGACCAAGAATTTTCTTCAACGCTTTGGCTTGAACGATGATTATTTTTTTCAAGGCATTATTGATTAGATTGCGAGGATCTAAGCGTTTATTTTTCAAGGCATCACTGGCTCCTCGTACAATTTGATAGGCTGTTTTTCTACATAGATTAGATATTTCCCGTTCTAAATTTCGTACTCCAGCCTCTCTTGTATACTGTTGGATCAGTTGACGAATCACCTGCACAGGAATTTTAAATTTATCTTCTCTAAGCCCATGGGCTTTTATTTGTCGAGGAACTAAATAATCTTTCGCAATATGTGTTTTTTCATTAAGGGTATAGCCGGGAAGAGTAATCACCTCCATGCGATCCAAGAGTGGACGGGGAATGGTGTGCAGGGAATTGGCCGTCAATATGAAAAGAATTTTCGACAAGTCAAATTCCACTTCTAGGTAATGGTCCATGAATGTGGAGTTTTGTTCCGGGTCCAGCACTTCGAGAAGAGCGCTAGATGGGTCTCCCCGGAAGTCTGAGCTCATTTTATCTATTTCATCCAATAGAAAGACAGGGTTAGAGGTACCTGCCTTTTTTAAGGATTGTAAAATTTTTCCAGGTAGGGCACCCACGTATGTTCTCCTGTGTCCCCTGATCTCCGCTTCATCCCGGACACCACCTAAACTAGCGCGAACAAATTTTTTATTCACGGCTGCGGCGATAGATTTGGCTAGGGAAGTTTTTCCCACTCCCGGTGGTCCTGCAAAACACAGAATGGAACCTTTGGCGTTTTGAGTAAGTGTGCGCACAGCCAGGAATTCCAAAATACGCTCTCTCACGTCGTCTAATCCGTAGTGATCATTTTTTAAGGATTTTTCTGCTTTTTTTAAGTCCCAGTTATCTTTGGAATGTTTACCCCAAGGGAGAGAAAGGATCCAGTCGATATAGTTCCGAACAACGGTGGCTTCCGCACTCATGGGAGACATGGTTTTGAACTTACGAAACTCTTTTTCTACCTTCTCTCTTGCTTCCTGAGAAAGCTCCGCAGTTTCAATTTTTTCTTCAATTTCATTTAACTCCACTTTAAACTCGTCCTTATCCCCAAGTTCCTTTTGAATGGCATTGATTTGCTCATTTAAGTAGTATTCTTTTTGATTTTTTTCCATCTGTTTTTTCACGCGAGAACGTATTTTTCGTTCCACCTGTAAAATTTCAATTTCTCCTTGCATAAGAGCAAGAATTTTTTCTAAACGTTTCGCTGGATCCAGTAACTCCAAAACTTTCTGCTTTTCCTCAGGACGCAATGTTAGGTGAGCCACAATAATATCACCCAAGCGAGAAGGCTCATTAATAGACGAAATATTCATCACCACTTCGGGTGGAATACGTTTGTTGAATTTCACATAATTTTCAAAAACTGTTTTAATGCTTCGGAGTAGGGCTTCTAGGCGCACGGGGTTTACTTTTGGCTCCTCAAGTTCTTCTACCTCCATTTGCATAAACTTATCATTGGGAATAATTTTTCTACCTATGGCACGCTTCTTTCCCTCTATTAATATTTTTACAGTATTGTCGGGAAGTTTTACTAGTTGGACGATGGTGCCTAGCGTACCCATGGAATAAATATCTTCTTGCTTTGGGTTTACTACGGAAGCGTCTTTCTGAGCACAGAGGAAGAGACTTAACTTGTTCTGGATCGCAGCCTCCAATGCTTCAATGGATTTTTCTCTACCCACAAATAGAGGCACCACCATGTGAGGAAAAATAATTACCTCTCGTAACGGCAGCATGGGAACAATAAATATCTTTTTTTCGCTCTTCTTATCACTTCCTGTCATAAGTCACACTCCTTAGTTTTTAATACACACACATTCTTTGTTTGATTCCTTTAATTTTACGATATTTTTTTCATGAATAGTAGCGGCAAAAATAAAAACATTCTTATGCATAACAAATATAACCCAAGGAATTTTTACAATACAAGAAAACGTTGCGAAAAAAGGAAGAAAAATACAGGCAGCCTGTATAACGCTAGCAGTTTACCTTTTATTATAATAAGGACGGTGAAGCATCATAGGTATGACTGGAAACACGACCCATGGCTTTTATTTTTTCCAAGTCTGCTTTCCATAAAGCGCCGCTTCCCAAAACCATGATAAATAGGCTCTTGTTTCTCCATTGTGCTTGAATGGCAGCCTGTACCTTTTTATGAGTCATCATAGAGATATTTTTTTGGTAGTTTGCATAGAAACCCTTAGGCAGTTCCAAAATATTTTCCGCTACACTGTTACTGAGTTTCTTCTGTAGTGTGTCTTGAATAAAGGCGCTCTGGTTATAGATGCTTTTTTTTGCAAACAGAAACTCTTCTTTGGTTACGCCTTTGCGTACAAAGTCATTATAGAGTTTTAACATCAGTTGCACAGCCCCACTTGTGTTTTCGTTGGAAGGGGTAGTGTGCATGGCATAATACAGAGGTTTTCTTGCTGATCGAAAATAGGCGTATGCTCCGTAACTCCAGCCTCGCTTTTCTCGTATTTCTTTCATAAGCCTAGCTTGAAAGCAGCCACCACCGAAGATATGACTGGCAATGGTGGTTGCGTGATAGTGTGGACTGGAGTAGGCAATTCCCGGTGTGCCCATATAGATTTGACTTTGTGTGCAGCCAGGCTTTTCTAAGAAAAGGGTTTGCACACCCTTATTCCAGTCAGGGGTGGGCACTTGTATGGAGTCAACCGCTAGGGACGGTAGATCGTTTAAGAGTTTCGTACCTATTGCGTGCATTTGTTTTCTTTCAAAATCCCCTGTGGCTGCAAAAATGGCAATACGGGAGGAACATTTTTTATAGAACGTGCGCACGTCTGCTGCTGTAATCTGCTCCAAGGATTCCAGGCTTCCGCTAGTGGATCGACCGTAGGGATGACCGTGGAGAAAATATTCCTGAAATCGTCTAGCGGCTATATCCCCGTCTGTGTCCAGTTCGTCCTGTAGCATGGACTTTCGTTGCTGTAGAACTTTTTTCAATTCTTTGGGGAGAAAGGCTGGCTCTAGAATGGCTTCCCGGAAAAGAGCAAGAAAGGCATCGAGGTTTTGGGAAAGGGTGATGCCAAGAATATCTATGGATTCCTTGTTGACGTCTAAATATAGTTTTGATCCAAGCTCGTCGAGTTTTTCATGGAAGCGTTGGTAGGACTTCTTTTTCGTACCCCTTAGGAGCATGCTTGTGGTTATGGAGGCTAGACCGGCTTTCGATGGAGGGTCGTAGATGGCCCCCACCCTAAAGGAAAGCCCCATGTGGATAAGAGCGGAAGACCGGTCTGGTTGTAGGAGTATAGTGTTCTTTGTTTGGGTTTTTCTTGTCATGCTTGTGGTTTACCAATAACAATAGAGCGATTGTGTTTGCGAAAGTACCTGGGGATCAGCTCTTGAATGTGGGCACTGGTTAAGCGAGACAAGCTATCGGGGTTTGGTATTTCTTTTGTGAAGTCGCCATATATGGTTTCTCCCTCTCCTAGAAGATAGCAAATGGAGCTATTATTCTTAATGGTGAGGTGGAAGTTCATCAATATTTTATTTTTTGCACGCAATAGCTCCGAGGCAGACACACCTTTTTTTTCAATACGTAAGAGTTCTTTATCTATAATATCCAGTGCGTCCCGTGATTTTTTATTGGCTTGTAGGGAAAGGAAGAGATAGAAAAGACCGGGATCCTTGCCTTGTTGAATGTATGAACTCACATCTATGGCTTGTTCTGAGTTTACTAGCGCTTGGTATAGTCTAGAACTACGTCCACCGGTTAAAATATAATCTAACATGGAAAGGGCTATACGGTCATGGTGATCTATGGCAGGAACTTTATACCCAATATCTATTTTTTCCAGATGAATTTTTAGAGGAATTTCTTTATAGCGTTCTTCCTCTTGCTTGTCTTCCACCGGTGGGGCGACTGTTTCCAGAGTAGAGGGAGGAATGGATCCGTAAAATTTATGAATTGTTTTTACCACTTCCTCTTCCGTCAAGTCTCCCACAATAACAATGGTGGCGTTGTTGGGAGCATAAAACTTTTTATAAAACCGGACCAAATCTTTGGTGGTCATTCTGTTTAAATCTTTCTCAAAACCAATGATGGGCCAGCCGTAGGAGTGTTTTTGGAAGGCCAGCATGTTTAAGGCTTCGTAGAGTTTTCCCTCGGGCTGGTTCTCAGACGTTTCCTTTCTCTCATTATGTACCACCTCCCGTTCGGACTCGAAGGGTTTTTTATGGAGCACTAAGCCCGTCATTCGGTCGGATTCTAGGCCTGCTACTATGGGAAGGGCCGATTTGGGAAGGCTTCCCACATAGGCAGTAAAATCGGTGCTTGTCATGGCATTGAGTCCCTGGCAGCCTTCTTCAGATAGGATCCGATCAAATACACCCTGCTTATTTTTTTTTGTGCCCTTGAACATCATATGTTCAAAGAGATGGGCCATTCCAGTGAATTTTAACTCCTCATCACGGGAACCCACATTGTACCAAGTCTGGTAGGAAAATGTGGGAGACAGGGTTCTTCGCACAAAAAGAACTTTTAGCCCGTTGGGAAAGGTCAAGCGACGGGCCTTTAGGCTCCCTAGTATGGGTAGAGTTTTTGCCTGCTGGAGATTGGCTTTTTTTACGCTAATTTTTCGAGAGGAACCCATTTTTTTTCTGCTCTTTTTTTTCTGATCTTTGCTATTTTGGTACTATTCTTGCTTACCCTTAGGCATGTTGTCTTTACTTATACCACACCTTTTTTTACAGGGACTGTGCATTTTCTTTTTGTGGCAACACCGTAGGCTCTGGAACGCCCAAATCAAGGGCTTTATGGCATATATAAGAAAATATTGCACTGAATCAATTCCCTGTCCCATGACGAATGAAATCCAATGGCTACAGTACCTGGTACAGTCTTTGCGAGCGGGACGCGCTCTCCATGAAACCCTAGAGAGCTATGGAAAGGAACCCATAGCCACCCAAAGGGAGCAAGCCCTGTGCCAAGAGATAGTAAGGGGAGAGAAAGTTGAGGGCCATCTCATTGGAGAGATACTCTCCCGGGCACTTACCAATGGTAATCCCTGCGCCCATACCCTGGATAAAATTCGCAAGTCCCTCCAGCTACGCCTTTCCTCCCAAAGAAGGGTAGATGCCCTCACCATACAGGTGCGGGCTCAAGCATGGTTGGCAAGCGTTCTTCCCTGGCTGGTTTTATTTCTATTCTTTCTAGTGGACAAAAATTTCATAATCAATGCCTTTAGCTCCATTTGGTCCTGTGGTGTTTTACTCCTAGCAATTATTTTTAACAGCATAGGGCTTTGGTGGATAAAAAAAATTCAAAGCGCTGTGATGTATCCCAGAGGCATGGAAGATGAGGAAGTATATTTACCGAAATTTATTTTAGCGTTTCTATCCTTTATGGAGTCGGGCTTGGATCCCCAGACAGCCATACAAAGAAGTTTGGTGGGGATACCTGTCGACACAAAAGTAAGTTCACTTGCTATTCATTCCACACAACAGGACCGGCCTCTTTTATTACAACAAACTCGCATGTTATTAAAAAACTCCATCGAGTATGGGGCCTCCATTAGAGATGATATGCAAGGCATTTTTATGGAAATAGAGGAACAGAAAAAACTACGCTGGGAAAGGGCTGCTCAGATTCTTCCCCTAAAACTACTGCTGCCCATTTTTCTATGCATCTTACCTGCCACTTTTTTTGTGATTCTCTTTCCCATTCTACCTAGCCTACTGGCCTTTTAAAGCATGGAGAATAGAAAAAAAGATAAACTTTTCCTTCGTATATCTAAATTTAGCTTCTACGTATGTTCTTTAGCTCTTTTAGCAGCCCTCTTAGTGGGCACTCCTGTGCAGACGCCCACTCAAAAGCCAGCACTAATTAGAAACAGAGGAAAAGAAAAAAAGATAGCCCCCACCTGTGCAGAAGAATTTCAACAGGAGTATGTGTATATAGAAAAAATCCTCTTTCCTCGATGCAGGGACTATATAAAAAATCAAACCTCCTGTGGACAAGAGCATTGGCTCTATGCCAAGGCCTTGTATTTATATGGCTATGCTATGCAGAGCCTGGATAGGCGCTTGGCTAAAATGTGGGTGGAGGAGAGTGTCTCTGTTTTGAGTGGCTGTACTGCTGAAAATCCGTTGCTAGAGCGAGCACTTGTTTTGAAAAAGCAACTAGATAAAGGTATATCAAATAAGCATTTTTAAAGGAGAGAGTCAATGTTACTAGCTTCACAAGCTTTTAAGACTCGATGGCAATGCGCTTCTATAAATTGAAACAATTTAGAAAAAGGAAATTTTAAATCATCAGAACTTACTCGCTTATTAACTGGAGTTGCTGGATCATCAAATGTTCCTTTAGCAATTTCAAAAATAGAGCGAGTTTTCATTGTTTCATCCATACAGAAGGCAGGAATACTTTCAGGCTCATCCTTATTCTCCCCAGTTGAAATAACAGCGTATCGTCCCCCAAAGCTTCTACTGTTTTGCTTGTAGAGTCCATGGGTGTAAGGGTTCCGTCGAAATCCCAGATTATAGAAATATTGGAAGGCACTTTCTAAGAGCGCTTCCCTTTTACTGCCATCAACTGTCCAGTCTTCACATCTCTTTTTGAAAATGAAAATGCCTGAATATAGTTGTCCGTATTAAACTTATAGCTGGAAAGGCAGGGCTGTTTTTTTTGCGCCTTCTTTTTGGTCTTTTTCTTTTTCATCTCAATATAGTTGCATGTTTGCAGGCAAAAGCCATAACTATAGCCTGTTAATTCTGAATAATACCGCACTTATTAAGGAGGTTTATTTTTCCGTTTAGGGCTGTAAACTCTTATTTTCAAAGCTATTTTGGGATAAATTAAGTTATTTTTTCATTTCTATTGACACGGGATGCTTTTTGCAGGATATTGCAAGACAGTCCATTGAGGGACAACGCATCGAATAATGTTTTATTTGAGAAAGGAAGGAGTTAGTAATGAAAAGAAAAATAAGTATAAAAACGCTTCTGTTAGCAGCTGTTTTACTTGCTGTCCCCTACGATGGCGGAAATATTGGCTCGCTAGTGGAGGAAGAGGAGAAGAAAGACAAGAGAGCCGTAAAAACTTTGGCTAAAAAAATGGGTGGCGCTTTACTTAATAATACTTTTGAAAAAGAAGTGGCCCCTTTTATAAGCTTTGAAAGAATGGCTCGTACGGTATTTTCCAAATCAATCTGGGATTCTGAAGATACAGCTAATGAAGATAGGGCAACTATGATTTCTTATCTGCAAGAAGAATTGAAGCATCATTTCGCCAATTCTGTGGATGAAAAATTCAAGATAAAATATGGAAGAGTACGTTTATCAAAGAAGGATAAGGATTTTGCGCTTATGGATGCAGAGGCCATTCCTAAATTTGGAGAGACTTTAGTGCTTACACTTATTTTCCATAGGAAGAATCCTGTAGTGAAAAAACAGGGAAGCAAATGGCTTCTTTTGGATATGAAATTTGAAAATGGATCTGTAACAGGGTTCTATTGCGATACTTGGAAAGACAAAAAAGAAATGGGGCTTGCTAGTGTTTTAAGTGCCATTTCAAAACAGATGGGGTAATAAAAAATGAAGAACAGAAAAATAACCACACTTATGTTAGCGGCAATTTTATTTCTTGGGTTCCATGGGCTTAGCTTTGGAAATACTGAGGCAGAAGAATATTATCGGGAACGTATAGAGGAGTCAGTTGCACGAATGAAGCTTGAACTGCTTAAGAAGCCAGAGGCAGGTGCTTTAAAAGAAGAGAGAACTCAATTTTATAGTGATGTTTTTAAACATAATATTGCTCCTTCTATAAATTTTCACGGAATCGCTCGCATAGTATTTTCTCCGTCGATATGGGACTCTAAGGATATAAGTGATGAAGATAGGGATCGTATGGTTTCTTATCTTCAAAGAAAAATGAATAATATTTTTGTTAATTTTATGGAGAGTGGGTTTAAGTTAGAGTATGGAAAAGTAGATAGTAAGGAAGCTCATGGTAGGAGATATGCATTTATGAATATGAAAGTCACTACTGGAAGTGAGTTCACCTGGAAGGCTCAACTTATTTTTCGAGAAGGGGTTAACGAATGGCTTATTCTAGACACAGTAACTGAAGGCATATCTTTAGTAAGATTATTTCGAGACAATTGGAATGAGACTGTGAAAGAAGAAGGGCTAGAGGGTGTTTTAAAAAAGCTTCGCTGTATTGATGCTGGCAATTGCAAGAACTCCGATAATTTATCGTCCCTCCTTATATTCATTTTACTTCTGATATAGGCAGTCCTTGCTATACTCAAAGTGAGAGTACTATCGATTGGGATAGTTCCGAGATTAGGTTAGATACGGACTTTGTTCGAAGCCATTTCACAGGGTGTATGGCATGGGCAATGGGAGTTCTATACTCCAAAGGGATGGACTGAATTTTTTCTTCCCACTGTGCTGGAGAAAACCCTCTTGCTTGTAGGATGCCTTGATGGGTGCAGGGAAAGAGGGATTTCTTCGTAGCTAGTCGGAAGGCAATAGCTCCAAGGGCAAAGACTTCTGCTGCTATGGTATTTTGTCCATAGATGGCTCGCTCGGGTGCAAGGTAAGCGGGTGTGCCATGAAAATCTATTTTGGGTTGTTGGTACGAAAGTATGGCGTGTTCCACATCTTCCCAGTCGATCCAGGTGCCTTGTTTTTTATTTACGACAATAAGGTTACTGGAGGATAGATCGCTATGGAGTATGGGAGGATCCATTGCGTGCAGTTTTTCAATTTTTTTCATGGCTGAAAGGAGTATGATCCAAGAGCTATTGTCCTCTACCACTCGAGTGTATTCATGGAAGTTAGTGCCATGGACCCAAGTGCTGTAGAAAAAAAAGCTGGATTGTTTTTCTTCCCATTTTTTCGGAGCAGGAATGCCCATTTGGTTTAAGTGCTTCCAGATTTTTTCTTTTTTTTTGTATATTTCTCTGGATGCGCCTATCTGCCTTCGTACTTTTTTAATACAAATATTTCCTTCTTTTGTAATAAAACTTCTCATTAGAGGAGTGTCCTTAGTAGGAACACGCCGCTTTCCAAGCCGCAGACTTGTTGTATGGATTCTATCCGTCGGTTTGTTTTTTCGTTGACGAGATGGATGAGTAGGTGAATAGATGCGCAAATATAGGACTGTATGAGTTGAGGGGAAATATATTGTTGGCTCACCCCACATAGTAGTTCCAATCGTCTTAGGGAATCCCTAGGAGAATTGCTATGTATGGTGGCCATGGATCCGTTGTGACCCGTGTTTAGGGCAAGTAGTAGGTCCAGAGCTTCTTTTCCCCTGCACTCTCCAATGATTAACCTATCGGGGCGCATTCGTAGGGCCGTTTGCAATAAATCCCTTAGGGTAATTTCTCCCTCTCCCTCGGAATTTGGGGGTCGACTCTCTAGGCGCACAACGTGGGGATGGGCAATGGATAGTTCTGCTGTATCCTCTAGGGTAATGATCCTTTCCTTGGGAGAAATTTTGGCAGCAATGGCATTAAGGAGAGTGGTTTTTCCTGTGCTGCTGGCGCCAGAGATCAGTATATTTTTTTTATTTTCTATGGCTTCGTGGATAATGCGTAGGGCTTTTTCATTGACGGTTTTATTTTTATGGAGCTCCTCCAAGGAATTTAAATTAGTATTGAATTTACGAATACTAAGGTGGGTGCCACCGAGGGTGGCTGGAGGGATGATGGCGCATAGGCGGGAACCATTGGAAAGGCGTGCATCCACATAAGGGCTTTTAAAATCAATTTTTCTTCCCATGGGGCTTAGGAGGCTCCTCACAAACTGTTGTAGTTCCATCTCTGAGGATATTTCCGAATCTATTTTTTCTAAGCCATCTTCTCGTTCCACCCAAACATCCTTGTGTCCGTTAACTAAAATTTCCCGCACGGCTTTTTCCTGGAGTAATTCATGGATTTGACTATGGACTGAGGCTTTTGGCATGGGTATAGTCCTTGGCTGTGATGGCAATAATGAGTTCCGATCGTCGTTCTTGGAAATCTTTGGAACGGAAGAGGGCGCCCAGTATGGGAATGTCTCCTAGTATGGGAAGGGATTTTTCTAAATCAATTTTTTCATTTTGTAGGAGTCCGGATAGGAAAAAAGTTTCTCCTTTTTTTAGGTCCACGATTGTTTCCATTTTATTTTCCTTGATGCCGGGGATTTCCTCTATGGAGTTGGCAAAATCTAAAAGGCTAATGCTTACTTGAAGTTTTGTGCGTACGGTGTCTCTGTTGGCACCTTGGATTTCCAACTTCAAATGCAGTCCGTGGCGTTTCCAAGAAACTCGTCGACTATTTTCTGTTTTAAGGATGATGGGAATTTCTCCACCCACGTGGAGGCGAGCGATGCCCCTGGAGTTTACAGAAATTTCTGGTTTGGAGAGGATTCGGGTGAGTCCACGTCGAGCCAAAAGGTTGAGGCTTGTTTCTATGGAAAAATTCCCTTGTATGAGTTTGTTATGAATTTGTAGAATGCCTGGAATAACAGTATTCCAATCCAGGCCCACACGCCCACCACTGCGGTGGATGAGTTCTAGAATATGTATCTTAAATTTCAGAACACTCTTGGTGGGAAAGGGGGTTTCCACATAGGAGAGGGTAGGGCCAAAGATTTCTTGAGCAAGCGCTAAGGCGAGGACTTTTTCTTTTTCGGAGTAGGCTTTGCCTGTAAGCCAGATTTTTGAGCCAGCTCCGTGCACAGAGATATGGGAAAGTCCTGCGTTTCGGAAGCGTTGTCGTATTTTTTCCTCGGCTAGGAGGCGTGCATCTTGGTGGAGGCGAGCAAGGCTAAATACCTTTTGCTTGCTATTTTCAATAAATGCGTTCAGGAGATTATAGTCTTTAATATTTTTCGACTCTCCTCGAACGATCCACTGATCCCCTTGGGGTAGTATTTCCAATCCCTTGATTTTTTGTAGGGAGGCGCGGGCATCTCGAAAAAAAGAACCCCGTTTTTTTGAATAGACTCGAAAACGTAGTCGCTTTTCCTTATCTCCATCTATGATAATGAGGTCCGAATAGCCTTGGCGCTTCGCTCGAACAAGTAGCATGGGTTTTCCCTTGGGAGGGGACCGTAGGCTGCGTACTTTGAGCACCTCTGGATTTCCCACGCTAAATCGAGTTCCTGGGCTTACTTTAAGGCTGAACTGCTCTCCTAGGGCAAGGATTATGGGTGAGGATTTTGTAATGGTACGAGTGAGTGCCTCCGGGTGGTATAACCCGCCGCACGCCAAAACGCCCATTAAAAATCCCCTCCATATCCACACTTTTATCCACATCTTCCCCTTCTCTAAGCAAAATCCGTTCCAAGTTTCCAAAAGAAAGGCCTTTGTGTACGAATTTCTTGTTTCGGTTGATTTATTGGAGTAAATAGTATACCTATAAGTGTTGAAATAGAGAGAGAGGACATTATGGCATCACCAGCAAAACAGACAGAAATGCGACGAAATAAAAAACGGGCTAAACGCGGAGTGGCAAGAAAAAAGCTCCTGCGGGCTAAGGGGAGCACACCGAAATTTGCAATCCATCCCCCTAAAACGGTTTAATAATAAAACCACCCCGGTAAGGTTTCTTCCTATTTTGGGGAGACAAGGAGATATGTATGGGTCTTAAGGATTATTTATTTACGTCGGAGTCGGTAAACGAGGGACACCCGGATAAAATCTGCGACCAGATTAGCGACGCTGTTTTAGACGCTTTTCTCGACAAGGATCCTCAGAGCCATGTGGCCTGTGAGACCTTGGTCACAACAGGACTCATTGTAATTGCAGGGGAAGTAACGAGCAAGGCGACGGTGGACTTTCAGCAGATTGCACGCAATACGGTGGCAAAAATAGGCTACAACGATTCCTCCAAGGGTTTTTGTCATAAAACTTGCTCCGTATTAGTGGGGCTGGGAAAGCAATCCCCGGACATTGCCCGAGGGGTAGACGTGGCTGCCAATAGAGACCAGGGTGCGGGAGACCAGGGGATGATGTTTGGCTATGCGATCAATGAAACAGAAGAATATATGCCCTACTCCATCGCGCTATCGCACCAATTATCCCAGCGCTTAACTGAGGTTCGTAAAGATGGCACCTTAGGTTTTCTTCGTCCCGACGGAAAAACCCAAGTGACCATGGAGTATAAAAATGGAAAGGCCACCCGTGTGGATACAGTTGTTATTAGTTCACAGCACGATGAAAATGTAACCATGTCTTCCCTAGAAGAGGGCATTCGCACTGAAGTTATTTCCAAGATCGTTTCTTCCACATTGATGGACAATAATACAAAAATTTATATTAATCCTACGGGGCGTTTTGTAATTGGCGGCCCTCAGGGCGACTGTGGTTTGACAGGTCGAAAAATTATTGCAGACACCTACGGTGGGCACGGTTCTCACGGTGGAGGTGCTTTTTCGGGCAAGGATCCTTCCAAGGTGGATCGCTCTGCTTGTTATATGGCCCGTTATGCCGCAAAAAATATTGTGGCTGCTGGGCTTGCAGATCGTTGTTTACTACAGGTGGGTTATGCCATTGGTGTGGCAAAACCTGTGAGCTTTATGGTGGATTGTTTTGGGACGGAAAAGATCGACTTGGAGAAAATTTTCACTGCGGCTCGTGAGTTATTTCCCTTTCAGCCATCTCGGTTAATTGAGAAGCTGCGCTTGTTACGGCCTGTCTATGCCCAAACATCGGTGTATGGTCACTTTGGTAGAAGAGGAGATGCGTTTACTTGGGAAGAGACGGACAGTGTGGAGAAATTAAAGGAACTTTGCGGAGTGTAGGTGAGCTACGCTTATTTAATTATTAGCGTATATCCTTTTTGGGCCCTCCCCCTAGCCTTCATTTTTTTTGAACTGGGTAATCGATCTAGAACCAAAGGTTTTGTAAAAAGCATGTCTTTTTATTATTTTGCCTGCCTTTTCCTCTTATTCTTTGTGGGAGTGTATATTTATTATGAAGGTTATAGGGATTTAAAACCAATATTTAATTTAATTCGCCATTTTGTGATGTAATAATAAGTAATGGAAAAAACCTACCAACCAAAAAAATTTGAATCGAGGATTTATAAGGAATGGGAAGAGGAGAAGTGTTTCCAGCCCCATGGGGATCGTACTAAGCCAACCTATCTTGTAACCATGCCTCCACCCAATGTAACAGGAGTGCTCCACCAGGGGCATGCCCTATTTGCTGCCATAGAGGACACCTATGTGCGCTGGAAAAGAATGAAGGGGTTTCGTACGCTTTGGGTGCCGGGCACGGATCATGCGGGTATTGCCACCCAGCTTATGGTGGATCGCAAATTAGAAAAAGAGGGGCGTTCCCGATTAAAAGAAGGAAGAGAGAAATTTTTAGAAGAGGCGTGGAGATGGACGAAAGAGCATGGTGGTGTGATCCAAAACCAATTGCGCTCCCTTGGATCATCGTGTGATTGGAGTCGAGAGCGTTTTACATTGGATGAAGGGAGTTATCGTTCTGTACTGGAGTCCTTTATCCGTCTTTACCATGATGGCTTAATCTATCGAGGAAAGCGCCTTGTAAACTGGAGTGCGGGTCTCAACACAGCCGTTTCCGATCTGGAGGTGGAATTTCGGTCTGTTGACGGGTCTTTGTATTATATCAAGTACGGCTTGGCAGGTTCTCCCAAAGATTTTTTAACAGTAGCCACCACTCGTCCAGAGACCATGTTTGCAGATGTGGCAGTGGCTGTGCATCCAGAGGATAATCGCTATAAAAAATTCCATGGCAGGAAGGTTGTCCTTCCGCTATCGAACCGTGAAATTCCCGTGATTTTAGATGAGCATGTGGATATGGAGTTTGGCACAGGAGCCTTGAAAATTACCCCGGGCCATGACCACAACGACTGGGAAATTGGGAAAAGGCATAATTTGGAAATTCTATCCACCATTTCTTATGATGGAACCTTGACTGATTTGGCTGGCAGCCTTAAGGGACTTAGTGTTCTAGAGGGTCGAAAGGAAACGGTGAAAAAGCTGGGAGGCTTTTTATTGAAGCAAGAACCCCATCAACATGATGTGGGCCATTGCCAGCGCAGTGGTGTGATTGTGGAGCCGCTGGTATCCACCCAGTGGTTTGTAAAAATGAAACCTTTGGCACAGGAAGCGCTTTTAGCTGCAAGAGGAGAGGATGGGAAGGAGCCTTCCCTTCGTTTCTTTCCAGAATTTTGGCGCAAAACATATTTTGGGTGGTTGGATAATATTCAGGATTGGTGTATTTCCCGTCAGCTTTGGTGGGGGCATCAGATTCCTGCATGGTATTGTGAGGATTGTGATTTTATTACAGTTCCCGCTTCTATAAAAGATCCCGACCCCTCAAAATGTGGTGGTTGTGCTTCTACCGCCATAGAAAGAGACAAGGACGTGCTGGATACTTGGTACAGTTCCGGCCTTTGGCCCATTACTACTTTAGGTTGGCCCGACGAGGAAGCAAAAGATTTAGTGGATTTTTATCCACAAGCCCACCTTTCCCATGTTCGAAAGCAGGGGCATCAAGTGCAGGCGTTGATGGAAACAGGATCAGACATTCTTTTCTTTTGGGTAGCAAGAATGTTGATGATGTGCCTGTATTTTATGAAAGGTCGCTTGCCGTTTGAAGATATTTATTTACATGCCATGGTTCGAGACGATAAGGGTGAGAAAATGTCCAAGACTAAGGGAAATGTAATCGATCCCATGGACATTATTGAGGAGCACGGGGCAGACGCTCTCCGTATTACTCTCCTAGTACTTTCAGGTGGTGGCAAGAGTGTGAATTTTAATAAAAAGCGCTTAGAGGGCTACCGGGGTTTTTTAAACAAGCTATGGAACGCTAGTAGATTCTCCCTGCCTTTTATGGAAAAGGAAAATGCATCGTATTTTGAAATTCCTTGGACGAAAGAAGAAATAAAGGGCTTAACCATGGAGGCTCATTGGATTCTTATTTCCTTAAACAAAGTGGTTGGTCAAGTGGATCACCATCTTAGTAGCTATCGAGTGGATCAAGCGTTCCAATCTATTTATCAATTTACTTGGTATGAGTTTTGTGATTGGTACTTGGAGTTATCCAAACTCCAAGACTTAAAAGACAAAACAAACCAAAAGGTTTTACACTATGTGCTGTCTTCCATTGTAAAGCTTTTGCATCCCATGGCACCGTTTATAACAGAAGAGATTTACAGTTATTTGCCCCATTCGTTAGAAATGAACGGATTAAAAAAGAAAAGACTGATATTGGAATCTTCGCCCCAAACGATAGACACCGCGCTTGGGCTTTCTGACCAAGAGGCGCACAGTATGGAGGAATTAAAAAAAATCGTGGAGGGTATACGAAGCTTTCGTACAGAAAATAAAATCTCTCCTAAAACAGCCATTTCCGTTTTATTACAAACATCTAGAGAGAAAGATTGGGATAGAATTTCCCAAAAAGTTTGCTCCTTAGCGAAGCTAAGTGAGGTGCATTTAAATAAAAAGGAGCCTAAAGATGGTTCCTTTAGTAAGCTATCCATAGGGGAGTTTAACTTTGTAATTCCTCTAGAGGGCCTAGTGGATAGCAAGGCAGAGATGGGTCGTCTTGGAAATAAAATTAAAAAAATGGAAAAAGATTTATTATTTATCACTAACCGCTTGAATAATAAAAACTTTACAACTCGAGCTAAGCCAGAACTAGTGGAGCAAGAAAAACAGAGAAAAAAGGACGTTCAGGTACAATTAGATTCCTTACGAGAGGCTCTAACAGAGCTCAGTTAGTAAAACGCTAAAGACCGAACTTAAAAGCAAGTCCTAAGGCAACAGATTCAGCGTCAAGAGTTCCGTTTGGGTCATCTCCATACGTTCTGTAGAAATAAGAAAGAGTAAAGCCAAAATTAATTTTTTCTATGAGCAAGTATCCTACCCCAAGAGACCAAAGGAAAGGTGTGCCGGGACTATTTCCGCCGAGTTGTTCATCTGTGAATTCACTGCTTCCAATAGGAAGAAGAGTACCTACAAAAAACCAATCTCCTAGCTCATATAAAGTGGAAACACCAAAGTTTAGCCCGTTAGTAGAAAAGTTATCGGGAGCTTCGCCAGGCTCATCGCCAAAAAACTGGCCAAAGCCATGGGAAAATCCAGTGAGAAAAGGAGAGGTTTGTTCAAAAGTTTCTAGATGAACCCCCACATACAGCCTAGGAAGAACCTTTATACCACCTTGAAGATAGTAATTACCAGTGAAATGGACTCCAATACCAAAGTTATACCCTAAAACCAGAAATCCAGAGCTGGTCTTAGCCTTGCTTTTCTTCGTTTTCTTGCCGATGGCATCATTTGGCAGTATCAACATGCACAGGACCAATAATAGTGGAAACAAAAAATTGGTATTTCTTTTTATCATAACAACCTCCTTGATACATTTAGTGTAACACGAAAATAGAGAAAAAAAGATATTCAGGTACAGATTAGAGATTGAACTTAAAAGCAATTCCAATAGCAGGGGATCTATTTCTATAGTAATTTGCTATATCATCGCGGTATTCTCTGGAAAAAAAGGAGAAGAGGAGATTAAGGTGGATTTTCGGCATAGCTAAATACCCCATAGTAATAGACCAAAGGACAGGTTTCGTAACATCATTTGGCTTACCAACAGTATTGGGTCGCCTATTCTTAAGTTTACTACGTCCAAAGGGAGCAATAGTTGCCATAAGAAACCACCTTTCTTTTTCATACCAAGCAGAGGCACCGAAGTTTATTCCTTCAATACGTTCATTATAAAAATCGTCATCAAAAAGATTTGCTTTGATGCTGTAATCATCTTCAAAATGTTCTAGGTAGGTTCCCAAGTATAGCCTGGGGATTACCTTTACAGCAACACTCATATAGACAACGCTCACGTCGTCAAAAGCAGAAAGACTTCCTATATTGACCTGAAGATTGGTAACTTAGTCTTTTGACCGCCCTTGTACTCTAAGAGCGGATATGTTTGGCGTATTGCAGGGGTGTTAGAGGAGTTTCACCATTGAGAACTTTTTTAACGGCCATCGAGATATAGTTTCTAGGATCAAGCTCCACTTTTTTACAGCTCTCTATGACAGTGTAGAGTGTGGCTGCTGTTTCTGCTCCTTTTGCTGTTTTGGATCCGTAAAAGTTTTTTCTTCCCATAACACAGTGGCGCATGGCTCTCTCTGCCTCATTATTTGTTAGAGGAATTTTTGGATCATTTAGAAATAGCACAAGATTACTCCAATGTTTAAGGACATAGTTAATGGCTTTTTGTAACTCGCTCTCTCCTCGTGTTTTAGGGGCTAGTTCATACAGCAAGTCTCTAAGCTGGTTTATTATTTTCTTTGATTTGCTCTGCCTTAACTCTAACAGATGGGTGTAGTGTTGCGCTTTTGTTTCCACAACAAAAAGTTCAGAAAGTAAATCTAAGACTTGATTGCATTCCTCGGGGTAGTTTTTCTCTATATCGGTAAATTTCCTTCTTGCGTGAGCCCAACAGTGCGCAAGTGTTACGCCTTTTATATATTTAAAGTGGGCGTTGTAGCCTGGGTATGCATCTGTTAGCACAGGCCCTCGATAGGAGCCTAAGAGCTCTTTGGCAATAGCCCCCGATCTCGTTGAAGCAAATTTATAATAACTTCCTCCTTGATTGCTCACAGTCCACATATACCCATTTTTTTCTGTAGAGTTATTGATTGGCCAAGGAGTCTCATCCATGTGCAATATGAGTCCGCATTCCCCAATCTCTTGTTGAATTCTCTGTGCCACATCTTCTAGGTGGCTTTTTACAAAAAAGGAAAGGGAATAAAGAGTCTTTACGCCTATACTTAAACCGTTCGAGGCGATCATACGCCTAATTCTTTCTAAGGGAAGATGATAGAGATATTTTTGCGCTACAACGTCTACAGCAAAATCAGGAGAGTATTTAGAACCAGGGACTATTCTTTTAGGACCAGATGCTGTAACGATAATTTCTTTTTCAGTACCCTTGCTAGCTATAAGACGATATTTAGAAAGATAGTGCCTTTTTCTTATAAAACTTTTAACTCTTATCCCCACTTCGTTTGATTCATCAAAAATCTTTAGAGACTCCCACTTCGCATCTTTAGGGTAGCCATATTCTTCTGCTATTTTAGCAAGCTCTTCCTTTGTTAGCCTGTGATCAACCCGAACTTCTTCCAATCTATCCATTTCTTCTGACTTAGGAGGAGGAGCTAGGCTTTCGGATTGGAGCGAGAGTTGCCTATCCACATCTCTCTGCCTAGAAGAAGGACGCTTTTCACTACTTTTTCCAAATTTTTTTTTATTCAATTTATCATAAGTTTCTTTGAAGTTCGTAAGGTCTTTATCTAATTTAAGCTTTTGCTGATCTTCCTCTGCTTTCTTTTTCATTAAAGCACCGTTCTCGGACCGCAATCTTTTATTTTCTTTATGTAGCAATAAACTAGCGTTCCAAGAAATCTGAAAATATCCCTTCAAGAGTTCGGGGTTTGTTTCATTTTCAACTATCCTAGGAAGATTCTCCATACATGTATATGATAAAATAATTTTTACTTTTTATAAAGGATAAAATGAAAATAATTTTATTTTTTTCTAAGAATTTTCTTATCTGGAAAATACTTTCTTAGAACAGATCCATGTACTAAAAACTTTAATTCCTGCCTTGTTATTTTGTGGGAAATTAAATCAGATACCAGCATGAAATTTTTTTTCTCTAATCTCTTAGACATTAAAATCAGACCACTGCCGTCAAAAGTAAGCGCTTTTAATCTTTTCCTATTAAAGCCAAGAAATAAAAATAAATCCCCATAGTTTATATCTTTGCCCATTCTCTCCCGAATAATATAGGACAACCTCTCAAAGCCCCACCTCATGTCAATCTCTTTTGAATAAATAAAAATTTCAGCTTTAGTGTTCCAAAAAGTCATATAAGCCCCCTATCTAGCAATCGAGATAAGTCCTCAAAGCTCAGCTCATTCACTTCATAGCCCTTGGGACTCCTTAGGGTATAAAAACCTTTATCTTCAGAGCCAATTTTTACTTTTTTAAAATGAGGTTTCTCTTTCTTTTCTAAAGCACATATCCACGAGCGCAAGGTTGGCCTGGGTAGTTTCATCTTTCTAGAAAAGTTTTGAATGCTGAGGCCGCTTTCTTTAAATAGAACAAGGAGTTCCTCCTTTAGTTCTTTGGGCCAATGGATACCCTTGCTGTTTTTTGAACGTGTCAAATGAGAACTAATCTTGGTCTCTAATTCTTGAATTCCTTCTTCCATATTACCTCCTTAATAATAAGGAGATGGTTTCAGAAATAATTAGGAAAAGATGGGGCGGTCAAAAGACTAAGTTACGAAGATTGGGAGTAGCTTTATTTTCCTTAGCCTTCTCGTCTTTCTTTGCCATAGTATTATTTGGCAATATCAATATGCACAGGATAAATAGTGGAAGCAAGAAATTAGTATTTCTTTTTATCATAATAACTAGAGTTTGAGGTGGAACTTGAAACCAAATCCGATAGCAAAGGAATTATTTTCGTAGTAATCTGTTGGGTCATCGCGATACTGTCTAGAAAAATAGGAGGTGAGCAGATTAAAATGGATCTTCGGTATAATTAAATATCCCACAGTAACACCCCAAAGGATAGGTTTGGTGACATCAGATGTTGTATTGCCAAGCTGTCGCTTATCCTTAAGTTTACTACTTCCAAAGGGGGCAAGAGTGCCTAGAAAAAACCACCTTCTTTTTTTATATAAAATAGAGGCACCAAAATTTATTCCTTCAACACGTTCATTATAATGCTCATCTGAGGAAGTAAAAAGATTAGCGTCAAAACTGTAATCATCTCTAAACCATTCTAGGTAGGGCCCCACATATAACTTGGGGCCAATCTTTATGCCAGCATTGATATAATAAACGCCCACTGCATCAAAAGCATTAAGATATCCTATATTGAATTGAAAATTAGCTTTCTTTTTCTTAGCTTTCTTACCTTCCTTTGCAATAGCATCATTTGGCAATATCAGCATGCATAGAGTAAGTAGTGGAAGCAAAAAAACAGTAGTTACACTTTTTCTTGTCATAAATATCTCCTTGATAATTAATATTATAATAGGTGGAAACAACAGGTGCAACGTTTTTTTAGGAAATAGCATGGGCTGGTGGATCAAGAAAAAAAGAAAGAAGGATGTTTAAGCAGATAGATTTCTTGCGAGAGTATCTAGTAAAATAGCTAGAGCCTGAAATTGAATTTGAAAGCAATTCCGATGGCAAAGGAATTATTGTCATAGTGAGCTGTTTTGTCATCGCTATATGTTCTGTAAAAATAGGAGATAAGCAAATTAAAGTGGAGCGGCGGTATGAGTGAATATCCCGCAGTAATGGAGTAAAGGACGGGTTTGGTAACATCAAGTGGCTTATTTTCAATATCCGTCCGTCTCTCATTAAGTTTACTACTTCCAAAGGGGGGCAAGAGTGCCCAGAAAAAACCAATTTTTTTCTTCATATAAAATAGAGGCACCGAAGTTTGTCCCCTCAACTCGTTCATTATATTTATGACGGGTAAGGCTGAAATCATCTTGAAACAACTCTAGGTAGGGCCCCACATATAGCTTGGGAGCAACCCTTATACCAGTACTGAAATAATAAACGATCAGGTTATCAAGAGCGGCAAGACGTCCTATATTTACCTGAAAATTTAGGGCAGATTTATTTTTCTTAGCTTCTTCATCTTTTTTCGCTATAGCATTATTTGGTGACAGCAATATAAACAGGAAAAATAGTAGAGAAAAGAAATTAGTATTTCTTTTTATCATAAAAAGTTAAAAATTTATTTTGCCAACACATCCAACGCGTAAGGAAGAAGAGGATTCTCTAGTTGCTTCATCATTACCATATGTTCTCCAGACCTGGGATAGGCTTAGACCAAAATATGGTATGACTAAAAAACCCACGCCAATGGAAATGGTGAGAGGCAAGTCTATACTAGTGTCTGTTTCTCTGCCGCGTACAACCTTTTTAGTAGAGCCGAAGGGGGCAAAAGTTCCAAGAAAAAACCAATCGTTTAGTTCATATAGAGCGGATAGACCGAAAGTGCTCCCTTTCAAGTTATTATGTGTATCTAGAGGATGAGTGAGCAAGGCAAAGTAAGGACCAACATAGAGTTGAGGAATAATCCCTATTCCCACGTTTAGATAGTAACTGCTGTCACCAGTTGAATCAGGTCTTAAAGAACTTAGCACACCTATGTTGGTTTGAAATTTCGGCATGGCTATGGCATCATTTGGCAATATCAACATGCACAGGACCAATAATAGTGGAAACAAAAAATTGGTATTTCTTTTTATCATAACAACCTCCTTGATACATTTAGTGTAACACGAAAATAGAGAAAAAAAGATATTCAGGTACAGCTAGAAATTGAGTTTGAAAGCAAATCCAATACCTAGGCCATTATTCGACAAACCATTTGTTGTGTCACTGCCATGTGTTCTGGAAAAATAGGATAAAAGCATATTAAAGCCAAGGTCCGGTATAACTGCATATCCTGCGGTAATAGACCAAAGAGAGGGTGTGCTAGGATCAGGTCTATCCAGTTCTTTTTTAAAATGACTGCTCCCAATGGGGGCAACAGTGCCGAGAAAAAACCAATCACCTCTTTCATATAAAATAGAGGCACCAAAGCTTGTTCCCTCTAGTTGCTCGTCATTACCAGCAAAAGTGAAGGTTTGGGAGAAGCTTTCTAAGTAGGGTCCCACATATATCCTAGGGAGAATATTCATACCAATATTGATATATCTATATCCTGTAATATCCAGATCAATAGCAAAAAGTGCGCCTAAGTTGACCTGATATTTAGAACTGGCCATAGCATTATTTGGCAGCATCGATATGCATAGAGCAAATAACGGAAACAAAAAATTGGTGTATCTTTTTATCATAAGACCATCCTTGATAAATTGATTATAATCAAGTGAGAGCAACAAAGACAATATTTTTTCAGGAAAACATACTAATCTAGTGCCTCTAAAAATTCTTGAAAGCAATATGAAGTATACGCACTAAGCAAAAAAATCCCCTCGCTTGGAAGGGACTTTTTTACTTTCCGTATCCTTTCCACTCAAGAGAAAGGCCGGGAGTAAATAACTAGCACTCTTAACAAGTGCGCTTATTTTCTACTTTCTTATTTTACCTCGACGAGATCAAGATTCAGTTTAGGTTGCCATTTTTGATCAAACTTGATTGACCACTCAAGATTAAGGTCTTCCCTCTCTGATTCAAATTTTCCAAAATCCTTACCACAGGAGTCTTCGGAAATACCCCCACCGCGGCAATAAAGTTTCATACTGCCTACTGACGATGTTAAATTTGTAAAGGGATATACCTCCACTAGAAGAGCAACTCCCTCTTCACCATCAAAGACTCCCGTTGTCACATTAGCTTGGACCATAAAAACCTCTATTTCTCCATTAACCTCAAGCTCCTGTGCAGATGTGCAATGTGCTATAGCTCTCGTTGCATCGGGGTATAGTACTACTTTACATTCTACCTTTTGACCATTAGGCGTTTCTGTGACTATTTCTATAACAGCACCAGCAGAAGCTGAAGAGCTCCATAAAGTGCAAGCTATTAATGAGTGTTAACGTTGATTTTAATATATTGTTCATAATTTCCTCTCTTTCATATAGTTTATTTAAGGAACTCACTGCGAAGAAATCCTTTTGTTAATAGCTGAGTACTTGAGATTTCCTTCCCGGTCAAGGGTTTTTTACTCAGTGGGCAAAATAATTGAGTGAGTCATTTTATCGGAAATAATGCATCGCGCTATGCTGTTGCTATAAGAGTCAGATCCCTTATAAGTTGCTGAAATAGTGTATTCAGTACAGGAAAAAATCCCCTCGCTTGGAGGGGATTTTGTTTATTACTATTTAGGTTCGTTTTAGTTTTTAACTTGCTTAAAGAAATAACAGTAATCCTTGACGTATTCAAAGTTATTATAATGAGTTGTTGCTGCCAGAAGATATTTCTCATTTGATTGCATTATTTCTCCCTTTCTCAAAGTAAGAGTAGTTTGACCAGAATAACCTAGAAGGGTTCCATCTTTCTGTACTGATCCCTCTATGCTCTTATATAAATTATTTATAAGACTTTCTACTTTTCTTGCAGCTGCCTCATCCTCCATAAAATTGTCAAAATAGTCTGGACCACCACCATATCTAATGGCAGTAACTTTATGGATATATGGGAGCTCGGGACCATTTAAATCAAATTTAGCTCCAGCAATTAATATGTTTTTAGGAACGTTTTGTGCATGTATATCATAGCACCTTCCACTGGTCCAACCAAGAACATCATTGACCTCTGCTGATGGCGCTTTATTAAAAGCTTTTTTCAGTGTTTCGCGGTAAGTGATATTATCACTTATATTAAAACTAGCTAGCGGACCGTTGTCCTGTGTTGCCACATTAGCCAGTGCTTGTACGGAAAACGCACAAAAAAATATCAGTACATAAGATATGATGGTTTTATTTATTATCATTTTTTTTCTCCTTTTAGTTTTAGTTTCGTTTCCATGGTTTTAATTTTATTTCAGTTTTTTTATTTTAGCTGGTTTGGTTAGCTTATTTTAGTTTATGTTGGTTTATGCCGGCTTATGTTGGCTTGTGTTAGTTGATTTTGTCCTCTAAATACTAGAGACTCTCAAAAGGAGGAAGCGATACAGGAAATAGGGTATTGATTTATTGGAAGGGGAAAACGACGACCTGAAAAAAGGTATAAGAAAAGGAATATGAATCTATTCTAGCTGGAATTAAAACTACTTTAGGAAAAATCTATGTACAGTCGCAAAAGAGCAACGCTTGTGTCGAAGTTTTTAGAATTTTACCTAACTCTTGTTGTGCTATGACTTGTCAGTACTGAGTTTCACCGGCGGGGAGGAAATAACGATATTGGTATTGGTTCTTTTTGGCCGAATTGTTCTAGACAACGATACTGATGCTCTAATCCTGATCTGCGAGAGCAATTTCTTGTATAATCTGGAGGTATTTGTTTTTTTAGGCAAAGCCTTTCTGAAGGTGAAGAACGAGTAAACTCATAACAGGCTCGAGTAATAGATGGCTTTGAAACTACCCTATTACAAGTCCTCTTCAATTCACGAGAGGATGTGTGTGAGTTACATACAGAACGAGAACGGCAATTAAACCCACATCGAGAGTTCCCGTTTCCTCTGTTCTTGTCACTTAAAACAAGAACGATCTCCTTTATATATGCTGGTCCTTTTCTTACGTCTAAATACCATGAAGAACTGTAAGAAGAATAAGAACTCTTCAATTGAATCCTTTCCATGAATCCATTTAAGTATTCTGAACTCTGGGATTCTGAACCTATCACTAACTCTAAGATGGCTTGATTTCTATAGCGATTCACACTCTTTCCTTTAACGTTTATACTCAATAATTTTCTATTTTTCAGAATTTTCCTGCTATTGCTGTACTTCCATTCAACTAGATCTCTCAAATCAATGAATTCATCTTGTTGGTATTTTGCCTCTACACGTAGAATAAGCTCTTTAGCGTCAGCTTTTGTGGTTGCTGTAAAGAAAACTCCAACGGATAAGCAAATAACCAAAGCCAAGTTACCGTATCTACCATATTGTTTTTTTGTGTGTCTCATTTTTTACTCCTTTGTTTGTCAACGCCGCATTGCGCATTGTGGTTTCCATATTTTATATACTGTATGGTCTGACGTGTCAAATTAAAATAAATAAAAAAATGCCTTTGTGCCTCGAAAAAAGGGGTCTCCTAACTTGACGCTGCATGCTTCTGGGGCTGTGTTTTGGAATGACTTCCACCATTAACTTTAGAGACCCGTAATATAATGGAGCGGGAAACGAGATTCGAACTCGCGACCCTCAGCTTGGAAGGCTGATGCTCTAGCCAACTGAGCTATTCCCGCACACAAAAACACTACTATATCTTTAGTCTTATACACCAAAGATTTCGTTTAAACAGCAATGAAAATCAAATGTGGTGGGCCCAGTAGGACTCGAACCTACGACCCATCGGTTCAGCTTTATGTTGCTTTCACAACTCGCCAGACTATCTCTTCACCCTCGACCTTACTCGTTAGGGTGGGCGGCGCTATTGGGTTTGTATTGGTATTGGCCATCCTCAAACCCTAGTCGTTGCACCTTCCCAACTACCTTTTGTAGCCTATTCGTTGGGCTTGGCTCAGGATTGCCGTAGCATATTGCCGTAGGTTTCCCTGAATTCACCGCCTACACCTTAGTTCTTTCAAGCTAAGGGCACCATTTTGATGAGCCGATTGCTCTAACCAACTGAGCTATGGGCCCACATTTGAAATTCACTGCGTTCTATAACAAACTAAATGAATATGAATAAAAGTTCAATACAAGTTATAATTTAGAGAGATGAAGACAGAAGATATTGTGCAATTTCTTAATCGCAGAGCGCCATTTGCCCATGCTGAGGCTTGGGATAATGTGGGTATACTGGTGGGGGATGGGCGGAGAACCGTTACTGGGGTGGTTTGTTCCATTGAGCCCACCCACGACTTAGTGGATTTTGCGTTAGCGGAAAAATTAAATACGATTATTACCCATCATCCTTTGATGTTTCGACCCACTCAAACGCTTACGTTTGAAGAGTCTCGCGGGGAGAGTGCGCTTATTGAGCGCTTAATTAGGGAGGGGATCAATCATATTTGTGTTCATACCAATTTCGATCGAGCTCCCCAAGCCCTTCACCACAACTTATGTAAGCGCTTGGGCATAGAGGGGCTAAATGTACTGGAGGACTTTTCTTTAGCTCAAGGGGATAAAGAAAATCAATATGGTTATGGTCTGTATGGAACGTTACCTGGTGGTCCCAAGGGTGCGGTATTTTTAAGTACGATAAAAAAGGTTTTTGATGTGTCGTCGGTGCGTGTAGTGGGTGATATGGGTAAGGTGGTGTCCACGGTGGGGTTTATGAGTGGGTCGGGAATGTGTATGTATGGTCGGGTGAGGGAGTTGGGTTTGGATTTTTATATTACGGGAGACATAAAATACCATGAAGCGCTGGAGGCAAGGACAGATGGAATATGTCTAGTGGACGTGGGTCACTTTGGAACAGAAAAGCATTTTTGTACGGTGATGAAAGAGTGGTTGCTGGATTTTTCTTCGTCAATAAATGTGAAGGAATTTTGGGGAACGGACCCGTTCCAGTTTATGTGATTTTCTATGTTATAATAAGAAAAACCAAGGAGGGTTGAATGTATAAAAAATTATTATTTATTATTGTTGGAAGTTCTCTTTTTTTCAGTAACGTTGCCATGGCTTCCCCAGCGGAACGTTTTGCGGGTATTTATCCCATTCTTTCCAGTTCGAATGAAGAAGAAACGCTTGGTAGTTTGCTGGTGGAGGTTGCCCCTTTAGAGGTTATTTGGAGTCGTTATTTCGACGGGGACTTGCCTGAGGACTGGGCAGATTACAGGCAGGCCACTGCTATTTTAGCGGGATTTACGGAGAGGGAGTTTGTGATCCTAGATTTTGAAGTTTCTGCTTTTATAACTGACACTTACCTCAAAGTTCGAGGGGCTGAAAACAGAATTCTGGAAATACTATTGGAATCCAACGGAAGGGCTCGTATGGCCACGAAAGAGGGTGAGAATATCACCATGTACAATTTAGGGGAACCTGTGGTGTCTGAGTGAGAATTATTCGCTTTTCAGGTAGAGAGAGTGCGGAAAGCGTGGTATATGGGAGGGGCAGCAGGACAGGTAATCGCTATTGGATTTTATTATCTGGTAGAGGAAAGTCCGGGCTCCATAGAGCGAGGTGCTGGTTAACGACCAGGAGTCCCTTCGGGGGCGACGGAAAGTGCAACAGAGAATAGACCGCCCATGGGATGGTGTCTTATGGGTAAGGGTGAAACGGTGGTGGTAAGAGCCCACCAGTATATTGGTAACAATATGGCTTGGTAAACCCCACCTGGAGCAAGACCAAATAGGCATACGCTTGAGGGCTGCTCGCCCAAAGTATGTGGGTAGGTTCGCTAGAGATTCATGGTAACATGGGTTCGAGATGAATGATTACCACTTTATATAAAGTAACATTTATATAAAGTACAGAACCCGGCTTATCGTCCTGCTGCTTTTTATTTTAGGTGTTTGTGATGGATATATTTGACGAGATAGCAAGATTAAAAAAAGATCGTAATGCGTGCGTTCTGGCTCACTATTACCAAGAGCCGGATATCCAAGACATAGCCGACCATATTGGAGATAGTTTGCAGCTAGCTCAGGTGGCAGCGAAAACAGATGCGGACATTATCCTCTTTGCAGGGGTGCACTTTATGGCAGAGACGGCAAAGATTTTAAACCCTGGAAAAATTGTATTGTTGCCAGACTTAAGTGCTGGATGTTCTTTGGCAGACGCTTGTCCTGTGGAGGATTTTCGTGCATTTAAGAAAGATCATCCCCACCATTTAGTGATTACTTATTTGAACTGTTCCGCTGAGGTAAAAGCAGAGAGTGATATTATTTGCACCAGTTCCAATGCGGTAGGTATCGTGAATGCTCTTCCTTTGGATAAAAAAATAATTTTTGCTCCAGATAAAAACTTAGGTGCTTATGTAATGAAGAAAACAGGCAGGGACATGTTGCTTTGGAATGGAACCTGTATGGTGCACGAAATTTTTTCAGAGAAGAAACTCATTCAGTTAAAAGTAAGACATCCCAGTGCTGCCGTCCTAGCCCACCCGGAATGTGAGCAACCCATACTGGATATGGCAGACTTTATTGGCTCCACAACAGCAATTTTAAATTATGCGAAAACCGATCCAGGGGATGCGTATATTATTGCAACTGAGGCTGGAATTATCCACCAGATGAAGAAGCAAGTGCCTGAAAAAACCTTTATTCCTGCGCCAACCAATAATCAGTGTGCCTGTAATGAATGTCCTCATATGAGAAAGAATACCTTAGAGAAAGTACGCCTCGCACTGGAGAACTTAAATCCTCGCATTGAAATAAACGAGGAGATTCGGCAACGGGCACTTGTTCCCATTCGGCGAATGTTGGAGTTTTCCTCCTCAGGCTTAGTCCTTTAGTTTGGGTATCGTATACCCCATGGATTGAATCTCATTGTCCGTAATTCCCAGGAGATATAAAATAGAGGTCATGCTTTTTTGGGTGATGGCTGTTTTTACATTTTGTTTTGTAATGGGTTTTGCGTTGAAGGCAATTCCTAGACCTGCTCGCTTTAGCATTTCCACATCATTGGCTCCATCGCCAACAGCGATTACTTGCTCCAGTGGTATGCCCTCCTGCTGAGCAATTAACTCTAACAGGTCTGCCTTTCTGGCTTTATCGATAATGGGTCCCTCTAAATTTCCTGTGAGAACACCAGATTCAAACTCCAATTGGTTGGCATAGACGTAATGGGCACCCAATTTTTCTTTGAGCCTATTGGCAAAGTGGGTGAAGCCACCGCTAATAATGGCCACTTTAAAACCTAATTTTTTCAGCACTTTTATTAAAGTGCTTGCCCCCAGAGTAAGCTCCAGATTTTCCACCACTTCATTGACCTGCTCCATGGTAAGCCCCTTTAGGGCTTTTACTCTTTCCAGCAGGGATGTTTTGAAATCCATTTCTCCTGCCATTGCTCGCTCGGTGAGAGCTTTTATTTCTTTTTCTTTGCCCACTTGTTGTGCGAGCATGTCGATCACTTCTCCTTTGATGAGGGTGGAGTCCATGTCGAATAAGATGAGTCGCTTCGATCTTCTGTAAAGATTTTCCCGTTGCACGGCCAAGTCCAGATCGGGAAAGGTGCCTGCCACTTCCAATAATTTTTCTGTGATCGTGGGCAGATCTAAAACTCCCTTATGGGAAGAAATTAATTCGATGGTTTCCAGTCCCCCGTTATTGAGCTTCCTAATGGTCTCTATATTGGCATCAAACTCAGCAATGGCTGCTGTAATTTCCGCAATACAGCGTGGATTTACTTCGTCGGCAATCATTGTGGTAACAAACCTATTGGCAGGATCGGCAACAGAACGTCTTCCAGAAACCTCTTCGGTTTTGATATGGAGAGAGAATTTTTTTAAGTATTGGGCTAAGTCTTGCTTCATTTGTTGGGGAGAAATGCTCGTTTGTACCAGAAGTTGTAGGGATAGGTGTTGGTGTACGATGGCTTGTTCAATGTCTAAGAGTTGCATCTCGGACTTATCTAGGTAGTTCATAATGGTTGCAGTTATGCCAGGGCCATCCTGACCGTTAACATGCACAAGTAGTTGATTATCCACCCCACCCAACGAAATTATTTCCTACTTTGGGTGACCTTGCTATTTTCTTGAACCACAGTTGATTCCTCTTCGGAGTAGTTCTTTTGAGGAGATTCATTGAGATGGTTTTCAGTGCTGACCTCTTGTCGACTCTCAGTTTTGTCCTCGGGCTCATTGGGAAATTCTGGTTTGTAGTTTTGAATTACATAGGAATGAATAATGCTTTTATCTGTGGGAATAAGAGGTATTCCCGACTCCCGGTACGGCGATACCTTGCTGGATTTTACCGAGGTATCCTCGGGAAATATGGGACGCATGATGGGTTGGTGTAAGGGACCGTTCCAAGTTAACGGTTTATCTAAGGGGGGTAGTGCTTGAACTGCAGGTATTAAATTTTCCTCGTCACGTCGATATTTTCTCCTACTACTCTTATCCACAGAAGAGGGTCTCTTTCTTGTGGTACTTCTGGGCGCATCCATTTTTTTGTAAGCACTGGAGGCGAGCTCGTTCATCCAAGAGGGAACTTCCTTGCCCCGGGCTTGTATCCAAATTTTCGCTACAAGTGCGGCCAGTATGGGAGCACTACGCTGCTGGAGTTTTTCAGACACCTTGCTTGGCAGGGGGTCTTGATCCAACCAAGTATTCGTCATCTGGTGCCAATAAAAACATATTCGGAGAATAAGGTCTGCCTGTACTCTAGAAAGCCTCAAACTACGCATCAGACAACTTCGAAGGGGATCGGAGTGAAGAAAGTATTTTACGTCAAAGCGAATATCCCGATTGGCTTCCTTTTTAAATTCTTCCACAACCATGCTCTGGACTAAGGGAATAGCCATCATGCTAAGACCGATGATAGGAGTGGGTGGATCTTCCTTTTCTGTTGCAAAAGCACGCCAAGCTTGCACTCCGTCCTCCCAGTCATTCTTGTGGATGTCTTTAAACCAAGGAGCTACATACTGTAAAATATTTATTCGCTTGGCTTCCTCTAAGAAGGCAGACAAGGAGCGATCATTGCAAATCTTTAAAAATTCCTCACGCACACGATCCCTTGACGTGCTTTCAAGCTCAGGAGCCATTGCTTTCATGGCTTTTTCCAGTGGAGGATTATACTTTAAATTTAATTTTACTTTGTGTCGAATGGCTCGAAGAATCCGTATGGGGTCTTCCTTCATTCGAACGGGAGCAGAACCTATGGCACGGAGAATCTTGGCATCAATATCTTTTTTACCGCCCACATAGTCCACTAACTCGTTGGAGTCCGGATCGTAGAAAAGGGCATTGATGGTAAAATCTCTTCGTACGGCGTCCTGCTCGGCGTTTCCAAATTGGTTTAAATCAGGATAGGCTGGCTTATTCCCCTTTGCATTTTCAGTCCTGTTGATAACGGCTCCACGAAAAGTGATAATTTCATAACGACGGTTATCCTGATCCAACATTACATGGCGAAAACGGCGACCTATAATTTTTCCATTGGGAATGGTTCGTTTTATTTGCATGGGGGTTGCGTTTGTGGCGATGTCAAAATCTTTGGGTTTTTTCCCCAACAGGAGATCCCGTACACTGCCCCCTACCAAAAAGGCAGAGAATCGGGCTCTTTTTAATGCAGAGCAGTATTTCAGGGCGTTAGTATCAATGGCAGCTTTATCAATCATAATTAGATGTTTCAAACAATGGATAGGCTCAGGTAATTCTTGCCTAAATGCCAATGTCAATGTAACCATTCATAACATAGACCTGTTTTTATAAAAAGGAGAACAGGTAAGAAAGTTCGGGAAGCCCAGCCCTTATTTTCTTGGCTTCCGGCCCAAATTAAAGGATGAATACAGGGGTTAGTGTATGATAAAGAAAATTCTAGGAGCAATTATGGTTAATAAGAAAACACTTAAAGCCAAGAGTAAAGCCAGCGCCAAAACCAGCGCCAAAGCCAAATCTAAAGCCAAAACCAACGTCAAGACCACTAAGGCGAAGAAAAAGCAGAAGGCAGCAGCCAGAAAAAGTCGACCAGAGACCCCCCCTAAGGCCGCTAGACCGAAGGTGGCAGCAAAAGTAAAGAAATCGGGGAATAAGACCCAGCTTAAGGCAAAAGTCTCTCCGATTGGTAAAAAGGTCACAAAAACAGCCACAAAAGTAACCAAGAAGAAGGTAGTGGCAGCCAAAAAAACCAATGCCTCCCCTGTTACACGGAAGAAAAATACGGCAAAAACCAAGTCTCCCAGCAAGAGTCCGCTAGTAAAGGCAGCACCCACACAGGCTTTCAGCCCGTCCCGAAAGCCCAAGAAAAAAATACCTGCGCCCATAGCAGCCACCAAAGCAGCCGCTAAAGTAAGTAAGGTAGCCAGCAAAGCAACCACTAAGGTCAAAGTAACGAGTAAAGCAGCCAGTAAAAAATTCTCCCTCTCGGCAAAAAAATCCACCAAAAGCATAAAATCTTCTGCGAGTGCGGAGAAAAAGGAAGCGGCCTCAAAGCGACACTGTCGGGAACAGGACTGCGGAGCCCAACCGTTGCTCCTAGGGTACTGTAGGCTCCACTATATTAAAAATTGGCGACGCATCAAAAAGAAGGGGCTCATCCTCTCCTCCAACCAGCTCGAAGAGTATGTGGATAATCTTATTTCCAAGTATCCGGACAAATACCTAGATGCCATGGAGGACGATCTTGCCTCAGAGGCTGCATGGTTAGAGGCTACTGCCGAAATGGACTTTCAAGTCGAGGGCGATGATCAGCCCGGCGACGAAGAATCCCCAAGTTCGGGCGACTCTTCTAGGCGTTACACCAATGATGATGATGCCTACTAGGGCTCCACAGACGCTGTGCATTTTTTTTTAAATAACGTTTCTTTCTTGAATCATAGGCACCACGCGGCTATAATGAAACTAAGACGCTGAAAAAGGAATATTCATGCGACTCATCCAATCTCTTGGGTACTTCATGGAGGAACGATGTTTTTTGGAGGAAAATCCAAACTAAATATTTTTGGACTAGATGTGGGTTCTAGCTCCATCAAGGTGGCCCAGCTACAAAAAAAAGGTAGCACCTGTAACTTGAGTGCATTCGGCGTGGTTGGAGTGCCCCAAGGTAGCGTTGTAAATGGGGATATTATAGACGAGACTGTGGTTGGGGGCGCTGTAAAGAGCGTAATTGAGGAATCGGGTATTAAGACGGATGAGGTTTGTACCTCGGTTGCTGGTTCATCAATTATTATTAAGCAGATTCAAATAGACAAGGTACGTCCCAAGGAGTTGGAAGATCAAATCACCTGGGAGGCTGAACAGTATATTCCTTTCGACATGGCAGAGATTAATTTAGATTTTGAAGTCATAGAGCCTGAACGGGAAGATGGCAAGATGGGGGTTTTATTAGTAGCCACCAAAAAAGATTTTCTTATTGGTCGAACAGATTTTTTAAGTGGTCTGGGATTGAAGCTAAGTATTGTGGATGTGGACGCTTTTGCTCTATCCAATATTTATTGGACTAATTATGATGTGGAGGAGGGTGCGGTGAGCCTTCTCGTGGATATTGGTGCTTCCATTATGAAAATAAATATAGTGGATGCTTCCACCACCCTTTTTACTCGGGATGTTTCCATTGGTGGAGCCTGGTTGACCGCTGAAATACAAAATAAAATGGGTGTGAGTCTTCAAGAAGCGGAAGCCTTGAAGGTGGATGCAAGTTCATCGGGAAAGTCTCCGGAGAAAGTAATAGCAGCCATGGAGACCATTTCTGAAAATATTGCTTTAGAAATACGTCGAAGCCTAGATTTTTTTACTTCTTCCAACAGTAAAAGAGTCATCTCTCATGTATATTTATCTGGAGGAAGTTGCCGACTGCCCACACTAATAAAAAGTTTGAGTGGGGTGGTTAAGGCTCCCATAGAACAACTCAATCCGTTCAAAAAAGTCACTTACAACTCGAAAAAATACAATGATGATTTCATATCAGCCGTTTCATCAAGTGCTGCCATTTCATTAGGGTTAGCATTAAGGAGTTTCGACTAGGAGGAAGTAATGCTTAAAATTAATTTAGCTCGAAAAACATCAAAGGGAAAAGGAAGGAGTGGGGCATCCCTCAGCTCAGTGAATTTAGGAGAAAGCCTATCGGGTTTGAATGACTACATTCAAGGGATCATGAAGATTGCCATCATGGTTGCTGGCAGTTGGTTTGTATTGGGGATACCTGAAAAGCAAATCCAGAAAAAAGTAGCGGAGCTAGATACGCAAATAGGCACGCTCAATGGGGAGAAAAATACCTTGCAAGCGGAAGTTCGAAAAAATAGTGGTGTAAATGCACAAATGCAGGAAACCAATAAGCGTATTGGTGAAATCACTCGAAAGCTCTCCATTATTAATGCCTTAGACATGGACAGACAGGTGGGCTTCAATATCATGAATCTTATGAGTAAAACAATTCCTAAAAAAGTTTGGCTAGAGACCATCCGTTTGAATAATGGAAAAATAGAGTTAGCGGGAGCTTCTTGGGAACTCATTCCCATCAATCACTTCCTGAAAATTTTGGAGAATTCTCAAAAATTCATAGATATACGCTTAAAATCTATCTCCTCCAGTCCTGCTAGAAAAATTATTCCCGGCATTCCAGAGTCTTTACAAAGAATAAAAAAATTCAACGTTTCCATGGGAATCAAACAAAAGGGGTAGAGTTATGGATGGAATAAAAGATCTATTGGACAAAATTGGATGGGGACTTGTAATTGTTGTTGTGGGTGCGAGTGCTGGCTATGGATTTTATACTCAAGACAAATCAATTCTAGAACAAAAGGCTTCAGAGATAAATGGAATAAATAGCCAAATTAGTACAATCAAAAGTAAGATGAGTGAAATTAAAAGATTTGAGGAGCAGTATGCAAAAAAACAAAGGGAGTTACAAAAAATAGAGGAGGAGTTACAGAAAAAGAAGGTTTCTCTCAAAAACGAAATTGATCTGCCTGCCTTGCTGATCGCTATCTTTAAGGAAGCGGAACAGGTTGGAATTATAATAGAAAAGGTAACGCCTCAGGAGGGTGAAGATAGAAAAGAACTCTACTCCACTAGAAAAATATCCTTTAGTGTGGAAGCCACCTTCTTACAGTTTTTTATTTTTGTGGATAGGCTTGCAAAATTCCAGCAACTTATTGGTGTATCCAATTTTTCACTAACTACTCAAGCTAACAAGAAAGTGCAGATCGGAACCAGTGGTCGATTGTCGGAAAAGAATCTAATCGCTGGCAGCCGTACCTTCCAATTAATTAAAATACAAATGGAGTTATCTGTATACAAGGTGATTTAACATCATGAAATTTACTATAAAAAAAATAATCGCTCTATCGGGATTTTTCCTTCTCTGTATGGCAATGCCACCTCAGGAAGTCTATGCTCAAGCTAAAAAAGAAAAACAAACTTCCTTGAGTGAATACTTTGAGAATCTCTCTTCAATTAAGGATGTTTTAAGTCAAAGAGATCCTTTTGAACAATCTGAGGCTCCTTTTGCCGAAAAATTCTTAAATAGCCAAAAAGAAGATGGGAAGCCAAAGAGACCTAGAACCCCGCTGGAGCTAGCCCCTGTCAGTAGTTATAAAATAACAGCAGTGCTGGTCAGTTCCGGTTCGCCTAGAGCGCTTGTGAAGACGCCTAAAGGAGAAGTTATAATTGTTAAAAAAGGCACAAGAATTGGACTTGATGGTGGAGTTATAACAAAGATAGAAACAGATAAGGTTTCCATTGTGAGGAAGGTAAAAAACAAACGTGGTTCCTTCGATACAATTCTAACAGAATTAAGTGTAGGAAATAGAGAAAACAAGAATATTGGAGCAAATAAATGATGTTAAAAAACAAAAATACAGTAAAAATATTGAGTATACTATTTTTTTCTTTTCTGGTGCCAGAGCTATGTTTTGGTCAAATTCCCATGATAAAGGACATACAACTCATTTCATCAAATGGCAGAGAGGAATTAGTTATTCATTATAAGGGTACAGTAATCTTCAAGATTCAATCCCTAAAGAAGCAGAAAAAAATAGCATTGAAAATATATGGGCAACAGTTCCCAGCGAGGCTCACAAGAAAAATACGCAGTAAAAAAATAGGAACACCATTAAAGATGATCAGCGTTTATAATACTGGTGCTGGTGACATGGACGCAGGAATCTTGATACACTTAAAAGGGAGGTCTTCCTATAGAATTAAAAAAACTCCGAATAAATACAGAATACTTATTTCAAAGAAATCTCGCTTAAAAAAAAGAAAACAGAGAGTACGAAAAGATATTTGGTCGAGAAATGTAAGAGGGCGGTTCAGAATGAGTGGAGACACGCTTAGTTTAAAGGCTGCTGCGGAAAACCGATCTATGAAACTTGCCGATCAATTGATTCAAACCTTAAATGTTCCTTCAGAAATCCGGGTCTATAAAGGAGAAGAGATTTCCTTTGAATCAAGTGATGCCAAAGTGCATGATATTTTTCGATTGGTGAGTACCATTAGTGGACTGAATATCATTACAAGTTCCAGTGTTCAGGGCACTGTATCCATATCTATTAAGAAAGTGCCCTGGGATCAATTACTGGATATCGTACTTCAAGAGAAAAATCTCAAAGCAACAAGTCATGGAACTGTGGTTCGAATTACTACCATAAAAGACTATGAAGCAGAGGAAAGGAAGAAACAGGAATTGAGAATTGCAGAAAAAATTGGCGAACCTATATTCATGGCCATTATTCCTGTGAGTTTTGCCAAGGCTAGCGTCGTGAAAAGCACTGTATCTAACCTTATACAAAACAATACTTCTGGAAGAGGTGGCAGAAATCAAGAGAATGCGGATGACTTTGTTCGTGGAAAAATTGAAGTGGATGAACGAACAAATTCCTTGTTAGTTACAAACACTGAGTCTGGCATAAAAAGAATACGGGAATTGGTGGATGAGTTGGATGTGCCCACACCACAAATACTTATTGAATCTAAAATCATCACCACCTCCGATAACTTTTCTCGTGATAAGGGAATAAACTGGGGGGGATATATAGAACAAGCAGGATCTTTCAAAGCAGGCTTTGCTGCCAACATCTTTGATTCTTCCTCGGGTGATTTTTCTGTGAAAAGTGGGAGTACGGGTGGTGCATTGGGTCTGCGTATTGGTGGAGGGGAAACCGATTTCTTAAGCTTTTTGGTAAATTTTTCTGAGACCAGCGATAGATCGAAAATCATAGCAGCCCCTCGAATTATCGTAAATAATAAGCAATCGGCTACCATTACGGATGGTAAAAAAATCCAAATTCCTGGCCCCCTATCCGATACCGGACAGCCAAGCGCACCAACATATATAGATGCAAACCTCAATATGAGCGTAACGCCACAGGCCACCAACGATGGCTCTGTCCTCATGGACATTGATGTAACAAAAACTAGTCCAGAGGCATCTGGCGAGGATCTTCGAACCAGCAGTATCAAGACTCAGGTGCTGGTAAAAAGTGGATCCACACTTGTAATGGGTGGTATCTATAACTATGATATTTCTAAAAAGAACGATGGACTGCCCATTTTGAAGGATTTACCCATTGTGGGGGGGTTGTTTGGTCATGTGAGGAAGAGGAAGAATAAATCGGAACTACTAATTTTTGTAACGCCCCGAATAATTAATCCCAGCAGAGTCCGAAGGGACAGGATGAACGATGGGATGGGAATAGAGAAAGAGGCGGAAACAGAGGCAAGGATGGGAACAGAGACAGAACTTGCCATATAACAGATGGAAAATAGATGGAAGTAAACAAAGAAATGGAAGGACAGGGGAGCAGACTAGCTACCCATTTACAGGAGTTCCGGTCCAATCCACGCTCCCATGTTTTTGCCCCCTTAGCTGAGTACTATCGAGAAAAGGGAATGTTACGCCAGGCTTTGGCGATTTGCGAAGATGGTTTGAAGTATCGTCCCTCTTTTACAAGAGGGATCCTTGCCTATGCCCATTGCTTATTTGATCTCAAGCGATATGCGGATTGTTTACGGGAGACGGAAAAGCTTTTAGAGGAAAATTGGGAAAACATTGGCGCGCAACGTCTTCAGGCCAGTGTTTTTATAAAACTCCGACAATATAAGGCAGCAAAAACCTCTTTACAACAGATACTGTATTTAGTGCCACAGGATTCCAAGTCCCTCCGACTATTGGAAAAAATACAACAAGCCCAAGATGGTGCTGAAAATTCTTTTTCTCCTAGTCCGCGCCCCCTAGTGGAGGATGGTCCAGGGGAGCTTGGGGATTTTGTGCCTCTCTTGAGCCCAAAAAATAGCCAAAAAAATAGCCAGAAAATGGACCTCTCCGGGTCTACCCCTATCAGTCCCAAGTCCGCTGTAAAAAATAAGGACACCACATTTGCCACGCGCACTGTGGCAGAGCTGTACCTACGTCAAGGGTTAACCGATAGGGCAAACAAAATACTGCACCTCATGCTCCAGAAAAACCCCAAGGACGCTTGGGCAAAAGAGCGTCTTTTGGAGTTGGACTTTTCAGAAGAGGAGCCCACAAAAAGGGAGAATTCTCAGGGTGCTAGGGAGGAGCTTATGGTAAAAGCACAGTACTTGGATCGTTTGCTCCAAGAGGTGCGAAGGAACTAGTTTCTTCACAGGTATGAGTTTTCTATGTATAGTACAAATCAATTTCGTAAAGGTTTAAAAATAGAATTGGACGGTCAGCCCTATATAATGATTGATTTTCAGCATGTGAGTCCGGGAAAGGGTTCTGCCTTTACTCGTACAAAATTAAAAAATCTTATTACGAATAATACCTTGGATCGCACGTTTAAAAATAATGAAAAAATTCGTGTTCCAGATATAGAAGAAAAGACAATGCAGTATATGTATACTGACGGGAACGCATACCATGTAATGGATGTGAAGACATACGATCAATTGGAGTTGACGGCAAAGCAAGTGGGCGACAGAAAAAATTACTTACAGGAGGGAATCAATCTCTCCATATTGTTTTTCAATGGCAGTGCTATTAGTGTGGAAACACCAAATTTTGTTGTACTCACTGTAACGAAAACAGAACCGGGTATTCGAGGTGATACAGCTAGTGGTGGATCCAAGCCAGCAACATTAGAGACGGGAGCTGTGCTTCAAGTTCCATTTCATATCAACGAAGGGGAAAAAATCAAGGTGGACACTAGAGATGGTTCATACGTGGAAAAGGCGGTTTAATTATTATGTTATATAAAGATATTCAAAAATTAGTAAATCTTGTGGAGAACTCTGGAATAGCGGAGTTGGAGTGGAAAAAAGACAAGGAGTGCATTCGGATTTGTAAAGATGTGTCAGCCACGGTTGTGGGTGCACCCCATTTAGTGCCTCCAGCTATTGTGCAACATACGGAAGTGGCAGAAAATACTCGAACTGCTCCTGCGAGTAAACTTGATACGAGTAAAACAAAGGAAATCCTTAGTCCATTTGTGGGCACATACTACGGAACACCTGGTACAGGAAAGCCCCCCTATGTAACTATTGGAAAGGCAGTGGAAAAGGGGGATGTTCTTTGCATTATTGAAGCCATGAAAATTATGAACGAAATAGAGGCGGAGTTTTCTGGAAAAATTGTGGGTATCCTAGCAGAGCAAGAGGGTGCAGTGGAGTACGGCCAGCTCCTTTTTCTTATTGAGCCCAAATAGGTATTTCCATGCTTGGTAGTATTCGCAAAGTTTTAGTAGCTAATAGAGGAGAAATTGCTCTTCGCGTGATTCGGGCTTGCAAGGATTTAGGTTTGGAGACGGTGGCAGTTTATTCCAAAGCGGATGAGCAGTCCCTTCCTGTTAAGCTAGCTGATGAAGCTGTTTGTATAGGTCCACCCCACGCCAAGCTTTCCTATCTTAATATCCCTTCCATAATTGCAGCTGCGGAACTTACCGATGCCGATGCCTTACATCCGGGTTATGGTTTTTTATCAGAGGACGCAGAGTTTGCGAGAATTTGTGAGGCCTGTACTATTAAATTCATAGGACCCACCTCTAAAAGTATTGCATTGCTGGGAAATAAAATCCAAGCTAGGAAAATAGCAAAAAAAGCAAACCTTCCTTTGCTTCCTGGAACACAGGGGGTTGTGCGAAACGTTGAGGAAGCGGCCAAGGAGGCAGAAAAAATAGGCTACCCCGTTATTTTAAAAGCCAGTTGTGGTGGTGGTGGTCGAGGAATTACCATTGTTCATAGCAAAGATGCTTTTAAGGGGTGTTTTGAAAGAACAGGCAGTGAGGCAAAGGCTGCGTTTGGTAATGGTGATTTGTTCATAGAAAAATTTTGTGAAAACGCACGCCATGTGGAAATCCAAATTGCCTGTGATCAGTTTGGGAATATGATTCATTTGGGAGAGAGGGATTGTTCTATCCAACGACGTCACCAAAAACTGATAGAAGAGGCGCCCTGTCCCATAATCAACGACGATATACGCCAACGGATGAGTGAGGCAGCTCTTCGACTAGCCAAAGAGTCCAAGTACCAAAACGTGGGTACCGTGGAGTTCTTGCTGGATATGGAAACTATGGAGTTTTATTTTTTAGAAATGAACACAAGAATTCAGGTGGAGCATCCCATTAGTGAAGCTGTAACAGGTGTGGATATTGTGAAGCTTCAACTCCTAATTGCCGCTAATCTACCCTTGCCTTTTGAGCAATCCGATATTTCCATAAAGGGTCATGCCATAGAATGTAGGATCAATGCAGAGGATCCTCAAACATTTCAGCCTTGCCCTGGCACCATAGAAGATCTCCACGTTCCAGGCGGGGTGGGTGTGCGATTCGATAGTTCCATTTATAATGATTATACGGTTCCCCCATTTTATGATTCCATGATTGCAAAACTCATAACCACTGAGGCCACCAGAGAACTAGCCATTAAGAAAATGTTGCGTGCCTTGAGTGAATTAAAAATAGAGGGCATAAAAACAAACAGTACTTTCCATACTAAAGTTTTAAAGAATGAAAATTTTAATAATAATAAATATGGAGTAAATTTTTTAAACGATTTTTTAGAAAATAAATAGGTTTTTGAAGTGCTGATAGAGCCAGAAGGATTTGGTAAATGAAAAAACAAGCTTTTTATATATTTGCGCTTATTGTTGCTCTAACAACATTTGGTGTAATTTTATATGTGGAATCCAGGCATTTTGCTGGCATTCTGAAAAACACCTTTGCAAAGCAAATAGAGAGCCAGTTGGGTATCGCTGTTGATTTCGATTATTTAGGTATCAAGGCCATTCCGCCTACTATTTCTTTAATTCGTCCTAAAGTGAGAGAAATAAAAAGTAATAATATTGTTGGTATACCAATTAACTCCCTTATTGAAGCTGAAAAAATAGGAGTCACCTTTCGAGTGCTCCAGGAATTTGGTGTTGAACTTTTTTTAAACAAAATTTTTGTGGAGGGAGCTACTATTAAAATTCGCCTCCCTAAGCCTTCGGGTGGCTTGCCTTCTAATAAAAACCTAACCAAGCATTTATTAAGACCCTTCATCCTTCGATTAAAAAATAAAATTAAACTAAAAGTACGGGAGATAGAGATTAAAAATACCAGTATTGATGTGGAATTCACAAATAACCAGGGACATGAAAATTTTCTTCGTATAAGAAAAATCCAAAACCTATCCCTGCTGCCTGACCAATCTCTTTCCCTGTTGACGTCTGATATGGAGGGAATTGCATGGCGTATAGGCGACTCAGCAGAAGAACTGGATGCTTTTGTATCGAATTTAGAGATACGGCCAAAAGGAATAAAAGCGCTGTCCCTGGATGTTCAAAAGAAAGGCATAACTGTACATGTGAGTGGAGAGCTCGCAGGAGACATAACAGACATTCCTAAAATGGATGCTAAAATTCATCTGATAGCGCGTACAGAACTCCAGGAGTTACGGGGATTTTTTCCAGAAATTAAGTCATTTACAGGAAAAGCTTATTCTGAAATAGATATCACAGGCGTATGGGGAAACTATACTTTCAAGAGTACGCTTTCCATCGATGATTTTCGCTATTCCTCTTGGGAAATGGATAGGGTATTTATGAAATTTCAGTACAGCAAAAACAAAATTGCCATACAACATATCGATTTCCTCAAAAACAATGGAGCTTTGAGATTAAAAGAAATGACTATTGATCTCGATAAGAATGTTTTAAATAACAAATTTAATTTCCACTTTCATAATGTTGACTTCCATTCTTTTGCTGGAGATTTAAATAAATCCTTAAAAAATCTCCATATGGATTTAAACGGCGAACTCTCTCTTCAAATAAAAGCAAGAAAGAGGGATTCTTCTACTAAAGTCAGCAAAATTCTATTCCAAGAAATGCTATTTCAAGAAATGCTATTTCGACCTAACCTGAAAATGAAAAGTCTACGCTTAAATAAACGAAAAAAGAAGAAGGGCGAACCCACTAAAAATATCTTTAACTTAAAGGAGGTTGCTCTTAGAGGAGATATGATCTTAAAAGATGAGCGCTTGAGTATGGGTGATGTTGATCTTTCCATTGGAAAAGATAAACTTAAGATTTTAGGTTTTTATGATGGAACTACAGGTTTCAATTTAAGCACTCAAGGGAATAATATAGACCTCAATTCCTCTGTGGGTAAAATCAGTACTATCCCCATTAAAGGATTGGGCATGTTTGGTGTATTTGCAACTGGAGTTCTGCCTAAAGTTTTCCTCGATTTCAAATTTAACTTGAATGATGCGGAATACACTAAGCTTAAATTAGGTAAGTGTAAGGGAGTGGTGACTTTAGATACACTCAACTCTATCATTACCTTAAAAAAAATCAGAGGCGATAGACCTCAAGGTTTCTTCACCTTGGATGGAATAATAAATATAGACAAGACTGAGAAATTGAATCTTCATACAAAATTCCGAAATATTGAACTGGAAAATGTTTTTAAAATTTTCACTTATCAGACAAAAAACATATCTTGGATTCCTTATGGAATAAAAGGTACTGTGGATGGAGATATTGCCATTAAAGGGACTTATACTAACCCAGAGAAAACCTTTGATGTTTCAGGCACTATGAAATCTCGCTCACTATTATATTTAAGTGAAAAATTGAGCAGTCTAGAGGGTAGTGTGGGGTTGAAAAATGGAACGTATTTCGCTAAAGATATTCGTGCCAGAAAATATAGTTCTATCATAGAGGGGAGGATTAGCCATAGCTTAAACTCCATCCTAGATTACCAATTTAATATCTCCCGTGGAAGGCTTAGGGATATCGATCATTTTGTGTCCATGGGAATCCCAATGAATGCAGCATTTAGTGCCTCTGGCTGGGGAAGGGGGCCAACGCATGCTATAGAGGGAGGGGTAGAGCTAGAGATTAACGGCGCTGAAATAGGTTCTATTAAAATACCTTCCATGTCTTCCAGTATGTCTTTCTCACCAGAGACAATTAATTTTCTAGCTGAGTCTGAAAATTTAGAAACAGATTTCTCACTCAAGATAGGACGAAGATCAGGGTCTAAATCTTCTCTATATATACAAACCAAGGGCAGTGGATTTTCCTTTATGGCTTGTATTATAAATCCCATCTACTGTAATGACGAATCCACTAGTGTTCTTTTAGATGGCAGTATGGAAAGCAATTGGACAGCAGGAAACTGGAAGAAAATGAATGGTACTGTTACATGGAATAAGGCGAGCTTATATTCTAAAGATGTTTCTCTCTCCATAGAAAATCCCATTCAAGCAAGTATCAAGAAAGGCTTTATTAAGTTTGACCCTATTTTTCTTATTGGACAAGATTCCAATTTAAGCATCAATACAAAAGGTCTTATTTCTGGCGATAACTTTACTCTAAAGGCCAAAGGAGATCTTCCTTTAAAACTAATTCAATTTCTAACTCCAGTATTAAATAGTGTTACAGGAGTTGCTAAAGTAAACACAATTTTTAAGGGGAGTGTGGATAAGTTAAACATGCAAGGAACAGTGAAATTAGAAAATGCAGGAATGCATATAGAAGGGATAAATCCAGGTGTACTCCCTCTAAACGGAGAGCTTTCCTTTTCCAAAAACAGGGTGACTATGAAAAACATGAATGGCAGTTTTGGTCAAGGGTCTGTCTCCATCGATGGTTATGCTGATTTTTTTCTCCACAAACTTCCAGTTTTTAATTTAAATCTCAACCTCAACAACAATAAATTTAAATTTTATCCCGTGAATCTGGCTCAAGTTGATAATGGAACACTTTCATTGACTGGAAAAACTTTGCCTTACTCTATTTCTGGCACATTAAAAATGAAAAAAATTATTATCAGGAGAAACTTCGACTTAGATGATAGAAAGTCTCTAAAAGGCTCCCGGTACTTCCCCGAATTGATACTGGAAAAAAGTAATTTATACACAGTAAATATAAAAAGTATATCAAGAAATGGAGTTGTGGTTAAAAATGATTTATTTGATTCAGAATTTAAAGGAGAAATATCAATTTCAAATAATTTTAAATTCCCAAAAATAACTGGAAAAATGAGTCTAGTGAATGGAAATCTCCTGTTCAGAAATGTCCCTTTTCGCTTAAAGCACATGGAGGTAAGTTTGGTGAATTTGGAGGAATTTAATCCGTCTTTCTCTCTTATTGGAGCTAGTGATTTGGGCGGATACTCCATAAAATTATTTACTGCCGGCAATATAGATAATTATAAAATCACGCTGAGTTCCAGCCCAGAGTTGCCCCAAGAAGATATTCTTTCTTTACTGGCTTTTGGATTTGTAGAAAAAAACAATAATCGATCTGGTGATAATAGTCGTTTAAGCACCATCACTTATGCAGAAGTGGGCTCCATGCTGCTAGACCAACTAAAGATAAACGAAGAGTTGCAAACTACTGGAGTAAATATACAAATATCACCGACCATTATTCAGAACGAAGCAAATATAGTGCGCCCTAAGAGCGTGCCTGAGTTTGCTGTGCCAAAAATTTTGCTAAAAACTAGACTGTTAAATAATATGGATGCTTCCTTCGGCACAACTGTTGGCGTTGCTCAGGGGGAGGAGTTTGATGCAAATATTGAGTACCATTTGAGCCAGAAAATATCCATCACTAGTATATATAAAGAAAAGCCAGACCCAACTATTAAAGGATCCCGATCTTCTTTTGGTGCTGACTTTAAGTTTAAATGGAATTTTAAATGAGACTATTGATTAAGAAATCTCACTTTTGGTTGCTGTTTTGTTTTACTTTGGCTATTCCGAATGGGCATGGCGCGAATAAAATAAATTCCATAGAAATTAGCGGTGAAGCAGAGATTTCTGAAGAAACAATAATAATTGCAGGCAATCTGAAGGTTGGTGATGATGTAAGTCCGCGGAAAATAAAGGCCATTAAAAAAAGTATAATCGAACTTTATAAGTACAGAGGATTTTTTAAAACTAAAATCAAAACTTCTTTCTCCCGATCCGGCATATTCCGATTGGAAATTAAAGAAGGCAAGCCTGTTATTATTAAAAAAATCAACCTTTCCACCATGCTTCTCATTAAAGACAAATCTTTGAGAAAGAAATTAAACAAACAAGCTCTTGATGCTATTGATATTAAAGCAGGAGACCGACTGGATAGGAAGGAAATAAAAACAGCTATCAACAAACTCAAAGAGTGGCTGCTGGAAAAAGATTTTTTGATCACGAAAGAACCCGTAACGGAAATTAGCATTAAAAACAATGAAGAATCTGCAATGATGAATATCAAGGTGACCTACGGACCTCGAATACGATTTGGATTCAGAAACAATAAACGATTTAGCAAAAAAGAACTGCTTGGCTATGTGAGCGAAGTAAAGGAAGTGGGTTTCGATAAAGACTATCTGGATGCCGCACGAGAACGAATTATCCGTGCCTATAACCAAGTGGGTCTAGTGAATTTGAAAATAAAAACGGTAACTAGGCAGGATGGAAAAAGAGGTATACAGCATGTCAGCTTTATTGTAAAGGAAGGAAAAAGAATTAGAATAACTAGCTTCTCATTGGAAGGTATTTATACCATTCCCATAAAAGAAGCATCGGATTTATTCATTTCCTTTTGTCCCAATTTAGTTCAAAAATTATATTTTCAAGATGAAGGTATCCGAAAGGCTGGTGATCTTTTAGCTGAGCATTTAAAATCACTGGGTCACTTATCCGCAAAGCTAGATTTGGTAAAATACAAATTTTCTAAAGAAAAAGAACGGGTGGATGTTATACTCTTTTTCACAGAGGGAGTACAAACTACGGTCTCTTCCATTGAGCTGGACGGAGTAACGGCCATACCCAAGGAAGAAGTTAAAAATATTCTGGGGATTAAAAAAAACATGCCATTTAATGTATTTCGCTTTGGCAGTGGTGTGGAAGAACTAAAAGAAAAATATAAAAATATTGGCTACCTTGAAGTGATTATTGATGAAAAAAAGAAATCTTCTATCACAAGATATTCTAAAGATCAATCTCAGGTTAATATAAAGCTAACCGTTAAAGAGGGTCCTTTAATTCATGCAGGAGAAATTAAAATTCGAGGCAATACTAAAACAAGATCTATTGTAATCACCAGAGAACTGCCTTTTTCCACAGGAGATATACTAACAAAAGAAAAACTTTCCGAAGGAGAAGATCGATTACGCAGGCTGGGCCTATTTCGTTCCACTGTATTTCGCTTGGCAGAACCTAGTAATAAACCCAATGTTCGCAATATTTTAGTGTTCTTAGATGAAAGCATTCCAGGAACTTTTGAAATGGGCTATGGCTACAGAACAGATGTGGGACTTCGATTTTTTGCTGGATCTTCCTACAATAACTTAGGAGGAATGCATCGAACTGTGAATTTAAATGCCTCCCTTAATCGACGATTAGTGGACTTTGATTTTCTGGAGTATAATGTCAACGCCGGCTTTAAGGAACCCTATTTTCTTAGTCAAAGGATTGGACTTTTTACGAACGTGATCTTTTTTAAACGCAGATTCACGAACTTCGACGCCTCCATTAGCAAAGGATCCGTAGAGCTTCGTCGAGACCTAACAAAAAAAATATCCACATCCTTAAAATATAGTTTTGAGCAAGTACATTCCTTTAATGCAAAAGACGAAGAGTATAATGAAGAGGACACCATTGGCTCCTTAACCGCTGGAATTGCCCTAGACTCAAGAAATAACCCTTTTAATCCATCCACTGGTTTCCTTTCCATCAATCAAATGGAACTGGCTACCGAATTTTTAGGCTCTCAAAAGTCCGTGGGCTATCACAGGTTCACTTCCAATAATAGTGCATACATTGATCTGGGCCATAGCTTTGTCTTTAGCTTTGGTATGAACATAGGGTTTGAACGATCCAATGTTTTAGACAGACCAGTACCGAAAATAAAACTCTTTCGCCTGGGAGGTACAAGCACGCTAAGAGGCTATAAATATGATTCCCTAGAAGTGGAAACCCAAAGAAATATTAATGGAACCCTACACCTGATAAACTACCGCTGGGAACTACAATTCCCCCTAAGAGAAGCACTGGGATTGGGCATTTTCTGGGATGCAGGAAATCTCTCTGTGGATGTCCTGAGACTCCTCGATCTTAGGCATAGCTTGGGTGTGGGTGTCCGGTATGAGACTCCCGTTGGTTCCGTGAACCTAGACTTAGCCTATAAATTAGGTCAAATATCCGATAGGGGAGACGGTGTGAGTTCAACAGACCCGGACCGCTACAGGGTGCACTTCTCCATTGGTCGATTCTAATAATACAGCCAAATAAAGCAAAAGAAGCTCCACAGCTAGACACCATTTCCATACACGCTATTCGATAAAATATATTTTTCTCTCAAGTTTTTACTCCAACGGCCCGACAAATAAATAATCGGTAATTATTCCCTTATGGAGGTCGTGTATGAAAGATATCGAAGATGGAGATTTTGACTTTTCAGGAGAGCAAGAGGAACTGCAATCCTATGTAGATCACACGGCTTCTAAGGAAGAGGTGATTCGGCAGTTGGAAATATGTCCCATTTGTGGCAATCAACTGCAGTTTAGCTATTTTGCAGACTTTATTAATCTGGTGACCAATGAAGTGGTTCGTTGCTATGAATGTAGCTACCGGGCTCGTACAGGCTTGAAAAATTTATTATAGTATCACTTTTTAGGAAGCGTACGTTGCTTACGTTGGAGTGTAATGGCAAAGCGGTGAGCTTCGTTTCGTATTCGTTCTAAGAGCAAGCACATTTTAGAACCGGGTGTGAGTGGAATTGGATTCTTCCTACCCGGCTTAAATACCCGTTCCATACTTTTTTCTATTTTTTTACTTTTAAAATCTGAGACAACTTTACTCTTGGCTAGAGCTGCAAGATCAATACCCGTAATATCCAATTCCTTCATTACTTCCACAGCCATAGCAAGTTGGCTTTTACCACCATCCACAATCACCAGATCTGGAGCTTCCTGTTCCATGGACCCATACTTACTGCTTTTCTTTAATCTTCGGGTGAGTATCTCCTCCATGGAGGCGAAATCATTTTGTGTATGCACGGATTTAATTTTGTAGTGACGATAGAGTTTTTTATCAGGTTTTCCCTCAATAAACGTAACACAGGAACCCACTATGCCTTTGTCTCCAAGGTTGGAAATGTCAAAGCATTCAATTCGCCTGGGGTAGTTTTGTAACTTTAATTTTACCTTTATGTCCGTGAGAGTTTTGTAGATATTGTGGTCTTCTTCTTTTCTTGCTGTTAAGGCATTGGAGGCATTTTTTTCAGCCATTTTTGCTAGCTTATATTTTACACCTCGCTTGGATTCTGTGATTTTTGAAGAAAAACCTAGCTGAGATAAGCTTTCTTTCAGGAGCTGTATGTTCTTGGAGGTGCTCAATGATTTTTTAGATTCCACAAATTCCTCTAAGTTTGTGGGAAGAAGTATTTCGCTGGGAGGGGCTTTGGGGATCATACCAAGCGGGTGCTTCTTTTTGTTTGATGAGAGTATTTCCTGAGGAAACCTATTATCTGTGAGGTAGAGTTGTCCTAAGAAATTTACTAAGATTTCCTCTGCACTCATATCGTCCAAGTAATGGGAAATAAAATTACTAGAATCAACGATGCTTCCTCCTCGTAAAAAAATAATAGACAGGCAAGCGGTGTTTTCTTTTCTACAAAAGCCAATCACATCCATATCCACCTGCCCTAATTTATTGTTCGTATTTTTTGTGACCTTTTGCTCCTCTTTGAAGAGCAAAGTTTCCAGCCCCTGAATTTGATCCCGTACCTTTGCTGCCAATTCATATTCCATTTTTTTGGAAAGAGAGTTCATTTTTTTTCTCAATTCCTCTACGGTTTCCTTGCTTCGTCCCTTTAAAATTTCTAGAGCCATTTCCAAATCTTTCTTGTAATTTTCTGCGGTAATCAGGTTGGTACAGGGAGCACTACAGAATCCCATTTGATGACTGATACAGGGTCGGCTACGATTGGCAAACTCCGTATCTGTACACTCACGCAACTGAAAGGAATGACTGAGAAGCTCAATGGTTTGTCGTAGGGAACCGGAGGAAACATAGGGACCAAATACCATCATGTCTTTTGTTTGTTTAAATCGCCGTGTATAGGTGAGCTTGGGAAAACTATGGTGAAAATCTACTACCAGGTATGGATAGGATTTGTCGTCCTTTAACATCACGTTATAGCGGGGACTATACTTTTTAATAAGGATGCACTCTAGGATGAGCGCTTCTGCCTCAGAGTCTGTAAGAATAACGTCGAAATCCTCAATCCTGCTCACGAGCACTTTTGTTTTGGGGTCGCTTAACTTTTGAAAATAAGAGGATACACGGGATCTGAGATTCTTGGCCTTGCCAATATAGATGATTTCATCACCTTTCCCCATCATGCGGTATACGCCAGAGCCAGTATGGACTTGCTGTGCCCTATTTTTTAATTCTTCCTGTTTATTTTCTTGATCCATATTCACCTGAATGTATATTTATTGTATAGTAGTGGAGGGAGAACGTTTTGGAAAATCCAAAGAAAAAACCTGAGCTCAGGGTGGTGCCTACACCCAAACAAGAGTTAAATCCTGTGCACCCCAATGTGATGAAGCACTTCCCAACGGCAGGACGGTCGGTTTGGGCTGGTGCAGCACAAAAGGACTGGGACAACTGGACCTGGCAACAACGCAATCGCATTCGTACCATGGAGGGCCTACAAAAGATTATTCGCGTAACCGACGATGAACGCCAAGCCTACACCGCCTCTGTGGAAATGTTTAATATGTCCATCACACCCTATTATGCTGCCCTGATGGACCCCGATGACCCCAATTGCCCCATCCGCATGCAAGCCGTGCCTAAAATGGGAGAGCTCACCATCCACCCCACAGAGTTAGAAGATCCCCTTGGAGAGGAAAAGGATATGCCCGTTCCCGGCATTACCCACCGCTACCCGGACCGTGTACTTTTCTATACCACCCATAATTGTGCCATGTACTGTCGCCACTGCACCAGAAAACGAAAGGTATCGGATCCCAGCAGCGCTGCCCAAAAGAGTCAGTTAGACATTGGCCTAGACTATATCCGCACCCACCCAGAAATTCGGGACGTGGTGATTTCTGGCGGAGACCCCCTATCCAACAGCGATGCACGCCTAGACTATATTCTTGGATCTTTACGGGATATGCCCCATATTGAAATGTTTCGCCTCGGAACCCGTAACCTGGTTACCCTTCCTCAAAGAATTAACGACGATTTTATTTATATGGTGAAAAAACACCATCCCGTATTTGTGAACACCCACTTCAACCACCCCAAGGAATGTACCCTGGAGGCCATGGACGCTTGCCGTAAGCTTTCGGACGCTGGCTGCTCCATCTCCAACCAAATGGTGATTCTCAAGGGCATCAACGACGATCCCATGGTGGTAAAGGAACTCAATCATAAACTTTTAATGATGCGTGTTCGACCCTACTATATTTACCAATGCGATATGGCCCAAGGAATTTCCCACTTTCGCACACCCATTAGCGTGGGAGTGAAAATCATAGAAGCCCTTCGTGGCTGGACCTCTGGTCTTGCCGTTCCTCACTTTGTGGTGGACTGCCCAGGCGGCGGTGGAAAAATCCCCCTGATTCCCTCCTATGTGGTCAAGCAGGAGAAGAACGTCATTACCCTAAGGAACTATAAAAACGAGGAATATGTATACTACGACATTCCGTCCACACCAGAGGATAAGAAATAATCACGACGGTTTTCTTGCTTTTATTCCAGGGATAGGAGTTTGAGTTCTAGCTTTTTGAGCTGCTGTACTTTGTCTCGACATTTTGCTGCGTACTCGAAGTTCCTTTCTTGAGCAGCAGTGATCATTTTTTTATTCCATGACTTTATTTCCTGTCGAACTTCATGGATGGATTTTAAGTGCTGGAATTCAGAAACATTGTGGAGGACTGTTTTTTCATCTTTTTGTTTTCGTTGGTTTTTAAATGAAGAGAGTCGCAGTGATTTTTTTATGGTTTCTGGGGTGATGCCATGTTTTTTATTATATTGGAATTGAACGTCTCGCCGCCTTTGTGTTTCTTGGATAGCATAGTTCATGCTGCTGGTAACTTTATCCCCGTATAAAATGACAGTTCCATCTACATTTCGGGAAGCTCGCCCAATTGTTTGGATAAGGGAACGGTTGCTGCGTAGAAAACCCGGCTTGTCTGCGTCCACAATAGCCACAAGAGACACTTCAGGTAGGTCTAAGCCTTCTCGAAGGAGATTGATTCCCACCAATACGTCGAAAATTCCCTTCCTTAGATCTCGCAAAATTTCAATACGATCCAAAGTTTCCACATCTGAATGGAGGTATCGAACCCGAACACCCTTTTTAAGAAGGTAGGTAGTGAGGTCTTCAGCGAATTTTTTAGTTAAAACAGTTACGAGCACTCGAGATGGTTCTGTCCCAGGTGGCACTTGAGTGCGTGCTTGAATTTCTTTGAATAGATCCTCAATTTGAGTAAGAGCGGGCCTCACATATATTTTTGGATCCAAGAGACCCGTGGGACGAATGATTTGTTCCACATACTCTCCCTTTGTTTTTTCCAATTCATAATCACCCGGAGTGGCACTCACATAAATAACTCCTTTTGCATTTTCTTCTGTGATTTGTTCAAACTCCTCAAAATTTAATGGACGATTGTCCAAAGCACTGGGCAGACGAAATCCATGCTCCACTAAGTTCATTTTTCGAGCCCTATCTCCTCGGTACATGCCTCCAATTTGGGGAATTGTAATATGGCTTTCATCCACAATCATAAGGAAGTTTTTTTGAAAGTATTCCAAAAGCGTGGGAGGAGGAGCGCCCGTGGGTCGACCACTCAGATGGCGAGAGTAATTTTCAATTCCTTGGCAGTAGCCCAACTCCTCCATCATTTCTATGTCGTATAAAGTGCGTTGTTCTAATCGACGAGCTTCTCCCTCCTTTTCTATGGCACGCATGGCTTGGAGTCGCTCCCTAAGTTCATCCTGTATGGTAGTGATGGCTTTTTTCCGGCTACTGGCTTCTGTAACATAGTGGGAGGCTGGATAAATGGATACGTGCTGTAACTTTCGAATGGGCACACCTCTCAAAGGGTCCACTAAAATAATGCTGTCTATTTCATCTCCAAAAAACTCTACCCGTATGGCAACGTCCTCTTCGTAGGCAGGGAAAATTTCCACCGTGTCTCCTCGTGCTCGAAAGCTCCCTCGGTGAAAATCCATGTCGTTGCGTTCGTAGAGTATTTCCACAAGGCTTTCCAGGAGTTTTTTACGCTTTATCCGTTGGCCTACCTCTACTTCCACATGGAGTTTTTTATATACTTCTGGTGAGCCCAGACCATAGATAAAAGAAACACTGGCTATGATAATAATATCTTTTTGGGATAAAAGGGAATGGGTGGTTGCGTGGCGAAGCCTGTCTATTTCCTCATTAATTTGAGAGTCTTTTTCAATAAACGTGTCTGTGGAGGGAATATAGGCCTCGGGCTGATAGAAATCATAGTAGGAAACAAAATAGTGTACATGATTTTCAGGGAAGAATTCTTTAAACTCCTCATACAACTGGGCAGCTAGCGTTTTATTGGGAGCTGCAATTAGGGCTGGACAATTGAGCTTTGCAATAACATTGGCCATGGTATAGGTTTTTCCAGAACCTGTTATTCCCAATAAGACTTGGTGTTTTTTTTTGGACTCTATTCCTTCACAGAGCTCTTTAATCGCTTTTGGCTGATCTCCCTTAGGAGTGAAATTTGTACTGAGTTTAAATGAGTCCATCGTTTATTGGAGTTTTGCTTTTTCCATATTGACACTACCATACGGATTGTTAGAATAAAATAGTATGATAAAATTACATAGGCTCAATAATAAAGAATTTATCATAAATGTGGATTTAATCAAATACCTGGAGTCAACTCCTGACACATTATTAACCTTGGATAACGAGAAGATAATGGTACGAGAGAGTGTGGAAGAAGTTATACGCCTAGCCACTGAGTACAAGCAAAAGTGCTTTCAGTGTGCTTATACGAGGAAGGAATAAGTGGATTTAGCAACTATTGGAGGCTTGACGTTAGGAATTGGAGCAGTGTTGCTGGGGGCACATTTGGAGCACCTGCCACTTACAGCTCTTTATGGTCCTTCGGCATTTCTGATTGTTGTTGGTGGCACATTTGGAGCTGTTTTGGTGAGTTTTCCTACTAAAGATATAAAGAAGGCGTTTAATGAGGGCCTGAAGGTAGCGTTTAATAATGTGAATTTAGATCACCGGGGGCTTATAGAGGAAATTCTCAAGGTGGCTTCCTTAGCTCGAAAAGAAGGAATACTAGCGGTAGAGGGAATACGGGAGAGTATTGTGGATGACAGGTTTCGTTTTGCCTTAAAATATGTAATTGACGGTTTTGATCCTGCCACGGTTACAGAAATTCTGGAATCCAACATCAATATAGATGCCGACGAAATAGAGTCCTCGGGTAAGGTTTGGGAAAGTGCAGGTGGTTATTCTCCCACGATTGGGATTTTAGGTGCAGTATTAGGCTTGATCTTTGTAATGCAGAGTTTAGATAATCCGGATCAGATAGGTTCTGGTATTGCAGTGGCGTTTATTGCCACCATTTACGGTGTGGGGCTTGCAAACCTTGTGTTTATCCCACTGGGAACAAAAATTAAGCGTAAGGCAGCGCTACTGTCCTACCATGGTGAAATCATTCGAGTGGGTATTAATGGTATTCAAGAGGGCTTAAATCCGCATTTTCTTAGGGACAAGCTGGAAGTTTTCCTAGAACCTGATCTTCGTTCCACCGAGGAAAGTTGATTTGAGGAGAAAAAAAGAAGAACATATAAATTTAGAACGTTGGGTTATATCTTACGCAGATTTTATCACTCTTTTATTTGCTTTTTTTGTGGTGATGTACGCTATTGCCAATCAAGATAAATCTAAAATTAAAAAAATAGTTACCTCTATTCAGAGGAATTTCTTTGGCCCTCCGGGAAAGCTGGACTTGGGGGTGGGTTCCGCTGTTCGTGTACGAGACCGGTATTCTTTACGAGGGCGGATTATGGATCTTCCCATGGGCAAGATGAATGCGGAGCCTGTGGATAATAGGGAACTAGAAAATTTAGCTCGCAGTATAGAGGATTCCATTGCCCTTCAAATGCAGACCACAGATTTAAAAGATATTTTTGAATTGGTTTATGAGGACAATGGGTTAGTGATTCGCCTAGTGGCAAATGATTTGTTTTATCCGGGAAAGGCTGAAATTAAAAGAAAATACCTTGTACTGATCAACCAAGTATCTCAATTGCTGAGCAAAACAGACTATGTGGTGCATGTGGAGGGGCATACAGATTCCACCCCTGTGCTGAAAAATAGTAGATATCCCAGCAACTGGGAGCTTTCCGGTGCTAGGGCTGCTTGGATTGTACGCTATATAATTGCCAGGTATAAGTTTCCTGCAAGTCGTATCTCTGCCGGTGGGTACGCCAATGGTCACCCCATAGCTTCCAACAAAACACCTGCGGGTCGGCAACGTAATCGACGAATAGAAATTGTGATTACAAAATTAGTAAAGAAATAACTAAAAGGGATTGATTAGAGTGAGGGTATCGTTGCGGTCGGGTCCCATGGAAAGCAGCACTGCTTTTGTTTCCAGTGTTTCTTCTATAAAATCGATATAGTCCTGTAATTCCTTGGGTATATCTTCTGGAGATTTTATTTTACTCATATCGGTTTTCCAAGAAGGGAATGTTTTATATACGGGCTCCACACGGGCCAGGTCTTGTGTGGAAGAGGGTGGAGCAGTAATCGTTTTGCCATCGAGTTTGTACGCAACACATACCTTTATTTCTTTCACTGCTTGTAGGACATCTATTTTTGTAAGGGCTAGTCCCGTGAAGCCGCATATGTCTTTTGTCTGGCGAAGGGCCACTAGGTCTAGCCACCCACAACGTCGTGTGCGCCCCGTGGTGGCACCAAATTCTTTGCCTACTTTTTGGAGAAGATCTCCTGTATCGTCGGTGAGTTCCGTTGGAAAGGGTCCTTCACCCACTCGTGTGGTGTATGCTTTGGTAATGGCAATTACCTCATCTATGCTCGATGGAGGCAAGCCACTACCCGTACAAGCTCCAGAGCTAGTGGTGTTGGAACTGGTTACATAGGGATAGGTTCCATAGTCAATATCTAAGAGCGCACCTTGGGCGCCTTCCAACATAATTTTTTTATTTTCTTTTAAGGCAGCATGGATGAGCTGAGATGTATTTCTTAAGAACGGCTGGAGCTTTTCCCCTAGTTTTAGGAGTTCTTCCAACAGGGGTTCCAGTTTCAGTGGTGGATGGGAAAAAAAATGTTCAATAAGATGATTCTTTTCAGGTAAAATTTCCTCCAAGCGATGTCTTAGGTATTCCGGCTGGAGAAGATCTTCACAACGAATTCCAGTTCGGGATATTTTATCTGCGTATGCGGGACCAATCCCTTTCCCTGTTGTGCCGATAGTGGTGGAGTTTTCTTGATTCTCCCGAAGCTTATCTAAAATTTTATGATAGGGCATAATTACATGAGCCTGGTTACTCACATATAGTTTTGACGTTTGGAGGTAATTCTTGCTTTTCAAGTCGTCCACTTCTTTTAGGAGGGCTTCCACATCCACAACTACGCCGTTAGCAATTAAGCAGGTTTTGTTTGCATGGAGTGCTGCCGCGGGGATGAGGTGGAGTATTATTTTTTCATCATCCACAACAATCGTATGGCCAGCGTTATTGCCTCCTTGAAAGCGCACCACCATGTCTGCCTGTTGCCCAAAGAAGTCCACCACCTTGCCCTTACCTTCATCACCCCATTGTGCTCCAATAACTGCTACAGTACTCATTAATTTATCCTATTTTTATTGATAGCGTTTGTTGTATTTCCATCGCTAAAATATTTGATTAAGCTATCGGCAGCGGAAAGAGCCACTTTTTTCTGACTTTCTTTTGTGCTCGCACCAATATGGGGAGTACAAATAAATTTTGGATGGGCCACGAGCTTCTCGTTATTAGTAGGTTCTGCTTCAAAAACATCCATGGCAGCACCTGCAAGGGTGCCGTCTTCCAGTGCACAAAGAAGATCGTCCTCTTTCACAATGCCCCCTCTGGAGCAATTGATAAGATAGGAACCTTTTGCCATTTTTTGAAACTGCTCCGTGCCTATGGAATGTCTTGTATTTTCTGCGAGAGGAATATGCACACTAACCATGGAAGATTTTTCAAATACCTCGTTGATAGTGGAGCATTTCTTTGTGGATGGGTCTACTTGAAGATCTGCCATTCTAGGGTCATAGGCAAATAGTTCCATACCCAGTGCTCGAGCCTTCTGAGCCACGAGAGATCCAATTGCACCCAAGCCCAGCACTCCTAAGGAGCGATCTAAAGCCTCTCCTCCCACCAGTGCTTTTTTTTCCCACATATTTTTTTTCATGCCAGATGTGGCTCGTGGTAGCTCTCTTAGTAAAGCAAAAATATAGCCCAAGGTAAGTTCCACTACGGCATTATTATTTGCCCCAGGTGTATTGAAAACAAAAATACCTTTATCTGTGGCAGAACTCACATCGATATTATCCACACCGCTACCTGCACGCATAATAGCTTTTAGTTCTGTACCACTCTCTATTAAATCTTTTGTTAATTTCGTTGCACTACGAATAATAATGGCGTCTTGTTCGGGTAGGACTTTTAGGAGTTCGTCCTTGGTGATTCCCTTGTGTAGGCTCACGGTGAAGAGGTTGCTTTCCTCTAGTCGTTGTAGTCCTAGGGGAGCAAATCCATCAGCGATAAGTAATTTTATCTTAGACATTTCTCAACGACTCTTATTGCTTTAGTGGACTTTTTGCGGCCATGGCATTTTTTCTGGCAGCCCGGGCGCGTTGCAGTGATGCATAAGCTTCAGTCCTAAGGTCATTTTCATGAACAAAGCGATAGAAGGTTTCTGCGTCAGCAGTCTGACGGAAATTTTTATTGTTCATTTTTCCCATTTTAGTTTTTGTGGTTTGCTTTGTTGTCATTGAGTGTGGTCTCCCTTGGTGTGTTTATTTTGTTTGCTTTATCTTTACCGAATATTCCGTAGTGATGTAATTTATTATAAAGGGTTTTAATGGTGATGCCCAGTGCTTTTGCGGTTTTTGTTTTATTGCCGGACTGATAGGACAACATTTGTAAAATATGACTCTTTTCTAACTCATCCAACGTCATGTGTTTTACATTGTGGGAAACCACAGAGCCTCGACCCTCGTTGGAACCTTCATTTTTTTGAGACATACGAATGCTAAAAGGTAATTCATCCAGACGAACCGTATCTCCGTCTGTGAGTATTGTGAGTCGCTCTACCGTATTTTTCAGCTCGCGTACATTACCCGGCCAGCGATAGGCTTGGAGGGCCTCTAAGGCACGGTTGCTAATTTTTAAACCATTGGATTTGTTTGAATTGTTCGAGTTATTTAAAAAATAGTCTAATAAAAGGGGAATATCCTCTGGGCGCTCCCGTAGTGGTGGCATACGCAAGGTAATGGTGTTGATGCGATAGAAAAGATCCTCTCGAAAATTACCCTCCTTTACCTCTTGCTCCAGATCCCGACTTGTGGCACTCACTAAGCGCACATTCACGGGAGTTGGATGTTTTTTGGAAGAGGATTGGATTGCCTTTTCCTGTAGACAGCGTAGCAGCTTCGCTTGGATAGGGAGGCTCATGGACTCAATCTCTTCAATAAATAGGGTACCACCATCTGCGGCCTCCAGCGCTCCAATTTTTTTAGCGCCGTTAGAAGTTTTTTCATATCCAAATAGGGTGCTCTCCAATAAAGATTTTTGAGTGGTGCCACAGTTGACCTGTACAAAAGGAAGCTTCGTTCTATCCGAATACTGGTGAATACGATGGGCCACATGTTTTTTCCCAGAACCACTTTCTCCATGAATCAGTGCTGTAACGTCCGTGGGAGCCAACTTGTCAATCATGGATAAAAGAGATTTGATGGGATGAGATTTTCCTAAAATATCTCCTTTGTCGTTATACGATTTTACGATTGTTTTGAGCACCTGGTTTTCTTTTTTTAGCATGCGTTGCTGGAGTAAAATACGCTCATGGGCAGTGCGCAGTTCCTTAGTCTTATCTTCAATCTTTTCCTTGAGGTGCTTATTAAAGTCGTTTATTTCGTTGTAGAAAAATGCATTGCTAAGAGCAAGGGAGACCTGGGCAGCCACACTTTGCATAACGTGGAGGTCATCCTGATCAAATGCATTCATCTCCATGGACTCAATATTGATAAGAGCATATAGCTTGCCATCCAGCGAGAGTACGGGAATACATAAGCTACTTTTTGTTTCTGTGGGAAAATTTAGACTTGTATACTTGCTGTCTGTGGAAACGTTATTACTGAGGTAGGCTTTTTGGGTGGAAATGACGTAGGCGGTGATTCCCTGACCTTTTATCTGAAAGCCGGGAGAGAAATTATAGGCATGGGCACCACTATGGGCTTGCAGGGTGGCTACTTCTTGTTGGTCGTCCACCGTCCAGAGACTCATATGATAGTAATGGAATCGGCTTTGGATAATTTCTATAATTTTTGAGTAGAGATCGTTAGATTGGAGTAGGTTTTGTAGGCTGATGCCCACCTCTGCAAGCATATCTAGTTGACGGCGGTGTTTGTCCACCAGAAATTTTCGCTGTTGTTCTATTGGCATGGTTTTTATATGCTCCTTTCTGCTTTCTTGTACTTGTAATTAATACAAGAAGTACTACCATATAAAAAATATATGAATTTTGCAAGTAATATATGAAAATATCAGAAAAAATTTTATTTTTTAATAAGACTAAAATAGTATGTTATTTGTAGTGCTGTTATAATGCAAGTAGAGCAATGCCCTGTTTAAAGAAATATTTAAGCTGCGCTAGCTTCTAGCTGTGCATGTAATTTTTGCAATTCTTGGGATAGATCCTTCATCTCTTGATCCAAGACATCTTTTAAGGAATCCATACTATCCATATCCTGAGCATTTTGTAGCGCATCTGCCACGGCCATCGCCCTAGCACCACCCACATAACTAACCGAACCTTTGAGCATATGGGCTGCTTGACGTACGCCCTCCGCATCCATACCCTCTATAGCCGAGTGGATCTTGTGTAACGTATCCATGTAGGTATCGAGAAAGCTCTCTATGGCTGTTTGGAGTATATCGGTGCTACCCCCATAATTTTCCTCTAAAAGCGCTCTATCCACTACTTCCATATTTTCTAAGGAAAGCTCCATGATATCTCCTTTCTTTTGTATGTTGTTTCTACCCTATCGGCGCCACAAAAAGATTATTTAGGAGAAAGTTGAAAAACAAAGGTTATTTTTTCAGTGGGTCGGCGAAATTTAGCTTTTTTTACGGCAGCTACGGCAGCCCGGTCCAAATGACGGGATCCACTGGATCGGTTAATTGTATAGCTTGTAACGGTGCCAGAAGGGCCTGTATGTAGGGTAATCTCCACCCGTCCCTCCTCCCCTAACCTTTGAGCAATACGGGGATAGAAGGGCGTTATCTCGCCTGTAGCAGAACCCTTTGCTCCCATGCTGCGGGATTTTTTTTTAAGACTTGGTTTGAGTGGGGAAGGTAGCTGTGCTTTAGGGAGGCTGCTTAGCTCTATTTCAATAGGAGAGATAATGGCAATGGGTGAGCCCTCTTGGACAGTAATAGTAGAAAAAGGGATCCAAAAACCTAAAAGCCCTCCCCCTATCATTCCAGCGGCTACCCCAAGGTGGAGTAGCATGGAGAGTAAAATAGGAGAGGACTTTAAAATCATAGGGTCCAAATATATACAATAACATTTAGAATTTCAAGCGCACTCCTCCATAAAAGGATAATCCTGGGGTGCCATACCCATCTACCGCTTCATATTCTTTATCCAGTAGATTGTCGACCTTGATGTAGGCAATCTTTCCTTCTGACCAGCTGTATTCTCCTATGAGGTCTAGGACGGAGAAGGAGGGCGACTTTTCTTCACTGCTATACTTCGGTCGAGAACCCACATAACGGAAACTTCCTGAGGTTGTGATCTTTGGAGTGGGACGATAGTTCAGTCGAGCAAATCCAGAGCTTTTAGGCCTAAGTACCAGATCATCACCTTTCGTCAAATGGGTAAAATTACCTGTTAGGTGTAATTTATAAGGTAATTTTATATGAGCCTGGAACTCGATGCCGCCAGTATCCACATCATCACCTAGGTTCGTTCTCGAATTGGGATTATCAGTGTCAGTAGGGTCATGAGCTAATTTGTCAGTAAAGCTATTTTGAAAATAGCTCAGCTGAAAGTTATGCCCATGGCATGGTTGCTCCACGCCAATATCCCAACTTCGAACTTTTTCTGGCTCCAAGTCTTCACTTAAGGCGTGAGCGTATGGTGAGGCATATTTTATTCCTGTGCCATAGCTTGCGCGCAAGATAGTACCCGTGGACTCGAATTTCATTCCAGGGGCTATACGGTAGGTGGTGGTATTTTCTTTTGATTCGGAATGGATGTCGTGGCGAACACCAAAGGAAGCAAACAGAGAGTTCCAGTTGTGGAGGCTTTGGAGGAAAATACTTTTTGAGTTAAAGTCTGCATCTTCTTTTCCATGCGACTGTATGGAGTCCGTTTCGTATTCCAGACCTAAAGAAAGGGTATGTACTTTGCTCCAGTGTAGATTATTTAATAACTCCAACTTCCAGTTCTTGCCCTTCCAGTCCGTTTCATTAGCGAGAACTGTGTACTTACGATCGGTTTGAGTGAAATTCCCGGCTAGGATTGTCTCCAGTTTATCATCCATAAAGAATGTTCTTCCCTGGAGGCGATACTGTCGCTCCTTTGTCTCTGCTTCAGCATCAGCACCATCTAATCCTGCGCCACCGTCTATATCTACATTGGAATTCGAGTACCTTGTAATGAATTCCATATCCGTAGACATTCCTAGTTTTTTACCTACACGTAGGGAGAGGTCGAATTGCTTGTGGCCATCTTTCTCAAAGTCGTCATCTTCGTCTTCGACTGCTGCGGAAAAACCATCAGTAAGGGAATAACCGCCAGAAACTCGAAAATTTAAGTCTGGGTCACCACCTGAATACCCCACAGCTCCTGATAGGGATTTATAGGAACCGCCCTCTAGGTCTACACTTAGAGCTGGTCTGCCCTGTCCTTTTTTCGTGATAATGTTTACCACGCCACCCATGGCATCGGAGCCATAGAGCACGCTCTGCGGACCGCGTACAATTTCAATCCTATCCACATCATAGAGCTTCAAGCGACTAAAATCAAAGCTTCTAGCTGGATTTGAGGGGTCGTTTGCCTCAATACCATCAATCAGCACCAAGGTGTGTTCCGATGAGGAACCACGAATAAAGATAGAGGACAGTTGTCCAGATCCGCCAGCACTAAAAATCTCAACTCCCACTGCCTGTTGTAGTAGGTCTTGAACGGTGTTGTAGCTTTCCAGTATGGTTCCATCTACCTCTATCGTAGTGGTGGAACTAGCAACATTATTTACATTTGTAGAAAGGCGATTGGCTGTAACCACCACCATTTCCTCTTCCATACCGTCGCCGCTATATCCACTGGCGAGAGCACTCTGACTTCCAGAGAGGAAGCTGGCAGAGAGAAAAAGCAGGGCGCATACAGCACTGACACTAACATATTTATTTTTCCATTTTGATTTCATAACATTCTCCTTAATGATTATTTTTTAGTTTTGTTTGGATGGAGACAAAAAACCTCCGATCCTCCTTTTATAATCATTTTAAGATTGTTTGAATTGGAAAAACAAGGCTTTTTTTAATGAAAACCGAGGTGTAGGAAGAATTGAAATGCGAAGCCTAGGCAAATTCCCCAAAAACCTAGTCTTACTCGAATGGAAATGGGTAGCAAATGGGTAGTCACCACATAGGTTAGAACGCCAGTGGTGAAGGGGAGAATATAAGCATCAAAGCTGATAATGGACTCCAAAAGTAAGACGGTGAAGATGCCTCCAAGGAGAGAGAAGCTTAGTAAAATAGAAACCAAGGAGGCGGATTTTTTCGAAGATCCTCCAGCTAGCATGAGCCCAGAGGCAAGGATTCCGTCGGGCAGTAGATGGAAAAAGAGCCCAAGGCTGGTGGTCCAACCAATACTATTTCCCAACTGGAAAGCGGATTGTATGCTGACACCATCGAAGAAAGTACAAACAACAAGACAACCGACAGCACAACAGGCAGCCTCATGGGATATCAAGTTGTGGCTGTGGACATGGTTATGGGAAGAGGGACGATCGCAACGAGGATACTGTAGTTTGTGTAGGAATGGAATAACGTACGAATCCAAAAAAAGAGTACATAGAATGCCCAAGGCCACTATGGCTCCCGTCCACTGATTGTAGTGTTTGAAGGCATGGGGGCTGAACTCCACGAAGATGATAGCCAAGAGTAGGCCCGTACTAATAGTCAGAAAAAACTGCAAAAAAACATTTTTTTCCCAACTTGTCTTTTGGTGACTAAACCAAAGCCCACTTAGGGGAATGAAAAGGGCTATGGCAAAGACTGGGAATAGTGCCAGTAGATTCATGTATGGAGAGCTAGCAGGTTGTGTTGGGAGTATCAAGGAATTTCTTAGTTTCCAGTATTTCGTGACTTTATGCGCACAGTATGGTTCCGTGCCTTTGCCTTGACAGTCAATTTGCTTTATAATAAGAGAACTAAACAGGAGGAAAGAAAATTATGATTATAAACTACAAAAAATTATATATAACGTTGATTTTAGGTGCGCTGGGAGTTCCCTTCATTGCGCAAGGCATTGGCAGTGGCAGTGAACGGCAGCCAAGGGAGAGAGCCCCACGAGAGAGAGTAGAAAGGGGTAGAGTGGAAATAGATCGTTCCTCTGCACTCCAAGCAAGACGGGAAGCGCGTAGGATTAGGCTTCGACGCTCTGCATCTATTGATAAAGGCAAAAACGCCATTCGCTTTAAGGGGCCCTTTGAGGGATCCGTTAAAGGAGCTTTCGGATCAAGCCAGAAACCAAGGAAAGCTAAAATGATGACTGTCTCCAGTAGCCAGTTTCCCGTTACCGTAGATTTTGGCTCCGTAAAAACACCAAAAAATAAAAAAGGTCACCAGCATTTAATTATTAACAAAGGATTCGTAAGCAAGGGTAGCGTTATTCCTAAAGATAATACCCACATTCACTTTGGTGATACAAAGGTAGTTAACTATACGCTTGAAAGTTTACCGCCAGGAGAACACACCCTCACGTTACAATTTGGGGACAAGAGCCATATTTCCTACGGGGACAAGTACAGTAAAACCATAATGATAATGGTGACGAAATAAGGGCACCAAATACGGACTCTTTGACGAAGGAGTGGGCCCAAGCCCTCCTTCCAGCCTTTCAAAAACCCTATATGCGAGAATTGAAATCCTTTCTCCACCAAGAGGTGAAAAAAAAATCGTCGATATACCCTAAAGGAAAACATATTTTCAATGCCTTGAACCACACCCCTGTTTCAAAGGTGCGTGTAGTAATCCTTGGCCAAGATCCATACCATGGACCAGGCCAGGCCCATGGTCTTTGCTTTTCCGTTCCTCGTGGCGTGACACCACCTCCGTCGCTACGGAATATATTTAAAGAAATACACACAGACCTGGACCTTCCCATGCCCAGCCATGGGGATCTTACCCACTGGGCAGAACAGGGAGTATTTTTGCTCAATACAGTTCTCACAGTTAGGAAGGGAGCGCCAGCCTCCCATCGAGGGCAAGGTTGGGAGCAATTTACAGACGAAGTGATAGAAGTCCTGGGAAAGCGAAGTGCTCCAATTATTTTTTTACTATGGGGTAGCTTTGCTCAAGCCAAGGTAATTTCTGGTAAACATCATATTATTTTAAAAGCACCCCACCCGTCGCCCCTTTCTGCCTATCGCGGATTTCTTGGTTGTCGTCATTTTTCCAAAACAAATGAGTATTTGCGGTCTTGGAAGCAAGAGGAAATTGATTGGTCTTTGCCCGGATAGTTGAAATTTTTACATAATACAGGGCTGTTTTCTCCGACTTAGCGTGACTGCGCTTCTTGTTATTTTCTTGTGCAGCGGCAAAAAAATTAAAATAAAATTTATTTATGATGATTCTGTTTTATCGACGATTTTTCATGAAAAAACTATTTTTTATGGGTTCAAGCCCATTGCGCTATGCCAAAAATTTCACTCATTTTGCGATGCAATAATATAAAAATTATATTGTTATCAAAAGAAAATGATATTTTTTTTATATAATTCCCTTGACTTTAGGCTCAAATTTTATTAAATATTTCAGAACATAGAAAAAGAAAAAAAGTGTAGATAGCTTTTAAAAAGAGGGGGGAAAATGGACAATAAAAAACTAATAGTTGCAATAACCGTTGCACTATTCATGTCAAAGGGAGCAAATGCAGCGTTCACGGAGGAACAGCGCATGGCTGATTTTAATCAGCTAGTCAATACAATAGAAAAAAACTATGCGCCGCTACTGTTGAAGAAAGAAACCGTGGGGCTGGAGTGGGGAAGCCATGTGAGTAGGTACGAAGTGTTGGTTCGTAATGCCTCCTCTGACAAGGAATTTTACCACAAAATTGCTGGTTTTATGGCTGGTCTTCAGGATTCCCATGTAAGCATTCAGGTTCCCGCAGATCACAGGGCCACGCTTGGATTTCTATCCGACTATATAAATGGCAGGGTTCTTATTGATTCGGTGAACCGAAAGATATTACCTAAATTGCTGTTTCCCTTTGAGAGAGGAGATAGGGTTATCAGTATTGGTGGTGTGCCCGTCAATAAACTCATGGAAGAACTGGGCAAGTACAGTGCCACAGGAAACGCCAAAAGTGATAAGCGATTCCATGCTGCAGAATTAACCATTCGTAACCAGAGGTCTGGAGATATTATTCCTCAAGGGCAGGTGGCTGTAGAAATTCAACCCAGAGGTGAGGATAAAATAGTCAGAACAAACCTAGTATGGATCCGTAGTGGAAGAGAACTTGTGAATGCCTCTCCTGTAAACGTTCGTCCCATCATTGCCCATTTGGCATCAATAAATGCATTTGTGGCAGAAGAGGAAAGGCTTTCAGAGGAGTCACGTCCAGCGCTTTCGTTGGAGGATCTTCCATTAAATAATTTGTCCCTGAGTAGTGAAAGGTTGGACTTTTTGACAAAAGAGATGGGTTTGAAGAATATTGGTTCATCTACGCCCATGTTCGACTTGCCGGAGGGGACAGAAGTTGTGTTGCAAACTGAAAACATTTTAGTGGGAACATACGAGAGGCAGGGGCAAGTGATAGGACTGCTTCGCATAGCTAGCTACTCGGAAGAGCATTCAAAGCTAATGTCAGAAATTACCTCAGCATTGACTTATTTAGAAGCTAATGTGGATGTGCTCGTCTTAGACCAGACAAATAATCCCGGAGGGAATGTTTTAAATGTGGATGCCATAGAGGCACTCTTCGTGGAGAACCCTACTTCAGATTTATTCTTTGCAGTTCGTCCCACTGTCTCTTGGATGCGAAACTTTGAGCAGTCGATACAAAAGATAAATGTATCCGCATTAGAGAATTCTACGAGTGCTGAAGACAGAATAGTATTCTTTCAGGCGTTGCTGCTTCGTTATAATGAGTTTTCGAAAATTATCCGAAGTGGATTAGAGGATGGTGATTTCCTTACTCAGCCCTTTAACATAACAGGAGGGATTGGTGCTCTTCTGATTCCTGAACTGATGAAGGTTCGTTTTACAAAGCCAGTGTTACTGTTAATCAATGAGCTTTGTTTTTCTGGAGGAGATGTGTTTCCTGCTTTTATGAAGGATAATGGAAGGGCCACTTTGTTTGGACAGCAAACTGCAGGTGCTGGTGGAACAGTAGAGCCCTTTGGACCACTCGTATACTCAGAGTTGGACTTTCATTTAACCACAAGCCTTATTTTCCGATCCAATGGAGAGCATGTGGAAAATAATGGAGCAAAGCCAGATATAGAGTACTCCATTACGGAAGATGACTTTATGAATGGCTATAAAGGATATGTGGAGGCGTTCACAGGGGAAGCACTAAAATTGCTGGAACCAATTAGTATAGCCATCTAGGGCGCGAAAAATTCATATAACCTGCCCTATTATTTTATAGCTTGGTTCATGGCTCTTCTCTTGTGAACCTTGGCAGGTTTTTTTTGAATTATGATTATCGTGTTTGTTTCATTTTATCGACGATCTTTCATGTTTTTTTTTCTAATTCTCTTGACTTAGAACTTAATTTTTATTATATATGTAACAACAAAAAAGTGTAGATAGCTTTTAAAAAGAGGAGGAAAAATGGATAAGAAAAAAGTAATGTTAGTTGCACTAACCGTTGCATTATTCATACCAAAGGGAGAGCTAGTTGCGGCCTTAACAGAAGAGCAGCGCTTGGCTGATTTTCACCAGCTAGTCAATACGATAGAAAAAAACTATGCGCCACTACAGTTGAAGAGAGAAAGCGTGGGGCTGGATTGGGAAAGTCATGTGAGTGAGTACGAAGAAATTGTTCGTAATGCGCCCTCTGACAAGGAATTTTACCATAAAATTGCTGGCTTTATGGCAGGACTCCAAGATGCCCATGTAAGCATTCAGCTTCCCTCAAATCTCAGCGCCAGGCTTGGATTTGTATCCGACTATGTAAATGGCAAGGTTCTTATCGACGTGGTGGACCGAAAGGTATTACCTAAATTATTGTTTCCCTTTGAAAGAGGGGATAGGGTTATCAGTATTGGTGGTGTGTCCGTCAATGAACTCATGGAAGAGCTGGGCAAGTACAGAGCCACAGGAAACCCCAAAAGTGATAAGCGGCTTCAAGTTGCGAAATTAACAAGTCGTCGTCAGGTTTCTGGAGATATTGTTCCTCAAGGGCAGGTGTCTGTGGAAATCCAACCAAGGGGTGAGAATAAAATAATTACAAACTTGGTGTGGGTTCGTAGTGGAAGCGATCTTGTGGATGCACCTCCCGTAAGTATTCCTACTGTTATTGCCCATTTGCCATCAATAAGTGATTTTTCCTTGGGCAGGTTGGGAACCTTCGGTTTAAGGCATATGGGTTCATCTACGCCCATGTTCGACTTGCCGGAAGGAACAGAGGTTATATCCCAAACTCCAAATGTTTTAATGGGAACATACGGGAGAGAGGGGAAAAAGATAGGGTTACTTCGCATAGCTAGTTATGGTGTGGAACCTAAAGTGCTGATAAAAGAAGTTGCTATAGCGCTGGCTTACTTAGAGGAGACTGTGGATGTGCTCGTCTTCGACCAGACAAATAATCCTGGAGGGAATGGTTTAAACGTGGTTGCCATAGGGGATCTCTTCGTGGAGAATCCTAGAGCGGATTTATTATTTGCAGTTCGTCCCACTGTATCTTGGATGCGACGTTTTGAGCCGGCGGCGCACGAGGCCGGTATAACTCAATCAATGGCGTTTATGAGTGCTGAGGAGGAAATGGTATTTTTTCAGGCGTTGCGACTCCGTTATAGCAATTTTGCGGAAATGTTCCGAAACGCATTAGAAGAAGGAGATTTTCTTACTCCACCGTTCGACTTACTGGGAAAGATGGGTATTCTTCTTATTCCTAAAGAGTTGAAGGTTCGCTTTACAAAGCCAGTATTACTGTTAATCAATGAGCTTTGTTTTTCTTCGGGAGATATGATGCCTGCTTTTATGAAGGATAATGGAAGGGCCACTTTGTTTGGACAGAAAACGGTTGGCGCTGGTGGAGGAGTAGAGCCCTTTGGACCACTCGTATACTCAGACTTGGACTTTCGTTTAACCACAAGCCTTATTTTTCGACCCAATGGGGAGCTATTGGAAAATAATGGAGTAAAGCCGCATGTGGAGTACTCCATCACTGAGGATGACTTTATGAATGGCTATAAAAGATATGTGGAAGCGTTCACAAGGGAGGCGCTGAATCTGATACCAATGGGTATAGCCTTGTAATCTTATCTATCCTTCCTTTGAGCCTTGGCAGGATTTTTTTTTTGGGTTATGGTTTCTTAGGATGGAAACAGATACTGAATATGTAAAGCGTGTTTATACAGCGCTAGAAAAGAACCTAAAGATAGTTCGCAAGCGACTGAACCGTCCGCTCACCCTTATGGAAAAAATAGTTCTAGGGCATTTGGACGCACCAGAAACCCAAGCCTTAGATGCGGGAAAAAGTTTTTTACTATTGCGACCCGATCGGGTAGCCATGCAGGATGCTACTGCACAAATGGCCCTCTTACAGTTTATGAGCGTTGGTGTAGATCAAGTGGCTGTGCCCACAACGGTTCATTGCGACCATCTATTATTGGGTCGTTTTGGTGTAGTGAAAGATCTGCCCTATGCCTATGAAGTGAATAAAGAAGTGTATGATTTTTTAAGTAGTGCTTCCAGTCGTTATGGGATTGGGTTTTGGAAGCCAGGGGCTGGTATTATCCATCAGGTTGTTTTGGAAAACTATGCCTTTCCTGGGGGTATGATGATTGGTACCGACTCCCACACGCCCAATGCAGGCGGACTGGGCATGATTGCTATTGGTGTGGGTGGTAGTGATGCCACTGACGTGATGGCTGGATTGTCTTGGGAGGTAAAGTACCCTGAAAAAATAGGAGTGCATTTAAGGGGCAAGCTTAGTGGTTGGGCCTCATCTAAGGACGTAATTTTAAAAGTTCTAGATATACTTACAGTAAAGGGTGGCACCAATAAAATTGTGGAATACTTTGGTGACGGTGCGGACAGTATTAGTTGTACGGGCAAGGGCACGATTTGTAATATGGGTGCTGAGTTGGGAGCAACCACTTCTATTTTTCCTTTCGATAAAAACATGGCTCGTTATTTGAGGAGTACTCAGAGGGAGGGTTTGGCGGGTCTAGCTCTTGCCAATAAAGAGCTTTTAACTGCGGATCGGGAGGTTCTCCAGAAGCCAAAAGATTTTTTTGACCAAGTAATAGAGATTGATCTTTCCACGCTGGAGCCTTATGTGGTTGGGCCCCATACTCCAGATTTAGCGCGACCCATTTCCCAGTTAAAAAAAGATGCAAAGAGGGAGGGGTATTCGGAGTTAACAGCAGCCTTAATTGGTAGTTGTACAAACTCTTCCTATGAAGACATTAGTCGTGCTGCTGATGTGGCAAAGCAGGCTTTGCGAAAAGGTTTAAAAACAAAGTTGCCTCTCAATATTTCTCCGGGTAGTGAGCAGATATATGAAACGGTAAAGCGAGATGGTCAGTTGGATGCCTTAGAGAAATTAGGGGGAGTTGTTTTTACGAACTCTTGTGGGCCATGCATTGGCCAGTGGCATAGGGATGATAGGAAAGAGGGGGAGGTCAACTCCATTATTTCCAGTTTTAATCGAAATTTTCCTGGTAGAAACGATGGGAACCGTTCCACTCAATCCTTTCTAGCCAGTCCAGAGATTACAGTGGCTTTAGGTATTGGTGGGTCCATCTTTTTTGATCCGCTCCATGATGAGCTGGAATCTTCCGATGGAACAAAATTTCGGCTCCAGGCACCAGCACCTGCACCGGACTTACCTGCCAAGGGTTTTATCTTTGCTAGTGAGGGGCACGTGGCTCCTCAAGGTGGTAGTGCGCCTGTGGTTATCGAAGAGGATTCCACTAGGCTTCAGCTACTAAAGCCCTTTGATTCTTGGAGTGGTAAGGATTTTTTAGAGCTTCCCGTTTTGTTAAAAGCAAAAGGTAAGTGCACCACGGACCATATTTCCCCTGCGGGGAAATGGTTAAAATTCCGGGGGCACTTGGATAATATTAGCGACAATATGTTTACGGGAGCGATAAACGAATTTTCTCCAGAGGCTGGCCAAACATTGAATATACTAACGGAAAAGCATGAGCCTATTCCTCAAGTGGCAAGGGCTTATAAGGCCCAAGGGCTTTCTTGGGTTGTTGTTGGGGATATAAACTATGGGGAGGGGTCCAGTCGAGAGCACGCAGCCATGAGTCCTCGATTTTTAGGTGCTGTTGTTGTTATTGTTCGTAGCTTTGCTCGTATTCACGAAACGAACTTGAAAAAACAGGGTGTGCTTCCTCTGACATTTGTCGATCCGAAGGATTACGATCTTGTGCGAGTGGGAGATACGATCAGTGTATTGGATTTAAAGTCGCTGGCTCCGGGTAAAAAAGTTACAGCAAAAATTTTGCATAAAGATCATTCCACTGCGACTATTGAGCTGGCCCATACTCTCAATGCGGATCAAATACATTGGTTTCAGGCGGGTTCTTCCTTAAATTATCTGTGCTCCACAAAGAAAAATTAGTAAATGGGTTCAGTTTTTATTCAAGCTTTATGCCTATAAGTAGGAATAAAAAATTCGTTATTCAAGCTTTTTTGCTTATATGCCCTTTTAGGGCTTTTGCTGGGTGGGGCTCTTGCTCTTTTACGGGATACCAAGGTGTATTAATCCTTTCCTTTATGGGCCTCTTGCTTGTAGGCGATTAAAATGAGTATTTTACTAATCTCTTGGAGATCTTCTCGGAGATCCTCTTGGAGAGATGCTTCTTTAGGTGATCCGTGTTTTTTTAAATTCCTCTCAATAATGGCTGTAAAAATTTTTATTAATTTAAGTTCTGCGGTAATTATTTTAGGTACTTTATGGCTTTTCTGTAGCTTCTTCTTTTTCATTTTTTCCTCCTGTTGTTATGTTGTAATTTAATTACAACATAAGACTGGAGTGTTGTAAAGCAATTACAACGATTACAGGAAGATTTTTGAGAGTCGTATTTTTGCTGCCCTGGGGGATACATCAAATTTTTGGGCAATTTCTTCAGAGATAAAGGAGATTAGCATTTTTGTATCTGGTTTATTTATGCCGACTTGTCTGAGTCTAGCACTGGCTGTGGCAATCCGCGTCCTATACTCTTGATTTAACTCTGGTCTTGGCATCATTAGGCATGCAGCAAAATTGTCGGCATGGTTTTCATGCATCGTTTGCTCTGCGCTATTGCTCAAAATGAGAGCTTTCCACTTATCCAGGTTTTCCATGGAAGCCATGGCGTCCCTATGGAGAACATAGTGGGCAACCTCATGGGCAAGGGTGAATCGGCTTCGATTGGTTTGGCCCATGTAGTGATCGTGGTCAATGTATAGTTCTGTGCAGTCGTGGGAAAGAAAAGCGTCAATTCCTTCATTTTTTAACAGTCCCATGATTGGAACAATGGAAATTTCTAGTTTTAGCTCCACAATTTTTTCAATGGGAATGGGGATTATTCTTTGGGGATTATATTTATTTAGAAAGTGTATGGCTTCCTTTTCCACTGTCTCGTAGGTCATAATGTTTATCCGATGGACTCATTCCGAATAATTTGAATGATTTTTTCAAGTTTCTCCTCGGTAAGATCCTTTCTATCCAATGTTCTAAACAGGACTGGAAGTTTATTTAATAGGTTTTGATCTTTTATATTCTTGATGGGGAAATTCTTATTGGAACCGGCGGCTAGGTCAAAAAACTCCATATACTCTTTGTCACTTGGTCGGATTTTTAAAGCCTTGGCGTATGATTTGAGTTTTTTTTCATCATGGGGGGCTAGTAGGATGCCTCTTTCTAGTTTAGAGATATTGCCTGGGTCGAACTCGTTTTTTTTGCAAAACTGGCGTAGGGTCATTTTCGTTCGGATTCGTAATTTCTTAAATAATTCTCCAAAAGTCACTCGTGTTTCCTCGTTGTATTTCTGAAACAACAATCTATCTCTTTGGTATTGGCTTGTCAATCTTAATTTTTCTTAGAAAGTGGTGTGGGTTTGGACCGTAGGTGGTATATTTTTTAAACCCCTAAGGGTGTGTTTGCCTGTGGTCGGTGGGTTTCAAGTGCCATCAACGCGTTAAGTATGGAGCTTGTTCTTCCTTTATGTTAATTTACTCCCCATAGATGAAAAAAACTGAAAAAACAGGGAATGAAAAAACAGTTATTGTCGGGCCAGTTTTGAAATGGGCTGGTGGGAAAACACAGCTTTTACCAACGTTGCATAATAATTTTCCTAAAGCGTTGTTGGAGGGGAAATTAGATACCTATATTGAACCGTTTGTGGGTGGTGGTGCTGTTTTTTTTAACATTTTTAATACATTTAATTTTAAGAAAGCCTATCTTTTCGACAATAACATTGATCTTGTCATTTTATATAACTCATTGAAGGCAAGTGTTGACAAAGTGATAGAGGAATTATTAGAAATCTCTAGCATATATTTATCAAAAGTAGGCAGCGACGATCGTCAAAAATATTTTTATGCCATAAGAGAACAGTATAACAATGAGATGCCTTTGTGCCATAAGGCCTTTGAGCAGAATTCTGTTAACCCCCGTAGAGCAGCGATTACCATATTTCTCAATAGAACATGTTTTAATGGACTTTTTCGTGTGAATAAAAAAGGTGAGTTTAATGTTCCCCATGGTCGATATAAAAATCCAACCATAGTGTTTGAAAATAAGTTACGATCTGCTGCCATTGCTCTACAAGGTGCTGAAATTTTTATGGGCGACTTTTCAGACTGTGAAAAATATATATCGGACAAAACATTTATATATTACGATCCGCCGTATAGACCTGTCAGTGAAACTGCAAATTTTCGTTCCTACTCTAAAGAGGAATTTGGCGACGAAGCACAGACACGGCTTGCTAGTTTTTATAAGAAGCAGGATGCCAACGGTGTGCCCCAATTACTGAGTAATTCAGACCCATGTAAGCATGATTTATTTTTTGATCGACTGTACGGAGAGTTTTCCATTCGTCGAGTCGACGCCACACGTCGGATCAATTCCAATCCCTCTGGGCGAGGTGCGCTGAAGGAAATATTAGTAAGGAATTACTAGGGACAGCAAACAAGTTTATGCGTTGCAGACGGTCACTAATTTTCTTTACCTTGTCTTGACAAATTTATTTTTCAGCTTTAGCCTTACCAAGGAAAACATTAATAATTAACTATATAAAAAGGAGAAAGAATATGAAAAAAATAATAGTATTAATCGGATTTGTAATGGCACTGGGCAGTACCCCTGCATTTGCTAGTGAACAGGGAGATCATGAAACGAGTGGAATTAGGGCAGTTGAATTATCGGAATTATCTCGTTATGATTCCCGTGGTTTAAAACATGCAAGGAGATTTTGTCGTGTTTTTAATAATATACTTAAATCTTTTACTAATGATAAAGTTGCTTTGACATCAAGAGGATGCCACCAATCCTTTAGTAGGTACGTTTTAAGAGAACCCAAGGTACTTATTCTCGACGGCATTAATGATAAATTTAGAACAATTAAGTTAAATAATATTAAGTTTTCCGGAGGTACTAGCAAGGGGAATCGTAAACTCTGCGAGGATTATGCTGATGCGCTGGAGGTAATTTCTGGAGATATGGCGTGGTTTTCAACAGGAGGCTGTTCTTATGACTGGGGTAATGATTATCTTTTAGAGAATATAGAACTACATATCATGCCTTCCGAACTTGGTGACGAGTAAAAAGTTTATTTATTGTTATTGTTGTTATGTTAAGTAAAAGGGCATTCAAGAGTTAAGTCTCTTGGGTGTCCTTTCTTTTCGTTTATTGCTCACCCTTTCTTTGACGCGCACATTTTCGCATTGGTGCTGTATTACTTAAATAATCTTCACTAAACTAGGGTAAGATGGGCTTGTGTCCATACAGAGCAGTGAGGAGGCAATGTGGGTCTATATTTAATTGCGCTTGCGATATTGTTTGCCCGTTTAGGTTTTGCGGGGGAGGCAAGAACTCTCCAAGAAGTTCTCGATCTGGCTTATCAGAATAACCCGGAAATTTTAGCGAGTCGTTACACATTGGATGCGGAAGAATCCTTGATTATGGCCAAGGCAACACTCGATGATCCCATGATTGGACTCTCTACTCTTAATCGGAACGCCCAAACACAATATGGTACCATCACTCAAAAGATTCGGTTTCCCATGAAGTATGTTCTCGAAGCTAGGGCTCAAAGTAGTCGTGCTGATAACCATAAATCAAAATTACGCATGAAACGGCTTGAGGTTCGGCAGCAAGTGACCTCCCTATACTATGCCATTTACTCTGCTCAAAAAATCATCCAACTCACTAAAGCCAATGCACAAGCATTAAAAGAGTTTGCACGAGTGGCTGGGAAAAAGTACGCAGCAGGAAAATCTCCACAGGGCGACTCCATGAAAGCTCACTTTGAACTTACACGATTGGAGCTGGACTTAATTCGTTTACAGCAAAAAGAAGATGCTCTTCAGGATAATTTTAAAGCAGTAGTGAATTACCCCAGCTTGGAAAGACTTAACTTATTGGGGCTAAGCCTTCAAGTTCCTAAGTTTTATTCCAATCAAGTTGTGAACTCAGTCCCTGGTCTTACCTCCATGCTACAGAGAAAATCCCCACAGATAAAAGCACAGAAGCACCTTTTGAAAGAAGCAGAGTACAGGAGTTCGCTGGCAAAATGGGAATATGCCCCTGACCTTCAAATTCAATACCAGCAAAGAATTTCTGGTAGCCCTGAAGATTCAAGGATTTATTCCATAGGCATTACGTTTCCTCTTTGGTTTTGGAAGAAAGGTTCTGAGGCGTCGGCAGCCTCGTCCATGAGAATGGCCCAAGAGTTTCGTACCATCAACACCACTCAAAAGTTAATTGCAAAAGTTAAAGACCTAAAGGGAAAGGTTCAAGTGGGAGTAAAGACATTGAGCATTTATAAAACCAGCCTCATCCCTCAGGCGCAAGGAGCCTACAACTCCATTCGTGGAGCTTATCGAGCTAATAAAACTTCCTTCTTGGATCTTCTGGATAGCGAGCGTTCACTTTTTCGTGTGAGAGCAGGTTTTTATAAATCCCTAAGTCAGTACGTTCATTATTTGAGTGAACTTGAAGCACAGTTGGGGTTTACGGTATCCGATCTGGAATCAAAAAATAAGGGGCAGAAATGAAAATAAAAATGAAAGCAATAGTATCCGTCGTGGTTCTTCTAGCTGTGGGAACTGGATGGTTCCTTTTACGTCATCACAATATGGATTCAGACACTCATAATTATGGTAAAACAGCAAAAAACAAATCTTCCCAGTATTTCTGTCCCATGCATCCACAGATTACTTCCGATAAACCTGGCGCTTGTCCTGTTTGTGGAATGGACTTAGTTTTAACTGAAGACGAAGAAGAGCATGGAGATCACGAACAACACAAGAATATGGCTGACGATGAAGGGAACAAAGAATCGCAAACACCCATTGGGCACGCAAATTTCAGACTATCCTTAGAGAAGCAGCAGATGATCGGAATAAAGATCGACAAAGCTCAGAAAAAGAAACTCTTTAAATCCATACGAGCACCCGGGAGAGTTGCCTTTGATCCTGAACTCTACACTGCTCAAAGCGAATACCTGGAAGCTTTAAAACAATGGAAGCGCGTGAAAGACTCTCCCCTAGAAGATGTAAGGGGAAACACTCAGCAGATGATCAACTCATCTAAGATTCGACTGAAAGTTTTAGGTCTGTCTGAGGGTCAAATTAAAGACTTGGCAAAAAAGGGCTTTCAATCCGAAGGACTCCTAGTGAGTGGTAAGGGGCAAGACAGTTGGATCTACGCCGATATTTTCGAAGTGGATATTCCTTACATCAAGAAGGGGCTTTCTGTAAAAATCACAGCTAACTTTCTGCAAGGTAAATCTCTGTTGGGTAAGGTCATCTCAGTGGATCGGGTGATCAATCCAAATACAAGAACAGCCAAAGTTCGTATTCAACTCCTAAAGCAAGACGTTTCCATCCGACCAGAATCTTATGTGAATATTACTATTTTTGCCCCTGTTGGAGAACATACGTCCGTACCCCTTGAGGCTGTTATGGATACGGGAAGAGAGGCCTTTGTATTTGTAAAAATAGGCGAAGGAAGGTTTGAGCCTAGAAAAGTTAACATCATCTTGGAAACAGATACTGAGGCAGCAATTACAGGACCGGTTCAACCAGGTGACGAAATTGTAGTGGGTGGAAATTTTATGCTCAACTCCGAGTCACGCTTAAAATCTGTGATTCAATCCTCCTCAGATACAGATAACTAAGGGATCCAATGATAATAAAAGTAATTGAATTTTGCGCGAGAAATAGATTTATCACACTCTTTGCTGTGGCCATTTTACTGGTAGGCGGTTTGTTTAGCATGAAGGAAATTCCCATCGATGCTATCCCCGATCTTTCGGACACTCAAGTAATTGTCTACTCCAGATGGAACGTTAGCCCAGATATTATTGAAGATCAAGTGACCTATCCCATTGTTACCAGTCTTCTTGGTGTTCCAAAAATAAAAGATATCAGAGGAATTTCAGCATTTGGAGTTTCTTACGTTTATGCAATTTTTGAAGATGGAACGGATATCTACTGGGCAAGATCGCGGATATTGGAATACCTATCAAAGATCATTCCTCAACTTCCCAAGGGAGTGCGAACAGAGCTGGGTCCAGATGCAACAGGTGTGGGCTGGGTTTATCAGTACGCTCTTAAAGATACGTCGGGCAAAAATTCACTGGCTGAACTCCGATCCTTTCAAGATTGGTTTTTAAGGTACCAACTCCAATCGGTTTACGGTGTCTCAGAGGTGGCTTCATTTGGTGGGTTTGAAAACCAATACCAAGTACAAGTTAATCCAGAATCCCTAAGAGCGTATAATATTCCTCTTACTAAGGTAACGGAAGCCATCCGACAAGGGAATAGCGAAACCGGTGCCAGAGTAATAGAATTCACAGGTACGGAGTACATGATCCGCGCAAGGGGGTACGCAAAAAAACGCAGAGACATAGAAGACATCGTTGTGAGCGTAAGCAAAAACGGAGTTCCCATATATGTGAAAAATGTGGCTAAAGTGGCAAAAGGTCCAGAGATTCGAAGAGGTGTGGGAGATCTCAACGGAATGGGAGATGTTGTTGGTGGCATTGTTGTTATGAGGTTTGGGGAAAATGCCGAAAGTGTTATTGAACGTGTTAAAAAGAAACTCGATGAGCTAAAGCCATCTTTACCAGAGGGAGTTGAAATTGTTGAGACCTATAATCGAAGAGATTTAATTCAACGATCTATCAAGACTCTAACCCATGAACTGATCCTGGAAATGGTTGTGGTGGCTTTGATTATTATTATATTTTTGCTTCACTTTCCCAGCGCAATCATCCCAATTATTACACTCCCTGCTGCTGTGATTATATCCTTTATTTTTATGTACCTGATGAATGTGTCTGCAAATATCATGTCGCTTGGAGGAATTGCTATTGCCATCGGTGCAATGGTGGATGCTGCCATTGTTGTTGTTGAAAATTGCCATAAGAAAATGGAAGAATGGCAAGCGGATGGACAAAAAGGAGAAGTTAGCGAAGTTATCATTGGAGCCATTAAAGAAGTGGGACCAGCAGGCTTCTATTCCCTACTTGTTATAGCAGTCGCCTTCTTACCCATCTTTGCACTCGAAGCCCAAGAAGGAAGGCTTTTCAAACCACTTGCCTATACTAAAACACTGGCCATGTTTGTTGCATCTTTTCTGTCGATCACTTTAGTGCCAGCTTTACTCATTATTTTTACTAGAACGAAAGAACTTACGGTTGGACCAACATGGTTCACGAAATCTGTCAATTTTTTGTTTGCTTCGAATAAACGTACTGAGGCGCAACACCCCATTAGCAAGTTTTTATTTAAAGTATATGGCCCAACGGTAGACTGGGTGGTGGACAACAGAAAAAAAGTTGTGGCAATCGCTCTCTGTATGGTCATTGGCACCATACCCATATACTTCAAGCTAGGGTCGGAATTCATGCCCCCCCTAAATGAAGGAACTATCCTCTACATGCCAACCACTATGCCAGGAATATCAGTCACGGAAGCACAAAATATTCTTCAAAGACAAGACAAAATCCTAAAAAGTTTTCCTGAAGTAGTAAGTGTTCATGGAAAGGCTGGACGAGCAGTAACGGCAACAGACCCCGCACCACTCTCCATGATGGAAACAGTTGTTGTTTTAAAAGATCAACGGGAATGGAGAAAAGTAGACCGCTGGTACTCATTCCTACCTGATTTTCTGGAATGGCCATTTCAAATAATCACCCCAAACTTCATGAGCTGGGATGAACTTATCAAAGAGATGGATAAGAAAATGAAATTTCCCGGACTGACAAACGCTTGGACCCTCCCGATTAAAGGTCGAATCGATATGCTGAGCACTGGGATCAGAACACCCATAGGGATTAAGGTTTCAGGATCCGACTTAAAAGAAATTGAACGTATCGGCGTTGAAATTGAAAAAATTATGAATAACGTGGAAGAGGTCCGAAGTGTTTTTGCCGAACGCGTGGCTGGAGGATTTTTCTTTGACTTTAATTTCAATAGAGAAGCTCTAGCTAGGCATGGAATATCCATCCATCAAGCACAAGAGACCCTAGCCACTGCCTTAGGAGGTAAGAACGTCACCACCACCATAGAGGGAAGGGAAAGGTACTCTATTAATGTGAGATACGCTAGAGGATTTAGACAAAACAAAGAAGATATTAAAAGAATCCTTTTAGACTCTCCAAAAGGATACCAAATTCCACTCTCCGAAGTCGCAACCATTGAAATGCTAAACGGACCAGGGGTGATTAGAAACGACAATGGCCTTCTCACGGGATACGTCTACGTGGATCTTCATACCTCAGATTTGGGAAGTTTCGTAAAAAAAGCGAAACAAATTATCGCTAAGAAACTAATTCTCCCCTCTGGATACTCCCTTATCTGGAGTGGCCAGTACGAAAGCCTGGAACGCGTAAAGGAAAAACTCAAAGTTGTGATCCCCATCGTATTTCTTCTTATCCTTATGCTTATTTATATAAATACAGGGTCGGCAATGAAAACGTCGATCGTCCTCCTGGCGATCCCCTTCTCTGCTATCGGCGCCATTTGGCTACTCTATATTTTGGACTACAATATGAGCATCGCCGTTTGGGTTGGCTTGATTGCCCTCGTTGGAGTGGACGCAGAAACAGCAATCTTCATGCTTCTCTACCTCGACCTTGCTTACAACAAAAAGAAAGCAGCCGGAGAAATGAATCAGTTTTCCGACCTAAAAGAAGCAATTCATACCGGAGCTGTAAAACGAATCCGACCCAAGATGATGACCGTGCTCAGTACCTTCATAGCCTTACTTCCCATTCTATGGGCCAGCACCGCTGATAGCGGCGCAGATGTGATGAAACGTATGGCAGCTCCAATGGTGGGAGGGATTTTTACATCCTTCCTCCTAGAACTGTTAGTCTACCCAGCCATATTTGCTCTTTGGAGAGAACGAGAACTAAAGCTGAAGTAATGAATCTATAGGATGCTCAATTTCCTGTGCATCTATCTCGTCATTCTCCAGAAAGTGGTCTATTACCACAAACCACCACATGGCGAACAGACCACACAAGTCCACACAACTTCATATTATCAATAATTTGCATTAACCCACTAACCTTTGCATGTCCATAAACCTTTGCATGTCCATAAACCTTTGCATGTCCATAAACCTTCGCATTGCCAGAAACCTTCGCATAGCCAGAAACCTCTGCATAGCCATGAACATACGCACTGCCAATAACTGTCGCATTGTCAGAAATCCACGCATTGTCAGAAACCTTCGCATAGCCAGAAACCTTCGCATTGTCAGAAACCCTCGCTCTTCCATGAACCTTCGCATAGCCAGAAACCTTCGCATTGTCAGAAACCCTCGCTCTTCCATGAACCTTCGCATTGTCAGAAACCTTCGCATAGCCAGAAACCTCTGCATAGCCATAAACCTGCGCTTTATCATAAACCCACGCATTGTCAGAAACCTGCGCATTGCCAGAAATCTTTGCATTGCCAGAAACTTCCGCATCGTCAAAAACCCTCGCACCGCCAGAAACCTGCGCATTGCCAGAAATCTTTGCATTGCCAGAAACCTTTGCATATCCATAAATTTCTGCCTTTCCAGAAACCCTCGCACTGTCGCAAACTTTAGCGTTTTGCCCCACATATGCAGTTTCATGGACAGTAGCTGTTACTGCCACTGCACCACCACCATTGGGATGAGGTTTTGTTTCCACACCAGGACCGCAGCCAGTGTCTTCACCTGTGGGTTTTAGTGCAAAACCACATGTAAAAAGAGCTGCAAGAGCAATTATTAATAATACCTTTATCTTCTTCATTTTTTTCTCCTTTGTTTTTGTTTAATTTTACTGCATCAAGTTAACCAGTTGAATCTAGGCAAATCTTTTTCTACTCATATCTGCCACTTGATATCTCTTTAAAGCCAAAAATTCTCGCAGCGCTAAAAACTTTCGCTCTGCCAAAAACTCTCGCATCGCCAAAAACTTTCGCATAGCCAAAAACTCTCGCATCGCCAAAAACTTTTGCGCTGCCAAAAACCCACGCATGGTCATAAACCTGCGCATAGTCAGAAACCTGCGCATTGCCAGAAATCTTCGCATAGCCAGAAACCTTCGCACCGCCAGAAACCCTCGCTCTTCCATGAACCTTCGCATTGTCAGAAACCCTCGCTCTTCCATGAACCTTCGCATTGTCAGAAACCTTCGCATAGCCAGAAACCTGCGCATTGCCAGAAATCTTTGCATTGCCAGAAACTTCCGCATCGTCAAAAACCCTCGCTCTTCTATGAACCTTCGCATTGCCATAAACCTGCGCTCTTCCATGAACCTTCGCATTGTCAAAAACCTTTGCATTGCCATAAACCTGCGCACCGCCAGAAACCCTCGCACTGTCACAAACTTTAGCGTTTTGCCCCACATATGCGGTTTTTGCGACAGTAGCTGTTACTGCCACTGCGCCACCACCATTGGGATGAGGTTTTGTTTTCACACCAAGACCACAGCCGGTGTCTTCACCTGTGGGTTTTACAAAACCACTTGTGAAAAGAGCTGCAAGAGCAACTATTAATAATACCTTTATCTTCTTCATTTTTTTCTCCTTTGTTTTTGTTTAATTTTACTGCATCAAGTTAACCAGTTGAATCTAGGCAAATCTTTTTCTACTCATATCTGCCACTTGATATCTCTTTAAAGCCAAAAATTCTCGCACTGCCAAAAATTCTCGCAGCGCTAAAAACTTTCGCTCTGCCAAAAACTCTCGCATCGCCAAAAACTTTTGCGCTGCCAAAAACCCACGCATGGTCATAAACCTGCGCATAGTCAGAAACCTGCGCATTGCCAGAAATCTTTGCATTGCCAGAAACCTTCGCATAGCCAGAAATCTTTGCATTGCCAGAAACCTCCGCACTGTCGCAAACTTTAGCGTTTTGCCCCACATATGCAGTTTCATGGACAGTAGCTGTTACTGCCACTGCACCACCACCATTGGGATGAGGTTTTGTTTCCACACCAGGACCGCAGCCAGTGTCTTCACCTGTGGGTTTTAGTGCAAAACCACATGTAAAAAGAGCCGTAAGAGCAATTATTAATAATACCTTTATCTTCTTCATTTTTCTCTCCCTTGCTTGGTTTTCACTATAAAGACGCATTGCGCATAAAATTCATCAGGCATCGTATTGTGCCTTGAATTATTTAAATTGTCAAGTATTTCTTTGATTTTCCTTACGAATTGCGAGTTAACTCACAAAAAACGTCACCGAAATAGCTTTAAGAGCAGTGATTACGTTACCTTGTCAGTCAGCCGGTAACTGGTGCTGCGCCCTCCAGTGAGATTTTGAATGAAAGTACCATGCATCTTTAATTCCTGAATATCTCGCAAAGCTGTGTCGCTTGAGCACTTGGTCAGCTTGGCATATTTGGATGTGTTCATATAGCCTTTAAAATCATCTTCCAACATGCGGTTGATGATAAAGCGCTGCCTTTTGTTGACGGGGGTTTGATTCATCTTCTCCCAAAGTTGGGCTTTGAATAGAACCTTGCCCAGTGTTTTCTCGGCACTAGATATGGTTCGTCCGAGGTAGTCCAAAAACCATTCCAACCAGCCTGTGATTTCTGGTGTGCTACGCTGGGTTCTTTCTAACTGCTTGTAGTAGTTTTTACGTTCCGACTCAATCTGACTGGATAGGCTGTAAAATTGATCAGATGTTCCATCCGATCGTGCCAGTGCCATGTGGCTAATCGCTCGAGCAATGCGACCATTACCATCTTCAAAGGGATGAACAGTTACAAACCAAAGATGGGCAATGCCTGTTTTGAGAACAGGATCAATATCATTTTGTTTATTAAACCAGGTCAAGAAGATGGCCATTTCTGCTTCCAGCCTCTCGGCACTTGGTGCTTCAAAGTGTAGCTTCTCTCGACCTATGGATCCTGAAACAACCTGCACCGGTCCAGCATCAATTGTGCGCCAACAGCCAGCAGAAATGCGGCGCATGTTGGAATAACCTGTTGGAAAGAGTGCTGCATGCCAAGCAAATAGTCGATTTTTCGTCAGTGGCTTGGAACACTCTTGTCGAGCATCTAGTATCATTTCGACAATGCCTTCAACATCACGATTGACGGGGATGGATTCAATAACACCCAAGAAACGTCTGACTATTCCAGTCGTATGATTTTGCTTTGAATGATCAGGGAAAAGATACAAAATAATCAAAGGCCCTGATTTGCCCTGATGTAAGCTGTTTTCAGCTTAGAATACAAAAATATATTCTATTTGACTTAATTTTCCGAACCTCCCGGTTTTGTTGTGTTTATTTGATTATATTTCTTTTTAAAAGCGACGCACCTTGTTTTGGCGGAGAGAGAGGACTCGACCTACTATACGAAATCCCCTCCAAGGGATTTCCCTGCGTAGGCTCCCCTACGCAATTCAAAAAATGGCGGAGAGAGAGGACTCAATGATTTTTTTCCCCCTCACTAGTTCCCTCGCTCACTCGGAACCAGCGCGGGTCATTGCTCCGTGTTCGAATCCCTGCTTGCTATCGCATTTGTTGGAGAATACTCACCTTTAGATACGAAGCGTTAGTTTTTGGCGGAGAGAGAGGGCTCGACCTACTACACGAAATCCCCTCCAAGGGATTTCCCTGCGTAGGCTCCCCTACGCAATTCAAAAAATCCTCAATGATTTTTTTCCCCTCACTAATTCCTCGCTCACTCGGAACCAGCGCGGGTCATTGCTCCGTGTTCGAATCCCTGCTTGCTGTCGCATTTGTTGGAGAATACTCACCTTTAGATACGAAGCGTTAGTTTTTGGCGGAGAGAGAGGGCTCGACCTACTACACGAAATCCCTTCCAGGGGATTTCCCTGCGTAGGCTCTCCTACGCAATTTAAAAAATCTTCCAGGATTTTTTTCCCCTCACTAGTTCCTCGCTCACTCGGAACCAGCGCGGGTCATTGCTCCGTGTTCGAATCCCTGCTTGCTATCGCATTTGTTGGAGAATACTCACCTTTAGATACGAAGCGTTAGTTTTTGGCGGAGAGAGAGGGATTCGAACCCTCGAGACGGTTGCCCGTCTACACGCTTTCCAAGCGTGCCTAATCGGCCACTCTAGCATCTCTCCTAAAAAAACCAGGCTTGTATGTGGTCTCTAGTCAACACAATTGAAGTAAAAATATCAAGAGTAATCGTGTATTTAATGCGTGTTGAAGAACTTTTAGAATTATTGTGATGCGTTAGTTTGTTTTTTTTCCCTAGCACTGTTGATCTAAGTCGCCCTTTACTGTTATTATTTTAATTCGAGTGTGTTAATTAGTTCAAAGATTAATTGTTTGGGCTTTCTCCATGGAGGGGATATGAAACAATTATTGTTAAGTCGTGCGTTTTTATTACTTTTTATTTCTTTAAGCATCCCTTTCTTTATTAGCTGTAGCGACGAAGAGTCAAGCACCCCTAGTAGTTTTATATCAGTTTGGCGAGTAGGTACGATTGGATTTGGGAATGGAAACCGAAATGTGACTCTTCCACTAGTTTCTAACTCTACATATAATTTTACTGTGAACTGGGGAGACGGCTCATCAGAAGCAGTAACAACCCATAATATTACTCATACCTATGCTGAGTCTGGAGACTACACCATTAAAATTTCTGGAACTTTGCCAGCATGGTCTTTTTATAATGGAGGGGATAAAGATAAACTAATAGAGGTTCAGAGCTTAGGTAGGCTAGGTTGGAAAAGCTTGCAAAGTGCTTTTCAGGGTTGCTCAAATTTAATTCGCTTTGTTGCAGGCGATACAGACACGTCGGAAGTGACAGAAGCGCAGAACATGTTTAATTCGACAATTAGTCTGGAAGAAATTGAATTTTCTGGTTTTGATACTTCTAAAATAACAACTATGACTGGAATGTTTCGTGATGCCTCTGGTTTGACGTCGCTTGATTTATCTAGCTTTAATACTTCTAACGTTATCAATATGAGCCTTATGTTTTATGGTACTTTTGGCTTGACGTCGCTTGATTTATCTAGTTTTGATACTTCTAAAATAACAAGCATGAGCTTTATGTTTTATGGTGCCTCTGGTTTGACGTCGCTTGATTTATCTTATTTTAATACTTCTAAAGTTGAATATATGAGCTCTATGTTTAATGGTGCTTCTGCCTTAACTGATCTTAATGTAACTGGTTGGGATATAAATCAAGTGACAAGTTCATCGAGCATTTTTACTGGTACACCAGGAAATCTTACTTTGACTTGTTCTGAAGGTGTGCCATCTATTTTTAGTAAAAACTGTAGGACTGATTCCTATTTGAAATAGTTATAATTTTTGAATCAGTTCAAAGAGTTAAGGGAAGAAATTTTATGAATAAATTATTAACAAAGTCTACGCTTTTATCAATTTTTATTGTATCGCTAATATTGCTGATTAATTGTAGCGGCAAGACTGATACCGGAAAATCTTTTCACATGCTTATTGAAGAAGTAGCTGCTGGTCCGGGGTATTCTTGTGCATTGTTTGAGAATGGAAAAGTGAAGTGCTGGGGAATAAATGGAGATGGACGACTGGGCCAGGGAGATACGAATCCTCGTGGTGCTTCGGCCAATGAAATGGGAAATAATCTCCAATTTATTGACCTTGGATCTAGCACAGTAAAGGCAATTTCTGTTGGAGGAATCGTTTGTGTTCTTTTAGAATTGGGGGAGATCAAGTGCTGGGGGGACAATACTTACGGACAACTTGGGTTGGGAGATATGAGCTCTCGTGGCGATGAAGCCAATGAAATGGGAAGTAATCTTCCCTCTGTTGATTTAGGTACGGAAGATGGTACGGAAACTGGATTGCCGTTTATTCCTAAAGCAGTTTCTGTGGGAGGGAGTCATGTCTGCGCATTATCAGAGAATGGAAGAGTGAAGTGCTGGGGATATAATCGATTTGGTCAGTTGGGGCTGGGAGATTTGGATCCTCGTGGCGACGGAGACAATGAAATGGGAAACAACCTTCCCTCTGTTGACTTAGGTATGGAAAATGAACAGCCGCTTATTGCTACAGCAATTTCTGCCGGATCTTACCATACCTGCGCATTGTTTGAGAATGGAAAAGCAAAATGCTGGGGGTCCAACAATTATGGGCAACTGGGGCAAGGAGATACGGATTCTCGTGGCGATGGATCCAATGAAATGGGAGATAACCTTGATTTTATTAGTCTAGGAACTAATGCTTCTGGCACAAAGTTTAAGGTAGCAGGTATTTTTTCTGGTTCCAGTTTTACTTGTGCATTGATTGAGGTCGGAGGAGTGAAGTGTTGGGGTATCAATTATTATGGGCAGCTAGGGCAGGGAGATGTGGATTCCCGTGGTGACGGAGTCAATGAAATGGGAAATTACCTTCGATTTGTTCACTTAGGACTCGAAGGATCATCAGGTTTGCTTCTTACAAAGGAATTAAGTTTAGGATTTCGGCACGTCTGTGCAGTTTCTTATAGCGACCTTGTTAAGTGTTGGGGCGACAACGGTAATGGAGAATTGGGGCTGGGAGATACGAATTCTCGTGGTGATGATGCTAATGAAATGGCTGACAATCTTCCATATGCTCGTTTGCTGGGATCAGGTGGTGTTCTCTATGCAATAAGGTCTATTAGTTCTGGAGGTAATAATGGTTCCGGGCATACCTGTGCTTCTTTTAGCAATAGAAGGGTGAAGTGTTGGGGTAATAATTCTAGCGGTCAATTGGGTTTGGGCAATACAATAAATTATGGAGATGAGGAAGGCAAGATAGGAAATGCTATTCCTTTTGTTTCGTTATAACAAGACCCTATTTTTACTCTTTCATTTGTTCTGCGAGGTAATTTTCTATGCTAATTTCTTTGATCATATGGAGTTGAGATTCGATCCAATCCGTGTGAGTTTCTTCGTCAGAAAGTATTTTTTCCAATAGCTTTCGGGAAACATGGTCTTTTGCGTCGTAGCACAACTCTATTCCTTTACGAAGCTTGGGGATGGCGTCCATTTCTAGGGCAAGGTCAGCTTTCAACTGCTTGTGCACAGTTTCTCCTATACTTATAGATCCAAGGTTTTGTATGTTAGGGAGTCCCTCTAAGAATAGAATGCGATCGATAAGAGATTGGGCGTGCCTCATTTCATCAATGGACTCTTCGTATACTTTTTTTGCTATTTGCGAGTAGCCCCAATCTTTGCACATTCGTGCGTGGAGAAAGTATTGACTAATAGCGGTGAGTTCACCCGTGAGAATTTCATTGAGAACTGCAATTACTCTAGCTTCGCCTTTCATAGTATAGATTCGCCCTTCATAATGTGTATCCCTTCACGGTTTATAGTAAAGGATAAGGTGGGAAAGTGAAAGGGCTATTTTAGCTCAAGCCAGTTTTTTCCTGTGCCTATACTTACCGTTAGGGGCACTTGGACTTTTGGGAAGGAGGGGAGCGTGCCCACCATTTCCATTTGATTCTGTACTAGCTTGGTTATTTCTTCTATTTCGTTTTTGGGCACTTCCAGTACTAGCTCGTCGTGCACTTGGAGGATGAGTCGAGCTTTATATTTTTTGGATTTTAAGATATTTGCGAGTTTTGTCATGGCAACTTTGATTAGATCAGCGGCAGTGCCTTGTATGGGAGTATTGACAGCCATACGGTTAGCCATGTTTTGCACCATTTTATTTTTGGACTCAATTCCCTGAATCGTTCTTTTTCGTCCATATAGGGTTTGGGAATAGCCCTTGGTTTGAGCATTTTTTACCAGACTTGCTAAAAATTTTTCCACAGTGGGGTATTGCTCAAAATAGTCTTCAATAATTTCAGTGGCCTCAGCTCGGGTGGTGCCCAATTCTTCGGCTAGGCTAAAGGCGGTTTTGCCGTAGAGAATACCAAAATTAATGGCCTTGGCTTTTCTTCGTTGATCTTCCGTTACTTTTTTAAGGCTTACTTGGAAAATTTTAGCAGCAGTATTTAAATGGATATCTTCTCCATTTTTAAACGTTTCTATAAGGACAGAATCTTGGCTAAGGCTAGCTAAAACTCTTAATTCAATTTGACTATAATCCGCGCCTAAGAGAACGGAACCTTCAGGAGCCACAAACGCTTTTCGTATCTCTTTGCCTATTTTTGTTCGTATGGGAATGTTTTGCATGTTGGGGTTGGAACTGGATAGTCGTCCTGTGGCAGCGACTGTTTGATTAAAACTTGTATGCACGCGACCCGTTTCCTCAGCCAAGCCCGGAATTACGTCCACGTATGTGTTCTTCAATTTAGCAATTTCTCGATAACTCAGTATAACCGACGGTAACTCATGGTAGTGAGTTAGCTTCGAAAGCACATCCACGTTGGTGGAAAATCCTGTTTTGTTTTTCTTTATGGAGGGGAGCTTTAGTTTTGTGAAGAGTATTTCTTGTAACTGCTTGGAACTAGCTAGGTTAAATTCCTCTCCTGCTAATTCGTGGGCATGGGCCTCCAACTGGGCAAGCTCCTTGGTGAATTGTTTCGAGAGTTTCTGTAAGTGGCCTGTGTCCACGGCAATTCCTTCCCACTCCATATCGGCAAGTACGGGTATGAGAGGCAACTCAATAGTGTAGAATATTTTTTTTAAATCCTTTTCTTTTTCTAAAAGAGGAGAAAGCTTTTCATAAAGCCTCCAAGTAACGAGAGCATCTTCAGCAGCATATTCAGTGGCTTTGTCTAACTCCACCTTGTCGAAGGTGATTTCTTTTTTTCCTGTGCCACAGATGTCGCTATATTCTATGGTTTTATGGTTGAGGTAGCGTAGGGCTAGGGAATCCATATTGTGTCGGGCACTGGGATCGATCACATAAGAGGCAAGCATCGTATCAAAGGCAATATCCTTTTCCTCGATGATCACGTCATACTTTCTCAATATGTTCCTGTCGAACTTAATATTTTGACCAATGAGCTTCTTTCCACGGAGAAACCCCTTTAATTCTTTGATGGCCTCCCCTTGGTGGCATTGTTTTTCTTTCGTTTCGTGGATAAGGGGCACATACCAAGCCTTATTGTTTCCAGCAGAGAAAGAAAAGCCCACGAGTTGAGCCTTCTTGTGGTGCAGGTGAGTGGTTTCCGTATCCAATGCTATCTCTGTTGTATTTTTTAATTCTTTAAAAACCTTTTTAAGTTCCCCTGTGGACTGTATGCATGTGTATTGGGGTCTATCTTTTGCTGTATCTTTTTGGGAGCCATTGGATTTTTTATTGGGCTGCCATTTCTCTAAGCGACTCGCTAGAGCCCTCAATTCCAACTCCTCCAAAAGACCCATAAGCTCAGTGCCTGCCCTTGGAGAACACTCTAGAGATTTCCAGCTATATTCCAAGTCCACATCGTAGATGAGAGTTGCCAACTCTCTGGAGAGAAAGGCATTGTCTCTATGATTTTTTAAATTTTCTCGCTGCTTATTGGCTGGCAAGGTCTCTAGGTTGTCGTAAATTCCCTGTATATTATGGAATTTTTCCAACAAAATGGCCGCTGACTTGGGACCAATACCCTTGACGCCAGGGATATTGTCGCTCGCATCTCCCACAAGCCCCAAGTAGTCCTTAATTTTTTCAGGGGGCAGGCCCATCTTTTCTTTTACTTCCTTGGGGCCCAGTACTTTATTTTTCATGGTGTCCATGAGGTGGGTTTTATTATCCACAAGTTGCATAAGATCTTTGTCGCTGGAGACAATATAAATAAACTGATCTTGCTTTTTTTTCTGACTGAACTCCACAAGGGTGGCAATAATATCGTCGGCCTCGAATCCTTTTTTTTCAAAATGAGGAAGACCCATACATTCCACAAATTTTTTTATGAATGGTATCTGAGGCACCAAATCTTCCGGCATAGCAGAACGGTTCGCCTTATAGAGAGGATAGAGTTCCTTACGAAAGGATGGAAATTTTGTGTCGTAGACGATGGCAAGATAATTGGGAGAAAGGTCCTCCAATACCTTTACAACCATATTGGCAAAACCCATGATTGCATTGGTAGGGAGGCCTTTGCTCGTATTTAGTTGTCGTATTGCATAGTACGCTCGAAAAATGAACGAGCTGGCATCTACAATACAGAACACGCTACGCTTTGTTTCCATACTATGGAACTAATACAAAGCGCGGCGAAGCTCTAGTACTTTATTATTCTGATGCTGGGCGTTCAGCATTAAATTCAGTTTCTATGCCGATAGAAGTCGAATCTTTTTCTGCTGGCGTTTGCGTTACGGTCTCTACGGAGTCCCAGCCCTTTGATGCGGCAGGAACTTCCTCTTTCACCACGGGTGTGGATCCGAAGAATAAGGATAACAGCTTTTGATAAGCGTTCTTGGGTTCGTACATACCCAACTCCCATTCACTGATTGTTTGTTGTCGACAACCGAGAGCCTCTGCTAGCTCGGCTTGTGTCAACCCTCGGGTTTTCCTCGATTGACGGATTGTTTCTGCGTTCCATGGTCCAGATTTTGCGTTACTCATATTATTGCCCCTTCCTTGAAGCTTTGCGACCTTTCAGTCATTCAGTTCCAACACCCTAGTATCAGCTATAGTATCTCCTAATCGAAGCTGCTTTTCCACAGTTTTCATAAGATAAATTTCCATAGCGATGACAGGTAAACCTATTATAAATAATAGTATCCACCCGATAGGAGGAATTAACAAGAATAATAACACTAAAGCGATAGGCGAGTTGCGTAAGATTGATTCACGAAAACGTGTTTTCTTATCTGTTGCCGTGTTAATTACATAGATTCGTACTATTTTTTTCCCAATACTTTGTCCTTTGAGACCGTCGGCAATTAAAATATATAAAAAAGCAGCGAGGTGACCAGCAGGATAGATTGCTGAAGACAGAGCAATCGCAATCACCAAGTCTATGGATTTTCCCACAATACGATTGAGAAATAAGGGAGGGCCCAAAGCATCCTTAAAGGCTTCCTTTATTTTCTCTAAACTTTCATTTGTTTTCATTTCTTTCATTTTATTTATGGAAATACGTATCCAACAAATCCACCAGTATATGAATAATCATAATATGAGTTTCCTGAATTCTAGGAGAATTTTTCCCCAGAGCTACATTTAAATGAATATCTGCCAGTTTACCCAGCTCTCCCCCATCTTGACCCGTAAGTGCCACTATTGGTATGTCGAGCCCTTTTGCTGCCTCCACGGCCCGCAGAACGTTGGGAGAGTTGCCACTGGTGGAGATGGCAAAGAGCAGATCGCCGGACCTACCCAGACCCTCGACCTGTCGGGAAAACACCTCCTCGTAGCCATAATCGTTGCCTATGGCAGTGAGTATGGATGTATCTGTGGTTAGGGCTATGGCAGGCAGGGCCCTTCTTTCGGAGAGGAACCGCCCCACCATTTCGCCAGCAAAATGCTGAGAGTCGGCAGCCGATCCCCCATTTCCACAGATCAGTATTTTATTGCCCGAAGCGATGGTGGTGGACATTTTTTCAGCTACCTGTGCTAGTCGGGAACTCTCTTTTTTAAAAAAATCCCTTTGTACACGGATAGACTCCTCCACCTGATCGGTAATCCGTTTTTGGATAGCGCTTGGAGGTATTGTTTCCATGTTCCTCTCTTATTTAATCACTAAAACCCATTGCCTAATAGTCTACTATCGTTTTACACTGGAAGATAGAACATAAAGAAAGGAAATAACATTGTCGGAATTTATTTTTAATACAACAGACGCTTCTTTTCAAGAGGATGTATTGAGCCATGATGGTCCAGTGATCGTAGATTTCTGGGCAGAGTGGTGTGGTCCTTGCCGGGCCTTGACGCCCACACTAGAAGCATTAGCAGAGCAGTATTCTGGTAAGGTAAAGGTGGTAAAGCTGAATGTGGACGAAAGCCCAGGGATCGCTCAGAAATATGAGGTTCGTGGAGTGCCGTTCTTGCTTGCGTTTAAAGATGGGAAAACGTTCGAGCAAATGGTGGGAAACCAGTCCAAGGATAAGATTGAGAACGATTTATTTAAGAAAGTACTGATCTGACCATTGGGTTTTTAGTATTTTTACTAGGAAAAAGGTATAATTTTAAGGAGGAAAATCATGCTAGATCAAGGTTTTTTAGAGAATTTATTGATTCAATATAAGTTGGGGGGGTGGTTTATGCATCCCATAGCGTTTGCTTTTGCAGTGGCAATAGCGATTGCGTTTGAGCGATTTATTCGCTTGATGTTTCAGTATGGAGTGGATGGTCGTAGCTTTATGTTTGAAATAGAAAAATATGTTTTAGCCGATGACCTGGATGGGGCAATACGCCTTTGTAATAGTTCGGGCAGTGCCCTTCTTCCCAAGGTATTGAAAGCTGGATTGAAGCGAGCCTCACAGAATGAAACTCAAATTCAAAATGCGGTGGATGCAGCTTCCTTGGAGGTGCTTCCCAAGCTCGAACGCAGGCTTCGTTATTTAGCCTTGATTGCCAATGTGGCTACTTTGCTGGGTTTGTTGGGTACCATTGCAGGCTTGATACACTCCTTTGGAGGAATTGCGGTGGCAGAGGCATCGGAGCGACAGGGAATTCTTGCAGCAGGTATTTCTGAAGCCCTAAACTGTACAGCATTTGGTTTAATCGTGGCAATTACTACCATGCTACTCCATTCCTTGTTGGGAGCACGATCCGTTGCCCTCATCGACGAGGTGGACGAGTTTGGTGTGAAAATAATTGATTTGCTTACGATGAAATCTTATAAACATTCCACGGAAAGTTCCTTATAGGTACACGAGGGGTTTATGTTAAGAAAACCTTCTGCATATAGAGCGGACAGGAGTCGGCAAGGTGAAGGGGATTTACCTTTGATTCCCATGCTGGACGTGCTTATTACCCTGGTGGCTTTTTTATTGATGGCCACCTCTCTATTAGCAGTAACCTTGATTGATACGCCGGTACCCATTGTATCCACCCAAGCAGAGCTCCCCAAGAACAAAAAGCCCCTTTCCCTAATGCTATGGATCCACTCGGACTTTATTGAACTCAGTAGTTCCTTTAACCGTATTCCTGTCCTGAGGATTGTTCGCACAGAAAAAAAATATAATTTATATAAATTCCATGCAGTGCTGTTGGAGATTAAGAGAAAATATCCCTATGAACGCCAAATTGTTTTTATGCCTGATGATAATATTCCCTATAATGATATTGTGAACATCATGGACGCCAGTAGACTTATTTTAAGAGGAGACGCTCCTTTGTACATTCAAGATGCAAATGGAGATGATAAAATAATAACAGATTTATTTCCCGCAGTGGTTTTTGGAAATATTTTAGGTGGAGCGTAGATAATGTCTTCTATTCGTAAACGAACTCGTCGCAGGCATAGAATTGATGAAGGATTTACCTTACAACTGACGAGCTTGCTGGACTCTTTAATTATTATTGTTGTCTTTTTATTGAAAAGCTTCGGCACATCCAGCATGAATATCCAACATTCCAAGGTTATCGATCTTCCCATATCTACCATGAGAGCAATATCAGGCGAGGGTTTCATATTGGCGATTACGAAGGAAAAAATGTTTTTCGACAATCAGATGATTTTGGAATTTGTGCCAACACCGGGAAAGGCAAGATTTCAAGTACCCAGCTCAGCCACAACAAAGGATAAAAGAATCCTGCCTTTATTTGATGTTCTAAGGCAAAAGAAAGCCAACCATGAGCTACTGGCTAGTCGTAGTGGAGATAAGAAAAACATGAAGAGGTGGACAGGAGATCTCCTTGTTCAGTCGGATAAAACAGTTCCCTACCAACTTATCCGAAGGGTAATGTATACCGCAGGGCTTGCGGGCTATAAACGCTTTCGTTTAGTGGTGACAAAAATAACGGAATAAGCCTCTCTCAAAGATTCTCCTTCTTATTATACTTGTGTAGACGCCTTTCGTCATGATGGCGCCTGCATTTCTCGAAGGGTATGGCAATAAAATTTAACTCTACGTATCCATCTGCGTAATTTAGGTTTTTTTATACAGGCTAATCCTGTAAAGTGCACCTAGGGTTACTGAGGAGAAAGAGTTTATGTCCGTTATTGAATCGAAAGTGCAGACCAAGGGAGCGGCTTTTCAAGAGAACTGTCGACACAATCAGGAATTAGTTTCGGGATTACAAGAGAAAATGCGAGAGGTGGAGCAGGGAGGGAGTCCAGGTGCTCGAAAAAAACATGAGGATCGGGGAAAGTTATTTGTACGGGATCGCATTGAAAAGCTAATTGATCCGGGCACACCCTTTTTAGAGCTATCATCTTTGGCTGGGTATGGAATGTATGGGGGAGATGCGCCTTGTGCGGGAATTGTGTCGGGTGTGGGACGAGTTAGTGGTCGAGAGGTGATGATTCTTGCCAACGATGCCACTGTAAAGGGAGGAACGTATTTTCCCATGACAGTGAAAAAACACCTCCGTGCCCAAGAAATTGCTTTTGAAAACCGCCTGCCCTGTATTTATCTTATTGACTCTGGAGGAGCCTACCTGCCCCTACAAAGTGAGGTATTTCCCGACAAAGAACACTTTGGACGCATCTTCTATAATCAAGCGCAGATGAGTGCCAAGGGGATTCCTCAGATTGCATCGGTAATGGGAAGTTGTACCGCAGGAGGGGCCTATATTCCTGCCATGAGCGATGAAACCATTATGGTGAAAAACCAAGCTACAATTTTTCTAGCGGGTCCTCCACTGGTAAAAGCAGCTACAGGAGAGGAGATTAGTGCTGAGGAATTGGGTGGAGCTGATACCCATTGTAAGCGCAGTGGTGTTGCGGATTATTATGCTCAAAGTGATTCCCACGCACTGGAAATTCTACGCACGATCGTTAATGGTTTAGGAAAGGCAAGCCCCGCAGAATATAAACGGGAGGAACCGGAAGAACCGTTATATCCAGCCAATGAACTCTATGGAATTGTACCCAAGGATTTGCGCAAGCCCTATGACTCCAAAGAGGTCATTGCTCGCTTAGTAGATGGGAGTCGCTTCCATGAATTTAAGTCCTACTATGGCACCACCGTGGTTTGTGGTTTTGCCCATATCGAGGGTTATCCCGTTGGGATCATTAGCAACAATGGAGTGTTGTTTTCCGAGAGTGCATTAAAGGCTACCCACTTTATTGAGATTTGCAACCAGCGGGGGATTCCTCTCGTATTTCTTCAAAATATTACGGGCTTTATGGTGGGAGGAAAAGCAGAGCATGGTGGAATTGCAAAGGATGGAGCAAAGATGGTGATGGCTGTGGCCAATGCCAGGGTTCCTAAGTTTACAGTGATCATTGGTGGTTCCTTTGGTGCTGGCAATTACGGTATGTGTGGTCGGGCTTATTCACCTCGATTGCTTTGGATGTGGCCCAATGCAAAGATTTCTGTAATGGGGGGAGAGCAGGCAGCCCAAGTATTAGGTTCCGTATATTCAGGTGGGAAGAAAGAGAAGGCGGCTTTAGAGAGCAAGATACTTGCCACATACGAAAAGGAAAGTAGCCCTTATAATAGTACGGCTAAGCTTTGGGACGACGGTATTATCGACCCTGCTCAAACCCGGGAAAAACTAGCCCTAGCCCTAGCCATGTCTTTGGACAACCGACCCCTAGACCCCGTTGAATATGGAATTTTTCGTATGTAAGCTATTTATGATGGAGAGAAGAAAATGGAATATAAATATATTAAATTAAATGTGGAAAACAAACGGGTGTTGAGTGTTTCTTTGAGTCGCCCAGAAAAAAGAAATGCCTTTAATCAGGGTTTAATTGAGGAATTGCGACTTTTATTCACATCGCTGGCACTGGAGCAAAAAGACAATGAAAAATTACGTCTTGTGGTGCTTCGAGGAGAAGGAAAGGCCTTTTGTGGAGGAGGGGATCTCCAGTGGATGAAGGATAGTTTATGCTTGAGCGAGGAAGAAAATTTTAAAGAGTGCCAGGTGCTCACTCGAATGTTTTTAGCCATTGATCAATGTCCTTTGCCTGTTTTGGGTTTGATCCATGGTTATGCCATTGGCGGTGGTGTGGGTTTAGTGAGTGTTTGCGATCATGTGATTGCTGAGGAGGGCTGTGTATTTAGTTTGTCCGAGGTAAAGCTGGGTTTAATTCCTGCTTGTATTGCCCCCTTTGTGTTGAAAAAGATTGGATCCAGTCATTGTCGGTCCCTGTTTCTTTCTGGTGAGCGCTTTGATAGTAAAAAAGCTCAAGCCATTGGTTTGGTACACGAGGTGGCTCCAAGCGGTGATTTAGAGTCCTGCCTCCAGCAAAGGGTGGAAGAAATGCTCACGGGTGGTGCCCATGCCATCAGGACAGCAAAGAATTTAATCCATACATTGGTGGATACTCAGGAAGTGGTGGAGAGGGATTTAGATTTTTCAGCCAAGGCGTTGGCCCAACTTCGTACTCAGGAGGAAGCTCAGGAGGGCTTGAAGGCATTTTTAGAAAAGCGTTCTCCGGGTTGGCGAGAGTAGTATGGGGAATAAATCTCAGGTTAAAGGCAAACTTCAGCGCATCCTTATTATTAATCGAGGAGAAATTGCTTGTCGTTTAATTCAAGCTTGTGGAGAACTGGGCAGAACCACTGTGGCTGTTTATAGTGAGGTGGATAAAAATTCCCGTCACGTTCAATTGGCCCATGAAGCGTTTTCGCTCGGCGATGGCGACAGTAAAGAAACATACTTGAATATAAAAAAATTAGTAGCCATTGGGATGGAAGCAAAATGCAACGGAGTTCACCCCGGTTATGGATTTCTCTCCGAGCAGTCTCAGGCAGCACAGGCTTTTACCCAAGCAGGAATAGTATGGATCGGTCCCCAAAGTAAAAGTATGCAAGCCCTTGGGGATAAAATTTTAGCCAAAGAGGTACAGGAAAAAGCGCAAGTACCCATATTGCCCTGGGAAAAGGTGGAGAGCACAACCGATCTCCATGGGGCTGGAGAGAGAATAGGGTATCCCCTCTTGGTAAAAGCATCTGCGGGAGGTGGCGGTAAGGGAATGCGCTTGGTGGAGAAGAAAGAGAATCTGTTAAAAGCCGTGGAGAGTGCTTCACGGGAGGCAGGGTCTGCTTTTGGAGACAGCACCCTATTTTTAGAAAAATATATCTCTAGGGCACGGCATATCGAGGTGCAGATTTTGGGAGACCATGGGGGAGAGATTATTCATTTAGGGGAGAGGGATTGTTCGAGCCAGCGTCGTCATCAAAAAGTAATTGAAGAGGCTCCCGCATCCCATCTTAGCGAAAAAACACGTTTAGCAATTTGCCAGACAGCCGTACGAATAGGAAAGGCAGCAGAATATAGCAACGCGGGAACGGTGGAGTTTTTAATGGACGACAAAGAGAATTTTTATTTCCTTGAGATGAATGTTCGTTTACAGGTAGAACACTCAGTAACAGAAGCCATCTTGGGAGTGGATATTGTACACGCTCAGATTCGTTTAGCTGAAAAAACACCGTTAGCAGAAATATTTCCCGATCAGGATTGGAAGCCCCGTGGTCACTCCATTGAAGTGCGCATTTACGGCGAAGATCCGAGCAAAGGTTTTATTCCTTGCTCAGGAAATGTATTGAAAATGGTTTGGCCCATGGGTGTGGGCATTCGAGTGGACACAGCACTTAGCCCAGAGAACCACACCATTACATTGGACTATGATCCCATGATTGCCAAGCTTACGGTTTGGGCAGTGGATAGGGAAAGAGCCATAGAGAAGATGTTGTGGTCTTTGAAACACACCATATTGTTTGGAGTAACTACCAATATAAATTACCTACAGGATATTCTTCAAACCCCGGAGTTTCGTTCGGGAACCATGCATGTGGAATTTTTAGACTCCTATTCTTGGGTGGATGAAATTCCGCAGTCGCTAGAGGAAAAGGCCAAGGCTTTGTTTCATTCCTCAAAAAGCAGAAGTATAAATAACGGAGGCCAAATCACAAACCAGATTGCCTCTCCCTGGGATGCTCCATGAATACTATGGCAACAAGACAAGGCAACGATCTTTGGATTCAGCACGAAGGTAGGATCTATAGGGTCTATTGTGGTCCAGAGAAAAGGGTAGAGAGCGGGAAGCTAGAAAACGAACTCCTAGCTCCCTTTTCCTGTAAAGTGGTAAAACTCCATGTAAGTTCGGGACAAAAGATTTCCTGTGGAGATGCGGTGGTAAGTGTGGAAGCCATGAAAATGGAGTATACTTATGACAGTCCCCGTGATGGCACTGTGGATATGGTTTTAGTGAAGGAAGGTGAAGTGCTGGAAGAAGGTACTCTCTTTGTTCGTTGGAAAATAGATAAATAAAATGAAAAAAAAAATACGAGTAGTAGAGGTTGGTCCAAGGGACGGTTTGCAAAACGAGCATAATTTTCGTTTTCTTTCAGAAGAGGAACTTGTGGAAAAGCGAACGAAGTTTATTGTGGAACTGGCTCGTTCTGGATTGGAAGATGTGGAAGCAGGAGCCTTTGTTCGTCCCGATCGTGTGGTGCAGATGGCAGCCACAGGGGAAGTGGTAAAAAAATTATCCTTGGAGTATCCAGAACTATGGAAGAAAAAACGTTTTTGGTGTTTGGTGCCCAATGAAAAAGGCTTAGATAATGCTCTGGAGGCAGGCGCAAAACACATTTCTGTATTTACAGCCACGAGTGAAAAGTTTAGTGAAAAAAATGTGCAAATGTCTCTAACCAAAGCGCTGCAAGTAATTGAGTCCATTGTGAAGAGAGCAAATAAAATAAAAGTTCGTGGGTATATTTCCACCGTATGGGGTTGTCCTTATTCTGGTGCCACAGATCCTAAAAAAGCGTTTACGATCACACAGAAGCTATTGGATATGGGTGTGGAAGAAATTTCCTTGGGAGATACTATTGGCGTGGCAACCCCCAAGCAAGTCTCCAAAGTTTTACAAACCTTCCCCAAGAAGGATCACCTAGCTGTACACTTTCACGACACAAGGGGCACTGCCATTGCCAACTCCCTTCGTGCCATAGACGAGGGCATTACCGTAATTGATGCCTCTGCTGGAGGACTGGGTGGTTGTCCTTATGCCAAGGGAGCTTCTGGAAATCTTGCCACCGAAGATTTATTATATATGCTTCATGGAATGGATTTTTCCACAGGTGTGGATATAACCAAAGTGTGTTCCGCTGTGGAGGAACTGGCCCAGAGTTTAGAGATTCACCTGCCCTCTCGATACCACAGTGCTTGGAAGTCTGAATAGTTATTCGGTTATGGCAAGAGTTTTCATGTCCAGTGGGGAGAGCTTACCCGTATATAAATCTTGAAACCAGGGCTGTTGGACTGATTTACTTTCTTGTGTCTTGGTTTCCATTCCGATTTTTAATGCGCATTGATCTATATACTCTTTGAATAAATTCTCTAGAGCCTCGTTGTCGTTGATCACAGATTTTACTTTGGACAGCAGTGCCGCTGTTTCCAGTCTGGATATTTTTACCAATTTTTTTACTTTCCAAGACCGGTCGATCCAAGGTAGAGAGGCAAGCCCAAGAAAAAGGGACCATCCACAAAATATTCGGTAATTTTTCTGCAATAGGGGCAAGGATGTGAGGTAGCGAAAGGCTCCTCTCACGTTGGTGGCCAGGCTTTTGCGTATTTCTTCTCTGGAGTGAATAAAGTGTCGTCCCTCAGATTCGTCGCCCAGTTGATCCTTTAGAATATTCACTTTTTGTAGGTATAGACCAAAATGGAAAGCATTGAGGATAACCTCAGGAGTAACTTCGTAGTCCGGCTCCACAAAAGTAAACACGTTGGTGAGTAGCTCACCCACCACACCGGCAACAAAAAAACAATATTGATTTACTTCAGCCATGGACTGGAAATGCAACTCATTGTTGTGTTGCTTATGGGTACAAAAATGCTCCATCCCTTGGCTCATGGTCAGAATACTATTTTGAAAATGTTTTTTTAAGGGGAGGGGCAGGGAATGGAGATCTTCAAAAAATAGGTCGGCTTTTTCCAATAGCAAGGCTTCCCCTTTGGGAATAGTGGTGGGAAACGTCCGTAACCATTGGCGTACTTCCTGAGGGTTGGGGTCGGCAGAAATAAAATGATTGAATTGATGGAAGGCTTCCTTTTGCTGGCTGGGGTCTGCCCAAAGGGCATCCTCTATCGTATCCAGTATGCGACACAAAATATAGGCTAAACCCATCCACTCCTTGTGGGGTGGCTGTAGCTGCTCTATACAAAAAGCAAAACTACGACTGACACGTTTTAAATGGACTCCATAGGTATAACTATGCTTCATTCCTTGCTTTTACCCTGTTGGGGTGCGGATTTCAATAGCCACACCGCAATGACGCTAGGTTTTTCCAGCACATTAACTCCTTGAAGGCAGTGGTGGATTTTGATAAAAAGGAGGTACAGGAAAGGAAATATGACTGTACGCAAAGAGAAAGACACCTTTGGTTTTATCGAGGTTCCTGCAGATAGGCTTTGGGGAGCTCAAACCCAACGATCCAAGCAAAATTTTGCTATTTCCACCGAGAAGATGCCCTACGAACTAATTCTGGCCCTAGCGACTGTAAAAAAAGCAGCAGCCACGATCAATATGCGCCAAGGGGTTTTGGATAAGAAAAAGGGACAAGCCATTTGCGCTGCCATAGATGAGATTTTGTCGGGAAAACATGAAGAAGAATTTCCCTTGAGCGTTTGGCAAACAGGCAGCGGCACCCAAACAAATATGAATGTAAATGAAGTGATTGCTAATCGTGCTAGTGAGATTATGGGCGGATCCAGGGGAAGCGATCGACTCGTGCATCCCAACGACGATGTCAATAAAGGGCAAAGCTCTAACGATGTTTTTCCCACAGCAATGAGCATTGCTGCGGTTACAGCAATCCAGGGCCTCCTTCCTTCCGTGAAAAAACTAAAAGCGACCATTGACAAAAAAAGCGCTGCTTTTGAAAACGTGGTAAAGATTGGTCGCACCCATCTCCAGGATGCCACCCCCCTCACACTGGGGCAGGAATTTTCCGGTTATAGCAGGCAACTGGCCCAATCTCTTGAACATATAGAGAGAGCCCTCTCCCACCTCCATGAGCTTGCATTAGGGGGCACAGCCGTTGGCACTGGACTCAACACACTGGAAGGATATGACAAAGCCGTGGCCCAAGAAATTGCTCAACTCACAAGCCTTCCCTTTGTAACCGCACCCAACAAGTTTGAAGCACTGGCAGCCAATGATGCCCTTGTGGCAGCCCATGGAGCACTACGCACACTTGCAGGAGCCTTATTTAAAATTGCCAACGATATACGCTGGCTCGCCTCAGGTCCACGAGCTGGTTTGGGAGAAATTCGTATTCCAGAGAATGAACCAGGCAGCTCCATTATGCCGGGAAAAGTAAACCCAACACAATGTGAAGCACTCACCATGCTTTGTGTACAAGTAATGGGTAACGATACTTCCATTGCCTTTGGGGGAGCCTCAGGTAACTTTGAATTAAATGTATTTAAACCCGTAATAATTTATAATTTTTTACAATCCGTTCGTCTTCTCTCCGACGGTTGCCTATCTTTTACAAAAAACTGTATGGGAGGAATTGAAGCCAATAAGGAGCGAATAGAGGAAAATTTAAAAAAATCTCTTATGTTGGTAACCGCACTCAACCCCCATATTGGCTATGAAAAAGCAGCCGAGATTGCTAAGAAAGCCTATAAGGAAGGCACCACCCTCAAGGAAGCCGCACTAGCACTGGCGTATGTGACCGAGGAAGAATTTGACAAATGGATCCGACCAGAAGAAATGACAGGTAGATAAAAACTTTCTCAAATCCTCAAACAGTTAAGGCATAAAAAAAGCTCCTTTAATTTCAAGACTCGCTGATTACTTAGCGTATGCCCTTGAAATAAGACCTCTAGCGTCCTCAGTAAGTTTACTTGCAACATCATCAACCATTTTCTCAGGATTTGAATAGTCATAACACACATCAAAGTCGTTGCCCTCATTGATCGGAGAACCATTAATAAGTACTTTATTATTGGAGTGAGGAGGATCGGATTTTACAGAGACTGCCTTGCCTTGGAGTTGTCCAGATGCCAATATAACCCAGGAAAATTGAAATGCATTTTCTGATGCTGGCATTGATTTATTATTGAGGTCAGACAATTGTGTTGGCTCACCACTACCGCACATTTGTTCCAATATGCCGGCTACCACAACAGTTGATTTTTCTTTCGATACGAAATTAGCCAGTGCTTCTTTCGCTGTTTCTTCAAGTGCCTCTGCTGTTGCTTTTGCCATTGATTGTCCGAATACTGTTATTACTTCAGTCATCGATTCTGAAACTGCTTTTACTATTGTTTCCTCGAATTCTTTGCCCTTTGCCTTTCCCAAATTTGCAGCATTTTCTACTATTTTGACGATTACTTCGGCTGTTTTATCTAAAGCAGGATTTTCCTCCTGTCCATATACTGGCGACGTTATGGCAATTGCAAATATCATTGCTACCACCGTTGTTAGATTTTTATTGCTTCGATTTTTCATAATTATTTCTTCCTCCCTTTATGTAGTATTAAGTTGCACTGCCGAAATTGTGCTGCGCACTATCAGTTGCAGCGAGTACAGTATACATCAGCGGATAATAATAGTCAAGTACTGTTTCGACTCATTTTGTCGAAAATTTCTAAACTATTGTTTTTATTAATGATTTTTCTTTCGTCGGACTGCTCTCTTCCTGAGATCGAAGGCAAGAAACTCCCTTTGAATATCTTTACCCTTTTCCACAGCAGTTCTTTTTCAAGGACGCTAGCAAGTAGGATAATGGGGCTGGACGTGTAGTATAGGATTCGTGAATGGAGTTATGTTAATATTAAGATGGTCAAAGTAAATAACAAAAAGGAGAACCCAATGTTTCGAATATCCATAATACTTATTTTTTTGCTTGCTCCCCAGTATGCCTTAGGCAATTTAGGCCTCAATGGAGGATTTTTTGCGGGAGTGGGTAGCTACGCACAGGATGATGGCCTGGACTCTCGTCTAGCCACCACTTACGGCTTTTATGTTCGCCCAGGAATTAGTGTTACCCCTCTTTTATCCATAGGCCCCTACCTTGAGTATCATGTTTCCTCGCAGTTTAGGACTTTCAATGAATCAAGTAATACGGATATTTCAGGGAGCGGTTACCTTGTGGGTGGGGCAGCCTCTATTCACGTTGGCCCCTTATTTTTTATGGGAGTCTACTCCCCCATTGGTGCATATACGTTTGATAATATTAGAAACTTAGGTGGAGATGAAGTTACAAGCCCGGCAGGAATTCGCCTGATGGCCGCACTCACCGTAGCACCGTTTATAAAACTCAGTCTCAGCTACGACTCTTTAAGTTATGGCGAGATAAGTAATAACGGAGCTAGCAGGGATCTTGATAATAAACATAACTGGGAAGCCATCAAGGTGGGGATTACTGCCGACCTCTAGGTGGGAAGCGAAACGGGCGGGTCAGACGGGTCAGAAGACGGTCTCGTCATCGTTAATTGCATTTGCTTGAGGGAATGCCAAGACACAAAAACATCATAGGTACTGTCGCTCTTTAGGGCAATAAGAGCCATCTCTGGAGTTAAGGATGAAAAGTTTTTATGCTTGTGCATTAGAAATTTCTCTAAACTGTGAATAGCTGTATCCAGTTGCTTGAGGGCACCGGAGAACTCTCCAGAAAAATTCCTGTCCTGCTGGATAACATGAATGGCCCGGGCTGCCTCCTCCATTAACTCTTTCATGCGAAATGGCTTCTCCATGATTTTAATAAACTCATCCGATTGCTCTTCAATCTTTTTTCCAGAGTATAGAATGGCTGGTGTATATATTCCTTCCTTACGAAGCCTTTTTATAAGCTCTATCCCGTTCATACCAGGCATAATATAGTCCGAAAGGATTAAATCTATGGCACCTTTGCTTCCCAGCATTAAATTGAGAGCCTCAAAGGGAGAGGTGGCTTTGATTACATGGTATAGCTCGTGGAGCGTGTCTGCACACACGTCCACTAAATCGCTGTTGTCGTCCAGAATTAAAATACGTGGGACTTTATATTTTTTTGCTTCATTATTCATAAAACTTATTTTATTTAATTATAGCAACTTTCAAATGGGATTCCTAGACCTAATCGAACCCTGGAATTTTGCCTAAAGAAGCAGTGTGCTGCCATTATTTGCATTATTTGCATTATTTGCATTATTTGCTTTTTTTCTTTGACCTGTGAGAAACAAGCATTTACCCTTTAGTCTGTTACATAGTTATTAACGTTATAAACATTCGTCTTAATTTCATGAAAGGAAATATTAGATATGGCAAGACAAAAAACCGGAACAAAGAGAACAACGAAAACAACAAAAACAACAAGAACCCCTAAGCGTACAACAAAGACCTTAGAGACTCTTGCTGTGAGCAGTAAGGTGAAAACCACTATACGGAACTTTGGCTGTAATACATCCTCTGATGCAATTACTGGCCTAAATGAAATATTGCACTGGCACATTACCCAAGCTGCAGGTCGAGCAAAGGCAAACGGTCGTAAAACTGTTCGTGCCCACGATTTTATTACCACATAGTTTCTTTGCTATAACGGTATAGAGTACACGGCGAAGGGGCGAAAAGGCTTAGAGGCGAAAGCGCTTAGGGTCTTAGGAGATGTAAGAAAGCATCTCATTTTTGCCCCTTCACGTTTTTCAGTACCCCCTTTAAGCCCCCCCTGAAAAAAATCCATTTACACAGCAATCGGTGCCGAAATAGGCGGATGGCACTGGTAGTTCTTCAACTCAAAATCTTTTTCTTCCATAGAAAAAAGGTCCCGCGCCTTTTTATTCAAATGCATGGTGGGCAACGGATAGGGCTCGCGCTTGAGCTGCTCTTGAGCTTGCTCCAAATGGTTCTGATAGAGGTGGGCATCCCCTAGAGTGTGGATAAACGTGCCCGGCTTGAGGTTGCAGGCTTGAGCCACCATCATGGTTAAGAGCGAGTAACTGGCAATATTGAAAGGCACACCCAGAAAAATATCCGCACTTCTTTGGTAGAGCTGGCAGGAGAGCTTACCCTCGGACACATAAAACTGAAAGAGCACATGGCAGGGGGGAAGGGCCATCTTGTCCAAGTCTCCCACATTCCATGCACTTACCACTAACCTACGCGAATCAGGATTGCTTTGTATTTCCTCCACTACGCCTTTCATTTGATCGATAGACCTCCCATCCCCAGTAGGCCAAGATCGCCATTGGTGACCGTATATGGGACCTAAGTTTCCATCTTCATCTGCCCACTCGTTCCAAATCCGCACCTTATTTTCTTTTAGGTACTGGATGTTGGTATCCCCTTTTAAAAACCATAGAAGCTCGTGAATAATGGAGTGTAGGTGGCATTTTTTTGTGGTCACTAGGGGGAAACTCTCCTCCAAGGGAAAACGCATTTGATAGCCAAAGAGGCTTTGTGTGCCCGTGCCCGTGCGGTCCCCCTTCCTTTCTCCCTTCTCCAATACGTCCTTTAGTAGGTCTAGGTACTGTTTCATTTTTATTTCTCCTTCCATTGCTGTAGGGAAAAGGCAAACCACTCCTGCTCCGTAAGTTTAACTTTTTCCTGGTCAGCTAAATCCTGTATTTTTTTCTCTACCCACTCCACAGCTAATACTTCATTGCTAATCATGCCGCATGCTTTGGACTCTTTTTGTAAAACTTCTTGGGTAGTATTTTCCCCCACCCACTGCACTTGAATTCTATCTGCAAGGTGGAAGTTCATGGACTTTCTTCGCTGTTGGATTCGGTTGATAATTTCTCTTTCAATACCTTCCTTACGAAGCGATTCCGTTATTTCCGTATGGAGTTCTGCCACAAGCCCGTTGAGGGCTCCAGCACACTTTCCCTCCACAGCCTCCCGGTGAATAAAGAGATCTTCCCGATCCAAGTCTATTCCTGCTACAGTGGCAACACCCTTAGCCTCAAAGGCACTAATTTCTAAAACCCCCCAGGAGCGGAGCTCTTTCTGGAAGAGACCCATTTTTTTTCCTACTCGCTTTCCCACCCTCGGTAGATTGGGCTTTACACTTTCTATCACAAGCTTGGAAGTGTCCTTCATGATTTTAATCTCTTTAATGTTTAATTCCCGTCGAACAAGCTCCTCCAATTCAAAAAGGTTTTTCTCCTCAGTTTTCGTAAGCCCCGCTAGGGTGATTTTCTGTAAAGGCTGGCGTAAACTAATCTTCGCATTGGATCTGAGGCTGCGACCCAGAAGAATGGTTTTTTGAGCAGTACGCATCTCCTCTAGAAGGGTTTTGTTTTCTGTTATTTTTTTTCCCACATCGTATGTTGTTTCATGAACGCTAAGTATATTCTCCATATCCTTACCCAAGTCATTGGGGTGCAGGTTGTATTGGAGGCTGGCATGGAGACACTCGGAAAAAAATGGTAAATAGGGCGCCATAATTTTACTCAAGCCATGGAGCACTTCCCAGGTGGTGCTGTAGGCAGCGAGCTTGTCGGAAGAAAAATCCCCTTCTTTTTCTGCCCAAAATCGAGAACGGTTGAGACGAATATACCAGTTAGTGAGATTATCCACAAAGCTTGCAATGTGGGCAGATACGGGGGCTAGGGCGTATTTCTCCATGGTGGTGTGTATCTCAACCTCCATTTCATGGAGTAAGGCAAGTATCCAACGATCCATGTAGGGACGTTGGGCTACGGGCGGTGCTTTTATTTCTTTTGTAAAACCGTCGATATTTGCATAGGAAGCAAAGAAATTATAAGTGTTCCATATCGGTAGAAGAACGGAACGCATATGCTCTACCAACTGTTTTTCTGAAAACTGCAACTCCTGACCGTACACTCCCGGAGACTGCATAAAATATAAGCGTAGGGCGTCCGCTCCATGCTTATCTAAAAGCGTATTCGGATTGGGATAGTTGTTTAAACTTTTACTCATTTTCTTCCCATCCTCTGCCATCACAATTCCGTTGGTCACACAGTTACGAAAGGCAGGCTTGTCGAAAAGAGCAGCTGCTAGAACAGTGAGGGTATAGAACCAACCCCTAGTTTGATCCAAACCTTCAGCAATAAAATCTGCGGGGTAAGAATCGTGAAATTTTTCCTTGTTTTCAAACGGATAGTGCAACTGAGCGTAGGGCATGGAACCCGATTCAAACCAACAATCCAAAATCTCTGGAGTGCGCCGCATGGACTTGGAATTTCCACATTTTTCACAGTCTAGAATGTACTTGTCGATGAAATGGGAGTGGAGATCCTCCACTTTTTCTTGAACTTTTTCCTCTAAAGAGGCCCTGGAAGAAGCCACAAAAGTATTTTCACAATTCTCACAAATCCAAACGGGAATGGGCGTGCCCCAAAAACGATTACGAGCAATACACCAATCCCTTGCATTGGCAAGCCACTGACCAAAGCGACCATCCTTTAAATGGGAAGGCACCCAGTGTATGGACTGATTATGCTGGATCATTTTCTCTCGAAGAGGCTCCATTTTTACAAACCAAGTGGAAATGGCTTTATAAATAAGAGGAGTCTCAGAGCGATAACAGTAGGGATAATTGTGCTGAATCGTTGTTTGCTGTAACAGGTGCCCACTGGCTTTTAAGTCCCGAATAATGTCCTTGTCCCCATCCTTTACGAATTTCCCCTCGTAGGGAGGAGCCTCATGGGTAAAGAGAGCAGCACTGTCTGTGGGGTCCACGGGCTCAATCCCCACAGCGGCACAGGTGTGAAAGTCGTCCTCTCCAAAACTGGGAGCCGCATGCACGATTCCCGTTCCATCTGAATCGGTAACGAAATCCCCCTGAATAATCTGAAACGCGTTCTTTTGATTTTTATAGAAAGGAAACAACGGCACATATGTTTTTCCAATTAAATCCTTCCCCGAAACTTTTTCCAATGGACTGGAGTCCAACTCTTTTTCATAGACTGAGAGACGATTCTCCAGAATCCAGACAGTTTCAATAGCACTAGGGGAAAGGTGCTTTTTTATTTTTACCTTAACGTAAAGAAGATCGGGGTGCACACATAGGGCTAGGTTTCCAGGAAGCGTCCAAGGAGTGGTGGTCCAAGCAAGAAAAGCCTCCTTAGGATTTTGAGTGCAAGAAAACAACACACTAATGGCCGGGTCTTGGACAGACTTATAATTCAAGCCAGCCTCAAAGTTGGAAAGGGGAGCAGTGATTCTCCATGAATAGGGAACTACTTTTTTTCCCTGGTAGATTAATCCCTTTTTCCATAGCTCGTGAAAAACCCACCAAATACTCTCCATAAAGTCGGGGTCCATGGTTTTATAGTCGTTGTCCAAGTCCACCCAACGTCCCATTCGCTCCACAGTCTCTCGCCATTCTTTTGTGTACTTTAAAACCACACCCCTGCAAGCTTCATTAAATTTGGAAACTCCGTACTGAATAATCTCCTGAGAACCCTTGAGTTTTAGCTCTTTCTCCACACCAAACTCCACAGGCAACCCGTGGCAATCCCAACCAAAACGACGCTCGCAATGATAACCCCTCATGGTCCAATACCGAGGTATAATATCCTTGATCGTGCCAGCCAGAAGGTGTCCATAGTGGGGCGTGCCCGTAGCAAAAGGAGGACCATCGTAGAAGCCAAAAGCTTTTTTGCCCTTCCCCTTGGAAATCACTCGCTGAAAAACTTTTTGCTTTTTCCAGTACTGACGAACTGCCGACTCAAAGGAGGAAAATTGATAGGTATTGCCATATTCAGGAAAGCCCATAGGCCGATAGTAGCTTACAGCTTATGTTTTTGAAAGTTTATTCAGAATATTACTATATTCAGATAAGATACTGTCAATAACTATGTCTTTAGAGTAAAATACTGTTGAATCTACTCCGTGCTCAGGAGTTAATGAAAATTTCTTTCTTATTTCCCTTACCCTATTTGCATTTAACTCCATATGTTCATTAGAGCAACTCATGGAATGCTTTATTTTTTTAAAAATATTTATATCCTGCATTATCTTCAATTTGCCTTTTTTTATCTCAATAGTAATTTCGGGCAGCTTTTGTTTTTGCAGCATTTTCTTTAATTTTTGATTTTGCAGTATTTTTTTTAATTTATTAACAGTGAGAACCTTATCCTGCATATTAGCTTTTCTTGTTTTACGCCCTATCCAATCAGCAATAATATCTAACTCATCATCGTCGTCTCTTGGATATTGCTCTTTGTATCGACGAAATTCATTCTTTCGTAATCCTTCATTAAGTGCAATACGACGAAGAGCCGCTTCTTTTTTATTTATATTTTTTCTTGGTGAAGCTATTGCTAATACTAGATCATAAAAATCTTTATGAGTAACGTTACGTTCTTTTTTAGGTAAATAATAATTTCTTTCCAGCAGAACTAAACAGGAAACAAGTGCAGTTCTTTTGTTACCGTTATGAAAGGGATGGTTTCTAGAAATGCCAAATAAAATAGTTGCTGCAAGTTTCTCTACAGTGTTGTATTTTAGCAATGTACCTATAGAAGTGTATTGTCTAGATATTGCTGATTCTAATAAATGAAGGCTTTTCAGACCAGATGGAGTTACCGGGTCATTAGTCCCCATTGCTTTTTTTGAAATGCACTGATGAATTTCCTCAACATCTTTTCTATCAATATAGTTGAATGCCATTGGAAATAAATATTATCGTAAACACTTCATTTATGCGAGCCATAAGAATTTCGCTTGGATTATGGCAATAGTGCGTAGCTCTAGGACAGCCTATAGGCCGATAGTAGCAAAGCTACGCGGGAGATTATAGGGGAGTTTGGAAAAAAAGGGGCTGAAAGGGGTTTGTCCTCTTGTGTCTAGGTGGAATTAATGGTTAATAGAGAGGTAGATGTCTTTAAGGGTTGCCATTAACGGATTCGGACGAATTGGACGCAAGGTTATGCGTTTGTCGCTGTTGCGTGACGACGTGGATGTGGTGGCAGTCAATGATTTGGGGAGCGCCTCCACCTCAGCCCATCTTTTTCAGTACGACTCTGTCCATGGTCCACTTTCCGCTTCAGTAGAGCTGGCAGACAACGGCATGGAAGTAGATGGTCAATTTGTGCGGTTTTTTTCAGAGAGGGACCCAGCCTCCATTCCATGGAAATCCTTAGGGGTGGATATTGTTCTTGAATGTACAGGCGTGTTTACAGCAAGGGAAAAGGCAGCGGCCCACCTCCAAGCGGGAGCGTCCAAAGTTATTATTTCAGCTCCTTCGAAAGATGCGGATCAAACGATTTGTATGGGCATTAATGAAAGTGACTACGATCCTTCGAAACACCATGTGATTTCCAATGCGAGTTGCACGACCAATGCCCTTGCTCCAGTGGCCCAAGTGCTGGATGAAAATTTTGGTATTCGTCGTGGATTAATGACCACCATTCATTCCTATACCAACGATCAAAAAATTCTGGACCTCCCCCATACAGACCTTAGGCGTACCCGGGCAGCGGCCTTGAACATGATTCCCACCTCCACGGGGGCAGCGAAAGCCATTGGTCAGGTGCTTCCTCGCTTAAAGGGAAAACTTAACGGTTTTGCCATTCGAGTGCCCACACCCAATGTTTCCGTTTTGGATCTTACGGTTGAACTGGAAAAAGCTACGAGCGTGGAAGCCATCAATAAAGCCATGGAGTTAGCCTCCAAAAACCGAAAAGGAATTCTTCGTTACTCCCATGCACCGTTAGTGAGTAGTGATTATAATGGAGACACCCATTCGTCCTGCTTCGATGCTCTTAGCACTCAGGTGGTGGATCAAAATTTAGTAAAAGTTCTTTCTTGGTACGACAACGAAACGGGCTATTCTGCTCGTCTACTGGACCTTGCCACTTTCTTGAGGAAATAGGAATGATCTCTTTCATGGAACAGCTCTATTTAAAGGGAAGGGTTGTCTTTCTTCGCTTGGATCTCAATGTACCTCTTTCCGACGATGGAAAGATAATGGATACCACAAGAATCGACAATGCCCTGCCCACCATTCGTTACTGTTTGGAGCGAGCCGCTCGCCTTGTTATTTGCTCCCACCTGGGACGCCCCGAGGGGAAAAAAGATCCTCAATATTCCCTAGAGCCAGTGGGCGCCTACTTGGCAGAAATGCTCAACTGGGAAGTTGTTTTAGTGGAGGGTTTTGACGAGGGAGTGGGGCATTTTGTTTCCCATGGTGTGGATAAAAGTGTGGCTCTCTTAGAAAATATTCGCTTTGATGCCGGGGAAGAAGCCAACGACAAGGATTTTGCTCGACGACTGAGTCGACTTGGAGAGGTATATATCAACGACGCTTTTGGTGTTTGTCACCGCAAGCACGCCTCTGTGCATGCCCTTCCTTCCCGACTCTCCGAGTGTGGTGTGGGCTTCCTCATTCGAAAGGAATTGAAATATTTGGATCGTCTTTTAAATAAACCGCCCAGGCCTTTTTTCCTTGTGGTGGGAGGAAGTAAAGTAACGGATAAACTGTTAGCGATGGATAATTTAATCGACACAGCCAACACGATACTGGTGGGTGGAGCCATGGCGTATGCTTTTTTAAAAGCCCAGGACAAGGAGATTGGAAAATCTAAATGCGAGCACAAAGGAGTGGCAGCAGCCCAACAGATTTTAAGAAAAGCCAAAAGAAAGGGTGTGAGAGTTATCTTACCCGTGGATCATTTGGTGGTGGATCCAGAGAAGGATCCAAAGTTTCAATCTCCCCGTGTGGTCCAATCCATTCCTTCCAATGCGATAGCCTTGGATATTGGTCCAGAGACAATACGTATTTTCACCGCAGCACTGGAAGAAGCAGAGAGTGTTTTTTGGAACGGTCCCATGGGACTTTTTGAAAACCCAAAATACGCAAAGGGAACAGAAAAACTGGGAGCTTGTATTGCTGGCTTGTCGGCATTGAAAATAGCTGGTGGAGGAGATACCGTTCGCGCAATCAAATCCAATGGATCGATCATAAACAGCGATAGAGCCTTTGACCTAGTCAGCACAGGTGGTGGCGCAAGCCTAGCCTATTTAGAGGGAAAGCCCCTGCCAGCCCTAAGTATTTTAAAAAATATACAAAAAAGAGAATTTGAACCCATGGACGAGGAAGAGGAAAACGACATGAGGAGGAAAAAAAGCTATGAGTAAACGCCAACCTTTCTTCGCAGCCAATTGGAAAATGCATAAAACAGCGAAAGAAACCGTATTATTTTTCAACGACTTTTTAGACAGGCTCCATAACGGAGAAGGAGACCCTTTGGCAGAGTATGGGATTTTTCCTCAAGCAGCAGCCCTTGGTTCTTTGTATATGGCTTGGGAGAAAGGTCTAAAGGATCGTGCCAATGGATTTCATATTTCTTGGGGCGTGCAAAATATCCATTGGAAAAATGAGGGTGCGTTTACGGGGGAGCTTTCCCCCATTTTAGCGAAAGAGCTGGGCTGCACCTATACAATAGTGGGTCACTCCGAACGTCGAGCTTATTTTGCAGAGACCAACGAGACTGCGGCTAAGCGTGCTTTTAGTAGCTACCAGAATGGAATGAGAGGGATTTTTTGCGTGGGAGAAACCCTGGAGGAGCGAGACAGCGGAAATGTTTTTCCCGTATTGAGAGCCCAGTGTGAGCCATTTTTTGCCATGAGCTCCACCTATCCCGATGGCTTCACCCTTGCCTATGAACCCGTTTGGGCCATTGGCACAGGCAAAACTGCCACAGCGGATCAAGCAGAAGAGGTCCACGCCTATTTGCGCGACTTGCTAAAGGGGGTTTGGGGCCAGGAGGCTGCCCATAAGGTGAGGATTCTCTATGGAGGAAGCGTAAAGCCGGGTACAGAACTCATGAACTGCCCTAATATTGATGGAGCCCTAGTGGGAGGAGCCAGCCTCAACCCAGAATCTTTCTTGCTAATTGCTAGGGGGAGAAAATAGTGCTAGTCTGTGACTCTCTAGCTCTCTTAAGGGCTCTAGGGAAGAAGCAGAAAAAAGGAGCGAAAATATGTCAGTGAACGTTATCGTAATCATCCATGCGATTTTAGCTATATTTCTTACCATTACAGTATTATTACAGCCAGGCAAGGGCGGTGGATTTATAATGGGTGGTGGAACATCACAGTCGTTATTTGGTACCACTGGGGCCAGTAACTTTCTTACAAAACTTACCGGTATACTAGCCATACTTTTGGTGATTAGCGCGATAACACTCACCCGTATCCAGAGATCCTCCTCTAAAAAATCCGTATTTGATGATTTTACTCCTGAGGCCTCGAGTGAAGCTATGCCCAAGAAACCCAAGGCCAAAGTAAAGGTCAAAGCAGAAGGTAAAGCTGGCAAGAAGAAAGCGCCATCCAAGCAGTAGCCCTCTCTCACTACCAATACCCAAAGGACTTAAAATAAGAGGTAACACACACCTTGACTACTGGAAAACATAAAAGCATCTGGCACTACCTACAGATCCTATTTGATTTTTTTTCCTCCTTGAAACTAGCTGTTTTTATTATTCTCTCCATAGCGTTTCTCTCTGCTTGGGGGACAATCTATGAAGCTCGCCATGGAATGGAGGAGGCTCAAACTGTTGTTTATCACAGTTGGTGGTTTACCACTGTGCTGATTTTTTTTTTCGTCAATGTTTTATTTGCAGCCCTTAGCCGAATCCCTTGGAAAAGACATCATATTGGTTTTCTCGTCACCCACTTGGGTATTCTTGTTATTTTAATTGGTTCTTTTCTTACCCGAAACTGGGGCGTGGATGGAACAGTGGTATTGGGAGAGGGAGAATCCGCTAGTCGGGTGCAGGTGAAAGAGAAATATTTGAATATTTTTTTAGCGAATCAGCAGAAGAGTTATGAATTGATTTTTAGTCAGGCGCTGGGAATAGCTTCTTTGGATACACCGTCTGTGTGGAATGTTTCTATTCCTCAGAAGATAGTAAGTCCTGATTCACCTAAGGAGCGTTTATTGACGGTGCAGTTATTGGATTGGTGGTCCCATGCCCAACGAAAGATAGGTGTGAAGTTTTCCGACGTTCCGGACAGGGGCGTGCCTGCCATACATTTTCGTATGGACGGCTCCCGGGCCAACATCAACGAATGGCTTTTTTTAAACGGAAGATCCTTTATTGATCTGGGTCCTGCTATTGTCCACTTTCAAAAAGGCAGACCTGAACTATTGAAAGCGCCAAAGAAGCATGTGCTGTACTTATATTTCGACCCTAAGAAATCCGGACCAAAACAAAAGCCCGTACTCCAGGCAGCCATAGTGCGACCCGGGAGCGTCCAACTGGAACCCAAGGGCAGGATCCGCCAAGGCAAACCCCTTTCCCTTGGATGGATGGATTTTCAAATTGTTGTGGAGGAGTTCTATGAACAGGCCATTCCCCATGTGAAGTATGAAAAGAGTCCCACTGCTGGCAAGGGCACCGTAGAGGTCATTCACATGGACGTGGAAGGAGAAAAACGTTGGATTGAGTTGGGTACAGCGATTCAGATTTTCAAGGGAAAAGAATTATTTTACGTCCAGTATGCAAGGAAAGAGGTGGAGTTAAATTTCCAGATTACCTTAAAGGACTTTGAAGTGGAGTTTTACCCAGGAACCCGACGAGCCATGTCCTATAGCAGTTTGGTAAATGTTGGCGACAAGGACATTCGCATCAGCATGAACGAGCCTCTAGAGCACCGTAGTTTTACATTTTATCAGGCAAGCTATTCCACAGACATAACGGGCGAGCCCGTGATTTCCGTACTATCCGTCAACCGAGACCCAGGTCGCTTGCTTAAATACCTCGGATGTGTTTTTCTAATCACCGGCATCCTACTTTTATTTTATTTTCGCCCCATCTATTCAGGCAAAAGTAAATTTCTAAAAAAACGAAAGGCTGCCAAAATAGAGGCCGCTAAAATGGGGGCCGCTAAAATGGGGGCCGCTAAAATGGGGGACACAACAGTATGAGAAAAAAATTAAAAATCGTTCTTCTCTCTCTCCTCCAGTGCAGTATTTTCCTATTGCCCACAGCCCACCTATTCGCCCAAAACACACCAAAGAACATAGAAAAAAACCCCTTAGAGCGCCCTGCCCGCCCCACTGCCGCAGTAGAAGCCCTAGGACTCATGCCCCTACAATCAGGCGGACGCATCAAGCCCCTAGATACTTTTGCCCGTGAAGGCATGAAACTACTCCATGGCAAAGAGAGCCTAGGGGGACGCAGTCCAGTGGAGTTGATACTTACCATGCTCCTCCTGCCGGACTTTTGGCAAAAACATCCCTTTATTTCCGTCACCCACCGTGCATTGAAAGAGGATCTGGGCTTTCCGACCGACAAAAAAACCTTTTCCATAACAGAACTCACAACAAGTCCATCCTTCTTTCCATTGATTCAAACCTTAGAGCAGAAGGAAGACAAGTCGGAAAAACTAGATGCCTACTTTCAAGGCGTGGCTCGCATTCGGGATCAGGTTTCTTTTTTTCAGCAAATCACCTCTGGGGACGCCTTTCGACTTTTTCCTCCCCCCAAGGGAAGCCCCAGAGAGGCTCCATGGAATGGGCTCAAGAGTCTCAAGGGCGATGCCAATATTCGCTTTTGGTTAATTATTGCTACCTTTGAGAATAAAGACCCCTTAGTTCAGGCGCGCACCCTAGAAAAAATAAAAGATTTTACGGCAATAGTAAGTAAGGTGAATCCTGACGTTTACCCTCCCCATTGGAAGATGGCTATAGAGGTTCACTATAACCACTTTCGTCCATTCCGTTGGTCCTGGGTGGTGGGTTTGTTGGCTATGATTTTTCTAAGCTTTCTCGTCGTTAGTCAAAAAAAAATATATTCCTATTTGGGCAATACCACCCTAGCACTTACCTTTCTTCTGATGCTCTATGGGTTTATTTTACGAGTACTGATTGCTGGTCGTCCACCCGTTTCCAACATGTACGAATCCGTAGTATGGGTGGCCTTTGGCTGCCTGCTCTTTGGATCCATCCTACAATTTATTTATAAAAAACCTCTTATTTCTATTTGTGCTTTGGGCTTTTCCGTTCTTTGTTTGCTTCTTGCGGACACGTTCACAACCATCTTGGACGAGAGCATCCATCCCCTAGAGCCAGTACTGAGAAGTAACTTCTGGCTCCTTATTCATGTTCTTACCATTACGCTGGGATATGCAGCCTTTGCCCTTTCTCTTGCCATTAGTAATATAGCCATCGCGCCCATTGTTTTTTTTGGACGTACTCCCAGCAAGCAAAGTCTCAAAGAGATGGCCCACTATGCATATCGTTCCGTGCAGGTGGGGGTGGTGCTTTTAGGGGCAGGCACTATCCTTGGAGGTGTCTGGGCGGACTACTCATGGGGACGATTCTGGGGTTGGGATCCTAAGGAGACCTGGGCTTTAATTGCATTTTTGGGTTATGTGGCCCTAGTGCATGCCCGTTTTCGAGGCATGGTAGGGGACTTTGGTTTTTTATGTTGGTGTATTCTTGCCTTTTTACTGGTGCTTATGGCCTGGTACGGAGTGAACTTTGTTTTAGGGGCAGGCTTACATAGCTATGGATTCTCTAGCGGCGGAAATCCTGGGGTGTTTCTATATTCCGCAGTACAGGTTATTTTTGTGGCTTACAGTGCCCTTCTCTTTCGACGCCGCTCATCTGCGGTATAAGCCCTTATTATGCCGCTACGCAAATTGCATCCATAGCTCGTCGCTCCATAAAATTAGCTATGGCGCATCAAGAAATCTTGGGCAGCGCAGATAAAAATCAAAATTAAAAAATCCTTTAATTTCAGTTATTTATGATTTTTAGCAAATAAATGTGTGTAAAAATGTATATATTCAAAGATTACGCTTGACAGCTAATGCGGCATATAGTATTGTGAATTTTTTACACGGTGATGGGAGATAGGTTATGGGAAAAGTTACAAGATTAACTGGATTATAAGAAAGAGGTAAATAGTATGAAAAATATAATTATAGTGAGCGTATTTGCCATCACTACACTGATTGGTTGTGGTGGGGCTGATGAGAAAAGTAATGACGTTGATGTAAAGAACGCCATTGATTTAAGTGCTTATGGCAAGATTAAATACTGTGAAATTTTAGATGATAATAAAAAAATGGTTAAAGTTAATGGGAAGGGTTCTGTAGGGTGCTGGTATAAAACTAATGATAAGGATTTATTAGTATTGGTTTCTGGTATAAAAAATGCGACTAATGTTTCCTGGACGATGACTCATGGCTGTGCAGTTATCGATGATGATGAAGAGACTCCTGAGGTTAATGAGAAAGGCTCCATGAAATGTTGGGGAAAGAATGACTTTGGACAGTTAGGTAATGGTACTACAGAGGATAGCCCAATAATGACAGCTGTTTTGGTTTTGGGCATAAAAGAAGCTGTTACACTTCATGTAGGTAGAAATCATAGCTGTGCAAATTTTAATGTTGGAAAAGCTTATTCTAAGGAGAGGATTATTACGGAACTGAAATGTTGGGGAGATGGCAGATATGGGCAGTTAGGTTATCAACCTGATGAGGTATGTGGTGATTTTAATACTCCATGCAGCAAGACGCCACCAACTGAATAATCTGCGATGATCGTAACTCTGTAGTTTATTTTATTTCTATTCAAGAGGAGAAAAAATTTTTAAAACTATTAAGCTATGGGTGCTGCATAATATCAGTGCTTGCTTTTCAAAACCTATGACCTTTTGCTGAGTTTTTTGATTGAACGTTCTCATGGCCTCTCTAGTGCTGGAGATATTGGGAGGAAGCCCCTATAATATCGCATCGCAAATAATTATCTTAACTCGTCGTCCCACCAATTTAGTCCCGCTGCATCAGGAGAATTTAGCGAAAGCGGATAAGGGTCAGGTCTGAAAAATCCTTTAATTTCAATTGTTTACAATTTTTTGAAAATAAATGCATGTAAAATGCATATAGTTAGAAATTACGCTTGACATCTAATGCGGCATATAGTATTGTGAATTTTTTACATAGAGCGAGGAGGCAAATTATGGAAAAAGTTACATTATTGAGATTGATAAAAGTTGGTCGTAATAGGATGGAAAAAGCTACATTTGCTTTGGCATTAGTATTCCTATCTGCTTGCTCAGGGCAATCCAATGATGGGTCAGCTCCAGACAGTAGTGTAACTGATCCAAAGGAAATAAAAACAACAGGGGGAAAGAACTGCAAGTATATGAACTCAGTCTTTTCTAGGTGGAATTGGGAATTTAGCGTTCGCCTAGAACACGCCAAGCGCATTAAAAGAGTAGGGGAAGGGGACTTGACACCAAAGCAGGCGTGGAGTGAAACGGTCGATGGTTTTTATAAGAACATGGAGAACGCTAGAGTTGAATTCCTTAAAGTACTGGATCCAGACAAGAAGATGTTTTTTATTGATGAGGCCAGTTATCTTGCACAAAACTTAGGCAGTTATTTTGAGGGTCTTTTGTCGAAAAGTGAAAACAATTGCTCCAAGTGGATTGATCCCATGAAAAAAGTAATAGTAGAGGCAGAAGAAAGACAATTAGAAAATGTGAAGGAAATTTTGCGGAACTATGCTCTTGATATGACAGTAAAAAGAGATCATGGTAAAACAGGTTGGGCATCAAATCTGGAGGATCAAAAAGATAGAATTCGATCAAATACTCACTTCAGAATTGTTCAAGAATTAAGCAGCAGAGGAGAAGAGAATTTACAAAAAATAAAAGATGAGATTCTTTCTACTTATGAAGGTACTTTGAAAGAAGCGAAAGAAATGGGTGAAGTACGATTATTAGAGATGGTTCAATTTTCGTATGGTCAAGGTTTAGACGGCTATAATATATTTCAAATTAAAGATAGTGAGTTTATTTTGACTGAAAAGATAACAGGTATTGGAGCTCAGCTTGGTATGTTAAATGAAGAAGTGCTGATTCAAGAACTAATACCGGGTGGTCCTGCAAAAAAATCGGGAAAATTTCAAAGTACTGATGTAATACTTGCTGTTGGACAGGGAGAAGACGGCGCAATGGAGAGCTTGCGAAAAAAAAATATCCAAGAAGTTGTGGATTTAATAACAGGAAAAGAAGATTCTATTGTGCGCTTGCAGATTCGTCGTTCTGGAGTGAATGAACCTTTTATAGTAAGTTTGGTACGCAAAAAAATAGATGTTGGAAGATCAATTGTAAAGTTTCATTCTATACCTACAGCAGATAATAAGGTATTAAAAATTGCTCATATTAAACTTTCTGTTTTTGAATATGGCAAAAGGAGAAAACGTAATAAAGGTTATTTGGACGTCAAGGCTGGAATAAAAGAAGTCCATGAGCAGGGAGCCGATGGCTTGATTGTGGATCTCAGAAATAATGGCGGTGGAGGTTTAAGCACAGGTGTGGGAATTTCTAATTTATTTATAAAAAAAGGAATAACTCTTGCTACTCATGATTATTTTGGACCACCTCTTACTGATGATGGTCTCTATTCTGATGAGTTGCCAGAAGTAGTACGTTATGCAGATGAAGTCGATGATTTAAGTGCCCATTATAATGGTCCCATGATTGTTCTTGTAAATGGCGCTAGTGCATCTGCCGCTGAGATATTTTCAGGTATTTTGAAGGATTATGGTCGTGCTTTGATAGTAGGGACAGGTACCACATTTGGAAAAGGTTCTGTGCAAGGTATTGTCAATGGTAATCAAAGAGCTGATAAAGGTAGTTTTCTTTATGGGTTTTTCAGAATTAATACTGCAGTATTTTATACTCCTAGTGGTCATAGTCCAAATGTAAGAGGGGTGAAATCTGATATATCTATTCCAAGTATTTATAATACCATTGAATCACAAGAAAAAAGGAAAGTGAGGCTTGAAAAAGTGAAAGAATACTCCATAGATCCGTTTCTATCTGCTGATACAGAGACAGGTGCAGGAACTTTGTGGGATCGTATGCGTGCTGAAGAAATTTCGCAACTCCATCTCAGGTCTAGAGATCGTGTGATGAATAATGAAGGATTTCAAAAAATTAAAAATGAAATAAAGGCTCTTGATGAATATTATAAGAAATCGAGAAGTGGGGAAGAAAGCGTTGCAGAGTTTGCAGAAGAGTTGCAGCGTCGGAAAGATTTAGCATCTTCGGTTAATTTTACTTTTTTAGAGACAAGAATGCACGAAATGGAAGCGGTGAATATAATGAGAGATCTTATTGAAATTCGAGAACAAGAGAAACAACGCTTAAATGCAGAAGGGAGCAATAATGAAAACAAAGAGTAGAAAGGAGATAACAATGAAAACACAAAAAATTATTTTAGGGGTTGGTTTGCTCTTTTTAGTCAGTTGTCAAAAAGCAAGCGTTGCTGTCACTGAACCATCAATAGAGGCTGGTACTTTTCATAGAGAAGGGAAAGCACTGTTACAGGAATTGGAAGCAGAAAAAAACAAGCGCATAGAATCTATTTTGGAACTTGTAAACTCTAATAGAGAACGTGACATAAAGATAAGTTATGAAAAAGAGATCACTCGCTACATTGACGAACAAAAGATAGAGGATCCCACACTTTTTGGTATGAGCGATAAAGACCTTGAGGAAAAATTTAAAGAGGCGTTTGAAAGAGAATTCGTACATACTAGGGCAAAAAAGACTGCAACGTACAAAAGGCAAGCGCTGCTAGGTGTATATCAGGCATCGAGCTTTGGAGCAATGTTGGGAGTCAGAATGCAAGAAGAGTTTCAATGCGCTGCTCGACGATCTGCGCAAATATCGTTGAAGATAAATACTTCTATAACCTTAAATGATCCAGCCTATGGGTCGATGAATGGTAAAAAATATAAAGATGGTAGCATGCCTATTTTTAAAGGGATGAACGTTTTGCTCTCCAGTGATGCGAACTATAATGCTAATAAGATACAGAAAAGTTCATTCAATACAAGGAAAGAGTTCAATAAATATAAAAAACTTAAGAAGTTATCTTCGTTGGAAGAAAAAGGACTCTATACTTGGGTAATTAGCACTTGTCCCTCTAACGAACACGTTAAGAAGGATGGCGTGGAGTATTGTGGAGAAGGTAATAAGGATTTAGTTGTTTTTCGAAGCAACTCTCGGTCTGCTAATTTTTCATTTCCTGATGTGGGAACATACTCAGTTTATATTATCGCAAAAGATACGCGAAATGGAAGATGTAATATGGTTTCAAAGAAAGTTCATGTGGAAAGCGGAGAACTTTTTTCAACCTTGGCAACTAGAGTTGAGCCACCATCGGACAAAACAGCCCTTGTGAAACAATATCCCCATTTACACCAGATCAGTGGTATGGAAGCTTGGGAGAGATCAAAAAAAGGGGATGGCGTAGCCATAGCTGTTATTGCCACAGGTGTTGCTTATAATAGTGAGTACCTCAACCAAAACATTCTCAATTCTTCTTGTGAAAGCAGTATGGGTGAGTACGTCCGAACAGGATCTTGTGAGGTTCCAGGAAATGGATTGGATGACGATGGGAATGGTTATGTAGATGATATTGCTGGATGGAACTTTGCTCTCAACAATGCCATGCCTAATGATAGTGAAGGTACCGGAACTCAAGTAGCCAGTGTTGCTGCCTCTCCTGTCTTTGGCGTAGCGCCTAGAGCAAAAATACTTCCAATATCTATTAGCGGTAATGGAGGAGTATATAAGATTTTTGAAGAGTATCTTCCTGAAGCAATTCGCTATGCTGTGGATAAGGGGGTTAGAATTATTATTACACCAATATTTGGTAGTTTTCATAGGCTTGCTGGTCACCTAGATAATTTACGAGAAGCCGTTGAGTATGCTAAGAAACATGATGTTGCTATTTTTGCTGCTGTTGAAAATGCTTCCTTAGACTTACACTATTACGAGCAAGATAAAGAAATTTTGAAGGGCAAGAGTAGAGAAGATGCATTACGATTACTAGGTGTGGACGAGAATACATCTGAGAAAGAGAGAGACAAGGCAATAGATGAGATAAATAATCTTGCTGCAAAATCTGGGTCAGTTCCTTATCCTGCAGGTTTCTCTAAAGACTATAATAATGTTTTTGCCGTAACGGGAGCAAGTCCTGATGGTCGCCTTGCTACTGATGTAATGTATGGTACTCGCTATGTTCAGCTTATGGCACCATTACTTGTAGAAGCTTTATCTCTTGAAAATGTTCTTTCCGAATCCGAAGCGAAAGATGAGACTATTTCAAATTGGGGAACTGCTTTTTCTGCCTCAATTATGGCTGGAGTGGCAGCACTAGTATTGGGAGAAAATCCGAATTTAAGCGTTGATGAACTTCGTGCTATTTTGCTGAAAAGTAATGTTCCACAAGATGAATTGAAGGAAAAGGTTGAATCTCTTGGTCTAGTCAATGCTTGTATGGCAGTGGAGTATGCTAAGGGTAGCGATGAGAATACGCTTAGAAGCAATTGTCCTGATCATTCTAATGATAAGGAAGTCTGGGGAGCAACACGCTACAATTCTATAAAAAATTGGGAGCAAGGGGGTAAATCCGGACGATATATTAATATAAGTTATATAGAAGATGGCTGTTACCCATATAAGGGTTCTTTATCGAGTTTTGATGGTATGAAGCTTTGTGAAAATGATCCAGTTCTTGCATTTAATAATAATGGTCTGCCAATTAAGGCTTGGGTGGAGAACATGCGAGAGGAAACGAAGGATACAGGGGAGCAAAGAGTACTTGTAGCATTAAAGGATGAGAAGGGTGATAGATTAGGTCTAGCGGCTTTGGACAATATCTGGCTTTTAAAGGGAAGTCTTGCCAATGGTAAAAAGATTGAGGATGGTCTTCTACACCTAGAGACACATTCTGCTGTTAAATCAGGTAAAGATGGTATCATGTACAGAGTTGATAAAACAAATGTTGTAATCAATAATGACGGAGTAGCTAAACGAAAATATGAGTGTTTCATTGCTGGGGAAGTACGTATGTTGCGTGCTCGAGCTGAAGCTTTAAATCCAGTACTAGGGACGGTGATATTTAGGGTTTACGAATCTACAAATAAAAAAGATGGTGTTGATCAGTGGTTGGATATGTTGATTGGAGGTAAAAAAACCTATGTATACGATGCAATAGTTACGGATCCTCCAAAGGGCTTTTCAGAAAAAAGGTCTAAGATCTCGATAGAAGATTCTGCTGAAAAGATTTTCGGTGAGTGTAGTACGGGGCCACTTCCTGCAGATGCTCAAGAGCTAAGGAGAAAGCAGTTGGAAATATTTGCTCCAACAGAAAAATCGAGAGGTAGTCGTACACAATAACACTCCAAAGTTCAATGGCATTATGAATAATAGAAGAGAGAGAGGGGGGCACTTAGCTCCCCTTTTTTTTAATTTTTAGAGGGCTTTAGGAGAGTTTTTCTTTTAGTTCCCGCTGGGCTGTTTCTTCCCATCGCAGTTTCCATACGAGAAAAGTTCCCAAACTGGGAACGATATTTTTTAAGTATTTTCGGCGAGAAACTTCTTTGGTTTGGCTTTTTTTTGGAGGGACTGTCTTTGTCTCCTTGCTTTTTTTATAGGGTCTGGTTCCAGAGATCATTTTTCCAGTATAGCAGGGCTTTTCGTATTGCTCCATGATTGTCTTTTCCCTTAGTCGGGTGATGTCGCATCGGGTCGACCTCCTGCCTTATTCACATAGAAACTTTTGATTTCCATTAGCCATTTGAGTGTAAAGGCTTTATATTAGACAGTGATACTGGAGGACGTTCGTGGCAGAAGAGAAAATGGATAAAAAATTTCTAATTGTGGGGAGTTTTCTTTTAGTGCTTACTGTTGGAGTATTTGCTTTCTTTTTAAGTCCAGGTAGGGGAGTGGGGTATGCACCCTCTCAGCCCATTCCATTTAGTCATAAGGTCCATGCAGGGGAGCGCAAGATCGCTTGCCAGTATTGTCACTCCAGTGTTTCTCGCTCTGCCCACGCCAATGTGCCGAGTGTGGAGGTTTGCTTGAATTGCCATCGCTATGTGAAGACGGATTCCCCCCATATTAAGCGTTTGCAGGAGGCATGGGACAAAAAAGAACCTGTGCAGTGGGTGAATGTGCATGTATTGCCGGACTATGTGTATTTTCGCCATGACCCCCATATTGCCAGCGGTATTAGTTGTAATGAGTGTCATGGTAATGTGCAGTCAATGGATGTGGTTCGTCAAGTGTCTCCACTCACAATGGGTTGGTGTGTTAATTGCCATCGAGAGCAAAAGCCCCCTGCTCCCTTGGATTGTAATACTTGTCACCGTTAGGGGAGAGGCTAGAGGAGTAAGAGAAAAAGAGTATGGAAAAAAAGGTAGAAAAGAAAAAATTATCGTTAGCGTCTCAGAAGCCACCTAAATATTGGTTGAGCTTGGATCAAAGGGTTTCCGATTCCTCAAAGTCGGGAGAGTTTCTTTCACCTCCCATGGGAGAGGAAAAGATGAGCACTGTCGACCGTCGATCCTTTTTAAAAATTATGGGTGCGAGTTCTTTGATGGCGAGCTTGGCAGGTTGTACTCGTCGCCCTGTGCAGAAAATCGTTCCTTATGTGAGCAAGCCTGAGGAGATTACTCCTGGGGTTCCCAACCATTATACGTCGGCAGACCCTGTGAGTGGTTACGGCTTATTGCTTACCACGAGGGAGGGGCGACCCGTGAAGGTAGACGGAAATCCTGATCATCCTCTCAATGGAAAGGGACTCGATGCCATTGGGCAAGCCAGTATTTTCAGTCTCTACGACCCGGATCGCTTGCGTAAGCCCATGATAGGTGGGAAAGAGGTTTCTTGGGAGGAGTTTTACCACAAGCTTGCTCCAGAGTTAGGCTCCAAAAAGCGAACGTATTTTTTAACCACCACAGTTACAAGCCCAAGTCTCCAGGGGTTGATCAATGTCTTTTCTAAAAATCATTATCAATTTGATCCCATGTCTTTCCACGATATTCGCCAAGGGCAGAAAGAAAGTTTTGGTACGCCCGTACTGCCCCGTTATCGCATCCACAGGGCACGGGTGATTGTTTCCATCGACGGGGATTTTTTAGATAGTGGACCATCTTCAGTGGAGTATATGGGTCAGTTCCATCGCTTTCGTTCGTTGATAAAAAATGTATACGGGAAGTTCATTGCCTATGAGAGTAGTATGCGCTTGACGGGTCAGAATGCGGATATACGAGTACCCATTCACCCAGCTCACCAGTTAAAAATTGCTTTGGGCTTGGCCCATGAAGTGTCCCGAAGTCTTGGGAAAAAAATGCCAGAGCTTTCTCCATTCTCTTTATCGAAAGTGGCAGCAGCTACGGGTGTGGATAGAAAAATTTTAGAGGAAACGGTCCAGGCATTGGTGAAGAATAAAGGACGTGGTTTGGTAATCGCTGGGGGTATTTGCGGAAAATCCTTCCATGCAGTGGCTTTGCAAAATGTGGTGAATTTTATCAATTCTTTACTGGGTAACGATGGTAGAACAGTGGACGCTTCCATCAGTCCCTACCGTACCTTTCAGGGTTCCATTGCCCAAGTGGAGAAACTCATCCAGGCCATGAACAGGGGAGTGGTGGACACTTTAGTGATTCAGGGTTTTAGTCCTTCTTACCATTTGTCCAAGTACCTGGGTTTTGAAAAAGCCTTACAAAAGGTAGGTAATGTGGTCTATGTGGGGAGTTATAATGATGAAACGGCTCGTAGGGCAAAGTTTGTGGCAGCAGAAAGTCACCCCTTTGAATCTTGGGGAGACACCCATCCTGTGCCTGGTTTGTATAGTATTGTACAGCCCACGATTCGTCCCCTATTTTCCACCCAGAGTTTTTCTGAGTGTCTTCTTGCCGTTGGTTCTCGGGCAGGGCTTCCCATTCGATCAAAAAATGCGTACGAGTTAGTGCGAGGGGAATGGAAGAGGATTTATAAAAAACACCGGGTGAGGAAATCTTTTGAATCCTTTTGGGAGGATTCTTTGGAGAAGGGTTTTTACGATACCATGAGAAGGCGTCGAGATTACGGGAACCATCGAGGAAGAAAATTTCGTAAGGGTGCTTTGAGTAGTGCGGTGGCAGTGGCCAATAACTCTCCAGCCGTTGGGAATATTACTTTAGTACTGCAACCGAGTATCCCCATGGGAATGGGCATGGAGGCGAACAATGCCCACTTGCAGGAGTTGCCGGATCCGGTTACAAAAATTACTTGGGGAAACTGTATTTCCCTGTCGCCCATCTTTGCGGACAAGCTGGGTGTGAAGGACGGTGATGTGCTATCCATTGGCAATGCTCACCATAGAGTGGAGTTGCCTGCTCACCGTCAACCGGGTTTGGTTCAAGGTGTGTTGGTGGCAAATTTAGGTTACGGGCGCACCATGGGTGGGCGTGTTTCGGACACTACTGGTGTGGCACTGACTGAGTTTATGGAATCTAGGCTAGGGACTCTTTCCTATGTGGCAAACGAAATAAGCATTAGGAAAACAGGTGCCCATGATCCGTTAGCCATTACCCAAGAACACCATAGTTTAGAGAATCGTCCTGTTACGTTTGAATCCACCTATGAGGAGTACCGTACGAATCCCAGTGCGGGGATTGTGAGTCATGGGGAGACGATAAGCCAATGGAAACCCCATGCGTATACGGGTTACCGGTGGGGAATGGTTATTGATTTAAATGCGTGCACGGGTTGTAGCGCTTGTGTGATGGCGTGTACGGTGGAAAATAATGTGCCCGTGGTGGGAAAAAAAGAAGTGCTCCGTGGGAGGGAGATGCATTGGATTCGTATCGACCGCTACTATAAAGGGTCGGTGGAAAATCCAGAAACGGTTATGCAGCCCATGTTGTGCCAGCATTGTGAAAATGCTCCCTGTGAAACTGTTTGTCCTGTGATTGCCACTGTTCATAGCAGTGAGGGTTTGAATCAAATGATTTATAATCGTTGCGTGGGTACCCGTTATTGTTCCAACAACTGTCCCTATAAAGTCCGTCGTTTTAATTTCTTTGAGTACAATGCCAAAATGAATGAAGGGATGGAGTATCCCCTACCGTTTTCGAAAAATCCAGAGGTGACCATTCGTAGTCGAGGGGTGATGGAGAAATGTACGTTTTGTGTGCAGCGGATCGAGTATGGAAAAAATACGGCAAAGAGGGCAGGACGAAAAGTAGTGGATGGAGATATACAGACTGCTTGTCAAGCGGCATGTCCTGCAAACGCCATTACTTTTGGAGATATAAACAATAATTCCTCAGATGTGAGTCATCAGCGCAATAATCCTAGGGGATTTACGGTTTTAGAAGAACTCAACGTAAAGCCTTCCATTACCTATTTAACAAAAATCTGGAATCGTCCCGCTGGGAGCAAACATAAAATAGATAAAGAGGGAAGGCATGACTAAGGCAGTGAAAATGAAACGTAAAGCCCTTGTTACGGGAAGAAAGTCCTATTCCGACATTACAAATGATATTTGTAAGCCGCTGGAGAGTTTCCCCACAAAAACATGGATGATTGCCTTTGGCGTAGCCCTTTCCTGTATGTTATTTGGATTTACTGTTATTGGTTATTTGTTTTGGGAGGGCACGGGCATTTGGGGTTTGCAGCAGCCCAATGGTTGGGGTGTGGCCATCATCAACTTTGTATTTTGGATTGGTATTGGTCATGCGGGCACGTTAATATCGGCTATTTTGTATTTATTCCGTCAGAACTGGCGCACGGGAATTAACCGAGCCGCTGAGGCTATGACCATTTTTGCTGTCATTGCTGCCATGATTTTTCCCATTATTCACACGGGTAGGCCATGGTTGGCTGTCTATTGGTTACTTCCCTATCCCAACAATATGGGGCCGCTGTGGGTAAACTTTCGCTCTCCTTTGTTATGGGATGTTTTTGCGGTTTCCACCTACTTTACCATTTCTTTGGTTTTTTGGTATTTGGGATTAATTCCCGACTTAGCCACGGTACGGGACAGGTGTATCAACCCTATCCGTAAATTTATTTATGGAGCTCTGTCTTTGGGTTGGCGAGGGGCTGGTCGCCATTGGAATCATTATGAAAAAGCCTACGGTATTTTAGCTGGCTTGAGTGCTCCCCTAGTATTGTCTGTGCATACCATTGTATCCTTTGACTTTGCAGTGAGTATTATTCCCGGTTGGCATAGCACCATATTTCCTCCTTATTTTGTAATTGGGGCTATTTTTTCCGGTTTTGCCATGGTGGTTACCCTTATGGTAATTGCCCGTGTGGTGTTTAAACTCACCGACTATATTACCGTCAACCATTTGGAGTCCATGTGTAAGATTATTATGTGTACGGGGATGCTGGTGGGGCTTGCCTACGCCACGGAGTTTTTTATTGCTTGGTACTCTGGAAATGAATTTGAACGCTTTGCCTTTATCAACCGAGCGTTGGGACCGTATGCCTGGGCCTATTGGACCATGATTATTTGCAACTCCATTGTGCCTCAGGTGTTTTGGGTACGTCGCTTTCGTAGAAATATTGCCTTAATGTTTGTCATTTCCATTTTTGTTAATATTGGAATGTGGTTTGAGCGGTTTGTAATTGTGGTGACGTCTTTGCATAGGGATTTTCTTCCATCTAGCTGGTCTTATTACACCCCCACTTGGGCGGATTGGGCGATTACTCTTGGCAGCTTTGGCCTGTTCTTTACTTTATTTCTCTTATTTTGTCGCTTTTTACCAATGGTGGCCATCTCTGAGGTGAAGGCAATTTCTGGAGGTTCCGATGAGTAGCCCCCATGGTGTGATAGCTTACTTCCATTCGCCGGAAGAAATTCTTGTGGCAGCTAAGGCAGCTAAACAAAAAGGTCTTGTGAATTATGAATCCTATACTCCCTTTCCTGTGCACGGTATGGAGGAGGCTCTTGGTTTGAAACTTTCCATTGTTCCTTGGGCAACATTCCTGTGCGCTTTATCGGGATTTTTATTAGCAACGGGCTTCCAGATATGGGTTTCTGCTGTGGACTGGCCATTAAACATCGGCGGAAAACCTTTTATTTCCTTGCCTGCGTTTATTCCCATCATGTTTGAATTGACAGTGCTTTTTGGTGGTTTAGGCACGGTTGCTTTTCTCTTTTTCTTAATTGGCTTGCCGACGAGTAAAAAACCTTTGAGTCCCCATATTACCAATGACCAATTTGCCCTATACATTCCCTTTAAAGGACAAGCAGAGTCTAGGGATGAGGTGGAGAATTTTTTGAAGAAACAGAAAGCCCATGAGGTTCGTATGGTTAGGGAAGCGGTATGAGTATTAGAATTCCAATGTTTTTTGCACTTATTTTTAGTGCCTGTAGTGGCGAGACGGAAACACCAATCATGCAATATATGCCTCACATGTCCAATACTCCGGTGCTAAAGGCACAGCGAGGGTATGCGGGGCGAAGCGATGGATCGTCCATGATAATGCCTCCAGAAGGAACCATTCCCCGTGGGTTTAAGCCATATAAAATTCGCACAGATGTGGAGGCAGGCAGAAGATTGGTAAATCCCTTGCCCATTACAAAAGAAGTGTTACGGCGTGGTCAGAACCGTTACGAAACCTATTGCTTGGTTTGCCATGGAGAAAAGGGCTATGGAGATGGACCTGTGGTGCCACCGTTTCCAACACCCAAGTCCTTGCAAAGTAATAAAATAAGGACAAGGAAGGATGGCTATATATATCATGTCATTACCAAGGGGTCGGCTACGATGCCATCGTATGCCACACAGATTTCCAGAAAAGATCGTTGGGCTATTATTCACTATTTGCGTGTTCTTCAGCGATCAGAGCACCCTAGAAAAAGCGACATAAAACAATACCAACAAAAAAAAGTAGGGGGTAGGTAAAATGGCTACACAGGAAAAGTTAGTGTCTTCCTCAAAAACGGATATTATTTTAATCTTATGTATGGGCATTGGGCTTCTTACCCTTGGCATTGGTCTAGTAACCGACGCTTCCCGCTTCTGGCGCGCCTATCTTTTACATAATTTACTTTTTTTAGGCTTTGGCATTGGGGCTATGTTCTTTTTAGTTTTTCATTACCTCGCTGGGAGTGGTTGGTTTGTACTGATTCGTCGAGTTCCAGAGGCTATGGTGAACTACTGTATTGTGGCTGCATTTGCCACGGCCTTACTCTTTATTGGGATCCATGATCTGTATCCTTGGACAAACCACGAGTTTATGGAGGCAGACCATCTTTTGCACAATAAAATAGGGTATTTTAATTCAGGTTTTTGGTTTTTGCGCTTGGTACTTTTTTTAGGAGTGCTTGTTTTTTTCTCTCAAAAAGTTATTCGTAACTCCCTTCTTCAGGACGAAGAGGGTGGCGTAGAACTTCGACAGAAACAAAAACCCTTGAGCGCTGGATTTTTAGTTTTATTTTGCCCTTTACTTACCCTATTTGCCATAGACGTACTGAAATCTTTGGAACCCAAGTGGTTTAGCACCATCTTTGGGGTGTATCTATTTAGCGGCTTTATGCAATCTTCCGCGGCTATTATTATCATCTGCCTATACTTTTTGAAAAAGTATAATTACCTGAAAGAGGTTCGCGCTGATCACATACATGATTTAGGGAAATATATGTTTGGATGGACAATCTTTTGGGCCTATATTTGTTTTAGTCAATACATGCTGATTTGGTACGCAAACCTTCCCGAAGAAACATTTTATTTTATTAACCGTGAAAAAGGTTCTTGGCTCTATGTGGGATTATTTCTATTGCTAATTAAATTCATTTTACCTTTTTTACTCTTACTACCTAGAGCAGCTAAACGAAATATAGGTTACCTCTCCTGTGTGGGAGGGTTGGTGCTATTTTCCCAGTGGCTGGACTTAAACTGGATGATTATGCCAAGTTACGCACCCAATGGATTTGTACTGGGCTGGCAGGATTTTGGTTGTCTTGTGGGATTTTTAGGATTGTTTGTATTCACGCTGCGGTCGTTTTGGAAAAAACATTCCATGACACCGCTCAAAGATCCATACCGCCATGAATCTGAAAAGCACCATGTGATGTTTGCCTAACCTTCCCACTGGCACAGGTACACAAGTACACAAGCACACAGGAAAAATAAAATATTCTCACGCCCTACTTAGATGATTCCATTTCTGGTTTTGAATATATAATTTTCAGTGCCACCTGATTAAATTAATATTGTTTATGATATGCTATTTGTAATGCCGAATGTTCAAGGAGGAAATTTATCATGTTTCATTTATTATTCTTAAAAAATACCCATAGAAAAACTTTTTTTATAGCCTTGTTATCTATAGCTATTCTAAATGCCTGTGGTAGTGATGAAAAAGTTGCTGCCGATCCTTTGCCGCTTATTGAATTGATAAGCCAAACACCATCGAATAATACAACACCACGTATTCGTGTTTCGGGATTGCGCGATGGAGCAAAGGTGGAAATTTATTACGATAACCTTTGTGCAAACAAAGTGGGCACAATTACAAGTAACGGAGAAGCAACCCTTGATGTGTTTTCATTGGAGGGAGAGAATCTGATTTATATAAAGCATACAGATACGAAAGGAAATATCGTGAGTTGTTTATCTTCAGGAGTTGTGTATGAATTGGATACCACAGCCCCTGAATTTCCAATACTTTCATTAATAGGATCGAGTCCCTCTAATAATCAAAACCCTTCGTTTAGTGTTTCTAATACAGAAATTGGATGGCCAGTATTTCTCTATTCTGATAATATGTGTAGCTCAGAAATTGCTTCCCTTGTTGTGGCTCAAGACCCAGTAACAATTCAAATTTCCACAGCGCTGGACTCCTCCCAAACTTCCTATATCATTTATTCAAAACAAATTGATATTGCAGGAAATGAATCTATTTGTTCCAGCTCTGGCATTGCCTATGAGTTAGATCTTATATCGCCTGTTGTTTCCGGTATACTTGTAATAAGCGTAAGCCCCTCTATTAACAGTACAGTTTTACTTAGATTCTCTAGCGTAGAAATCGGTGCAAAAGTTGTGCTTTATTCCGATCAAAATTGCAGTAATGAATTGAGTGTTGTAACTGAGTCGGCTAGCAACTCAAGTGTGAATTTCTCCTTTACTCTTAGTGCTGAAGGTACTTATGCTTTTTATAGTAAGCAAGTGGACTTAGCTGGTAACTCCTCTAATTGCACCGATTCCGATACTTTCTATGCCTATTATACACTTTTTTCAGAAAGCGTAGCTATGGGACGCTCCCATTCCTGTACTGTTTTAAGCAACCAAAGAGTAAAGTGTTGGGGGAGAGGGCATCGAGGCCAGCTCGGTCAAGAATCTTCAAACGGCATTGGTGGTGCTCCTGATCAGATGGGAAATGATTTATCGTTTATTGATCTGGGAGGCACAGGTAGCAGCACCTATACGGTGAGCGCAATAGCAACAGGGGAATACCATAACTGTGTTATTTTGAGTAGCAGTAAATTGAAATGCTGGGGAAAGAATCTCTATGGAAATCTCGGCCTGGATTCTGTAAGCAATAAAGGCAATTTGGTAAATGAGATGGGTGATAATCTTCCTTTTGTGGATTTAGGGAATGAAAGTGGTAGTGACTATACTGTAAAGAAAATTGCTCTTGGCTCTGATCATAGCTGTGCAATTTTGAGTAACGATAAAATGAAATGTTGGGGACATAATAAGTATGGTCAATTGGGACAAGATAGTAAACATAACCTTGGTGACGGTCTGAATTCCAGTAATGTGGTTGTAGTTGAAATGGGAAATGCTTTATCTTTTATTGATCTTGGGAATGCTAGTGGAACAGACTATACCGTGGAACAGCTTGCTAGTGGGTATGCCCACAACTGTGCTGTTTTAAGTAATGGACGATTGAAGTGTTGGGGATATAATGACTATGGTCAATTAGGACAAGGAAATACGAACGATTTGGGAGATGGATTAGACTCTGGCGGTAATGCTGCAGTGGAAATGGGGAATAACTTAGATTTTGTTGATTTGGGAGTAGATGGAAGCAGTAATCATTATGAGATAGATGCTATCGTATCGAAGAATAATCATACTTGCGCAATTTTAGACACAGATGGAATAGCAGATAATATTGTTATGGGGTTACTTAAATGCTGGGGACTAAATAGCAGTGCTCAGTTGGGATTAGGGCACCTCAATACTATGGGAGATGGAGCTAATGAGATGGGTGCAAATTTACCTTTTATTAATTTAGGAACAGACGAAAACAATAATCCCTATACTGTCAAAATGGTTGTTACAGGCTATTCGCACACCTGTGCGCTTTTAAATAACAATCAAATTAAGTGTTGGGGTGGGAATGCTTACGGCCAGCTAGGGTTAGGCCATACAAATACAATTGGAGATGAAGCAGGGGAAGTGGGGTTTTCCTTTATTGATTTAGGAAATATAGGTGTGCCCTATATGGCAGTTCATATTAGCGCAGGAGAAAATCATACCTGTGCAATTTTAAATAACGGCAGGTTACGTTGCTGGGGACAGAATAACTATGGTCAGCTTGGCCAAGGAAATATAAATCACTTTGGAGATGATAGTGGTGAGCAAAATAACAATCTTCCATTTATTGATACAGGCTCACTGTAGGTAAGAGATTCCGCACTGCGCGTATTCCCCAGGCTTGCCCATATTTTTCTATTTGATTATCTAGAAATCTAGGCTAACCTAATTCAAGGGGGTCTCATGAGAGAAATCAAAACTGAAATTCATATATTGGCACCTGCGGATCAAACTTGGAAAGTGCTTACTGATTTTAACGGATGGAAGGAATGGAATCCCACGGTTAATCTTGCAGAGGGAAGCTCTTCCGTTGGCTCAAAGTTAAATATCACTATTCGAGGAAAAAATGGAAAAGATGCCTCTAATTACCAACCTATTGTTGTGGAGTCGAACCCCATAGGCAGCTTTCGCTGGAGAGCAAATATGATGAATGATTTTCTCTTTAAAAACGACCGTGTTTTTTCTTTGACAGCCAAAGACGGAGGCACATTACTTGTTCATAAGGAAGAATTTTCTGGACTGATGGTTCCCCTAATGTGGAAAATGCTGGAAGGATTTGTTGGACCTAGTCTTGAAAAAATGAATTTAGCATTAAAGCAGAAGCTTGAATCCACACCGTAAAATATTTCTCGCACATCTAAATAAAAAAGAGGAAATTATGAAAAATATTCTATTATGGGCACTAATACTAACTTTCTTTGGGCTATTGTCTTCAACGCCTAGTCTTGCTTCACGATTTATAGATAGGAACGCACCTTTTATAACTGTTTGGCGTCTTAAGACTGGAGATCTTACGGTTACCCTTCCCTTAATTAAAGGTTACCGATACGACTTTCATGTTAATTGGGGTGATAATTCAGATGATACTTACTCTAATAATTGGGTAGACGCCTGGGACGATCCACGTAAAAGCCATACGTATGATCAAGCTGGAGAATATATAATTGAAATCAAGGGACGTCTCGAGGCTTGTCGTTTTGGTAATAAAGATAAAACAAAATTGATTGAAGTAAAGCAGCTTGGAAAAATGGGTTGGAGAAGTTTACACCAAGCGTTTGCAGGATGTACAAACCTAGTTAAATTTACGGCAGGTAATACAGACACCTCTCGAGTGGTGAATATGAACTCTGCATTTTACAACACTTCCAAGTTAACCTCCATTGATCTATCCACGTTTAATACTGAGGATCTGGAACAAGTATCCGGCATGTTTCTTTATTCTGGTGTAACCGATGTTGATCTTTCTAATTTCAACACCACTCACTTAATTCGTGCGAACTATATGTTTACTTTCGCCAAAAACTTAAAAAGACTCAACGTAATTGGTTGGAAGGAAGTAGATAAGCACCATGCAGTTAAGGTATTTGCTGGAATACCTCAATCGTTTGAACTAATCTGTAGCCCCGGTGTGACTCATTTTGCAGGCAAGGCTTGTAGTAATAACTAGGGCTTGCTTTTCCCTTACACCTTATTGATTAAGAACTAGTTTTTATTGCTGATCTTAAGATATACTCAACATGGATTTGGGCATCGCCGTTTATTTTCGCTCCCGACCTTTCTAACTCAAAAAGTGCAACATTCGGAAACTTATAATACAGCTCAATCCTCTTTAGAGCGTCCTTTCCGCTGGTCTTTCCTTTTTCTATTCTTTGGATTGTTGCTGGCGAAAAATCAAATAAATCTGCAAATTCTCGTATGGATAGCTTTAATTTCTTCCGAAACTCTATCATCTCTTCTTTACTAAATTGATCCATATTGGCAGAAGAAAAAATAAATGAGGATGGTCCTCTTTGTCCAATTGTTGCAAGCAGTATGAGAGGGTCTTTCTCTTCTGGAGATATTCCCATTCTTCGGCAGTAATCCTTATATGCTGGATTTTTTTTGGGAGGAATCCTGTCCTCAAAAGTTGGAAAGAGAGAAGAAGATTTATGAATTGACTTTATGAGAGGTAAATCCGGTCCAAGAGACATTGCTCTTTCGCTAAGTTGATATGCGAGATGGTACTTAAAAATAAAATGACTTTTCACTTTCTCCAGTCTGCCCACATAAGAACGAGATTTTCTGTTCTCTAAATATACGTCAACTGCAAGTTTCTTTTTATCTTTCATCGTTAAATTCCTCCGCTCTTTTCTCGATAAATTCTAAAAAAGCCTTTCTCCTTTTTTCACTAATAGGAGAGTTTTTTATGTTCTTTCTTATTGCATTTAATTTACTAAATAATTTTTTCTTGAAGTGATCAGAAACTTTCTCATATCTCATTTCTTTAAATTCTTTGAGATATTCCCTTACTTTTGGTCGCTTTGATCCAGAGGTCCATATTGATCCACTTGGATTAAAATCTATGCTCAGCATAGAATCTTCAATGACACCAAAATATGATGGGTTATCGTACATTGGAGATAAGGTCTTTTTTCCTCGATTATTTATAATTCCCAAATTACGACCATGGCGATCATTGTTTCCAATAAGCGCATCAAATAAACAGATTTCTATAAATCTAAAAATATCTGTAAGTTTTCCAGTCTCCCTCTCTATTACTTTAATAATTTCTTTACAGGAGTGATGCTTCTCACCTTCTGGTAAGTATTTATAGATGTGATTTAACGTGCCAACACTACCGTGCATAAAGTTCTTTGTAATAAATGCTGGTTTTTCTACAAACATAAGGTAGTAGAAAGGGGGTACAGTGATGGAGAGTGTTTGGGCAATTTTATTACAAGTATACTCCATGCCTGGAAGTTCTGGTGCTTTCTCCTCTTGGATTTTTATAATGTAGGACTGTTTATTCAAATAAGCGGTATACTTGAGGTAGTTACCATGAAGGAAAGTGCTTTTTACTCTCTTGTTATAGAGATCTGAGGAACTTGATTCCTGATGGTCAAAATCTTCAAAATATTGGAATACGGGTAGGCGAAACCAAGCCATAAAGCACTGCCTGTGTACACCATAGAATTTATATGCCTCAGAGGGTTCCAGAGCTTTAGAGCATTTCACGCAAGTTCTCATGTTATAGATATATCACATTATATTTGTGTAATCAATCAATATCATAATATTTATGTGCTTAATAAATAACATAATTTTTATGTTATAAATATATCACAAAAAAGAATGGCAAGAGGGCTTCCTTTTCCTTCGAGTGCAATATGGTGAGGTTTCAGGCAATTATGCAACAATCCCTGTAAAATTAACTAAGACATCGCTTTTAAACACAGAATGCGATTTCCAGTCCAAATCATGATCTTTAAGCAAAAGTATATTGCCGTCTTTCAGTGCCTTCAGTGTCTTTTTCTATCCTGTTTTATTATTGGAAGATCGGGAAACATTTTAAAAGGCTAAATTATTTTTGATCAAAATGCCTGATTATTTTTCATACACGGTATTGGAATTCAAACAAAGAGTTTTTCAACACTATTTCTTGTTTCTGTGACGAAAATTCTCTCCGTTTCACAAAAATAATAAAAATACCTCTAAAGGTATTACGGATTCCGACCGTTTTAACAAGTGTAAGTTGGAAGAATAATTTTTAGGAGGTTTATAATGAATAACTTGTTTGTGAAAATGGTCGGAACTTTTTGTAGTTCATCTTATATGTATTTAGGTTGGGTCTTGAAAAACCTACGCAGCAGTGGAGCATTGGCGTGTAAAAGCCTCAATTTCCACATAATACCGTTTATACTGTTTGCCTCTCTTGTTGGTTGTAGCAGCAGCAGTGATTCTTTAACGACTCCAGTAAGGACACCAAATTTATCGCTTGTAACCTTAAGTCCATCAAGTAATACAACACCTAGTTTTGTGGTGTCTGATGTAGAAAATGGTGCTCTAGTTAGCCTACACACTGATGTTCAATGTACAGAGGCAAGTAAAGTAGAATCAGGCACAGCTACCGGTGATTCTATTACACTAACACTACAGACTGCTCTAAGTATCGATGAAACCTATACCTATTTTGCAAAACAAGTGGATAGAGCTGGTAATATTTCTGGCTGCTCCAGTGCAGGTGTGGATTATGAGTTGGATTCAACGGCTCCTAACGCACCAACGATAGGATTAGCTCAAGGAACCAGCAGCCATCAAGTAATACAACACCTAGTTTTGTGGTGTCTGGTGTAGAAGATGGTGCTCTAGTTAGCTTACACACTGATGATCAATGTGCAGAGGCAAATATAGAATCAGGCAGAGCTACCGGTGATTCTATTACACTAACACTACAGACTGCTCTAAGTATCGATGAAACCTATACCTATTATGCAAAACAAGTGGATAGAGCTGGTAATATTTCTGGCTGCTCCAGTGCAGGTGTGGATTATGAGTTGGATTCAAGTGCTTGACACCAACGATAGGATTAGCTCAAGGAACCGTCAGTCCATCAAGTAATACAACACCTAGTTTTGTGGTGTCTGATGTAGAAAATGGTGCTCTAGTTAGCCTACACACTGATGTTCAATGTACAGAGGCAAATAAAATAGAATCAGGCACAGCTACCGGTGATTCTATTACACTAACACTAAAGACTGCTCTAAGTATCGATGAAACCTATACCTATTATGCAAAACAAGTGGATAGAGCTGGTAATGTTTCTCCTTGTTCCAATGATATTGGTTATACGTTAGACACAATAGCTCTCATACCCACCTTATCACTAGTAACACCGGACCCCTCTAATAATCCCAATCCAGTTTTTAGTCTGGGGAATTTAGAGATTGGAGGTAGCGTTGGATTATATTCTGACGATAGTTGCAGTACCTTGGCACAAGATTCCATTGGAATAACAGCAGAAAGCATGGAAATAACTCTATCTGTGCTTTTAGTTAATTATAACACTTACTCCTATCATACGAGACAAACAGACAGTTTCGGTAATGTTTCAGCTTGCTCCAGCGCTATATCTTATGAATTTATTACCCCTCCTTTTGAATCTGTTTGGCGTGTTGGAGTTGAAGATCAAAGTGTGACTCTTCCTCTAAGAGAGAATGATGGAAATGAAAATAACTTTGATTACAATTTCACCGTTTATTGGGGGGATGGGTCTAAACAAACAGTTACTGCCTTTAGTGATGATATTACCCATGAATACGAAAATCCAGGAAGCTACACAATTAAAATAATAGGTCCAAAGTTTCCGGCTTGGTATTTTAATAATGGAGGAGATAAAAATAAAATAATTGAGGTAAAAAATCTTGGAGTAGTGGGCTGGAAAAATTTAGCATCTGCTTTCTTTGGATGCGATAAACTCACTGAATTTACTAGTGGCATCACAGACACCTCTAGCGTAACCATTACAAATGGGGCGTTTCTTAACACCACAAGTTTAACTTCGCTTGATGTATCTAGTTTTGATACATCTAATGTAACAGATATGGGCGAAATGTTCAAGAATGCTTCTAGTTTGACCTTGGACCTATCTAGTTTTGATACATCTAATGTAGAAAATATGTTTGCTATGTTCGCTAATACCTCTAGCTTAACTTCACTGGACCTATCTAGTTTCAATACATCTAACGTGACAAATATGCGTGCTATGTTTGCTGATTCCTTGAATTTAGAGTCCCTTAATTTATCTGGTTGGAATACCTCTAGTGTAATTAATATGAGTTGCTAATGTTTTATCGTACTTCGAATTTAACTGAACTCGATTTATCTGATTGGAGTACCTCTAGTGTAATTAATATGAGTTTAATGTTTTATTCTGCTTTGAGATTAGAGTCCCTTGACCTGTCTCATTTTGTTACCTCTAGTGTAACGGATATGAGTTCAATGTTTACTTATACTCAGAGTTTAGAGTCTCTTAATTTATCTGGTTGGGATGTTCGCGCTGTGACGAATTATTCCAACATATTTGATAATACTCATGCTAATTTTGCGATAACTTGTTCTGAGGATGTACCTACTCTTCTCGGGAAAGCCTGTGTTAGCAACTAGCTAAACAACAAAACACTGCGTTGTGCAAAAGTGTCCGTTTTTTCGGGAAAGATCATACCTCTAAAAATATTAAGATAGGAGATGTCTGCTGTACCTTAGAAGATCAACTTATGATTCAAATTATAGATCGTCTGCCTAGTGCAGAAGCTCGGCTCGCATTTACTTTTGCTGAGATTTGTTCCCAAGGTGGACGAAAATCATATATAAAAAAATATCTGCCTAAACATCTTAAAGTAGATAAAAAAATAATAAAAAAAAGAAAATCGAGGACTTGATAGGAGATGAAAATTCCGTATAGACGATTGAAGAATTTTTATAACAAAAAAGACAAGAGGAAATATCTACTGATCTAAAAATAGTGGGTTAAGCTATATGACAATAAATTGTAAAACTTATCAAATAATGAATTTATGCTAATAGGACGATTTCTACTAGCAAGAAAACTAGCTGGAATTAGAAGGAAGGCTGGACTGAGCATAAAGCAAACCTCAAAAAGCACAAAAATTGCAGCCAGTATTATTTTTAAAAATGAAATAGGGCTTGTAGACCTTCCATGCAACCAGCTTACTACTTTACTTAGAGAATATAAAGCAAGTGAAAGTGCTGCTGACTATTTCTGTGCATTTAACAGAGAGGCTGTATATTTTGAAATAAGAGAGAACTTCTTTTTGAAAACCTTTCTACGAATTTTCAGATTATCCCAATTCAAACGTTTCAGAAAATGAAGAAAGCAACATATAAAATATCCGAAACAATTACCGAGGACATCAAGCTAATAAAAAGTTTCATCGCCATAATGGAGAGTAATTTTAAAAAATATGGACCTCCTAAAGAACCATCTCTCAAAAAGAATATTTCAGAGGATTTCCAAGAAATTCACAAAATACTACTTTTAATTATATACAATCAAGAGAAACTAAAGACAAGAGTTGTAAGAGCAAAAAATTAGTATACCCTGTAATGAAAAGGACCGAAGCCCTCCTATTGGGAGGCTTCTAATTTTTCGACTGCTACGTTAGACTTTTGAAGCAAACACTCGCTTGCTTATCGAGTTTGGAAGAGGATTATTCCTCTTCCTCATAGCCTTTATATACATCTTTAATTTTATGACCTTTGAAATAAAGGTCTCTTTCAATAAATTTGATTGATTCCAGCTCGCTGAGCAAGAAATAACCAAATTCTTGCTCGTGAAGGTCGACCAGTCCAAAGAAAATATAGTCACTCCCCCTGTGCCTCGCCTTCAAGCACATACCATGTGCCACGGCCAAAAGGGTTGAAGAATTTGCAGATAATATCTTTCTCTTTTATCGGTATGGATTCAGTCTCATATAGTTTAGGTAGCTTTTTTCTTATTTCGTATTTCAGTAGGTTCATTTTTGCACTCCTTTCAAAAGTGTTTTGTTAGTTTGAGCATGAATGACCCTCGAAGCATGAATGAAAATCAAGCAACAAAATTGGGGGAAACCTTTAGGGGGAAGCGATTTTTTTCTGGATTTTCAGGAATCGGAGAGGATAATGAAAGCTAAAACAAAATACTTTTAAAGTGAGCAATAAGATAATGACATTTAGAAATGGAAACAACTCCCTTGCCTATAGTGTGAGTGAACTCGATAATGAGTCTGGATAATTTGCCAATACCTTGTATTCCAGTGGCTCGCAGTACTGTCAGCTAAAGAGCGCAGGTGTGACTATTTTCTACAGCAGTTTGAACGACATTGTGAGAGGTGGAGAGTTTTAATAAGTTTTAAGAGAATGGGCAAAAGGTAGATGCCCCTGCCTTTCCCACGCATGAGATAAGCAAGGGCATTTCAAGCTAAGTCACCAATGCACCCTGAAAGGCTCTATTTTGCCCACTCTGGGTCGAATTTCCCACTTATGATGATGGGTTTCCACTCCACCTTTAAGAGCTGCCTACGATACTCTCTGAGTCGTACAAGGCAGTCCTTGGTTTCAAGGCAGCCCTCAAGTGCCGAGCTGCTACTGAATCCGAGATCGAGCAGTATGGTTATGATTATTAGTTTGATTAGTAGTTTGTACATAATTTTCCTCCTTTTGTTATTTTCACTCTTTAAAAAGTGAGGAATTATTAAATACTCAAGAGGCAGCTAATTTTCCAGCCGAATGATTTTCCTTACCTTTGCAAAAACAAAATATACATTGACTTTATTAGACGCATATCGTCAACGTACATTTTCTGAGTGCGTACAAGAAGGACGTACAAACAGCGTACGAGTGGCATGATTTCCCCCGATTTCACATGATTTCAGGTAAAAATCACACCGTTAATTTTCTCAATTTAACTTTTCCTAATCTATTGTTTTTATTACGATTATCGTTTTATTTTGATTGTCTCAAGTTTCCATCGCTTTTAATGTAGTGTCGTGCAGTTGTTTGGCGGGAGCGACGGGACTCGAACCCGCGGCCTCCGGCGTGACAGGCCGGCGTTATAACCAACTTAACTACACCCCCATACATGTACTAAAAGTGCTATTTTAAACTCCTAAGAGGCGTTTTTTTTGCCTGCGATGTTATTACGCAGACGAATTTTCTTCTTTTCTTGGTTTCTACGATTTTTCATTTTCTGTGTTTGTCGTTTTCGTCCTCTGCCCATAGTAATTTTGCCCTTTCTGCATCCAATATACTCCCCCTATCTATCAAGTAGGGGGGGATTATACAAGGTGTTTTTCCTATATGGTGGGTTGGTTGCAGGTATTTTCATTGCCTTTTAACCTGGATAGGCTTTCAGTCTTCTCCCAGTAGTGGTGAGCGGTCATTAGTATGAGGCGAGAGGTGGCCTGCCTTAGCAGGGGTTGTCCATCCTCTCCTGTGACGATGGAAAGGGTTTGCTCTTCATAGATAGTGGCGTGGGTGTGTGGTGATCGGTAAATATATGTTTTAACCGTGTCGCCGCGGTCTAGGGAATTCCATTTATGTCGAATCGTTGTTTCTGTCTCATCACCTAGATCATCATCTGGAATGATGCGAGTCTGGTTGTCAGTTAGAAGAGTTGTTTTTCCTATTGCTCCCCCTTCTATTCTTGTTTGGATGTCTATTTTTTTACATTCCTCTTGGGTGATTTCTATCAAAGAGCCGTCTGGTTTGCACCATTGCCCAGAAAAATCTACACAGATAAGTGGGTAGTACACACCAGCATCGCCACCTCTTCTGTCCGGGGTAAAGTCTTTGGCCATGGTTGAGGGTGCAGCTAAAATTATGGTCAGCAGGGTAAGTAGGGAAAAATAAGTCTTTTTCATTTTATTCATAATAATGGTCTCCTAAAAGTGGTTTTCTATCGGTGAATTATATATTGGCTTTTTTGATTGTTGTTGCAACAGTTTTTCGTTGGCCCAAGCGCCGGCTTCCTTCACGGAAATGGCTGGATTAAACGAGTAGCCATCTCTTTCGTTTAAAATATAACGAGGATGCTTCAGATCGGGCTCCAGTATTTTCCGTAGTCGGCTAATGCTTGTATATATTTTGCTATCGTGAACCATGGGATTATAGGTCTCTTCCCAGACTTTTTCCACGAGCATATCTTTTGTGACTTTTACTCCTGGGGTAGAGGCCAGTAAGTAGAGGATCTCCAGTAGAACAAATCGTCGCTCAAAGTGAATCTCTCCCTTTTCTTTTTCCAGCACTATTTTTCGTTCTCGATCGATGAGTAATTCTATCGTATGTTCCGGTAGTTTCTTTTTTTCTTGTTTTATAAGTTGCTTGAGGGCAACAAAGTCTTCTTCGCTAGTGGCAGAAGAAACTAGGTCAAAAAAGATAGTGGCTCGATCCGTATCTTTCATTTCTAAGTAGGTCCTAGCAATACCAAGAAGAATATAGTGATAATTACACCATGTTTTTTGGGACTTTAATTGTCTATGGGCTTTCCAAAAAGTATGGAGGGCTTTGGGATATTCTCCCATTTGTCGATAGCAGTTTGCCATTCCAATCAAGAGGGCTGATTTTAATTCGCTACTTTTGTTAGAGTCACTCATTATCTCTATAAATAGAGGATCCGAAAGTAAATTTTCTAAAGATTCATATCGACGGATGGCATCGGAAAAATTTTCCTTCTGGTTTGAGATATTTGCCAACCCACAAAGTGCATTGAAGAGGTCTTTTGAGGCTTCTGTGAAAGGTTCTCTTCTTTGTTCTGACTTTTTTATGCATTCCCTTGCATAGAGCTCTGCTTTATGAAAACTGTCCGACGACTTTTCAAAGTCTCGTGCATAGCTGTAATAGATTCCCTGGTTATAGTATATCTTGGATTTATACTGTTCATAATTAGGTATGGTGGATCCCAGTTCAAAAACTTCTTGCAGTAGTGCTTGTATTTTACTTTCTTCCATGCGTTCCGCAAATATTCTCAGTAGGTATTTTACCGACTGAAAATAATTAGAATACAAATGGAGTTCTAGGGCGTGGCTTTGCACTTTTTCCAGTTGCTCAGTTGCTTTAGAAAAGTCGCACTTTTGAAAATATAGGATACCAAACTCTAACAGGAAGTTATTTTTTGAAATTAAATCTTCTTGTTTGTTTGATATAATTTTTGCGGAAATTTTTTTATAGCTTGTTTCTTCTACTTCCATCAAGAAAAACCCTCCTTAGGTATTCTAACCCTCTCAGACTACAAATGTATAGTCATCCATGGGTACTTGCTGCTTAATATCAACAATAGAAAGGCAGCCTCCATAAAAGTTTACATAAACTTTTAGGTTCCCACTAGGATAGGGGTGTCGAATTCTCAACCCATTATTCAAAAAGTGGGCGCCATGTCACAGCTTTAGGCTTCCCAAAAATTTCATCTCAGGCGTGCACACCACTATGAGGGACGGCTCCCTGGGCTATTAACATCGGTGAAAAATCGCCACCTCAATACTCCTAGTCAGGAACATGAAAATTGTATCTTGCCTTACTTAATCTTACAAGTTCTAAAAATTGAACTCTTTTTCACAGTATGCTAGGATGAGAGTTAAGATTATGGTTTTTACAATACTTCTTGCCGACGATAGTCCTACTATTACAAAGGTTTTCTCCCTTTCTTTGTCCCGGCATCAATATGAAATTAGAACCGCATGCAATGCCACCCAAGCGCTTGAAGTTTTGGAGAGCACCGCTGTGGATTTTTGCCTAGTGGACATTGCCTTGCCAGAAACAGACGGACTTTCTTTTATCCGTCAGTTAAAAAAGAATCCTAAGTATGAGCACATAAAAACCATTTTGCTAACAAACAATTTTTATCCAGTCGACAATGATCTTTGCCTTCAAAATAAGGTGGACAGTGTTTTGACAAAACCATTCCAACCCCACGAGTTGCGTTCTTGTTTAAGTGCATTAGCACCAAAGTTACGTTCCGACAGTCCTGCTGTTACTGCGAGTGAGACAATCAAACAAACAGACCATGAAATACCAGTAGATAATCCTATAACAGCAATGGAAGAGCCTACCAACGCCACGGAAGAGGAAATTTACGACATAGAAAAATCTGCTAGCGAGTGGATTGCTGACGGTTCTATTATGGATCTATCGGAATGGGAAAGTAACAATGCTCCCAATCCTGAACAAGGTAAAAAATGGTTGTCCCCGGGAGTGGAAATAGTGGACACACCTGAGATAGACTTTCCTTTTTCTTCGGACTATATAGATAGGGTGGCAGCCAAAGAAGGAGTTAACAGGCAAGAAACAAAAGATCCAAAAGTGCACGAAGAAACGAAAATTGAAGAAGTAAAAGTCGAAGAAATAAAAGAGCCAGAAATAAAAGAGCCAGAAATAAAAGAGCCAGAAATAAAAGAACCAGATCAGCAGATCACTGAACCAGCCTCTTTCTCTCCAGAGCCTGTCCCCGTTAACAACAACACCATCGATTGGGAAAGGGCCGACCTTGAAATGATGGTTCGTGAAGAAACGCGCAAGGTTTGTCGTATGGTTGTGCAGAAGGCAGCCAGTGATACCGTTCCTAAGTTGGCAGAGGAGATTATTCGTGAAGAATTGGAGCGAGTTCTTAAAACCTTAGAGACAGATCCTCAGTAAGCAATTCTTTTTTTTCTCCTGAATCCAGTTCCACCACCAAAGCGCCGTTTTCTTTTAACCCTAGGGCTAGGCCCGATTGCATTGTGCTGTTCTTTTTATTTGTGACACCAAACTGCACCCTTTTTCCTAAAAATTTCGCACGCTTTTCCCACTCTCTTTGCACACAGGAGAATGAGTTCCATTGGGAATAGGTGGATTGTATATTTTCTAAAATTTCTTGTAAGCAGTTTTTCTCTATGGGTTTCGTGAGAGGAAGCTCATTCATGGATATGGCATCCATTCCTGGAGGAGCCCATTTTAGATTGATGCCCACGCCGATGCTGATATAGTTTTTATCTTTTTGAGTGCGCACTTGGCTTAGAGTTCCCATGAGTTTTCGTTTTTCCCAAAGAATGTCGTTGGGCCACTTAATGGATAGGTTTGTATTGTCTGTGAGATAGGAGCTTAAAACGTCGTATACACATACGGTGGTGTATAGGGGGTAATAGGGTATGCATTGAGGTTGCGAAGAAAGGCAAAAACCGATACTAAAGGCAAGATTTTCTTTGTGACTCTCCCATGTTCTAGCAAGCCTGCCCTTCCCCTTAGTTTGCTCCCGGGCCACTACCACTTTCCCATGAAATGTGTCCTGCCCGGCTTGGTGGAGGAGAAAGGAGTTTGTGGAGGGGAGGGTGTTGTGGTGTTCTATTTGGAAATTTATTTCGTTCATTTTTTTTGGCATTATTTCTCGTGGAAAGAAAACAGCATGGAAAGATCAGAGCTTTCTATGGAGTGGGTGAGACAACCCATACTGATGCGATCCACGCCACTGTCTAAATAGGAAGGTAGGTTTGTTATGGAAATATTTCCAGAAGCCTCTAGGGTTAGATTAGGGTATTGGGCTCGTAAATCTTTCACTACTTTTTGGAGTTTGGATGGAGAGAAATTATCCAGCAGTACATTGCGCACACCTAAGGTACAGGCCTCTTGAGCTTCATCCATGGATTGTACTTCCATTTGTAGTTGATCGAGTGCGTCTGTATTTTTGAGGTAATTCTCTATGGCATTTTTTATCCCTCCTGCTGCATATATGTGGTTTTCCTTGATCAGCACGCCGTCGTTGAGGTTAAAGCGATGGTTCCACAGTTTGCCATCGGATACGGAACGTTTATCCAAGTATCTCCATCCAGGAATTGTTTTACGGGTGTCTAAAATTTTTATATCTCTATTTCCCAGTAGGGTGCGAATTTGATGAGCTCTAGTGGCAATGCCACAAGTGCGCTGGAGAAAATTTAATATGGTACGTTCCAAGCCTAGTAATGTGCGAGCCTCAGTGGTAATGCTGGCTAACTTGGATTGGGCTTCCACATATTCTCCCGTGGTGGAAAAAAAGTGTAATTCATTGGGTACACATTGGGCGTGTTGGAGTATTTCGTCAATGAGCCAAAGACCGGAGACAATGGTGGGTTGTTTGGCAATAATGGTGGCTGTGGCTAGGGTAGAGGGAGGAACGGATAGGGCGCTGGGGTCTCCATCTCTCCAGTCCTCTTCGAGGGCGAGGTCGATAAGATGGGAGACGGCTTTCGGTGGTTTTATTACGTTCATATTTTTCCCATATTCGTCTTCTTTTACAATTTATGCAAGGACTGCTATCTTCTAAGCGTGGCACCAGAGAAATACCAAAAAAAAGCATTAGTTGTCATTACTTTCTGGGATTGTTTGGGGAAAAACCCTCAGGTGCTCCTGTTGCAACGACCACCGCAAATGGGAGGATTCTGGCAGCCTGTAACGGGGGGTGTGGAACCAGGAGAGTCGTTTGTGGAGGCAGCCCTAAGGGAAGCTCAGGAAGAAACAGGCCTTTCTTTTCCTCTTTTTCCTCAAGATCTATTCTTGGAGCATACATTTAAGGGCCAGTGGGGCTGGGCACAGGAGAAATCTTTTTTGCTAGCTCTTGTTGGCGACAAACCTCCCCAGCCCACACTCGATGGGAAAGAGCATTGTGAATACAAATGGTGGAGTCCGGAGCAAGCCCAACGACAGGTGAACTTTCCCCATGTACGGGAATCTATTTTTCGTGCCTCAGTTCCCCCTCTTTATTTATCCAAAGAAGGTGAGTGGTTCCAAGAAGGAGAGAAAATTACCCATGGGCGAACCGTTGATTTATTCCATCGTAGCTTGGAGAAAAATAAAGACAGTTTTGTGGTTTGTGTGGGAGGAGAGAGCTTGTGGGTAATTGTGGAAGACTCTCCCTTGCATGTAGTGGGTTTAGACAAGAAAAATTATAAGCTTGAGCTTAAGGGAGGCGTTACGGCAGGGCTTGATCCGTCCACGCTTTTTTTAGGTAAGGATAATGCCTTTTATTGTCGGATAGGTGGCTTGCGGGCTAGGTTTCATCGTACTGCATACTACCAGCTATGTGAATGTATCGAGGAAAAAGTGGACTCAAGTGGGGGATTGAAATATTTCCTGCACTGGGAGGGGAGGGGTTATTGGATTCCCGTTTCGTTCCAAGGCCAATGAAAAAATCGTCTTAGCATTACGAAGAAAAATTCGTTCAAAAGGAGTATCAGGGAAGGTTTTCCATAGGTTGGATGTGAGGGTTTCGTCTAGGGTGTGGAAGGCTTGAGATTCTTTTACGGCTTCGACGATATGGGCAGCGTAGTCGATATGATCCGTCTTTAGCAGTACTTTTTTATTGGGAGATAGGAGCAGACCCAAGGATCGGAAAAAGTCGGAATGGAGAGTACGCCATTTTTGTTGATTTTTTTTGGGCCAGGGATCGGGAAAAGCAATCCATACCTGATCTATTTCATGGGGAGCAAACATCCAGGGCAAACGAGCTAGGTTGGCCCGTAGAAAACAAATATTAGGTATTTGTTCGTGGATAGCTTTCTCTGCTGCCCGGAAACATTCCTTAAATTTCCATTCCACACCAATGAACAGTTCCTCCGGGTGTTGCTTGGCCATTGTAATGAGTGTTTCTCCATGATAGGAGCCCAACTCCACATGAAGTTTTTGCTTGGGGGAGGCTCCAAAAAATTTTTGCCACTGCCCTCGAAATTGTTCTGTGGCATTGGAGGAGAAGGCAGTGGGAGCATGGGAGGGGAGTTGAAGGTAGCGATTGGCATAGGGGTTTCCTGATGCCCGGTATGGCTCATAGTTTTGCTTGGGGTATGGCTTGGGAGGGCTGTTGGTTAGGCTGAATGTCTCCATAGCTATGCTCTACTGTAGGAGTGGAGGAAGTGCAAGAGTTTGCTTCATTAAAATCTGTGCTTAACCGCCGTATTTACTCTTAGAGCCTTTATTACTTGGTGGGGGAGATTCACCTGATCCTGGAGTATTAAGATCCCCCTTACGATCTAGGAGAATATTATGCCTTTTTTCATCCTCTTTGTTTATTGAGTTTAGGTGAATAAGCCATGATTGGATTCTTCGAGCACTGTCGCTAAGCTCTTTATCCGTTTCAGGCATTTTTTTGGCTTGTAAGTCATGGTTTACTCTAGAAGTTATTTCAGCTTTTATTGTATCCCATAAAAATTTAACCTCTTGCCTAGCTAGTGATTGAAATTTGTTTTTATGACGACTATTGATATTTTGTAAGCATTTAAAATAAGTCAGGTTCGTTATATGCATTATTATTTTCTCGGTAATAAGAGTGTATTTCGATGCTGAAATAGGTTTTTCTTTTGCATTAAGTGCACTGATAATATGAACAGATTCAAACTTTTCAGACTCATATAGTTTAGAAGCACAATTTTTGCTGGCTATTTTTAGAGGTTCCTTTATGCGATCATCAATAGGAACTTCTGCATATTCATGGATTGGAGGAGAGTTGCTTGTCTTCCTATGGGTTTCATTCTTTTCATTTAGTGCTTTTAGAGCAGTGGCCCATGATGTAATTCTTTGAGTGCTGCTTGTCTTCAAGCTCTTACTATGGGTGTCATTCTCTTTGTTCAGTGCTTTTAGAGCAGTGGCCCATGATGTAATTCTTTGAGTGCTGTCTCTGATTTCTTTATTCGTTTCGTCCTTTCTTTTAGCTTGTAATTCGCGGTTTACCCTGGGTTTTACCTCAGATTTTATTACATCCCATACGAACTTAACTTCTCCATAGGTTAGCGATTTAAATTTATTTTTATGAGTACGATTCAGTTTTCTCAGGCACTTAAAATAAATGAATTTTGTTATGGTTGTTGTTGTTTGAGCGGCAAGAGGGATATATTTCTTGGTTGGAATAGTTTTTTCTTCTGCATCAAATATACGTCTTATATGCTTAGGGATTTTGAGTTTTTCGGATACATAAAAATCAGAAGCACAATTTTTACCAGCTATTTTTAGTGGTTCACTCATGCGCTTATCAACAGGGCCTTCTCCATACTCAAATGAAGACATTGTTGTAAAGAGCGTCAGGGCTATTACTGTTGTGTTCTTGAGCTTGTAGCCCTTGGGGTGTTGAATTGCAGGTGTCCTTCTCCCTTAATTTGTTATTTTTTCCAATTGCTTTCTTTTGCTAGCAATTAAAGTATAGGCGAGGATAATTATGATCATAGTCACCTGAGCAATAAGTACTTCTGAAGTAGCGTTGAAGCCAATGGGTGAAAGAGAGGTAATATTGAGCTTCGTTTCCTCAAAAATACCAGTTTCTTGAAGCGCACCAATTCCTTTGCCAAGAAAGATAACGGATAAAGAAAGAATTAAAACTGTTGATGCTCTAAACATGTATTTCAAATTAAGTTTAATGGAATAACTAATGGCAGCAGATATGGTGATAATTGCCACCATTATTGCAAAAAAAGCGCCAAAAACAACAGGTAATTTTTCGTAACCATCAAGAATTAGTATCTTAAGAAATAGTAAAACTTCAAATATCTCTCTAAATACAGCAGTAAATACTATCAAGAAAAGAGTCACACCTTTTCCGCTTTTGAGAGAATCACCTACGGCACTAGTAAAGGTTTTCTTTAGTTTCTGGATATCAGTATTTTTATGCATCCAATATCCGACGTAAAAAAGCAATGCGGCAGCTATAAGGGCAGTGTATCCTTCAAGTGATTCGGCAAGTGCGGCATCTATGGTAATGAAATTATCTAAAACGAAGTAGAGAATAATTCCTAAAAACAATGATGAAATCCAGCCTGTGTGAATGTGTTTATTGAAAATCTTTGCATTGAATTTTCGTGTAAGACTCAAAAGCAAAAATAAAATCAGCCCTGCTTCGAATGCTTCTCTTAGAACAACGCCGAAGGCAATTAAAAATGATGATTTATTTGTTTTCTCATACTTTTCCATCTGAGTAAAACTTTCCAATTTGGTGATGAGGGGACTTAAAACCTTCGACAGTTCCTCTTTCGGTCTATTATTTTTCAACAGCGACCTGTATTTTGACATGTCGGCCTCTATTTCATAAACCAACCCCTTGTTATTTGATTTAAGAATCCCTTCTATCGGCTCAAATCCTTGCAAGTATGCAGCTAAGGCAGCATTTTTAGCTTCCCTATTTTTTCCTGAAGAGTACAAGCGCAAACTTTCCTTCAAATTGTTTACAGTTTTTTTAACATGAATTCCCACCTGATCTGTTTTTCCAGTACTTGGAGGGTTGGAATTAGTGCTGCGAATAGCTGCTAGAACGCCCATAAACTTTTCATCATCCAGTCCGTATTTGTTTTTTATTTCCTTGTCTGAAAGCGACGAGCTATCTTTTATATTTAGGGTAATGCCTTTTATTTTCTTTATATTTTGAAACCTAAAAGAGGTGATATAGTACGCTAATGACCAGCGGTCTTCTTCGGAAAGATAGGCATGGGGAGCCATTCCTGTGCCGTTTACACCAAGAGATATAGTGTTAAACGCTCCAAAGGGTGAAACATTTTGCATTCTTTCTAAACTATGGAAATTTGTTGGGCTTGGTTTAAGGCGAGTTCCAGCCACGCCGTCCCCATAGCCATCGTTGCCATGGCAACTCATGCAGTTGTTTTGGTAGAGACGCTTGGCTCTTACTAGATTTATCGCAGATTTTGGATATGTGGATAGGTTGAATTTTTTAAGAATACTGGATTTGATTTTATTGGCAGTCGCTGCAATATAATCAGCATTTTTCTTCATTACAATTCCGTCGCTCAAATTTGAAATTTCTTGCTTTAAATCTTTGTCGTAATTATTCTCATTCATTATTCGTACAACTTCTTTTGAAAAGTCGAGTTGTTCTTGGTATTCTTCCTTATTTATAACTTTACCATTTTGAACAGCCTCCCCATAGTCTTGAGCGAGGTAACTTAATAAGTGAACAGCCGTTTGATTATTGGAAGCAAAAGCATTGGTGCTCATAATAAAAAATATGCATAGTAGACTTTTAATGTTCATTTTCTTTCTCCTGCTGATTTTCTTTAAACTCTTTTAAGAACTGGGAGACAACCCTTCTGTCTGACTGTATGAACTGAAGGAATCCAAGTAAAGCGTCGCCTGTTTTGTCGGACAAAAGGTGCTCCACCTTGCAACTATCTTTAGTGGCAACTGACTTTGGCAGCCCTAGAACTTCTGTTAAAAACCCAATCATGGTCTTTCGTTTATTTGCAGTTTTCTCAATAATTCCGACTGATTTTTTAGGCAAGGTGATTAAGCTGGTTTTCACCTTGATAAGTTTTTTTTCCAATAATTTCTTTAATTGCAGGTGAACCGCACTTCGGCTGATTCCCAGTTCTTTAGCAAGGGTTACTCCCCTTAACTCAGGATTTTTTTTTAAAAGGGAATAGATGGATAGTAAATAGTGGGTTTCTGAGTGAGATAATTCATTGTCACTATATTTTTTCCAGTACTGTTCGAATTGAAGGTCCAAGATTTTCTCCCGTAAAATTTTTGTCAAGCATGCTTAACATAACTGAGCACTGAGGGCTTGTCAACCATGCTTAACATAACTATGATTACCCATACGAGCATCCGCAGCCCACCATGAGTTTGGATAGCTCCCAATCAGCAGAAAAATGCTATGCATTGCCCCTGCAATTTAAAATTAAATCCTTGACATCAGATGACCGGTCAGATTATTATGCTTCTCGTAAAAGAAACATGCGGTGTGTCTCTTAAAAACTAATGAATAGAAAGGAAAAAATTATGAAAATAACAACACTATTAGTTGGGGTCATAATGACAGTGGCACTAAGTGAAATAGCAACGGCAAGAGGAGAGGCAAATGACTGGCTTGAGGAGAACGTTAACGGTATAAGTATCAGTGGCTGTTTTGCTTCTGCAGGAGCATGTGAAGGCACTGAAAATGAAATCTTATCTTGTAAAACATTTTCAGATAATACTGACATTCGCAGGAATGTTTCGTGCAGTGCGGCAGCCAATAAATTGAGTGGTGAGTTAATGGTTCGTTGTAGCAGTGGTACGCCACGGACTAAGTCCATTCATAAGACCTGTCTTGCCAAATATCCTAACAACCTGAATTTAGAGGTTTATGCGCTACCAAAGTCTCCCTCTGAAGAAGAAAATCCTGCTCAACAAAACTAAATAAAGAGTTAAAATGGGCATGTGTAATGTGTGCTGAGTCTATAGAAATAAAATAATCCCCTGCCTGTTATAGGAGACAGGGGGGTTATTATATAACTGCCTGAAGCCTCATTATATTGGATTTGAAGAAAGCTAAAATCCTTCAACTCAAAAATACGAATAGCACACGATATTTATGCAACAACCCCTTTTTTTCTCACTACGATCATTAGGGGTTGGCACCATTATATTGCAATAAGTCAAAAAGAGAAAAATATGAAAGAAAATCAGCTGGAATCATAGACTCCAACTCTAAGAGATGTAAAGGGTGGAGGGTTTCGTTTTGTCTACACAGCATGGAAAAGTATGTAAGGGCAAAAGGAAAGATCACACCACGGTGTATCATTTTTTGAGGTCAAAATCCAGTTTCCGACTTATTTTCTTTAATATTTCCCTCCTATTCAACCCTTTGCGACATAGAGGTATTCCCTCGCTTTACGGAAGATGTCCGCTGAACGATCTCCGTGGGCCTAGTCGGTTTTTCATGATGGCCCTGATTTTTGGTGAGACATAGGTCTTGTGAGGCATCCGCTCCCAATGATGATAGTGAGGCGATGCCTGTGGTGTATCCACCCCTAAATGATGTTAGTGAGGCATAGGTCTCGTGATGTTAGTGAGGCATGGGTTTGTGGGACAACTATGTTTTTAATAGCCGGTCTACTTCCTGGTTTATAGTTTTATCGCTACTTAGAGCTGGTCTTGGCTTCCTATTAATAATCTCATAATCTAATGAATTGCCTTTAAAATCTAATTCTACTCTACCATCACGATAGGTGAGGACAGTTATTCTTTGACCCTTGAGGTGATGACCTCCACCATTACTTTTAATTTGGTATAAACAACTGTTATGTTGGATTGAAAGATTTTTACTTATAATTCTTTCCTTCTTCCATGTAAGCAGTCTATCCAGTCCTCCGTTTACCCAACCTCTTGCATTTCTATGAACATCTTCAGTGACCTCATAACCCCAACGCCTATTGTATTTCTCTATGAATTTTGGAAGATAAGATTGCCTTCCTCGATAGTATTAATCTGTTGTAAGCGCATGGCTTTTAGCAAGCGATCCTGTAGGGTTCTATTCACTCTCTCCACTCGACCTTTAGCTTGAGGAGAATAGGCATTAATAGACTTAATACCTAGCTCATGTAAAACAGAACCAAACTGAGTATACTTAACACCTTGGTTCCTTTTTTCAGAGGTAGCTACCGAGAATATTCCATGTCTATCGTGGTAAAAAGCTCTGGGAATCCCATATTTTTTTATATATTTTTCCAAACACTCCATGTATGCAAAGGCTGTTTCAGCAGGAGAAAAATGGCATATTATCTTGCTGCTAGCATCGTCTACAAAAACAATCAAACAGCACTTAGGGTCTCTTTTCTCAAACCAAGCATGATGGGAGCCATCTATTTGCACCAGCTCACCATTGCGTTCTCTCCGTTCACGATAAGAGTGTATTCGTTTTAATTTCGATTTACGAGGTTCCCATAAACCCCAATCCGTCATCCATTTTCTTAACGTTTCCTTGGAAATTTCAGTCTCAAATTTCTCTAACAAAGTCTCCGACATCAAAGTGGGTCCAAAGCCCTTATATTTTTTTTCACTAACAATCTTATTTATATAATCCTTAAAATCATCCGTGAGTTTTCTTGCGTTTGGCTTTCCAACTCGCTTCGGAGCTAAAGCGCCAATACCATCATTGTCATACCTCTTGAAAAGGCGATTCACCCATTCCCGGCCTAAACCAAGCCTCCCAGCAGCCTCTGATTGCGTTATCAGCCCTGACGAAATGTCTTGCATTGCCTTCTCCCTATCTCTGACTTTTTCTATCATCTTAATCTCCCTTTCCATTGATGCTCCCTCCCCTAAGTTGTTAATAATAAAGAAGATTATACACCGTGGTGTGAACTTTCCTTTTGCAGAGGTGTGAGCTTTCCTTTTGTGCCTACATAGCATCGAAAAATATTGACAAAGCTGAAAGATTTCAGTATTAATATGCTGCATTATGCGGCTATAATTAATTGATTAAGGAGAAATAATAATGAGAAGAAAAAGCCCAGAACTTACAGAAAAAGAAATTCAAAAATGTAGGAATAATTTGCTGAGAGAGAAAGAAGAACTTTTGAATAAAGTACAGCTTGTGAAGTCGGATGTAGGCACGGATAAAAACAGTCACCCCGATGTGCTGGACCTTGCCTCTAGCGAAGTTAATGAGCGTATGAATACTCGCCTAGGCAATCGAGATAAATTATACTTTAAAAAGGTGGAACAAGCGTTACTGAATATAAAGGAAGGCACCTACGGTGAGTGCACGGAATGCGGCGACTCCATTAGATTCCTTCGCCTAATAGCCCGACCCACAGCAGAACTCTGTATTTCCTGTAAACAGGAAGAGGAAAATAAGGAAAAGCTTTCCATGGCAGCCACCCATCACAAGAGCTCAGACTTGAACCTTCCAGACGTGGAGTTGTGAATCCTATTGCCTGGCCGACTGTCTAGAAAAGTCGGACTTATTTCCTCGGGTTCTGTTGCCACTGTCAGGAAATGTCAGATAAATAAATAGCAAAACAGTTGGAGAATATTCCCTGCTTATCGTAAAGGTAAGGTTATGGGTATACTCAATTTTCAACAAAAAAAGGCTGTGGAGGTTATAGATGGGCCTTTAATTCTTCTGGCAGGCGCAGGCTCTGGCAAGACCCGTACACTGGTGTCTCGAATTGTGTATTTAATTGAAAACGGGGTTTCTCCTGCCTCCATTCTTGCCATGACATTTACAAATAAAGCGGCCAAGGAGATGAAGAATCGGGTGACGGCCTTGGTTTCCCATGATTTCTCAGGGGAGTGGGGCCAGCCCTGGATGGGCTTCTCATCCGTATCTCCAGAGGTGTCCACCTTCCATTCTTTTTGTCTCAAGCTGTTGCGTACGGAGAGTGAGGCCATGGGGTTTACTAAACCGCCAGTGGTGTATGACAGTGCGGATCAGCTTTCTTTATTGAAGAAGATCGTCAAAGAATTGAACTTAACGGGACGCTTGGGAGATCCAAAGGCCTATCAAAGTGCGATTAACTATGCCAAGACTCAAGCCTGGGGACCAGAGGATGTAGAGGCTAATTATAAGTGGAGCGCTTTTCAGGAAAAATTTATCCAAGTCTATCGTCTTTATCAGTCCACGGTGCAAGCCAACCAGGCATTGGATTTTGGGGATATTATTTTACGAACATATTTTCTGTTAAAGGCTAACTCTGAGGTCCTAGAGCGCTACCAGGATAAATTTCGCTACTTGATGGTGGACGAGTACCAGGATACCAACCGGGCTCAATATTTATTGGTTTCTCTGATGGCTCAAAAATATAAAAATCTATGTGTGGTTGGAGACGAGGATCAAAGTATTTATGGTTGGCGAGGAGCGGACATTCGTAATATTTTGGAGTTTCAAAGAGACTACCCTAATGCACAGTTAATTCGTTTAGAGGAGAATTACCGTTCCACGAAAACGATTATTTCTGCTGCCTCTAAGTTAATTTCCAACAATAAGGATCGTTACGACAAAACTCTTTTCACCAACAACGAGGATGGGGATCCGATTTGCCTAGCCACTCTATCCGACGAGCGTGAAGAAGCGGAATATATTGCTGGTGAGATTCGTGAAAGGGTGGATAACAGCGGATTGAACTATGAAGATGTGAGTATTTTTTATCGAAGCCATGCTCAGTCTCGAGTAATAGAGGAGATATTTCGAAGGGAGTCCATTCCTTACCGAATTGTTGGAGGTATTGCTTTCTATGATCGTAAGGAGATTAAAGATTTAATTGCCTACCTTCGCCTGCTTTCTAATTCTGAGGACTCGTTGAGTCTTTCAAGGATAATCAATGTGCCCACTCGTGGTATTGGAAATCTCACACTCCAAAAATTAGAAAGCCATGCTAGAAAAAACAACCGCTCTCTTTTTCAAACCATAGAAAAGATTGTTGGCGGTACTGTGGATTTTTTATCCGCTGGAGTTGTGAAAAAATTAAAGGTCTTTCACACACTCATCACCTCTTTGCAAGTCATGGCTCAAAAGGGTTCTTTGAGCGACATCTATAAAAGTATTTTAGAGGAGACAGGTTACCTAGAAAGCCTGCAGGTGCAGAACACCGAGGAGTCCCTAAGTCGTATAGAAAACTTAAAGGAACTGTCTACAGTAATTCAAAATTTTGAAGAGGAATACAATCCCGAAGCCAATGAGGGTGGAGGTTTATTATTAAATTTTCTCAATCAGATTTCTCTGGAAAGCGCAGTATTGGAAAAAGAAGAAACAGGCGGTTGTGTTTCTTTGATGACTCTCCATTCGTCCAAGGGTTTGGAGTTTCCCGTTGTTTTTTTAGTGGGTTGTGAGGAAGGAATATTTCCCACTCGTAGGGCTATGGAGGATCCTGATCCTAAAATGATAGAAGAGGAGCGTAGACTTTGCTATGTGGGTATGACCCGTGCAAAAAAATACTTAACCCTTACCCATGTTTCTTTGCGGAGAATTTATGGACAGGTCCAGGTTTCTGTTCCTAGTCGATTTTTGCGGGAAATTCCCACTGAACTCACTATAGTTGTGGATCGATCCCGTCATGACGGCTCGGCAAGGTATGCCCAAAGGAGAGGAACCTTTCGAGGAAAGAAAAATAATTCTTATGACGATGGAGATTCTCAGGTGGACATACAGGCAGACTATGGTTCTTCCTCTTTATATGTGGGCTGTGCCGTCCAACATAGGATCTTTGGCATGGGAACTATTGCAAAATTAGAGGGCAGTGCTCAGGATCGTAAGGTAACGATTACGTTTAAGGGTCGACAGAAAAAGAAATTTTTAGTCAAACATGTAGAGTTAGAGTTTATATGAGTATTGATTCAGCCTCCATTCATAAAATCGCCAAATTGGCTGCCCTATCTCTTAGTGCGGAGGAGGAAAAGCTGTATGCAAATGATTTGGAGAAAATCCTCAATTATGTGGATCAATTAAATACAGTGGATACGGGAGCAAGCCAAGCCCCAACTATTTTTATGGATGTTTGTTCTTTGCGAGAGGACGAACCCGTGGCCCTTTCCCAAGAAGAAACCCAAGCAATTGTTTCCTGTTCTAAGCAAACTTTGCACAATCAATTCCATGTTCCTCCCATACTGGACGGTGAGCAATGACCTATTCTCTTCCCCGTCATAAATATAAAAAAGCATGGGAGTGGAGGCAGGAACTGGACGCTGGTTCCATCTCCTGTGAGTCCATCACCCAAACTTATTTAGAGAAAATCGCAGCAGACAAGACAAATTCCTTTATCACTGTATGTGCGGACGAGGCATTGAGCAAGGCAAGGGACTACGATAAGGGGAAGGGGTTCAAGGGAAGCCCACTGTCGGGAATTCCTGTGGGTTTAAAAGATATACTATTGACCAAGGGAGTCCGCACCACTTGCGGATCAAAAATGTTGGAGGATTATATTCCTCCCTACAGTGCCACGGTGGTGGATCGCCTAGAATCTTTGGGAGCCATTAGTGTGGGAAAGCTCAATATGGACGAATTTGCCATGGGTTCCAGTGGAGAGAACTCTGCCTTTGGTGCCACAATGTTGCCTCAGGATTTAGCACGAATTCCTGGGGGAAGCTCTTCCGGTTCTGCAGCGGCGATTGCAGGTGATTTAGTACCCATCACCTTGGGTACGGATACGGGTGGGAGTGTTCGTCAGCCTGCGAGTTTTTGTGGTGTGGTTGGATTAAAGCCCACATATGGTCGTGTTAGTCGTTACGGTGTGATTGCCTTTGCTTCCAGCTTAGATCAGGTGGGTCCTCTTGCTTTGGACAGCCAAGATTGTGCAGATTTGTTTGATAGTATTGCGGGTGGGGATCCGTTGGACAGTACGAGTATCTCCGGTAATCCACCTTCTACGGGAAAATCAGTACATAGGATTCGCACTTCTGCTCAAGAGGCAGCTACGTTATTAAGAAATACACGAATAGGGTATTACCCCGGATACTTCACTTCAGGACTAGACAGTGGTGTGCAGAAAAAAGTGGAGCAGGTGATAGAGGAATTTAAAAAAGCGGGTGCCAGGATGGTACCCATCGATTTGCCCCACAGCCGACTAGCTTTGGCAGTATACTATATTATCGCCATGGGCGAGGCGAGTAGCAACTTAGCCCGTTACGATGGCATTCGTTATGGTTCCCGAGTATCTTTGGAGGGAAAAAATAAAAATAAATCTCTGAAGGAACTGTACGGGGAAACCAGAGGAAAATTTTTTGGAACCGAGGTGAAACGTCGAATTCTTTTGGGCACCTTTGTGCTTTCTGCCGGTTACTACGATGCTTACTATAAGAAGGCTTGCAGTGTTCAGGAATTAATTACCCAAGATTTTGCAAAAGCTTTTTCTCAGTGCCACGCTATTATTAGTCCCACAACGCCCACTGTGTCCTTTCTTCGAGGAGAGACAAGTGACCCCCTGCAAATGTACTTGAACGATATTTATACGGCTCCCATCAACCTTGCAGGACTGCCAGCTATTTCCTTCCCTTGGGGAACAGGAGAACATAATTTACCCGTGGGCGTTCAACTCATAGGTGCGCCTTTTCAGGAAGAAAAATTACTCCTATTAACCGCCGCCTTGGAGGGTTTGTATGATAAATTATGATGGCTACTCTCCAGTGATTGGGCTGGAGGTTCATGCCCAGCTTTCCACTAAGTCTAAATTATTTTCTCCTGCGCCCAATAGCTTCGGGCAAGCGCCTAATGGAAATATACATTATGTTTGTACAGCACAGCCGGGATCGCTTCCCGTATTGAATAAAAAAGCAGTGGAGTTTGCAGTTCGTGCAGCTTTGGCCACCCACTGTGAGGTGCAGTTGGAGAGTGTGTTTTCTAGAAAAAATTATTTTTATCCTGACTTACCCAAAGGGTATCAAATTTCCCAATTCGATAAGCCTATTGCTTTGCGAGGGCGTTTGCAAATTCAATTTGAAGATGAGAACGCTAAGAGTGCAACGAAGTCTATTGGTATTACCCGAATTCATATGGAAGAGGATGCGGGAAAAAGTAATCATATGGCTGGCTATAGTCTTGTGGATTTAAATCGTGCAGGAACGCCGTTGATCGAGATTGTCTCGGAGCCAGATTTCCGTAGTGCTAAGGAAGCCAGCGCTTATTTGAGAAAACTCCATGCTATTTTACAGTATATTGAGGTATGTGATGGAAATCTTCAGGAAGGAAACTTTCGTTGTGATGCCAATGTTTCAGTTCGACCAATCGGTCAAAAAGAATTTGGCACCCGTGCGGAACTGAAAAATATTAATAGTTTTCGTTTTGTGGAGAAAGCCATAGAGTATGAAATTCATCGACAGGTAAAAGTGCTCAAGGGTGGTGGTACTGTTGTGCAAGAGACTCGTCTGTATGACGCAGAAAAAGATTGCACCCTTTCCATGCGAGCAAAGGAGGATGCCCATGATTACCGTTATTTTCCCGAGCCAGACCTACCTCCACTGCGTTTAGAAAAAAAATGGGTGGACGATATTCAGGATAATTTACCTGAACTGCCCGAAGAGAAAGCCCTTCGCTTTGTTTCTGACTTTCATATTCCAGAATACGATGCTCAGGTAATTACTAGCACAAAGGCCCTTTCCACTTTTTATGAAGAGGCAGTACGCCACTCGGACAACGAACCAAAACTAGTTTCCAATTGGGTAATGGGTGAGGTGTTGCGTCTTTTGAAAGAGTCCGAGAAGGAGATCAAGGATTGTCCCTTTCCACCCAGCTATTTGGGGCGCCTAGTGCAAATGATTAAAAAGGGAGCCATTAGTTCGAAAATTGCTAAGGTTGTTTTTGAGGCGATGTGGGCAGAGGGAAAAGAACCGGAGAAAATTGTGGAAGAAAAGGGGTTGGTTCAGATTTCAGACCCTGCTGCCATTGAAAAAGTAATTCAGGAAGTGATTGAGAAAAACCCCAATCAGGTGGCACAATATAAGGATGGAAAAGAGAAGTTATTTGGATTTTTTGTGGGGCAAGTGATGAAAGCAACAAAGGGACAAGCGAACCCTAAAATGGTTAATGATTTAGTGAAAAAATGTTTGGAAGGGAGATAGGCGATGTTTGGCTTGATTAAATTTATAGTGTCGGTATGCGCAGCATTAATGTTGGGTGTTCTTGTATTACTATTTACCATGGACCTTGAATTCTTTAGTTCGAGAATCACAGCAGCAGTTAATGAAAAAATAATGGGAAAAATAGAGATAGGAGAGCTGGATCTTTCCATACTAGAGGGAATTAGAGTTAAAACAAAATCTATTTCCTTGAAAGACCCCAAGAATGGCAGCTCCATTATCGAAGCCCGATCGGCGTATATGAATATACCCTTACTTTCTTTATTGAAGAGTGAGCCTGTTTTCACCGTAGTTTTGCAAGACGCTAAGGTGAAGATTATTAAAAGAAAAGATGGAACGATTAATCTTCTAGAAGCAATAAAGAAAAGAAATAAAAAATCATCGATGATAAAAGTGGAACCTTTGCCCGTTGTTCAGAGTTCTTGGTTCATACCAACAGCAATGGCTGGAGATTCAGGGAAAAAAATGGAGGTGCCAGCCTTTTTAAAAAATGCAGTCATTAATGTGCGTATAGAAAATAGCAAAATAAGCATTAAGGACGATTCCGCTAAGAAAGAATTTCTTTTGGAAAACGTACGCTTTCAGGTAAATAATTTAGGCTTTCAGAAAAAAATGGATGCCCATCTTGATTTGTATGTGAATGGAACCATGGCGGGTGTTTTAGCCATGGGCAAATTAAAGGTAAATTTTGAATTCACACCAACAGTGCTGGGAAACAGTATCACGGGTGCCTATGGTGTTATAAATGTGGATGCCACGGCTGTGGAATTAATTGGCAAGCAAATAAACAAAACGAAAAGTATGCCCATGAAACTTGGAGCAAGAGTAAAGGGAACGAAAGAAAATATAAAACTAAGCGACTTGAAAGTTACTTTTCATACAATAACTCTCGAAGGGAGCGGAGATTTTATGGTGGGTAAGTATTTGAGAGCAAGCTTGGCTTCTTTAGCGCCCATTCCGTTGAAAAATCTTGTTAACCTAATACCAGCCTTAAAACTCAATCCTTATGACGGAACAATTGCTATGGCAATGAATGTGGAGGGACCGCCTTCCCAATTAAAAATAAAAAGTAAATTGGAGTTTAAGGGTGTGGATGGGAATCTTAACTTGAATGTTGGCTGGTTTAATAAAAACCTCGATCTTGATGCTGGCGGCACCCTTTTAGGGATGAATATAGTGTCTAAGGTTATTTTGGATCACAGCACGTCATCGAGGAGATTTTCTTTTTTAGGTTCAGTGAAAAATATTCTCATAAATAATGTTCAGAAAAAGCATTTTCCTGAATTTTTTCATGGGGAGGTCAAGGGAACAGCCCTTATGGAATGGAAGTTGAATGGAAAAATGCTTCCTGATATCCAAAAGTCTATCACTGGTACAGCCACTACTTCTATAAAAGATTTTCATTTGACGGGTGTAAACGTTGCTGAATTTTTTTCCACCATCTTTGCGAAAGCAAAACTAAAGAAAAAACTTAAATTGAAAAGCATTAAACCCGGCTTTGATTCCATTACTATGCAATTAAAGTTTGAAGAAGGTGTAATTGCTGTAAACCCCATAAAAATGTCAGGAGGCAAGGGAGGAGTAGATATTCTTGGTGCCTCTAAAATTACAGGGATGGAGCAGGATTCTTATTTTACTCTTCATGATCCCAACAGGCGCTTACCCAAATGGATATCTATAGGAGGCAAGAAACCTGTGCTAGCGTTCCATACCACAGGCCCCTTAACAGCACCAAAAGTAGACTATGAGTACACCATAGCTCAGCTGCAAAAAAATATTTTAGAAAGACAAGCAAGCCGTCTTTTAAAGTCTAAAAAATTGAAGAAATTATTGAAGCAAACGAGTAAAAAAGATCTGAAAAAAAAGCTTAAGAAATTATTCTAAGTAATGGAGATTCAAAAAGAATGTTAAGAGCTGGAATCGATATTGGTACCAATACCATTCTTTTATTAATTGCAAAAGTGGAGGAAAAAAACCTTCAAGTTCTCGAAGACAGAGTTACAGTTGTGCGCCTAGGGGAGGGAGTGGACGAACATCACACCTTTCAGCCTCAAGCCCTGGATCGTGCCATAGCTTGCTTTGAAAATTATAAAACCATTCTTTCCCAATACGAAAACCCGGAAATTCGTGCAGTGGCCACCGCTGGTTCCCGACAAGCCTCCAATGCACCTGTTTTTTTTCAAAAAATAGAGAAATTGTTAGGAGCGCCCATTCGGATTATTACAGGAGAAGAGGAAGCCCAATATAGTTTTTATGGAGCTTTGATCGTTCCAGAAGCTCAAGAGAATTATGCCGTTGTGGATATAGGTGGTGGCTCCACAGAAATCATCACCTTAGATTCACAACAAAAATTACTACGAAAAAGTTTTGATGTGGGTTGCGTGCGATTAACAGAAAGATTTTTTTCCAACGACCCACCCACAGGAAAAGAACAGGAAGAACTTTATAATTACGTGCAAGAGTTATTTTATGGGGAAAAAGATTTTTTTGAAAAATTTCATAATAAACGCTGGCTAGGAGTAGCTGGAACGGCAACATATGTGGCATCTAGTATTCTGGAACTCTCCACCTTTGAACCTGCTAAGGTGCAGGGAACTAGCTTCGACCTTGTCCAACTCCACAAACTCATTCGTCGCTTTTCCTCCATGTCCACCAATAGTCGACTAGGCGTAGGAGGAATGGACAAAGGACGCGCCGATGTAATCCTTGCCGGTGCTATTATCCTACAACTTTGCCTAGAAGCAGGCAAACAAACATCCATAGAGGTTTCCACCCGTGGATTGCGCTATGGACTGGTGTTGGAGTAGAAAAAATGAAAAGCATTAAACTAAGCATACTGATTTTTTTATATACATTTTCTGCCAATGCACAGAATAACAATCCACTAGCTGGCATTAAACTAAATGATACCACTTACTACAATGTAATGAAAAAGGCTTTCAGTGAAGCACAGGTACTAGAGCATGAAAGTATTGTCGGTAGGAGAAGTGGGCGATGTTATACGAAAGATCAACCAAACACTCCCATAAGTACATTCGTTTCTGGAATTAAAGTCGATTATGGTCCTGGATTCACTACCCCTGTTAGCTATAGAGCTGCTTTCATCTGGTATTCCGATGTAGATCCAGACTACTTTGATAGCGGACCAATACGATGGCAGATAGAATTTCTTATATACAATAATTACATGAATGGACCTCCATTGGTGCAAGAAGATGCTAGCCTTGCGATGTACTTTTCTCCCAATAAAATTAAAGTGAGAAAGGGATCAGTAACACTAGGATCGAAGAATTATAAACCCTACGATGCGTATTTTCTGGTAGAAATGACCAATGTTGATAAAGAGCAAGCAACAGAAGCCTTCCAATACTGCTATTACTTTAAGAAAACCAGAAATGCTCCAGCTTTTTTTCATTTCAAATTTTGATTTCAAAGAACTATACTTTGTTCTTTGAATAATTACGAATATTCTGAGATTGCTGAGCTTTATTTTGATCCTTTAGAATCAAGACATCAGCTTTTTCACCACGAACGGTAAGCTCCTGTGTAATACGGATGGCAAGCTCTGGATCTTTATCCTCAATGCCTTTGAGAATTTTTTTCCTGAGATCTTCATCTGCACAACTTAGCATTTCCACTACACTCTTAAAACCGTCAAACTCCATACCAACCTCCATTCCTTATATTCTACTGTGGAGCATTGAAAAGACAAAGGAATTTTTGTAGAGGTTGAAATACACGAAAAATTCTTACCTTTTTCCGTTAATGATTCTGGAGAGTTTTTATTTTGATGAAAATAAACCCTTTAAAACCCAAGCAAGTAAAGCCATGGATGCAGGTATTGTAGAAATAAGTGCTGCTAAAGGTATGGCTGGCAAAGTCATTATCTCTAAACCAATATAAACTAACATTACGAGCACAATGCTTATATATATGCACATAAATATGGTTGTGAAGAGTGCATACGTTGCTCTTTGTTTTCTAGCTGCTTTTGAATCTTCAATTTTTTCCGATTTAGCAACATTCTCAAGTTCTTCTGCTTTACGATGATGTTTTTGATCCTGTTCAATATCCTCTTCGTTTTCTTTTTCATTTCCATCATAGGTATTTTTTGAGGTTTTTTTTTGGATTTTTGGCTTATTTGCCTCTATTTTCTCTAAAGAATTTATAAGAGCTTTTAGGAGGTCACCGGTCATTTTGGGATGTATTCATGCAGTATTTCAGTTTTGAAATAATTTTTAATCATCTTATTAGGGATAGTAACTCCATGAAAAAGTTTTCCTTGGTCGTTCCATATTTCATGCCATGGAGTTCCTTCTTGGTGTGTTAGAGTGGATAGGCGCCAGCCCTCAAGACTGCCATAAATATCATATACTACATCCATAATACGTATTTCTTCAGGTCTAAAATTACTCTTTATGGGGGTAAGGCTAGTTCTATCTTCACTTAAACAGGTTCCAGGAGACTTAATTTTCCCAGGAGCATTATACTTAAACTTATTATATATATGAGGAAACACAGGACCATATTTCCAAGCTTGGACTAACTCAAACGAAAGGGCATTACCCGAAAGAGCAAGCTTGAATCCATGTGCAATATAAGATAGTTTTAGCAATTGCATTAAAGTAAGACCTTTTTGATCTTTGCCGAGTCTTATAAAGTAATTGGCTATGGCAACAGGATGGTGGGTATTATTTTCCATGAGCTATTACCCTTATACTAATCTTTCTTTAGTAAAAAAAGATTTTTTTTTTGCAATACGAAATAAATTTAAGTATTCGAGATAATTTTTAGAAAGGCGGTAAAGAACTTAAACCGATTTTTCCAGTCAACTTATGTCGCTCGAAATCCAGCACTCACCAGTGCTCACACGTTTCATTGTAAAATAAAGAAAAAAATAATACCCAAATAGACAACAATACTATATAAGGTGAACAGGGGGGATTATGAAAATAACTGCATTAGTGTTTGTTTTAGGTATTGTTGCGTACAGTCAATACTTCATGAATTGTATTGCAGAAGAGAATAAACCTATAGCAGGAGGAGAAAATGTGGAGATGAGCAATTGTAATAATTTGCCCAGCGAGTCAGTCACTAAAAAAGAGAAGGTGATTGAGATGTATTGTAATTATAAAAAGAAATTTCCCGAAGTTGAGGATATTTCGCCGCGAGAAGCCCTAGAACTTTGGCAGCAGGAAAAAGCTGTTTTCATAGATGTGCGCACACCCAAGGAGCAGGCAGTGTCCATGATCCAAGGGGCGATTACAGTGGAAGAGTATAAAGCGAATAAAGATAAGTATTCAGGAAAGACTCTCATAACCTATTGTACGATAGGCTATCGTTCGGGTATATATGCCGACGAGCACAAAAATGACGGTAAGATAAAGAATCTATTTGCAGCTTCTTTGGGATGGGCCCACGCGGGTTTTCCTTTTTATAAAGATGGACAAGAAACAAAAAAAATTCACGTCTATGGTGTCAACTGGGACTTACTTCCAGATGGCTATGAGGCCGATTTTTAAGTTAGGATAATTTATGTCTTCAATTCGTCAAGATTGGGGTTTTTCAGAAGTGGAAGCTCTATACAGTAAGCCTATTTTAGATTTAATTTACGAGGCAGCCACTGTACATCGAAAATACCATAACCCTAAAGAGGTGCAGCTCTGCACCCTGCTTTCCATTAAAACAGGAGGCTGTCCTGAAAACTGCTCCTACTGTCCCCAATCTGCCCACTATAAAACTGGTTTAGAAAAAGAAAAACTCATGGAAGTGCCAGAAGTTTTAAAAGCAGCGGAAAAAGCAAAAGAAAATGGAAGTACCCGTTTTTGTATGGGAGCCGCTTGGAGAGAGGTAAAAGATAACCATGAGTTTGAATCCGTACTGGAAATGGTTTCTGCTGTGGGAAACTTAGGCTTAGAAGTTTGTTGTACCTTGGGAATGTTGACCTTGAGTCAAGCCCGACGATTGAAGGAAGCAGGACTTACGGCCTATAACCATAACTTTGATACGTCGGAAGAGCACTATGAAAAAATTATTCAAACCCGTAGATTTCAAGATCGGGTACAAACAGTACAAAACGTTGCTGCTGCTAATATCTCTGTTTGTTGTGGTGGCATTATTGGAATGGGAGAGAGCGAAGAGGATCGCATAAAACTTCTCCAAACGTTGGCGAACCTAAATCCTCAGCCCGAGAGTGTGCCTATTAATAAATTAGTGCCCGTGGATGGAACCCCCTTAGAGGGAATAGATGTTTTAGAGCCTATGGAGTGGGTGCGATCCATTGCAGTGGCAAGGGTTTTAATGCCAAAGGCAAAGGTACGATTGAGTGCAGGGAGGCTTTCCCTTTCCCAAGAAATCCAAGGGCTAGCCTTTTTAGCAGGAGCAAACTCTATTTTTACCGGAGATAAACTATTGACAACATCTAACCCTAGCGAGGATGTGGATAGAAAAATGCTCCATAGCTTTGGTTTACAACCCCAAGCCCCTAATCCCACTGTAACAGCCCATGGACTATCTTCTTAATCAAGAGCATATCCAAGAAAAGTTTGCTTACTGGAAGCAGCAAGACACTTGGAGAGAGCTAAGTTCCCCTAAGGGAATAGACTTTTCTTCTAATGACTATCTTTCTTTTTCCTCCCATCCCCATATTCAAAAAAAATTGATAGAAGCCCTAGAGGATGGTATTCCTCTGGGTAGTGGAGCCTCCCGTCTTTTACGAGGAAATACTTTGGAGCATGAACGGGCAGAAGAGGAAGCTGAAAAATTTTTTCACAGCGAGGCAGCCCTATTTTTTTCCTCTGGTTTTTTAGCAAACCATGCTTTGTTTTCCACTCTTCCCTCTCGAAAGGGAATGGTTATTGGAGATAGAAATATTCATGCGAGTATAAAGGAAGGGGCTAGAGCTTCCCATGCCTCTTGGGTAACCGTTCCCCATAACGATGTTCAAGCGTTTGAGGATGTCATAAAAAAAGCAAGGAATGATGGGGTTAAGGATATTTGGTTAGCTGTGGAAAGTCTCTATAGTATGGATGGTGACTTTGCTCCCTTGAAAGACTTATACAATTTAGCAAAAAAAGAAAACACTATGCTGGTGATAGATGAGGCTCATGCCACGGGAATATATGGTCCCACTGGTAGAGGTCTTTGGGAAAAGCTTCCCAGAGACGAGAATATTATTACTGTTCATACCTGTGGTAAGGCTTTGGGTATTGGAGGGTGCTTTATTGCAAGTTCTGCCATGGTACGGAATTACCTTGTGAATGCAGCTCGATCGTTTATTTATACAACAGCCCCTTCGCCATTATTGACAAGAGCTGTGAGAGAAGTTCTTTTGCTGGTGGATAAAGAACCTTGGCGTAGGGAAGAGTTGTTAGAAAAAATAGATTTTGCGAAATCCATATTTTCACAAGCCACGCCTGCATCTCCCATTATTCCCATTATGTTGTATGACAATCAAAGAGCCATTCAAGTGGCAAAGTTTTTACAAAAAGAACACTTCGACGTTCGAGCTATTCGAGCTCCCACCGTTCCCACGGGAACAGCAAGGCTTCGCATAACCATTCATTGGAAACAAACCTGCCTTGAAATAAAACAATTGGGAGAGGCTTTGGAAAGGGCGATGGAATACCATGGAGTACAATAGATTTGTTGTAGTTGGCACAGATACTGATGTGGGTAAGACAGTGGTATCCTCCATTCTATTACAATCCATGGGTGCTTATTACTGGAAGCCCATACAGTGTGGAGAGGAAAACGGAAAAACAGATAGCCAACGAGTCTATGACCTTAGTGCTTGCCCACGGGAATATATTTTACCTGAGCTGTATCGATTTGCCTTACCCGCATCACCCCATATTGCTGCCATGGCAGAAAATAAAATGATTGATGTGCAAAAGATTTTGGATTTTCCCAGCCAATGCCCCTTTCCTTTAATTATCGAAGGAGCGGGAGGATTATTGGTGCCATTGTCAGAAAAAATTCTTCAAATAGACTTGTATGAGCGATGGAAATTTCCTGTGATTCTTTGTAGTCGCACGAAACTGGGAACCATCAATCATAGTTTGCTCTCCATTGAAGCCTTACGTAGTCGAGATATTCCTATCCATGGAATTATTTTTATAGGCGACGATGATTCTCGTGCCATGGAATCGATATGCACCATCGGCAAGGTGAGGAGTTTAGGACGATTGCCTTTTTTGAAAAACATCAATCCAAATATATTACGTGGGGAAGCTCAGCAATTATTCTCTGGAGCTTGGCAATGAATATTTGGCATCCCTATACTCAGCACGCTCTTGCAGAATCAGAGATGGAAATTAAAAGTGCGCAAGGAGCATATCTTTTTCCTAGTAATGGACAAAAAATTTTAGATGCTATTTCCTCCTGGTGGGTTACCCTTCATGGTCATTCCCATCCCACCATTACAAAAGCTATTTCGTACCAAGCTTCCCAACTGGATCAAGTAATTCTCGCAGGTTTTACCCATAAACCAGCCCAACAGCTTGCCCAAGAGTTAGTACGGCATGTTCCCACAGGCCTAAACTATACATTCTTTTCCGACAATGGTTCCACTGCGGTGGAAGTGGGATTGAAAATGGCAATTAATTTTCATGAAAATAAAGGTTTTCCACGAAAACGTATTGTGGCATTAGAGGGTGCTTACCATGGAGACACCTTTGGAGCCATGTCTGTAAGTGGACGAAGTATGTTTACGGATCCGTTTGCCTCCCATTTATTCCCAGTGGAATATATACCCCTAGAAGAGGAACGTACAGTCCATGCCTTCAAAACCATGATTGCAACCGGTCATAAGGAAGGAAAAATAGGTGCACTTATTGTGGAACCCTTGGTACAGGGAGCAGGAGGAATGCGTATGTATTCCCCAAAAGTGTTGGAAGATTTATATACTGTTTGCCAAGAGGAAAAGATTTTATTTATTGCCGACGAAGTGATGACAGGTTTTGGTCGCACAGGCACAATGTTTGCTTGCGAGCAGGCCAATATTACCCCTGATATTCTTTGCCTATCGAAAGGCATTACTGGAGGCCTGCTTCCCCTAGGTGTTACAATGGTAAAACCTGAAATTTTTCAAGCATTTTATTCGGAAGATAGAAAAAAAACTTTTTTTCATGGCCACTCCTACTCAGGTAACCCCATTGCCTGTGCTGCTGCTTTAGCAAGTTTTAAGGTATTTGAGGAAGAAAAACAAATGAACACCATAGCTCGAATTTCCCAATACCATAAAAAAGTATTTGCCCCTAGATTGCAAGAACATCCCAAGGTGGCTAATCTGCGAACCTGTGGCACCATTGCTGCCATAGAACTTCAAGTAAAAGATGGAGGGTATTTATCCACGGTGGGACCAAAATTATCTCAATTTTATTTACAGAACGGAGTTTTACTTCGTCCATTGGGGAATGTTGTGTATATACTTCCTCCCTATTGCATTACAGATAAGGAGTTAGATAGAGTTTATGATGTTATTGAAGAATCTCTCCACATTATCTAATTTTTATAGCGACGCTAAGGAACTAGAACCTCGATTCTGGACCCTATTATCCGAAGTCACGGCTTTGCCCGAAGTCCATGGAAGATTTTTAAACTCTTTTTCTTTTTTAGAATACATGGGCAGTCGAAAAATTATGAATAGCCATGGCGTGGATACTTTGTCCCGTTGTGTTTTAAAACATTTAGCAGAAGAGGCCCGTCATGCTGCTTTCTTTAAACAGCGATCGAAATCCATTTGCGGAAAAGACCTGTCCTATGATCATGAAGACATGTTTGCAAGACCTGCGGCTTATATGTATTTCCAACGATTGGATGGAAGTATTTTTTCCATGCTTCGCTCCTGGCAAACTGGAAACAAACACCATTCCTCTTGTTATTTATGGGTAACGCTGGCAATTGAAATACGAGCAAGTTGGTTGTATGGAATTTATCAGAATTTTTTACAAAGTCATCCATTGGGATTTAATCTTCGCTCAATTCTTGCAGAGGAAAAAGCCCACCTCAATGAAATGTTGTCAAAAGTTCAAGAAATAGATACCCAGTTTTCCACCCACTTGGGACAAGTGATGGAAAAAGAAATGGCTTTATTTCATCGATGGCTAAGATCCATGGAAATAGAGAGTATTAATATTCCTAGCACCTGCAATCGCACGAGCAGAGAAGAGCAGCTTAACCTGTAAATTCATCAGACCTGAATTAGAGTTTCCCGACTTTGAGCTTCTTGAAAATAGGCATGACGGGTTATACTATCATAGAAGGAATAGTGCCTAAATATACGCTAAAAGGTATTCGATGAAAAAAGTCTTTATTTTATTATTATTTTTTTTATCCACAACAGCAATCGCTAGCCCCAGTGGATGGAAGCTATCCCGTGATGTCAATGGAGTAAAAGTTTGGCAGTTAGAGAAAAATAGTGATGTGACGGGAAGCTTAGAGAGGCGAAAGACTGGCAAAAAAATTAATTGGCTTAACATTAAGCAAAAGGATTTTTTTAAAAAACTTGAAGAAAAGAAAAAAAAGATGCTTTCATTTATAGGTATTTCTGAATGGAAGGGGAAATATAAATGGAAGCCCAAGAAGGACTACCATGAGTTATTAGTCAATGGCAGTTATAAAGACTGGTCTGGGCAAAAAATAATATTTACTGAAGTTCATATCTATAGAACTAACGAGACGATACAGATTCTTCACACTCGTCCAAAATCAATTGCGGGTGGAGACAAGCTAGCAAGAAGAATAATTGCTCATATGAAAAATCAAGCAGAAGTGGAATGAGAAAGATAATCGCCCTTGCTTTAGTATTTATAGTTTTTACTGTTACAGCAGCCGCGCAGGAGTTCAGGGCAGGGCTAAGACAACCAATTAGTACTGAAGATACAATAAAATCATTGCAGGATCATGGAAGAGTACGGCTTTCTCTTAGTTCAACGATCCATGCTTTTGAGAAAATATGCAATGTTGAAGGTATTTCTAATTTGAATTTATATAATAAAATGCAAGGAATCTGTGATGTGGTTATAAGGAGTGATGTTTGCAAAGATGTGAAAAAGGAAGATCTTTTACGATGCGAGACCATTGATAAAGAATCACAGGTGGATTTATGGGAATTTCTAAAAGGGTGTGCACAAGGAGTCTTAGATTCCATTGAAGAAATATTAAAGTTTTTATGGGATATACTCAAATGGGTAGGGAGTCATTTAACTTCAAGTGATGCTTGGGTTAAGACTGGTGATAATGTTTCAGAATATAGTAATATGGCAAAATCATATCTCCATAGTGAGTATGAAAAAGCATATGCAAAATCATCTTCACCATTGGAATCAGTCAGAAAAATAAAGGCCGCTATGAAAATGAGTGCAGCTATTTCAGAAATGGTTGTTGGTTCAATTTCAAACATGATTTCTAACGAATATAAGGAATTTGGCTGCTTGAACTTTGAAGCAAAATCAAATGCTGTATGTACGTTTATAGGAACTGTTGCCATTCCTCCAGCAGGGCTCTTTGCTTTAATAAAATATGGTCCTGTAATAGCTGCAAAAAAGTTTCCAAATATTAAAAAAGCATTTTCTAACTTAGAAAAACCAGAGCCTAAAAAATCAAATATAGAAAGCACAGCAGAGAAATCAGAAATTAAGGCAGTGGATAGATCAGAACCTAAAATAGAGAAGAAACTTAATGATCTGAAAGAGGATTCAGCGGCAAGAATATCTTCTGAGAATAGGGATATTATTGCAGCTAAAGCTGACTACTTCCAAATTAAGGGTTTTGTGTCATCGCGTGGCACTAAATTAGCTTCTTTTCGAGGTGTTGAAGTTATAGGCACAGCTGCAATTACTAAAAATCTTGGGAAAAAATTTAGTCGATATATAAATGATTTCGATAATACTATGGAAGAGTTAGGTTTCATTAAACCCAAGCTGACTCAAATAATTATTTCAGATAAACCTGTTTTTCCTGGTAATTATGGACCTATGGCATCTTCTCATAAAGCTGCTAGTTTTGATAGTAAAGCTCCAACAAGTCATATTTTCATGACGCCTTATCTTCAGAAAAAAGCTATTCAGAAAAAAGCTATGATGAAAGATAAATCCGTGCTTCTTCATGAGAGAACACACGCATTTCTACATCATACTTACAAGAAAAACTCGTTTGTCAATCGCAATGAATCTGTTCAAGAGGCATTGGCAGATTTTTTTTCACTACATAAAACAGGAGATCCAAAAGCACTAATGGACTTTATTACTAAAGGTAAACCTATGGCAGATATAGAGAAAAGAACTTATTTTGATCACTCTAATAAGGAAATCAAACTCAATTCGTTAGATGACTTTACTGACATTGGACATTATGATTCATTATTTCTTTCAAATGCTCTCTGGGAGGTGAGAAAGCAGCTTGGTCCTAAAAAAACTTCTACGCTTCTCAAGCCATTTATAGATAACCTTAACCAATATCGAGATAGTTTTGATTTTATTGATCATGTTCTACCGATCCATCCACTTGCAAAATCGCTCTCCTTTAATTCAAAAAAGGCAACATTCATTAATGAATACCAATATTTTTTAGCAATTTTGAAAAAGACAGCTCATGGGACAGCAAATGCTAAAATTGTTGATAACGTGATTAATAAACTTATTGATTATTTTGATATCCCTCCTAATAATATAAGTTTGATATCAAAGGAAATTAAAAAAAGTGATGAAAACTTTGCTTACATTAAACCTGTATTAAGCAAAAAACAGGAATCAGTATTAGATCCAAAGCTTTATGAAGTAAGCACAGCTACTATTGGTGGATATTATATCTATCAGGTTGTAATCCCTGACGAAGAATAATGTAGGTAAGCTATCAGGAGAAACCACCAATACGTTCCATATATTCCTTGAGTTCTTCTACGGAAACAGTGGTGGTGCCCATTTTTTCCACTTCTGCGCCAGCGGCAAAATTTGCTAGGAGAAGGGATTCCTCTAGGGGTACGTCGTTGGACATGGTCATGGTGAGCATGGCTACCACCGTATCTCCTGCGCCCGATACATCATAGACGGCGTGGGCAAAGGTGGGGACTTGCATGGGGGTGATATTTTTTTTAAATACGGTCATTCCTTCGCCACCTTGGGTGATGACTGCAATTTTACTTCTCAAATTCTTACTCCACTTAGCTGAGCCGCTTCTTTGAGATTTGAAGTGAGGAGAGTTATACTATCATAGAAGGAATAGCGTCTAATATATACGCTAAAAGGTATTCGGTGAAAAAAATATTTATTTCATTATTATTTTTCTTATCCACAGCAGCGATTGCCAGCCCCAGTGGATGGAAGCTATCTCGTGATGTCAATGGAGTAAAAGTTTGGCAGTTAGAAAAAAATAGTGATGTGACGGGAAGCTTGGAAAAGCGAAAGACTGGCAAAAAAATTAATTGGCTTAACATTAAGCAGAAGGATTTTTTTAAGAAGCTTGAAGAAAAGAAAAAAAAGATGCTTTCATTTATAGGCATTTCTGAATGGAAGGGGAAATATAAATGGCAGCCCAAGAAAGAACACCATGAGTTATTAGTCAATGGCAGTTATAGAGACTGGTCTGGACAAAAAATAACTTTTGCTGAAGTTCATATCTATAGAGCTAACGAGACAATACAGATTCTTCACACTCGTCCAACGGCAACCATAAACGGAGATAAATTGGCAAGCAGAATAATTGCTCATATGAAAAATCAAGCAGGAGTGGAATGAGAAAAATAATCGCTCTTGCTTTAGTATTTATAGTTTTTACTGTTACAGCAACCGCGCAGGAGTTCAGGGCAGGACTAAGACAACCAATTAGTACTGAAGATACAATAAAATCATTACAAGATCATGGAAGAGTACGCTTTTCTCTCAGTTCAACAGTCCATGCTTTTGAGAAAATATGCAATGTTGAGGGCATTTCTAACTTGGATTTATATAATAAAATGCAAGGAATTTGTGATGTGGTTATAAGAAGTAATGTTTGCAAAGATGTGAAAAAAGAAGATCTTTTACGATGCGAGATCATTGATAAAGAATCACAGGTGGATTTATGGGAATTTCTAAAAGGGTGTGCACAAGGAGTTTTAGATTCCATTAAAGAAATATTAAAATTTTTATGGGATGTACTCAAATGGGTGGGAGGTCATTTAACTTCAAGTGATGCTTGGGTTAAGACTGGTGATAATGTTTCAGAATATAGTAATATGGCAAAATCATATCTCCATAGTGAGTATGAAAAAGCATATGCAAAATCATCTTCATCATTGGAATCGGTCAGAAAAATAAAAGCTGCTATGAAAATGAGTACAACTATTTCAGAAATGATTGTTAGTTCGATTTCAAGCATGATTTCTAACAAATATAAGGAATTTGGTTGCTTAAACTTTGAAGCAAAATCAAATGCCGTATGTACATTTATAGGATATGTTGCCATTCCTCCAGCAGGGCTACTTGCTTTAATAAAATATGGTCCCGTAATAGCTGCAAAGAAATTTCCAAATATTAAAAAAGCATTTTCTAACATAGAAAAGCCAGAATCTAAAAAATCAAATACAGCAATTACAGCAGCGGAAAAAAAAGAATTAGAAAAAAAAATAGAAGAGAAAATAGAAGAGTTAACTGAAATTCATCGGCAAGGGAAACTTATGGTATGGCCGTATCGTAGATTAGCCTCTTCCCCAACAGTTGAAGTTGTGGGGACAATTACAGTGAGTAAGAAGCTTGGACAAAGAGTTGCTCAAGACATAAAAGATTTTGATAGTAGTATGACAAAGCTAGGTTTCATTAAACCAAAATCGACTAGAATAGTTCTTTCAGATAAACCTATCCTCTCTAGTACACATGGACCTCGCTCAATAACCTCTCGAATCTTTAATATTTGGAGTGGATTTTCAGACAGTACTATACACATGAAGCCTCATTATGGGGAAAGGATTTTAGTGAAAAGTAAATCTACTTTGCTTCATGAGAGAACACATTCGATTCTAAAGAGAACGTACAGTTGGAGAGCGTTTGTCAATTATAATGAGACTGTTAATGAAGCACTGGCAGATTTTTTTTCAGCACATAAGTTAGGAAATCCAAAAATAGGTAAAATTATAAGAGACATAGAGCATAGATTTTTTTATTTTAACAATAAAAAATCTGGTGAACGCAATTCATTAGATGATTTTGTTGCTGGTGAATTTCATAATAACTCAATGTTTATGTCAAATGCTCTCTGGGAAGTTAGAAAGCAGCTTGGTCCAGAAGCTACCTCTAAAATTCTCAAACTCTTTCTGGATAATCTTAACCAATATAGGTCCTCTTTTTATAATATGTCCAATGTCAAGAAAATGATAATGTTGCGAAAAATTCCTGGAAAAACAAAAACAAAATCAAGAAAAAATTTCATTAACGAGCTTCAATATTTTTTAGCAATTTTAAAAAGAACAGCTTATGGGACAGAAAATGCTAAAGCTGTTAATAAGGTAATTGATAAAATAGCTGATGATTTACATATACCTTCTAGTAATATAGATGAGATTTCGAAGACAATTACAAAAAGCTATAAGAGCTTTGACTATCTCGAAGAGCCATGGCAAGTAGAGCGGAGTAGAAAGAACAATTTTCATGGAGCCGCTTCCGCTGCTGCTGAAGCGGCTATAATTGGTGCTGGAGGATATTATATCTATCAGTTTGTAATGCCTGACGAAGAATAATACAGGTACACTACTGGGAGAAACCGCCAATGCGTTCCACATATTCCCTGAGTTCTTCTACGGAAACAGTGGTGGTGCCCATTTTTCCTACTTCTGCGCCAGCGGCAAAATTTGCTAGGAGAAGGGATTCCTCTAGGGGTACGTCGTTGGACATGGTCATGGTGAGCATGGCTACCACCGTATCTCCTGCGCCCGATACATCATAGACGGCGTGGGCAAAGGTGGGGACTTGCATGGGGGTGATATTTTTTTTAAATACGGTCATTCCTTCGCCACCTTGGGTGATGACCACAATTTCACATTCCAGTTCTTGGAGGAGTTGTTCTCCTGCCTTGTGCAAAGATGATCTGTCTCGAATTTCTATGCCACTTAGCTGAGCCGCTTCTTTGAGGTTTGGAGTGAGGAGGGTTGCGCCTCGGTAGTATTCAATGTGTCGTCGGTGGCTTAAACTTGGTGGGTCTACGGCTACAAACTTTTTCTTCTTTCTGGCCGACTGAATAATTTTAGCTGTGAGGGAGGGGGTGAGCAAACCTTTGGAATAGTCTTCTATAATAATGCCTGAATATTTTTCTATTTCTGGCTCTAATTTTTTCCAGAAGAAAGCTTCTTCTTCGGGCGAGAGGTCTTGAATGTCCTCATAATCAATACGCACTACTTGCTGATTATTGGCTATCACCCTTTCTTTTAAAGTGGTGCGCCTAGTGGGGTGGGGAAACACACCTTGGGAAGAAATTTTTTTCTCCTTCAATAGCTGGAGTAGTTTTTCTCCATAGAGATCTTTCCCCACTAAAGAAAATAAGTGGGGCACTCCTTGTAATGCATGAATATTATCAGCCACATTGCCAGCTAGGCCCAACTTATCCTGTGTTTTTCCAACAGAAACAATGGGAACGGGAGCCTCATCATTGAGTCTACGAGCGTCTCCAATTGTATAGCGATCCAAACCCACATCCCCCACAACAAGAAACTCCTTGGAGGCAATGGTTTTCATTACAGCGTCAAAACGTTTTCTAGTAGTGTTCATTGAACTTCCTTTCCTTCCAAAAGTGTTCGTAACTGCAACTCGGCACTTTTCACAGAAACTCGCGGCATACATGGATAGTACACACACGCAGTTAGAGCACATTTAAATATTTCGCCACAATTCACATCAGGCACAAGAATGCTGGCTTGATCATCGGGAGAAACACCTAGCTGGGTTCCAAAGTTTTTTATGTATGGTCCCCAGCGCACCCCACTTTGTACCTGAATGGGCGAAAAAAAGGTAAGTACTTTTTTCTTGAGTGCAATGGCTAAATGCATGGGACCAGTGCTGGGAGCCACCACCCCGTCACATTGATCTAAAATAGCAGCGAACTCACCCAAGGCACCCTTGCCCACATACTGAGTGAGTATGGGAAGGTCCATATCATAGCTTTGTTTTTGGGAAATTTTCTGCAAGACTCTATCCACTAAATCCTTTTCCGTGGGCCCGCCTGTAATGATAATATTATATTCTTTGCATAGGGCACGAGCTAACTGCACGTAATATTCCTCTGGCCAGTTTAGAGCGGAATTTCCCATGCCCGGGTGTATGGCAATTGTTTTATATTTTTTCTGAATACCCCGGTCGGCAAAAAAAGTCTTGGCTACTTCCTTATATTTTTCTTTTACATATACCTGAGTTTTCTCATGGGTGTGGGAAACAGAAATTCCCAAATCCCTTAAGAGCTGTATATTATAATCAGCTTCGTGCATCTCCACGTTGGAACGATTTTGACGAATACCCATATTATAAAAAAGCCAAGACCACCACTTCGATAAAGGCCCTATTCGATAGGGAATAAAGGATAAAAAAATGGCAAAAGATAAACGAAAGGTCGATTGAAAACAAACCACTACCTCGAATCGCTCTTTACGAATGGCACGATATAGACGAAAAAAACCCCACACGCCCCCATATTGCTTTTTATGGAACAATAAAAGCTGGTCTAAGTCCGGGTTGGCGTCCAGTACATTTTCCACCGACTTATTTATACAAGCCACAATTTTTGCCTTGGGATAACGCTTGCGTATAGCCGTAATGGCCGGCGTGGTGAGTACCACATCACCAATCCTGTCGGCTCGAACTAAAAGTATTTTAGAAACTTTTTCTAACAAACGATCACTCCATACTCTTTATTTTTAACTCTACCATGGGAACAATCTTCCCCACCACCTGTTGCACTGTAATCCCAGAAGTATCCACAGCAATAGCGTCATGGGCTTTTTTTAATGGGGCAAACTCACGCTCACTGTCCCTTTTGTCTCTCTCTTGAATTTCCATTTCTATTTCTTGAATATTTACCGTTAAGGAATGTCCACTTGCCCGTGCTCTATCCTCCAACTCCTTTGCTCGACGAATGGAACGATCCCTTAGGGAAGCCTTTAAGAAAACCTTTACCTCCGCATCGGGAAAAACCACGGTTCCAATATCCCTACCATCCATAATAACGCCACCTGCCTTGCCCAGATTCCGCTGTAGGTCCAAGAGCGCAGATCGCACTCTAGCATAAGAGGAAACCATGGAAGCACCATTGCTAATCTCCCTGGAATGAATCTCGTTGGAAACATCTCGACCATGCAAAAAAATTCGAGTCTCACCACCAGCAAACCGAAACGTTATCTTATCCTTTATCTTTGCCATCTCCAATTCTTTTTCCTGCCCAAGATCCATATTATTTTCTAAAAAAAATAGAGCCACCGCTCGATAAATCGTTCCCGTGCTAATATAAGTAAATTGAAACTGCTTGGCTAAAGCAGCAGCCACTGTTGTTTTTCCACTTCCAGCACCTCCGTCAATAGCCACAATGGGCTTGGTTCGCCTATGAATAACCGTACTCATAGAAATTTTTCCAAAGAAGTAATGAATTTCTTATTGTGTTCCTTTTTTCCAATGGAGACACGCATTTGGGTGGGAAAACCGTAAGGATCCATGGGACGAATAATCACACCCTCCTGGAGCAGCTTGGGATATAAGTCCTGAACAGATTTTTTATAATCCACTAAAATAAAATTCGCTTGACTGGGCCTATGGGATAAACCTAAACGATCCAACTCCTGGGTAAGATAGTCCATTCCCTCCTCATTTACCTCATAGGACAAGCGCAAGTGCTCAGTATCCCCTAACGCCGCCTCAGCTGCCTTTAAGGCGAGACTATTTACGTTAAATGGCATCTTTATTTTATGTAGAGGCGCTAAAATATCTGGGTGGGCAAAGCCATATCCTATGCGTAAAGCAGCTAGACCATAAATTTTTGAAAATGTACGCAAAATAATAATATTCGGAAAGGTTCGATAAATCTCCATGGGATCCATAAAATCATCGGTACGCACATACTCCCAATAGGCGTAATCCAATACCACAATTACATTTTTGTTTTTTAAATTTTCCATATATTTTACAAGTAAATCCCGATTGATGTAGGTGCCAGTGGGATTGTTGGGATTCGGTAGAAAAATCAGACGAGTGCGAGCATCCATCATTTTTAACATCTGTGAAAGCTCTTCCTTAGGAGTGCTGGAGTCTGGCTCCCGGTATTCCACACCATGTATTTTGGTGCAAATACGATAGGCAATAAAAGCAGCATTACAACTAAGAATATTGTCGCCGGGAACACAAAAAGCACGAATGAGAAAATCCATGATCTCGTTGGAACCATTACCAATAATTACCTCGTCAATACTTAAATTATTCTTCTCTGCAAGCTGCTGACGTAAATAATAATGGTTCGCATCGGGATATAAACAAATGGACTTCCCCACCGTCGCCATCGCTTCCTGAGCCTTGGGAGAAGGACCCAAAGGGTTTTCGTTGGAAGCCAACTTCACCACATCAAAAACACCAAACTCACGCTCTAACTCTTCCACAGGTTTCCCCGGCACATAAGTACTCGCCTCTTGAATATAAGATGCCAAACTACCTAGCTGAGGCTTTTTCGCAAGAATCATTTTTTCTCCTCCCCCTAACGTGGATATACTTTACAACAAGCTTGCTCTTGGGAGCAAAGCTCCTCTTTCCATTTCTCTAAAATCTCCAAAGCTAGATCCTTGGGGTCAATAGAAAACTCCTGTAAACCAATGGCAGGCAGCGGTGCCCCACTAGGATCTATATTTACCCCAAAATGGAGCAAAGTGGAAACAGGGCTGGCAGTAACAATGGAAACCGTCAATTTTTTCCGACCCTGCTGGGAACAATAATAAATATCATCTCCGAAACGTCGGAACTCACCATCCCTTGGGGCATGCTTCCTAATGGTCTCACAAAAGAGAGCCACAAGAAGGCGCTGACGAGCCACACTCAAACGCAAGTCCTCATGGAAGAACTCCCCTAAAAAATGCAGCATTTCTTTCGATTGGATTCTCGCCTCCTGTTGGACATCCTCTGCGTCCACCAATGCCTCAGTTGGCACCAAACAAGGACCACGGAAAGCAACCAATGAAGAGGAAAACACCCCCGTGCGCTCAGATAACCACTGCGGACGAAGCTCCACACCCGTATAAGGCAATACCTCCTCTAACCACTGAATATGAAAACCCATCACTCCTCCTTTGCTCGCTGAAAACGCACGCAACTTTCACAAAGCCCACAAGGCTCGGGACCCATACCATAACAAAACCAAATCTTGTCCAAAGGCACATCCATCTGCCTAGCCATAGATAGAATCTTTTTTTTGTCCCAATCTAAGGTATAGGACTGAACACGAACTTTTTTCAAGGTGGAAAAGGAAAAAGCCCTATTTATGGCCTCCACATAATCACTAGAGTTATCGGGAAAGGTGCTGGCCTCCTCCTGATTAAACCCCACCAAGATTGTATCCATGCCCATAGCCTCTGCAAAAGAAGCCCCAATATTTAAAAAGAGACCATTACGATTGGCAACCCATACAGCAGCCGCACTTTGACGAGTTTTTTCCTTACTGTCCAATTCGGCAAGGGATAGATGGGGCAGGGGGCAACTCTTTTCCGTCAACGCGTTTTTATGAATCCTCCCTAACCAATCAATATTTAGCACCTGCCAAGGCACTTTATAGTAGTCAGCTAGGAACTGAGCTGCCTCTATCTCAGGCTCTTGAGCTTTTTGCCCATAGGAGAACGTTAAAGCTAGGCTTGCTTTTTTTTCTTTCGCAGCTAGGGCTAAATTTAGGGCAGAGTCCAGCCCACCGGATAGAAGAATTAAGGATTTTCCCATCGACCATTCCCCCAAGCAAAGAGTCCCTTCGTTTTTATTTGGAGTGTTTTCTGGAAATAATTTTTAGCCTCTAAAACCTTATGGTAGTAGCAAAAATGATTCATTTTTTTTCGCTTTAAAAGACTTCGTAACATTGTGGGACCTGTATTATAGGCAGTAATATAGTGCCTGGGATCTTTAAAATAGCGGTCCCGTAGTATGGATAAATAGTGCACTCCTAGGGTGATATTATGTTGGGGATGAAAGAGCATACGGTGACCCATCTTAGTCCATTTCTTTTTTAAGCCTAATCTTTTTACCATGGAACGGGCAGTACTGGGCAATAATTGCATTAATCCCAACGCTCCTGCCCAAGATTTCCCTCGTAAGCGAAAAGAACTCTCCACATAGATGACCCCCAAAATGAGATTAGGAGAAAACCCATACCGACGGGATAGGATCAGCAGGTGACGGGCAAGTCGCTTTGATTGCTTGGGGGAAACCCCCATACTTTTCGTTAGAAAATCGGGCAAACGGGTGGGCACACCCTTGGGAAATACTCCTTGCATGGACTTTTCAATACCCTGGATAGCGCATACTTGGGGAGCCTTTAAAAAATTGGCCCGGGAGGGGGAGGCGACCGAGGCCGAAGCGACCGAGGTCGAAAGAATTCCAGGAATGAAGAGCAGGATCGCTGGGATGAGGGGACGAAGGATCTTGGCTCTTTTTTCGGAAATTATGCGTCGCAATATTTTCATTATGCAACATATAGCCATAGTTGCTTAGCAAAGTCAACTTATTTTCTGAGTCTGTAGGGAGCAAAGGAAAGTTCATTGTGGCTTCTACGAGGAAATGCAACGTATTCTTAGAGACTTAGAAAACTCTCTACAAAAGTATTCTTTTCAAGCTCCTCAGTCTATTACTGAGAAAATCCTCAAAGTAAAACAAAGTAAAATAGATTTCTCTGGTTGGAGCTGTCTCTAAAAAAATTGCTCTATATCTCCTCATTGATTAGGAGGTGTCTAGTTCAAATGGGGGTCATGAATCGTAACTTACTGTTTTCAAAGGAATTTTGGTTTTATGGTCCATTTGGGAAAAATAAGAAAAACATATTGACATATCGCATTAATTCTGCTAGATTATAGGCGGACGAATTAACAATATAAATAACAAAGGAGTAACGTAATGAAATATCAAAATGTAAAAATAAATATGATGGGTCTGTTTTTGATCCTTTTCTTTGCTGGTTGTGCAAAATCTGCGAAAGAGCCAGAAAAACCTGTGGATTCGTCCTCTGTCAGCGAGAATTCCCATGTACCAGCAGCTACTGAAGAAACAGCCGCAGTAGAGGAAGTGGAGTCAAGTTCGGGAGACATGCTTGGAGACATTCTCCACCAAATTCTCGATGGATTCGTGAGGGTAGGGGAAAAAGTAGGATCAGGAATAATCGAGGCAATATCAGAAGATCCAGAAGCAAGGAAGAAATTAATAAAAACAATAAAGCAAAATCCTGATGCGGTAGAAGCTATCAAAAAAATAGCTTCAGGGGAGGAAGAAATAGACCCCGAATTTCTCCAAGAACATTTTCCTGAATTAATGAAAACAGAGGATGAGGCAGGAGTAATAAAGCAAGATACTCATGTGGCAGCAGCTACCGAAGAAGAAAAATCCGTCAATTTCTCCATGCTTACCCAGAATCTCTACTTGGGAGCAGATACAGAACCACTAATTAAGGGTACGCTTCCCTCTGAACTTCTCGAAAGGATTAAAAGCACTAATTTTTCTGAGCGAGCCGAGGGGCTTGCTATATCCATGACCAGTGATGGGACGGAAGATGGTGTAGGCAAATTTGCTCCCGACGTGATTGCTTTGCAAGAGGTTGTAACGGTCTGGACAACAGATGCGGATGGGAAGAAAACAGAAGTACTTAATTTTCTAAAAAACTTGAAAGATTCCTTAAGAGAGATTTCTGGTGCTGAATACAAAAGCTTGGTTTCCCAAGCAACCCAGCTCGAAATTTCTGATTGTGTTGCTAAATGTGACAAAATTACCTTTAACTTAGACAACGTAGTTCTGGTGAAGGAGGGCATTGAGGTGGAGTCTTGGGAGTCACATTCATACGCAAAAGAAAATCAATTTGCTCTGCAAATTTGGCCGGGAGAATCCCATTTTACGCATATACTTGGGAACTCATCCATAATGATGGGAGTAAAACTTACTGAAAAGGACATCAAGAATGGAGGTACCCTGTTGAAGTTTACTCGTACCGTAGGCATAGCTGTCCTAAAAAAGAACGGTATTCATTTTACTGTGGTAAACACACATTTACAAGATGAAAATCAACAAGGTGACAGGAAGAGGCAAGCTATTGAATTGCTGAGTTACTTAAAAGAAGAGAAATATCTTTCTAACCCCGAAGTTCCTGTTTTCTTACTGGGAGACCTAAACTCTCCTAAGCTTGATAAGACGACTAGCTCTAGTCAGACGCTTGCATTTGGTGGGGCACCTACATCTCTAAGAGCCTACGACGTACTACAAGAGGGTGGCTTTGTGGATCTGGTTAGCGATCCCGATACTGAGGTTTCAACCTGCTGTCGTGAAGAAAATTTGATAGGGGACGGTTCCATGAGTGATGGTCAGATTGACAATATTATGCATTTTTCTGGTCATAAGGGCTCCTCCACAGATACCCACACAGCACTTTCTGTACTTTCTGTTCAGTTTCTTGGGGACCAAGAGCAAGATAAGGTGGAGGTTAATGGGAAGCTCCGTTGGCCATCTGACCACCTAGGTATTCGTGTTGAAGTGAAATTACAGTAAGCCGACCTTTCCTCCATAAGTGCCCGCAGCGGCTAGGCTTATTGCTTTTGTTTAGGTATAAGGGATTCTATGGAGCAGTTTTTTCCGATCCTAGTTGTGGTGCCTGTTGTACTGGTTGTTTTTGGATTCCTTTTCTTTCGCAATAAGATTCCTCGTATGCGGAAGGGCAAGGGAGAAATAAGCGGGCAAGTTAACTGGAAACATACTCTACAAAAAACAAGGACTCCCTTCCTTGGTCGACTCCAACAGGTCTGGGAAACCCTTTCAGGGGAAGAGGGATGGAACCCCGGTCACCCCCTTTGGGAAACCTTGGAGGAAGTACTATTGTCGTCAGACATGGGTCCTAGGATGAGCCAAATCCTACTGGAGAAGTTGAAAGAGGATTGTAAGGAAAAACCCAGCAAGGATTACCTTATATCGAGAATTCATACTCATATGCTGGAGGCTCTCCCTCAGCCAAGTAAACAGTCAAATAAACAAGAAACCGAAACAACAAGCCACTCCCCACGGGTCACACTGCTCATCGGGGTCAATGGTTCAGGAAAAACAACCACTGCTGGAAAACTCGCCTATCAAAAAAAAATGGAGGGAAGGACTGTGATCCTGGGAGCGGCAGATACCTTTCGGGCAGCAGCCGTGGAGCAACTCCAGGTATGGGCAAAACGGGTTGGGGTTGAATGTGTGGCACCTGCAAAATCTGCCACGCCCGCAGCAGTGGCCTTTGAGGCGGTAAGCATGGGGATCTCCAAAAACATAGACGAGGTGATTATTGATATAGCAGGTCGGCTCCATACAAAAGAGAACCTCATGGATGAGCTAAAAAAAATAGGTCGTGTGGTACAAAAAAAAATACCCACGGCCCCTCACTGCGTATTATTGGTCCTTGACGCCACATTAGGGCAAAATGCCCTTTTTCAGGCCAAGGAGTTTACAGCGGCTCTACAGGTGGACGCAGTGGTGCTTACTAAATTAGATGGGTCTGCCAAGGGGGGGGCTGCCTTTTCCGTTGTTACGGAACTGGGAATTCCCATCCAGTATGTGGGTGTGGGGGAAACCATAGGCGACCTCAAACCATTTTCTTCGGAAGAATTTGTCCGTAATCTTTTGCCTGCCCCTAGCCAAGCACCATAAAAGCTAGCTTGCTTTCTCTGGATCACACGCTAACGAATGTGATAAAAATTGTTTTCAGTTCTCTTTGGAATGCGGTAAACTTTAAAGAACCAATAGAAAACAGTAACCAAGTAAAGGAAAATCCATGGTCATCAGTAGAAGAAGACAGTACTTTATCAATCCAAAATTTCAAATCAAATTTACCTGTTTGTTTACTCTAGCCCTCATAGTTTTTAGTCTGGCGTTGCCAATCTTTGTGATTGCCATGTTTGATTTTGTTACCGAACATGAAATGGTGGTAAATCAACCTGAACTCCTAGAATTACTAAATGCCAGCAAAGGTGATTTTTTCACCCTATTGATTATAATGGAGGTTTTTCTAGTATTTGCTGCGGTAATTCTAAGCATATTTCACTCCCATAAAATAGCGGGTCCTTTGTATAAATTACAAAGTGCAATGTCTTCTGTAAAGCAAGGTGTCTTGGATCGTCATATTATGTTTCGTAAACACGACAATTTCATGGAACTCGCACAAAGTTTCAATGAAATGTCCAGTGCCATTTTTGAGCGTCACAAGCAAGAGTTAGAGTCAGTCAACATGATGCTTAAAAAGATGGAAACTCTCCACAGTGGGCTAGATGGAGAAAAAAAGAAACAAGCCATGGAAGTACTCCAAACCCTCCAAAATATGAGCCAAGGCCATCCAGAAGTTAAATCTTAGTATGGAGCCCATCAATAATTTAAAAGACTATGAGTGCATTTACCGAAAAATGGTCATGTATAAAGAACTTAATTCTACGGGAACGATCTTTGGGGGTACGCTTGTGTCTTGGATGGATGAGGCGTCGGCCCTTTTTGTCAGAAAAAAAACAAAAAAAAACAGGACAGTGACGAAGAAAATATCCGAACTGGTATTCGAGCAGCCAGCCAACTTAGGGGATTTTTTAGAAATATGGTGTAAGTGTACCCATATGGGAAAAACCTCCATGACTGTAGATGTGGTTGTGGTCCGTCACAGCGAGCAGCAAAAAAGTATAAAAGAAACGAATAAAGGAAAAATGATCTGTCAGTCGGAGTTTGTTTTTGTCTGTGTGAATGGATCGGGCAGGCCAGAGCTTTGGCTCACCTAAAAAAATGTGAATTTTATGAGTTGCGCTATGGACAGTGTGCCCTTCTTACATAGCTTGTATAGCATTTCCAACTCGTGAAGACATAAAAAACCAAAAAATCGTAACTTTTTTTTGGTATAGAGTAGCCGTTTTTTCATCTTTATAAACATGAATCGATCACCTTTTCCTTATTTAATTGTATCGGTTTTTTCCCGGGATACTTTATACTTTTACTTTACCGTGTAAAAAAAGAGGCTAAAATACAATATAATGTGTATGTTGGGACTACAAGCGACTGTTTTCCAAACATTCTATTTGTTTTGCTTGGGATATGAGAGAAAAAAAATAAAAATATTCTCGAAATTCTTGTTTTTTTCCAGTAAGATTTATAACAAAGATGTTTTTAAAAAGAGGTTAATTTTTATGATAAAGCAAAAATGGTTACTGGTACTATGTTCAACACTAATGATGGTTTTATTTTCCCCGGGCTGTGCAAAAAAAGGAATGGTAGATTCTGACGATATGCCTATGTCCAGTTTTGTATCCGACGAGGATATTGAAAACGGTGATGCGGATAGCGATTCTGGTCAAGCCATGGGGTTACAAACAGTACGTTTCCCACTGGACTCCTCTTCCATAGTGGGTGATGGAGAGAGTATTTTAGAGAATAATTATAAAGTTTTAAGTGATAATCCCAGCTTAAATGTACAAATTGAAGGTCATTGCGACGAGCGGGGAGGCATTCAGTACAATATAGCTTTAGGCGAGAGACGTGCGAATTCGCTTCGACGTCGCCTTATCCGTATGGGCATTTCTGGTGGACGCATTGAAACCATTAGCTATGGAAAATCGCGCTTGCTTTCAGCCAGTCACTACCAAAATCGTAGAGGAAATTTCCGAATTACCTCACGCTAAAGGAATTAATGCCTTTTAAGCCAATCACGATAGCTTTGGCAATACTCATCAGTGGCTGTGGTCTGGTATCCCTGAGACCGTATAAGCAAATGGCCTATGCAGAAGCTGCCTTTCTTGCTGCAAAAAATGCTAACTCAGAGACAAACTCTCCTAAGTACTATCAAATGGCCTACCATAGCCTCCTACAGGCCCGTGCGGCCTATCGCTTGAAGAACTTTAAGTTGGCTCAGATCCTATCCTCGAGGACAAGACGACTGTCAGAGAAAGCAGAATTCCATTCCATCGTTAAAGATCTGGAACCCGAAGATGAATAAGATAAAATTTCCTATCCTATCCTTATTACTCCTTCTTAGTGCTGCTTGTATTAAAACAAATGCGGACGTGGCGCGGGAAAAGGAGCAGGAAACAGTACAGAAAAATATGAACCAGAATATAGCTGAGCACTCAGAAAATCTGGATCAAATGCAGGCAAATATCGGAAAGATCCAAGGAAAAGTGGAGGAATTTCTCCACAGCCAACAAAAAGAGAAAGAAAAGCAACAGGAGCTTTTGAATGGTCTTGCAGCGGGCTTTTCCAAGTTGGAGTTACAGCAAGCAGAGATACGAAAAAAACAGCGTCTTCTATTTGAGGAGATCAAAAAAATAAAAAGAGAAAATATTCGAAAGCTAACAACTAGAAGTAGTCGACGTTCTAAAAAATCTCCGTCTTTCGCTAGGGCTCTAGGCTATTATAAAAAAAGAAGCTACGGAAGGGCTAGCAAGGAATTTCAAGCTTTTGTTCAGAAGCACCCCAGGTCTAAAAATTATATCCAAGCCAATCTTTACCTGGGCAATTCCCTCTTTTTTCAAAAAATGTACGACAGGGCTATCCTTGCCTATAGTCGGGTTTATGAAAAAGCTTCTAAAAAAAGTCAAAGTTGGAGAAAGGCTACCTTGAAGATTGCGGAGTCTTTTCAAAAGAAAAGGAGAAGGGATCAAGGAGCTCTCTTTGCCAATGAGCTCAATCAAGTAGCTCCCAAATCTGCAGAAGCTAGGCGAGCGAAAAAGATGGGTCTAGTGAAAAAATAAAAGCTACCAAGTCCATGCTGGCATGAACATGCTGGGATGAACTCGGCAACTTATTCTCGGCTACTTAGCGATCACCAAAGTACTCCTGTGAGCCTTTAGGGTCTGGCTTCATAGTCTTGGAATTATCCCTAGACCAGTTGGCAGGGCAAACCTCTCCTGTTTTCTCATTCAGTTGGAATGCCTCTAAAACACGAAGTGTTTCCTCTACTGAGCGCCCGACACCTAGAGCATGCACCACCTGGTACATTAACTCCTGCTTAGGATTGATCAGGAAAAGCCCTCGCAGTGCGATTCCCTCTGGTAAAAGCACCTGATAGTCCTTTGCGATAGTACCACCTAGGTCTGCTAGCAGGGGATGACGCAATTCGCCTAACCCGCCCTTATTTCTAGGTGTGTTAATCCATGCCAAGTGGGAGAATTGACTATCCACTGAGCAGCCCACAACTTCGCAGTTAAGCTTTTTAAAGTCGTCCATGCGATCAGAAAAAGCTGTGATTTCTGTGGGACACACAAAGGTGAAGTCCAGGGGGTAAAAGTAGAGGCAAAGCCACTTGCCTTTAAAGTTAGATAGTTGAATATCCTTAAAATCCTGACCGACTACGGCAGTGCCTTTGAAGTCCGGGGCAGGGGTTTGTACCAAATTTCTCCTATCTGGAGTTGTTTTATTATGTTCCATTTTTTTGTCTCCTTTTTTGTTTGTTTTCGTTTTTTTTCATGAATACTAAATATGAAGCATGAAACTAGCAAGGTCAATACGGATTGTGGTATCTCTATAAAAAATGTCACAAACTACTCGCATAAAGATTAGCCCCAGTTTTTGGACCCATGATATGAGCATCCCCTCTGCGGGAGATGTGGGTTCTGGGAGCCTTTTCCAGCGCAATGAGCACTACTTGGTGTTTGATCTGGAAACGAAAACCTTGGTAGACGCAGTGGGCGGTTGGAAGAATTTAGCTCAACTGGAGGTCTCCATTGGCTGTGCCTACGACTCGAAAACAAACGAAATGCTCACCTTTAAGGAATCGGAGCTAAGCTCCCTTATCACGCTATGCAAGGAACGCCTTGTGGTGGGCTATAACTCTGAAGGCTTTGATCTGCCCATACTGGAAAAATATGGCCTCGACCTAAGCCTAGTAGACTCCTTTGACATTATGTTGGATATACGAAACGCCAGTAACTGGAAATTCATAAAATTGGAAAAAGTTGCCAGTGCCACCCTCGGAACGGGAAAAAGCGCAGAAGGCACCTTAGCGGTGCAATGGTGGCAAGAAGGCAAGGTCGACAAAATTATTGAATACTGCAAACAGGACGTGGCTATCACCAGAGATGTATTCCAGTTCGGCATGAAAAATGATTTTATTAAAATTGCTAAAGCAGACGGCTCCAACCTCGAAGTTCCCGTGGACTGGAGCTAACTTTAAATTATTCAGCAGGGTCTTGGTTTTCGCTGTTTACTGTGGTTGTTTTGTGGTTGAAGTGCCTTAGTCGCACTGAAAAAATGCGAAGAATGAGTTAGCAAGGCCTAATGTTAGCTCTTCTTTTTCCGCTCGGCACAGTAGTTCTATGCTCAAGTTTGCGCCTGTAAGGTTAGCACCTGTCAGAATCGTTTCCTCATCAATCACTATCTTTTGCATATTTGTATCTTTGAAATTTGCACCACTTAGATCCGTGCCTGTTAGGTTTAGCTCCTCATCAATTACTACCTTTCGCATATCTGCATTTTTCAAATTTGCGTCGCTTAGATTTGCACCACTTAGATCGGCATGACTTAGAATGGCAGCGCTTAGGTTCATACCACTTAGATCTATCTTACTTAGGTTCACACCATGCAGATCCGCATTCTGTAGATTCGCATCACGAAGTTTTGTATCAAAGAGTTTTACTTCTCGCAGTTTCGCTTTATACAGATTCGCATTTCGTAGATCTGCACCTCTTAGATTTGCCTTCCACAGGTCTGCACTAGTTAGATCTGCATAACGTAGATCTGCATCTGTTAGATTCGCCTTCCACAGATACACATATTTTAGAGGCGCATGCTTTAGTTTCGCGCCACATAGCTTTGCAGAAAGGATAAATTCCTTACTGGTTATTGTCTCGTAGTGTTTTTGAGAATAGCAGTTACTTCCTTTTCCTGTAGTCGCTCCTTTTTGAGGTGCTAAAAAGGTAGCAGCTATAAATAAAGCAGCGATCAATTTTTTATTTTCCATCATAATTTCTTCTTTATTCAGTTAGTAATGCTTCAAAAATCAGCATTATCAGCATTATTCGTCCTACATTAATGCTTTGCGCTTTAAAAGTAAAGGGAAAAGTCTTTTGGGAGAAAAGCGACAAACGCTTGGTTTTAAAGATTTTTTTATTCAAACCAAGTAAGATCTACTGCTGGTTGCGCGGTGCATTTCTCTTTTTTTGGAGGGATTGGAGGGTATGGGTTTTTCTTACTCCTCCCATCGACGTAGGATTTTTGCCACTGTCCACGGGGCGCAGCCTTCTAGGCCATTGCCAATAAGAAAAAACCCTTTTTGTTGTTGGGTTTGACAGCAAGAAAGGATGATTTGTACGTCTTCGTGAAAATCTTCGTAGTGTCTTTGGACTTCTTGGAATGGAGAAAAACGAGCGACGGATTGTTCGTGGCTTGTATCGGGCTGGACCATTGCCCGTACTACTATGGGTTGAGAGAGTGTTGCGCCCAAGGATTGGTAGCAATTCCACTGAAGTTTTAGGGGAGGCATATTTGTCCAAGCATTGAATACGGGGCTTAGGTCTAAGTCTGTCAATAAGCGGTAGAAGGATTTATTTATCCACTGGGGTTCACGCATTTCTATGGCGTATGGAATATCTCTAGGTATGGATTGGAAAAATTGACGGAAGGAGGGGAGATGTTCTTGATGGAGTCGAGAAAAAGTAAATAAAAATAGCCCTTGTCTGTTTCTTAGTTTTGCCAAGGGTTGGAGAAATTTCTTTTGAAATACGTTAGCGTCTAAAAACTCAGGATTTCGTTGGCCCATCAACTGTCCAAATCGGGGGATAGAGGGAAAATAGGGAAGGGTAATCCTATCGGTAACTTTAAAGCATAGGGGGAAATTCTCTGGAACCATGGGTAACAAGGATTCTATTGTGTTTGGCTGAGGCCAGTTGTAGAAAGTAAAGTCCACGCCCACGCTGGTAAATAGTTCGGTATATTCCTCTAGGCAGTTTTTTTGAAATTGTAGTTCCGAGGCATAGTGCCTGTTGTAAACAAGATCCTTCCATCCGGGAAATTTCCAAGAGCTTGTGCCCAGGTATATTCCACAGTGATGGAGGGCTTGGATTCTTTTACGGAAAAAAGGGTATTTCTCCAGTAGCGGTGGTGGAGTGTTTGATTCAAAAAAAAAGGAGTCTTGAAATCCAATCATTGATGTATTCCTTGCCCTCACCATAGCCTATTTGCTCTATTTTGGACACTCTAGTTTTAATGCGTTTACCTATTCCCTCTAAGCGTATAGTATGGGGGAATGCAGCAGATTGCCATGTACCCCGGTTCTTTTGACCCATTTACTAATGGGCATTTGGATATTATCCAAAGGGGTTTATCCATATTTGACGAAATTCTTGTGGTGGTAGCGGAAAATAAAACAAAGAAACATTCCTTTTTTTCAGTGGAGGAGAGGGTGGCACTGATTGGGGAAGTATTTGTGAATAATCCTAAAGTAAGGGTGGACTCTTGTTCGGGGTTGATTATGGAACATGCCAAAAAACATAATATTTACCTTTTGCTTCGAGGACTGCGTGCCACAAAGGATTTTGAACATGAGTTTGACATGGCTTCTATGAATAAAAACTTAAATGTAAAAATAGAAACTCTTTTTATGGCTACGGGTAAGGAGTATTTTTTTCTTAGTTCTTCCTTATTAAAGGAGATGGTTTCTTTGGGAGGCAACCCTAAGGATTATGTGCCCATCAATGTGGCCAATTCGATGCTGAAAAAACATAACGAGAAAGAACGTTAAGTTTCCATGGATCCTCTTTTCACACTAAGTGATCGTCTACAGGAACTAAAGCCTTCTCCCACACTGGAGTTAAATGCCTTAGCAAAATCCATGCAGGCAGAAGATATAGATGTGGTGAATCTTACGGCTGGGGAAACAAATTTTTCTACGGACCCAAGCATACAATCTGCGGCTACCAGGGCAATGAAAGAGGGCAAGACTCGTTATACTCCTGCAAACGGAATTCCCGCATTACGAAAACGAGTTGCCCAATGGTATGGGGATCGTTGGGGTATACCGTACTTGGAAGAACAAATAACCGTGTCCTCCGGGATTAAGCAAGGTTTCTTCAATACGATTCTTGCTTTGGTCAATCCAGGGAGTGAAGTGTTAATTCCCACACCGTACTGGGTATCCTATCCTCCCATAGTGAAATTAGCTGGTGGCATTCCTGTGTGGATACCCACAAATCCAGAGGACGGGTTTCAAATTGATCCTAAAGTGATTGCTAATGCCATAAGTTCCAAGACTCGACTGCTTATTTTAAATTCTCCCAATAATCCCACGGGAGCCATACAGCGTAAGGAAAACTTGGAGGCGATTGCAAAAGTTCTAGAGGGTACAAATATACTTGTATTATCCGATGAAATTTATGGAGAGCTTGTCTATGAAGATCTCTTTTGTTCTTTTGCCACTCTTTCTGAAGATGCGTATCGACGTACTGTTACCATGAACGGGCTTTCCAAATCCCATGCCATGACTGGTTGGCGTGTGGGTTTTATTGCTGGGGAAAAATCCCTTATTAAAGCGGTTGGAACTTTACAGGGGCAATCCATTTCTAATATTACTAGCTTTGTGCAGCCAGCGGCCCAAGTAGCCCTCGATCTTCCCGCATCTTATATGGACAACTTAAGGGAGACGTTGAGGATCAACAGAGATATTGCTGTAGAACACTTGGCTCAAGAAAAGGAAATTACTTTGAAAGAACCGCAGGGAGCGTTTTATTGTTTTCCGGACATATCCTGCTATTTTAAGCGGAAGACTCCCGACGGAGTTACTATCAACAGTAGTGTTGATCTTTCCAAATACCTGTTAAAAAGTGCGCTAGTGGCTATTGTACCCGGCTCTGCTTTTGGAGAAGATCGTTGTATACGCATTAGCTTTTCCGTGGAGAAAAAAAGTCTAGAGAAAGGCATGGGTCGCCTTATTTCTGCATTTCAAAAGCTCTCCAAGTAAGTTAAAATAAATATAGAGGACAACAAGGAGGTTTTCTTTTATGGGTTATTTCCAACACGGTATATTCTATATTGTATTTTTTCTACCTTTTTTGGTTTCTTGCGGAAATCGTTTTGATTTAGATACGGAGTATGGCAGAAATGCACGCATTTATAAAGCCAACCAAGCGTTAAGCCATGGTCACTGCCAAGATGCTAAGGAGACTATTACACCACTGTATGACTCTAAGTATGTAAATGACGAAATACGAATTATCAAGGCTTCCACCCATGCCTGCTTTGCTGGATTTCATTTTATCGAGCTTATTGAGAATATAGGTGATGCTAGTGGAAGTATTTTTCAAGCCCTATCCAAGACGATGCCAAGCGGAACTGCTTCTGATGGAATATCAAGGCTACAGCATATGTATTATGCCATTGATGTGCTGACAGAAGATGGTGAGAAAAAAATGGCTGTTCAAAGAAGCCCGGACATTAACACTATGATGATGTTGGTTCAATTCGCCATGGTGGGGTCCAATATTAGTCGTAATGGACAGGCAAGTGCAGATGGTGTTAAGGGGAGGGTTCTAGTCTATAATCTCGTCATTCCGTCTAATAGTACGTTAAATAATGAGGATGCTTGTGCTATTGGTGCTGCCTTTGGTGTAATCATCGATAGTTTCGCCAATTCTGGCTTGGGCGGGGAAATACAAACTGCGGTGGATACGCTTATAGAAGTTTGTGACGATGCTGCCAGTACTTTTATACCTCCTCCAGGTTCAGGAATAGAAGCACCTGACTGCTCCAATATTCATAAAAGCAGAGACGTTTGCACAGGAGAGCTATTGGATCCTCCGTCACAACACTCAGCTGTTCTTATTTTCACCCTAAACTTGGCATGGCAGTAACAAACGATGCGATCCCTACTTTTTTTCTTTTTTCTTTTCTTCTTGCCCATTAGTAATATGGCGATAGCGAGGGAATTACCCAGTAATCATTGGGGTACTATTCCTCTTGCCATGGGAGGAGCCTATAGTGCCGTGGCCGACGATTGGCTTTCCCTGCACTACAATCCAGCCGGCTTAGCATTGCAAAGGAAACTAGAATTTCAATTACTGAATTTCAGTTTAGATGTGAACCGAACGAGCATAGAACATTTTAAAAATATTCGGAACTTAAAGGAGAGATCAATCCATTCAGGATATTTTTGACACTATTGTCGATAGACCAGTGAATTTAGGTACTTCTGTCTTGGCTCAATTCACTGCACCCAAGTTTGCTCTTTCCACATACTACCGTTTAAAAGGTAAAATAAATTTGCTCAATAGTGTGTTCCCCAAAACAACAATAACCTATATGCAGGACTTTGGTGTTGTGGGTGGTATAGGTATAGGCATAGGTAGGCCCATGGTTAGCAATCGACAAAAACCCTTACGATTGGGTTTCTCCCTTCAGCATATAACCAGAAGAGGAGGCACCAAGAAGATTGGATTGCAGGATCTTATTGGCCCTCCCAAAGATTTATTAAAAAAGTTTCAGGCAAAGGGAGTGGGCACCGGTATTACACTGGGAACTCAATACCAACTTCCCATAAGATCTCGTCAAGAATATACGGTTGCTCTCGTATACCATAATGTGGGTCGAACGTCTTTTGGTAAATTTACGGACAGGGAGCGTCCCGAACCAGAGGAAGAAAACATTACCATTGGAGTAGCCGCTCGATTTCCTTTTGGAGCGAAAACAAATCGAAGAGCAGCCCGACGACATGGTTACACCCGATCGGTGGACAACCTCACCATAGCCCTAGATTACTCACACCTTAATGTTTCCACCGATAAGGAACCCTTTCCCAAACATTTCCATTTTGGAGCAAACCTGTCGCTCCCCTTTATATCCATACAAGCCGGCTTCAACCAATTATATTTCACAATGGGAGCAAGCGTGGATATAGGTATTGCCCGAATATCACTGCTTACCTATAAGGAGGAAATTGGCGCACATGCCGGGCAGGACGGAGACCGACGATATCTTTTCTCCACCACCATTAAGCTAGGCTCTCCCACAACTCAGAGAAATGTAGCCAACTACGACAAATCTTCAGAGAAGACCTGGCGAGAACTGTAGCACTCATGAAGAAAAAAACCATGGACGAAAAGTCAACAGAAGGGAATGCACACTTTTTCAAATCCATGGGAATTATTTCCATGGCCACAGCCCTATCTCGCATACTGGGTCTGGTTCGTGAACAAGTGTTTGCTTTTTTTTTTGGTGCTAGCTTCGCCTCAGATGCCTTTCTAATTGCTTTTCGAATCCCCAACCTCTTTCGAGATCTTTTGGCAGAAGGAGCTATGAGGTCTGCCCTAATACCCATTTATACAAAAATTAGAAAAAAGCAGGGAGAAGAGGTTGCTTGGAGTGTCGCTCGAAAACTCATTTGCCTATTGAGTACGATCCTCACCCTGATGGTCGCCTTAGGCATTTGTTTTGCAGAACCCATTGTGGACCTAATTGCCCATAGCTTCCGGCAAACCCCGGGAAAATTTGAACTGACAGTAAGCCTCACCACTTGGCTCATTCCCTTCCTTCCCATTATTGTGCTTGCGGCTGTATGCATGGCTCTGCTTAATGCCCGTAATCGCTTTACTACTCCCGCACTTGCTCCCGCATCGTTTAATATTTTTTGTATTCTTAGCATGCTCGCCCTAGCTCCCCAATTACCCGCAATGGGAATACATCCGATATATAGCATGGTAGTAGGTGTTCTCGTGGGAGGAATGGGTCAATGGCTTTTACAAGTTCCTGCTCTACGAAGAGAGGGTTTTCGATTCCACCTAGACATGCAATGGAAAAATAAAGAGCTTGGTAAAATTGTACGTTATATGGGCATGGGAGCCGTTGGACTTGCAGCCATGCAAGTAAATGTTTTGGTCAATTCTTTTTTCGCAGCCTCTCAGGGCGATGGTGCTGTCTCTTGGCTCAACTATGCCTTTCGACTCATGCAATTTCCCATCGGTGTCTTTGGCGTAAGTATTGCCCAAGTAACCCTTACCCAAGTGTCTATCCTCCACTCCAGAAGTGAGGCAAAAAAAATGTGCTCCACTATTACTCAATCCCTGCGTATCAACACCTTTCTTACCATTCCCAGCGCAATTGGGTTGGCCGTCTTAAGCGTTCCCATTACTTCCGTAATCTATGGTCACGGTAGTTTTGGATTCAAGGACGTGATCCTAACAGCCCAAGCTCTTGCTTGTTACTCCATCGGTCTAGCAGCCTACTCCTGTAATAAAATAATGACCCCCATACTCTATAGCTTAAGCAAGGCTTCCATAGCTGTAGCCAGCGCAATTGTGGCCGTGGTGATTAATATCGTCCTATGCGTTCTATGGATAGACACCATGGGATTTACGGGACTAGCACTGGCCACCTCAGTTTCCGCATTATGCCACTGCTCCATACTGTATGCCGCTACGCATTATTATGCTCGATACCTCTCCTTCAAAGAATTAATGTTTGGATTTTTAGGACAATTCTTTGCCGGATCAATAATGGGAATTGTAGTTTGGTATTATTGGTTGTATTATGCTCCCACATGGCAAGATATTATTTTTTATAAACAAATATATATATTGGCTTGCGGTGTCCTTATGGGAACTGTTACATATTGGGTAGTTGCTAGACTGCTGGGCTTGGCAGAAGTTCTTAGAGTGGAAAGATTTATACTCAAAAAAATGTTCCAAAGTCGTAAGGAAAAAGGGAATAAAGGAGAATAGAGAAGTGAATATAGAAACAGCTAACCAAACGGACTTTGAGAGCGTAAAACTTTTGTGTCAGAGTATTTTGAGGCGACTGGAGTCCCAACGTATGATTTCGATCAATATGGAGCGTCGCAATGAACTTTTGGAACGCTTTGCCACAGAAATTTTGCCCCAAGTTAGCACCCAAGAGGATATGGAAAGCGAAGTACTGGAATCCATTGGAAGTAAAAATGAAGCCCTCGATGAACTCCACCTCAGTGGAGGAGAAGCCTACCGTACGGTAAGGCAATCCTGGCTTTCCAAGCACGGAGAGTACGAAGTGGATGGTCTTTATTTCCAACGCCCGATTAAATATGTGGCCGAATGGGTAATTCAATACCTTTTTAAGGATGAAGATATCGACGAAGTTTTTTCTGAAGATGCAAAACTAGCAAAGGCCATTGTGTCCACCATTGGAGGCTTTCGACGAGCCAAGCTGCGATAGTCAAAATTTCTCACATAAAAACGTGTACTTCCATACTGTTCTAGTAAATATTCCCCATGGAAAGGGTATCCATCTTCTTGTTTTTTGTGTAAAATAAAGAAGATATATGTGTTAGTAACACTTCCTTGCAATTAGCCGAGCAGTCATACAAATGTGTGCTCTCGATTAAAGCAATAGTTTAGGAGAAAATGATGAAGAAACTATTAATCTATATGCTTGTAGTATCCTTAATAAACTTTCCTGTCGGATCTTATGCGCAAACAACAACAAAAGCAAAAGTACAAGAAGAAGTAAACGTAGAAGAAAAATTAGTTGAAATATCAAGAATAGAAAAAAGACTCACTTCAGAGTTTATTCAGGGAATGACGGATCTAAAGGTTTCCGATAAGGAAGCAGGTATCTTAACGAGAAATGGGAATCATTTATATGACTTGTGTGAAGCATTGGGGGGTGCAATCGACCGTGGGGACGCATCGACTTCAGCATCAGAAACACTCAAGGACTGTAAAAGAAAAGTAGATGATCTAGGCGACCTAGTTGGGGAACTTGCTAAGCGAGAAGAGGAGCTTCAAAAGGCTGCTGATGAGGCTAAGGCTGCAGAGCTTGATGAAACTGGAGATTCTGATAAGGCTGAAGGCGACGATGGAGGCGAAATTGAAACAGAAGAAAGCTTACTTGAGGGTGATACAGGTGGGGATGAAGTAGCAAAAGGCGACTCAGTAAAAGAAGAAGATCTCATCTGCACAGACTGTGCCAATAAAGGAGACGACGATTATGGCGATGGTGGTGGTGAAAAAGAAGGTTGGTTTAGTAAACATTGGCCAAGCCTCCTCGTTGGAGCATTAGGTATAGGAGCTTCAATTTGGGGTGTTAACAGTCAAAAGCAGGATTATCGTCGCTACACAGACACCTGTACTCAGTTAGGAGTACCCTGCCAGCCATCGCAAGGCTATGGAGGTATTCTTGGAACTACATTGGGAACAACTGCTTTTGCATTGGCTGCTATGAACGGTGGTGGTGCTGCGATGGGAGCAGGCGCTTTTGGTCTCCTTGGCGGAGGTCTCCAGGGCGGTTTCGGTGGAGGCGCAGGTTTCGGTGCGGGTGCGGGTTTCGGTGGAGGCGGCTATGGCGGCTTCGGCGGTGGAGGTTTCGGTTATCCCGGTATTGGCTTTGGTGCAGGTATAGGTGGAGGCTTCCGTGGAGGTCTCGGTGGAGGTTTCGGTTATCCTGGTTTCGGTGGAGGCTTCGGTGGCTATCCCGGTATTGGCTTCGGTGCAGGTATAGGCTTTCGTGGAGGTTTCGGTGGAGGTCTCGGTTATCCTGGTTTTGGTGGAGGTTTCGGCTATCCTGGTGGAGGTTTCAATGCAGGCATTGGTGGAGGCTTTCGTGGAGGTCTCGGTGGAGGTCTCGGTTATCCTGGTTTTGGTGGAGGTTTCGGCTATCCTGGTGGAGGTTTCAATGCAGGCATTGGTGGAGGCTTTCGTGGAGGTTTCGGTTATCCCGGTGGTGGAGGTTTTTATGGTCCTGGTGGGGGTTATCCCGGTATTGGCTTTGGTGCAGGCATAGGTGGAGGTTTCCGTGGAGGCTTTGGCGGAGGTCTCGGTGGAGGCTTCGGTTATCCCGGTGGTGGAGGCTTTCGTGGAGGTTTCGGTGGAGGCCTCGGTTATCCCGGTGGTGGAGGTTTTTATGGTCCTGGTGGGGGTTATCCCTATGGTCATGGCGGCGGCGGCGGCGGCGGATGGAGACACGGTTTTCCCGGACCAGGCAATACCTACGGACCATACTATGGTCGCAATTTTAACCCTAGAGGTGCGGGAGGCTTTCGTGGCTATAACCCAGGTTTTTCTAACTACAGGCAGAATGGCGGATACGAGCGTGATCGTTGGGAAAGGGAAAGAAGAGCTCAAGAGGAGAGGTTCCGTAGTACAGAAAGCGCTCTAAGAAATAGTTTATACAGTTCTCAACAAGCCTATGAAGATGCGGAACGGAATTACTACGAGAGTCAGCAGCGCCTAGACGAACACTATTCTACGGGAGGATTTAGTAGTTACTCCTACCAAGATACCTCTAACTATGAATATGGTAATTCTAACGATCGTCGGCGGTAATTTTTTTTAAAGTGGCGATAGCTTCCCAACAGGCGGCCATCGCTTCTCTACCTTTATTATTTTCATCTCTCCTGCTGCGAGCTAGTGCCTCATCCTTTGTGTAAGTGGTAAGTATACCAAAAGTAATGGGCACACCTGTTTGTAGAGCTGCTTGGGTGATGCCCACACTCACACCCAGGTTAATGTATTCAAAGTGCGCCGTTTCTCCCTTTACCACACAACCCAAACAAACAATGCCATCGTATTTTTTTGTCTTCGCCAATGCCTGGGCTAGCAAGGGAATTTCAAATGCTCCAGGAGCAAAAAAACAATTTTTTTCTTCGAGAGGCAAACCCTTTTCTGCAAGAAACACCTTCGCACCCTCTAACAGTCCTCCACAAACCTCAGGATAGTACTGGCTGGAAAGAATGGCTATCTTCACTTAGTGCTTTTCCTTTGGTTCCAAGCCCAAGTCGTGACCCATTTTTTTTTGTTTCGTACTGAGATATTTAAAGTTATGGGGATTGGATTGTATACAAATGGGAACACGCTCTACAATTTCCAAGCCATAGCCACCAAGACTCACTACTTTTTTAGGGTTGTTCGTCAATAAACGAATTTTATGGACACCTAGGGCAAGGAGTATCTGAGCACCAACACCAAAGTGGCGCAGATCTGTTTTAAAACCTAAGTGGTGGTTAGCCTCTACCGTATCCATGCCCGTATCCTGCAAGGCATAGGCACGAATTTTATTGGTCAGACCAATGCCCCGTCCTTCATGGTTGCGAATATATACCAGAACACCACTGCCGTTATTGGAAATTTGCTTAAGCGCTGTTTGCAGCTGCTGTCCACAATCACAACGTAAGGAACCTAGCGCATCTCCCGTTACACATTCAGAGTGCACTCGAACTAAGGCTGGGTTTTCTATGGAGCCTTTTACTAGAGCCAAGTGTTCAGCACCGTCTAATTTATTACGAAAAGCATACATGCTGAAAGTATCTTCTGTGTCTTCATAGGACCAGGGTAGTTTGGTTTTTGCCACTTGCTGTACCAGAGATTCCGTTTCTAGTCGTCGAGAAATAATATCGTTAATGCTAATGATGGGAATGTCGTGGGTTTTGGAGAATTTTTGTAAATCGGGCATACGGGCCATGGTTCCGTCGTCGTTCATGATTTCACAGATTACAGCAGTGGGATGAAGACCAGCCATACGCATAAGGTCCACCGATCCCTCAGTATGTCCAGTGCGCACAAGCACTCCACCTTCCTCTGCTCGTAGAGGAAAGGTGTGACCAGGGGACACAAGATCCTGAGATCCCTTGGAAGGGTCCGCAATAATACGAGTAGTGTGGGCACGGTCGGCTGCGGAAATACCAGTGCTAATGCCATGTTTTGCGTCCACAGATACGGTGAAGGCTGTGTTGTGATTGGACTCGTTATTGGCCGTCATCATGGGAAGTTTTAATTCATCCACACGCTGTTTATCCATTGCTAGACAAATTAAACCACGGGCATGCTTGGCTAAAAAATTAATACTCTCAGGGGTGGCTAGTTCTGCGGAAAATACTAAGTCGCCCTCGTTTTCTCGATTTTCATCATCCACAAGGATAATTATTTTTCCGTTTTTTATACGCTCAATTGCTCTTTGTAAGTTTGACATCTTTTCTCCATGTATTTTGTTAAAATATCTGTTTCCACATTTACCATATCCCCCGGTGTAAGATGGGAAAAATTAGTGCATTTCCAAGTATGGGGGACAATTTGAAAAACTACGGATGTTTTGTGGATGGACTGTATGGTAAGGCTCACCCCATTGACGGCTAATGATCCCTTGGGAATACAATACATGCTTAAATCCTCTGGTAATAAAATGGTGAGACCATAGGCAGCCTCATCCGGTTGAATGTCTACCACTTGGGCAAGTCCGTCCACATGACCCTGCACCCAATGACCGGACATACGATCTCCCACACGTAGAGCTCTTTCCACATTCACCGTGCTTCCCTTTTTTAAATTTCCAAGGTTTGTGCAATTCATGGTCTCTGGACATACATAAAATGTGGCGTTCTCGCTCGTGTATTGGGTGACGGTTAAACATGTTCCATTTATGGCAATGCTTTCTCCTAATTGAACGTCGGAGAGCTCAACGGCAATCACAAGATTTTTTTCATTGCTGTCCCAATCAACAACACAACAAGTTTTTTCAATAATTCCCGTAAACATTATTCTCCTTTACCTGAACCGTAATCCTATCGGGAGTTCCTTTATGAATTTCAATGCACTCATTCCACAATTCTTTTTTTAAAAAAGAGTTGCGCAGACTGGGACCGGCTTCCACTAAAACCTCTTGAACGCCCCTTTTACCTAAATCCAAAAGAGCCTGCTCCACGCTATCACACTCCACAAGGGTGAAACCATTTTTCTCTATTTTGCTCTTCCATGATCTCGCCACCCGTCCCCGACGGTCCAATAAAGCTAAAAACCGCCTCTTTCCCACATGATCGGCAACATGGCGAACTGTAAAATCAGGATCGTCGCTCAATACCGTACCGCTGCCAGTGAGAATAGCGTCCACCCGCTTTCGTATCCCATGGGCAAAGGCTAAGGACTTTTGGGAAGTAAAGGTCTTTTGACCCACAGGAGGTTGCATTTCCCCGTCCTCTTGAAAAGCACATTTTAGGGTAACCCAGGGTTTTCTCGTCGTAGAATAATGGGCAAAAGCACGAATTAACCACTTACATTGTTTTTCCATTACCCCTTGGATAACCTCTATTCCACTTGCCTGTAGGCGCGAAATTCCTCCACCGCAGACGCCAGGGTTTGGATCCGTGGTGCCAATCACCACACGTGGCACATTGGCTTGAATAATAGCTTCGGTACAAGGACCTGTTTTGCCCCTGTGGTTACAGGGCTCAAGGGTAACTACCAATGTGTCCGCTGTCTTTCCCAAACGACGAAGTTTATCGAGAACTCCCACTTCAGCATGTGCCTCTCCTGCCTTTTCATGGGCACATACAGCCAAGCAACGCCCCTGAGAGTCCAGTGCCACAGCACCCACAGGGGGGTTGGGGCTCGTAGCACCTAAAAATTTTTGAGCTTCCTGTATGGAAAGCTCCATTGCCTCCTCTATTTTCATGTTCTGGCCTTATGGGATTCTTTACCTCGAAATACCCAACGGATAGGGTAGCCTCGAAAGCCGTAGCGCTCCCGAGTGGCACGCTCTAAGTATCGCTGGTAGGTTTTAGGCACCTGAGTGGGATTTCTCACATGGGCACAAAAAGTAGGTGAGTTGCCACCTAACTGGTGAGCAAAATATATCTTGCCCACGTTTTGAGAAATATTGGGCCCAGAATGGATACATTTTTGTACGAGACGGTTTAGGTCGGAGGTAAATACTTTTTGTTTCCTCTCTTCCACCAACTCCTTTACTAAACTCCAAATCTTCATCATATCTTTAGGAAGAGATTTCTCAGCACCCACGCCCATTTTTCCCGCATATACTTTACTCCGCTTACAGGAAAAAGCTAAAACAGGGGCATAGTTTAAAAATGGAAGCTCCTTGCGAATGATTTTTACAAAAGAACCAATTTGTTCCTGAGAATCACGTCGGACCTCCTTAGGAGCCAAATCCCATTTATTGGCAATAATAATAGTGCCACAACCAGACTTGTGTACAATGGCAGCCACTCGTGCATCCTGGCTAGTAATTCCGTCCATGGCATCGAGTACAAGGAATACTAAATCCACACTCTTCACATTGCGTTCCGCATACATCACCGCTAACTGCTCCACTATATTGGTTCGCTTGGAGTGACGACGAATTCCCGCAGTATCTAGAAGTAAAAATTCTTGCTCCTCCCGGGTAAAGGAAACGTCAACGGGATCGGTGGTAGTGCCAGGAATAGAACTGGTAACCACCCGTTCCTCTCCCAACAGTGTATTTAAAAGAGAGGATTTTCCCACGTTAGGCCTTCCCACAATTCCCACACGTATGGGCTTTTCACTGGGGATGGGGACAGAGACGGGTAGAGTGGGAAGCGGAGAAAGAAATTCATCAACAGCGGTCCATAGATCCCCAATTCCCCGTCGGTGCTCACCACTTACGGGAAATATGGCCTTGGCTCCCATTCCATGAAACTCAAATTCTAGGTTGGATTGCTTGAAACTGTCGCTTTTGTTGGCAAGGACAATAAAGGGGCAATTATGCTTCAAGAGGAATTGGGAAATTTGCTCGTCTGCCATTGTTTTTCCCTGACGAACGTCCACCACAAGTAATACTAGGCTTGCCTCCTCAATTCCCAAAATAATCTGGGATTCTATGGACTCCATCAGAACTTCTTCTTTTTCACCCGCTCGTAAATTTTTAGGTATCCACCCACCTGTGTCCATAATGGAAAAAACCCTTCCGTTACAGTCCTCGGGATTATTCCAACCGAATCGACGATCCCGGGTAACACCCGATCGATCTCCCACTAAAGCCCTGCGAGTATTGGTTAAAACGTTAAATAGGGTACTCTTGCCCACATTGGGTCTACCCACGAGAGCAATCGTCGATTTTTTTTTCTCAATGCTGGACATACCCCAATTTCTCCAAATGTTTACTGTCTCGAACCCAGTTCTTTGTTACCTTTACCAGTAATTTTAAAACTACGCCACATTGGAGAAACTCCTCCAAACGTCGCCTTGCCATAATACCAATACTTTTAATTTTCGCTCCACCCAGACCAATCACAATCTGCTTTTGAGAATTCTTGTCCACATGAATAGTGGCCTCTATGGTGATTTTCTTCTCCTTGTCCCTGGGCTCTCGAAAGTTGGTAATCTCCACAGAACAGTCGTAAGGAAGCTCCTCTCCCAACAAATAAAATAATTGCTCTTGGACATATTCCCGTGCAATATTTCTGGTGCTCTCGTCGGTGAGACTGTCTTCAGAAAAATGGTGGGGAGCCTCTGGTAATACCTTGCGAATCTCCTCCAATAGAGCAGCAATCCCCTTTTTTCGCTTGGCGATCATGGGCAAAATAGCCTTTACAGGCAAATCGTGAAGAGTTTTTTCCAGAAAAGCTTGAGAAAACTCCGAATGGGGCAGGTCTAATTTATTGAGTATAACAAAGAGAGGAGTAGTGGTTTGGGTGAGCACATTCCTAAGCTGCTGGAGAAGAAACTTTTCATCACTACCATCCTCATCCCCTAAAAAAGGACGACTCCTATCGATCATATACAAAATAATATCCCCATCCTTTAAACCAGCTAGAGCCTCCTGCACACAATACGCATTGAGCTTTCGCTTAGCCAGTGCCACGTGCAAGCCAGGTGTGTCGGAAAAAACCATTTGATGGGAAACACCCTCAATAACTTCAGTATGAATTCCCCGAAATCGTCGTCGAGTGGTTTGGGGCTTGGGAGAAACGGAAGCTAGATTCTCGCCTATAATTCCATTGAGGAGCGTGGACTTTCCCACATTAGGCCTTCCTAGAATCGTAATAAAACCCGTTTTTTGCTTTTGCTTCCTATGCATGTGTGCTCTCCGTCTCTAGAGAATTGGGAAATTTTTCCAATAGAACAGAAGCAGCCACTTGCTCTGCCTCCTTCTTACTTCCACCCATCCCATGAGCTAAAACCCTACCTTGCACAGAAACGGAAATCTCAAAACTTTTTTTATGGTCAGGCCCATCCTCCTCACAAACTTTATATTGGGGCGTGCAAGCAAATTTTTTCTGGACCCTCTCCTGCAAAATACTTTTATAATCCCTAAAAGAATCATTGTTTTCAATATCTTGTATCCAATCCTTCAAGTGCTCCTCGATAATTTTTTTCACCACACTAAGATCACTATCCGCATATATGGCTCCCAAGAGAGCCTCGTATGCACAAGCCAGAATGGAATCCTTTTTCTTCCCACCACTTTTTTTCTCTCCCCTTCCTAAAAAAATATAGTCACCGAGTTTCAGGGCAGAGGCCACTTGACTAAGGCTCCATTTATTCACCAAAAGCGCACGCATCTTGGAAAGATGACCCTCAGGCAATTCGGGAAATTTTTCCCAAAGCAGGTGAGCCGTCACCAACTGGAGAACCGCATCTCCCAAAAACTCCAAACGCTCATTATGGGTAAACACAAACTTGTTTGTTATGGGATATTCGTGGGCATAGGACTTGTGGCGAAGAGCTTTCTCTAAAAGCTCCCTATCCTTAAAGGTATAGCCAATTCTTTTTTCTAAACGTTCAAAATGCTCTTGCATATACGGGGAACCTCGAATATATGCATAACGTCATTCCGACCAAAAGTCAACCGACAGTTCAAAAAATAACCCATTTAGATGTCAAAGTAGCTGATATTATTATGTTTTTTTTAATATGGAACAAGGCGGGATAGTTGACTAAAGTCAATAGGGCATGCTATAATTTAATTATTAAGATTTTTTAATATTTAGTAAGGCAAATAATCGAGGTTTAAGCTTACATGGCAGGATCGACACAACAGAAAACTCTTCTTTTCTCTCAGTCAGGCATGAGCCTTCTATCTGTAATTATGGCTGCAGGATTGCTTGGGCTGATCGCCCTAGCCGCAGCAAAGCTACAGCAAAACATGATGATGGGACAAAAGGATGTGGAGAATAGATTTGATATCAATAAATTACACTCCAATATTCGAGGTGTATTGGGAAACAAAGACGCATGTATTCAGACTCTAGGTATAAATAGTACAGATATAAATGGCCATCCTATATTTTTATCTCTTTATTCTAATAGTCCACCAAGTCCTATCGGGTCTATAAAAGATCCAAGTGGAAATAAAGTATATGAAGTGGGTAGGACTTACGGTGATGTAAAGATAGCAAAAATAGAGTTTTCTACATTTACAAGAGATCCTGGACCTAATCGAAAAATTACAATTCCTCCTGCTATACCGGGTGACCCCCCTACAAACTATTGGGTAGGCGATGGTAGCACAAAAATGATTCTTTTTTTAAAAGAGCTAGGGAAAATAGTCAAGGTCTTACTACTTTTAAAACAAGAGAGATTAAATTAAAAGCAGCTGTACGTTCTGATGATTTTACTATTCATAGTTGCACAGCTTTATTTGCAGCCGATAGTACAGTCCTACGAAGAGAGGCGCTAGGGGATATGAAATGTGCTGATAGTGAGTATTTACAAGGTTTTGATGAAAATGGATCAAAAATTTGCATGGATCTTTCCCCTCTTCTTTCAAATATCCTAAGTTGTCCCACAGATTCTTTTTCTACAATCTGTAGAAACTGTGCAAGTCAATGGAGTAAATACACTAAGAGGAGTTTGTAGGGCGGAGAATGAGCTTTTTAAAGGTTGTACGGCTATTGATAGAGATAGTATAGAAAGTGATGGGCGACTTCCAAGAAGTGGCAGTGGTACACTTATAATACCGAGACCTTATTCTCAACAACAAAGTGCAGGAATCTACTTGGCTAAATGTAGACTTTCACAGACGTCCCATGGAGTAACTATAAATGGGAAATGCCTCACACGTGGTGGTTATTACTATACTTTTGGTTCTTGTAAGTATAGTTGTGAAAATGGAGAGTGGACACAGAACTCTAATAATTGTGGATTTAGCGGCAATAATTCCGGTATCCATGAGGATTCAACCATTTAACGATACTTCCTGACATGCCCCCCACTAAGGATTGATGCGAGACATTCGGATGCCAGTTCTGGTGGTAAAGGACAATGTCGTTTAAGCCCGAGGCAGATTCCATTTAGTGAACCAAAACAGGGTCGTTGTATACGAGTAAATCATCTAGATACTGTACCCACAGACGATACATGTGAATACCAATGTGGTCATGGTGTATGGATAAAAAATACATAATAAATGTCGTTTATATTAAACCTCCAATTATGAATAGAAATATATTTCATTTCTAGGCAGACAAAAACCTAAACTTCTTCTACCGACCAAAGGCTTTCTTCATCACTTCCTTATTATAAAGACCCATAAGCTCGGATTTTAGGAGTAGCCCTTCCAGTGTGTTTTTTTCACTTACTACGGGGACGAGTTCTTCGTCTCCCATGATTACCAGTGCTTCCTCTAGGCTCATGTTCGTGGTTACGGTGGGGAAGTTTGTGCGCATAAGGTTTGTGATGCCCAGAAGGTCGTATATTTGTGAGGATTTATCAATATTTTTCCAGTTTCGGAGGGCGAAGAAGTCCGAGAGGGATATCATGCCTATGAATTTTTTTTCGTTATCGATAACAGGAATTTTTAAAAATCTAGATTTCATAAGAGTAGCGTAGGCGTTGGACATGGAACTATCGTGAGGTATGGGATCCACATGGGAAAGAGTGGTACTTTTTACGGTGATGGACGATAAGGTATTAAAACACATCCCATTTCTAAAACGAATCCCGTGGCGGTACAGACCAATTGTCATTAAACGATCCTTATGTATGAGTCCGCATAAAAAATGGGCAGCGAAATTTACAATTATGGACATAAAAAAGAAGTTCGTATTTTCACTCATGGAAATCTCAGCGTAGCCATAGACAAGGGCTGTGGCTGCAACGGGAGTGCCAAAGGTGGCAGCAAAGAACGCACCCAGGGTGAGTAGCACAACACCCATATTTTCTGCAAAAAAATGGGATTGGAAGGTCGCTAAACCAAAACCTAAAAAACTTCCCAGAATGAGTATGGGAAGGAGCATGCCCATGCTTCCCAATACGGTATAGCTCATCGTACTGAGTAGGAGTCGTACGAGGAGGATTAGGGCTATTCCATACAAAGGGAAGGATTGCCAAGTGGAGGCGTTCATTAGGGAGGAGCCGAGGATTTCAGGGAATTTATAGGCAGCAGCGCCTGTGAATAGAGTCCAGACGAGCAGTTGGAAAGCAAAAGCTTTGTAGGAAATGTCGCTTGATCGTCTAGTTTGGAATAGAGTGTGTATTTGAAAATTGGTTTTGTAGAACAACCAGATGGTGAGCACAGCCAAGGCAGTGGCAAAGAAAATAATCAATACACTGCTGGAAAGGATTTCCCAGCTGCCCATACTTAGAGGCATTTCTTGGAATAGAAGGGAGAGTCCAGCGTCAGTGCCCATGGTGGAATGAAAAATACCCGTCGGGGCTGTTAGTGCTTGGCTTACAACGGAAGCAATAAAAGCACACAGGGCTAGGGGAGCAATCGCCATGGTCCATCCACCCCAACCAAACAATAATTCTACCGTAAATAAAATAGCAGCCGCGGGTTGACCTAAAGTAGCGGAAAAGCCTGCTGCTAAGCCACACAATGAAAGCAACTGGACTCGCATGGGAGTCAGTTTTGCCCGTTCTCCCAGATAACTACCCAAGGCAGTAACCCATTCAAAGCACAGGGCCTCCAGCCCCACAATGCCGCCACCCAAGAGAAAGAAAAACGATCCCACGCCATGGATGAAACAGAATAAGGGATTGCGCCTACCACCACTATAGTGAAAGTCCGAGAAGAAAGCCGTAAAGGAGTCGGAAGATCGGTAGAATCTACCAGCACGAAATAGGAAAAAGAGGAAAAGGGCCACTAGGGCAGGAAGGAGAAAAGCCATCGTCAAGGGCGACCAATCCTGTTGGCTCAATGCCACCTGAAACTTATCCACAAGAAACCAAGCCGCAGGAGTAATCACTCCCGCAAGGAGACCTAAAAAACTAGCTGCGAGCCATAAATACAAATTCTATTCCCTCAGAGGTCAGTACTTCTCTAAAATTACAGTCCTTCTAGGAGATGCTTGTACTTGCTAGTTCCTTCCGTAGTTTTTTCTTTGAATTCTTTAAAGTGAACCCCATTATCTTGTATATACTGAATGAGATTTTCTTGGAAATCACCTTGGTTGGAATTAACCTCTTTTTTCAGTATTTCCATCCCTCCATTTGCGTATTCACTAAAGATTGTCATTCTACTTGTAATTGTTTCGTCATCATCTTTAAGGATGGAAGATTCTTTTGAGTGGGCTAAACAGATAGAAAGAAAAATTCCGTCAAAGTTTTCAAATGATCTGAGCTGATTGAATTCTATTTTTTTTCCAGCTTTTTCTACTTTGGATTTGCGACCCTTACTATATCCAATACATGCTGCTAATGTAAATAGCTCATAAATATTATCAAAATACCTTGAACCTGCTTTACATAAATTATCTACTAACTCAGAGTGCGAGTCACAAAATACAAAGCTTTTAAAACCATATTTACTCATACTAATTCCTCAACTTCTGTGAATTCAGGACCATCTGTTGATTTGGCAAAGGGGTGCTTTCTTCCGTTGTATTCTATAAAAACTTTTGCAGCTTTTCCAGGTTTAGGGGTGTGGTTGCATAATACATATTGTTTTCCTACTTTAGAGATCATTCCATTTTTCACTTCATTTCTCCATTGGGTAGAGGAAACCATAAGTACGATTTGCTCAGAAAGAGAGGGAAGGCTTTCTGCCACGTTTTTACTGGATGTCTGGTCTAAGCTACCAAAAGGTGAGTCCATAACTAGAGGATAAATCCCTCCATATTTATTTATTATGCTCCCGTATTTGTTTTTGTCGGTTTTAATCTCCTTGGCAAATTCAAGTATGCTGCCGATGAAAGATAAACTTGTCATTTGATTTTCACCGGTACTTTTTCCAACTGGTTTTGCATGTTCTGTTTTCGAATCAAATACATCTATAACAAAATCTTCGTTCATTCTTATGTGATAATCTTTCTTGCAGATACGTCGGAATAGTCTGTTGACTTTAAAGGATAATTTTTCTCTGATTTCTGCGATTCTGTCATCATAAATTTTTTGGGTATACCTGATGAGTTCTGCGCTGAAATTATTAGATTTCAGCAACCGTTCGGCTTCCTGGTTTTTTTGAGACATTAGCTTCTTGGATTTTTCGAGTTCAGTAATTTTTTGCTTCAAAAATAAAATTTTTGATTCATATTGACCATAGTTTTTTAACTCTTGCTCAGTCGTAGCTTCATTTTCCTCGAATTTAATGCTTAGTTTTCTCACTTCCTCCTTGCCCTTAATTCCCTTTAGGGATTTCTTTAATTCATCCAGTTGCCTTGCCACTTTTTCTGATTTTGTGCTTAACCGTTCTCTTTCTTGAATGAGGTTTTTCAACTCCCTTGGGTTTTCCTGCATTTTTTCATTAATCGCAGTTAAGTTATTTTTCATAATGGCAATATTTTGGTCAACGTCTTTGCTTATACTGTAGTCAAGCAATTTTTTGACTGCAGCAGATGCCTTGGAATCATTTGCAAGTTTTCTTTTGCATATACATAAATTTTCTGCTAACAAACGCCTGATAAAGTCCTCTTTCACTTCGTTTGGCAGGATATTTGAGGTTTTAAGATCTTTCAATATATTGTTAACTTGCTCAAATACTGGACCCATAAATGAAAAACAAGATTTTCGAGTGATGAATTTTATTATTCGTTTCTCAATGGATTTTATCGAGGAAGAAAGCTCCGTATCTTCAGCAAACAATTCATCTCGTTTCTCCTCTAACTCTCTTGTTTCTTTAAAATCTCTAAGTTTATCTCTGATGGCTTCGTTGTCTTTTTTAAGTGATCCAGCATTCTTTTTGCAATGTTCCCTGCATTTCTCATTGTGCTCTAAATCTTTATTATTCTTGGTCAGTTCAAGTAGAATATTCCTGATATTGTGGTCTAGCCTACTGTTGTTGCTTAGCTGTGTGTTTATTATGTTATGTGCAGCCTTCAGGTGAACAAGCGCTCTTTCTAGTATTGTTACTCCTAGAAGAACCTTTATCGCCTCTCTTATTTCAAAGTTATTTGAGCGTCGTGCGAGTCTGTCTATTCTTTCGCCGTTAAAAAAGAAATAGCTGTGCATTTCTTTTGGGATTATTCTATTAATAAAAACATTTGGATTGTCTGCCTTCCTTCTTTCACCATCTTTTTTTATAAATAACTCAAAGGAACCCACTCCATGTTTACTTGGCTTCTTATTCGGTCCCAGTGACCTATACTTATATTTTCTTATGGCCTCATAATCGAGATTGGAATCAGTAAACTTTAAAACTACAGAGCACTCAATGATGTCATTCATGTTTGATTTAAGAACTGCTTTTTTCGACAGCAGATAATCTGACTCCTCAAAATCAGGGCTAGTGTGACTGTATAAGCACCAAGTAATGGCATTGAGGAGTGTGGTTTTCCCAGAACCATTTTCTCCATGAATGATGGTGACGTTTTTTTCTGGAGTATTCGAGAAATCAATCGACTGGCTTCCCATGAACTGCCTGAAATTCTTTACTGTAATATTATTTAGTATCATTATCGTTGTTTCCGTTGTTCTTGATAACGTTGACTATCTTTTTTACAATAGTGGCTTTTTGATGATTAGAGAGCTCTTCCATATCAAAGTAATTTGATTCAATCTCAAGAATTTTATTAAGGTTGGCTTTTAATTCTTCTTCTGTTGTCATCATTGTATCCAGCAAGTTGGCTTAGCTTTAATATCCCTTAGACCGCCTAAGCATTATAAACGTCTTACAATAGTAGAGCTGGATAAGACAAGGAAATTATAGAGTTTGTGGGCACAAAAACGAAAATCTCCATCGCTGCAAAAGAAAAAATTAGCAACTCGCCGCATAATTCCTTTTGTTTTTAAGAGTTTGAAAATGCGCAATGCGTCTGTTGAATTCCCAATTGTAGTGCGACAGAATTGCTTGGTAATCATACAAAAGGAAGCTTTGCTGCTTCAGGGAAGTTGTCCGCTTGACGGTCTGCGTGATTTCGTGTCACGTTCTGGCTTTAAAAATTGTCTAAAGTGCTGAGAAAAGCATATCTACATAAATTATGATTGATAATCAGTTTTCAAATATTTTTCAATTTTTACACCCCATAATCGTCTTACTTCTCTAAATGATTCACGAAGCTTTTCCGAGATAGCTTCATCTTCTGCCCTAGCATATGCCATTAAAATAAGTTTAAAGGCACTGAATACACTTTCATCTTTTTCCTCTAATTTGCTGTACATTTCTCGATAAAATATGGAACCTGTATTTATTGTTAGCCAACAATTTCCCATTTTAGTGGATATATCAATAAAATGGGAAGAATCGCCCATGTCTTTTTCAGTAATATGGACCGGAGAAGTCATTTGGGCGTTTATTTCATCATCGGTTGGATGGGGGTTTCCTGTGGATTCTATTGTTACTTCTCGAACTAAGTTTTTCAATTCTTCAGGATGAGTATTTTCTCTAACTTCCTCTGATTTTGTTGGTATTTCATCTCTTGCTTCAACAACTCCTACTATGGCTTCTTCTTTCGAAGGTTGGGAGGTTTTTTTTCTACTTCCTTCTTTTCTTTTTTTAATTTCTTTATAAATATGTTTAATTTCTCTGGCAACTATTTTTTCAAGCTTAAACCAAATAGGTTTTATGTCGTCTTCTTCATATTCTACTCCATTTAATTCACGAAGTTCTACTTGCTGTTTGTTGTTGGAGACGCCGAATGTTTCATCTAATTCAGTTTTAAATTTTACTTCACATCCCCACCACCTATGCTGTGGCTCATTTATATCACTGAATAAATCGAATTTCCCAAAATCAATTTCTCGATTAGCTCGGACTATCGAAATTCCCACATTTTTTTTCAAATGTTGTCCAATTTTATTCTCTCCACCAGCTCTCTGATAAATAGGCTTAGCAAGTGAAAATGTGATTTCAATTTTACTCTTTTTTATCTTATTGCCTTGCCTGTATTCAATTTCTTCTTCATGTGGACAGATCATGCCTGCATTATCCCAAAGCTCAAATATTGGCTCTCCCTCATCATATATTTCTGTAGGATCATTCTCATTGCCCAAAACCTGATTATTAGTCATGAGACAAAGAGGATCGTTGGGTTTAAGTATTTTTTTAGTTCTATCATCACCTTCAGCGAAAAAACCAATAGTACAGTCATCATTGATGAAATGTCGAAATTTTCTTCCTAAAAGACGGTTGAATCTGGGATAAAGTGCTGTTGCTGTTTTAGGGTTTAATCTGTCACAAGCTTTCCAAATTACTAATGTGCCAGATTCTGAAAAACTCATTTCTTTACCTTCATTTTCAAAAGTAAAACCCTTTAAGTACTTTTGATAGGATTGTGGTAAGTTTTCTTTCGTTATCTGGGAAAGTTTTTTTTGTTTTCCTGATTTCATTTCATTTACATCAAGGTATACATATCTAGGAGTGGCACCATTTTGCCATGAGTAGACTTCTACACGAGGTGCCACATGAAAAGAAGCTTGAGGTAGTCCAACACCAAATCGTCCCATCCCTTTTCGTTCTCTGCGTGTGCTTTCTCCGATACCTAAGCATTTGGATAAAATATCATCAGGCATTCCACATCCATTATCCAATATGGCAATTTCCACTATAGATTTTCTGGTATGCCTAATACCTGTTTTACATAAAATTAAAATATCTTTTGCACCAGCCTCTAAACTATTGTCCACAATTTCAGCCAATGCATTTTCCGTATTTTTATATCCAGTGTTTCTTAGGGCATCTGCATAGTATTCTAAGTTTATAATATCTTTTTCATTATTCTCCATATTTTTCTCCTTTAACTCCAATATTTATTAAAAAAACTAAAAGCCCATGACTCATCACCATGCTGTTTGATGTTGTCAACAACATCTATTAATATACATGAAGATTTCCCACCCATCATAGTTCCACGGATGCCTCTTCCAATCATTTGGCTGTATAAAATCACTGAGGTAACAGGTCTTGCTATAAAAATACAATCAATATTTGGAGAATCAAAACCAGTTGTCAAAACACCATAATTAATCAATATATTTAAACCACTATGGTCATCTTTAAACTTTGATATAACGTCTGCTCTATGATTGGAAGGAGTATCTCCCAGAACATGTTCCGCATTAACTCCTCTCATTTGAAGTGCTGCTGTAAGAAGTCTAACATGATTTAAGTTACAAGCAAATACTAATGTTTTTAATCCTTGGGAATTTAAATCAATTAATTTTTCAATAATTAATTGATTCCTAGCTTTACTTTTAGCTATCTTATCTAAAGTGCTAGCTTTGATTTCAGACGATTTATCTTTTATTGATTTCTCCAAGTTTAAAATATCAGCAGGACTTAGGTTAAGTAATTTTCTTTCAATTTGGATTGGTTCTCTTTCAAATTTAGAAAGTATCTTTCTGTGCTGGAGATGATCAATTACATTTTTACTAGTATATCCATCTGTTAAATACTTATCCATATGTTTAATATTTAAATCAACTTTTGAATTCTCGAACATGGATATTAAAATTTCATCTTGTTTATCAAATCCAGTTGATCTCCCCGGTGTTGCGGTTAGACCAAGTAAAACTCTATTTTGGCTATTCTCGGGCATTTTCATCATTTCATATATTACTTTTTTTGTCTCTTTAGCTGGTGCCTTGTGTGCCTCATCTATAACTACCATGCGGAGGTGCTTATTTAATTCATCTATTTGGTTCTTTTTCGATATTGAAATCATTTTTTGTATTCCAGTAAAAATTATTCCTCGAACAGGAAGTTCTTGAGGGAGATTAAAATTACCCCATAATCTGATTAAATCCACGTCCTTTCGCCCCATTACCTCCCACATATCTTTAAATGCATCAATTGCTTGTTTTAGCAATTCTTCTGAGTGGGCCATCCAAACGATAATTCCATTGCAGTCATGCTCTTGCCACCAATAATTATGTAATATATTCATTGCGGTTTTAGTTTTCCCTGAACCCGTTGGCATATGAATCATGCATCGAGCAAGCTGAGTTGTTTTAAAGATTTTTAATACTCGCATTTTTATATCAAATTGATAATCTAACAGTTCAAAAAATTTATTTTTAGCCAATATTTTTTCTTGCCCCAGTTCATCGGAAGAAATTGCTTTATCAGGAAGATAACTTATATCTAAATTTAGAGCCTCTAAAATTATTCTATTATTTTTATTGCTTAAAAAAGGTAGGCTGGATATATTGTCTATGCATTGTGCAGTATCTTTAGAATGAACATTCAAAGATTGCGCCCAGAGACTCAATTTCTTCTTTTTTCAGATGCGTAAATATCAATAGCCAGCGGATTGTCTTTCTTTCTAGTAATTTTTTCCCATCTGTAGATATTGCAGCATTAACAAGTTTACTGGCAGAATCACTTTCATTTAAATAATCTGCCAACCCAACAATTTCTTTTCCAAGATAATTTTTGAGGTCATGTACTGCAACTCTACTTAATAAATGTCTTAATTCATCAAACAATGACTTATCTCCTACTTATTTATATTCCATTTTTGTTTCATGTGATACCATATCCATCTCTCATTTTTATGCACATGCCCGTCAGCCTTTATTAAAGATACTATTTGTTGGTATATTAACTTTTTTGTGCTTGGAGATGAATCATTTAAAAAGTCAAGGCAATTCATCACTGATTTTTCCTCTATACTGGAAAATTCAGTAGTTTTTTTAAAAAGATTTATAATATTTGCACTTGAAGAAAATGGATCGATCAAGTTAATTGCATGAATTATCAATCTGGCATTTTCATTATTCCACGTTCGTAAATTTTTTCTCAAAGAGGATATTTCATCTTTTGTTATATTTCCATCCACTCGGATTACTATTGCAAATAAGTATCCCAATCGCTTCAAATGTGGTGTGAGGAATAAAATGCTTTTTTGTTCTAATCCGCTCTACTTGGCGATCAATTAAAATCATTTTTTTGACCAGCAGGATTCTAGAGTATCTAATATAATTTTTTCATTTTTATTGATAGCATTATCGGATAATAATATTTTTTTTATGTCATTAAAAAGAACTCCTAATGCTTCCCCGCTAACCTTTGAATTTATTTCCTTTGCATTTTTTTCAAGTTCCCTTACTCTATCTTCGTCATTTTTGATTAAATCCATTTCATATATTATTTTAGAAAAATTTGGCTCTTCTCTCCCTGATGTCCATCTTTGAATAATATCATCAAACAGTGCTTGTTCTTTGGGGTTTCCCTGAGTTTTTATATCAAAAGCATTTTTTTAATAATTTCAATAGCGGTTGATTATAATCAATCATTTTGGATTTTTCCTAAATAAAACTTCTGCATGCCTTGGTCGCTCCACTACAAAAGAATCGGGGTCTAATTCTATCAACCAATCAAAAAGAGTCCTCACATTTGCTGTCAATTCTCTTCTGTTAGGAACGGGCACATTGGTACAATTTCTTTGTATCCATTCCTTTACTCGGCCGAAGCTCTTGGATTTGTTTAAAGAGGCTACAAATTTTACTATAAATGGATGCTTAAAGAAATTTAGATGCATTTTTTTTCTTAAAATCATCCATGCTTGTTAATTCATTATAACTTATGTTGTATTTCGCTAAATCATGGAATGCGCAGTATTTCGTCCTGATCATTGAACAGATTTTTTGCTCTTTTATAATTTCATAAATAACTTCAACGCTGGAAGACATGGGCAATTCAGAAACTAAGAAACTATCTTTTTTTTCTTTAAATGCGTCTTTATCTATATTTTCTTGAACAGAATCACTGATTTTATCTATTTTTATTTCTTGAGATTTTTCTTTAAAATAAGCAAAAATCTCATCATCAACTAATTTGGAATCACGTAATATTGATAGCAAGTAATGCAAGTAATCGCCTGGACAACAGTCTGTTTCTACAAGAGTTTCTTTATTTGGGTTGGAGGAGAATCCCATACCATTATTGGTTAAGTTGGCAGAGCCTGTAATTACTTTTTTATGGTCAGATAGGTATGTTTTTAAATGTATTTGTTGATTCAAAAAAAACTGAAACCCTCTTTTTTTTGCAAACTCATAGGAGGCAAGCTCGCTGGCACCATAAGCTATATCTTGCACTTTCCATGTTGTAATAATAGAAACATGAACACCTGATGATACTGGATCAAGAATTTTCTTTAAGGCGTTTGTGGTAATATAAGGAGAAAAAATAAGTATTTCTTTTTGAGATTTTTTGAACTCTTCTGCCACAATATCGCCTAAATTATTATAATGAATTATATTTTCCATCTTTAACTCAAGGTGATATTTTCTGTGAGCTTTTCCCAATTTTTCTTGAAACCAATATCTGTTCTTCCCAAAAGCCCTAAGGATTCTTCTTTTTTGGTTTCTTTTTTAAATTTATTGAATAAAGGGTAGCTGGTGTGAACAAATGTTTCTTTTCTATGCAAAATAGGAGGATTGTCCGATTTTGTGTAGTTTCTGGAATAAATCCTTGCTTCTCTTAGTTTTACCTTCACAGATAGCATTAATTCAGGATGGGGAGAGCTATCAAAATCACGATATAGTAAGAATGAAACAGAGGTGGCTTTTTTGGGAATTTTTATAATTACATCACCTTCCACATCTCCCACAACAGCACGGGCACAGCCTACAAATATTTGGAGAATATCTGGAGCGTATGGAAGGGCTGAAGTATGCAGGTAAATACTATCGGGTAATTTTTTGCCAACCTCAGATTGCTGTATGGCATCTTGAACTCTTTTGGGATCAGCAACACTAAAAAGCAATTTGTCCGCATTAAGAACTGCATTGTTATAGGTTTTAAAAAATGCCTTTATATCTAAGCTGCTTTGTAGGGGAAGGTCTTTTAGCTTAGGTCTGCCGTTCTGATCAAGTCGGGTGAGGGCAAGCATAAGTAATATATCTTGCCTACGAACTTTTTTCGCATTCTCAAAAGCGTCCTGATTTAGATTGTTTAATACCCAGTTTTCTAAAAAATTCCGTTGAACCCCTAGCTTGGAAATTTCCTCATATCCTGTAAATTCAAACTCTGTGGGAAAACGACCTCTTGTGCTCACCCAGTCTACTAAATCACTTACAGAAGAGCTTTTACTAAGTTTTTCTTCTTTTATCTCATTCATGGGAGGGTAGAAGCGTTTTTGTTTCAAAAATGGCGTTTCTGTTGTTCTGAGGAAACGTGTGGAATCGTAACGAACTGTTAAATACTCACTCCGAGCACTCTCATCTTTAAAAATATAAAAAATTCCTGGTCCAGCAGGGTATGGTGTAGTATTTAAAACGTCGGATAGTAATGCCTTGAGTTCTTCTTGTGAAAAATATTTCTGAAAGGTTTCTCTTTTTGTAAGACAGCCATCACCAAATTCTTGTGCATCATGAATGGCAGCTGCTTTTGTTTGTGCTGAAACAATCAGGCATTTATCTGCAAGTGAGTATGCTTCTTTGATGGTTGATTTTCTTTCCTCTGGATCCTCTATTACATTTATTACATACCCTAGATTTACAATATCAGATTTTATTTTCTCATTTTTTGGGAAAAAATAAGGGTCATATCCGTTTGATTCAATATTTAATCCTTTAAGAAATGAGATGTCGGAGCCTTTTCCACAACCATAATCAAAGAAACTCCAATTTTTTTTAATAACTAGATCTCTGAGTGCAAATTTTACAGGTCTGGAAAACTCATATCTTTCCATCGCAGTCTTGGATCGAATCTCATAATTTAAACTTCTATTTTCCATTATATCTCTTATAAGTCACAAATATTACAGGCTCTTGCCGATGATTCCTCACTAGCAGCACTCTCAAAAACATCATGTATATTGGTGTGTACTTTTTTTTCAAGTGTTTTCTTCATCCTGTCGTTATGCCTTTTTTTAATCTCATCTTTATTTTTTCTTATCCAGTCCAGTGTTCGTCCCTTGACCCAAGTGAAATCTACTTTGTCACCTCGATATCCCATTTTTTCAAATGCTTCTGCTTTCTCAAATAGTTTGGGGTGACGCTCCAGTAGACCAACCCACTCAATAGACCGCTGGAAAAAACAAAAATAACAACCGGAACGGGAACGCCATTCATAATATTTTGGCAAACCAAGACCAGAGTCCTCTAAAATTTTATAGACTCCTGCTCTATCAATTCCATCCTCTTTAAAGGGATATTTAGGGATAATATTATCATTCTTTGATATATAGCCCTCTCGATTTTCATCAGCTCGAATTCCCACATAAGAATAGCATTTATCTTTACCAATATATTGCTCATAAGGTCTAATTTTCATTTCAGCGGTACACCATCGAGACATGGGAGAGGGTAGATAGTTCATGTGTTTATTTAAATACTCCTCAAAACCCTTTCCACTATTTAAACGAACAATTTTAGCACCTAAATATGCTTCCACACGGTCTAGGAAATCGTATGTTTCAGTTAGCTCCGAGCCGGTATCACAAAATACATATTCAATATTGGGTATTTTATCTTTTAAGTAGACAGCTAATGCTGTTGAGTCTTTACCACCAGATAGTGAACAGATGTGTCGCGCAGTAGAATCTATATCTAAATAATTCATATTTTTACCCCCATGCCGCACCAATGGTTGACTTGTTAGTCACCTTTGTGGGCTGATTTTTTTTATTGTTAATCTCATTTAGCAGTTCTAAAAGAACAGTGTTCTTCTCTATATCTTCTAAATTTTCTATATTTGTCCGAATTGAATTAATGATGGAGCTAAGCTTCTTTGTTTGGGAGTTGGATTTTAATATCTCTTTGAAAGATGGTTTTCCAGATTCATCAAAACTAGAAATAGTTGTAACACCCTCACCACTGTTTAAATTTAAATAATGAATTTGTTTTATTTCAGAAATAGCAGACCTTATATTATGCTCAAAAAGAGAGAGTCCCTTTTCACTCCAACTTTTTGGGTTAGCCCCAGTTAAAGAATCAGCTAAAGTTTCCACGATGGATTGATTGTTTGCTTTATCATTCAACTGGTTGATTCGATTTACAAACATTAGGGTTTTGTCGCTATAAGGAAAGGATAGAGTTTTGTCAGATAGCATCAGTAAAGCATTTTTCCAATATTTTGCCAATGGTGCGCCCTTTTTTATTGTTGGAAAAGCTTGCTTTCCTGTTATTTCTTGCAGCTTCAGTAAATGTTCTTTTTGAAGTCCTGCTAGCTGCCCTACTAGGTCAACGTATATTTTAAATACTTCATTTAAATCAGATTCTAGGGAAGAAATAAAATTGTTTATTTCAGAACTGGTAAGCTCACCTGATGCCTTTCCTGTATAGACATTTGGCAAATCAAATAAAATAAATTCCTCTGGTTGCTTAAAAACCTCAAGTTGCGCAATAAGCTTTTTTTGCTGTCGCGTGAGTGCTGGGCATCTTCTTGTGAAACTTGGAATTAAGCTATAATAGGTTGAAATGATTTTTGCTGTTTTCAGAAAATCAAGGTTATCGGTGTTGAATTTATAAGGAATATTTTTGGCAAAAGCATTTCCAATTCTTTTCAAAAAGTCCATTCTTTTTTTATCTAAATGGAGCATTCGTAGAGAGTATTTTTTGGGCTGTTTAATCAAGTTTTCAAATAATTCAATATCTAGCTTTCCTACAAATACATCGTCATGGAAATAACTTATTGGAGAGGAAGTCATGCGAGAAAATAAATTCATATAAAGTGGAATTAAAGGAACTCTTATGCCAAAAGGTGGTTTTCTCCATCTCTCTATTAATGTCTCCATGGATATAGTGGTCTGCTCCGACTCTTTCAAAAAAGCAAGAAAATCTTCAAAGAGCGGAATTAAAGTACTATTTTTCTTAAGGCCATTGATAGTCTTAGTACCGTCATTGTTTGTATCAAAAGAAAAGGAGTTGGATTTTAAAAGTGACTTGTACAGTGAAAAGTCAGGGCCTCCTCCTTCAATTCCATACCGGTTTAAATGGCACTTGTCAAAAGCAGATATCAGTCTAATTCTACCTTGAATTATGGGAGTACTTGCCTTGGCTTTATTGATCATTTCATTGTAAAAAACAGGATAAGAATGGTATTCTTCTTCGCATATATCTGAAACAAAATTGGAAATATCTAGAATTTGATTAACTCTACTGGATAAAACCTTGCCTTTATAATTGACGGTTACATCCATATTCACATTAGATCTGGCTTTCTTTAAAGATTTTTTTATTATTTCTTTAGCTGTATCTCTATGATGATCGAGCTCTTTCTTTACTTTTGGTCCAGAGGATAGAATTTCTTTCTTAGAATAAACAGCCTCTATTGCGTGTAGCTCTAATAATTCTCGCTCAATTTCCAGCGGTTTGTTTGTAAGTACAAAAACACTGGATTTTAAATTCAATGTTTCTAAATGATTTTTTATTGCCGTCATGTCGCTATTTGTAAATGGAATGACGTAATAGACTTTCCCGTCTTCTTTTGAATAGTCTGTGGCTATTTTTTTTGCCATCAGCTCTTCTATAGAAATGACCTCTTCTCTGAAATATCGAGTAATTCCATTTTTAAAATTATATTTTTTGGGCACTATGAAATTTAGATTGAAATTTTTCTTTAAAATATTAATGTAGCCAGCAGTTGTTAGTCTTGTTTGCCTTGCTTTGTTAATCTCTTCTCCAATATCAATGGAAGAACCTTCAAAAAGAACATATTCAGATTTTGTGTGGTCATAAATAATGGATTTGGATTTTTCTAGGGTTTTAATGGATTTATCCACTTCATCACTTTTATACAATCCAGACAAAGTGGTTTGTATGGACTCTGATGTAATTCTGAAAATAGATCTGTTGTTGATAATTGTTGCGATTCCCAGTAGTGAAATTACATCTTTCTCGCATTTTTGAGAACTATCTAGAGAGTTCAACACTTCATTAACTATGAGTCCGATTTTATAGGCGCCACCTATTGCCATGTCATTTTCAATTAATTGCTTAAAATAACTGTATAAATCAAAAGGGCCAATATAGTTTAGTTGGTCAGTTGAAAGAAAACTGTTCTTTAGAAATCTAGGCAGAGAAGAATCCTCATCTCTTGTTAGGAATGAAAACATCGTCCTTTCATTTTGCGCAACTTTTTCACTTAATAATGGCAGTAAACAAAATGCAGAAGGGTGAAGAGGGAAACTCTCGCTTATTATTTCCTCAACATACTTAGTATTAAATACGTCAGGGAAATTACGAGTAGATGAATTTACATCTACCCATTTTTTTGAAAGTGCGGAAATTTTCTTCCATGCACTGGGGTTGTCGGCTTTTATATTGGATTCAAATACTGAACCAAGAATTGTATAGCTTGATTCATAGCTACTGTTGAACGAAGACTGCTGGAATCTACCCTCAATTTTCGTCCATTCTTGCTGAATAGATGCTGGAAGTTGTGTGGCATATTGGGAAATAGGCAAATGTGTTATTAGAAGCAAGTGAATATGTGACTCTTGTCCCTTATTGCATAACTCTGCCATATCCTGCAAAAACTGCAAGTCAAAATCATTGGGGTGTCTCACCCCTCGCTCTAAGTACTTTCCAAATTCATCATAAGCGATAAAAATCCCTGAAAACTTTTTCTTATTTAATAGGATAGCTGCATTTTTATATAAATCTATGACCTGTCCATGTCGATACGAGGCAATACTTGCTCCTCCTGTGATTTGCTTGTATGCTTTAAAAAAGAATTTTTGAGCATTTCTTCGATTTCTCTTCAATGATTTTTGGAATTTCTCATATCCTTCATCATAATTGCTATCAACAAATTTCTTAAATTCTTCAAATTTTAATGGATAATTTTTTTTCCAATTAGTAATAACGCCAAAGGCATTATTTGAATTTTTTTGGGCTAAACCTTCAAAATCCTGAGAAAGATCATGCTCTGTAAAAGCAACTTTTAGTGCTTCGTAAAAAGCATCTTCGATTTCTCCCTCATCTCCATTAAGAAATATGGGCAGGTAGTTTTCCTTAGTTATTTGCTTATAGTTTTTCGTAAATTTAGCAGAGAGCATTTTTTCCTGCTGTTCAACAATTGTGGTCAGTTTCCCTTTATTCCCTTTGGATAAACATCTTGCTAGAAATACGGCAAAAGTAGATTTCCCAACCCCAGGAGTGCCTGAAATAACATGAACTCTTTGATTGGAATTGTTATCTATAAATGAAGGACAAATGCTGTTGAAGTTTTTTTGGAATTTTTCAGATACAATTAAATGCTTTAAGGAGCTTTTATCTTGAAAATCCATTTTTAAGCTAGTGGATCTGGAGAAATTCTTTCCAACCTTAATCAAGATATCGTCAAACAAGGATTTTTGTTTTACTCTTTTCTTCGTCATACTATTCTCCATAATACGCATTTAATAATTTTTGAATTTTTGATGAATATATGGAGATGGTAAAAAATCCCCCTGCTCTATGGTAGCTGAATTGCTTGGGATATTTTTCAACTAGAATGCTCAATAGCTCCACTGTTTTGTCGTTGTTCAAACAAAAAATCTTCACAGGAGAGGTGTCTTTGCTAATCAACTCATCAAATGAAAATTCAGGGATTTTATTTAATTTTTTTATCCAAAATTGAATGAGACAATATCCAAATATCTCAACAGGTAATTCATCTAAGTCAGGAGAATGTACTCTATAGGTGCCATTCCTCTGTTTCTGAATAAGTGAAAGCTTGGATAAGGGGCAGATATTATTATCTTCAGGCGTTTGATTTCCTGTAAACTCAGGCTCTATATACATTCTTAACAATGTATTGATGTCTCTAACTAAAGTGTTGGAATTTACTCTTTTATTTAAAGAGGAGCAATAGTTCTCTAAATAATGAACCGCAGATTCTGATGTGAATTCACTGATGCCAAATTTATTAAAAAACCAAAACCAGGTGGTGGCACTTTCTTTATTAGAGGCTAGAAGATAATGTAAAATCCATGCTGAGCCAAGTCTGTCGAAATATTGATCATGAGCCATAAGCAAAGTACCCATGGAACTTAAGTTTAATTCTCCGTTTTTGATTTCAGCAAGCTCTGTGGCGATCAACCAGTGTCGTATGGATTTAACCATATTAGTGCCCACACCCAACAACTCAATGGATTTTTCAGAGTTATGAAACAGGTCGCCCTGCTCATCTAGCATTTTTAATCCCTTGAACGTCCAACTGTCTCGCAAATGAAACGTTTCATGACCACCAAATTTCACCACACACACCCTTGTTTCAATTAAACTTTAGTTAATAGTAAATAGTTAAAGTTTAACCAATCTACAGTTTATATTATATTACGGTTCAATGTATAGCATTATTTTGTCTCTTGCCGGGCTATTTGGAAATAATTTTTTTCAAAATTCTCACAGTCTGATTAATCTCATCATGGGTATTAAAATCTGCAAGGGAGAAGCGAAGGCACGATGCAGCATATTCCTTACTCAAGTCAAGCCCCTGTATCACATGGCTTGGATCAGCAGTTCCTGAATTGCAAGCTGACCCCGTTGAGGCACAAATATCATTTCTCGATAGCTCTAAAACCACTGCCTGACTTGGTATATTTGGAAAAAAGACATTGCTTGTATTACAAATACGATCCGAGTCCTGACAGTTAATAATAATTCCATCACTAATCTCTAGTACTTGCCTCTCAAAACTATCTCGTAATTCCTTGATATTTTTTACACGCCATTTTTGGGCATCCTCTAGAGCCAGCCGAAAGCTTCTAATTCCATTTAGATTATATGTTCCCCCCCTTAGACCTTGCTCCTGTCCACCACCTAGAATAAAGGGGACAAAATTATCTGGATTTTTTACATACAATAGCCCCATACCCTTTAAGCCCCCTATTTTATGGGCAGAAAAACTTGCGAAATCTAGGTTTAGATCAGAAAGATTGAGTTCACCCTTGCCCAGCATTTGGGCAGAGTCTAAGTGAATGAGGCATCCATATTCCTTACAAATTTCCACAATCTTCCTAGCATTTTGCACCACGCCTGTTTCATTATTTGCATATAATAGGGAAACAAGGGCATGGGGATTTTCCCGAACCAGTCGCTCTAAATCTCTTTCAATAATCATTCCATTTTTGTCATTTTCAACCCATAGAACAGTAATGCCAGCTTTCCCTAATCGGTCTATGGCAGCAAGTGTTGCCTCATGCTCTATCTTGGAACTAATGATTGTGCCTATTTTATTCGCATTGAAAAAAATAGGATGGATAATGCTATTAATGGATTCTGTAGCACCGCTTGTAAATAAAAGAGTATTTTTTGATACGTCAAGAAAGTTGGAAATATAGCTTCGATCTTCTTCAATGATTTTTTTTAAATTTTGACCAAATAAATGCTCAGACGATGCATTTCCCCAGTCCGCACTGCAATCCTCCTGCAAGTAGCGAACAACACTTGGCGAAAACTTAGTTGTGGAATTATTGTCAAAATAGATCACCGAGATATTCCCCTAAAACTTTCTTGAGTCAATAGTATAATAAATCTGTTCCAGCGTCACATTTAATACTGTTTGTAAGAACTTCTATAAATCATAACTCTTATGGTCAGAGAGGGGGAGGTAATGCGACGCGATTTTTATTTTTCCTAATTTCCACTCTCCAAGCATTGTGCTATTCCTTAGAGGAGTGGTGGAAAGCTATAAGGAGCGGGAAAAAGATTGTCTTTTTTGTGAGATAGATAAGCCTCGTATTATCACAGAGAATGAGCTTTGTTATGCCGTTCGAGATGCTTTTCCCGTGACCAAACACCACACGCTTATAATTCCCAAGCGACACGTCTCTGACTACTTTGCACTCTACCAACCTGAAATAAACGCGGTTCATTTTTTAATGGCTGGTGCGAAAGACGAGATTAAAAATTCAGATAAAACGGTTTCTGGATTTAATGTTGGTATTAATAGTGGCAAGGATGCGGGACAAACAATACAGCACTGTCACATTCATTTAATTCCTCGACGAAACGGTGATATGTTGGATCCCAGAGGTGGTGTTCGTGGGGTTATTCCAGAAAAGCAAAAGTATTGATAGTTATTCCACTGTCACACTTTTTGCTAAATTTCTAGGTTGGTCGATGGGATATCCATTGGCCTTGGCGTGGTAGTAGGAAAGTAGTTGCAGTGGGATTAGGGATATAATGGCGTTGAGTTCTTTGAGGGGTCCATAAGGCAGACCGATAAAAAAATCGCTTAGGGTAGATAGTGCTTCGTCTTTTTCGCTGCCGATGCCGAATATTTTTCCACCACGCGCGTGGGCTTCTTCACCGTTGCTGAGAATTTTTGTGTGGGTGGGGTCTTTGGGTTGAGGTGCGAGTACAATCACCAGCATGTTTTCGTCTACGAGGGCGAGGGGACCGTGCTTGAGTTCACCGCCGGCAAATCCTTCGGCGTGTACGTAGGCGATTTCTTTAATTTTCAAAGCACCCTCTAGGGCCAAGGGGAAGTAGACGTCCCTGCCAATAAAAATATAGCCTTTTATGGAGCCAAATTTCTCTGAAAGTTTTTTATAGTCTGTTTGGCTGAGGGCTTTTTCCACTTGGGCAGGAAGTTGGTTAATAGCTTGTCTCCACAGTATTTCCTCTCTCTGTGTGACCGTATTGCGAATGCGACCCATAACAATGGATAGGGTCACAAAAGTGGCAAGCATGGCACATAGAGCTTTTGTGCTGGCCACGCCTATCTCCAGGCCGGCTTTCATAAGAAAAGTGCCGTCACAGGCGCGGTCGATAGAGGAGCCGCGAACATTAGTAATGCAAAAAACCACCATGCCCTGGCTTTGCATAAGTTTTACTGCGGCGAGGGTGTCCGCTGTTTCTCCGGATTGGCTTACCACAATGCCTAGGTGGGAATCCTGTAGGGCAGGGTTGCGGTAACGGAACTCATGGGCTAGTTCGCAGTTTACGGGCACTCTTGCAAATCGCTCCAAGAGTATTTTGCCGTAGAGGGTGCTGTGCCAGGCGGAGCCGCAGGCAATGAGGTGTATGGTGGAGGCCTTTTGAAGAATGCTTTTTGCTTTGGACATGTCTTTTATATTTAATTGCAATTGTTTACCGTCGGGGTGGAGCCAGCCCTGGAGGGTTTGTCGAAGAACGTCGGGTTGTTCGTGGATTTCTTTTAGCATAAAGTGGGGAAACCCTTTTTTGTTCATGGAGTCCACTTCCCAGTCGATAGTCTCCAGGGAAACCTTTCTTCTCTTTTTGATCCCGTAGATTAAAAACTTGGAATCCATCAGGGGTGAGCACAGCCACTTCGTTTTCTTCTAAGAAGTATACTTCGCGAGTGTGGTTGAGGATGGGGGGAGTGTCGCTTGCTACCAATGTTTCTCCGTTGCCCTTTCCTAGAACAAGGGGGGAGGATCCTTTGCGAATGGCAATAATGGTTTTGGGATTATTGTGGTCCATTACTAAAAAAGCGGAGTTTCCCTCCAACTGCAAAAAACAAGAAGTTACGGCTTTTAAAAGAGGCACTCCTTTTGCACATTTTTCAGCTACCATGTGGGCAAACACCTCGCTGTCTGTATCGGAGAGGCATGGAGATTTTTTTAGCGTTCGGGCGTTTTCAATAATACCGTTATGTACGATGGTGATGGATCCAGACCTGTGGGGATGGGCATTGGCTTGAGTGGATTCTCCATGGGTGGCCCAGCGGGTATGGGCAATTCCCGTTGTGCTGTTGTCTTTCCAAGATCCCTCCAGGGTGCTTAAATGCTTTTTCAGCTCCTCTAACTTTCCCGGTGTTTTTGCGAGGTGAGTTTGGTTTGTCCTATTATCCATAAGAGCAATGCCAGAAGAGTCGTAGCCTCTATACGCCAATCGCTCCAGCCCTGTATACAAAATATCCAGCGCTTGTTTTTTTCCCACATAGCCTACAATTCCACACATAGAACTAGGATTTCTTTCTGGCCAAGAATCGCTTAGCCATGCCTTCTTTGTTCGTTTGTTGGGATCGGGCAATGGCAAAGTCGCCTTGGGAAACATCTTTATGAATGGTGCTACCAGCGGCGATATAGGCATTATCTTCAATAGTTATGGGAGCAATGGTTTGCACGTCACTGCCAATAAATACATTTTCTCCGATCGTTGTTTTGTGTTTCTTTACTCCGTCGAAATTACAGGTAATAAAACCACAACTGAGGTTGGAGCCGTCGCCCACTTGGGTATCCCCCACATAAGAAAGGTGACTGATTTTCACATTGTTTCCAATATGGGATTTTTTCAGCTCCACAAAATTTCCTATCTTTGCATTTTTACCGACGGTGGTTCCAGGTCGAATATGGGCCATGGGTCCTAACACCACATTTTCTCCCACGGTGCAATCCCGCAAATAGCTATTGGCGCGTATATGGGTTCCTGCTCCCACACTCACATTTTCTAGTCGCACTCCCGATTCAATATGCACATCCTTTCCTAGCTTCGTCTTTCCGTAGATATACGTATTGGGTTCGATGGTGGCTCCTGGGGAGCACTCTACGGTGGCGTCCATATAGGTATGGTTTATATCCAAAATATTTACTCCTTTTTCCAGCCACTCTCTTACTATACGCATACGAATTTCTCGATTTGCTTCTTCTAGTTGTTCCATTGTATTTACCCCCATTAAGTATTCTTCAGATATGTCCATGCCCACAATTTTTTTACCTGCCTTGCTACCCAGAGCAATGGTGTCCGTAAAATAAATTTCCCCCGTTTGTTTACTGGCTTTGAGTTTGGGAAGGAATTCCTGTAGAAAGTCAGGTTCTACCACATAGATGCCGCCGTTGACGGTGGATATTTCCTTTTCCTTGGGGCTAGCTTCCCGTTCCTCCACAATGGCACTCACACAACCGTCCACTTCAAAAATCCTGCCATAGCCAGTGGGGTTGGAAACGGTCATGGTTCCCACGGTGAGGTGGGCGTTTTGTTTTTTGTGTCGGTGGAGTAGGTTCTGGAGAACTTCTTTTGTGACGAGAGGAGTGTCTGCGCTCAGAATTACGATGGGCCACGGTTTTTTTTTCGACGATAGGGCATCATAGGCGCAGCCAACCGCATCCCCTGTGCCCTTTTGATCCTTTTGTATGGCAAGGAGGGTGCGTTCCCGTAGGTTGGGCAGTTTCCATGACTCTATTTCTTGGGCGACGGTTTGGGTTCCAAAGCCCAGCACAAAGCAAATCTGCTCACAGGAGGGGGTCTGGAGTAAAACATCGGTAATATGGAAAAGCATGGGTCGACCTGCTAGTGGGGCTAGGCACTTGGGCAGGTCATTTTTCATGCGGGTGCCTTTGCCTGCGGCTAGGATGGCTGCGTTGTAATGGACCGTATCAGGCACAAAAATCCTCATATAATTGCTTTAGTTCCATATATTTATCCAAGATAGACGATTTTTCTCTCCGATTCAAGAATTCCGACTTTGATAAATAAATGCTATGTGGTAGAAATAGCACCTGAAGGAGAAAAAAGTATGCCTGGTTACGAGACAACTGTCATTACGAAACTATCTAGTACTGAGGAGGTCCATAATGCTGTTCGCAGCAAAGTGGAGGACATCCTCAAAAAACACGACGGAGAGCTTCTTTGTTACGAGATCTGGGGAAAGCGCAAGCTGGCCGTTAGGATAAAAAATGAGCTAAGGAGTCACTACCAGTATTTCGCTTATACGGGAGATACGGGAGCAGTGGCAGAGCTGGAGCGGAATTTGGGTATCGACGAAAACATAACGCTCTATATGAGTGTTCGTGTGAACGACGGAGTTAGTCCAGAGGACATAAAAAGTTTGAAAGGCCCAACACCCATAATGAAACCATCGCTGAGTGCGTCGGTAACTGATGTAAGACCAGCCAAGAGTCCAAGGTCAGAGCCAGAGCCACAATCAGAGTCAAAGCCAGAGCCACAATCAGAGTCAAAGTCTGAGGAGTACTCGCCTAAGGAATGATCCAGCGGGAGCACAGTTTTTGGGCATTTAACCTTGCCCTTTGCCTATTGGCTTCCTTTTTCTTTACTTCCACTATTCTTACTATTTTCACTCCCGTGCCTATCTTTTATCTCTATCGGGGAGCATTTGGGAACAGTCGCCTGTGGGCATATGCTTCTATACCGATTGGTTTTTTGGTTTGTAGTATCATTGCTGGCCCCGGTCTATCTCTCTCCTATCTTATCTTGGGTCCTTTGCCTGCCTTAGCGATAGGGTTGGGTTTAGATAAAAAGTATACGGTGGAGAAGTCGGTTGGTTTGGCGATACTATTGGTGCTTTTTAGCCTTGGAGGGGCATTTTCCCTGTGGTTGCAGCAAGGCGGATCCATAGAAAAGATCCAGGCCAAGGCCACTATCGTTATTCAGGGCATTGCCAAGGGAGCGCTGGAAGAAAATAAGGCTGCCCTTACCGACGCCTCTCGAGCAGATATTGAAAAACTTCTCAAAGAACCCAACCTTGTTTTACGGGAAAGCCCAGGGATATTGTTGACGTTGGTCTTAATCCTGTGCTCTGCTCCCATTATTATTCTCCTGTCCTGGAATCCCCAAAATTTTCAACAGCGTATAGGAGTACCCCGGGATTTTCTTAGGCGCTGGTCCACCCCTGAGTGGCTAGTCTGGCCCTGCTTGATCTGCCTAGCGCTGATGATTTTCGCTCCAGAACCCTACATGGTGCTTGGAAATAACCTAGTAAAGGTATTTATTGTTCTTTATTTATTCCATGGTATGAGTATTTTGGCCTATTTTTTGGATATATTTCGTTTGGCTGCTCCCATCAGGGTGCTTATTTATGGTATAGGTTTACTTTTCCTAGCCCCGATGATTGTTTGCTTTGGGTTTTTTGATTTGTGGTTTCAGTTTCGTAATCGCATCCAACCCAAGCAACCAAAGCCGCCAAAGGAAGAAGAATTGAAGGGATGAAACATGAAGGTAATATTAAAAGAAATAGTAGAAACACTTGGAATGATTGGAGATGTGGTGAATGTATCTCCTGGGCACGCCCGTAATTATTTATTTCCCAGAGGTGTGGCCATACCAGCGAGTAGCAAGCAGGTGAAGCAGTTGGAGCACCACAAGAGGGCTCTCCAGCGAAAACTTAAGCTGGTCCAGAAGGAAAAAGAAATTTTAAAGGATCAGATGGAAGCGTTGACCATTACCATTCGACGTAAATCTGGAGAAAATAATAAGCTTTTTGGATCGGTGACCAATCAAGATATTCATAAGCAGCTCCTAGAAAAAGGAGTGAAGGTTCAGCGCAAGCAGATTGAGCTTACTCAGCCGATTAAAAGTCTAGGTGCCCATAAAGTTCCTTGTCATTTGATGAACGGAGTGGTGGCACAATTGAATATAGCTGTTGTAACAGAAGTATAAAAAGGTATAGAGGCCTTGGATACAAAAGCAGAGGTTGGATTTTCAAAGCAAGCCCGGGCGCCTTTTCCCCCTAGCGGTGCTTTAAAGACCCTTCCCCATAGTATAGAGGCAGAGCGAGGAGTATTGGGTGGACTTCTTTTGGACAACCATGCTCACCATACGATGGCTGATTTGCAACTCCAGTGGGAGGATTTTTACAAGTTAGGTCATCAGCATATTTTTCGAGTGGTTACGAGCTTGATTGCAAAAGGGAATCCAGCCGACATTATTACAGTTACAGAAGCGCTCCGTAGTGATGAATTGGAGAAATGTGGAGGGGCTTCTTACCTGTCGGGTTTAGTGGAGTTGGAGTTTTCTTCTGCCAATGTTCCCAGTTATGGTCGAATTGTCAAAGAAAAGTCCGTGCTTCGAAAGTTTATTCAAACTTCCATGGAGCTTGTAAAGCAAGCCAATGAGGGGGTGGATGAGCAAGAAGGATTTTTAGATACGATAGAAAAAGAAATTTTCTCCATTACGAGCCAAAAGCAAACCAACGCTTTTTCCTCTTTGAAAGAGATTCTCCTCAGTAATTTCGACCAGATTGAAAAAAATAAGACCAAGGACCACTCAGGGATGTCTTCAGGATTTACGGATTTGGACAAACTCACCACGGGTTGGCAGCCAGGGCAACTCATCATTGTGGCTGCTAGGCCAGGTATGGGAAAAACCTCTTTTATGCTCAACCTGGGTCTTAACTGCACCATAGAGAATCAAAAGCCGGTGGGTATTTTTTCCATGGAGATGGAAAAGTCGGAGTTGGGTATGCGCCTTCTTTCCATGGAGTCTAGGGTGGACTCCTATCGTTTAAAAACAGGGCGACTCCAGGACAAGGATTGGAAGAGTTTGCAGCAGGCAGCAGGGAAACTTGCTGAGTGTCCCATGTTTATAGACGACACTCCCGCTTTAAATATTATGGAGATTCGGGCTCGGTGTCGTCGTATACAGAGTAGTTATGGACTGGGTTTAGTGATTGTGGATTACCTCCAGCTTATGCAGGGTACGGGCCTAGCTAGACATAATAGATCGAATAGGGAGCAAGAGGTGGCAGAAATTTCACGGGGACTCAAGGCGCTTGCCAAGGAACTGCAGGTGCCCGTTATAGCAGCCTCACAGCTCAATCGTAGTGTGGACTCTAGGGACAATAAGCGTCCCAGGCTTTCCGATTTAAGGGAGTCTGGTGCCATTGAGCAGGACGCGGATTTAGTATTGTTTATTCATCGTGACGAGCAATACGACCCCGAAGGTTCAGAACAAAAAGGAGTAGCAGAAATTATTATTGGAAAACACCGCTCTGGGCAGGTGGGTGTAGTGAAACTAGCTTGGCTTAGCCAGTACACCAGCTTTGCTAATCCTACCCCAGATCATGAATAGACAGATAACCCATAGACAAAGGGACATTCCCAGTGGTATAGAACAGGAAATAACGGAGATACAATGGAACTAGTAAAAGACACAAAAGAACATAAAATTTATAAAAAGAAAACAGGCAGGTATGCGGTTAAAGGCCTCAAGGGAAAGTGGCTAAACGGGGACGACAAGGTTCGGGCATTACTCAAGGCTGGCCTAGTGAAAACTCCTGCCCCAAAACCCAAAGAGGCAAAAGCGGAAGCAGCACCAGCACCAGCAGCAGCAAAGCCTAAAGAAACAACAAAAAAACAAGCCAAAAAACAAGCCAAAAAACCAGAACCAGCCAAGGAATAAACTTTTCCTAATGAGAGCACTGGGACGAGTCCCCCTCGGACTCAATTTGGATCTATTTACACAACAACACCTTTTTTATCACTACAAAGGATGCTAGGGCTGGAGCAGAAGCAAAAGAAAAATATCGGATTAATTCAATAAAAACAAATCTTTATAATTTTCTGAGAAAAAAGGTCAAATTAGTTCTTGACTAATAATGTAAACGCTAATCTGAGTCTTCCGAAGAGTATAGCTGGAAATAGTTTTCGGCTTATTTCAGATTCGTGTAATAGGAGTTTTGAGCTCATAAAGAGTAAATTTAATGATAAGAAGTATATAGTAGAAGAAATAGATAATGGTGATGAACTTTTCATACACATAACTGCGCTGTAGAATAAGAACCTTTTAGCGCTGATATAACTGTAGATCATGAAGGATTTAAAATGGTGATTATTCGCTAGATGCGGTAGTTAAGAATTGCGTTTACATTCGGATTCTCAAGAAAGCGTACCTGAATTAGAAAGTAAAAAGGCTGGCTAGCCCAAGGATTTAAATATTTTTTCCGCACACGAAAGACTCTGGGAAGCTCTGTTATAATAATTATTAATAACGGAGTTGATATGCCAGAAGCCATTAAAATTTATCCAGACGAATTCTTCCAAGAACTGGCACCTGAATTTTTAGAGAATATTTGGAAAGATATGGATGTGATAAAAGAATCCATAAAGTCGAAAAATTACCATTCTATTATGCTCATTGGTCACAGTATTGCTGGATGTGCTCAGAGTTACGGCTTCCATGAATTATCTGTTATAGGGGCTGATATGGAGATGGCTGCAAATAAATCAGATATCAAAAAAATTAAAACTCTTACGGAAAAAATGGAAACTTATTTAAATAGTGTGGAAATTGTTTATAAAAGCTAGGTGCGGTTTCCTTTTTCTATATACTGCTGGTGGTACTCCTCTGCTGGGTAAAAGCAAGCCATGGGAGTGATTTCCGTAACAATGGGTTGGCTGTAGCGAGAGGATTGTTTTTTCATAGTGGAATGGGCTAAGGACTTTTGTTCCTCATTGTGGGTGAAGATGGCAGAACGGTATTGTCGTCCCACATCTGCTCCTTGTCGATCTTTTGTGCTGGGGTTGTGGATTTCCCAAAACGTGTTGAGTAATTGCTCATAAGAAATAACGTGAGAATTAAATTCAATTTGAATAGCTTCAGCGTGACCAGTATTGCCTGTGCAAACCTCTTTGTATGTGGGATTTTCTGTAGTACCACCCGTATAACCAACTGAGGTATTTTCCACACCGGGTAATATACGAAAAGCCTCTTCCACTCCCCAGAAACACCCTGCTGCAAATGTTGCCTTCATCATAAGTAATGTATAGTTTAAATAAGAAATATTGCAAGAAGATTGATGGTGATTGGGGAAAAATAGTATAATGGATAGGAAGCATGGAATCTAAGGAGCGTTCATGGATGATAGCAAAAAACTGATACTCGTTGTGGATGATAGCTGGGATATCTGTGAAGTGGTAAAGGCACAGTTGGAGTCCGCTAATTATTACGTGCGCACAGCAAACAGTGGAGATGAAGCGCTTCAAGCGCTGAAAAAAAATTCCGTGGATCTGGTGGTGAGTGATATTTCCATGCCCCATGGTAATGGTATGGAGCTGTTGAGTAATATTAAAAAGTTATCCTCTAAGCAGCCACCTGTTGTTTTAATGACGGGGTTTTCTAATTATTCTAAAGAGCAAATACTTTCCAGCGGTGCTGCCGGCTATATGGAAAAACCGTTAAAAATAAAAGATCTGATACAGATGGTGGAGACTATTCTTACGAAATCAAAGTTCACTAGCTAAGTTGCTTGGGAGGTGTGTTGCTTAACTGGTGTTGACCAAACTTGCTCTTTAGGAGCACTCCCATGGTGGCACCCATTATACCGAAAGCAATGATTATGATCGCTAGTGGACCGATATAGGGTATGGAAGAAACTAGTAGGACTGCAACGAAACCATAGGAAAATCTAAGATAGGGATTAGGGAATTTTTTGGGTGGTAAGCGTTTTCCTGTAAAATTTGCCAAGGCGAGAATAGAAAATAAATAGATAAGCGAATAGATAAGAAAGAGTAGAGGGATGAAGAAAATGCCTAGAATGGAGATTACTAATATAAGTAAGATGGGTACAAATAATAGGACAGAATAAATAGAGTAGCAATAGGAACGCAGGGGAAAGGCAAGGAGTTTATTTTCCACATGGTTTACGAAGCTTGGAAAAAATCGAATCAGCAGCAAGCCCAGTATGTACAGGAACAATGTTAGCAAGGAGATAAAGAAGAAGCCAAAGTCTAAGTTGGAGGCTGTAATAATGTGTCTTGCGGCGCTGGAGTCTACCCAGTCGGGTAGATCGTCAGGGGAGCCAAAGCGTATGTTCTCAGTCACAAAAGCACCATTTCTTTTCTTCAAATTTCCACCCAAGATGACGAGTGACTCGTTTACATGGGAGCCATCCTCTAAAATAACGTTACCACCTGCGATAACCATACGGTCGGCTCTTCCAAAAAAACGTAACTGCCCTTTGATTATCACTATGTTGTGTATATTTTCTTGGGGTCTAATGACTTCGTTGCCCCAGGTAATGCGCCACTCTTGGTTATCAATTTTTAGGATAGCTTGTTGAGAGGTTGAGGACTGGGCAAGTGCGAATGGAGAGGAGATCAGCGCATTACAAAAAATAAGAAATAATAATAAGAATTTGTTCATACTTCTTCTAATCATAACTCTAGTCATAAGGAATAAAATTCCAAAAAGCAAGAAAAAAAGATATGCTTATTTTCGATGGATAATAAGAAATCCCTTCTCGTCATTTTCCTCATCGTATTCTTCGATCTCCTTGCCTTTGGCATTGTCATCCCCATACTTCCTTACTATACAAAAAGCTTTGGCTCTGATGCGTTTGGCTGGAGTTGGGTAATGGCAATTTATTCCATTATGCAATTTCTTATGGCACCTGTTTGGGGAAGCTTGTCGGATCGCTATGGAAGAAAACCCATACTTCTTATTTCCCTGCTGGGTATGGGAGCAAGTACTTTGGTTATGGCATACGCAGCCTCCTTTTGGAGTATCTTTTTCTGTCGACTGGTAACCGGCTTTTTTGCCGCTAATATTTCCACGGCAGCAGCCTATATTGCAGATAGCACCACGGAAGAAAATCGAGCCAAGGGTATGGGAATTATTGGTGCAGGCTTTGGCTTAGGTTTTGTTTTTGGGCCTGCCATAGGAGGTTTACTCGCCCCTTACGGTTACTCCGTGCCTTTGCTACTGGCTGGAGTCCTCATCCTTTGCAACACTATTTTTGCCTTCTTTGTATTGGAAGAAACAGTCCTATACTCCCAAGAACGACGGAAGAATCGCAGCCATTTTAGCTTTGCCTTGATAAAAAAAGCACTGGGTTTGAAAAAAACATCTCTACCTATCGTCTTATTTTTCCTCAATACCCTGGCGTTTTCCCAACTAGAAATGAGCTTTGCTTTTTTTGTGAGTGAGCGCTACCTTTACGATGCAAAAAGTGCGGGGCTTCTCCTTGCCATGATGGGCACCGTGATGGCACTGATTCAAGGGGGAGCCATAGGTAAACTCTCCAGAAAATTTGGAGAACAAAAATTAATTACTGCTGGCTTTATTCTCCTTATATTGGGAATGGTGGGCAGTGGATTTGTAACAGATATATCCTTTTTTGTTTTCTTCCTCCTGCTCCTGTCTGTGGGACAAAGTGTGACCAACCCCTCTTTGATGAGTATAATGTCGAAGGCAGCTCCTCCCGGACACAGTGGTGCCTATATGGGAATTTACCAAAGCGGCGGATCCCTTGCTCGCATACTGGGTCCACCCATAGCAGGCTATCTTTTTATTCGACTGGGAATTTCTTGGCCACTATACACCTCTGGTCTTATTGTGGCCCTAGCCCTGCTGATTGCTGTTTGCTCTGTTGACTCTAAGGCCAAGACATACTAAGTTGCCTGAGATGGAAATTGATATTATTACCCTATTCCCCACTATGTTTTCCCAGCCGCTTAGTGAAAGTATTATTGGTCGTGCTGTTGGCAAGGAACTGGTTTCCTTCCACCTCCACTCCCTTCGTGATTTTAGCGACGACGCTAGGGGAACAGTCGACGATGCTCCTTACGGCGGAGGTGCAGGTATGGTTTTAAAGTATGATGTGCTTTTCCGGGCTTGGGAGTTCGCCCAAGCACGTCGCCCTGAAAAACGGGCCACAACACTACTGATGAGCCCTAAGGGCAGGCCCCTAGACCAAGCCCATGTGGAGAACCTAAGAGAACCCCGTTATATCATCGTGTGCGGACATTATGAGGGAGTGGATGAACGTTTTATTGAGGACTGTGTGGATGAGGAACTAAGCCTTGGAGATTTCATTCTCAGCGGGGGAGAGCTGGCTGCCATGGTAGTAGTGGACGCTATAGTTCGACTCCTCCCAGGTGCTTTGGGCAATAAAGACTCCCTAGCCCAAGAGAGCTTTTCCAATGGCCTGCTGGAATATCCCCACTACACACGACCCTCCACTTTTCGCAACCGGAGCGTACCCGAAGTCTTGCTTTCGGGAGACCACGCCCGCATTGAACACTGGCGCAAGGAAGAGTCCCAAAAACAATCCCTGGCCAAGCGACCGGACCTCATACAGAGACAAGAAAACCATGAATGATCCACTTTCCCCACCCATCTATGTGGGCCTCCTCCACCACTCCATTTTGAATAAATCGGGGCAGGTGATTAATACAGCCATTACAAATCTGGATATCCATGATATTTCAAGGGCTTGTCGCACGTATGGGGTGTCTGGCTATTTTCTCCTTAACCCAGATAGGGAGCAACAAAATATAGCCAAGCGAATTATTGACCACTGGCAGTCCAGTGCGGGCAAAAGCTACAACCAGGACCGCGCAGAGGCCCTCTCCAGGGTTCAAATTCACTCCTGGCTCCAAGAGGCCATGGACCAGATTGAAGAAAAATGGGGGTGTGCCCCCTTTTTAGTCATGACTTCGGCACGTACAGTGGAAAAAATAAAAATTATGAGGTATAGAGAACTACAGGTACGGCTTCAGCAAAGTTCCCAACCCATAGTATTGGTTTTTGGTACGGGCTGGGGTATAGAAAGTGACCTTCTCAGAAAGGCAGATGCGGTGCTACCGCCTTTGCGTCCAGAGAGGGAAACTGAGTATTTACATTTATCTGTACGGTCAGCTGTTGCGATCACCTTAGATCGCTTACTGGGTGAACAAGCGGGTGAGCAAGTGGGTGAGAGAGAAAACAGAGAGTAATAAGAAGGAGTAAGACAATATGCATGTTTCAAAATTAGTAGCCTCAGTGGAAGAACAGTTTAAACGCTCGGACCTCCCTCAATTTCGTGCTGGAGATACCATCCGAGTGCACGCAAAAATTCAGGAAGGCACCAAGGAACGTATACAAATGGTGGAAGGAGTAGCCCTACGCCTAAGTGGTAAAGGCACTAGCCGCACCTTTACAGTACGAAAAATTTCTGGTGGCGTGGGTGTGGAAATTATCTATCCCTTGTGCTCGAAGAAAGTCACCAAGATAGAGGTGGTTTCGAGAGGAAAAGTTCGTCAAGGGCGTATTTACTACCTCCGCAAACTCTTTGGAAAATCCGCTAAAATAAAGAGCCGGGATAAGAGGCACTAGTCTTTGTTTTGAGGTATACAGAGCTTTATATCCAAATGCTAATTACTGGTGCAAGTTTTCCCAAAAAAACTCTCCATAGAACAAGTGAGCACAAGAGAACTGGTGTTCTCAAAGATTCTGGTAGTATCCCCTTCCACATTAGGAATATTCCAATTAGACAAATTAAGGGATCTTAAACCTGTAGCATCACGAAACATATTCTCTATATTCTCTAAACTAGAGGTATTCCAATTAGATAAATCAAGGGAATTTAAACCTGAAGCCTCCTGAAACATACTCTTCATACTCGTTACATTAGAGGTATCAAAATGAGACAGATCAAGGGAAGTTAAGCCCGAGGCCTGATTAAACATATACTGCATCTTTGTTACATTAGAGGTGTTCCAATTAGACAAATTAAGGGAAACTAATTTCGGAGTAGTATTAAACATAGAATTCATCTCTTTTACATTAAGGGTATTAAAATTAGATAAATCAAGTTCAACTAATTCTAGAGTGCTACTGAACATATCTCTCATTGTTTTTACATTAGAGGTATCAAAACCAGATAAATCAAGTTCAGTTAAACCTATGGCGCTAGAAAACATATAATTCATATTCGTTACATTAGAGGTATCAAAACCAGATAAGTCAAGATCAGTTAAATTCGAAGTATGGCCAAACATAGAATCTGTAGCCACTACATTCGAGGTGTCTGTATTGCCAGCAGTAAATTTAGTGAGGTTTACGCAACCCTCAAAAGCACGCTTTAAATTTTTCCAACCTACTATTCCAAGGTTTTTTACTTCAATAATTTTTTCTTTATCTTATTAAAATACCATCATTATCATTATTAAAATACCAAACTGGAAACTTTGGACCTGTTATTGTAACTGTGTATTCTCCTGCATTTTGATAGTTATGAGTAATGTCACGATAAGTAGTAAATGTTTGAAGTTGAGTGCCATCACCCCAATTAACAGTAAAATCGTATTCATACCCCGATCTTAGAGGAAGGGTGACGGTATTGTCTCTATCTCCATGTCTCATGCTCCCAACATGCCAAACAGTTATAAAACTGTTACTGATAAATTCATAAGATATAGGAGTGGAACAAGTTGAAATATTCCCTGATTTATCTGTTTGTTTCGAGTAATAAGAATAGGTGCCAGCATCAGTTAAAGCTATAGATAGAGTTATTTGCATTCTTTCTTCTGTTATTTCAACTTCATCTTGTACTATTGTAGAGCAGCTTTCATCAGAATATAATCTAACAGTGCCTTCAATCTCTAAATTGTCCAGACTAAAAATTGGAAAAGGATTATCAGCAGAGCTAGATGTTACTAGTAATAAAGTAGGTGCGGCAGCCATTGTGTCTAATGAATAACTTATAGAATCGGAGCAGCTAGAATTACCAATGCTATCTTCCTGTTTTGCATAATAGGTATATACTCCATCGCTACTTAGAGCAGTTGCTTCTAATGTAATAGAGTTACCACTAGCTGTGCCTGAATCCACTTTGTTTGCCTCCAAACATTCACTATCTGTGTGTAAACTAACCATTGATCCATCTTCTACATTAGACACAAAAAAACTAGGTGTTGTATTCTGTGACGGACTGACGGTTTCTTGGGTTAATCCTATCATTGGTGTAGGGACATTTCTGTCCAGTTCATATTCCACTGCACTAGAGCAGTCAGAGATATTGCGGGCGCTATCCTCCTGTTTTGCATAATAGGTATATACTCCATCGCTACTTAGAGCAGTTGCTTCTAATGTAATAGAGTTACCACTAGCTGTGCCTGAATCCACTTTGTTTGCCTCCGAACACACACGATCTGTGTGTAAACTAACCACTGCTCTATCTTCTACATTAGACACAAGAAAACTAGGCATTGTATTTACTGAGGGACTCGATGTTTCTTCTGTTAAAGCTAACGTGGGCTGAGAGGCTACAGTATCTAGTATATATGAAACACTAGAGGAACAGGAAGAGGATTTGCCACTATTATTTGTCTGTTTCGCATAATAAAAATAATTATCATCTGGAGAAATTTCATTTAAAATATTGAACCTTATTAAGTCAGTTCCAATAGAAGTAATTGAGTCTGAATCTATTTCAATCTCTTGCGTACAATCTCGATCAGAGTAAATACTTATAGTTCCATCTTTCTCTACATTCTCTACTTTGAAAGTAGGCTTTTTCACATTTGATGGGCTTGAAGTTACAAGCAATAAGCTTGGTGTTTTTAGGGAATCTTCTGAGGTATCACTGGCGCTGCTGCAGCCACTCAGTGCAGTCACGAAAAACAGCACCATTATGATATGTATATTTCGCTGTAAAAAACTTATTTTAGATGAACTCATTTAAAATACCTCCTTGTTATTTTTCAAATCCAATAATTTGTTAGCTATACAATGTTTCGGAACAATTTAGAATTGTCTTAACTTTTTGTTGCAAAATTTGTGAAACGGAGAGAATTCGTGTCAAAGAAAAAATAAATACAAGAAATAGTGTTGAAAAATTCTTAGTTTGAGTTCTGATACTGTGTATGAAAAATAATCAGGCGTTTTGATCAAAAATAAAGCAGCAAAATGTGGCCCGGATCTATTTGCGATATTTGTTTGTGTATAGGTTGCAGAAAGAAAAATAAAAACTATTTAGCCTTAGGAGTTTTCAGAAGCATGAAAATTTTCATTAAACTTAGAAAATGTCACTATTTCAGATCTGGGTATTAATAGAGAGATAGATTTATTAGGATCTTCATCTTTATCTATGGGATACTTCACATTCCACCTGATTTTCTGATCTTCTCCCTTTCGATAACCACTCATTATGGGTATAATTGTTATGATTTGCTTTTCAATATCTAAATTTTCTTTTTCAAAAAATTCTGAAAGCCAAGCAATATAAGCTTTATTGTTCTCCAATGTAATTATTGCAATTTTATCTTCTTGATCTTTACTATTGTCCATTTCCACACATTTCTTTAGTAGTAGGTCAGATATGTGTGGGAATAACCAGTTTGCAATAGGGGGATAACTAAGGATTTGGGAAAGGAATAACGAAGTTAAAGATGCAAGAAAGATGTTGAATAGATGATTATTCTTATAGTACATTTCAGGTATATATTCCGAGATATATTGGAGATGTATGTAAGTAAGTAAAGGAAATGTGATTATCAAGATTAGTATATTAAGAAATTGAGTGATGAGTCTCATCCTGTGAAATCTTGCCCCATAGAAGAGTGCAACAGAGATAAAGAAAAAAATAAGTAAGGAATTTAGAAGAATTCTATAGGGGATGTATTGGACTAAAGTAAAGGTAATGGATCCAATAAATACTAGAGCAAAAAAATATCTCCAACCATCTAGTCCAATATTATTGATAGGTCTTGCACGATTAAAATACCAAAGAAAAAGTAAACCAGGAATGACCCAGAGCCAACTATCTAAATATGGAGCTATTATATAGTTCTCTAGGCTTGTGGAGTAAACAGGGATCACTTAGCCTTACTTTTTTGCTTTTGTCTTTTTGCCCTTGACTTGTTATTACTCCTTTCGGCTGAATACAAAGTTTTCTTTACATAAAGATTAAGTCAGGAGATCTCTTATTGCGATACGGCGCAGGCTTTACCCAAAATAGGGGTAGCACTACATTTTATAACAAGATAATTGTTATAATCGTTCGTGCTTCCAAATATATTATATTTACTCACCGCATTGTTGGGGTTCCAACTTCTTAAATCAAGGGATAGTAAATCGGGAGTGTCATAAAACATACTATCCATAGCCGTTACATTGGAAACATCAAAATTAGATAAATCAAGGGATATTAAACTCGAAACATTAGTAAACATACTAGTCATAGTGATTACACTAGAGGTGTTAAAACTAGATAAATCAAGTTCAGTTAAACTCGAAGCCTCGCGAAACATATTGCTCATACTCGTTACACTAGATGTATTAAAACTAGATAAATCAAGTTCAGTTAAACTCGAAGCCTTGCGAAACATATTATACATACTCGTTACGCCAGAGGTATCTGTGGTGCCTGCAGTAAATTTAGTAAGTTTTGAGCAACCATGAAAAGCACGCTCCAAATTTTCCCAACCCACTATTCCAAAGTTTTTTACCTCAATAATTTTATTCTTATCTCCTTTATTATTAAAATACCAAGCTGGAAACTTTGGATCTGTTATTTTAATTGTGTAGTCTCCTGCATTTGCATAGTCATGAGTAATAGTAGCACTATACGCAGTAACTGCTTGAAGTTGAGAACCATCACCCCAATCAACAGTAAAATCGTATTCATATCCCTCTCTTAGAGGAAGGGTCACACTTAGACTTCCATCTCCATATTCCGAGTCTCCAACACGCCAAATGGAGTTAAAACTAGTATTGACAAATTCATAGATCACCGCATTGGAGCAGTCCGAGGCATTGCCAGCCCCATCCTCCTGTTTTGCAAAATAAGAATAGATGCCATAATTAGCCAACGGTGTAGATAATGCTATTTCCATACTCACTTCTGTTACTGCACTCGTGGTCTCCACCAAAGTGTTGCAGCTATCGTCAGAATATAATCCAACACTAGATCCAATCTCTAAATTTCCCAGACTAAACGTTGGAGTAGAATCATTAAAAGGAGTAGATGTTGCTAGTGATAACGTGGGTACAACAGGTCTTTGTCTATCTAATGTATAACTTGCATCATTGGAGCAAGGAGAAATATTGTTCTCTGTATTCACTTGCTTTGCATAATAAGTATAGATTCCATCGTTAATTAGAGTAATTGTCAGTACAATAGAGCCACCACTGGCGGTGCCTGATGCTACTGAATCACTGCTGCAACTACTATCTGTGTGTAGACTAACCAATGCTCCATCTTCTAAATTAGAGACAGTAAAACTAGGTGCTGTGTTACTATTTGATGGACTGACGGTTCCTTGCGCCAACTCTATCCTTGGTAGCAATGGATCTGTATTCAATTCATAATCCACACCTGCACTGGAGCAGCCAGAAATATTACCAGCTCTATCCACCTGTTTTGCATAATAGGTATAGGTTCCATCGACACTTAGATCAGTCTCTATTCTTAATACAATAGAGTCACCATCAGATGTGTCTGATGCTACTGAATCACTGCTGCAACTACTATCTGTGTGTAGACTAACCAATGCTCCATTTTCTACATTAGACACCATAAAACTAGGTGTTTTATTACTTGATGGACTGACGGTTCCTTGAGCCAAATCTAACGTAGGTTCGGAAGCCATGGTATCTAGTGTATATATGACACCAGAAGAACAAGGGGAACTCTCATCATCTTTTATCTGTTTTGCATAGTAAGAATAATCATCATCTCCAGAAATTTCATTGAAAAGATTTAAACTTATTTCGTCAGTTCCAATAGAAGTAATTGAGTCTGAATCTATTTCAATCTCTTGCGTACAATCTGGATCAGAGTAAATACTTACAATTCCATCTTCCTCTAGATTTTCTACTTTAAAAATAGGATTTCCATCATTTGACGGGCTTGCCGTTACAAGCGATAAAATCGGTATCTTTACCGAACTCCCTAAAATATCAATGCCAATGCCGTTGCTACAGCCACTCAGTATAAAAATAGAGGACAACAGTACTATTATGGACTTTACTCGAAAAAACATTGCTCTAAAGAAAAATAGAAAGTGATACATGGGAATCTCTCCTTAATTTTATTACGTTAACCTTCCATTATTCCTTTCGGTTGAATGCAAAGTTTTCTTTACTGTGAGTTTTGTGAAACGGAGAGAATTCGTGTCAAAGAAAAAATAAATACAAGAAAGAGTGTTAAAAAATTCTTCATTTGAACTCCAATACCGTGTATGAAAAATAATCATGCGTTTTGATCAAAAATAATTTAACCTTTTAGAATGTTTCCCGATCTTCCAATAATATCTCCCCTATTTCAGGGAAATTGTCCGTTTAATGTTTTGTGTGAATTTGGGTTAAAAAAATTCCAGGGACGGTTGTGAGAGAGTAAACTACAGAACTCAGTTTTTTTGCTGAAAAAGTAATCTTGCTAGTAATTCTCTAAGATTATTCTTATAGTACATTTCAGGTATATATTCCGAGATATATTGGAGATGTAAGTAAGTAAGTAAAGGAAATGTGATTATCAAGATTAGTATATTGAGAAATCGACGGATGAATCTCGTTTTATGAATTTTTGCCTCATAGAGGAGTGCAACAGAGATAAAGAAAAAAATATCTCCAACCATCTAGTCCAATATTATTGATAGGTCTTGCACGATTAAAATACCAAAGAAAAAGTAAACCAGGAATGACCCAGAGCCAACTATCTAAATATGGAGCTATTATATAGTTCTCTAGGCTTGTGGAGTAAACAGGGATCACTTAGCCTTACTTTTTTGCTTTTCTCTTTTTGCCCTTGGCTTTTACTAACTTCTGGATTTTTTTTGCATACTCATGATCTATTAAGTATTCAGGATCAGTAAAAGGCTCGTTGATGCGTCCTTTCACAAAAAATTTAAAGAAAAGATCCGTTCTTTCAGGCTCGCACTTTTTTTTTGTTTTTGTACTCACATTATTAGTATCGGTTGTTGGCATAAAAAAATCACCTTTTTATTTACTGACCTTTCTCTAAATACCATTGAAACAGGGATATACCCACTATTTTTTCTAATTCTGCAGATTTCAACACGGCGCCCTCGAATTTTGCTCTATTTTTATTTCTGTTATGTTGATACTGGAAGAGCAACCCTCCATACATAATGTAAAGCTTAAGGTTTTTTGGCCCAAAGGCGAGCAGTGGGGTGGTTGTTTTTCTAGGTTTGTGGAGTAAAAAGGTTGGATGCTCTTGGCAGGCTTTTCTTATCTTTCCATGCGCATGCCTGCCTTAATTTCTCTAACTATCTGTTTTTTATATGGATTTTTTTTTGGCAAGAAAATGTAAAGGGGGTTGACACTTATTGTCTATTTATGGTATTGTGCATTATTAATTATCACCGAAGGAGAAAATATGAAAATGAAAAAACAACGATCAATATGGAGTAAGCCTTTATTTTTAGTGATTCTTTATTCCACTTTTGTTTCTGGCATATCCATGGCAGAAGAGCCCTCTTTAGTGCGGGCACTTTTTGGAGTAAAGATTAGTGATGGAGATAGTGTTCATTATTTTTTAGATGCTGAACAGACAAAGAAAAAGAAAAACTTTTTTATGGAAGCCGCAGAAAATTGTCAAGCAGAGGCACTTAGCCGATTGGCTGCTAGTTACAATGCAGAATACAACTTTTATTTTAGCGGTCAATTGAGGGAGGATGGTTTGAATGCCTTTGCTCAATATTTATCTCAAAATAAAAGCCGGATGGACTTTTTGGATAGTAAGAATGAGACGGCACTATATAAAAGTGTATCCTCGACTTGCTATCCTATCATGCGACTTTTGTTAGCATCACGGGCTTCTTTAAATCCCAAGGGAAGCAGCAAGGGAGTTTTAGAGTTAAGAGATGAGCTGTTGAAGGAGTATCCAGGGAGTCGGTCGCTTTTATTTTTAAGTCGCTTCAAGGTACGTACGATTAAAATGGAAAATACAAGTGTAAATACAAAAGAAATTGAAACTAATAGGCGAACAAATGAACGATGCTATAGATTTAATATTGATGGTAAAGTAAGTGGTTCTGTGAATTTTAATTCCGATAGTCGACGTGACTTTGAACAGGAGATATATAAAATAAATGGAGAGGCAAACTGTAATATTAATGATAAGAATGTGCTTTTTATGAAGGTAACTTATTATACATCTAACTCTCGAAAAGGCGATACAGAGATTGATTTTAAAAGAAGATCTGGAGAAATTGGAGTAAATAGTTCTGACGTTATATTTAATTCAGATATAAAAATTCGTTATAAATTTGTTACTGAAGATGAATATGAGGAAGACTCAGTTGCTAGTCTTTTGAATCATGCTTTCACCAATCTTTTTGACAATAATATAAATATCACTCCCTATATTGGTCCTGGATATGAATCCTTTAAGAGAAAGGAGTCAAGTGAAAATCACTCCGGGTATTTTACTCAATATGGTGTAGGTCTTTCATGGACTCTAGACTGGAAGTATAAGCCCGAGTTTTTTTATAAAATGGATAATAAAAATGGATCCAGCAAGACTGAACAGGAAAGTAAATTTGGAGTAAAAGTTCCTGTATCAGAGGTTCTATCTGTTTCAGTTCAAAGAACCAAAAAGGAGAGAGAATTTGAGAATACTCCAGAAGATAATTATGAACAGACAGCAACCTTCATTGTGGTCACTTGGAAATTCTAAAGTTGCACCGTTCCTAGACCTTTTATTTTCCCTATGTTAGTCATTATTTGTGAGTATAGATTTCAGTCATTTAAAACCCTATAAAGAGCGGGAGTTTTTTCCCCAAGGTATACAGTGGGACTCCACGGAATCCCTCTCTGCCTGCTATAATACCCTCTTGCAAAAAGAAATTACAACGGATGAAATGGCTATCGATTGGCACCGGGCGTGTCGTGAGTTAGAGTCTATGATTGATGAAGAGTATATGATTCGTTATATTCACTCCACTTGTGATACGAAGGATAAAAAAATAGCAGATCGTTTTAAATTTTTTATAGAAAAGATTAATCCTATTTATACAGAGAAAGATCAAGCTCTAACAGAAAAACTTTTGAGCAATGTATTTCTTAAGGAGCGCAGTAGAAAAGAATCTCCCTTGCTATTAAAAAAACTAGAGACAAATACATCTATATACTCTTCTAAAAATATACCTCTCTTTACAAAGATTGAGAACCTATCCCAGAAAAATAATGAATTGCGATCTTCCCTAACTGTGGACTGGGAGGGCAGCACAATTACTCTCCAAAAACTTGCTTTGGAACAGAATAGTCTGGATCGGAATCGGCGAGAAAAAGCCTATAAATTAAACACCCAAAAACAGCTAGAAGTTAAGCCGGTCTTAGATGCCATATTTGATGAGATGCTTATTGAGCGAAGGCAGGTGGCAAAAAATGCAGGCTTTGATAATTATCGAGATTATATGTTTCAATCGAAACACCGCTACGATTACACTCCTAGCGACTGTACCAACCTTTACAGTGGGGTGAAAGAATATGTGCTGCCTCTTCTGGAAAAGTTATATGAAGAACGTAAAGAAAAACTAAACCTATCTTCCCTTCGTTCCTGGGATTTATCTGTAGACATTACCCGGGAAGCCTTCCATTCTCCTTTTGCCAATGTGGAAGAATTAAAAAAGAAAACGTATACTTTGTTCCAGGATGTGGACGAGGAGTTGGCTTCTTTTTACAAAGTTTTACATGATAGAAAATTATTTGATCTAGAAAACCGCGTGGGAAAGGCACCTGGAGGATACCAAGCTTTTCTTTTAGAAAGCCGCCTGCCGTTTATTTTTATGAATGCCGTTGGTGCCCATCGTGATGTAACTACTCTGATTCACGAAAGTGGTCATTCGTTTCATAGCTTTCTTGCTAGAGAGCAGGATCCTTTTCAAATAAGGGCACCCATGGAATATTCTGAAGTGGCAAGTATGAGTATGGAACTCATGAGCTTATCCTCTTTGAAAAAAGCATTTGATCCGAAAGCTGTAGGACAGCTGATTCGTCAAACTTTACTTGCTATTCCAAATCTACTTATACAGGTAGCGAAAATAGATGCTTTTCAACACTGGCTGTATACCCATGAAGAGGGAGGAGACGCTGTTTGTAGAGACAAAAAATGGAAGGAACTTGGCGATGCCTATCGTCCATCTATATTGGATATAACCGGGGAAGAGGAGTACCAGTCCACTAGTTGGCAGCGAATACCCCATATTTTCACCGTACCTTTCTACTATATTGAATATGGAATTGCTCAAATAGGAGCACTCCAGTTTTTAAGGAAGTATAAAGAAGATCCCAAGGAAGCCCTAAAGGATTATAAAAGCTCTCTAGCAGTGGGAGGCACCCTTGGCTTAAAGGATTTATTCCGTCGAGGAAGGCTGGATTGGAGCTTGGAAGAGCCTGTTATCGCTGCGGCTGTGGATGTACTGGATAGGGAAATATCTAAAAGTTCCTAATTCTATGAAAAACTCTCACCCCACGCTTAATGAGGAAACCTTTCTTTGGAATAAAGGTATACGCCATGTGTTTGGCATAGATGAAGCTGGGCGGGGGTGCTTGGCTGGTCCCGTATATGCAGCAGCCTTAGCATGGTCTCCTAGCATCCATTCCGCACCCCCTGTGCGGGATTCTAAACAACTCACACCTGAGAGGCGAGAGTGTATGTATGAAGAGATTCAGTCCTCGGCTTGGTTGTTTGCCACGGGTTCCGCAAAAAGAGAGGAAATCGATACTTGGAATATTTCTCGAGCCACTTCATTGGCAGCAGCGAGGGCAGTGGAGGCAATCCTTCAAAAAACACATGCTGCCACACCAGAAAATACTGTATTTCTATCCGACGGAAAAGTACCCATCATTGGAAGAGCAGACCTTTTTATACATAACCCAACTTATGGAAAACAATTCCCCAGATTAAGAGATTTTTTTCAGCAACAACGGCTCCAGGAAATTTGTTATATTAAGGGAGATCAAAAATCCGTATCCATTGCAGCAGCCTCCATATTGGCAAAAGTTTCGAGAGATAGGTATATGGAAAAATTAAACAAAAAATTTCCTTTATACGATTTTACAACCCATAAGGGATATCCCACTCCTCGTCACAAAGAGCTATTGCAGCAGTATGGTCCTTGTAAGGAGCATCGAATAAGCTTTTCACCGGTAAGGGCATGCCTACATTTTGGAAGGGGCACCCATACAGAGTAAGTGAAAAGTACTTTTCATTACTAGGCAGCTAGCTTCCACCACGGAAATACGATCCTCCACCTCTGTTCTTTTAATGTTTGGATCCAATACTTTGACGGAATTATAAAAGGAATGAAAGTTTTTGGCTACGTCTAGGGCGTAGTGGGCTACTATGGATGGTTTTTGTAGACGAACAGCTCCCAGTAGAGTTCTTTCCATCTCGCCAAAACTTTTTAGTAGAGTCATGGCTTCGGGACAAGAGATAAGAGTATGGGGGCAGGACTTGCTCGGAGTTTTCCCCAGGGTATAGCCCTGTTTTTTCGCTTCTCTTAAAATAGAAGAGGCTCGTGCGTAGGAGTATTGTAGGTAAGGCCCCGTGTCTCCCTCCAAATCTAAAATACGCTTCCAGTCGAATTCCACATCCTTATTTCGGTCTGTGGAAAGGTCGTTATAGATAAGAGCTCCAAGACCCACCATTTCCGCAATTTCTTCTTGGTTCTCCAGATCCGGATTTTTCTCTTGCATAAGAGCACGCACTTTCTGGACAGCTTGATCGATGACATCCTGGAGAAGTACAATTTTTCCTGCCCGTGTACTAAGCTTTCCATCTTTGAACCGGTAGAGTCCATAGCTCACATGATGGAGGTTCTTGGACCAAGCATGGTTCATACGATCCAGTACGGCAAAAATCTGCTTAAAGTGTAGGTTTTGTTCACTACCCACCACATAGAGAGCAGAATCAAACTGTAATTTTTCTTTTCTATAAATGGCAGCGGCTAAATCCCGGGTGGCATACAGGGTGGTGCCTTCGCTAGTAATAATCAAGCAGGGTGGGGCATCTAAATCCTCTAGGAGGACCACTTGAGCGCCCTCGCTTTTTACTAATAATTTTTTTGCCTTTAATTCTTCCAGCAAAGAGTCGATTTTATCCACATAAAAACTTTCCCCCCAGTAGTGGTCGAAGTCCACATGCAGTCGACGATAGATTTTTTTTAAGTCCTTGAGGCTTATGTCCACAAAACGTTGCCAAAGGGCCATTATTTCTGGATCCCGTTCTTCAATTTTTTTAAAAATCGCTTGGGCTTTTTTGTCCAGGTCAGGATTTTTTTTACTTTCTTCGTGGAAACGAACATAGAGTGTTGTGAGGTAGGCAATGGGGTTTGCAGCAAGCTCACTTTCTTTTCCCCAGTGTAAAAAGCTATAGGCTATTTTTCCAAACTGACTACCCCAATCTCCTAGGTGATTAATTTTTATAACTTCATGACCGGTGGCTTTGTAGATATTGCTTAAGGACTGCCCTAAAATAGTGTTACGAAAGTGACCAATATGAAGGGGCTTGGCTAGATTGGGGCTGGAGAACTCAATCACCACTTTCTTTCCTTGTCCAAAGTTGCTTTTTCCAAAGCCTTCCTGTTGAGTGAGCACTTCCTTTGCAAACCCCCACACACTACTGGAAGACAGAGAGAAATTTAGATAGGGACCCTGGGCACTCATACTGGAAAAGCCCTCTGGAAGGGATAGGGTAGCTTCCAGGTCTTTTGCGATTTTTGGGGGAGAGGTGCGCAGTTCTTTCGCAAAGAAAAAACAGGGTAGGGCAATATCTCCGTGTTGGGAGTTTGGGGGACGTTCCAGCAAGCTTAGGATTTTTTCTTCTCCACAGGAGAAGTGGGAGCTAAGAAGGCTAGCTATGGCTCGGTAGTACGGAAGCATTTTTAATATTTACCACAAGTTTTGTTCTATGGGCGCATAAGGAGCGTATTTTTTCCCGTAATTGTGTTTTTTACACGCTAATCGTGTGGGATTTTGTTGGCTAGGATTAAGTTTTTTGGGCAAAAGAACGATAAGAAGAATGGAGGATTTACTTTGAAATATAGGGCTAATATGGTGGTTTGGCTTGGCGCAATGCTGCTCCTAAGTAGCTGCGCTCAGGTGGAAGAATTCTGGCACCAGATCAATGAAAAATCGAAAAATATCCAAGAGGTAAAGGATAGGCACACAGTATTGCTTCAGGAGTATAAGAAGCTCAAAACGGCTCATCTGGAGTTGGAGTATCGTTACCAAACGCTCCAAGCAAAATGGGTGACCAAAAAAAATAGGGATCTGTATACCACTAGGTCCAATGGGAAAAATTGTGTGAAAAGTGATTTTCCTAAAGAAATAGAATACTTGTCTTCTTCTTCCATTAGTTCGGAAGAATTATTTAATCTGGCTATTCGCCACAGTAAATCGAAACGATTTCGAGATGCACTGGTACTTATGGAGAAAATTCTCACCAGTGATGATCAAAATGAATTTCAAACAGTGGAAAATTTTTTTCAGGGTGGGGTTATTGCCTATAAGGCAAATGATTATAAGTTGGCAAAAAAATTCTTTCAAAAGGTTAATGAGATGGGAGACTCATATGCGAACCATAATATTTTGAAAAGAACACAACTATGGTTGAAAACATTGGATAGGATACATCGATGAGAGTATATATTTACAGCACCATGGTCATGATTTTTTCTTTGCTCCTTTCTGGAAAGGCAAGAGGCGTGGATATGGGTATTATAGATTTGCATTCCAATGATACAGTGGAGACAGGAAAAATTTTTCAGGTAAAGCTGGATGGGTTTCGCTTGCTTCGCGATAGAGAAAATATGGAAATGAAAATCAGTTCCAACTCTATTGCCATGATGATGGATTCTGGTAACCTTCATATACTATCGGGCTCTGCTTTTTTATATTCTCTAAAAAAACGGACAATAGAGACAGCTAATTCTATTGTGAATTTTAAAGGGAAGATAATTATCTCCTATGATAAGAAAAATCTCATCACTTCTGTTTTTGCGATAGCAGGAAAAGTGAATTTTCGTAATCGTCATTATAGTGAAGCGAAGAAAGTATTGCATGAAAATGAAGGGGCTGTGTTGGGCATAAAGGGCATGGAACCAGAAATTCAAAAAGGGCTTACCGTGTTTGGTTTGAGCCACTGGTTAAGTAGTTACCAATGGTCGGCTCAAGATCAAGAAATCCTCTTAAAGAGCCTTGTTAAGGTTATTCCCAATCGATACACGAAGGTGCGTAGAAAAAAAGAAAAAGATCCTTTGTTAGTAGAAAAAGAGTTGGAGCAATTCTTTCCTAAAGAGCATGCTATTTATGAGAATCGCTATACCTCTTCTGCACTCAGAGGAAAGAGTCAAATTCCAAATGAATATAAAGTGTTGCATCAAGAACGTATTAGCGTGCTCACGCCTGAGGAGGCAGCAGCCATTCCTTTGCCCACTCTTGCCATACATCCCAATATTGCAAAAGTGATTTTAAAATCAGAGGCTAGGAAAAATAATACTCGAAAATATAAGAGAAGAAAGGTTTTGAGCAAAAAGGCAAGGAAATTGAAGAAAGTGAAGAGGGTGCTAACATCGCAGAAAGAAGATGCAGTGATAACAAATTCATTGAAGAGGCTGAAGGCCTTGGAAAAAAAGAACAGTGAAGATACCTTATTTAATTATCCAAATACAAGGTATGAAAATTTATTAGAAAATTTTTAAAATTCAGTATTGTGAAAAAATATTTTTCTTGTTATCTTGAAAATATGAATAAATTAAAAAAACAATTGAAGCTATCTTTACTGTTATCTATTACAGTATTGTTATTTCCACAAATAATTTTTGCAGGAGTGATAGAAACCTCTGCCTTAATTTCCTATGGTGATACTAACGTGGGAGATTCGGGTAGAATAAAGCAGTCTCGTTATACAGCTTCTATCGCCTATCGTGTTACAAAAGTTTCTGCTATTGAACTTTCCTATATGCACTCAGAGAGCACTGTGGGAACCACCATAAGAATAGGTAGTTTACTGGTGCCAGAAGTGAGTCAAACTATTGTCTATGAGGACGCAGCAATTAGTGCAAGTTGGATACAAAACCTCGTTTCCAGTAAATCTATTATTCAGCCATATGTTAAGGTTGGTGCAGGTCGCTTGATACGGAAACAAAAAGTCACATACTCTGTTGCTCTTAACGGCAGAGAACAGAAAAAAACTGAGAACACGGGAGTGATAGGGGCAGGGCTTCGCTTATTCTTAACGAAACACATGGCTTTGAAAGGGGAGTACGTGGTCTATCTTCCCAACTTTAAAACCTCTGATTTGAGTTCTAATAGAAATCTATCCGTTGGATTTTCTTGGCTCTTCTAAAAAAAAAGGCTCCTTTTTTCAAAGGAGCCTCTAAACAAACATAAATATTAGGATGGAAAAAATAATTATAGAAAAAACTTAATCGTTACATATAAATTCTTTTTCGTTCGTATCGTCAACTTGAACCGTTAGCGTTCCTTCCCAAAACATGGCAGAAGGTATTTTTGTATAGTTACAATAACCTTTTTTACGGTCGTAAAATATTGCAGATAAATAGTCACCGTATCTCAGATACAGTTGGCAATGAAAGTCAGACATCTGAGGAGTTATCGTAATTGTAAGTTTAGCTCCAGGGCTGATAGCGCTAGAGAAATCCATAACTGCACTCTTTCCATCAGCGGGTCGTCCATATACACAATATTTCTTTGAGGAATCAGTACATTTTGAGTCCGTTGTATAGCGAGGAGTTTTAGACTGTCCGTTTACAGTAATCTTCACCTTCATTTCAGTGGCACTAATAGCGTTTGTGCCTATATCGCCCACCTGATAATGAATTTTTAGAACGCTATCGGCTCCTTCAACTACTTCAGTGGTAAAGGCATCTGGCCCTTTTTGCTCAATGTCGAAAACTAAAGGGGACTCACCCTCAGAATTCTCATCATCATTAGTACAATGCTCATCTGGTACACGCCTATCATCTATATCGTTGATCGGCTCCCTGGTTCTGTCGGTACTTCCGCCTCTAGTATTATAGTTTGAGTCGGTTGCTGATGTTGATGTTTGACCACACCCACTTAAAATAAGTAGTGAGGCAAATAGTATTATAGTTATGTTATTATGTTTCATTTTTCTTTTCCTCCAAAATTTTCCTTTTGTTTCTTTCATATAGATTGTATTGCAATGAGCGTGCCAAGTACTGGAGCATTTTGATTTGTTGTTTAATTTCAACCATTTATGTGGAACTCCATGCCTATACTTGCCTATGATATCTTCACCTAAATCGACTAAATTTTTGTCACCTGTCTATAGACTTGACTATAGTTCATGCTCTTGCATAAGGTGAAATCATGGTTTTCTCACTCACTAGGAAGCTTTTCTTGGCTCTCACAATAGCCCTCACGCTAGCCTTTGCCCCTGCTGGGGTCACCCTGATTGATGAGCTAAGCTCTCCAGAGTATGAGGGACGGGGCATGGGAACCCAAGGGCTGGAAAAGGCCCGTAACCGCTTGGTTCAAGAGGTGGAAAGGCTAAAACTCCAGCCCCCAAATGAGTCTTATACCCAAGAATTTCAAGCCTTTGCGGGTAGTGTGATGGTTCCTCCCTCTGAGGAAAACCCAAAACCCACGAACTATTTTTCCTCCATAACAGCCGAAAGCGCTGGGTTTATGCCCCAGTCCTATTCCCTCTCCCGGAACCTTGGTTCCAGGGAGTTGGTGTTTGTCGGTTACGGTATTACCTTTCTAGGAGAATATGACGATTATGGTGTAGATGTGAAGGATAAAATCGTTATTGCAATGACAGGGGATCCGGGCATTGGTAACAAAGATTCCTTGTTTCGTAACCCCGAACATTTTTTTTATTCCACCGCTTTATATAAGGTACAAAATGCGGCTCAACATGGGGCTGTGGGTATTGTGCTGGTACAAAACCCCATAGAATTGGGTGGGGAAGAGGAGCCTGCCTTTATATTTCACTCTAGGGGGGGCAGCGGTGCTGTTTTCGACATAGTCTCAGGTAGGCTTTCCCTGGACCATGCAAACAAACTGCTGGAAACAAAAAAACTGGAGGCATTGCAGGAAACAATCAATACAACACAAAAACCCCAAAGCTTTTCTTTAGGAAAAAAAGCCACGATGGGTGTGCGCCTTATACACCAAGTGGGGACAGTGGCAAATGTGGTGGCTCTTATTCCAGGTACAAATCCAAAGCTGCAAACGGAATATATTGTATTAGGAGCCCACTATGATCACTTGGGATATGGAGAGGAATCTTCCTTGGAGAAAGACGGGAAGGGGAAAATCCATTTTGGCGCAGACGATAACGCCTCAGGTGTGCAAATGGTGATCAATTTGGCAAAGAAAATTGCCAATGATAAGCTCCAGCGTCCCCATTTAATTGCCCTATTTTCCGCAGAAGAGGTGGGTTTACTGGGTTCCCAAGCCTTTGTAAATAATCCACCTGTAGTGGAAGGTGGAAAAGTAATTGCCATGTTTAATTTCGATATGGTGGGTAGAATGAGAGAGAATAAACTCATTGTTTTTGGTGAAACGTCAGCCCATGAATTTCCAGAGATGGGGAAAAAAATACGCCATTCCCTAACCCTATCCAGTAATAAAAATATTTGGGGAAGTTCCGATCATGCTTCTTTTTTACGAGCCAAAATTCCTGCCCTATTTTTTACAACGGGTCCCCATGATGACTATCATCGCAGTACAGATACAGCGGAGAAAATTAATTATGAAGGTATGAAAAAGATAGAAGCATTTGCGTACCAATATATAAAACAAGTGGATGCGGCCCAGAGTCCTCCCACCTATAATGAAGAAGAGAATTTTATAGACCCTGCTCCTCAGCGTGGTGGGCGTGGCTATGGAGCTTATTTTGGGTCCATTCCGGATTTTCACACTCGAGGGGACGATGGTGTGCTTCTTCAGGGAGTAAAGCGGGACTCTCCTGCAGAAAAAGCAGGTTTACAGAAAAACGACATACTGGTGGGTATTGGGGAAATAAAAATACGCAACTTACATGAGTTTGTGTTTGCTTTGCGATTCTATCGTCCCAATGAGAAAATTACGGTACATTGGACGCGTGACGGGAAAGCCATGTCTAGCGAAACCGTATTGGGAACGAGATCCGGCGGTCACTGAAAGAGAACTGCAGGTAGGGTGGCCACTTCCACAGAAAAATAGGTTCTATCTGCTTGGTGATGGTTGGGGCTAATGATCTTGGCATTGGTATAATGTAAACTGATTTTTAATTTTTCTAGCTTTCCAGAGAAGGTTAGCCCATAGCCCTTGCGATTGTTGTGACCCAGGTATTTATTGGTGTAGGCAGCGGGAGAAGCGTCCGCACCAATATGAAAACTTTTTATTGTGGCTTGGAATTCTAGAATTTTATTTTTATATTGAGCACCTCCAAATAAATATTGGGAACGGTTATTGTTGGCAGCACCCCTATTGTCCACAAAACTAGTTCCCGTAAAAATACTCCATTGAGTGTGTAGCGCAAGAGAGAGGTTGAAGCCCAACTCCCAGCCGTAGTATTTATAACGGAAACTCAGATCTTCTCCTGTACCGTCAACCGTATTTCCATACAACCGGCTATCTCTAATGGTTCCTCTTGTGAGGTTTTGAAAATTAAAATAGTTTAGGCGTGCTTTCATATGGAATTTCTTTTTGCGGTATTCGGCCAATATTTTTCCTGTATAGAGTGTGGGATTAGATTCCTTGGCTAGTTTTTGAGACAAGAGGGTCTGGGAGGTGGGAATGGCCTGTTGGAAGTCCAAGGAGATCTTCATGGATTGGATCATAAAATGGATCTTTTCCTGTAGGGCAGGGAAGGCAGTGTTGTGAATAAGTATGGGGGAACCATGATGGCGTTGGTTAATGGCTCCCATATGGAGGCGAAGAAAAGGATTGGGTTTCCAAGAGAGGCGAGCATCGTTTAAAATAATTGTTTTTTGGGGTTCAAATTCTTTATCGAAGGTGGATTGAATATTACCCACCTCCAGTAGGGTTTCCACGTCTATATAACTCGATATAAAAGGAGAAAACCTGTGGGTAATTTGGGCATTTAGCTCCAATCCCACTATGCTTGCCTCGGAGAGGCTATCGCTTACCCACAGGCCATCGATGGACATGGACCAAGTGCCTTTGGTTTTAGCAGAAGCAAGGGCGTTGCTACAGAGGAGGAGTAACAACAAAAAGAATCTCATTATTTAACTAATCACATGCTCTATCATGGAAAACATGGAGAGAAAACCTAGGGTGCGAAAGAAAAAGGCAGTTATTCCTAGACCTCTATGCCAATAAAAGATTTTTCCTCTGGGGGACTTTTGGTAAAAACGTTTCCAGCCCAACACAACGGTGGGGAGATACAGGAGTACGGCAATTAGGGAAGCAGCAATATGAAACTGTTGCCAGAAAGATAGGGAAAAGGAAGCTGCGGTGGCAACGGCATCTCGACTTAACTCCAGTGCTAGTACTATCGTGACGTCTAAAAAAATTGCTGTATTCATGCAGGGTACGTGTATCTTTCTATTGCCTCGAAAGAGTAGACCCCATATCAATAGGGAATAGTTAATGGTGGCACCCACCATATAGGCAGTGACATAAAAAAATAATGTCAATACTATGGCAGCGTTGAAAAATAATCCGAAAATAACCATTCACGTTTAAGGATATAATAATGTGATGGAAAGTCAACTAAAATCAGGCTATACTTTATCTCTATAGGGGGGATTGCCATGGGTGCGACGGGTGCGATGGGTGCGATGGGGTTTTTAAAAAAAAAGAAGTTCTATTTTTTTCTTTTCTTTTCTTTGACTGTATTTGCTCTATGGCAGGCTGGATTTTTCCCACCTATCGCTATAACGGAGTCCCATGCTACAAGTGAGAGCAAGAAGGCAGCCGCTGGCTTGGCAAAAGCCACTTTTGCGGGAGGTTGTTTTTGGTGCATGGAGCCGCCCTTTGAGAAATTAGATGGTGTAAAAAGTGCGGTTTCTGGCTATACGGGAGGAAAACGGAAAAGTCCAACCTATAAGCAAGTGGCCTCAGGAAGGACCAGTCACATAGAAAGCGTGGAGGTTGTATTTGACCCAAAAAAAATACGTTACGAAGATTTATTGGAAGTTTTTTGGAGAAACATTAATCCCACAGACTCTGGTGGGCAGTTTGTGGATCGTGGTCCCCAATACCAGTCCGCTATTTTCTATCACAACGAAGCGCAAAGAAAGGCAGCGGAGAAATCCAAAAGAAAATTGCAACAAAAGGGAATATTTTCAAAAAAAATAACCACTCCCATACGACGATCAACTACGTTTTATATTGCAGAGGAATACCATCAGGACTACTATAAAAAGAACCCTATTCCCTATTCTTATTATAGAAGAGGGTCGGGAAGGGATAAATTTCTGTTGAAAGTGTGGGGGAATAACCTAAGCTATACACCACCAAAAAGGATGAATATGGAGAAGAAAAAAACATGGCCGATAGAAAAGTCAAAAGAAAAATTGAAATCCGAACTCACGCCCTTGGAGTATAAGGTGACTCAAAAGGATGGCACGGAGCCTCCTTTTAAAAATAAATACTGGGACAATAAGGAATCGGGTATTTATGTGGATATTGTTTCTGGAGAACCCTTGTTTAGTTCCACCCATAAGTATAAATCGGGAACGGGTTGGCCGTCGTTTACTCAGCCCCTAGAGAGTGGAAATATTATAGAAAAGAAAGATAGAAATTTCTTTGTTACAAGAACGGAGATCCGATCCAAGAACGCTGACTCCCATTTGGGTCACGTTTTTCCCGATGGTCCACTTCCCACGAAACTTCGCTACTGTATTAATTCAGCGTCTTTGCGTTTTATTCCTGTTAAGGAGTTAAAGCAAAAAGGCTATGAAAAATACCTTTCTCTTTTTAAGGCAGAAAAAGGGAAATAAGTTTTACCAACGATGGTAGGCTGGGTGTCCTGGTTGCACCGCAACGAATGTGCCTAAGCACTTGGCGTATTCCTTAGCACATTCCTTAGCGTTGGATAGGAGACTGGCTTCTACAACGGCCCTGTCTTCCTTGGATTCCACTACTTTGGCTATGAGGTACACTTCCCTGTTGCTGGGAGTGGGTCGCAGTAGTGTAACGGAATATTTTGCGGTTACTGTACAACGGGGTTTTTCCCATTTATTTTTTTTCATCAAGTGCCAAGCGGCAGCCCAATTGGAATGGCAATCTAGTAGGGAACCAATAATGCCACCGTTGAGCATTCCCGTAAAGGCTTGGTGATGCCCACTGGGTTGCCATGTGCACACTAAGGTATCACCACTGAGCATACTTTGAATTTGTAGGCCCTGGGGGTTGGCGGGACCGCAACCAAAGCAGATGCTGTTGGGAGCGTATTTTTCTTGGAGACTTTTTTCTTCCATCGTTATTGTTCTACCTTTTTCCATACTATACATGAAAAGAATATACACGCCAACAGATGCTTGGATTCCTAAGAGTGCATTGGATATACATAGGGAGAGAAAAATAGTAGAATAGGTTTATGACGAATAAATCGGACACTTGTCGTATTCTTCTTGCTCACCCGAAAACAGAGGATCACACGCTTTTATTAAAAAAACTCCAGGATCAGCATTTTAATATACAAACTGCATATACTACGGAAGATTTGCTCCATAAGGCAAAAGCCTGGTCTCCCTATCTTATTATTAGTTCCGATCAGATGAGTAATATTACTCCCATCGACCTGATTAAACGGGTCCAGGAGATCACCTCCTTTGGCTTGCAGGCGTCCAAGTGGGACCATGTGATGACTGCCATACTTACAGCCAATCTCGATACGAACTATATTACGAGTATGTTAGAGGATGGGGTGGATGAGGTGCTTACCTCGCCGTTAGACCTTGCCCTTGCCAATGCCCGTATTCATGCTCTATTGAGGCAACGAAAGCTCTACGATCAAATTAAGCGACACAACCTTAAGTTAGAAGAGTTAAGTATTCAGGATGAGTTGACGGGGTTATTTAAAATGACCTATGTACAAAATCGTCTTTCTGAGGAAGTGCAGCGTTCCCGTAGAAACAACAGTGCTTTGTCTTGCATTATGATGGACATTGATCAAATGAAGCAGGTCATTGATCAGTTTGATCATAGCCTAGCCAATCAAGTGGTTGGAGAGGTGGGGCGCTTGATCAGCAAAAATACTCGACATATTGATATTTGTGGGCACCATGGAGGGGACGAATTTGTGATTATTCTTCCCGACGCTACGATTGAAAATACGAAGCAAGTTGCTAAGCGATTACTAAACGCCATGAAAAATAAAAAATTTCAGCATGGACGAAAGGAAATTAAGCTCACGGCTTGCTTTGGTCTTTCCACCATTGATCATATTTTTCAGGACGAAGGGAGCAATCTTTTGCGTCGAGCAGAGCGGGCGTTGGAGCAAGCAAAAAAACTGGGGTTGGCGTCTATCGCTATCGATCACTAGGCGTTGGATACGTTGATCGTCCAGTAAATGCGCGCCAAATCCGTTTCAGGAAATTTCCAACATCATAGGCAATGGCAATTTCACAGGGGATGGCTACGGTGGCAAGTATGGAACCTACGGCTAGTCCCCATCCAATACCGATGGCGAGGCTTACGATAAAAGGATCACTTCCACCTATGCCGTAAGCAGTGGGCATGAGTCCAAGCACCGTGGTAAGGGAGGTGAGGATAATGGGGCGCAATCGTATGGTTGCGGTTTCCACTAATTTGTTTTCCAAATTATCGAGACCATCCTTGCACTTCTTGTTGAAGAAATCTATAAACACGATGGAATTGTTTACAATAATGCCCGATAGGGCCACGATTGCCAGCATGCCCATAAAGCTCATAACTTCGCCATGGAGAAAAAGGGCCCATATAATACCAACAATACCCATGGGAATGGAGCAGAGGATGAGAAAGGGTTGCCAGAAATTATTAAAGGTTAAAATTAAGATAATATAGATACAGAACGCTGCCAATAAAAAGGATTTTTTCAATCCGTCAACACTTTCGTTTGTATCTTTTGATTCTCCACCTAACTCCATAGTATAGCCGGGGTAGGCATTTAGTACTTGGGCTGATTTTTCTGAAAATTTCTTAGTGGCAGCTAATGCAGTAGTTTTATCCAGATCCACCTCTGCCATAACACTGGTTAATCGAGCGAAACCCTCGTGCTGTATAAATTGACGAGTATTGTTGATTTCAATATTAGCCACGGATGTTAAGGGAATTAAATTGAATCTTTTATTTCCTATTTTTAATTTTTTAATTTTTTCCAGGGCGTCCTCTTGTCCTTTATCCATTTGCACCCGTATGGTTATTTCTTCATCGAGGCTACGAATGGTGGAAGCGTTTACTCCTCCAAAGGCAGCTTGTACGGTTTGGGCAACGTCGAATACGCTTAAGCCGGCTTGGTTGATTTTTACAGGGTCGGGAATAATTCTTAGTTCTCTCTTACCAAGAAGCTCGGAGTCTCGAATGGAGTGCACACCATCAATAGTGGTGAGGATTTTTTTCAATTTATTTGCAATTTGTTTTAGAACAGCAAAATCGCTTCCCTTGATATTAATGGAAATGGGCGCTCCTTGGGGAGGTCCTCTTTTGGCTATATCAATAGAGTAGTGAGTAATTTTCTTGGGAGGTTTAAATTTCTCTCTGATTTTTTTTATAAGTTCCGTGGTTTCATATTCGCGGAGTTCACTTGAAATTAAATCCACTTGAATTTGCGCATAATTGGATCCTCGCTTGGATTGGTCGTTGGGTCTTTTCTGCTGAATTCCCACTGAGCTAATATAGTTCGTTAGGTCTGACTTGGGTATGTTTTGTTTAATAAATTCCTCTACCTGTGAAGTCATGCGTTCCATTTCTTTTAGTTCCGTTCCAGGATTGGACTCCAAAGAAACAAAAAATGTATTCATTCCGGTGGGAGGGAAAAGGATAAAGCGCATATTTTTTGCCACAAATCCAGTGAGTATAAAGATGCCTAAAAAGCCCACCATGCTTAAATAGCGGTGACGAATTAATATGCGAATAAAGTTTCCGTATGTAACTAAACATCGCTTGTATAATCCGGGTTCCTCTGGTGTTTTTTTCGTATTTCTTGATTTAGGAACCCCAAAGCTTTGCATATGGCAGGGAGCTATGAAAAATCCTTCCCATAGAGAAAAAAGGAGGGCTCCTATTACCATTAAAGGAATGTGAAAGATAAATTTACCAAAGATGCCTGTCATAAACATGAGAGGCAGGAAGGCCATTATGGTGGTCATCACTGCGGACAGCACTGGAGTGATCATCTCTGCTGTACCATTCACAATAGCTTCTTTAGAGGGAATTCCATCTTCTATTTTGCGGTATATATTTTCTACCACCACCACCACATCGTCCACCACCATGCCACATACGATAATTAAGCCCACTAGGCTCAAGAGGTTGATGGATAGATCGAGGGTGTAGGCTAGGGCAATGTCGGCCAGCATGGCAAATGGAATGCCGATAGCTACAATGATGGCTATTCGGAAAGGCAGAAAAAGGGTGAGGAGAAAAAACACTAGTCCTATACCAATAATCATATTACTGCTAAGTACATTGATACGTCTTTCTAAATATTTTGTGAAATCATTGATGAACTTGAAGCGCATGTTCGCAGGTAGGGCGGGTTTGAGTTCTTCTACTTTTTTCTTTATTCGCTTCACCACAGTTAAGGCATCGGCACTGGCTTTTTTTCGTATATTTAAAAGAAAAGAGGGTGTGCCGTCTACTCGATAGATTTTTTTATTCTCCTCTAAGCGTTGCGATACGTCGGCCACATCTTTCACTCGAACTACATAGCCTTCTATATTCGCCCGGATTACGGTATTGCGTACATCCTCGAGGTTGATCAGTTCCCCATCTGTTTTAATAAATATCTCTTCTCTTTTGTTAACCAGCATGCTGTCACCAGCGGGGAGTTGCTTATTTTGGTTTCGAATGGCTTGAATTACTTGCCCCAAAGATATTTTATTTCTTAATAATTTTCTTTCGTGAACGCTTATAACAATTTCTTTGTCGAACCAGGGAGTTTTACCAATGCCGGACACTCCATTGACATCTTCGAGCTTGTTCGCCAAAAATTTTACTTTTTCTCTCAACTCATACTGGGTGGCACCCTCCATTGTTATGGCAATGGCAATAAGGGTTGAGTCGGATGCGTTTAATTTTCTTATCTTGGGTTCGTTTGCAGATTCGGGATAATTTTGAATTTGATCGATGGCACTACGGATATCTGCCATGGTATCTGTGGGATCTCGGGCGTCTGGATCCAAGGTAAGTACCATTCCAGCAAGCCCCTGAATGGCACTGCTAGTCACCTTTTCTAAACCCTCTACGCTACGAATGGCCTGCTCTAAGGGGTTTACTAAGAGTTTCTCCACCTGTTCCGAAGAGGCTCCCCTCATACTGGCTGAGACCAGCACAGTATCAAAGTCCACTGGAGGGAAAAGGTCTTTACGAATGGCAAAAATGGAGAAAGTGCCCACAATAAAAATAAAGACGGTGATTAGGTTACCTAATAACTCCCGTTCGACAAAAAATGACACTAACCGATTTAGCATAATAAATTAAAAAATAAAAAAACTTCTACTCCATCACGGTATTTTATATTATTTACTAGTAGAAGGCATGAGCTTTCTCATAAACGCGACGCATAGGAGATAAATACATTGAAGACTTTAAATTTTAAAACGAAACCTGCTCGCACCATCTTTGATCCTTTGTACGGATTTATCAAACTCACCGAGACGGAGGCTAGGATTATCCAGTCGCCCTATTACCAGCGCTTGCGTTGGATCAAGCAATTGGGTTTTTCCAGTTATTTATTTCCAGGGGCTGAGCACAATCGTTTCGCCCATGCCATAGGGGTTATGCATATAGCGGATAAAATTCTCCAGGCCATTGGTTATGCTGTGCCGCCCGAGAAACTATTCGACACAAAATCCAATGATCCCGCATCCACCTTTCATAAAAACATACGAATCGCTGCGTTGCTCCATGATATTGGCACCTTTCCTTTTAGCCATACCTGCGAGGGTGCTTATATACAGCATGGTTCTACTGCTTCCCGGGGCAAGTCCTATCCCAATAACCACGAGCATTTGGGAGCGTATATTTTAAAAAATAGCAAGGAGCCGGGGGGGATTACACAAATACTGGAAGAGACGGAGCTGGATTATCAGGAGATATCCACCATTATTAAGGGGGAGAGTGATAATTTATTGGCCAATCAGGTGCTGCATTCGGAGGTGGACGCAGACCGTATGGACTATTTGATGAGAGATGCCCACTATACGGGCATTAAGTATGGGCATATCGACCATGATTATATTCTCTACCATATGGTTGCGTTTGATTCGGGGGACGGGAATAAAAGCCTTGGTGTTCGAGACAATGCCATGCACGCAGTGGAGGATTTTCTTATTGCCCGTTTTGGTTGGTATTCTCAAATTGTACGAGGAAGTGCTGGCGCCCGTTTCGACATTATTGGAGAAACAATCACGAAGTATTTTTTAGAAACAAAGAAGATATGGCAGTTTGAAGATTTACTGGAGATGGTGGGCAAAGAGCCGGACCATTTTTTTGGTTTTAACGATTTTTATTTTATGGGTTTGCTCCACAAGGAATATATAAATGATTCCATAAAGGATCCTAAAATTAAAGAGATGGCGAAGATGTTATTGTATCGTATTAGTCCTCGTCGGATTACCATTCCTCCATTTGAGCAGCAATTATTTGCTAGGGACAAGGATGGTATTGGGGAACGGAAAAAAATGGAGCAAAAAATTAGAAGTTTAGTGCAGGATTTTGAAAATATCATTCAAAAAAAGGGGGTAGGAACGGAATGGCTTCTTTATGATATTCCCAAATCGGATATTGTATTTGCGACCCATAGGAACGATATTTTAAATGGAAAAACAAAAAACAATATACTCCAAGAGAGGGATCCAGTAAAAATTTTAGATTATAGGGGGAAAGCGAGCCTTCTCGTGGACAGGCAGCATTCCATTGTACGAATTCTTTCCAATATACAGAACTTTATTCCCAGTTTGTATATGAATGAGTCGGCGTATAGTTTATTGAAAAATGAATGTGCTTTTCAGAGTACTTTTAGTACAGGCAGTTAATGCGGTTGTAGTCGTTTTGACGTAAATTCCTTCTCAACGTACTTTCTCCAAGACTTGGAAACATTACCGCAGTTCTAAAGAGTCGAATAGAAGCTGAAGCGCAGTCTGGAGCGGAAGTTTGGTCGCCGGGTGAAATCTTACAGCTATGGAGAAGTCCTAGGGCGTGACCCAGTTCATGGAGTGCTATGCTTTCCAGATCAAAGGTTGCAACTCCAGGTCGATTCCAAGTATCGAAATTTAATATAATAGCAGCTTTGTCGATGCGATTACTGCTCAAGTTCCAGGCGGCTAATCCTTGGATATCTCTTTCCAAAAGATTGCATTGAGTACCGCCCACATCTCTTGTATTTCGAGCATCCCCTCCGGCTTCAATCTTCCAAATCCCTATGTCTACATTTTGAGCTTGGTTAATCATAATGGATCGTAGATCGCAGGTTTCTGTAACGGGTATATTTGATCCAGATGCGGCCTCTTGATCGTCATTGACAATGGTGAAGATATTCAGTCCTTTTAATTTTCCCCAGTCGTTCCAGCGTTGAATAGCGCCTTTAATATGTTTTGCCTGTTCCTGTTCGTCAGTGGCATAAAAATTACGGTCCAGCACCACTCTAACAGGGAGGTTTCTCCATGGCTGTAGGATGCTATGTCTTCCTTGGGCTGGATGTAATCGACATTTGGTGAAATTTGTGACTATATCAGAATCCGATCCGGCCAGAGGATCACGAAAACCACAAGAAGCGAGCATTGGCGCTGCTAAGAGGAATAGAAAGTAATAGGGGCGCATATACCCAGTATACCTTGAAACCCTCAGTTTATTCTATAAGGCTTCTTAGCATCCAGGTTGTTTTTTCATGGGTTTCAATGCGAGTGCCCAAAAGTCCGACGGTTCCCTCGTCATTGGCTCCATCGAGTATGGGGAGTATTTTTTTTGCGGTTCTCACAACTTGTTCATGTCCATGGAGTAGGGATTGGAGCATTTCGTTAGCTCCTATATCGTTGGGTTCTTCTTCCTTGATGCTGGAAAGTTCCATAAATTCTCGGTAGGAGCCGGGGGCTTTTATTCCCATGACTCGTATTCTTTCTGCGATTGTGTCCACGGCTTGTGCTAGTTCCGTGTATTGGGTTTCAAACAGGGTGTGAAGGGTTTGAAACATGGGGCCAGTAACATTCCAGTGAAATTTATGGGTTTTCAAGTACAGGCTATAGCTGTCTGCCAATAAGTTTGATAGTCCAAGGGCTATTTCTTTTCTTTTGTTTTCTTCTATTCCGATATTGATATTCATGGTGTTCCTTTTCTGTTTTGGTTTTACCTTTTTTCTTGTTTGTGATTCTGCTGGGAGGCAGAGGTGAGTGTGGTTTGGGATTCCACAAAATCAGCAATAAAGGGTCCGTTTTGTTTTTGATAGAAGAGGGCTTGGATAAAGCTCTTTGGCTTTGGGTTATTTTTGCTGCAATCTTCCGAGTCCCGTAGGCTTAATTTTGATAGCTTCATGGACTTTTGACACTTGAGATAGGAGTGACAGGCTTGTTTGGCTTGTATCCATTTTTGAATGTCTTTTTCTTTTTTCATATAGTTACGGATAGCCAGATCGATGGCTTTATATTCTTCATTGGGTTTGAGTTTAAAGCTTAGAGTGTTTTCATTGTTGTAAAACTGTGTAAAGCCTATTCCTATATTTTTACATTTAAAATGGAGTGCTTGAGGAAAATAAGTACCTGGGGTGGAGAGAGCCATTTTCAGTTTATGTAGGAGCATTACTTTGCAGGTTCGTCTTCGTGTGGATGAGATATCTCCATAGGTCATTTGAATTCCGTAGCAATGTTGGTAGTTGGATAGTTCTTCGTCCACTTGTTTTTCTTGGATAGAGGCTAAGCTACTGAGTTCTCTCTTTTGAAACTTATTTTTTGCTGGAGCGTTTGCTAGATTAGTGACAACAAAAATCAGGGAAAGAAAGATTATCATTCGAACAAAATGTAGCGAGTAATCTACCATAAAATTCATAGCCCTCGTCCTTTCTTTTTTCATCGCCATCCCGTTACATATCCATAATGAAAGATAATTTCTCTTTTTATTTGTCGGGAGTATGGGTTCCCATAAATCCAAAGTTCATGGCCGACACTAACGGAAGCAGGTTGGCGCTGTTTTTCCGTAGTTGCTATTTCCGGAATAAAAGTTTGTCGTATGCTGGCTTTTCCCCAGCTTTCAATTACTTCGCCTCGAGACATTCCTAAAATTATATCTCTGGATATGATGGCTTGTCGAACCTTTTCTTCCTTACTTACTAGAGGCACTGGTTGTGGTTTTAGTTCTGCCTGCTGCATTGCTTTTGATTTTGGCTGCATAGGCTGTGGTTGCTCTGGTTGTGCTTGCTCTGGCTGTGGCTGTTCAGGCTGTGGCTGTTCAGGCTGTGCCTGTTCAGGCTGTGGCTGTTCAGGCTGTGCCTGTTTTGATAGGTTGGAAACTTCGTATGGTTTTTTCATTTCTTTTATTACGGTATCAGGTACGAGGGATGGAAGTGCTGAACTTGGATCTCGATTAGAATTTGAGTTTTGAGCATTACTTATTTGAGCATTAGTTATGTATATTATTTCCGTGTATGTTTCTTCAGGCTCTGGTTCTAGCTGGACTCCCAGTCCTACCGCTAGGCTAGCGCAGCCAGTGTTGGTTAGGCATAGACTCAACACCCATAGTAGTTGTAGTATTTGTCTCATGTGGGACTTATCGTCTGGATTAAGAGAATATTTAATGATTTTTCGTGGATTGAGAGATAAGCATAAAAATGTTTTAATAGGGTAGGCAAGTATGGCTAGGTTTTTAAAAATACGAGTATATGGTGAGAGCAAGCAAGAGGGTAGAGTGTATGTACCCGTCTTTATTCTGACGATTATTATTTGTTTAAGCGTTACTGTTTATGGCGCTATTAACTTATTTACTTTATTATTTTTCAATGATGAAGGCATTCCTCAGGATAAACTTTCTAAAATGATCTATGAAAAGAAAAAAGAATTAGAGGTGAAAGAGAAGAAGGGTGACTTTCATAGAATGGAAACAATGTTGTCTCGAAAAGTGGAGGATAAGCGTTCGGCTGCTAAGATGGTCCATTTGACTGATGTGAGGATGAACATTACTAAAACTGATGGTAGTACTGGCATTGTGAGTTTTTCGATTTTACTGGAGTGTGATAGTCCTAAAACTGCCCTACGGGCTCAGAGCCAGCACCCCATACTCTATGATGCTATTATTGGAGAAGTGCAGAATGTTCGGGAAGAGATGATTAGGAGTAGTAAGGGTAAGAAAGAAATACAGGAAAAAATGAAGCGCATTTTAAATGAGAAGATGCGTATAGGTCGTATTCACAACATTTATTTCGACAAAATAGTTTTCAAGTAGAACACTTTTTACTCTTTATTTAGATTATACTTTTTTATTTTTTCAAAAAGAGTGGAGCGAGCAATGCCCAGCTCACTTGCTACTGCCTTGTATCGCCAGTTAAATTGTATGAGGCTTTTATGGATGTGCTCCCTTTCAACTTCCTGTAGGTTCTTCTTCTCATGACAATTATTTTCATTATAGCTGAAGTTGTGAATTTTAATCCATTGGCTTTCAATGATTTTGGCTTGAAAGAGTTTAGCAGAAGATATGGCTCGATTGATCGTCAACTTCAATTCTCGAACATTGCCGGGCCAACTATGCTCCTTTAGTTTTTCTAGGCACTGTTCACTCAATTGCATACCCTGATCCATTAATAGGCTTTGGGCAATGAGTTCAATATCCTCTTTTCGTTCTCTTAGGGGTGGAATGGTAAAGCAAAAACCAGCAACACGATAGTAAAGGTCTAGGCGAAATCGTTTTTTTTCTATGGCTTCTTCTAGGGGTCTATTGGTGGCTGTTATGAGACGAAAGTCACTGATTTGGGGACTGTCTGAACCCAAGGCTCGCACTTCTCCACCTTCCAGCACACGAAGTAGCTTGGCTTGGATAGAGGGAGGCAGTTCCTCCAGCTCGTCGAGAAAAAGACTTCCTCTATGGGCACTAAGAATAGCTCCCAATCGATTTTTTTCAGAACTGGTGAAGGCACCCTTGCGGTGACCAAACAGCTCACTATCCACCAAAGAGTTATCTAGGCCAGCACAATTTAATGCCACAAATTTTTTTCTCCCACTCCATTGATGAATGGCTCTTGCCACCAGCTCTTTTCCTGTGCCTGTTTCTCCAAATAACAATATGGGCATTTGCGAAAGGGAAGCTTGTTTTATCTCCATAAGTAGGGACTTCATTTTTGGGGAAGAGGTGAGAATTCCTTGAGGAAAGTTCATTATTTTTTTCCGCTCTTCTTGCCACTCAAGATAGGACTGCCCGAATCTTAGGACTCCTGATTTTGGTAGGTATGCTTTTTGCAAACGAGTGCCGTTTAGGTAGAGACCATTTCTGGATCCCATGTCTTCAACGGTATAAATATTGTTCTTTCCTAGGGTGATCTTTGCGTGGGTTTGGGAGACAAAGGGATCATCTAATTTTATGTCGCATTGGGGGCTGGAGCCAAACGTATAGCTTTGGTGGCGTAGAAAAATATTTTTCTTAACTCCGTAGAATGGACAAAGCTCCACCTTACTATAGAGGTTTAACCCATCCTCTGGCTGTTTAATGGGATTTTTCATGCGGAATGTTTTTTCTTGTACAACTTCCATTGCATGAGACGTTGCAATTTTAGTGCCAAGTTGGTGTGATAATGAAAAAGTTCTGTTATAAGGAATCTATGGTCAGCCTCTTTTACTGCACTATTTTTTTCTATCTATTGGGTGCGTTGGGGCATGCTGTTAGTGCCATAAAGTTGAACTACTCGTTTAAAAATTGGACCACTTGGGTGGAAAAAGCAGGGTTTTTCTTCCTCACTATAACGTTACTGATCTATGGCTTTCGATTGTATTTAGGTATTTCCCAGGATCTTCCTTTTGCCCGTCTCCTGCTTCCATGGGCATTTCATTTTGTCGGAATTTTAATGAGTAGTGTGTATCCTGATAGCCATACGGGTTCTCTTCCTCTCTATGGCAGCATTCTTCTCTTTTTCATCGCCCCTCTTGGTCATAATACACCCGAAGTGCTACAGCAGTTAAGCTTCTATCAAGGTACTTTTATACTGGGCTGCACTTTTTGTGGTTTAGGTATGCTTCTGTGGATACGGGTATTGGGAAAGAAATTGTACTTTCTGTGGAAAACTCCAAAAAATAAATTCCCCCTCGATCGTCACATTCAGGAAATCGATTACTCCTGTCAGCGACTTGTCCTGTTTGCCATTCCCTTGCTCACCACCGCTCTATGCTCAAAAATTCTTTTAATGATAGACAATCACCAACTTTTGGGAGCCATTGAACTTATTCAATTTGTTACAGCTAATGTGCTTCCCGTGCTGACCTGGTTGACGTGCTCTCTATATCTCTATACCCGCATACTTTTAAACTGGAAGTACGCCTACTTTTTCATCTATCTGCTGAGCTTTAGCGTCATAGCCATTGCCCATCTTAGCAGCGGAATTTCACTGCGCATTATTTAAACCCCTGCTGTGAATCTATACACTACGCTAGATAAATGGTAGCCTTCAGACTTGTGTGCGCCTCTCTGGCGGAACTGGTAGACGCGCGGGATTCAAAATCCCGTATCTTCACGGATGTGGGAGTTCGATTCTCCCGGGAGGCACCAAAAAGTGCACAAACTACTGAAATTACTAACTTATTTTTTTCCAATTACACGTTGGAAGCGATTTTGGAAGCGATTTTTTCGCTTGACATTTTCAAGATTCACTAAAAAATGCCTATTTTGCTATTTTGGAAGTGATTTGGAAGCGATTTTTTTAAAAAAACGCTGTAACTACCTAACAATGCTAAGTTTTCTTTTGCTGAAAATATTCTGATTTTTAAAAGAACGATCCTTTTTAGTTTTATTTTCATCAAGGTTAAACATTGCTGCTGTTTTCTCTGCTGTATCAGAACTTAATAGTGCTACCGCCTTGGCATACCTTTGGGTGATCTTTATATCTGTATGCCCAAGAGCAGCTTGCACCGCAGATAGGTCTCTGGTTGCCATAAGTGCTATCGTAGCGAATGTATGGCGACAGATATGGGTTGACCTCCACGGAAGCCCCAGCCTCTTAAATGCCCTATTAAAGGCGTTCTGAATAGCATTGTACTTTAAAAGACTGCCCTTTGGACTTAAGAAAACAAACTCCTCTCCATTCCCTTGGGTTGTTTTTATTTCCCAAAGTAAATCGACTAAAATTTGAGGCAATATCAACATTCTCACAGATTCCTCAGTCTTAGTGGATTCTACAACATAGGGTTTTTTGTTTTTCTTATGCCAACTCACTATCCTTATAATTCTGGCGGTCTTTCGTTCCAGATCGATCTCACTCCATTTCAGTCCGCAAGCCTCGCCTACTCTAGCACCTGTGAGAGTCATAAATTGAGCTACATGCCAGTATATCGGCGTATAGCACTTTTCTAGCTCTTTAAGCCAGTTCCTTATGTCCTCTGGGTTTATGTAGTAGTCGGGGCGACGTGACTTTATAGGTTTATAAAAGCATCGTTCTCTATGCCTTTTTACAACAGGCACATTAAAGTCCGCACTTATATAGTTTTTATACCAATTAAGAATAGCCGACAGGCGTTTAAGCTCTAAATTAAAAGATTTTCTTCCCTTATTTTTAACTGTTTTGTGTTTCAACAACCAGCTTAGCCACTCGTCCACTACCTCTGAATCAAAGTCACACATTTTTATATTTGAAGTTTTCTTATCTTCAAGTAAATATTTGTATAACTGTTCATAGTTTGCAGCCGTGGAGCTTTTTAAATAAGGTATCCTTTCTTTTTTAAATCGCTTAATAACTTCTTTAAAAGTCATTTCCTGTATTTCTTTCTTTTTCGCTTTTTTGGGGTTTTCTAGCCGTTCTTTTTCAGCATCATGCCATTGCCATGCAAGGGTTTTAGAAGAAAAGGTTTGACAACCTAACTTTACTCCCCTCACATAGACCTCAGCTCGATACTTATTTTTATTTTTTCTTTTTATATTTATCACAGACATGGTTTGATCTCCTTTCGATCTAGCCATTCCTTCAAACTTCCTTGACGGAATAAGGTGCGTCTTCCCAGTCTTATAAATGGGATTTTTCTTAACGCAACCCAATTTCTAATCGTCTTAGGGGCTATACCCAATTCAGCCGCTAATTCATCTATCGTTATCAAATTTTCAAAGAACAAAGTCCTATCTTTCGTAGAACCTGTAGTATTAACAGTTTTATCAGAATTACACTCATTAATCAAGTCAATATCTTTCATAATCACCTCATAAGAAGAGGCGTATGTTTGTCTATACAGTTGAAATATAAGGTGTTTTTTTTAGGTTTTTAAGAGGTGATAATTATTTGTTTATAGAGGTATCAATAGAAAACATACGCATGTTGTTTGTTTTGTTTTCGGATTTTTTAGGGTTTGGAGTATAGCTTAATTTTTGTGCTATTAGAGATAAATATCTCCACAGCCTCTTGTCGTTCAATTCTTTTAGCATCGACGTTCTCAGAAAAGAACAGAAATAAAAAATGTCTTCCTCACTTGCATTATAAATCTTTCCGAGTAAACGGCTAATAATGTAGCCTGGAGGGTCTTTAAATCCCCATTCATAATGAAAAAGCACAATTGGGCTTATTTTGGCAAGTTTTGCTGCTTTAAAAAAAGATAAATTTGCCTTGCGCCTAATTTGAACCAGCTTTTGAGCAAATATTAGCCTTGCTATGATCAAAGGTGTTTTTTTATGTTTGTCGCTATTTATTCCCATTTTATCAAAACAATCTACCGTTAACTAACGGTATTGCCTACATATATCTAACGGTAACCTTGATAGCAAGGGGAAAATCATGCAAACGCCTCATCAGAAAAAAATGTTAAAGAAAAAACTAGGGAAAAGAATTAGAGCGCTGCGACAAGAAAGGGAAATATCCTTGCCGAAGCTCAACTTCCCGTGCTGGAAGCATTGGCAACGGATTGAGTCTGGGCAAGACATTTGTTTTACTACCCTTAAAAATGTAGCAATAGCCTTAGATATGGAAATGTCAGAAATTATAAAAGAACTGTAGGGTCTATGATTTTTTAAGCATAGTTGATATTTCACTTAAAGTTACTTTCTTCTTAGATTTTTGCAGATCTTCTAGTATCGCTTTGGCATAATCTATAGGGTCTTGAAGCTCACTTTGAATTTTTTTCATATTTTTTGAAAAATATTTATTTTGATAATCTAAAATGATCCAAGACAAGAAATTTGTCTTTTTTATCTTTGCTTTAATATTTTTATTTAGGGATTCTAGCATAGTTTTCAATGAATCGCTAGATTTTTTTGTGAGAGGTATTCTCATTATTTTTTCTTTATCCATATTTTCTCCTTTCGTAATTAATTAAAATTATCTTTTAACATTTACTGCACGATTTTAGATCTGATTCAATTTCAAGAATAATTTCTTTTATATTTTTTTTCCACTGTTTTATATGTTTTGCTCTTTTACTATACATGTGTTGATAAAGAGTGAAAATATAATGACTAAAGGCACTTGAGTTTAGCTTAGCTCTTGTGCACACACCATCATACTCATTTAAAGTTCGTCCAAATTTTTTATAAAAATCAGCTATTAATCTCTCTCTTTCCCTATTCCATTCCACGCCCTTTACGCTCCAATCTAAGCCGGTAGCGTCCAAACTAGATCTTCCGCAGCATAATTTTTTTAATTTATTATAATGGTTTTTAAAAATTTTTAATTGTTTTTTTAATAATAAAGAATCGCTTTTTACATCAAAAGAATTAGTTATAACATATCTTGATACGAATTTAACCTTATTACTGCCTCCTATACTCCATTTAGAAATTAATTTTCCTGTCATATTTTCACCATAAATTCCTAAAGTTTTTTGTACTGATTTATCCATAAGTTCAATTAATGAGCTTTCAATCTTTATTATATATTTTCCATTTGGTAATGATTTTTCCTCATTCTTATCGTTATATATGACTCCTTCAAAAATTCTATTTTGAACATTCGCATCAATTAAGAAATAATGATGGTCACATTTCTTTTTTGACAAGCTGATAAGCAATCGAGTTTTATCAGGTAGATTTGTTTTTCCTTTTATATATAATTTCCCATTTTTAAATTCTGACTTTAAGTCAATTTTTACATTTATTTTTTTAGTATTTTTAGTTTTTATTGGTTTGTTTCTCTTCTTTTTATGGAATTTTGCACATTTTGCCAAAAGCTCAAGAACAGCATCATAAGTATTAACAGAAAGTTCAGGTAAAAAATGACTAGTAGCCCATGCGCCTGCACCAATCTCCATACATGGAAGGTAATATGTTATAAAAATACGCTTAACTACTGGTGATAATGATTTTAATTCATAAGCTATAGCAGTCAGATCTTTTTTGGAATATTTAGTCCCAATGAGAATATCATAGGAACATTTATGTGGGGCACGACATTTTCCATTCTTAATTTCATAAGATGGAGCTGCATTTTTTATTTTATGAGTTTTATTTTTAGATTTCGCTTCAAACACAAAAAACATATTGATAGCGGTGATTAGTATTAAAAATATTCCTTTTACATATAAATTTGTCATAAAATTAACTTCGGCAAATATATTAAAAATATTAACAAAAATATTTTATTTATAAATATTTTAAGCATTTTTAATATCTCTCCTTCTTTGAAATTTAACTTTATTAATTATATCGTGTAATAAAGGTACGGTTCTTTCTTTAATCTCTTTCTGTCAATAACGATAATTTATAGGTCTTATGAAATTACACGTTAATAGAGTCATTTTTATTAAAGATGATTCTATTTTTTTACACAGTTTAATAAGAATCGTGTTAAATTAATTAAGTGAATTTAATTTAAAAAAATAATATTGAAGGGTTCTCTTTGAGTAAAATAATCATAATTTTCTTACTCTTATCATTAAGTGCTTGTTCTTCTTTTATAGAGAAAAAATCAAAGATTATTAAAAATATAATTCCTGAAAAAAATAAAACAGTAAAAAATTTTGGTTCTGCAAAGACAAGATTAAAAGAAATTTATAAAATTCTAGGGAGAGAAACCTTTTATTGCTCTTGTGAGTATTCTTTAAATGGGAAAGTAGATTTTACTATATGTGGTTATAAAATTCATAAAAAGTACAAAAATAGGGCAAATAGAATAGAATGGGAGCATATTGTTCCAGCCTCTGTTTTTGGAAAGAATTTTATAGAATGGACAAATGGTCATGAGAAATGTGCGAGAAAAAAACGAAAAGAAACTTATAAAGGAAGGAAATGCCTAAGTAAAGTTAATACAACTTTTCAGCTTATGGAGGCAGATCTTTATAATCTTGTTCCTTCCATCGGTCAAGTCAATGCTATAAGAAGCAATTACGATATATCAGAAATTAATGGAGAGGCTAGAAATTTTGGGAACTGCGATATTGAAATTGATAAATCTAAAAAGATAGTAGAGCCAAGAAATGAAATTCGAGGAGATATTGCTAGAATTTATCTTTATATGGATACCACTTACCCAAAATATGGAATTATTACTGAAAAGAATAAAAAAATTATTGGCTTATGGAGTAAAAAAGACCCGGCAAGCTCTAAGGAATGTAAAAGATATCTTGAAATAAAAAAGATTCAGAAAAATGAAAACATAATTTTAAAAGAGATTTGTAAATAAAAAATGAGCCTGTAAAGTAAATTGTGTAACTGCTTAACTTATAATATGGTGGAATCATCAAATGGTATGATGAATCATCAGAAGGAGAAAGTAGTTATGGATATTGATGCGATAGGCAAAGAACTTGCCAGGGGTGTAAAAACACAAAAAGATATTTCAGGGATCATGGGTCAGCTAACAAAGACGATTTTTGAATCTGCGCTCAATGCAGAGTTAGATGATCACCTGGGCTATGAGAGAAATGATAAATTGGGTAATCGAAGAAAGAATACTCGCAATGGTTACAGCTCAAAAACGATAAAATGTGATAAGGGTGAGCTTGATTTGAGCACTCCTAGAGACAGAGACGCCTCATTTGAGCCTAAAGTTATCCCAAAAGGGAAAACTCGCTTAGAGGGCTTTGAGGACACTATACTGGCTCTGTATAGCCGAGGTATGACCACACGAGATGTTCAGGAAACAATTAAGGAACTCTATGGTGGGGCAGAAATATCCCATACGGTTATCTCTAATGTCACAGATGCAGTTATAGATACCGTTAAGGAATGGCAGAGTCGCTCCCTAGATAAGGTATACCCCATACTATACCTTGATTGTATAGTCGTGAAAGTTCATGAGAGTGGTCGTGTAAGAAATAAATCGGTCTATCTTGCATTGGGAGTTACACAGTCGGGACACAAGGAACTCCTTGGTCTTTGGATTGCAGGTGAAGAAGGAGCTAAATTTTGGTTAAGTGTTTTAACAGATTTGCAGAACCGAGGAGTTAAGGATATTTTTATTGTTTGTGTAGACGGTCTAACTGGTTTTCCGGAAGCAATTACAACGGCATTTCCTAAGGCTAAGATACAGTTATGTATCGTCCATATGATGCGTAATTCTTTTCGATATGTGCCCTCAAAAGATAAGAAGGCAGTAGCTAAGGATCTAAAAGCAATTTACGGTGCTCCAACACTGGAAGCTGCCCAGACAGCGCTAGATGCATTTGGGAAAAAATGGTCGGATAAATATCCTCAGATAGAGCGTTCTTGGAGGAATAATTGGGAAAATTTAATTTCTATTTTTGATTATCCCTATGAGATCAGAAAAGTTATCTATACAACGAATGCGATAGAGTCTTTAAACAGTGTTATCCGTAAGAGCATTAGGAATAGAAAAATATTTCCAAACGATGGGTCTGCTTTAAAGTTAATTTATTTAGCAACACAACAGGCATCTCGTAAATGGACAATGCCATTGCATAATTGGCCTTTAGCAATGAACCGATTTGCAATTGAATATGAAGGCAGGTTCGATCTCTGAGGCAAAAGAGAGTAACCTTTCGCTTGAAGTAAAATATAAATTATTTAGCTAGTCTTCGCTATCTAAAAACTACCCCTTGGGTTCCAGGGGGTTGTATGGTTTTTGCTTAAAACTCACTTAGTGAAAGCTATTACCCGTTAAGATTTTACATTTTTTTTAATTTCATGATTGACACGGAGAGATGGATTTGATATAAATAATTTTCTAGCAGTTAATGCTGCTGGAAAAAAATAGAAGCGGCAGTTGAATTAACTTTTCATTGACGATGAGAGTTGATTTGGTGCTAAAACCGCAGTTACACAAAATAACTTACAGGCTCTCGAACCGGCCGACGTTGATGAAAATTCTTCCTCGATTTAACAGTTACTCTAAACATCCTTCCCATGTTTCAAATTCAATTTTAATTCCATTTGGGTCGTCGATATAAAATCGGTAGGGATCCTGTTTCACGCCCCCAATAGGTTTTTTTATTCAAATTCTTTCAAATTCAGAGTCAATATGGCTCCTATTCTCAAATTCAAAACCTATATGTCCAATTACATTTAGTAGATTTCGTTCTGCCTCCTTGTTTTCGTTAAACATTACTATAAAAGGTCCAACCTCATAATGGAGATGCTTCATTTTACTTGATTCATTCTCACATAATAAAACAGAGTCCCAAAACTTTCTTGTTTCTTCTATCATCGCAGTATAGATAACCATATGATTCATTTTCGCTAATGTTTTCTTATACTTCGAGTTTAGAGTCTCTTGATCTGTCTAATTTTGTTACCTCTAGTGTAACGAGTATGCAGTATATGTTTTCTTATTCTTCGAGTTTAGAGTCTCTTGACCTGTCTAATTTTGTTACCTCTAGTGTAACGAATATGCAATATATGTTTTCTCATGTTTCGAGTTTAGAGTCTCTTGATCTGTCTAATTTTGTTACCTCTAGTGTAAAAGATATGCAGCATATGTTTTCTCATGCTTCGAGTTTAGAATCTCTTGACCTGTCTAATTTTGTTACCTCTACTGTAATGAGTATGAGATCAATGTTTTTTTATGTTTCGAGTTTAGAGTCTCTTGACCTGTCTAATTTTGTTACCTCTAGTGTAATAAATATGAGTTCAATGTTTTCTCATGCTTCGAGTTTAGAGTCTCTCAATTTATCTGGTTGGGATGTTTCCGCTTTGAGGACTTCTGACGGCATATTTGATAATATTTATGTTAATTTTGCACTCACTTGTTCTGACGGTGTAACTAGCATTTTGGGGAGAGACTGCGCAAATGGGAACTAAGATCAAATTATATCACTTAAATAACTTTTTGGTGATACGGGGTTCATACTACTAAAATATTTTTTTTCTACTGTGATTTAGTTTTTAATATTCAGATAAGACATAAAAGAAAAAATCCTCTGCCTATTGCTAGGCAGAGGATTTAGTATTGTTATGTTAAGTGCTTGGCTTTATTCTTGCCACAATGTTGCTTTGCAATTATGAATTTTTGTTCTGCTTCTAACCCATTTACCGCCGGGTTGACCTCCAGTAATAAAGATAATGATCAAATGTATTATGGGCTGTTGGATCTGGTATATTTACTGATGCGCTTCTTGCACCCTTCGTTAAATCTAAATTAAACATTCCTTCATCATAGAGTCCCTCGGGATTTCTCTTACAGTGCATAACAACAGGAAGAATATAGCGCTCACCTTTGTTTTTAAAATTTGGATCCTCATTTGATCAGATAATATCACAACGACTAAACCTGCGACGATCGAAATAGTCTTTTATGCTGAGATGGGCAACCCCTCTCGAGGTTTTGAGTCATTATAGTACAACTTTATTGAGATTCTATAGTCTTCAGGTGAACTCACAGAGGGACATTTAAAGTCTAGATACCTTTCCTTATCACGTGCTAGAGCGGGATTTTAGAATAGAGCCACGGTTAAGCTCGCTGCCATTAATATAGTTTTCATGTTTTTCATAATATTTTCCTTTTTATTTTTTTGTTATTTTATTTAAGAGATACACCATGCATCTTTTTTCAACTATAAATGAAAATTTATTAGAGTCAATTATTTTTCAAAGAAAAAAATTATTATTGTGATTTTATCATCAATAATTGAACAAAAATACAGTAGTTTCGATGATAAAATTCCGCAGTTCACCAGCCACAATGATTTGTGGTTTTTGAGTTAGAAATTTATTGACTCTTACTTAATGGAAGTTTGCACTTCGTTTATTTAAAAAGGCATCTATACCCTCCAGTTTATCTTCTGTAGCAAAAACTTTACGAAATTTTTTTCTTTCTATCTCTAAAGCTTCAGCCGTGGAACAGCCAAATGTACTGTTTATAACTTGTTTGCATTGAGAAATAGCTTGCATGGAATTTTTTGCTGTATTTTCTAAAAAGCACTCTGCTTCGCTAAGCATCTGCTGTTTATTTGTGAAAACCCTGCTCACGAGGCCAAGCGTGCTTGCCTCTTTAGCACTAATGCTTTTGCCGGAATAAATGAGTTCCTTGGCTTTTGCTAAACCCACATAGCGAATTAAGCGGACACAGCCACCAAAGCCTGGAATAAGTCCAAGCTTTACCTCTGGTTGACCGAAAATAGCATTTTCGCTGGCATAGATTGTGTCGCAAGCCATGGCTAACTCACATCCACCACCAAGGGCATAACCATTTACACAGGCAACAACGGGAAAGGGAAGGTTCTCAATAAACTCTGTAACAGCTTGTGCTTTAGCTGCATACGCCTCACCTTCTTCTGGATTCATTTGAGCCATTTCACTAATATCTGCCCCTGCCACAAATGCTTTCTCACCTGCTCCCGTAATTATGAGCCCCTTAAGGTATGGTTTTTTTGCCGTATCCTTTAAGACTTGATCCAATTCAGCAAATACTTCTTGTGATAGAGCATTTAGCTTGGCCTCTCGATTGATCGTAATTTTTATAATATTCTTTTTTTCTTCTAAAATTAATGTATTCAATTTCATAATTTTCTCCTTATTTTATGAATCCCAAATTGCTCCCAATACTGGGATTCCTCTGCCTTCCAGCTCTTTTTTCATATTCCAAGTTGTTCTTTTGTTAGAAATACAAATGATAGCTTCTGCACCACTGTCTCGATAAGCTTTGTAGGCCAGTTCTACTAAATTTGGTTTTCCTTTCTCGGTGGTGTCCCAAATAATTGCATCTTTTTGTACTGCTAAAATTTCATTAACAAGGGTATCGCCATAAGTTTTACGAGGTGTTCGAGTGGACCAAACCAGTTGTGAAGGAACATTGTTGGCTAAGATATGGGGCAAACAAGGTCCTAGACCACTTCCTGTGGCAAGCCAAATAACTTTTTTGAATAAAAGCTCCACATTGCCCACACCAGCGGTTGGAATTCCTTTCACCCAAATATTTTTTGGCTTTTTATCGATGAGTCGACCAGTCCAGTCACCTGCACGTGAAATAGCTAAACGAAACCCTTCTTTGTTAGGAGTATTGATATTCGCAAACGAATGCCACTCAAAAAGTGGGTTTACACTTAGTTCAGTGGATGAGCCAGCAAAGGGTGTGACTCCATGATTAAAGCTAGTTAATGCCACATGATTGGAAGGAGTTGATAAGTCGATATTTACCTTTTTTAATCGCAACCAAGGTAGAGCTACACTGAAGGTAAGTAAACTTAAAATCCAAATATAAGGTGACTCTAACAGTGCCAGTGCCAAAGAACCTTGGCTATTCATTTTAATAATGAGAATGGTTTGTGCCCAAAACAACGCTAAAGAAGTCCAGTTACCAAAGCGAGCAATTACTTCAAACTGGTTATGGTGACGCTGACGAAAGGCTGGCAAGGATACGCACATTATGCCAAGTAGTATTGCTAAGTGAAAAATAGACATTAGCTTTACATTAGCCCAATGGCCGGTGCTATTTTGACAAGCTAATGTGAAAAGAGCAAACCACAGACTGCCTGAGAAGTAAGCACCTACATGAATACCACCAAAGTGATACACCTTAGCTAAAGCCCATCGAATACTAAGGGGCCAAGTCAGTGGAGCGCTTGTTGCTACTTTAAAAAGTAAATTAACCACATATTGCTGTCGGATTAAAATAGCAATGCTGAAATTAGCCAGACAAAGTTTTAGAATCGTATCTATCGTTATGCCATGCCCAGAAAATGAAAAAGTGCTTGCTAGTGTGGTAAAAATTATAGCATTGGCAGCAAAAATAAATATAGCTAGACGGTTGTAGGGCATGCATAGAGGATCCTTACTGAGCCTATATAGGAATGATTTCTTTGGAGGTAGGGCGGAGCTTTCCTGATTCACAAGCTCCACAGCGTTTGTATTTTTTATCGTTGATGTGATGGTTTGACTAAGCATTTTTTGCCTCCTCTTGTTTTTGAGCGGCTAGGACAGTTAACTCTCTTTTATTGATTTTTCCTCTGTCGGTTTTAGGAAATGCATCCATTGGAATGATAAGTGAAGGCAAGCAGTAGTAGGAAAGCTTTGTTTCTACAGCTATTTTAGCTTCTTCAATGTTTACTGTGCTGGGGCGAATGAAAGCAACTAATTTTCGGTCATCAAGCTTAAGTGTAACTGCTTGGTGGCAAGATTTTATAGACTCTAGTGCAGTTGAAACAGAATCTAGTTCTATACGAAATCCTCTAATTTTTACTTGATCATCTGTTCTGCCAAAATGCTCTAACTCACCATTTTTATTCCAGCGACCAAAATCACGCGTTCGGAACATTTTTCGACCATTACCTAAAAATGGATCTGGCTTATAGCGCTCAAAGTTGAGTCTATTGTTGCCGATGTAGCCAGCACTAACACAGTCACCACCAGCCCACATTTCTCCAATTTCACCAATTGGTAGTGGCTTTAGATTTTTATCTAAAATGTAAACTGTATTATTGGGTGTTGGTCTACCAATGGAAATGGGTTGTTTTGAACCTTTGTAATTATGCATGGTATTGACAATGGTTGTTTCCGTTGGACCACAACAGTTATAAAACTGCGAAAATGTTGACCACTCATCAGCTAATTGTTTGGGGCAAGGTTCTCCAGCCACAGCAACGGTTTTTACTTGTCGGCAAGTTTTACTATCTAAGCTAGCCAATATACTTGGAGTGGCAATAACAATATCTGCTTTTTCCACAGTTTCTTGAATAGAGTTCCCGCGGATTATTAAACTAGCCCCATTAGATAGTGCACCTAAAATTTCCCAAGCAGACATATCAAAAGATATATTGAGAATTTGTGCAACCTTCAATCCAGGGCGCATTCCTAAATTTCCAGGAGCACTCAGTAAAATATTGCAGACATTCCCATGGGTAATTCGCACACCATTGGGCATACCAGTAGTTCCTGAAGTGAAGAGAATAAAGCAGTTAGTTTGCTTGCCTTGTAAGATAAATACGTGTTCTTTGTTATTCGTATAATCCAATTCATCTAAGTATTTAGTTTTAGTATGAAACGATAATTTATCGGCAAACTCTTTTTTACTTAAAATAATTTTAATATTTGCTTTCTTGGCAATAAATTGAAGTTGCACGTCAGGAACAATGCGCACGTCCTGTGGTACATAAGCTGCACCAGTTCTGAGAACACCTAGAATACCAACCACAAGCTCAATAGAACGGTTTAAGAATAATCCAACGTTGTCGCCTTGCTGGACTCCAATTTGAATTAAATATTGAGCAAGAGCATTGGCCCTATCATTTAGTTCTCCATAGCTAATCGATTGACCTTCGTGCTCAATGGCTATTGCATGTGGCTGAGTCCTGGCATAGTCCTCAAAGGCATGATGGATGCAGGTGTAGGGGCTTTGACGCGGCTCTCCTTTGGCAAAGGTCTTAAATCTTAGCTGATCTTCCTTACTTAGTCCTTTAAGCGGACTTTTTTTAAAATCTGAAAACAGGTTTTTCGTTTTTAGTGTTTTTTCCAGTAACATTTTCTACTCCTTTCCCTTACGGGCAAAATTTTTGCCCTAAAACATTTATCGCTGGGTATGTTGTAAAAATCGACTATTTATGCTAGCTTAAATGATGCAATTTGATGCATTTAGGAGAAATAGTGGAATCTAAGTTACTGTATTTTCAGGGGAAATATGAACAATCCATAGCGGTTTGGCAGAAAAATCCCAAGATAGCGGATAACCATGCCTATGCCGTTGCCTCCTATTTTATGTTGGGTCGAGAGGAAGAAGCCGAACTCCAGCTTCAAGCAAGAGACTGGTCCGATGAATTGCGTATCGTGGTTCAATTTTTTTGGATTATTAGTTTATTGAGGCGATCCCAATATGCCCAAGCAAGATCACTAATAAAAGATTCCTTTTTTCTTAGCAAAAAAATAAAAAGAAACTTGTTTTACTTCCATCAAGCCCATGCTTTTTATCGTTACTTTACAGGCTCTTTTGAGAAGTCGCTAAAGCAGGCCCTAAGGGCAATGTATGTCTGTGATCAGGAAGGGCAGAGCTATGAGAGGATTTATTGCATAGATATTATTGGCCATATTTATAACCAAACAGGAGCTTTTCATAAATCCATAGATTTCTTAGAAAAAGCAAAAAACTTTGCTGAAAGTTTAGACTGCGATGGCACAGCCTTGGCGATATACACCACCATCATTGGTTATAAATTAGAGGCTGGTTTTGAATTAAAAGAAAATGTGCCAAATGCTCTTGCTATTCTACAGGGAAGTAAAACAAAAGAATTTTATCTACAGGCTCAAACGCAGCTTCAACTGGCAAAAGCTTATTATTTTATGGGCGACCTACCTAAAGTGCGAGAAACCCTTAAGGCAGCCTCTTATAACATCTATAGAACGAAGAATAATCGACAATCAATTTTACTAAATATCATGCAAGCACACTTGCTGTCCTTGCAAAAAAACTATGAGCAAGCACTTTTTAGCCTAGTGGGAGCAAGGCAATTTATTCATAAAGGTGTGGATAATGTTCTTGAACTTAAGCTATTGGGTATGGAGAAATCGATCCTACAAAAACTGGGTCAAAAAGATGATGAGATTGAGCAGCGAAAAGAGCTAATGGAGTCAAAAAGCTCTTATTTTTTAAATCGAGTCATCAATTCCTATCAAGATGAATCAGTTGATCTAAGAGATGTTTCCGATCCAATTTACATGCTTCTACGGTCGGAAGATAGACAAAGCATTCCGAAAAAAGAATTTATTTTGAAGCTGGATCAATCTCAACTACTTGGCTTACTCAATTTCTTTACTTTTTCTAAAGATAACTGTGTTTTATTTGGCTTGAAAAAAAACTGTATTTTAGTTTTGTACGAAAACCATGTTTATTGGTCCAGTCCGCACCTAACAAGATTTCAATATAATATTTTAAAATTTATATTCGAGCGCAGAAATCTAACCAAGAAGGAATTGGTGGAAAACATTTGGAATTATCGTTATGTGGGCTATAAACACGATGCCTTAGTTTATAATACTTTGAGTAGAATTAAGAAGAGAACTCCAGGGATTGCCAACCTAATACAAGTTTTTGAGGGAATACAAATTCAAGCAGATATAAAAGTTTATGGTCTAGAGAAAGTGATTCTTAAAAAACTAAATGCCTCTTCATTGACAAGCTCTTTGGAGACCATCAAGACAAGCAATTTGAACTATCGTCAATTACAATTGGTGGAACAACTAAATAGGGGAGTGATTTTAAAACCAAGAGAGTATCAAAAACAGTTTGAAGTCTCTCGCATTACGGTTACTCGAGACTTAAGCGAATTAGTGGAGGAAGGACTATTGATTCGGAAGGGAAAGGCACGGTCGGTCCACTATATTCGAGTTTAATGCTACTGAGACTCTTTTTTTAAGTTGTCAAAATGTAGAACGCCAATTGGTCTTGTCAATCTTTCAGTTTTTTACTTTGCTACATTCCACCAAAAAGCCCCATTTTTAGCATGAGCTTTTAGCAGGGAAAAGAGTTTTGCATCATAATAGGAATTTGAAGGGATTGGAGGAATTACTTTTGCAACATCGTGAAAGGATTCAGAGGACTTGATATATTGGAATCGAGGGTTTGATTTGATATCAAAAATTCTTTGATCTGACTCCTCTAAAATATTTACATTGACTCCATAAATCTTCACATCCTCATCAATAAATTCTTTAAATGTCTGAAGTAATGTCCCGCTACCAATTGGAAGCCACAGTTCTTTTATTTTGTAAGAGACTGTTAAGTTTTTCCAATGTTTTTGAATGTTTTTTTTAAGGTAGTATTTAAAAAGTGGATCATTAAAACCTAGAGGAATAAGCTTTCCCTCTGATTGAGAATCAAGAAACTGAATAGACCTTTCATGAGCTTCCGATAAATTTTCACATAAGCATATTTCTGCACCATAGGACTCAGAAATTTTAGAAAATAGATGGAAGTCACCGTCGGTACTTTTTTCACAAAATAGAACGCATCTTGTGCCTACAATAGAGCAGGCGTAAGCTAGAGCAATTTGAGCAAAGCCTGAGAAAGGGCTGGCGTATACAAACTGTGAATATCCCTCTTGAGCTAGAGAAGAAATGTAGGGAATGGCAGCTCTTTGTTTTGTTCCAGATTCTAATAGATCATCACGGACAACAAAAATATGTTTTTTATCAAATTGGATTTTAGAAATGATAGGTTCAGGAGAATGCTCAAAATTAAATTTTGAATGTTCTACTTTTAAATTTTCTGCTTTGGAATGTTCTATTGATATCATCTCTTTTCCTTTTACAGGTACAGGCAAAATTCTTGCCTTAAGACATTTATCGCTGGGTAGATTATGGAAATCGACTATTTATATTAATTTAAATGAAGCAATTTGATGCATTTAGGAGAACTGTCCAGGTTGTTGCATAATTGCCTGAAACCTCATTATATTGTCACCTGAGGGAAGCTGAAATCTCTCAACTCAAAAATATGAGTAGTGCAGGGTATTTATGCAATAACTCCGAAACTGTCGCTAAAGCAGATCCTAAAGGCAATGTGCGTCTGTAATCAGACTATATTCGAGTTTAATGCTACTGAGACTCTTTTTTTAAGTTGTCAAAATGTAGAACGCCAATTGGGTCGCCACTAAAACTCTCCCAGATAGCTTTTCTAATTTTTAAAAGCTGTGGGTCATCAATTAAGCGCTCCATTGCTTCCTCGATATCTTTATCTTTAGAGGCTAGAAAATCTTTGTAAGTATCACCGTATGTCACATCACACTTGCTGGTAAGCTCAATCATAGGGGTGTCGCAGAGAATACTAGCGTCGTAGTTGGGGTTACTAAGGACAAGATTTTTTGAGGACTCAATGGTGCCACTAAATGTAATGGCAGGAAGCTCAATACCAGTAAGTTCTACCGGAAGAGCATAAGTAATGCTTACACTGTTTTCATCTTGAGAAACGTCCACTTGGGAAATAGGAAAACTAGCGTATGGATCCAGTGCAGGACAAGAGGTAGGAACAACATAGGTGCCGCTAGCTGCCTGGGCTAATGAACTAAAAACGAAAACTAGACTTACTATAAGGATTCTCATCATTTTGTTTACCTTAGCACACCTCAAATGATACTCCAAGCGAGGTTGGCTCCATGATTGGATTATTGTTTTTTCATTCTCATATTTATCACAATATAGTAACGCATAGCAATGCGAGAGATCAGTTTTGTCGACCTTTCTAATGGTTCGAGTTGAGGCATAAAAAATACAGTGAAAAGCAAACCTACATGGTGCCAGTAGTTAAAGAAAGGAATTTAACTCGACAACCCAATATGTTTCTTAATAACTTGGGCTTCATCTCCCTTAATTTATCCCAAAAATGGTCATTTGTTTTGAAAGCGTGAACAGTCTTTTCGGGAGATCCTGTAAGTAAGACCATTTTTGTACTATTTAGAAGACCGTAAATATAACAAATATAAGAATCAGACCAAGGATAATAGCAAAAGCAACTTTCGTTATGGAAAGAGTGAATCCTTTCATAATAGAACTTTTATATAGCTTGGGGAAATAGTAGCTCCATTGTAGATAACTAACGGTGAGTAATCCCATAAATTTGAATGGCTCATAATAATAAAGAAAATTAATATCATAAGGAGGTTGGCCCAGTATCATGTAAGATAGTATGCCCAGAGAGAAGTACCAGACAATTCCCAGTGGAAAGGTAAGGACAAGGATTGAAATATTCAGAACTTTATAGAGTGATGTATCTGGATTGTAATAGGAGATGGCTCCAAAACAAATACCTACGGCGATATGTATGAAGAGAAGAGTTAGTTTATATTTCTTTATTTGTATAGAGTTGCTAAAAAGATTTATTGTGTGGTCCATGTAGATTATTATGAGTCAATCGTGACCCATTGTCGAGTATTATTCAATAATAGCAGAGGACACTTGAATGGCTAGCTTCCGCTACCGTGTGCTCCATTTGTGGAGCTTTAAATCTAAATTTTCTAGTACTGGACGACTGGACCTTATAATAACTTCCTTTTAGTAAGAAAGATGGAGTACAGTTATAGAAACTCGTTTTAAGATTTTAAAAAATAGTAATGAAAATTTTTAAGAGATATCCAACAGCATGGAAAAAAGAATACTAGTAACAGGAGCTAGTGGTTGTATCGGGCAACGCCTATGCCAAAATCTGCTAGATAATGGCTGGAGCCTTGTGGTTCTGGGAAGAAAAACACAGGCAGAGTTCCGTGAAAATTTTTCCCTTCCCTGTGAATACCACCAATGGTCCACCAAAAAAGAGACTGAGTCTCAAGAGGCGCAGCTTCGAGAAGCTCTCAACGTGGATGCCGTTATTCACTTGATGGGTGAATCCTTGGCAGGTAGACGATGGACAAAAAAAGCAAAAAAAGAATTTTATAGTTCTCGAATAGAGGTTACTAGAAATTTAGTGACAGCGATTAATCGTAGTGCCCGGTCCATTCGAGTGTTTATCTGTGCCTCAGCCATAGGAATTTATGGGGAAGGAGAGGCGTTTACAGAGGAGTCTGATCCTGGTGATGATTTTTTAGCAAAGCTTTGTAAGGATTGGGAGAGAGAGGCAAAAAAAGTTTATTGTCGATCCATTCAACTTCGGCTGGGTCTTGTGCTTTCCAATCAAGGTGGTGCCCTTGAGAAAATGGTGCCCATATTTAAACGAGGAATAGGTGGTCCACTTTCTAACGGTCTTCAATGGATGAGTTGGGTTCATATTGACGATGCTATTGGTGTTATTCATGCAGTTTTGTCCCATACTGATCTAGAGGGTCCCATAAACGTGGTTGCTCCCAATCCTGTGAGAAACCGAGAGTTTACAAAAATTTTAGCACGTGTTTTAAACGTGAGAGCTAGCCTTCCTGCACCGAAATTTGCATTAAGAATTGTTTTGGGTGAAATGGCTGAAATGATCGTAATGAGTCAAAAAGTGTTGCCTGAAAAATTACGTTTACATGAATACAAATTTATATTTACAAGCCTAGAAGATGCTCTCCATGATCTGTATAAATGAAAAGAAGGGAAACGGTTGACATTGCCTTTAGGAACTGGTTAAGATAGACAAAATTATGGATGTGGAAACCATATATACGGTCTCAGACCTTACCGACCAAATAAAAGATATTTTGGAAGGTTCCCTAAGCACTGTTTCTGTGCAAGGGGAGATTTCCAATTTTCATCCAGCAGCCAGTGGTCATATTTATTTTTCCTTAAAAGATGGGGAAGCATCCATTGCTGTTGTTTTATTTAAAGGGAGCTTGGGACGAGGAACCCATCCATCGTTGAAAATGAAAAATGGCTTAGAAGTGATCTGTCATGGACGAGTTTCCGTATACGCTCCCAGAGGTTCCTATCAAATTATTGCTAAAAGCATAGAGCCTGTGGGCGAAGGCAACCTACAGATACAGTTTGAAAATTTAAAAAAAAAGCTGCAAGCAGAGGGTTTGTTTGCAGAGGAGAGAAAGCGACCACTGCCAGAGTATTTGGAAAAGCTGGTAGTGATCACCAGCCCAACGGGAGCAGCAATACGAGACGTGCTGGCTGTTTTAAAGCGCAGGCACTCAGGTGTGGAGGTTATGATTATTCCTTCCCTGGTACAGGGCGAGAGTGCTGAAAAACAACTGGTAGAAGCTATAGGAATTGCAAATAAGCATAAACTAGGAGATGTTATTCTGTTAACCCGTGGCGGAGGAAGCTTGGAAGATCTGTGGTGCTTCAATTCAGAAAAATTAGCTCGTGCAATTGTGGCCTCGGACATTCCTGTGGTATCTGCCGTGGGTCACGAGGTGGATTTCACCATTGCGGATTTTGTGGCAGACAAGCGTGCACCCACACCATCCACAGCAGCAGAAATTCTTGTAAAGGAACGCGTCCGACTTTTGGAGGAACTCGACGATCTCAACCAGCGACTAGTCCATCACGCAACCCTTATTCTTAAGCACTGGCAAATGGAATTGGACACCCATATCTCACGACTGAAAAACCCCAAGGATCGAGTCCATGAACTACGCCAACTTTTCGATGACTGGATGGAACGCCTTCAAGTGAGTTTTCTCCACGAGATACAGCGTAAGAGTAAGCAAGTAAAAGAGATAGAGGCAAGATTAGGAGATCTATCTCCCTTAAGAGTGCTCAGTCGAGGCTATTCCCTAGTATTGAAAAAAGATGGCAGCGTGGTGATGGACTCGTCTCAAGTGCAAAGGGGAGAGGATATTCGCTTACGGTTAGCAAAGGGAGAATTGGGAGCGCAGGTAACCAGCGATTAGGTTCGTGTTTTCTTGTTGGATAAATACTCCCTCAACAGTACTTTACTTTTTTCTACTCCAGGCTGATCAAATGGGTTCACTTCAAGGAGAGCTGCTGTGTATACAGTCACCCATTGCCAAAAATACAGCAAAGCGCCCATGTTTTTTTCATCTAACCTGTCCAGGGTGATTGTAAAGTTGGGAATTCCTTGGGAGGAAATAGCCTTTTGATTGGCCAAAAAACTGGCTCCAAACAAAGTTTCCACAGAATGACCTTGGAGCACCTCCACAGCCTCTAATTTTTTTTCATTCTTTTTGCTTACAACAGGCAAGCATACGTTGTGATTCTTTATGTGTATGAAAGCAAATATTTTATCCTTGGGCCCGTCCATATAAAGCTGCATCTGTGAGTGCTGATCAGTGGTGCCAATGGCTGAGTAGGGAGTAAAGCCTTTGCCATCTTTTCCCAAACTCTCTGCCCATAGCTGGGAAAGCCAACGCCCAAAGGACTGAAAGTAAGAGCTGTAAGAAAAGCAAACAAAAGTATTGCGTGCTTGTTCTTGAAAAAATATTTTTGCAACCTCAAGCGCAGGATTTGTGTCTAAGGATTCCCATGCAAGCAATTCTTTTGCGCCCAAGAGAATTTCTTCGCAATTGAGCCCAGCAAATAGGGCAGGGAATAGACCTGCGGGTGTAAAGACGGAAAATCTCCCTCCAATGGAGGCTGGAATTGTAAAACAAGGAATTGCTTCTTTGTTGGCAAAGCTACGGAGAGCTCCTTTTTGAGGACCTGAACAGAATACAAAATGCTTTTGCCAGTTGTTGCTGTCTTTGGGAAGCTGTGCTGGAAGCTGTGCTTTTAGGTGATCCATCACAGTAAGAAACTGAGACCAGGTTTCTAGGGTGGTTCCACTTTTCGAAACCACATAGAAAAGAGTAGTTTCCATGTTCCAGTGCTGTAGGTGGTCGGCTAACCAAGCGGGGTCGCCATTATCCATAAAAAAGAATTGTACGGGGTGATTCACAGAACATAGACCACGAATAAGAGTCTCCGCTCCCAGACTTGAGCCACCTATGCCGAGTACAACAAAAGATTTAAAGGGTTTTTGTGTGCTTCCTTGTTGTCGTGCTTGTACGATTTTTTTCAATTCCCCTAGGTCGGTACACTCTGGCGATTGCTCATCTAAGACACTGCGAAACCCGTAATTTTTTTCCCGATCATTTTGAGGATCGACCCATGCTTTGTATTGCTTCGTCGCAAGGGAATCTAGATTCAAGGAATCCTGACTCTGTGAGTCTCTTTGCTTTGTCGTTTTCCCATCTATATGTATATCCATATTTTATTTATCTATTTGTTTGTATTGAGATATTCACGGGCAATGATCATACGCATGGCCTCGTTTGTTCCTGCACCAATTTCTACTAATTTTGCGTCTCTCATATAGCGCTCTACAGGGAATTCTCTCATATAGCCGTACCCTCCAAGTACCTGTATAGCGTCGAGAGAAACTTTCGTTGCTGTTTGCGCCGCAATTAACTTTGCCCGGGCAGCTAAGTGGGACTGAGCTTTTCCTAAAAGCTTGCCTTCGCTTACAGCGATATCGTACTGCTTGCCCACATCGTAGACGAGGGCACGGGCAGCTGCCATTTCTGCATCCCCGTCGGCCAGCATTTTTTGAATCATCTGAAAGTTCCCAATGGGTTGGTTAAATTGCTGTCGCTCACGAGAGTATGCAATCGCTACGTCCAGCGCAGCTCTACCAATGCCCAAAGAAATTCCCGCAATAGTAATTCTTTCTATATCCAAATTTTTCATCATGTGGCGTACTGATGTATTCTCTTTATTCACAAGATTTTCCTCAGGCACCTCACAGTTTTCAAAGATAAGCTCTCCTGTGGGAGAACCACGCATTCCCATTTTTGATAACTTTTTTCCTCTACGAAACCCAGGGAAATCTTTCTCCACAATAAAGGTGCTGAGGTCTTTTCTTTCTGGTCCTGTCCGGGCGTAGGTATAGAAAACGTGGCCCTGTGGAGCATTGGTGATAAACATCTTTGTGCCGTTTAGGAGATAGAGATTTCCTTTTTTTACGGCGCTGGTGGCAATGGAAAGTGCGTCGGTACCACTATTGGGTTCTGAAATAGCCACTCCCCCTATTTTTTTTCCGCTGATTAAGTCGGGCAGGTATTTCTCTTTCTGCTCTTGGCTTCCATTGATGACCAGATTGTGAACACAAAGAATACTATGGGCGAGATAGGATAGGGCCGTAGATGCACAGGCGTTCGATATTTCCTCCATGGCAATGGTGGCAGACACACAGTCCATTCCTGCACCACCGAATTCTTCTGGAGCAGTGATTCCCAGCAGCCCCATGTTTGCCAGCTTTTGAAAGTGACCCTCAGGCATTTGTTCTTTTTCATCTGCAGCTGCTGCAAATGGGCGCAAGGCATCATTGCTGAAGGTGCGCAGAGATTTTTGGAGTATTTTTTGCTCTTCACTAAAAAACCACATAACTTTACTTATAGATGGATACATTTAGAAAAAACAAGGATTTTCCATTTAACACTCCATAATGCTACCATGGAAGAGGTATGGACTTAAAATTAACACCAGTGATTTGCTATTGGGACTTGGATGCCCATAAAATCCCTCCCCTGCTACAGGCCATAAAAAACTCTGGCGGTCGTTTTGTTGGGGCTTGGGTGCCTTGGGCTCATTTGGAAAAAGATCGGTATAAATTACTACAAGTATTTTTAAAGCAAGCCACTCGGTTCGGGTTGACGATTCGTCTCGGAGTGAGTCCAGAGGTGGGCATTCAATACCCGAATGGAGGTGTGCCCACGGACCTTTTAAGCAAAAATGAACATATTGCTCAGGATTGCACAGGGCAACCCATCTATGCCTGTGCACCACCAAATATTTTCCCTTTAGTGAACTTGGTAGCTCCTCCTGTGTTTCAACGATACGGGCATTTTCTGTTTCGTTTGTGTCAGGAGGTGGAAGAGGCATTGGATGAAGATATTCATGCGCGTATAGAGTTTGTGGTGGGTGACAGTTTTTTTAAACACTATTCTAATTTAGGTTTTGACCCAAAAGATCATGGAGATTTTTCCTCCCGGTATTTTCAATCTGAGCTGGAGAGTGTTCGCAATTGGAAGCCAGCCAAGTCTGAGTATATTTTTCGTATGCGCGCCTTGGATTTCCTAGAAAACCATTTTGGAAACAGGTCTGAGGTGAAAATTTCCCATAATCGCTTTTTCATGCGAGGAGTGTCCCTAGATCGACTAATGGACGAAATCAGTGGAGGGGGAATGCCCTGTGAGGATATGTTTGCAAAAATGTATCAGGCGCGGGTGCATTCCAATGCGGTATGGTTTGAGGATATGATGGAAGTTTCTCCAGAGGAAAAAGCCTTTCTTATTCGCACAGCGATTACCCTATTTTCCGACGTATGGATAACAGCAACGGATTATCTTGCGTGTCCCATGGAGTTAAGAGAAGACATTTCTGAGCTTATCCAAGCACTTTCCCAAGAAGATTTTGCTTACGACCGCCCCGTGATTTCTATTGTGCAAAACCGATTTGCTCCTGCACAGATTTCTCAGGTATTACAGAAGAAAGTTGCCACTGCTCTACAAATGCATACCCACCTAGCAGACATTGACCGACAGGAATGGCAGCAAGCCCGTCTATTGATTATCGAAGAAGCCCTTGCTTTAGATCACAAAGAGTTTCTCCATCTATTGAAAATGGCAAGGCAGGGGGTTCTTAGCATAACTATTTTTCGTTCTTCCCTTGCTGATTATTCTCAGAGGTATTTTGATTCTTTGGAAAGATTTCAAGTTCACCATGGTTGGCACTATGAAGTGGCCATGTTTCCCAGTGGAGGAAATATTGTGGTCATCAACCAAATAGAAGATAGCAAGGAGGACATGAACTCTCTGGGCGACCGTCTACTATCCATTGCCAATGTGGAGCAATGGTGTGAGGTGGATCGCTCCAAAGTTCACTCTATTACCATGTCTTGGGATAGGAAGAAGAATAAGAGAACACTTTTTCTATTTAACCCAGCCAAAGAAGATCAAGATATGGAGTTCCGATTTTCTAAGGAAAACTTAGAGGTATTGGGTTTGTCTCTGTCCCATAATAACGGCACGTATGAAGGCACCCTTCCACCCCTTTCCATTCTCCCCCTACAAATTCAACAGCAAGAAGATGAGCACCATGGATCAGCGACGTAACTACCATAAATTTAATCGCCTATTGGGCTGGACGCCTGCGAAGCAAAAAGCCGTGCTTGCCCTATCCTTTGAGAACCGACTCATTCATGGAAGTGTGAACAAAACACCACAAAATAAAAAAAATATCTTTCGAGATAGGGATATGCGTTTGGAAAACATGGACTCAGTTTATGATCTGTTTTGTAGGCGTTACCAAGCCAAGGGTATGACGGTGATCCAAAGGGAAGATGTGCTGAAGGCATTGGCCATGGTTACGTCACCACAGGAGGGCCGGGATTCCTACTATGTGCAAATCATGGAATTGAGAAAAATACTGGGTATTGACGGCAAAGGTGCCACAGGCACCAAAGGTACCACAGGCACCAAAGGTACCACAGGCACCAAGGGGAAAAATCCCTCTCTTTCTTTTTATGGAGAAAAACCCATGGAGCCATATTTTCCCCAACCCAATTTTTTACTCGATACCTTTCATCCCTTACTGGCCTCCATGCTACCCGTAAGAAAACTGTTACTTTTTAGTATTATAGATAAAACCAAGTCTGATATTGAAACACAAATTTTGGAATTTCATGGCCCCGATCTATATTCTTTTTTCGACCCGGACTGGTCGAAATTCGATTGGCGTAGTCAACTGGAAATATTCGACGATAGAGAAATAGCTCCTCGCTTTGTTCACTGGTGCGAACATCGTTACCAAACACCCACCTACGCCTTTTTCTTCACAAGAAAAATGTGGGATCAGTGCTGTTCGATCCAGGAAAAAGAAAATGCCAGCAGTGCCTGGAAATACCTACGAAACCATGTTTCCAGAGGTGCGGAACAGGTGCTCGTCGATCCCAAGCCCTGGCCCCTTAAAGCTGCCATGGCTTGGAACTCTTGGTTTAGCTAGGCTCTATATAAAAACGCAGGGGCCAGTTAGCACTTTTATGATTTGGGTTTAAACCTATTCGCGGAGAGATTTTAATGTCGCTCTCTTTAAAACGCTTACAGTGTTCAATATAAATTGTATTACTGAGTAGGGAATGCCCGTTGAGATCTTTGTTGATGCCAAGTGCTTGGCATAACTTAGCTGGACCGTTGGTGAGCTGAGCGAGTGGCTTGTTTTTTAGTTTTCTTTTTTTCTCCATAGTGGTAATTCCCTCTAACGGTATAATCGATCGGAGAAGCACGGCCTCGGGTCGACCTTCTTTGGCAGTAACCACGTTCAAACAATAGTGCATTCCATAGGTGAAATAAACATAGCAATGTCCACCCACTCCAAACATAATCTCTGTACGTGGGGTTCTTTTATTATTAAAAGAATGGCAAGAGGGATCCGTTGCTCCCAAGTACGCCTCAGTTTCCACAATCATGCCAGCAAGGCATTGATTTTTTATTCGGTACACTAGTTTTTTTCCCAAGAGCTTACGAGCTACCAAGGCGGTATCCTGTTGGTAAAAACGCTGGCTAAGTTTTTTTTTGACACTATTCATATTTATTTTTGCCTGCCTTTTCTTTAGTTGTGTAGAGAAAAAGAGTCACGCCACAGAGCATTTATCCATCGCGACATGGAGGATAAGAGAGTGACGCGAAGGAACCCTATAATTTTTATATGGAAAAATAGTTTAACTTTGGGGGTCATTACATAGATTGAAAAATACGTTAACCTTTGGCTTCTACAGATGGAAACCGTGTAAACAGTAAAAAAAGGATTAATTATGATGGTAAACGGAATACAAAACGAAACACAAAACGAAACACAAAACGAAACACTCCTTGCATGTGTGGGAACTATACTGAGTATATTTCTATGGAGTAGTCAGGCAACCTCGAAAGAATCGTATGTAAAGGGAGAGGTGATTATTAAATATAAGGAAGACACTCGAAGTATTCTTTCCAGAAATCAAATCAATACATTATATAATAAGCTAGGCGTATTGAGTGTAAGTCCGTTTACTGAAGTAGCTAAGGGTATGGAACATCTCGTGTTGGATGTGGGATCGAAAAGTGTACAAGAGGTGGTAGATGATCTGAAAAATAATCCTGCCATTGAGTACGTGGAGCCTAACTATATTTTCTACTATGATGATATTGTTATAAGTGACGGTTCAGGTGACGATCCCAATGAAAATGCAATTGACAGAAGGTCGCCGGAAGACTGCCTCTTTCCAGGCGTAGATGATCCAAAGGGCTGTAGACCATTAAGAGCTAAACCTTCTCTTTTATCTATTGTAGGACAACCCAATGGTATCCAAGATCCTGGTCTTCACCTTCTCCATGGATTATTTGCTATTCAGGCAGACAAAGCGTGGGAAATAGAGCGAGGATCGAAGAATATAGTTGTTGCCGTATTGGATTCTGGAGTGGACTATAATCACCCGGACCTTTCCTACAATATGTGGGAAAATCCTCGTAGTAATACATTTTTATCTGGAATAAATCCTCTAGGTAATCCAATAACAGGAGATCTTGTGGGCTGGGACTTTATTCGTAACGATAACCTTCCTTATGATTTTGATGGGCATGGAACCCATTGTGCTGGCACTATTGGTGCTGTTGGAAACAATGGCATGGGTGTTACCGGTGTTGCTCCAGAAGTCTCTATTATGGCTGTTAGGATTGCTCGTGATGGAAGTGCGTACTTATCAAACTCTATTAAGGGCATGATGTATGCCGTGGATCGTGGTGCGAACATTATTTCCTACTCTTTGGGTAGAGGTCCAATCGTGGACGAGGAGGGGAATGTGCTCAATGCGCCGCCCAGCAGAGCAGCGCAAAGCATGATTAACTATGCAAGAGAAAATGGCGTATTGTTTGTAGCCGCCGCAGGAAATGAAGCTGTTAATAATGATGAGTTTCCGCACTGGCCGGCTAACTTTCGTATAAGTAATATGATTTCTGTGGCAGCAACAGATTCTCGAGGTAATTTGGCATCTTTTTCTAACTACGGTAAGAATAGTGTCCATATAGCGGCTCCTGGAGTTGGAATAGCAAGTACAATGCCGGATAATGCGTATCAAAGAATAAGTGGAACCTCTATGGCAACTCCCCATGTTTCGGGTGCAGTGGCCCTGCTATGGTCCCATTTTCCCAATGCAAACTATTTGGAAATAAAGCAAAAGTTGCTGAAGTCTTCCGACAAATTATTTAATTTGCAAGGCAAGCTGAGGAGCAATGGCCGTCTCAACATATACAAAGCATTGAAGGGTATATAAAAAGTATAGCAGCTAGGACTACGGGCCAATGGAATATTAGGCCAATGGATCATTCGTGGCTTGGTCCTGAATAAAAAAATAAATTGACACCAACTGTCGCACTCGCTATATTCATATTTCTTTACCTAGAAAAGACATGAATAATAACGCGGTGAAACATGATAAAAGCAGGCAAAAAAACCATTGTATGCATAGAAATACTTATTATATTTCTATGGGCTAGCTCCAGCCCAGCAGCCTCGAGAGAGTCCTATGTAAAGGGAGAGGTGCTTGTTCAATATAAGAAGGGGGAGGTTCTTTCCAAGGATGAGCTCAATACATTATACGAGAGTTTAAGTGTGGTAAGTATAAGCCCTCTTGGTGGGGTAGATATGGGTATGTATCACCTTGCATTGGATACGAGCATCACAAGTGCTCAGGAAGTAATAGATGAACTGAATCGTAATCCTGCTGTTGAGTTTGCTGAACACAATTACCTTCTCCACAGTAACAGCGATGATTTTACTTCGACTGTCGATTCAAGAAATAAAAAGAAATCTACTATTGGACCTATCATAGGGCACCCCAATGGCAAGCAGGATCCTAATCTTAGACATCTCCATGGATTAAAGGCTATTTCTGCACACAAGGCATGGAAAATAGAGCGAGGATCAAAAAAAGTGGTTGTTGCTGTATTGGATTCTGGAGTGGACTATAATCATCCGGACCTTTCCTACAATATATGGAGGAATCCCCATTCCGACAGCATATTATCTGGCATAAACGCCTCAGGTGATCCCATAACAGGAGATATTGTGGGCTGGGATTTTTTGAATAACGATAATCTCCCTTATGATTTTGATGGGCATGGAACCCATTGTGCTGGCACTATTGGCGCTGTTGGAGGCAATGGTATAGGTATCAGTGGTGTGGCTCCAGAAGTATCTATTATGGTCGTTCGAGTTTTTAATAGGCATACGCCTAGTCCTGTATCAAATTTTATTCATGGCATGTACTATGCTGTGGAACGTGGTGCTCATATTATTTCTCAATCCGTAGGTGATAAAGAGATAGAGGGTAAGGCACAAGAAAGTGCCATTAATTATGCAAGAAAAAAAGGAGTGTTGTTTGTGACAGCCTCAGGAAATGACGGTGTGAATATCGATAAGGTTCCTTTGTGGCCAGCTAGTATGCGCCTTGATAATATAATTTCTGTGAGTGCAACAGGTTATCAAGATAATCTGCTGCCTGGATCTAACTACGGTAAGAAGAGTGTCCACATAGCAGCTCCTGGACTCTCCATACTTAGCACAGTGCCTGGAGGAAAGTACAAAAGGAAAAGAGGAACCTCTATGGCAGCTCCCCATGTTGCTGGCGCAGCAGCCCTGCTATGGTCCCACTTTCCCGGTGCAGGGTATTTGGAAATAAAGAAAAGGTTATTAGACTTTTCCACCAAAGTGCCTGGCTTGCGAGGCAAGGTAAAGTCTGGTGGTCGTCTCAACGTATACAGAGCCTTGATTGGCAAATAAAAAAAAGTATGTCTTCAGTGTTAGGGAGGCAGGTTTTACATATTGATTCAGAGGAATTATTCTAAGAGAATATGGATATTTATATGGGAGAGTTCATCTTTAATCATTACTATTTGATTTTTTCATTGCTGTTACCTCTAATAATTTTTATTTATATTTTCACTGTCGATAGAATTTTTTTTTATTCCCATACACATGCTTTGGAGTCGGAAAGTATTGACGGAAAAAACCTTTATGCAATGTTGGAATCGTTGGCAGAAAAAATAAATGTTCCCTGTCCACAAATTTTCATTTGTCGCGACTCTTTCCCCAATGCTTTTATTGTTTCTTGCTGGAGAAAAAAACACTCCAAGGTGGTACTAACTGAGGGCTTGCTGCAACTCCTTTCCCAACAGGAGTTGAAGGAAATCTTAGGACTTTGCTTGGCTCAAGTAAAACTTAGGAGTTTTCGCATGTGTCCCATTGCTAGCTTTTTGGTCCTTCCGTTTGCCTATATGTCTCGAAGGAAAATACCCATGGGAATATCCTTTTTGTTTTATTTGCTATCCCTGTCCTTGATTTGCTTTTTAGTCGACCCGCGTCGTTGCTATAAGGCAGATCACTATGCTGCCACTATTTTTGAGCAACCGGGCGTTTTGGCCAGAGCGCTACAAAAAATGGCAAGTCTGAGCAGTCGCATCATTCCCCATGAGCAAAACTTAGCCATGGAGCATCTTTTTTTGATTTCCCCCAGTCCAATAAACAATCTCTTTTTCTACGGTTTTACCCATCCGTCCTTTGAAAATCGCATAGAAAAACTCATTGCCCTTTCTCTTACTTGATAAGTGCCTGAAATTTGCTATAATCTCCCTGTGTTCCACTGGGATTTGAGTATATGAATATTGACTTTTCCACATTTATTATGTCCCTAGCCTCGGCTGCCATGATGAGTTTGGGTTTAGCTCCTAAGCCAGACACGGGCAAGCAGGAGGTGGACCTGGGAATGGCCCATCACAATATTGCCCTATTGGAGTTGTTAAAAGAAAAAACAAAAAATAACCTTTCCCAAGATGAATCGAAGTTGTTGGAGAGTCTTTTATTTGAGTGTCGTACAAAATTTTTAGATGAAAGTAAGAAGAAGTGAAAAAGCTCTATTACTCTTTATGGATAGCCACAATTGTTGTTCTCGCTGGTTTTACGGTGGCCACTCTTGCAGGTAAAAGTTCTCGTAAACCCGTAACCAATAATATTCAAAACCTGTATGTAAAGCTGTATAAAATGCTTAGCCCTACCGTGGTTACCATTAATACCACAGCTCAGAGGATGCAGGGAGGGTTTCAATTTCATCCCTTCCATCGTCGATTGTTGGAGGATTTTTTTGGAGGGATTCCTCAGACACCTCCCGCAGGACGCATTGTGCGCAGTCTAGGCTCTGGATTTATTATTGACGCAAAAGAGGGTCTCATCATCACAAACTATCATGTGGTTCCCCCACCCAATCGCGAGCAAGCCATTACAAAAGCCAGTTACGAGGTATTGTTATTTGGTAAGAAAAACCCCATTCCAGCTCAAGTAATTGGTCGGGATGTGGAGGGAGATATTGCGCTTCTTAAAATCAATACGAAAGAAAAATTAATAGCAGCACCCTTAGGTAGCAGTCTAGACTTAGAGGTTGGGGAATTTGTAATGACCATTGGAAATCCTTTGGGGCTAACCTCCTCTATTACCCAAGGAATAGTGAGTGCTAAGGGACGTGTGCTTCCCACCTCTCAGTTTGCGGACTATATACAAACAGATGCGGATATTAATACGGGCAATAGTGGTGGACCGCTTATCAATACTTCAGGCGAAGTTGTGGGAGTAAACACGGTTGTTTTTGGGAACAAGCAAACAGCAACAGGAATTGGATTTGCTATTCAGGTGGATTATGTAAAAAAGATTCTTCCGGATTTAAAAACCACGGGCATGGTTAATCGTGGTTATATAGGCATACAGATGGATGCTCTTACAAAAGAGTTAAAAAAGAATTCCACCTTGGACCCTTCTGTAGAGGGTGTGGTGGTTACGGGAGTGGCTAACGGCAACCCTGCACAGGAAAGTGGTATGCGTCCTTGCGATATTATTTTACAAGTAGATGGAAAGCCCGTAAAATCTCCTCTCGACTTAACAAAAAAAATTACTTCCATTCGTCCGGGTAAAACGGTAAGAATTTTAACTTTAAGGAACGGTAAAAAAAGAAAGCTTTCTGTGCGAGTGGGAAATCGCTCTAACCTGCAAAATTTTAAGAGTCAGAGACAAAATGTATACAATCCTAATAGAACGGGGTTGCTTTGCTCTTGGATGCGCAGATAAATGAAGAGAACTTGAGGGAGCATGAAGGAGCGTGAGGAAAAAGATTTATATTTATTGGGGTGTCGGCAAGTGGTAAGCCACTGGATTTTGATTCCAGCATTCGTAGGTTCGAATCCTACCACCCCAGCCAACTCATAGCATCATCTTCAAGAAAATCACTTAAATCAACAGAAACACGAAAAACACAATAAAACCGAGAGATTAGAAGTCCATATTTAATATTTGCATAGGGGGCATTCTCACCTGATAACAGGTAAAATCAGGGCAAATCAGGGTGTTCTGTATGACTTTGTATGACCCGTTGTATGACTCGCTCAAAAGTCATACGACAAAAATAGTCAGACGTTTCTTCCGTATTCAATATCTCATGATTTAACAAAGAGCGAAAATAACAAAAACAAAAAGGAGAACAACTATGTACAGACTACTAATCAAACTAATCATCATCACCATACTGCTCGACCTCGGATTGAGCAGCAGCTCCGCACTCGAAGGCTGCCTCGAAACCAAGGACTGCCTTGTGCGCCTCAGGGAGTACCGCAGACAGCTCTTAAAAGTAAACTGGAAGCCCATCATTATCAGTGAGAAATTTGACCCAGAGTGGGCGAAATAGAGCCTCTCAAGGTGCATTGGTAATTTAGCTTGAAGTGCCCTTGCTTATTTTGTGCTGGAGATGGGCAGGGGCTTCTGTTCTTTATTTTGATTTTGTGTACGAAAAGCGTAAAAAAAGTCACTCATCCTGATACCCTACTTAACGCATAGGCTGGGAGGTAATTATCAGTCTGTCAAGAAGCATTTGTGAAAACAAATTTCACTTGACTCTGATTGACAATTGTTAAGTATTTTATCTTCCGGCATCTTTTGCTGCCTTTTCAATCCAAGCCCCTATATTTTTATGTCCATTATGCTGAATCCAATCATAGTAAGTGCAGCATGGATAAATTAGATTAACGGACGTACTTGGTCCAAAAGAAAAGTGCTCAACAAATGGGTTCTTACCTTTTTTTGATACCTTTTTATTAAAATCAGGAATATTATTAATGAAAATTGCCACTAGTCCATTTTTCATTTTAATACTTTCTCTAATCTCATATATAACCCAGCGACTAGTAGATGTTTTCTCACCAATCAAAACTACTGTTACAGATGTTCCTTTTAATTGTGCGCCTATCCAGTTTTTTATTGCTATATCCCCCTGTTGCTTAACTTTTTCAAAATCAGCAGAATCAATAAAGCCAACTGCTTCTTCTTTTTTTGTTACCCAACTATTCCTAACCACCATAGCTCTCGATACGTCCCCATAATACTTAAAACTAAAAAATGTTTTTCTTGCCATAATTTATACTCCTTTATTTAATGTAAAATTCAAAATATAGAAAAATACCCGTTAAAATAATTATTATTGGTAAATACAGCATTGAAATAGTAATAGAAAAAAATGTATTCCAGTATGAATACTTCCCGCCTATATATAAATCTGGTCTCATTGCAAAAAGTTTTATTTCTTTTGGTTTATCTGTAACACCAGCAACATCATTATAAAGACCTCTAAACTTTCGCTCTTGATTCAGATAATAAGCGTCTAAAAACCAAAATATTAAAGCTGGGAATATTGAAGTAAGAAAAAAACAATTATTTTGTGTGGATGCATAAATAGCCATTAATGCAGAAACTATAACAATACTCCATCCTTTTACTTGAAAAGAGTTTGTATTCATTCTAGTGACTACATTTTGAATAAACTCTAAATGTTTTACTTTTTCAGGCGACATATTTATCAATCTTTCATTTGCGATGCTCTGCTCCAACTCCTACCTTCGCCTCATCATACCACATTTTTTTAATTGCCCTGCTAATTTCATTTGCAAAATCAACTGCTGGTTTTGAATTCTGCCGAGTACTTAATCTTTTTATTTTAGCGACTCTTGCTTGTAGATGATTAAAATGAGTATTTTACTAATCTCTTGAAGATCCTCTTGGAGAGATAGGTTTTTAGGATGTCTGCATTTTTTAAAATTCTTCTTCGCTATGGCAGTAAGGCTTTCTATTAATTTAAGTTCTTCGGTAATTGTTTGAGGCACTTTATTATTTGACATATGTTCACGTCTTTGAGTCGAAAATCTTTTTGCTGATAGCAAACTCTTCAGCCATTGCTCGTTCATTAATTTTAACAATAACTCCAAAAGTAATAAGGGCTTTTTCTCGCAAGGCATTTCTTTTTTTCGCACTAACTCCTTTCTTCATCGGAAATTGAATTATAATAATGCCCTTGTTTCGAGGATAATACAGTCGGACAGTTTTTGTGGAATTAGTAAACTCAACTTCCAAATGCTCTGGTACAATTTTGGAAAAAGAAGGATTCTTGCTATTTCGTATATCTTGCAATAATGCGTATGCTTGTTTTAGGTGCGAGATATAGTCGTCATAGGAGTCAAATATATTTTGAGCTTCGTGCTTTTTTATTTCAATCATACTTTCAGTTCCTTTATAACATATTTCGTTATGATTAATCAATAAATATAACAATATTTTTGTATGTGCTAAATTGTTTTAGATAGATAGTCTGAATGTGAAGGGTTGACCCGTATGGCTGAAATAGATAAGACTGTGAAATCAATTATTAATGCTTTAATGGACTTTGCTGTTCCCGAAGGCATGACTTCAAAGGAACGAGCTAAATTAGCAAAAAAAGCTGGTCTTAGTCCCGAAACCTTACGAACAATGGCTTGGCGGAAGACTGTCAATGCGGATACTCTAATTCGTCTCCTTATTGCTAGGGGTGTCGATCCCAAACTACTGGCTAACCTGCCTCAAAGCAAAACATCGCAGATTGATGACTCTGAGCGAGATTGGATTCGTTTTGGTCATAAATTATCTTCCAAGGAACGTAGTAACTTTATATCCCTCATTAAATTTTTGAAGACTCGATGGGAGTTAAAATAGCCTAGACATCGAAGTAAGTAGCACTCGGCACTCGAAGGCTGCTTTTTAGATCCGGACCCCTGTTGGCTTTTGTAGCGTGAATTTTACGCTATATTAAGCCAATTTGTTCGTGACCCCCATTTGAACTAGACACCTCCTAACTAAGGAGATGCAATGCATAATACAGAAAATCCGAAAAGACCGTACTATAGGAGGGAGGGCAAAATAAGAATTTTGAATGAATTAAGTTCTGGTGGTATGACCATTTCTATCCTTGCCAGAAAGCATGGGATTCATCCCGTAACCGTACACAGGTGGAAAAGAGAAATGAATTTATCAAAAAAGCCGAATGAAAATGATCCAAATATAAATGAAGTCCTGAAAGAAATGGAAGAGGTCAAACAAGAAAATGAAAATCTCAAAAAAGCTCTTGGTGATCTTTCTGTGCAGAATCAGGTTTTTAAAACAGCTAATGAGATTCTTAAAAAAAAATACCGACAAAAGCAACTCAACTCGCTAAAGAAGTCATCAAGGAAATAGGTGCTAACGTGAATAAAACAATTATTTGTAAAACTTTAGGAAACTCACGGTCATCAATTTATTGGAAGCCGAAAGGAAAAACTGTAAAGAGATATGCTAAAAAAGAAGATTCAAATGTCCTTGATGAAATTAATAAAGTGATGAAGGAAAGAGAGACTTATGGGTACAAAAGGATTACGGCTATGATTAATAAAGAGAGGAGGAAAAAGAATCTCTCGACGTACAATCGTAAAAGAATTTGCCGTGTAATGGATATTAATGACCTTTTGTTCAAAAAAAATCCTGTTGAAAATAAACATGAGCCTACAGGGAAGATCATAACGATTCAGTCTAATACAAGATGGTGCTCAGATGGTTTTGAAATACATTGTTATAATGGGGAGAAAGTTTATGTTGTTTTTGCTCTTGATTGTCACGATCGGGAGGCAATTTCTTATGTTGCACACAATCGCCCTCTTCTTGCAGTCGATATCCAACTGTTAATGCTTGAGGGTGTCGAAAAGAGATTCGGGAAAGATAAAACACTCAGAGAGATACAGTTCTTGAGCGACAGAGGAGCAATCTATAGGGCGCACGAGACTGTTCAAATGGGAAGGAGACTTGGTCTGAAGTCTTGTTTTACCAAGGCATATACGCCCCAGTCTAACGGTATGGCAGAGGCGTTTGTCGGAACGATAAAGCGAGACTATGTTTATATGTCAGACTGTGTTAATGCAAAGACAACCTTGAGGATGCTGAAGGGGTGGATTAAAGATTATAATGAAAAGGCTCCACATTCAGGACTTGGAATGATGAGTCCTTTGGAGTATAGAAATATTAACCGAGGTGTCTAGTGAAATGGGGGCCAAAGCAAATTAATAATAATTAGCTATGAAAGGAATAATGCGTGTGCTCGCAAGGAGATTTTACTAAGCATCTAAAAATGATTCAGTCTGTGATTGAAGGTATAGCGTAAAATTCGTTTATGCTTAAGTTGTGAAGTATAGCTATTACAACAGCGTTTCTTTTGGTAATGGCAAAAACGGAGTGCGCAATAGAGGGCAGCTTTTATATCTTGCATAATGTGTATTCCGACAATAAGCTTTTGGCTTCTTGATGGATTTTATTTAATGTTAGAAGAGCGTTTTAGGAATTTATACGATAAAGTTAGTTTGGAAAAAGAGACTAGGAAAAAGAGACTAATTTTTTGATGCATACGCCCCATCGATCTCCTTGTGATTATTTGCATGCTTGTTTTTCGAAAACAATGTTTTTTTATTTAATACCTGTTATAACGACGGTAGCATATTTTATTTTAAAAGTTAACTGAGGGTTTTAATAATGGCAAGAAAAACATTTATTTCATACAAATACTCAGAGTCTAAAAATTTAAGAGACAAAATAATAAGATCGTTGGGAGCAGATTCAAAGTACTATGAAGGAGAAACGGCAGATTCTCCTGACCAAACGGATAGGCAAACAGAAACTATAAAAGAAAATTTAAAGGAGATGCTTTTTGATACATCCGTGACTATAGTGATTGTTTCTCCAAAAATAATAGAGAGTAACTGGATTGATTGGGAGATAAAGTATTCATTAAAAGAAATTACCAGAGGCGAAAGTACTTCTCGTATTAATGGAATTATTGGAGTTATTGCCAAAAGTAATGGCTCTTATGATTGGGTTGCTAAAAAAGAATATAAAGAAGATGGTTGTATTGGAATTTATTATGACAATTCAAAATTTTATGAAATTATTTACAAAAATAGGTTTAATCTAAAAGAGGAAAAATATATTTGCGAGGTATGTCAGACATACTCCACATTGGAGGGTTCTTATATTTCTTTTATTTCAGAGGATAACTTTTTGGACAACCCTAAAAGATATATTGAGAATGCTTATGATAAATCTCAAAACATAGACAAATACAGAATAACAAAAGAGATTAAAGAAGATTTTTCAAGTTTGCATCAGAAACAGGAATTAAATGACCAATATGGAATAAATAGTCCAAGAGCGTATTAATAAAGCCTTATTTTTATATATTTTAATGCTCTTGCTTATCTTATGTTGGAGAGGAAGAAGAGGCTGTGGTCGTTAAAGCAAAAATGAAGTCTAAACGAGCAGGAAAATCTCCCAGAAACACAAACAGTTCTGAATAGCTGGCGAAGGGGAAAGCTGAGTTTTGGTAAAGATATGTCTTCTCTTAGCAGCTCACTCTGGTTTGTTTACCTAATGCCTAAGAGGACAAGACGCATTAACTCTGCTCACTTTAACTATGGCAAATAGGCATATCCAGTGTGATTACATTATTTAATGCGCCCTCTTTTTCTAGGAGAAGTATAATGCTATCTATGTCTTCATCACTCATTCTGAATTGACGCAAAATATCTTGAAGTGAAGGGTCGGGATTTGGTTTAATTTTAATAACTTGTCCCCACATAATCAGAGAATATTACTTAATAGTAAGGAAAAGTCAAATTTCTATTTATTTTGCTTTATCTAGTTGTTTCTTATTCATGACTCTATCCGTATAAAGTATATTTTGCTCCTTGCGCTGATCATCATTCAGTATTAGAGGCTTTAAGACTTCTCCAACCTCGATCAACCGTAGGTCTATTTTTCTTTTTTTTAATTTCGCAGATAACTCATGTGCTGATGAAGCAAAAGACCAAGCTACAAAAATTCCAATTTTTTTATCTAAAGTGTGCATTGTCCCTAGAAATTTTTTTATATCAGCAGCACCCTGTCTTTTTTTATGATTCTTTATTTGCACTGGAATACTTTTTTTATTCGCCCAGCCATCAACACCACCATCTGGTCCCTTAGTTCCACTATGTTGGTAGCCCATGGAGTCACAGAAGATTTTTTCAAATTCCTTACCATCTAATTTTAACCATTCTTCTTTAGTGTGTGGTGTACCTTTAACACTATAAACATGTTTTGCTTCGTTTAATCTATAAGCAATTACTCGAACAGCTACGGGAGAAACATCTCCTATAATAAATTTCCTATTTAAGTCTGCAGCTACTTTTGCTGTCGTGCCACCACCTCCAAAACAGTCTAAAACTATATCCCCCTCATTGGTCGAACATTCAATTATTCTTTTAAGTAGCGATTCTGGTTTTTGTGTCTTATAGCCAATTTTTTCATTTTTTTCAGATGCAGCAGCTCTACCTGTGATTTTAGGAATATCTGTCCACCAGTCATATGGTATCTTTCCTTCATCCTTGTAATATTTGTATTTTTTATGTTTGCTACCAGTTCCATATATTTCTTTATATTTCCTTCCATCTTTATCAGTTTTAGTAAAAGAACAGGAAGATTTTTCAGAAATTAATTCATGTGGTATTTTTATATTTTTTACATTAAATGTATAATTTTTATCACCAGAGGTCTTAGCCTTATAGTACCAGAATATTGTGTCATGTTTATTTCCAAATGCATTTTGTGAGGATCTGCCTTGTGTGTAACACCATATTATTTCATTGATAAATCTCTTTTCTCCAAAAACCTCATCAAGCAAGTAACGTAATCGATGAGATGCATGCCAGTCGCAATGTAAAAATATACTTCCATTTGGTTTAATAATTCTTTCAAGTTTTTTTATTTTAGTTTCCATCCAATTTATATATTGCTCAATCCCACCTTTCCATCGGTCATCGTAAGAACGTAATTCAAAGCCATTGCCCCAGACTATTTCATAACTTTTATTGGAAAAGAATGGTGGATCGATATAAACCATATCAATACTATTATCAGGTATATGCTCAAGCCAATCCTCAGCATCACCACAAATTACCGTGTTTTCTTTTAAATCAATTTTTATTTTCATTTTTTTAAATTAATCATTTTTTCTTGACACAAAACCACTAAAAAATGACGTTTTCCTCCATATTTTCTTTAATTTAGTGTTCTCTTACAAGGTATGCATATTGTGTGCCAAAAAAAATAATTCAAAAAACAGGTAAAATAAAAAAGTAAAACCCTATTTCTTTGCCTTATGGTAAGAGGTTTTTTTATGGAGAAGGGGGGAAAGGTTACTTTTCTAGTTTCTAGCTATAGAAGTCTGAGTTTTGTGCTAGATAAAAATATCTTTATATGAAAATCTCAAAAGAACTAATAAAATACCTGTCTTAATCGTTTCAAAACAAGGCTTTAACAGCAATGATTGTTGATTGAATTTCTCAGAATTCCTTGGAGGGAAGAATGATTTTTTGCATGTCTGGCGTGATTCCCCATGATTCCTCATGATTCCCTGTGAGCTTATGTGAACATATTTTTATGATTTATTTTTTTACTTTTTTTTAACGATAGAATTTTTTTCGTTAATTATTTTTTTTATCCTTTACAGAACTTACTTGTTCACTTAAGACTTGTAAAGCTAAATTATTAAAAATAAATATGAGAAGGGAAAATAATGAATAAAAAATTACAGGTAAATCTATCTGATAAGGCATTTCAGTCTTTGCAAGATATTGTTGAGAGAGCAAATGATGGCTTCGAGTATGGGAAGATAAAGTACTCAGATGTCATAAATGAAATAATAGTAAATACAAAAGTTAATATTGAGGATTTGCGATCGAGGAACACTAATATCAAAATAGCACTTCGTATTATGTTGAAGCAAAAAAATATGGATATAAAAGCAGTATCAGAAAAGATAGAAACTTTAAAAAATAAAGTCCAGGGAGGAAATAGAAAAAGAGGTGCTCAATGATTGATAAAGCACATGACTCAAAGAAACCTTACACAAGAGCTAGAGAAGTAATGAAGCATTTAAGCCTATATGGTCCGCTTCATTTACATACTATTGAGCAACTAATGAAGCCAGTAATCAAACGAAAAAGGCTTCAAGATGTATTGCTTCGGCTGCTAAGAAGAGGATTTATATTCAAGCGTGGAGAGAAAGCACTGCACGCACAGAATATTTATTATGAGATAAGTAAATCTGAAATGGATTTAGAATTAGCAGCAAATTTCATGAAAATAAGTGTTGATGATCTAAGGCAGCCATATTTTCGAACACAAGAGTTGCTTCATGCGCAGTATTGTGCTGTATGGGCAGACAAATTAAGGCATCTTTATCCTGATGCTGTTGTGGTACCTGATTATAAAATACCGCATAATAAAGAGGCAAAAAACATATTGCAATTACAACATAAAGAAAGAGATATTTATCCAGACTTGCTGCTGATTTTTCCAAGAAAAGAGATAAAGCCTAGAGTTGGTGTAGCAGTTGAAATAGAAAGAACGAGAAAAAGCTCAAAAAGATTGGTTAAAAAAATTACAAAATACGCTAATTTAACGCTCCTAGATGGTGTGCTTTATGTATGCGAAGAAAGGATAATTGCCGATACAATAAGTAATATTTTTAAATCCAAAGTGTGGCGTGGAAGTTATCGAATACAGCATTACTCTGAAAATTTTTTTATGTTTTCTTTCTTGATGGGAATGGGAAAAATGCCTTTAAATGAAATATTTAATCTTGATGGTGAAGACACATTGTTGCAGAATTGGATTCACTATTTAAGAGAAATTGATCATTATGACCGTGACAATCATTGCATTGAAAATAGGGCTAACGTGCCTCAACAAAATGAGATCGATTTCTAAGAACTTAAAAAACTATTATCAAATATAATTAGTGCTTTAGGAAAGAATCCACTACCCCCAAAAGTTCCAATTTTTTTCCTGACCACACTCACCCTACATTCTAAAGAATTATTACTGGGTAATAGAGTGAGTGTGGTCAGGAAAAAAAGGTTATGGGTTGGGTAGGGGGGTAGGGGAGGAAGGAGAGGAACGGATAGGAGAGGATAGAAATGGAAAATGAGAGAACTAAAAAAATGGAAGGAAGAGAAGATATGCATGGAGAATTTAATGGGGAAAATAAAAAGGTTGACAAAACTGATGAAGCTCAGTCAAATAGAAATATGATATTAGCTTCTGGCTGTTGTGCTGAGGCTAGTCGTTCTTTGAAAAATCATGAGATATTAAATACGGAAGAGGCGGCTGATTATCTGAGGCTCTCAAGAGGTTCTTTACTGAACATGGTATGTGAGGGTCAAATTCCAGTTCATAAACTTGGAAGGAGGAATAGATACCTTCGGTCTGAGTTATTAAATATGGTCCTTCAAAGTCTTTCTAACAAAGATAAGGAGAATCAGTATGGGAATTAAATTAGATAAGAAAACGAATACTTGGAGAGTTTGGTACATCAAACGACACCCAGTAACGAAAAAGCCGTGTAACTTAAAACGAAAAAATATAAAAACAAAATCTCAAGCAAGGAAAGTAGAGCGTGAACTTATAGCTCTTGTAGAGGCAAAGCTCCATGAGGTGGTATCACCAAATTGGGGCATTGTTTTAAATGAGTATGAGAGATCGCAACGAAACTCTGGTCTTATGGAGAGGACCATTCATAACTACACCTCTTGCCTTCAGGCGCATACTTTGTCTGAATGGAAGGATAGACCTGTGGACAAAATTATGGGAGATGAGATACGTCAGATAATTGCAGAAAAATTGTCTGATAAATCAGAAAGCCATAAAAAAAGTGTTCTTAAGTATATTCGAGGTGCTATGAACTTTGCTCTTGAGAAAGGCTATATTAGTTGTAACCCCACACCGAAAATGCATTTTAGGTTTGGGGATAAGATTAAGAAAGTACTTACGGAGGAACAAGTCAAAACTTTCTTAGATAAAGCAAAGCTAATGGGAAACGAGTGGTATCCAATTTGGGTTACTGCTGTTTACACAGGTATGCGAAACGGTGAGCTTTACGCCCTTACTTGGGATAAGGTGAACCTAGAAAATCGCCAAATTTTAGTAGATTGCGCTTGGAACAATAAAGATGGTTTCAAATCTACAAAGTCAGGTGATGATCGTATTGTGGAAATTGCTTTGCCCCTGCTCGCTACATTCCAGCAGTTAAAACTTGAAGCTACAGACCCTTCGGGTTTTGTGCTTCCTAGAGTTTACAGATGGGATCAGAGCGATCAATCCAAGCAACTAAGAATGTTCCTTATGGGCATAGGGATTCCCCCAGTTCGCTTTCATGACTTGAGAGCAACATGGGCAACGCTTATGCTAAGTAAAGGAGTAGAGCCGGTGAAGGTAATGAAGATTGGAGGCTGGAAGGATATGAAGACCATGATGATCTATATTCGTAAAGCTGGAATTGATATTCGCGGAGCAAGCGATTGTCTTAACAAACTTCATAATCCATCACTGGAAGTAGCAAAAGTGTTGCGATTTTCAGATGAAATAGAAGGTAAATAATATTTTTTTAGAAGGTGATCCTTTTGTATTATTTGGGCAAAGTATAACACTGTGAAATTAAACATTTACAGTTGCCTGTACCACCCCAGCCAACAAAATAAACACCTATTAAACTCATGCACCCACACATAAGACACATAAGAAAATAAGCAGGGGGATTCGAACGCGAAGCAATGACCCGCACTGGCTTCGAGCTAGCGAGAAGCTAGTGAGGGGAAAAAAATCAGGAAGATTTTTTGAATTGCGTAGGGGAGCCTACGCAGGGAAATCCCTTGGAAGGGATTTCCTGTAGTGGGTTGAATCCTACCACCCCAGCCAACAAAATAAACACCTATTAAACTCATGCACCCACACATAAGACACATAAGAAAATAAGCAGGGGGATTCGAACGCGAAGCAATGACCCGCACTGGCTTCGAGCTAGCGAGAAGCTAGTGAGGGGAAAAAAATCAGGAAGATTTTTTGAATTGCGTAGGGGAGCCTACGCAGGGAAATCCCTTGGAAGGGATTTCCTGTAGTGGGTTGAATCCTACCACCCCAGCCAACAAAATAAACACCTATTAAACTCATGCACCCACACATAAGACACATAAGAAAATAAGCAGGGGGATTCGAACGCGAAGCAATGACCCGCACTGGCTTCGAGCTAGCGAGAAGCTAGTGAGGGGAAAAAAATCAGGAAGATTTTTTGAGTTGCGTAGGGGAGCCTACGCAGGGAAATCCCTTGGAAGGGATTTCCTGTAGTGGGTTGAATCCTACCACCCCAGCCAACAAAAAAAATGCAATTCCTTATTATGGAAGAGTTTTATTTTCCCATTATTGCAGGCTCTCTGCTGGAAAGGCTGAATTTGAAATAGGTATCAAACTGCAGTTATTACTAGAGCAAGTATCTGGAGCACTAGAAACACCCAATTGATATTTAGCATTCGATCCCCAGCACTCTACTGTGCTGTCATTTAAAATTGCGCAGGTATGATCTTCTCCCAAGGAAATTTCACGTACATTGCTTAGGTTAGAAACATCAACTGGTGATGAGCTACTATCTGTACTATTATTACCTAACTGCCCAAATTCGTTATTCCCCCAGCACTTCAGGGTATCTGCTTCATTGATATCAGTGGTGTTGGTGTCATCATTTAAAATTGCGCAGGTATGATCTTCTCCCAAGGCGATTTGTCGTGCATTGCTTATGCCAGAAACTGTAACTGCTAGAGAGCTATTTGTTGTGCTACCATTACCCAACTGCCCCGATTCGTTATTCCCCCAGCATTTCACAGTACCTGCTTCATTGATATCAGTGGTGTTGGTGTCATCATTTAAAATTGCGCAGGTATGATCTTTTCCCGAAACAATTTGACGTACATTGCTTAAGCCAGAAACTATAACTGGTTGGTATCTATTTGTTAGGCTACCATCACCCAATTGTCCATATTTATTATATCCCCAGCATTTTACTTTTCCCACATCATTGATGCCATCATTACCTAAGAGTAGACAGGTATGAAAGCTTCCTGTGGCAATTTGATGCACATTTGTTGCACCAGAAATTTCCAATGGTGTTGAACTATCTTCATCATTATCGCTGCCGGTAGCCAGAAACAAACCTTTATAATTATATCCCCAGCACTTCACAGTACCTGATTCATTGATATTAGTAGTATTGACATCATCATTTAAAAGTGCACAGGTATGATGTGTTCTTGCAGAAAGTTGACGTATATTTGTTAAAGTAGAAACTTCAACTGGTGTTAGTGCTCTATACAGTGTACTACTATTGCCAATCTGCTTAACAAAGTTAGCCCCCCAGCATTTCACAGTGCCTGTTTCATCAGTATCAGGAGTATTGATATCATCATTTAAAATTGCACAGGAATGGCCATTTCCTGTGGAGATTTGACGTATATTATTTAAGTTTGAAACATCAATTGGTGTTGAAGTTTTTGAGGGATTCGTTCCATTACCAATTTCTCCCTGAGAAGCAGCTCCCCAGCACTTTACAGTTTCAACACTTAAGAGTGCACAGGAATGTTGTGCTCCTAAGGAAATTTTACGAATGTATGGTGTAGCAGATTCTCTTGTTTGAACTTGAGCACAGTCATTGCTTGTTTTTGTCCAAGTACTATTGTTACAAGAGTATTGGCAAGAACCACGTGCCTCTCCCACACAGACTCTTTCATAATTACCACTTTCTTTTTCAAAGAAGCAGGCGCCTACGGGAAAGCTCTGGCAAGTTCCAGAGGTAGGGGTATTGTTATTAGAAAATGCTATTGAACAAGATAAAGGAGTGCTGGTGCTAGAAACAATTTCACTAGAATCAGATGATGAAAAAATTTGTTCGCCACAATTATTCGATAGTATATAGTCTACCGACATAGAGCAAAGTGATGAATTTCCTATCCCATCTGCTTGCTTTGCAGAAAAAGATAAATTTCCGGTGTTTGTTAAAGATGAGGAGAGCTCTACATCCATATTTCCTTCTGTTATATTAATCATCTCCAGTGCTGTCATAGAACAGTTTTCATTGGAATATAAGCTAAGAGTACCTCCAATCTCTAAATTTCCCAGGCTAAAAATAGGAGTGAAATTATTAGAGGGACTAGATGTTACTAGCGATAAAGTAGGTATAGCAGCTATTGTGTCTAATACATAACTTACCTCATCACTGGTGCAGTATGATGAATTTTCTGCTTTATCTTTTTGTTTTGCATAAAAAGCATAAAAACCGTCGTTGCTCAATTCTTCAGAGAATTGTATCTGCATAGTGGCTGCTGTTATTTCCTCTTCCTGTATCAAGGTATCGCAGCTCTCATCAGAATATACTCCAATGCTGCTTCCAACTTCTAAATCTCCTAGATTAAAGGAGGGTTTCTTCTGATTGGAAGGACTGGATGTTACTAGTGATAAAGTGGGTTCATTAGGATACACTGTATCTAATTCATAGCTTATTTTATTCTGATCAGAAGTACACTCTGATGGATTTCCTAAGCTATCTATTTGTTTTGTATAAAAATCACTCTGATGGATTTCCTAAGCTATCTATTTGTTTTGTATAAAAATCATAGAAACCATTATTATTATCGTTATTATTCTCTAATTCTGCAGAGAGTTTTATCGTTATAGTAGCTGCTGTTATTGCAATTGCATCCTGTATCAAATTATTGCAGTTCTCATCAGAATATAATCCAATGCTACCTCCAACCTCTAAACCCCCTAGACTAAAGGTGGGTTTTTTTTCATTAAAAGGGCTTCTCGTTACTAACTTTAAAATTGGCGTACTTATTCCAAAAATGTTTTCTTTGAGAATTAGAATTGCATTTTCTCCACTACACCCACTCAGTGCAGTCAGGGCAAATAACGCTGTTAGGATATAATATATATTTTGTTTAAAAAAAAGTGTTTTGTACATTTATCATCGTCCTTACTATTTAAGGCTCTATCGGAAAATGATTGGACTTCTTTAGTGAAATTTTGTGAAACGGAGAGAATTCGTGTCAAAGAAAAAATAAATACAAGAAACGGTGTTGAAAAATTCTTTATTTGAACCCCAATACCGTGTATGAAAAATAATCATGCGTTTTGATCAAAAATAATTTAACCTTTTAGAATGTTTCCTGATCTACCAATAATAAAAAATGATAAGAAAAAGACGATTGAATCACTGAAGAAAGGCATGATTCACTTGATGATTTCACATTAAAAACATACAGGCAAAAGCGGCCAGAAGAGAAAAACCCTGATATTATCGTGTATACAGAAACAACTTTTGCTATCATGAAAACTTTTGACTTTATGCGATTGATCCTCTCATTCAAAAAGGAGGTTCGGAAAAAATTAATAAAGATTTTCGACGACCTATCAACAGAGATACATTCCACTGCATACGGTTAGATCATTTTTAAGCTATTCCCAGAAGTAATTTTAGAAAAATCCTTTTTCTCTGGATTTTATTATTCAATTTAGTAAACGGCAGTGAAATTCATAGGTTAAAGTAGCCTGAACGGGTAATTAGAGATAAATATGGATATAGCTTGATCCCTATACCCATAAAAATGGAGTTTGAGCAAGGATGATGCACTTATTTCCGTTTCACAGTTAGTGAAAAAAAATACAGTGAGAAAATTAATTGTACAAAGAATTATGTATTGGCTTTTATGGAATCTCGTGCCTAGATTCCTGTGCTATAGCTTTTTTTCCTGATGATTTCGGACATATTCTGTCACAAAATCTTTATACAGGGAACTGAGCTTTTTTGTGTACTCCCCACCACCGAGGGGGAATTTTCTAATGGATCCGTCCTCTAGGCGCAGGCTTTGTACAGGCATTACTTCCCGTGTAGCACTAGAGATAAAACATTCTGAAGCGTGCTTGATTGTTTTGGAGTTCATCTTTTCATGCTGGAATGGGATGTTTTCTTTCTTACAAATTTTTTCTAACGTTTCTTTGGTGATACCTTTTAAATTTCCAGAGGATTGGTCGGGAGTAATAATAGTGTTGTCTTCCACAAAAAAAACATTACTATTGGAGGCTTCTGTAAAATCTCCATCAAGGTTGCAAATGAGTGCATCCTCTGCGCCTAATTTTTTCGCTTCTCCTACGGCTAGAATATTGTTTAAATAATTTCCTCCCTTAATATTAGGCTCTAGGGATTGGCTATGGTTTCTCCGAATGGAGGGAATGGCTAGTGTTACTCCCTTTGTATATAGTTCTTGATCCCATGTGGGTACTTCTTTTACGAGGATGACATAGCTGGTACTTGTGAAATTGTTAGGGTCTAGGTCTATGGGTCCAATACCTCTTGTGATAGTAAGGCGTATGTATGCTTCTGTTTTTGCATTTTCTTGGTAGCGTTGGTGGGTTTTCTTTATTTCTGTAAACAGTAGGTCTCTGGGCTGGGATATTTTCATTTGTGCCAGTTGTGCTGAGTTTTCCAGGCGGTCTATATGTTCCTCATAGAGGAAGGGAACTCCGTCATAGGTAGGAAATACTTCATAGATTGAGTCGCCATAGAGAAATCCCCGGTCGACTATGGATATTTTTGCTTCTCGAGCGTAGGATATTTTTCCGTCCACATTGGCCATGCTTTTCATTATTACTAATATTAGTACAATTTAGAAATTTTGGCGAGAGGATAATAGTACTGTAAGATGGTGTTGTGGTCTTTACCTAGCTCAGCCATTCGTTTAGCGCCATATTGGCAAAGCCCCACGGCGTGTCCATGGCCTCTTCCTCGAAATTCTAGCTTATTATAATAATGCAATAATTGAAATTTTGTGCTTTTGAGTTGGTTCTGTCCCAGCGCTTTGCGAAAACGGTAGGCAGGAATTTTTATTTTTCTGCCTTTTCCATCCATAAGAGTAATATTTTTTGCGCGATTGGATTTTGTAAAGGAGTGTTGACCGATATAGGCGAGTCGAGTGAAGTCTTGGGGAATATTTCGAATGGTTTTGCGTATGGTTTTTTCTATTTCAGAGAGGCTGCTTGTATGGGACCAGCGTGTGGATTTATTATGATAGGGACAGGGTATGCTTAGGTATGGATAGCGTCCTTTTCTTCCCCAGGCTTCTTTGGGTGTTATGGTTTGTCCGCCGCAATTGGCATGGTAGTACGTTTTAAAGGGGATATTTCTTTTGGGTAGGAACAGCACCGTGCCCTTTGTTTCTTTTGTGGCTTTATTGGTTTGGGGAAACTCGGTTTGGATGCCGCCGTATACTTGGTCGTTCGTGGAGTTTACCACGTCGTATAGGTTTCTTGATTTACGTTCTCTTTTTTTTGCTAGGGCATAACTGCGAGCCACAATGGATTGTGCTTTGAGGGCTTCCATTGGCCAAGATGGATGCATTTCATTGCCCACCACTCCTGCAATATATTGTTCTAGGGGTAGTGTATTTACCACTAAGCATTGGTTTTTTTTTCCATATATTTTGATTTGGTGGCGATAGGATTTTCCATTTATTTGAATGGGTGCTTGGGGGGAATAGAAGGAAGCAAGGAGGGAAGTTTTTTTTCCATGGCATTTTATTTTTTTTACAGATGTTTTTATTTGGATTTTTACTTGAGGAAAGGTGCCAAGGGATACGCGAATGGTGGGTTCGGGGGTGTTTGAGGCGAGAAGGAATGGTAGGGCACTTATGAGCAGCCCTATTTTAAGAGGCCCTATTTTAAGCCCCCTCGTTTTAAGCCCCCTCGTTTTAAGCCCCCTCTGTGGTGCTTTTGTTTCCGTCCTTAGATACATGCCTTTCTATTTTATCATCAGGACTTATTTTTTAGGACTATTTCAAAAATTTCTTTTGAAATATGTCCACAAACTCTGTTGGGAAGGGAAATATGATGGTGGAGTTTCCTTCTGCGCCGGATACTTCCTTGAGGGTTTGGAGGTAGCGTAGTTGTATTGTCATACTATGTTTCCCCATTGTTTCAGCGGCAGCGGATAATTGTTTCGCGGATTGGAATTCACCTTCGGCAGCGATGATTTTTGCCCTTCTTTCTCGCTCTGCTTCAGCCTGTTTAGCCATAGCGCGCTGCATTTCTATGGGTAAGTCGATTTGTTTTACTTCTACTGTAATTACTTTAATGCCCCAGATTTCCGTATGTTCGTCCAGTATAACTTGTAGTTTTTGATTGATTGTTTTTCTTTCGGAGAGGAGTTGGTCCAGTTCCACTTCTCCGAGTACGCTCCTTAGGGTGGTTTGGGCAAGTTGGGAGGTGGCAAATAAATAATTTTCAATGGCGTTTATGCTTTTATAGGGGTCGGTGATTCGAAAATAAATAACAGCATTTACTTTGAGGGTTACATTGTCTTTTGTAATGACATCTTGAGGCGGCACATCAAATGCAATGGTACGTAAATCTAACTTCACCATTTTGTCCACTATGGGGATAAGGAAAATGATTCCTGGTCCTTTGGGGGTTTGGAGCGCCTTTCCTAGTCGGAAGATAACGCCGCGTTCATATTCCTTGAGTATACGGATAGCGCTTGCTAGGACACTCAAAATAATAATTATAAAAATTCCGCTTCCTTGAAGTAGTTCCATCATAATGTTTTTTCCTTTCGTTTATGTTTTGCTTTATGCTTTATTTATATTCTTTTCTATTTTCTTGTCCACATATAGTTTTAAGTTTTTTTGTTTTCGTATAATAACGCGGTCTCCAGGCATTAGGGTTTCTTCGCAGTGGCAGTTCCAGGTTTCGCCCAATAAAGAAACGGTGGCGTCTCTATCCTTTGTTTTACTATTGACGACGATTCCTGTCTTGCCGGTAAAGTCATTTTCCTTGCCTCCTCTGGCTTCCTTTTTGAGCAGGTAGCCCATAAATAGGGTAATGCAGACAATGGATCCCAGTATGGGGAGTAGTAGGCTTAGGGAAACTTGTATATCTGCTGCACTGGAGTCGATGAGGAATAGGCTTCCGATGGTGATGGCAGTGAGACCGCTGACAGCGAGCAGGCCAAAGCTAGTAATAAAGGTTTCTGCGATAATAAGGGCCATGCCGAGTAGTAGGAGGAGGAGTCCTCCCGTATTGATGGGGAGAGTTTGGAGGCTCATTAGTCCTAGAATAATGGATGTTACTCCAAAGAGACCGGGAAAGATAAGGGAAAAGCCGGAGCTAATTTCCACATAAATTCCCAAACCTCCAAGAGTCATTAAAAGGGTAGTGATATTGGGGTTTGCAATGATGTGTAGGAATTTTTGTGAGGCGCTCATTGGTATATGTTGTAGGTTTTTGGCAGAGGTATTTTTTGTATCCAGAACAATTTTTTTGTTATTGATAAGGACTGTTCTGTTGTGGAGTTGTCGCAAAAGATCGTCGAGGTTAAGCGCTACTATATCAATAAGATTTTTTTCCTTAGCTTCTTTGGCTGCAAAAGAAACACTTTTTGTCACAATTTTTTCTGCTAGCACAGTATTGCGAGAATAGAGTGCTGCTTGGGAACGCACTAGAGCGGCGGTGTCGTTTGTTACTTTTTTCCCCATTTCACCGGGCACGTCCTTACCGTCGCTACTTACGGGGTGGGCAGCTCCAATATTTGTTCCTGGAGTCATGGCATTCACATGGGCGCTCATCATAAGAATGGCACCTGCACTGGTGGCACTGGCACCACCGGGTGCTATGTAGAGGATTATGGGTATGGGGGATGTGGAAAAAGCTTGAATAATTTTTCTAGTGCTGGAGAGTAGGCCACCTGGAGTGTTGAGTTGAATCACGAGTGCTTGGAGTTTATCGTCGGAGGATTTCTGAATTGCACTTTCTATAAAGGAGGCGCTTCCCGGATTAATCGTGCCATCTATTTCTATAAAACCCAAGTTTGCTTGGGCGGTTGAGGCAAAGGTTGAGGTAAGGATTGAGGTAAAGATTAGTGTTAAACAATGGATGAGTTTCATGTGTTGGGACCCAGTTTTTTCATTAGCATTTGTAGGTCTGTCCATGCTTCTTTTTTTAGGGTGGGGTTTTGCAGGAGAGTTGTGGTGTCCCAGGTAGCTAGCAGTGGTATTTGGGAATAGGTTCCCCACTTTCCCCGTAAATGGCTTAAAGGGGCTTCTGTACGGAATAGGGTTTGAGCGGCTAGTTCGCCCATGGCTAGCACAATGTTGGGTTGTACTTGTGCAATTTGTATTAATAGGTGGGATTCGCAGGTATCTATTTCTTGGGCTTGGGGTGGGCGATCTTTGGGGGGGCGACATTTTACAATTGGGGCGTAGTAGAGGTTTTGGGTTTGTCGGTTTATCGCTTGCATCATTTTAGTAAGGAGTTGGCCAGGGGCACCTTGGAAAGGTTTTCCTTCCCGATCATCTGCCACATTGGGTTGAGGTCCCACAATAAAAATATCGCTTTTCAGGTTTCCTTGACCTGTTACCACGTGGGTGCGTCCAATATGAAGAGGGCACTGCACGCAGGTTTGTAGTTTTTGTGTCCATTTATGGAAGTCTGCATTTGTTGTGTTTACTCGGGCGGTATTCAGCGGGGGGGTATTTAATGGGGGGGTGGGGATGAGGTTCCAGTGGAGTATGTGAGAGAATTGCCACTCTAGGGACTCTCGAATGTCACTATAAAACATACTTCTTTGTATGCTAGATGAGTGGGAATATCAATTTTTTTTGTGATAAGTGGGCGATTTTGAGGTTTTAATTAAAAAAGTGTCAAGTTTTTTTCCACTATGCCGAATAGTTCCTTTAGAAGAGGAATTTTATAGAGAGGAGTAGTTTTATGATTAATTGGGGAGAGATTAAGCATATACACGTTATCCGAAAATTGGAGGATATTTTAAGTGCTTGGTTTAATACAGCCATATTGGTTGTGGACAATCATGGGCACATACGCAACATGGAGTCTAAAGATGAGTTTCACAGTAAAAATTTATTGTGTCAGTTAATTTCTCAGTCGTCCAAGGGGATGGGTTTTTTAGAGGATTTTACGAGAGGAACTTGCGACAATCTTAAAGACATGGATGAGAATACTCTTGTTCTTGAGGGGCCTCTTCCAGGCACTTGTGCCATTGTTGCGAAAATTCAAATCGACCATGAGTTATTGGGTTGTGTTATTGCATGGCCATATTTAGAAGAGGAATTGACCAGTGCTAGTAGAAAAAAATTAGAGGCAGCCACCAAGGATTTAAAATTAAATAAGGAAGATATAAAAAATGCATTGGATAAGCTTCATGCAGTCGACGAAAACAATGTGGTGTATTTGCAAAAATTAGTGGAGTTGGTTGCTCAAGAGATCGAAACGTTTCACCAAGAAATTACAATGAGAGAGGAGCGCATTAATGCTTTAAATAAGGAGTTGGGTACCCGTTATCGTTATAATTCTATGATTGGTAAGTCCAGGCCCATGCAGGAGTTGTATTCGCTATTGGATAAAATTAAAACAGCGGATTCCACTGCTATGATTTACGGTGAGAATGGTACGGGTAAGGAGCTTATCGCTAAGGCCATTCATTATAATAGTGAACGTAAGGATAGGCAAATGTTATCTATTAACTGTTCTGCCTTCAATGAGAATATTTTAGATAGTGAGTTATTTGGTCATGTCCGCGGGTCTTTTACGGGGGCGGTTAAGGATAAAAAAGGGCTTTTTGAGGCGGCTGATGGCGGTACTTTATTTTTAGATGAAATTGGAGATATGAGTCCTTCCATGCAAGTGAAGCTTTTGCGTGTGCTCCAGGAGTCTACCATTTTACCGGTAGGTTCAGTGAAGTCTAAAAAAGTGGATGTGCGAGTAATAACGGCTACCAATAAGGATTTGGCAGAGATGATAGAAAATAATTTATTTCGAGAGGACCTTTATTATCGATTGAACGTGATTAATATTAACGTGCCGGCACTGCGTGATCGCAAGGACGACATTCCTTTACTAGTGGATCACTTTATGGAAAAGGGTTGTAAGGAAAAGGGATTTTTAAAAAAACGATTAGCCAAACGAGCCCTAGAGAAAATTTTAGATTACCACTGGCCTGGAAATGTGCGGGAGTTGGAAAATGAGATGGAGCGACTATTAGTGTTGAGTGGGGATGAGCGTTCCATTGTTGCAGACTTACTGTCCCCTCGGATTAAGGTATACGGTGAGCATGAAAAATCCTCAAAGGCTTCTGCTCTAGCTATGAAGGGGAATTTAAAAGACGCGGTTGAGGCTTTGGAAAAAAGAGTAATTCAAGAGGGCTTGCGACGAGTGAAGTGGAATAAATCCAAGCTAGCTAAAGAGCTGGGTATTTCCAGAGCTGGGCTTATTATGAAGGTGGAGAAGTATAAGCTGGACAAACGAAAGCTAGCACCTATTCTTAGTAACAAGAAACTCAAAAAGGCAAGAGCTAGTTAACTTTCCTTCTTAATCTATATAAAAAATACGGAATAATCCCTAAAGTTTTTCCCGTTTTCTGTCGTTGTAGAGAATATAAGCGGTAGAAAAATTTTAGGAGATTCATAATGAAAAATATTTTTTCGAATATGGTTAGAGCTCTTTACAGCATCATACCTTTATTCTTTTTTCTTTTATCACAGGCTGTAGCGATAGCCCTGTTGATAGTGCTCCCTTTACATTTGGAGTAGAGGGTGGCCATCGTGTGGAAGGTACATACTACTCCAAGAACGCATCACCAGTTTTTGAATTTTTCAATATGAGTTCTGGATCATCGATCACCATTCATGAAAATGAAGACTGTTCTGGAGATCCATTAAATGTGGAAATAATATCGGCTGAGGGTAGGGTAGAGATAAATTTAAAAGATATCATTGCTGACGATGGAGAGTATACTTACTATGCAAAACGTGTAAATGGGGAAGAAGTTTTATCTTGCATAGAAATAAAGTATACATTGGATAGGACAGCATCCAGCCCAACTCTTGCTTTACCAGATGGAATTACAAGTCCTTCTAACAATGCCAAGTCCCGTTTTCTTGTATCTGGTGTAGAAGATGGATCCAAGGTCAGTTTACATACGGATAGTGGCTGCACAGACGCAAATCAACTAGTGTCTGCTATAGCTAGAAGCAATTCTATCGCTTTAGATGCAAGTATACATGACAATGGATCCTATGTCTTTTATGCAAAACAGGTGGACAGGGCTAGCAATTCCTCTGACTGTTCTGGACCAAGCCCTACCTATAAATTAATCGACGTGCCTGTGATTTCACAGATTGTAGCGAGAGGCAACCATTCTTGTTTTCGCTTTAAGACGGGTGAAGTGAGATGCTGGGGAGCGATCCATCAGGGTTCATTAAGTGATGAGATTGATCAAATTTCTTTGGGTTTTCATCATGATTGCGCTCTTTTAAGTGACAAAACTGTAAAATGTTGGGGAGGCAATGGCAAAGGGCAATTAGGTGATGGCACAAAAACTAGTACAAATGAGCCAATCGACACTAACATCATAGACCTCTAAATACTAAATTCGTGCATCTTTGCAGGCTTAATTTTTCGTTGGTGTTCGGAATTTATTTTGTAGTAATGAATTTAAAAAATTTACTTTTTTAAGAATGAAAAATAAAAATCAATAATTTCAATCAACTTATAATTCTATTTTTTTAAAACACCCCACTTGCTATTTCTGGGTTTATTTGCTAAATTATTATTATGAGCAATCTAGCACGAAAAGATAATAAAATATCTATTGAAAGCCTCTTGGATAAGCCCCTAGTAAGTTCAAAGGATTTGCGTAGTAACGGTTATAGCTCAAGCCTTCTTAGCTACTATGAAAGGCTTGGGGTTATTGAGCGGGTGGGCCGAGGGCTTTATCGTAATACCGAAAACCCACCAGAAATTGACTTTAAATGGGAGGATCTCGCTTACACTGTTCTTAGTATTCCAAATGGTGTTGTTACTGGAATTTCAGCACTTGCACTTTATGATATCACAGAAGAAATACCAAGAGCCCATTGGATATCTATCCCCCACAGCACAAAGGTTGGTCAAAGACCTAATACCCGCATTATTCGCCAAAGAAACCATAAGATTGGGATATCAAGTATTTCTGTAGGGGACATTAAAATTCCTATTTACGATCTGGAAAAAACAATCGTAGATGCTTTTCGACTACTTAGCCTTGAAGCTGCCATCAAGGCTCTAAAGTTCGCCTTTGAAAGTACAGAGCATAATCCCAGCCTTAGTAAACTCAGCGAGTATGCTAAAAAACTTAGAACTCCAATAAACGAGTACTTGCTTATGGTGACAACATGAAAATATCAGAAAACAATATGTTAGTAGGCATCTAGGAGAGGTTAGGAATGCTTCACCAGTTTTTAAATTCTTCTATATCAACTTCCTGGTCGGTAAAGACCAGAGTATTTACAATGATTGTAGTGACCTTTTGGCAAAAGTTGACCTATAAGGTCTTCATTGCTATTTGGATGATAAAGTACATTTAGCTGAGCTGATGGACCTTCATCATTACTTGGATAGGTTGTAAAATAAATATTTTCTTCATGTCCTCTACAATAAAAAGAAGCTAGGGTTACTGATTTCACCCAAGGTTTTTTTGACCAACGTAGATCACAATTAGAATATGTGTTCCCATCAATTTTTACTTCACCAAATTTTGATTTTTTTTCTCCTTCCCTTGTTTCTGGATTTGAAAAAGTACTTTTATATATCACACTAAAGTTAATAACTGCTTCAGGGTAAGGAAATGAAATACTATTGCACTTGAAATCGTCTTGAACGTGAACCTCTCTATCTGCTAATGCAGAATTTGAATATAAAGCCACTACTAGACTTCCTGCTATCATTATATTTTTTATACTTTTCATATGTTTTCCTTTCTAATTTTATTTCCACAAAAGATACACTGCGCATCTTTTTTGTAAGGACACTATTAACCATCCTTCCACCTCGTGTCAATACTTTTTTCATTTTTGTAGGGGCAAAAGGAAAGATCACAACACGGTGTGTAATCTTCTTTAATTTTAACAATTTAAAGGGGTACGGCAATGGAAAGAAGCTTGAAATAATGCGATCGGTCGTGGCGGAACGGAGAAAATGACGCACGCCGCATTGAGGGAAGATTTTCCTCTCCCCCTTTTTTTTAATTCTTCTATCACTTAAAAGAAGACGACGATTTCCGGAGCTTATGAAAATTGTGTTTTTCTCTGGTTAGAAAAGAACTACCCCTGCGTACTCGCAATAACTGAATCGACCTCTTAGTGAAAGCGAACCAACATTTCGAACTGTTCTTCTAGTTGATGGATTAGGATGATAAAGTACATATAGACGAGCTGATGAGTTGTTATGAATAGCTTGATGAGTTTCAAAATAAATATTTTTTTCAGTCCCTCTACAATAAAAAGCAGTTAGGTTTATAAATTCCACCCAAGGTTTTTTTGACCAATATATTTCACAATTAGAATACGTTTCCCCATTAATTGTTACGTCACCAAATTTTGATTTTTTTTCTCCTTCCATTGTTTCTGGATTTGAAAAAGTACTTTTATATTTTATACTAAATTCAACAACTTTTTCAGGTTGAGGAAATGTCATACTATTGCACACGAAATCATCCTTAGGTTCATATTCTTCAAGTCCTTCATTTGCTAAAGCAAGATTTGAACATAAAGCCACTACTAGACTTCCTACTATCATTATATTTTTCATAATTATTTTCCTTTCTAATTTTATTTCCACAAAAGATACATCACGCATCTTTTTTGTAAGGACACTATTAACCGTCCTTCTACTTTGTGTCAATACTTTTTCATTTTGTGTAGGCGCAAAACTAAAACTTCACACCTCTGCAAAACTAAAACTTCACACCACGGTGTATAATCTTCTTTATTTTCAACAGTTTAAGGAAGGACGCATCAATGGAAATGGAAATTAAAATAACGCGAAGTATTGTAAATAGAGAGAAAGCAGCGCAACGCATTATGTCTGATGTTGCTAGCCGCTTACGATTTAGCCTTCCGTAGGCTTTGTACGCCAGCATTTTATATCGGTAGTTTTTATGGATTCTGATAGCTAAGGAATGAAACAAAAAATCCCCTGCCTATTACGAAAACAGAGAATTTTCCCCCTAATCCAAGGGGGGTACTCATGATGGATGAGGAATTAGGGGATGGGTAACTTGTAAGGGCCTCTTATGGATTTGATGCTATGAATTAATTCATTTTGGAAGTATATATACACCTATCTGTCCTGAGTTCATGGATCGAAATTTAAAAAAGTTCTTGACTTGTGTCATAATCCTGTTTATGTTACTAGTCAAAACAAGGAAGATTCAGTGCTTCACAAAATAGATGTGCGGCGCATTTCTTCACAACACAACTTAGAAGAAAGGAAATTAATTATGAATATGAAAAATACAATAAAAAATAATAGCTTAGGGTTATTAACGCTGATACTAATTCTTTTTGCTGGCGGAACGGTTCCTTTGAGTGCCGGTGCCAGGCATCAAAACATGTATGAATCAGTAAGTGTAGACCATAATGCGCCTTTTATAACTGTTTGGCGTGTTGGAAAGGTGGGATATGGAAATGGAAACCTTACGGTTACCCTTCCCATAGTTAAGCACTATAAATATTCAATGAGTGTTGACTGGGGTGATGGCACTAATGAGCATGTTATCATAAATGAGAATCATCATTCGTTCTATTTTCCAAGTCATACTTACGGTCAAGCAGGAGATTATACAATTAAAGTCTCTGGAACCCTAGAAGCTTGGTCGTCTTTAGCTTATATAAACGATACAGCGGACTATCAGAATATAAGTAAGCTCATTAAAGTGGAACAACTTGGAAAAATGGGTTGGAAAAGTTTAAACAATGCATTTTCTGGCAGTAAGAAACTTACTAATTTTAAATCTGGCTCTACAGACACCTCTCATGTGATCAACGCATCATCAATGTTTCAGGGTTGTCTCAAATTAACACATCCCGACCTGTCCACTATGGACACTTCTAGTTTAGAATTTATAAGTGCTATATTTAGGAATTCTGGTGTAGTTGAAGTTGATTTATCTAACTTTAATACTGATAGCCTCGTCGATCGTTGTAGAGTAGAATGTGGGAATCTTTTGGAGACCTGGCATATGGTTGGAGTGCATATGTTTTTAGGTGCTACAAACTTAAAAAAAGTTAATGTACGTGGCTGGAGAGATATAGCAGGAGAGGGACGAGGTGGGGGGTCTCTGGGTGTGTTTTTTAAAGTACCATTATCACTTGAGTTAATTTGCAGCCCTGGTGTGACTCAATTTGGTGGTAGACCCTGTACACAGTAACGAGTAATGAAAAAAAAACCTCCAAAAAAATTGAGAGGGATTTTTTATTTAGCCTCACACTTGTTGTTACAGCAATCCGGTTAAGTTGATTGCTGTAACACAAAGTAGTTGAAAGTAAGGGAAAAAAATATTTCAGCGAAGGGGACCATATTTATATCACAACACAATTTTGTATTGTCTTAATTACCGAAGTTCGTACTAAGAAACGACTGTAATTCTTCCAACACCTGTTCTGGTTGGTCGGCGTGTATCCAATGGCCTGCCTCTTTGATGGCTTTTTGTTGGGAGTTGGGAAAATACATTTCTATGGTTGGTATATGTTTGGGAAGCAAGTAGCTCGACGTTTCGCTGTATAAGAACATTGCAGGTCCAGTGTATTGGTTGGTATTTAGTTCTGGTGTGGAAAAACCAAAAATATTTTCCCTGCTTTTGTATAGTTCCTCTAGGTTGCATCGCCAGTGGTAGGTGTTTTCAGAGTGCACTAGGTTGGTGAGTAGGAAAGAGCGAATGGATTTTTCGGGGATGTTTTCTTTTAAGATCGTGTCTGCATCTTCTCTCGTTTGTATCTTGTCTAGAGGTATTTTTTTTAGGTACTGTATGTAAGCATCTAGGTAGGTATCGGGGTAGGTAACGGGAGCTATGTCCAGTGCCACCATGCTATGGCACCGGGAAGGGTGGAGTAGGGCAAGGGCCATGGCTGCCTTTCCTCCCATGCTATGACCAATAATATGAGCTTTTTGTATATTTTCTTGATCCATGAGTTTGAGCAAGTCTTGGGCGTGGTTATGGTAGTCCATGCCTTTCAGCCAAGGGGAGTCTCCATGGTTGCGAAGGCTGGGGCTAAGGACTTGAAAGTTATTTTTTAAGTGGTGTGCTAGGCTGCCCAGAGTTTGTCGGGAGCCAAATAGACCGTGTATGAGAAGAATAGTGGGACCATTGCCAGTAAGAGAATAGTCCCATTTCATTAAAACTTCTCGTTTATAATCTTTTTCTTTTCCTGCATGTCCACGTCCACATATTTCAACTGGTTATTTGTAAATTCATTGGGAATATAATTCTTTATCCATTTTTGATATAGGGTGAATGCCTTAGGATAATAAAGCATGGACCATACAGCTTTATTAAAAGCAATGCCTTCTGCTTTTCGTATTAATTTATTTTTTCTTCTCGACGGTTTCATTTGGGCAGCCTTTAGGTAGAGTTTATCAAATTGGGCATCTTTCCAGTTAGATGCATTGGGGCCGGGAGAAACATTTCCACCGTATAGGAGTTGCAGGAAATTTTCTGAATCAGGGTAATCGGCAGCCCATCCACCAAAGAAAAATTGTAGGTTTCCGTTCTTTTCCTTTTGTAGGTAGCTGGGGAATGTGTTGGTAATTACTTTTACTTTTATGCCAATTTTTTCTAGTGCGCTTCTAATATATTCCCCCCTTTGACGAGCAGTGGTACTGGAGCCGCGGAGGTCGAAATTGATCGTGCGTAGATTGGCGCCGCCAGGATATCCAGCTAATTTGAGATAGTTTTCTGCTTCCTTTATATTGTAGTCGCCAATGAGTTTCTTTCTGCCGGTATTTCCCTCGATTCCAGGAGGTACAATACTGGTGGCTTTTATCCCTCTGCCATTAAGGAATACTTTAATCATATAATCCCGGTCGATAGCGCGTACAATGGCGCGTCTGAGGTTTACATTGGAACCCAGTAATTTATCTTTCATATTAAAATTTAAATACCAAATTACGGATCGGTCGTATGTATAGAGTCGAATCCCTTTTTCTTTCATTTCAGGGCTTAGGTCTATGCCATTCGTAATAGCTTTATCAAAATTATCTTTAGGAATCCCTGTATAGTCTAAATTTCCTTTTTGAAATTGTAACCATAAGGGGGAGTCTTCTTTGATAATATTAAATTCTATGAAGTCGAGAAAGGGAACACTTTTTCCTGCATACTTTCGATTCATTTCTTGGTTGTTGGGATTGCTGGGAAAAGCTTCTTTGCGGAAATTATAATTTCTTTCCATAACAATCTTTGATCCACGAATAAAACTTTTTAAAATGTATGGTCCTGTTCCCACCATTTTATCATTTAAGCTTTCATGACCATATTTTAAGACTACCTCTTGGGGTACAGGAACGGTGAAACCCATGGCAAGTACATAGAGTAGCTGGGAGTAGGGCTTGGTTAGTTTAATTTGTATGGTGTGCTTATTTAAAATCCTAAAGCCTTTGATGGGTTTTAGTAAAAGATCTTCATAGGATGGACCCTTGTGTTTCAGGAGCTCTTTCTTTCGCTCAGAATAGCCTACAACCTTATCTTCAAAAATCCATGGACCATTGGATTGTAGTTTGGGATGGAGGAGTCGCATCCATTGATAAATAAAATCTTTGGCCTCTAACTCTCTACCCTTGCCGTTGGGAAAGGCAGGATCGTCCGTATAGTAGACCCCTTTCTTTATTCGTATAGTATAGGTTTTTTTATCTCTGGAAACTGTGGGCATGGATTCTGCTAACAGGGGCTCCAGTTGCATGGGACGTTTGAAATAGGAATACTGGTATAGGCTCTCTAGGGCCAGTGGCATTACAGAGAGGGAAATTGTGTCAAAGGCGTTGGCGGGGTCCAGGGTTTTCGCATCGTCACTTAATGGAACTTGTATGAATTTTTTTCCATTATATTTGTTCCTATTACTGGAACAACTGGGCAGTATGAGCATGGGAATGATTAGTAATAAAAGTATTCGATTCATGTTTTTCTCCTTTTTTTTATAACGAACTGATTGTTAATTTATAACGAATTGAACATACCAGAAGGGGAGAAATAAATCAAGGAAGTGGCAATCAGGCACTTGTGTATTCTATGCCCAATTCCTTGTGGGCTTTTATGTTGATTTTTGTGGTATAGATTTGACCCCATCGAGCAAGGGTGACTGTGAGTGTTGTTTTTGTATTCCGTTCAATGATGCGGTTGAGTGTGTCCACTGAATCAACTCTCCTGTCATCTATAACAAGCAATTCATCTCCCGGAGACATACCACTAGATTCTGCTGTGCCGTGAGAGAAAACAACTTTAATAGTTACTTGATTGGGTTTTTCGCTGCATTCCATTCCCAGGTAATGCTTATGAGGGGATTTTATTTTTTTCTGAAACTTTACTTTAAAAAAGGCTGCAGCCTCTCGCCAAGGTGCGGGTTTTCTTTCCGTTACCCATTGGTTTATTTTTCTATGGGGTAGGCCTGTTACTTTTTCTGCAAACTGGAGAATTTCCTGTCGAGTGTAGCCCGGAGAGGCTTCTTGGAGAGGGATACTGGCACTGATGCCAAACTCCCTCCAAAACGCTCCCATGAGTTTACTTAAACGCCATTTACCAGCAGTCTTTTTTTGTAAGTAAGCATCCCAGCACCAAGCTATTTGAGCACCTTTAATATAATAATGTACATCTGTGTTGGGAGAGTCCTCGTCTGGTCGGTAGAATCGGATCCAGGCATCAAAGCTGGATTCTGCAACGGATCGTCTTTGCTGAGAGGGGAGTCCATCTGCCATAAAGCTGGATTCTTTGAGCCGGTCGCTCCAATAGGACTTGTTTGTTTTTATTTTTACTTTCCACGGAATTTCTTTTTCAAAATAGCAGGTGAGCCCTTCTGCAAACCACAGTTCTTCCGTATAGTTTTCCTGGGAATAGTCGAAAGGTCCCAGGGCAATGGGGCGCAGGGATTTAATATTCCAAGCATGAAAATACTCATGGGTTAAGAGAGTTAACAGTTTACTGTAACCGGTTTTATCGCTTAGCTGATAGGGATCGAATTGGGAGAGTTGGCTTGTACGATGTTCCAGTCCGCCATAGTGTTTGGGTAAAAAATGCAATAGGAAATCATACTGTCGAAAAGGGGATCCGCCAAACATCTTTTGTGTATGCTCTGTTATTTTTTTTAAGTCTTCCCGTATCTCTGCTTGTTTCCAATGGGGTTCCACACCCACCCAGCTCACTCGATGATCTTTGTTTTTCGACTGGAAGGAGAAACTATTTCCAAAACGGGGGCTGGAGGCAGCCAGTATGGGGGAATCAATCCACTCGTCATCATTGTTTGCCTGTAAAATCCAGTGACCATTTTTTATTTTCTTATGGGCAAGGGAAGTGGCTAAAAAATTCCAATGTTTTGGGAAAAGCATTTCCACAGAAAAGTTTTTATTCAAGAGGGGCAGTAGGGTCGCACCCACAAGCACACCGTACTGGTGATTAAGGAAGGAAGTCCGTACTGTTGCTTCATGGCAGTACACCTCGTAGGTGATTTTTTTTGAGGAATTTCGTTGCCAAGTGTTTTTATTTATTTTCTTTGCTCCAGTGACGTTAGTAATATGACGGGAATATTCTCTCACAAGGTAGGAGCCGGGAGTCCAAACGGGAAAAATAATGGACTGGGGGAGTGCGCCTGTTAGGGTCACCTGGATCCGGTGGGTTTCTGGGGATTGAATATTGAATTGCACCTGTATGGGTGCTTTGGTTTTTTTTAGTACTTTTGCCATTAGAATTTTTCTGTTTTCATATACTTAGCCATTATTTCCACGGCTGGCAAGCCCCCGTTGTGTCGTATTTTTTCTCTACCCACAAGACCGATATGCTTTGCTCGTAGAAATAGGTGCTCCAGTGGCGCGTGTTGGGCGTATTTGGGCCATGCGTTTTTATAATTAAGGGTGCCCTCTCCGATGAGTAGGTCGCCTTGTTCCATGATCTGAGCTAGGGCTTGGGGCGTTTGGGAAAATTCTTCTTTTTCCGGCGTTTGGGGAGAGAGTTCTTTTATGGGGCAGGCGTACGCGTAGACTTCTTTTCTTTTGGCATCACTGATGGACCAAACACGGCGAGCATCATGGGAAAAATCTAGGGCATTTAAAGCTTGTGCGTGGAGAGAAGAGGCGGGGGCAATAGGAATATTTTGTGTGTCGGCTAAAAATTTTGCACTGATGACTCCAATTCGTAGTCCCGTAAAAGTTCCCGGCCCTATTCCAAGGCTAATAAAATCTAGGTGGCCCAAGGTCCATTTATTTTGCTTGAGAAGGGTGTCTATGCCTAGGAGTAACGTTTCTCCGTGGAATGGACCACTGGGACCCATCCATTCTTCTACTAATGTTTCTCCGTCCAAGAGAGCTACTGTGGGACGTGATGTGGATGTATCCAGCGCTAATTGTTTTTCCATTTAAAAACTGAAGATTTTTAATAGATCGTTATAGGTGGCAAAGAGCATGAGAAGTATCAGGAGAGAAACTCCTAGCTTCATTGCATTTTGTACTATGACAGGGGATAGGGGCTTTCCTCGTACGCCTTCGATAAGAGCAAACAGGATATGTCCGCCGTCGAGCACAGGAAGGGGGATGAGATTAAAAACACCAAGGGCAATGGAGATATAGGCCATTAGGTTGATAAACTGCCGTAGACCGTTATGGAAAGAGTTTCCAGCTATAGTGAGAATCATGATGGGACCGCTAAGGGCGCGGGAGGACACTTCTCCAAAGACGAATTTTTTTAGACCGATTACTGTCATAACTGTTTTACTGCTCGTCTCTTGTATACCAGCCCAAAGAGCTTTAAAGGGATTGAGGGTTCTTTCCAAGATAATTTCCTTGGGTTTTATGGGGACAACCTTGGAGAGAATTCCAATCGCATAGGTGACAACTAATTTGCCCAAAGGATCTTTTTTACTGTTGACTTGCAGGTTAGATGTAATTTGTTTTGTTTTGCCTTTTCTTTCGATCAGCAATTGTACCTGTGGGTTTTCCTTGGCTTGTTTGTTTTTATCTTCTATGCCAGCTATTTGGATGGATGCCCGTAATTGTTCAAAGCTATAGATTTTCTTATTATTGATGCTAATGATCCGATCTCCGGGCTGTATCCCTGCTTTTTCTGCCGGTCCTCCAGGGAGTAGTTCGCCCACAAAAAGCTCTTTGCTATACAGTCCCACAGTTTCCATGAGTCGTTGTGCGTTCCACTCCCGGTTTATTCGCTTATATAGCCAAGAAAGGTTAGGAGTATCTACGGTTAAGGTTTCCTTTCCTCGCTGTACAGTAAAGGTTAGCTTGGGAGGCAGGGATTTTAAGTTCTTCTCTAAGAAGCTTTCTATATCTTCCCAGGAATGGACTTTCTTATTATTGATAGACAGGATTTTATCTTCAGGCTTCAGGTTCCAAGCATTTTTCTCCACCGTACTTCCCACCACTGGTTCCAGACCGAATGGGGAGAAATAATCTAATTTCCCTGACGTAATCGTTTCTCCATAAGGGGAGTAGGACTCTTTACCTTGAATGGCTACCATTATATTGAGGAGTTTTTCTCCTCGCTTTATCTGGAATGGTATTTTTGTATTGGGATTTTTGGATATGATGCTTTGAACATCCATAAATTTTATAACTTCTTTATTGTTCACACTCACAATACGATCCCCGGATCGTAGACCAGCGGTCCATGCAGGAGAATAGGTCACTACTCGTGTGGCGATGGCAGGGGGTTGCTCCACTCCAATAAAGGCTAAAAAGGAGAAAATCCCTACGGCTAGCAGTAAATTAATTATGGGGCCGCCAGAGAAGACAAGTATTCGTCCCGGCAGGGATTTATTATAGAGAGCTCGGTCCGGCTGTGGGTTAGGATCCGCTTCCACCTCTTCCATTTCGTGGCCATATATTTTCACATAACCGCCTAGAGGAATGGGACAAAGACAGTATTCCGTTTCTCCCCATTTTTTCTTCCATAGGGGTTTTCCAAAACCGATGGAAAAAACATCCACTCTGGCACCAATGTATTTTGCACAAATAAAATGACCGAACTCATGGACTCCCACCACAACTAAAAGAAGGGTTACCCCCCCAACTATTTTGATCAGTAGGGGGGAAAAGGAGGATAAAAAAGAATAAATCACTTCAAGACTCATTGATTATGATGCTAGCAAGAATCAAGGGACTATGCAATTACATAGCTAGAAAAAATTCGAGAAAAAAGTAGTAAAAAGGGGCTGCTAGGATACAACTATCAAATCGGTCCAGTACGCCTCCGTGTCCAGGTAGCAAAGAGCCACTATCTTTTACATTTCCCACACGCTTTAGTAAGGACTCTAGGAGGTCGCCCGCCTGGGCAATGGCAGAGGTGACGGCTCCCATAGCTAGGAATATGAAGATACTCGCACTACCTGAGTTAGCGCTTATATTGTATGGGCTGACACCTACAAGCATGGTTACGAGCATGGCTCCCACTAGGCCTGAAAAGAAACCTTCCCATGTTTTATTGGGGCTAATCGTGGGTGAGAATTTCCGTCGACCTAACATTCGCCCTCCATAGTAAGCCATGGCATCTCCCATCCATATTATAAGAAGAAATGTTATGAGCCACATTGGACCTTGGGGGAGAGCATGAATTTTGGGGATAAAGGTTAGGAATCCCAGAATATAGGTGAGGCCAAAAATGGAGATAACAGTGTCCCCTAGGTGTATTTTCAAATTACCTGTTTGGGCAAAAAAGACGGTGGAGAGGAGAATACAAAGGAGGCTGTAGTACTGGGCGTTGGGCAGCGGAGAGAGAAAAATCAAAGCAGCAATGACACCCAAGTATAGCTTTTTTCTTCGTTGTTGAGGCGTATTTTCTGTATGCAGTGAGAATTGCAAGAGTTCAAAATAGGCCACCACTGAGATGACCGCAACAATTACAGTAAGGCCTGTGTGGGTGAAGAGGTAATAGATAGATCCCAGTAGGGCAAGTCCAATACTGGCAGTAATCCATCGCAGTTGGTGTTCTCTATTGCTCATGGCTGGGTGTGGGTTGGTTGTGTGGAGTTGGGTTGGGTTGTTGAGGTGGTTTGAGGGAGGTTTCCAAAACGTCGTTCCCGATTCGCAAATGAGGAAAGGGCTTTTTGGAGTTCGTCTGTGGTAAAGTCTGGCCAACAAACGTCGGTAAAATATAATTCGGCGTAGGCAAGTTGCCATAGAAGAAAATTACTAATTCGCTGTTCTCCACCCGTGCGTATTAGTAGATCTAGGTTGGGTAGTGCATGGGTGAAAAGAGATTCTTCGATATTTTTTTCAGTTATTTCTCTGGGAGTGAGGGCTCCCGATTGTATTTTTTCAGCAATAGCTTGCACAGAACTTGTGATTTCTTGCCTACTCCCGTAGGACAGGGCTAGGCTTAGGATCATGCCCGTATTTTTTTTCGACTCTTTCTCCAGTGAGTTAATCTGTTCGATAGCATCTTCGGGGAGCTGTTTGCGGCAGCCAATGGACTGGAAGCGAATATTATTGTTTAGTATCTCTTTTCGTTCTGTCACTAAGTAGCGTTTTAAAATTTTCATTAAGAAATCAATCTCTGCTTTCGGGCGGAGCCAATTTTCTGTGGAAAAAGCATAGAGGGTGAGTGCATGGATATTCATCCTTGCACATTCACGGGCAAGGTCTTGCGCCCGTTGTACGCCCTTCACATGACCAAAAGATCGGGGGTGACCCTGTTGTTTAGCCCAGCGTCCATTTCCGTCCATAATAACAGCAATATGGCGGATAGTGTGGTGGTGACCTTCCATGCTATACCGTTAAAATTTCTTTTTCCTTTTGTTGGATGAACTCGTCGACCTGCTTTATATAGAAGTCGGTTTTCTTTTGCACTTGTTCTTGACCTCGAGAGTAATCATCTTTGGACAATTCCTTTTGCTTCTCTCGATTTTTCAAGGTTTCATTGGCATCTCTACGTTGGTTACGAATGGCAATTTTACAATCCTCTCCAAGTTTTTTTGCCTGCTTTACCAAGGTTTTCCGTCGTTCCTCTGAAAGAGGTGGAATGGGCAGACGAATGAGCTTGCCATCATTCTGAGGAGTTAGTCCCAGGTTTGAACCGACGATAGCTTTTTCCACTTGAGGTAGAATATTTTTTTCCCATACCTGCACCGTAATTAAACTCGGCTCCGGGGTGGCTAGGTTGGCAATTTGCTTTAAGGGAGTGGGCGTTCCGTAATAATCCACCATCACCCCATCCAAGAGAGATACGCTAGCCCTGCCCGTGCGTACCTTTATCAATTGGTTCTTAAAAGATTTAATGGCGTTTTCAGCACCTGCTTCAAATTTACTTGTTATATCGTCCATAGTTTTTTTTCCTCTCGTTTAAAATGTTATTTATTCTTACTGGACACTACTCGTGTGCCCGTATTTTCCCCCATAACCACATTATGCATAGTTCCCTTTTTGAGCATATTAAAGACTACTATGGGTAGAGGCTGATCCATGCATAGAGAGATAGCCGTAGAGTCCATGATCTTTAAGTTTTTATTCAGGACATCCATGTAGTCGATTTCTGAGAACATCACTGCATCTGGATTTTTCTCTGGATCTTTGTCGTATATCCCATCCACTTTTGTGGCCTTCAGGAGAACTTCGGCATTTATCTCACAGGCTCTCAAGGAGGCTGCCGTGTCTGTAGTGAAATACGGATTTCCCGTGCCCCCAGCAAAAATTACCAAGCGACCCTTTTCTAAATGTCGTATGGCCCGACGACGAATATAGGGCTCGGCTATTTTCTGAATCTCAATAGCGGAAAGCACCCTTGTTTTCACTTCGACTTTTTCCAGAGCATCCTGTAAAGCTAGCCCATTGAGCACCGTTGCCAACATGCCCATATAGTCCGCATTGGCTCTATCCATTCCTGCCTCTGAAGCAGACATCCCTCTGAAAATATTTCCACCACCAATTACAACAGCCACCTCTACACCCAAGCTATGGATGTCTTTTAATTCCTGGGCAAGTTGTTGGAGAATTTTCAAGTCCACACCAAAACCGTTAGTGCTAGCTAGTGCTTCTCCCGATAATTTTAAACAGATCCTTTTATAGGCGGGAGTTTTTTGGGACATGGTTTACCTTACTAACTTTCCTCCCCTAGAACGAACCGAACAAACCTTCGAATGGTTATATTCTCGCCAAGAGATGCAATAGTTTCTTTTAAATAGCTTTCCACAGTAATATCTGTATTTTTTACGAAGGGCTGGTTTAGGAGCACCTGTTCTGAGTAGATTTTTTTCACTTTCCCATCCACAATTTTATGGAGCATGTCTTCGGGCTTTCCTGCCATTCTGGGATCTTCCTTAACTTGGGCTAGAAAAAATGAACGTTCTTTTTCAATAAATTCTGGAGGCATGTTTTTCTCGGCCACACAAACGGGATCGCTGGCTGCAATGTGCATGGAAATGTCTGAAGTGAAGGTACGGAACTTATCCGTCTTTGCCACAAAGTCGGTTTCACAGGTCACTTCCACGAGTACTCCAATTTTACCATTGGAATGGATATAATGACTCATTCCTCCTTCGAGAGTAGCCCGACCTGCTTTTTTATCCGCACTGCTGAGACCTTTTTTTCGTAAATACTCTATGGCTTTTTCGAAGTTTCCGTCGGTCTCCTTTAAAGCTCTTTTACAATCCATCATTCCAGCACTGGTTCGCTGGCGAAGTTCTTTTACTTGAGTTGCGCTAATGGACATGGTTCTTAAATCCTTTTCCTTTGGTCGACGTGAATTATGTTTCTTCCGTTTTGTTTGCTGTTTCTGTTGGTGTGGCTGTTACTGTTTCCGCCGCTGGCGCTGCTTGTGGTTTTGTTGGTGCTGGTGTTGCTTGCGGTCTTGCTGGTGCTACTGGTATTGCTTGCGGTCTTGCTTGTGCCACTGGTATTGCTTGCGGTCTTGCTTGTGCCACTGGTATTGCTTGCGGTCTTGCTTGTGCTGTTGTTTCAGGTTTTCCTTCTCTACTGGAGCGAAGTTTTTTCTGGTACTCTTGGGCACCCTCTAGGCAAGATTCTGCAATCAGGGAACTAAACAGGTGAATAGACTTAATAGAGTCGTCATTTCCAGGAATGACATAATCAATTCCAGTGGGGTCACAGTTTGTATCCACCACACCAATTACTGGAATGCCAAGCTTGTTGGCTTCTAGCACAGCACTTCTTTCTTTACTGGGATCAATGATGAAGAGAGCCCCAGGGAGTTTACGCATTTCTGTCATTCCCCCTAGATTTTTTTCTAATTTTTGCATTTGCTTTTCTAAACGGAATACATGTTTTTTATTCATGGACTTCATCTCTCCAGACTCTTTCATCTGGACCAGTTTCTTTAAGCGGTCCACGGAAGCACGAATCGTTTGGTAATTGGTAAGGGTGCCCCCTAACCAACGGTTCGATACAAAAAATTGCTCGGCACGCTTGGCTTCATCAACAATAATAGTCCGGGCCTGTTTTTTTGTGCCAATAAACAGTATCTTTTTTCCCGAACTAACCACCTGGCTAGTAAAAGCACAGGCTGCTTTTGTGAGAGCGGCTGTTTTTTGTAGGTCAATAATGTAAATTTTATTTTTTATGCCATAGATGTATGGCTTCATTTTTGGATTCCAACGCTTGGTCTGGTGACCAAAATGAACCCCCGCTTCTAATAGATCTTTAACATTTACTTCTGGCATGCGCCTCCCTTTCTGGTTTCAGTTCATTCACTCGCTCTATAGCCAAAACACTGAATATATACAGTGACTTAGCACTAAAACACCCTAGGTCGCCTGGGAGAGCACCCCTAGAGAGAGCGTGTAAGTTTTTGTCTCAATCCTTGGTTTAGCACGGAAAAAGTAAAAAAAGCAAGTTCTTGCTTACAAAAAATAGAAAACCTGCCGATAAAACTATATAGCAGGAGAAAATATGCCAGTCCCAAATCCATACTTATTGGAAGAAATAGATGAAAAAGCCACCATTATTCCATTTCCTGCTGCCCCCAAAGCACCCAGCCCTCGACGTCGATTTTTTGCCTTTTGGATTGACTTCAGCCTCCTCTATGGATTGAGCCTGGGACTAAGCCAATGGCTTAGCCTTTTTTTATCTCGACTGATTATTGAGGAAAAGTGGGGAGCAAGCCTTCCCGTAGATCGAGGAACATTTTTACTGGTCTACCAGTCGGCACAGTCAATCCTTTGGCCCGGCCTTTGCCTCCTATTTGGAGCGCTATATTATATTGCTTTCCTGCATTTGTGGCAGACCACCCTTGGTCAAGGGCTAATGGGATTGCGTATCAGGCAAACAAAACACCAAACGGCTTCGATTGCCTTCCGTCAATCTGTTATGCGCTTTCTCGCTAGTATTGTCAGCCTATTCTCCCTGGGCCTTTTCTTTGCTCTAGGAGCCTATAAGGGACAAGGACGTTGCTTCCACGATGAACTTAGCGGCACACAGGTGGAAGAGGCCTAGCTTTTCCTACTATCGAGCCAAGAATTTCCATTAAATCTAATAAAAACAAATAGTTATAAATTATTTTATTATTACTGGTCTTGGCTTAGAGCCGTCGGCAGGTCCAACAATACCTTGGGCTTCCATTTGATCTACCATGCGTGCAGCGCGGTTGTAGCCAATTCGGAATCGTCGTTGGAGCATGGACGAGCTCACATATCCCATGTTTAATGTTATATCCACGGCTTCTTGGAATAAGTCCTCACCGTCGCTATTGTATAGCGTGGAATCGCTTTTTTCGTCTGGGTCTACGAGAATATCATCTCGATACTCTGGGTCGCTCTGAGCGCGCCAGTGGGCTGTGATACTGGCAATTTCTTCTTCACTGATAAAAGCGCCGTGCATGCGAACAAGTCTGGACTCTCCCGGTGGCATAAATAACATGTCTCCATTTCCCACCAATCGTTCCGCACCCGTGAAATCAAAAATAGTGCGGGAATCAATTTTAGAGCTCAGTCGGAAGCTTAGGCGTGCAGGTAAGTTGGCTTTAATCAATCCAGTAATGACGTCGACGGAAGGGCGTTGGGTAGCTAGAACAAGGTGAATTCCTGCGGCCCTAGCTTTCTGTGCTAGGAGACAGATATTTGTTTCCACCGTGGATTTTGCTGTCATCATAAGGTCGGCTAACTCGTCGATAATAACAATTACTTTCGGTAGTTTTTCTACGGATTCTTCCTCTAATAAGCCCAACTGACCATGAATATTCTCTTCCCCAAGCTCTTCAATTTTTTGATTGTAGTTGTCGATATCACGCATTCCCGATCGGGCAATCAATGTATAGCGACGCTCCATCTCCTGAACAGCCCAACGAAGCGCCAAGCTTGCCTTCTTCGCTTCAGTGACAATAGGAAGTAACAAGTGGGGAATGCCCTCATAAGCATTGAGCTCCAGTTGCTTAGGGTCTACCATAATTAATTTTAACTCGTCAGGATTATACCTGTATAAGAGAGAACAAATTAGGGAATTAATAAATACGGACTTTCCCGAACCCGTGGTGCCAGCAATGAGCATGTGGGGCATTTTTTTTAAATCAGCTACCACAGGATTTCCAAGCGTATCTTTTCCTAAGGCAATGGGGATGGAGTAATTTTTATTGAAGAAGAGTTTCGTGTCGATAATGTCCTTTAAGAATACTTCCTCTTTACGTTGATTGGGCACTTCAATTCCCACAACGTCACGACCTGGAATAGGCGCCTCTATACGAACACTCTGGGCAGATAGAGCTAGAGCAAGATCGTCGGCAAGATTTGTAATGGAGTTGACCTTTACACCCGTGCCAGGACGGAACTCATACATGGTGATGATGGGGCCAGGCTTTACCGCAGTTACCGTTCCTTGAATTTTAAAGTCGGAAAAAGCTTCCTGTAAACGCTGAGAATTTTCATATAACTCTGCTTTGCTATATGTGCAGGCAACAGCTTGAGGATTTCTTAGGAGAATAACAGGGGGGAGCGTATACTTTCTGTTACTCATTGCCTTTCGCAGGTACTGGTCGTTCTTATGTTGCATTCGCTGCACATACGTTAAAACTTTTTCTGAAGGAGGACGCTGAGTAAGATTAGGAAGAAAACAGTTATTGGTCTTGGCAATATCCTCTTGCTCAATAGTCGGAGGAGTATGGGAGTGCTGACCATAGGGATGCCCTAGACGTGAAAACCAAAGCAATAATTGATCCTTGTGGGCTCCCAAGCTAAACAACTTCCTCCAATTCAGAAAGCGTATAAATAGAAAGGCTTGGCGTGCAATTCGAGCGAAAAAAAGTCCTACTTTCATGGAGAATTTTACCAGAATAGCAAAGATAAAAAGAAAAACCTTACTGACAGTCCACCAAGCATAGAACCCTAACTCACGGATAGTGATTTGAAAAGAAGCGCGTAGGGATAAAATAAAAATAAAAGCAGCGATAAGAATCATTCCCCCCAAGTTGAAATACTCCTGTGAAGCAGTACTTAACTCTTGACCCAAGATACCTCCCATGGGAAAAGCTGTGGCTTGATAGTGTAACTTTGTTTTGAAAAATCCCAGCATGGCGCACGATGCAGTGAGGAGAAATAGGTAATGAACAGATATAAATAATACCTTATAACGTTCCAATTTTTGAAAAATAATAACCCCTAAAACAAAAAGTAGAAAACAAAATAAAAATGCACTTACTCCAAAAAAATGAATTAAGAGAGCAGACCAATAACTCCCAGCTAGTCCAGAAAAGTTTTGTGAAACCTGTTGGGTAGCGGTAAACCAAGACGGGTCCGTGGGAACGAAAGAGTATAAAGAGATTGCAGTAAAAGTTCCGGAAAATAGAAAAATGAGACTAAGGAGATCCCGCAGAGGAGTGTTCGGCGGAGGAGAGGGATATTTTTTTTGAGAGTAATTTGCAATCATCTTTACTCTCTATTTTAGAGTTACTTTCCCCGCAAGCCAAACACGCCAACAGGTTTTTATGAATTAATATGCGATACATGGGGGCGAGCACTGCGTCGCCATTTCCGATAAAAATATTTTATTAGGGCTTGACAGTATGAATACTATAATCAAGTATTAAGGTGTACTCCCTGTTTTGTTGCTTTGAACAAAATAGTGATATTAACTTAACGAAAACATAGAAGAGGATAACAAAATGAAAAAACTTATACTAATAACGACAGGCTTATTTTTTATTTTTACCATAAATGCGGAAGCTATAAAGTGGAGCGGGAGCATGGAGCCCCGTTATTTCACTTCCAGCTATACTTTACGTGACGCTGATGATGCCACAAACACAGATTATTCGGAAACAATAGTAGAGATGATGGCAGAGCTGGGTTTGAGTGACGGTAACAAAAAGTTCGCTTGGGGTCTGAAATTTCGAACGGACGGTGGAGCTCCTAATATAGTTCACGCACCTTTTGGAATGTATGGAAACATATCTCCAATATCCCCCCCAGGTCTTATCTCCGGTTTACCCATTACTTTGAGCGAAGCTTGGGTTCGCTATAGACAGAATTTTGGTTTTGGCTTCGTCAATATTACAGTAGGTCAGCAACAACCAGTTTTTCTAATGGGTGAACACCAACTATTTATGGACTCGGATGTAAATCTCGGAGGCTTGGGCTGGACTTGGCAAAAGGGAGCCTATGGATTAAGGCTTGCTCAATATGCTTTTATGGGAAATAGTGCAGTAAGTGGTGGAAAGTTAGGCTCCTTACTTTCTTTCCAAGGAACATTGAAATGGAGATTTACGAACCGGATTCGCACTACTTTTGCTGTAGGATACCACAGATGGTCCGGACCTGATCCTGCAAGAGTTGAGTGTAAGATTATTGCAAGAGCACTGCCCATAAGCAATCACCTTCGTCGCAATGACAATGGTTCTTCTGAACCCGGATCTCGCGAACCTGAACCATTCCTTACCATGCCGTCATCTTCCCAAATACAGGTTTTAGCCAAGACCTCTCTCCCCTATAACATACAAGCAGAGTTTGAAATGATAATGAACTCTTCACAAGAATATGAGGCCCTCACCACAGGTGAAACAGGGGATGTTGAAGACATCAATACTACAGCTTGGTTGCTGGGGTTAACCTGGAAGCGACTTAAAAAACCGGGTGACTTCTCTTTTACAGGTTCTTACGGAAGCAAAGGTATCGGCTCCGTATATGAGAACTTCACGTATGACCGCTTTTCTCCAGGCTATAGTGGCTTTATGCTGAACGGAAAATATAAACTCTCTTCTAGTCTTATGCTAGGTGGAGAATTTGGATCCTTTTCAGAACTATCTCCAACGGATGCGTATGGCAGAAAAACCTTCAACGGTGATGGTGAGGAATTTGCAGCAGCCTCATATAGTTACTTCCAAGTTTCCGCAGGTATGAAATTTTAAAAATCTTTCATAGATAGGGACCAAAAGGGATCAAAAGAGGGTAAAAAGGGGGGCAGAATTTATTTTGCCCTTTCTTATTTCTTCGATGGTGCGTAGCTCAGTGGGAGAGCACTACCTTGACATGGTAGGGGTCGTCAGTTCAAATCTGTCCGCACCAACCATTGTCGCTCATTCAATTTGTTAATTATTTTCTAAGTCGCCCTTGCGAAAGAAACTATCTATGGCATCCACACGAGACTTACATATCGCTTTTTCTTCAATATTATAAGCGCTCATTATTTTTTGAAACTCTATACTCACATTACAAAACCTTGGGAGTCGACGCTCGTTTTTCAGAGTAAGAAGAAAAGAAACAATTCCACTGGAACCCACAAAGTCCAGCCCAGCCATATCCACAACCACTTCCTTGCCTAGACTAATCAAACCACTTATGCGTAAACACAAGTGCTCCTGATTTTCATGACTAAGCTTTCCCTCTATGGCTACGATGGCTAGATTATCTTTTTCTATAATATTGGCTTTTAAAGACATAGCTTTGTTTCCTTAATGGTTCTCTTTACAGTATAAGAGAGAATATGAATAATAGCCAAATGAATAATTACCCAAGTCCTACCCTTTTTATTGTAGCCACGCCCATAGGCAATCTTTTAGACATGTCCGATAGGGTAAAGGAGGTCTTTTTACATGCGGATTGGATAGCCGCAGAAGATACTCGAATGGCTCAAAGGCTTTTAGCCACACTAGACCTAAAGAAGAAAAAAATACCTATTACTGAGCACTCCTCTCAACGTCAAATTGCTAACTTGATAGCAAGCCTATCCGAGGGAGGGTTTGGTGTATATGTAAGTGATGCGGGTACTCCGTGTATTTCCGACCCCGGAGCAAAACTTGTGGAACAAGCCGTTGAGGCAGGCATCCGAGTGGTTCCCATTCCCGGTCCCTCTGCACTCACAGCGATTGTTTCTGTGGCAGGTGTCTCCAGCAATACCATTTCTTTTTTAGGCTTCTTTCCCCGAACCAGCAAAGACAGAAAAAACTTTTGTAAGAACCTCCAATCTGGTTTAATTGTTTTCCTAGAAACTCCCCATAGAATCCGAGCTTGCCTAGAGGTGCTGGCCCATCATTTTCCTGGATATAGGCTGGTGATCGGTCGCGAACTGACTAAGAGAAATGAAGAGGTACTCTATGGATCCACGGAAGAGCTATTCCAAGTAATCCAATCACGGGAAAGTGTAAAGGGGGAATTTGTGCTGGCCCTTCATATAGAGAAGGCAGTAAAAAAAGAAGGAGAGTTTTCTAGCGAGCAGGTAGATGATTTATTGGATAGCATCCTAGATTTGGGAGCTAACCAAAAGGTAGCCCTTAGGGTAGCACAGTTTTTAGGTTGTAAGCGCAGGGATGCTTATAACCGTGTGTTGGCAAAGAAGAAAATGCAGGATAATTAATTTTTTTTTCGGTTTTTTTGTTTTGCGATTTTTCTATTTTTCTATAGAATAGAAAATGAGTCTAGGATGGACTCACTTTTCAAACACACCAGGATTCATTTATGGAGTTTCGTATTTTAGGCGGGGACGGAGGTGTGTCCAACGAACACCAGACTACAAGCTTTCTTATAAATAAAAAAACTTTAATCGACGCAGGATCTTGCGCCTCTGCCTTAACGATACAAGAACAGATAGAGTTGGATTATATATTTATTAGTCACTGTCATTTGGATCACGTTAAAGATCTATGTTTTTTAGCAGATAACGTTTTCTCTTACAGAAAAAAACCCATACAAGTAATCAGTAAGCCGGAAATTTTAGCCATATTTCGGGAGCATATTATGAATTTTAAAATTTGGCCTGACTTTTCACAGTTAAATAATGGCACCTGTCCTATTTTGGAATATGTCCCTGTGGAAAGTAAGATACAGGTTGGAGACGTGGAAGTGGAGCTTGTGGATGTGGCTCATCCAGTTCCTGCCATAGGATTTTTACTCCAGGAACAAAATAGCGCTGGGGCTAGGGCTGTTTTAGTGAGCGGGGACACAGGGCCCACAGAAGCTATTTGGGAGCTGGGTAAGCGCTGTGGGAGTAGTCTCAAGGCGGTTTTTACAGAGATTGCCTTTCCCAATGATCAGACGCTGGTGGCAGAGCAGGCGGGTCACTTCGTTCCTAAGACCTTTGAGCAGGAATATAAGAAAATTCCTTCAGGAGTGCCGATTTATATTTACCATTTGAAGCCTTCGTTTTATAAGGTTTTACAAAAGGAGATTTTGGAACTACAGATTAAGAATATTCACTTTGCCCAAGCGGGTGCAATATACCAATTTTAAACTATGTCTTATTTCGACAAAATCAAGTCACCTGGGATCAAACGAAAGGTCAGTACTAATCGAGGGAATCGTGTTCCTGAGGGAATGTGGCGTAAGTGCCCTTCCTGTGGAGAGGTGATGCAAAAGGAGGTGCTCCATAATCACGATATGGTGTGTGTGGAATGTTCCTACCATTTTCGTATGCCTGCGCGTGCGCGCATTACTTTTCTTACCAATAACGCCAAGTTTGAGGAGTATGGGCAGGGTCTTCGTTCCACAGACCCGTTGCATTTTTTTGATTTGAAGCCCTATACGGAGCGTTTGGAGCAATCCATTGAAAAATGTGGCACTGGAGATGCTTTTCTTTGCGGTACCTCCAAAATTGGTTCCATTCCTGTTCAAATTGGTGCCTTTGAGTTTCGTTTTATGGGTGGAAGCATGGGGGTTGTGGTTGGGGAGAAGGTGACCCTACTGTTGGAGGCAGCCATTCAGCAGGAAACGCCAGCTGTGATTGTGAGTGCCAGCGGTGGAGCTCGTATGCAGGAATCCATTTTGAGTTTAATGCAAATGGCAAAAACCAGTGCTTTTGTGGCTCGTATGAAAGAGAAGAGGCTTCCTTTTATTTCTATTTTGACCGACCCTACTACTGGTGGTGTGGCAGCTAGCTTTGCTATGTTGGGTGATATTATTCTAGCCGAGCCCAAGGCTTTAGTTGGATTTGCGGGGCCTCGTGTTATCGAGCAAACCATTCGCCAAAAGTTACCCGAGGGGTTTCAACGCTCCGAGTTTGTACTGGAGCATGGTTTTGTGGATCAGGTTGTTTCCAGAAATGAGTTACCTAAGACTTTAGAATCCCTGCTCCACATGTTAATGTGGAGTCGCATAAAAGGAAAAGCACCGCAGAGAGGGAAGAGGGCGCAAAAGAGATAAAGCTTCATGGGCGGTGATGTGTGCATGCGTCTGTGTTGTTTGTGAAAAATACTCATATTCTAGTTTGTTGCATTCTTGTTTTCTTTGGGACTATTTACGACCTTTGGGGAGAGGATACTTTCGAGTTAAGTTTAAGTTTCGGTGTGGGGGATTTCCACATCACTGGGGATCGCACCCTTTATTATTCCAAAACAAAAATACATGAGGCCTTTGGCCATGTGGTAATGAGTTCTAACAATCGACGATTGTCTGCGGATTATATTTCCATCGACACAAAAACGGGAGATGCAAAGGCCAGTGGTAATGTGGTATTTGCTTCCCCTGAGCGAACCATCTATGCAGCGGAAGTGCACTTTAATGTTTATACTGGTTTGGCAAGTATTTTTTATGGGTTGATCACGAATGGGCGCTACCATCTACGAGGGCAGCTCATTCGTGAGGTGAGTAAAAACAGATTTATAGCCACTGAGGGAGAGTATACCACTTGTTTGGATTGTTCTGAGTCTTGGCGAATTTCTGCTCAAAATATTGATTTATCGACGAACGGTTATGTTTTCATGAAGGGAGTATATTTATTTATAAAGGATACACCTGCTGTGTATTTGCCTTACCTTATATTGCCGGTAAAGACAGAACGGCAAAGTGGGCTTTTATTTCCTCGAATATCCAATAGTTCCCGTCATGGGTTTACGTTATACCAGCCCTTGTTTTTAGCCATTAGTGATCACCAGGACGCCACCCTTTCCTATGGGTTTTATTCCAAGCGAGGTAGTCGAGCAGGGCTACAGTATCGTTATAAGCTTTTGAAAAACAATGAGGGCACCATAGATGGTGTGTTTGTTAAGGACCGCACTTTTCCAGAAAAGTCTCTCCGTTTTGCTTTACAGATGGATCATACATTGTATCCTTTCCACTTTGCTAAATTGCATTTGCGGATAAATGAGGTGAGCGATAGGGACTATCCCCGGGTATTTTCGGGAGACATAGGAGGCAACAACCTTCCTGCTCTAGAGTCCAGTGCTGTTCTTATGTCTGATTTCGATGATTTTTTTGTTGATCTGGAGTGGACTCGTTTACGTAGTTTAATTGCAAAAGATAAAGTTCGTTTTGATGAAGATATGGTACAGAGAGGGCCCAGTTTATTTTTTGGTCTTAAGGAGAGAAGATTATGGCAAGGAATAACTGGGAGTGTATTTTTTCGGTACGACCGGTTTCATCGCAGAGGAAGTTCTTTTTTCGACGCTAATGGGGATGGGGTTTACTCCCCACTCACAGCGGACAGGCTCAGGGAGTCTCATCGAATATTGTTAAATCCAAGCCTGTCCCATTCCTTTAAGATTGAAGATGTTTTGACTGTGTCGCCGTTGTTGGAGTATGACCAGCGTTTTTATTCTTTTGATGATGCTTCCACCAACGATGTAAAGAACTTACTCAACCACCACCTCCTTTCTCAGGTTCGCATATCCACAGAAATTGAAAAAGTATTTAACCTCAATGGGTCGGAATATTCCAAGCTAAAGCACCAGATAAGTCCATTTATTACCTACTCCAATATTTTTTGGAAGAAGAACTCCTCAGACCATCCCTTTACTCAACAAGCGAAAGAGGATGGTGGAATTTTTGATGAACTGGATAGGGTTCCCATTACTTATAGTCGGGATAATTTAAGAGAACCGCTGGGAAATGCCATAAGTTATGGATTTACCAGTCGGTTTATACGTAAACTGAGGAAAGAGAATCATATTTCTTTTTATCCCTATGACTTGACGAAAACCATAGAGAAAAAATATCCCAAGCCTCAGAATAGAGCACAGGAAATACAAATATTGAAGCAGCGCCATTGGGATAAATATGCCCCTGATTATGATCTATACAAGGAGATTTGGTCACTGTCTGTTAACCAATCCTACGACTTCAAAGAGGCTCAGAGTACGAAGCCCGATGGTTCCCTCTCAAAGCCCTTTGCTCCCTTACTGGTGCGATCCCTGCTAACCTTACATCATTTTCAAAATCATATAGAATATAAATATAAACCATACGGAAAATTAAGGGATAATGATGAGTACAGTGCTAGGCATGAGTTGAAGTTGGGTGTGGAATGGGATATAGAGAATATAAGCAATAGAACAGCAACGAGGGTACGGAAAAAAAGTGTTTTCATGGGTTTTGAGCTATTTACAGAACCCAACGCCAGCAAAAAATTAAGCCTTGGTTTTACTTGGTCATTGACAGATGATATACTTTTTTCCTATTACAGAAGGATGGATTTATTAGAATTAGAAGAGCCAGAGCAAACTATTTCCACAATCTATAATTCTCCATCGGAATGTTGGCAGTTGCGTTTACGTTATGAGGAAAACCGAGAGGTGGGAAAACAGATTCACTTTAAATTTGGATTAAATTTAGTGGGTTCTGGTTACTCTAAACTCTAGGAAAAGATAAAAATGAAAAAAGACACAGATACAGACACAGATACAGAAAAAAATCAAATCATGAATGTTCTCTTAAGTAACGATGACGGGATACGATCAGATGGAGTTCGTATATTAGAAAAGTATTTCTCCAAATTCGCAAAAACAACTATTGTGGCACCCGAATTTGAGCAAAGTGCCACAGGCCATGGCATTTCCTTATTGGAACCTTTGCGTGTGCAGCAGTTTAGTGAAAACTCTTTTGCTATTAATGGCAGGCCAGCAGATTGTGTGAACTTAGCGTTGAATGGATTGCTAGAGATGAAACCAGATTTTGTACTTTCTGGAATTAACCAAGGACCCAACCTTGGAGAAGATGTGTATTATAGTGGCACTGTTGCCGCTGCTAGAGAGGCAAGCATATTAGGTATGCCTGCCTTTGCCGTTTCTTTAATGTTGCCTGTGGGAGTAAAGTACACGAAAAAATATAATTCCACCGCAGCCCGTGTTACAAAAGTAGTGGTGGAGCAAACATTTAAAAAATTAGGAAAGGGAGATATAAGAGCAGGAATAGAGGCTTGGCCTAAAGGCATGGTTATGAATATCAATGTTCCTAATGTTAAATACTTGGAGTTGAAAGGGATTTCCATGGCTCCTCAGGGTTGGCGTCTTTCCGGTCAACAGTGCGTTCAGCGACAGGACGTTCGTGGTAAGGGCTACTATTGGATAGGCGCCTCCAAAGAACAGTATAAGGAAATAAAAGGAACTGATTATGACCGGGTAAATAGGAATTATGTTTCCGTTACGCCACTGCAATTGGATTGCACAGATTATAAGCTATTAGATGATTTTTCGACTACTTTTCCGTCCCCATAGTTAAACAGGATATAACTACACTTTCCTAAAGTGTGATTTCAGGTTCGAGCCCTGGTGGGGGCACCATACAAAGCTTTACTTCTAAAAAACTGGCATATTCAATAAGCGTGATAAAAAGCAAAGGGCTCGAACGCGAAGCACTGACCCGCGCTGGTTCCGAGCTGGCGAGGAACCAGTGAGGGGAGAAAAATCTTTGGAGGATTTTTCTAAGTGCGTAGGGGAGCCTACGCAGGGAAATCCCTGGATGGGATTTCGTGTAGTAGGTTGAGACCCTGGTGGGGGCACCATACAAAGCTTTACTTCTAAAAAACTGGCATATTCAATAAGTGATCTTTCCCGAAAAAACGGACACTTTTATAATATGCATTATAGGTATAACTTGAGGGAGGGATATGTAATGGGATCAGAAAGCAGAAATAGTAAAATCCAGTATTCGGCAGAGTTCAAAGAACAGGCTGTTGGGCTGGCTAATGAAATAGGTACTAGTAGGGCAGCTGAAAAACTTGGGATTAATAAAGTTCAAGCACTGAGTGCCTAGATGCGTTATTCAAGAAAAAATAAAGCAAGTGCCAAAACATTGGAAGAATTCAAAGCCGAGAACAAAAAGCTGAAGAAAGAATTAGATAAAAAGGAAAAAGTAATTGGGATTTTGAAGCATGCCGCAGCTTTTTTTTGTCAAGACCAGCAGAGGTAAGATATGAAGCAATTAAACTTCTTAAATTGGAAGGGAATGGTGCGAGAATGTGTTGTGATATATTCGAGGTTTCGTGTTCAGGTTTTTATGATTGGTCGAAGAGAAAACCCTCAAAACAAGAAGAAAGAGATAATAAACTTAGACCAAGAATTAAGCATATTTTCGAAAAGAACAGAGGAAAATATGGAAGCCCTCGTATTCAAAAATCTCTTGAGAATGATGGTGAAAAAGTTGGGAAAAATATGGTAGCAAGGATCATGAGCGAAGAGAAATTGTGTGCGAATAAGAAGAAGGCGTTTCGTCCAAAAACGACAATTAGTAATCCAAACGACAGGAAATCTGCAAGAATCGTTAAGGTTGAAGAATGTCGACCTGAAAAGGAAAATAAGGTTTGGGTATCTGATATTACTTATTTGCCAAAAGAGAAGGGACATTGTTACCTAGTAATGGTGATGGACGTATTTAGCCGAGAAATTAAAGGTTGGAATGTAAGCGATACGATGGAAGCAGAAAACACGAAGAAAGCTATAACTGATGCTAGCGGCGAGACTCCAGGCTCTCTTGAGAAGCTAGTATTCCACTCAGACCAAGGAAGCCAGTACTGTTCTACACAAGTGCGAGAGAGACTTAATTTATTGAAGATTACTCAATCAATGTCGAGAAGGGGAAATTGCTATGATAATGCTTACGCAGAGAGTTTTTTTCATACGATTAAAAATGAGTTAGGAAAGACAAAGTTTAAGGATGTATCAGAGGCAAGGAGAGCGGTTTTTGAATATATAAATTGGTATAATCGAGAAAGGCTACATTCTTCGCTTGGATATTTGAGTCCAATGGATTATGTTAGAAAAACAAAACGCTGCGTTGTGTAAAAGCGTCCGTTTTTTCGGGAAAGATCAATATTGATGTAATGGCTGTAGCTTTACCCTGTGGGCTCCCATAGTATATAGAGAGATGGAGAGAGAAAATATTTCCCATGTCCCTTAATTCCAAAGTTCCTAGAAAAGTTTTAATCCTTCGCCTTAGTTCTTTGGGGGATATTGTGCAGTCCACGGCTGCTTTGGCTCCTTTGCGTGCGGCTGGTTGTAGTATTTTTTTTCTTACCAAGCCGGTGTATGGAAGTTTTGTTGAGGAATGTATGTCGGGAGTGCGATCCCATATTTACCACACCAGTGGTGGGGAGGCGAAAGCTTCCAAAGATTTTTTTCTTTGGCTGGAGAGAGAAAAATTTGATTGCATACTGGATCTGCACGACAGTTTGCGCACGAAACTTTGGCGTGCTCGTTTGCGAAAGATAAGTTCCTTGTATGTTGCCCATAAACCCCGTTGGGTGGAATTTCTTGTGCTGTTTCTCCGTCGTGGTAAGCAAGTGGGTTTGGGAAGGGGATGGCGAGCAAGAAATTTTCATGCCCTCGCCTCGCGAGCAATGCAGGATTTGTATGGGGAAGAGCCTAGGGAGCAAAAAAAGTTAACTGTGCTCCAGCCGCCGTCTCGCTATTCCATGGATCATGGGCTGCCCAGATCGTATATGGTATTGTTGCCGGGAAGTGCTTGGAAGGGGAAGCGTTGGTCTTTAGATCGTTTTATCTCCATAGCTCAGTATTTTTCCAAGAAATTGCCGGTGGTTGTTTTAGGTGGAAAAGAAGATTTCTTTTGCGACCGTATTGCACAAGCAGCTCAGCTACATTCTCCAGAGAGTGTGTCCCTTAGGGGGAAAACCACGTTAGCTGATTGTGTTCGGATTTTATCCCAAGCCCGGGCAGTGGTGGGCAATGATACAGGTTTGATTCATATTGCGGAAGCTTTGGGGAAAAATGTGGTGGTTATCGAGGGACCCACCTCACCTGCCTTGGGTTATTCTGCGTATAGAGATGGTTCCCATGTATTGGGGGTGGACCTTTGGTGCAGGCCTTGTTCCAAGTCGGGAAAAACTTGTTGGCGCCTTGGTTCTCGAGTCTGTATGAAGAAAATAACGGAAGCAATGGTAATACAAAAAGCAAACTTAGTTTTGGAGGAATCGGGGAGGTCTTTTGAGACTGTGGATGTATAATTTCCTATTCCCTTGTTTTCTTTTCTTTGCACAGAGGGTTTCTCCATTTTTTCCCAAGTGGGAAAAAGCCTTTACTGGTCGTGCTGGTTGTTTGGATCGTTGGCGTAAGGGGCTGGAGTCCTGTGGGGAAAAGATAGTGCTGGTGCATGTGTCCAGTGTGGGTGAATTGGAGCAAATAATTCCTGTGTTGGAGCACTGGAGTGGATCAAAAAACGGGGAGTCAAAAAATGTCACCTTTCTCCTAAGCTATTACTCCTCCTCCGTAGCAAATTTTCTTAATAAACAGGGCACTCAATTATTCCACTTTGCCGACTATTTACCTTTCGACACAAAGAAAAGTATGAAAGATTTTTTCTTGCTATTTTCTCCTTCGCTTATTGTTTTGAATCGTTACGACCTATGGCCAAATTTTTTCGACCAAGCGAGAAAGGCAAATATTCCAGTGGCATTGGTCAATGTGTCCACTCCTCCCCTAGGTTATTGGGGAAACGCATCCATGTGCGTTCGGAGTTTTTTATTTTATCAAGTTCGCACTTGGGTTTATGTGGATGGGTCGGCTCAAAAGGCTTGGAAGCCATGGATGGGAAAAGATGCCTTAGGGTTTGTGGGAGGTAATTCCAGGGTGGATCGCGCCTTATATCGTTTAGAAAATGCAAACAGCAGTGGGTTCTTGGATAGGATTCAAAAATTTTGCCATTCCTCCACCGTAGTGGTGGGAGGATCCACTTGGCCTCGAGACGAATCCCTTCTGTTGACGAGTTTTCGAGAACTGCGCTCCACAGGTGCCACAGGCACCCGTGCCACAGGCACCCGTGCCACAGGCACCCGTGCCACAGGCACCCGCACCACAGGCACCCGCACCACAGGAAAAATAAAGCTCATCCTAGTGCCCCACGAGCCCACAAAGGTATACATGGATAGGTTGAAAAAAAAATGCATGGATGGGGGATGGAGTTTTGTCTGCTACAGCGAAATTAATAGCCCAATGAACGGTGAAGAGAGTGTACAGAACGCAGACATTCTCCTAGTCGACGCCTATGGTTTTTTAGCAGAAATTTACTCTTTAGGTTATTTTGCTTATATTGGGGGTGGGTTTCACAAGGGGATTCATAGTATTATAGAACCAATCGCCCATGGTTTGCCGGTGGCGTTTGGGCCGAAGTACCACCGTACAGCAGAGGCGTGTGCATTGGTGGATACGGGAGCTGCATTTGTGGCATCTTCTGGAGTGGATTTAGCTAATTGGATTATCTCTATGGATGCCAATGGGCAGGAAAAGGGTAAGGAGATTCGAGGGAAGATTCAGGATTTTTTAAGAGCACACCAGGGGGCAAGTGCAAAGATAGCGGATATTTTACAAAAAGGAGTCTAGGAATGGAAGTAGTAATTCGGTTACGAATGGGCACACAGGATGCTCACTATGGTGAGAGTTTAGTCGACGGGGCTAAAATATTAGCTTTGTTTGGAGATGTGGCCACAGAGTTATTGATTCGCAGGGATGGGGACGAGGGTTTATTCCGAGCGTACGAAAGTGTGGACTTTTTAGCTCCTGTGCGCAGGGGGGATTATGTGGAAGCGAGGGGTCGAATTACGGAGGAGGGAAATACATCGCGTAAGATGGAATTTACTGCCCATAAAGTAATCTCATCTCGACCAGATATTGGAGAATCTGCGGCAGATGTATTGGATTCTCCGCTGTTAGTATGTAAGGCTAAAGGTGTATGTGTGGTGCTTAAAGCATTACAGCGTGTAAGCAAGAAGTAAGGGGGGGTTGTGCGAGTAGGGAATAGTTACGACCTAGTGGTGGCTGGTGGTGAGCTTGGTGGCTATTTACTGGCAACGGCTGTGGCCCATAATGGAAAAAAAGTTTTAGTGGTGGACCCGGACCTATCCCAGTCCTTCTTTCTTGAATCACAAAAGCCTGCTCCTGTAACGGACTTTAGCTATGATCCTATTATTGGTTTGTATTCCGGTTCCACTGTAGATCGCTTTTTGCGTAAAGTGGGTTTGTATAAAAATATGGATGATTTATTTTTGAACTGTACCCCTGCCTTGCAATTGATCAGTGGTTCGGGACGGGTGAATTTTTCCTATCCCATGGGAGAAATGGAAAAAGAATGGACTAGGGAATTTCCGAAGTATGCCCAGCCTTTAAAAATTTTAAGCTCTTCCTTATCGAAAGATAGGAGTATTCGAACCCATAAGAAATTTGACTTCATGGTAAAAAAATCTGGCTTATCCTCCCATTGGGCCCATTTGGGACGAATACAAGCACCGTTGTATGGAATGTTAAATCCAAAAAGTATTCCTTTAGGTTTAGTGCGAACTTATTTACAATATGCTTCTCACGGTGTTCACTATTGCATGAATAATAGACAAGCCATGAAGAAAACTTTAATAGAGCGCCTACACCATGCTGGTGGAAAGGTGAAGAGTGCTGCTGGTGTGGGTGAAATTATTTTTGAGCGAAAGAAACTCATGGGTGTTTTATTATCTTCTTTCGAGGGTTTTGTGAAGACAAAGCAAGTGGTGGGTGCCATGAACAGTCGAAATTTTATGAACTTGTTACCTCCCGAATACCGCTATCCCTCTTTAGTCAATGAGGTGAATGGTTTAAAGCCCAGCTATTGGCGTTTTAATTTTATGGTGAAGGTAGATCATAGTGCTATTCCTGAGGGTATGAGTTCCCATGTATGTTATTACGATCCTGATTCCAGTGCAAATGAAGAGGATTTTCTCCAGCTTTTTGTTTTTCCACCCTCTAAGCAAGATTCGTCCAAAAAAAGAGTTATATTGGTTCGCACATTAGTGCCGTTTACAGAAAAAGGTATTACGCCACACTATCTTGGAGTTACCATAAAACGTTGTTTGCAGCGCATGGAATCTTTTATCCCTTTTTTAAAGGACGGTTTATTTGAAATATCCCCGGATCCAAACCATATCGAAGAGGATCCTGTTTATAAAAAACACTTTCGATTTCATTCTTTAGACGATGTTTCTAGGGAATTATTGGTCTACGATAGCACAGCGGACTCCAATTTTCTTTCGGGTGTTCGTAGTGATTGGTCTTCCCATGGTTTGCCTGGAGTGTCTCTGTGTGCAAGGGATGTGGTTCCGTCACTAGGTTTTATGGGTGAGATACTTACCTCCATATCTTTATTCAAGAAAGTTATGAAGAGCAAATGATTTCACGTTATTCGTTACCAGAGGCAGCTAAAATTTGGACAGATGAGGCTCGTTACCAGAAATGGTTAGAGGTGGAGTTGGCTGCTTGTAAGGCAATGGCTAAGTATAAAATTATTCCTGCCAGTGTGTACCAACGACTGGCCAAAAAAGCTAGGGTGGATGTGGAGAGTGTGCAGAAACATGAACTGGAGGTAAAGCACGATATTATAGCCTTCACCATGTCCATTGAGGAACAAGTGGGCAAGGACGCATTTTATTTTCATTACGGTCTTACTTCTTCCGACGTACTGGATACAGCTCTAGCGCTTCAGCTCCGGGATGGACTTTCTTTAATTTTAAAAGAGCTGGCTCGTTTACAGAGTTCAGTGAAGAAGCTAGCCAATAAGACAAAAAAAATCTTAGCTGTTGGCAGGTCCCATGGAATTCATGCAGAGCCATTGGCCTTTGGTTTGCGTTTTCTTTCCCACTATGAGGAGTTGGAACGCAATCGAAGGCGCTTAGAGCAAGCAAAAAAAACCATTAGTGTGGGCATGTTTTCTGGAGCAGTGGGAGCTTACGGCACCCTTTCTCCTAAAATTGAGAAAGAGGCATGCCGTATTTTAAAATTAGGGGTGGAGCCTGTTTCCACCCAAGTAATTCCCAGGGATCGCCATGGAGAACTATTTCAGGCTTTAGCTTTGTTGGGTGCTTGCATGGAAAGAATGGCTGTGGAGTTTCGTCACTTACAACGTACAGAAGTGGGTGAAGTGGAGGAGGGCTTTTCCAAAAAACAAAAGGGAAGTTCAGCGATGCCACATAAAAAAAATCCAATTTCTGCGGAAAACCTTACTGGTTGTGCTCGCTTGTTGCGTTCTTGGTCCCACACTGCTTTGGAAAATATAGCCCTATGGCATGAGCGAGACATTAGTCACTCTTCTGTGGAAAGAGTAATTGCGCCAGATGCCTCCATCCTTACCCATTATATGCTGGTTCGTATGCGACGTTTAGTGGATGACCTGCAAATAAACAAAAATCGTATCCAGGAAAATTTGGATTATACACGGGGGCTGGTATGGTCGGGTGCTGTTTTACTTGCTTTTGTTCGAGCGGGCTTACCCAGAGACAAAGCCTATCGTTTGGTGCAAAAAAATGCATCAGAGGCTTGGGCAAAAGGTGAGCGCCTAGAAGATCGCTTGTGTAATGATCAAGTTGCGTTAAAATATTTAAATGAACAACAAATTCGCAAAGAATTCTCCAAAGGTCGTGGTTTGCAGTTTGTGGACGAAATTTACAAACGGGTTTTCTAGTCCCTTTCAAAAGCAAAATGGGCAAGGTGTAGTGGAATACATACTGGTACTTGCTGTTATTCTCTCTATAGTACTTCTTGTTGTAAAACCGTACCTAGAGGATTTTTCAGGTTCTTGGAAATTACCAGACACTGTGTTTCAGGGAGGAGGTAATTTATATTACTTCCCCATCAATTAATTTAGTTGTTAATGATACTTTCTATGGGAGGTAGCCATGGAGGTACATTGCTGGGGCATTTCTTGGGCTTGATGGGAGCTTGGATCGAGGCAAATCCAGGGCCACCTCGTGGAGGAAAGCGCATATCCCTCATATGCAGTTCAGTTATTTTTCTATCCCAGATGGGAGCACGAGCAAATCGAAGGTAGGCAGAAAAAATACAATGGTTTTCATATAGGTCTTGGAGTTGACTAAGTTTTCTTTCTAGTACATTCGTTATTTTCAGGCGTGCGTTCCACAGGTCATAGCTTCCTTGTTCTATGGTATAGGTGTTTTTTTGAGGTTCACTGGATACAATAATTACCCTTCGTTTTAAAAAATTACCTGGTATGGGTGAAAGAGCAATAGTATAGTTTCCATTTTTATTTTTCATACGGTCCATAATAGTTTGGTGAATATGTTGGGTGCAAACTACCATGCTCAGGCTAAACACTAGGATAAGGGAAAGCCCTAACCAAGAACTTAGCCATCGTTTCCAATAGCTTAGCCCAAAGACCACTACGGTGGTAAATAGATAAAATCCCAATATTGGTATAGGAGCAAACTTAGCCACTAGGTATAGGCTTAGGGCAATGATGGTGGCAAAAAAACATTTTCCTTTTACATCTTTCGTGGCTAGGAATAGAGCGGGTACAATACAAATCCAAAAGAAAGGTTCTATAATAAAAATAGAATCGAGGTAATACCACCCATTATTCCACGGCCACAGCGGGTGCACTCCATAGCTATTGAGCCAGTCCATGAAAATATGTACCAAGGGACCTAATACACTCACCAGTACAAGTGATTTCCATTCCTTAGGAGTCCAGGGAATTTTTCTCCATCGTCCATAGAGGAAGAAGAGCAAAAGGATGAGAGCACTTTGGGGAAGACAAGCCAGCAAGGTGTGGGTATATCCTCGATGGTGCAATAGATAGCCTAATTTTCCTGAGGTAATTAGGTTTCCATAGAGGATGTCTAGGTCAGGAATATTATTAGCCAGTGCGGAGGCAAGGTATAGGGGAATCTTATGGCGTGGCTTTTTGCCATTGCTCGCAGCTTCGGCAATGGCAAAACCAACGAGGCAATGGGATAAATTGTCCATAGAATATTTATTGTATATATTTCTGTTTCTATGTACAAGAGTTGTTAGGGGTCAATATGAAAATCGACATGAAAGAATATGAAAATCCGTGGTGGCATCCCAAGACATTGGAGAAGAAAAAGCCTATTTTAAAAATTCGTCAGCAACTCAAAGAAGAAATTGTTGCTTTTTTTATGGAAAAGGAATTTTCTCCTGTGGACACGCCGATTTTGCAGCGCTCTCCTGGATTGGAGCCCCACCTTATGGCATTTACCACCCAACTTGAGGATCAGGCAGGTGAAAAACGCGCCACTGTTCATTTACATACCTCTCCTGAGTTTGCCATGAAGAAGATTTTAGTGGGAGGAATGGAAAAGATTTTTCAATTGGCCACTGTTTTTCGGAATAGGGAGGAGTCCTCCACCCATCGCTCTGAGTTTCTTCTTTTGGAGTGGTATAGGACAGGCGTGGACTATACAAAAATTATGGAAGACTGCGAGCAGCTCTTGCGTAGAGTTTCCGTGCTTAGCAAAGATGGAAAGTATCACTGGGCAGGGAAAAGTTGCGACCCCCATAAAGACTGGGAAAGGATTACAGTAAAAGATGCTTTCTTCCGTTATGCTGAGGTAAATTTAAATTTGGAGAGTCCTAACAATCCTAAGGTATTGGGGGAAGAGGCAAAAAAAATTGGTATATCGTTTAAGGAGGATGATCGATGGGAAGATATTTTCTTTCGTATTTTTTTAGACAGAATTGAGCCCAAGCTTGGAATAGGTGCTCCAACGATTCTGTATGAATACCCTGCTTCCATGGCAGCCCTATCTCGAAAAAAAGAAACGGATGCTACGGTGGCAGAGCGATTTGAAATATATATCAATGGCTTGGAGTTAGCCAATGCCTTTAGCGAGCTCACCGATGTTCAGGAACAGAGAGAGCGCTTTGAGTCCGATATGGACTTAAAGGAGAAGCTTTATGGTTTTCGCTATCCCATAGATGAGGATTTTTTAAAAGCGCTGGAATTTGGTCTACCCAAGTGTAGCGGCATTGCTTTGGGTTTCGACCGTCTATTGATGCTCTTGACGAGGGCAGAGCATATTAAGGATGTACAGTGGGCTTCCCTGTGGTCCGCTTTGTAGTTAGAAAAAAGATGGAAAAAAGCCCTCTTCATTTCTAAAGAAGGCTTTCCTGTATTCAGAGTAAATAAATACTTATCGGTTGACGCCAAACACTCATCTGACGTTAGCGACTGTACCAGCCGTAACCCGATTATTCTGTAAGATCATTAAAGAAGTATTTCCACTTTTTTCTTAAGAACCTCTACTCTACGAGAATTGATGAATGTTCTTAGTTGATGAAAATTTTTCTTTTGCTCTGGAGTCAATTTTTCATTGAATAATTCCATGTTCACTTCTCCAATAAGCCAATCTAATCCTGCCAAGACAAAATCTATTTCATCTAAAGTGTCAGTACGAAAAGTTTTATCTCTCTTCTCTCCAGTAAGCCCAACACTGGCATATCTTTCATTTAGCCAGTTCTCGACTTCTTTACCACCTATCATATCTATAGGGCTAAATGGTTCCGAGTAGAACATTGGTTCGTTAGGTTCAGACACAGAATATCCTGGTAACGCTATGGCAAGTCCAAGTGCCATTGCTAGTGTTGTTATTATTACGTTTTGTTTTTTCATTTTAAAATTTCCTTTCATATGTTGTTAATATTTCCAATGACCAGTCGCACCATGCAGCAAGTCAGTAAGTGCATAATGCGCCAGGACGGGCTGAGAGTCAAGAATTATTTTGTCTACCATGTCAAAAACTTAAATTACTGTTTTTATTAAAGTATTTGATAAAGCTGGATTTTTTTACTCAAGAGCTATTCGACCCATAGGTATTATGTATGCTACAGTTCCCAAGGATAGAGGAGTGCTCTAGCCCTTGTGCTGAAGGTTACTATTGAGCATAAGGCTCTAGTGGGGAGTATAGGTACCTTTCTCTGGAACATATACTGTACTAATATTTTTTCCAACTTCATCTATATGTTGGTTTTTGAAATCAACCACTTTACTGATAAAGTCTTTGTGAACTAAATCATTGTCTATAATATAATCCACCTGGTATGGCTTGGTAAGTACATAAAAATAAGAAAGGCAGCCATTACGTTTATAGTCCCTAACTCTGAAAACTGCCTCTCTTAGGTTACCAGCACGGCATGTTTCTTGGATCCCGAGTTCGACGCATCATAGAGAATTTCACCCTGCTAATTTTTTTAAGTAGCTGAAATTATTTCAAATTTAATTTTTTTTCTGAAAAGTCGAATTGTAGTGCCTCATAATTTTTTTTTGTTGACATAATCTGAAAATTTGTTACCCTTGGGTTATGTTTATAAGAAAAAAAGAATCGCCCCACAAAAATGGGCGAACATCAGTTCAAATTGTCGAAGCTAATAGAAAAGGCAATAAAGTATCTCAATCCATTGTAAGGCATGTTGGTACTGCACATAATGATGAAGAGTTAAAAGACCTCTTACATCTTGCTGCAACCATTAAATGTCGTATGGAGGAAGAAAAACAGCCCAGTCTACCCATATTCACGCCAGAGCAATTGGTAGAGCGACATTCCTATAAAGAAACAGATAAGTCGATAAAAGTAGATTTAAAAAAGCTCAGGGAAGAGCAGCGATTTAATGAAGGAGTTCCAGAAGTATTTGGCGCTTTATATAAACAATTAAAGTTTGATTTTGTTTTTACAGGAAGATTTGCCGAAACAAATAATGCTATTTTAAAAAGCTGTGTTTTAGCGAGATTGGCAAATCCATCCAGCAAGCTGAGGACATCTGAACTCTTAGAGGAGGATTTTGGCGTAAAATTACCAGTAGAAAAGATTTACAGAATGATGACTCAACTAAGTAAATCTGCAGGGCAGAGGCTCCGAGATTTAGTCAGGGAGTCCACGTTAGATTTATTACATCAAAAAGTTGATATTCTTCTATTTGATGTAACTACTCTCTACTTTGAGAGCTTTACTCCTGATGATTTAAGGAATTTTGGATTTAGTAAGGATTGTAAGTTTAAGGAAACTCAGGTAGTGCTAGCACTTATCACAACACCCAAGGGGCTGCCTATTTCGTATGAGGTTTTTCCAGGTAACACGATGGAAATGAAAACATTGATTCCGTCTATTAAAAGATTAAAAGAGAAATACACGCTTAATGATATTGACTTTGCTGCAGACAGAGGGATGTTCTCTGATCAAAATTTGAGCGAACTCGAAAGAGAAAACCTGCGGTATGTTGTGGGGGCAAAGCTCAAAAATATGTCAAAAACAATGAAGGAGAATATTCTCCAAATTAATAAAAATAATGAAAATAATAGCTTTAAGACGACAGATCTGGATTATAAGGGACGGAGGCTTGTTATAAGCTACTGCCCCTTCAGGGCATCAAACGATCGCAAGGCACGAGAAAGACTTGTGGATAGAGTAAAAAAAATAGCTGATAAGGATGGCCAGATCGAGGTTAAAAAATTGGTTAAAAACAATGGGACTAATAAATTTTTAACATTTGAATCCAAAAGAAGTGCAGTGATCGATGATAAAAAAATTAAATCTTCCGAGCAATGGGATGGAATAACAGGCTATATTACCAACTCCAAGCAATCAGCAGTAAGTGTTATTAAAAGGTATCGGTCCCTTTGGGAAATTGAAGAATCATTTAGAATAAATAAGCACGACTTAAAAGTCCGCCCAATCTATCACAGGATGCCGTATAGGATTGAGGCTCACCTTGATATATGTTTTTTAACCTATGCCTTAGCTAGGCAATTGAGCTATCGCTATGAAGTGCAACAGGGGGAGAGAATAAGCTTCAACCAAATAAGAGATGAACTCCTGAGAGTCCAAGCATCAGTTCTTGTAGACACAGAAACGAAAAAAAGATATGTGGTTCCATCAAAAGCATCTCCAGCAGCAAAGAAATTATACCAAGTAATGGGCATGAAGCGTTCGCTTGTTCCCTATGAAATAGAGTAAACGTAGTGCCTCACGCCGCACTAAATCATCGCTCCCAGAGCTGCTCTTCAGCTTTGACGCGTCGAACTCAGGAAAAAATTGGTATATCGTTTAAGGAGGATGATCGATGGGAAGATATTTTCTTTCGTATTTTTTTAGACAGAATTGAGCCCAAGCTTGGAATAGGTGCTCCAACGATTCTGTATGAATACCCTGCTTCCATGGCAGCCCTATCTCGAAAAAAAGAAACGGATGCTACGGTGGCAGAGCGATTTGAAATATATATCAATGGCTTGGAGTTAGCCAATGCCTTTAGCGAGCTCACCGATGTTCAGGAACAGAGAGAGCGCTTTGAGTCCGATATGGACTTAAAGGAGAAGCTTTATGGTTTTCGCTATCCCATAGATGAGGATTTTTTAAAAGCGCTGGAATTTGGTCTACCCAAGTGTAGCGGCATTGCTTTGGGTTTCGACCGTCTATTGATGCTCTTGACGAGGGCAGAGCATATTAAGGATGTACAGTGGGCTTCCCTGTGGTCCGCTTTGTAGTTAGAAAAAAGATGGAAAAAAGCCCTCTTCATTTCTAAAGAAGGCTTTCCTGTATTCAGAGTAAATAAATACTTATCGGTTGACGCCAAACACTCATCTGACGTTAGCGACTGTACCAGCCGTAACCCGATTATTCTGTAAGATCATTAAAGAAGTATTTCCACTTTTTTCTTAAGAACCTCTACTCTACGAGAATTGATGAATGTTCTTAGTTGATGAAAATTTTTCTTTTGCTCTGGAGTCAATTTTTCATTGAATAATTCCATGTTCACTTCTCCAATAAGCCAATCTAATCCTGCCAAGACAAAATCTATTTCATCTAAAGTGTCAGTACGAAAAGTTTTATCTACCTTCTCTCCAGTAAGCCCAACACTGGCATATCTTTCATTTAGCCAGTTCTCGACTTCTTTACCACCTATCATATCTATAGGGCTAAATGGTTCCGAGTAGAACATTGGTGGGCTAGGTTCAGATTCTGCTTCCATGACCATTGGTTCGTTAGGTTCAGACACAGAATATCCTGGTAACGCTATGGCAAGTCCAAGTGCCATTGCTAGTGTTGTTATTATTACGTTTTGTTTTTTCATTTTAAAATTTCCTTTCATATGTTGTTAATATTTCCAATGACCAGTCGCACCATGCAGCAAGTCAGTAAGTGCATAATGCGCCAGGACGGGCTGAGAGTCAAGAATTATTTTGTCTACCATGTCAAAAACTTAAATTACTGTTTTTATTAAAGTATTTGATAAAGCTGGATTTTTTTACTCAAGAGCTATTCGACCCATAGGTATTATGTATGCTACAGTTCCCAAGGATAGAGGAGTGCTCTAGCCCTTGTGCTGAAGGTTACTATTGAGCATAAGGCTCTAGTGGGGAGTATAGGTACCTTTCTCTGGAACATATACTGTACTAATATTTTTTCCAACTTCATCTATATGTTGGTTTTTGAAATCAACCACTTTACTGATAAAGTCTTTGTGAACTAAATCATTGTCTATAATATAATCCACCTGGTATGGCTTGGTAAGTACATAAAAATAAGAAAGGCAGCCATTACGTTTATAGTCCCTAACTCTGAAAACTGCCTCTCTTAGGTTACCAGCACGGCATGTTTCTTGGATCTCATGGCATTCTTCGCTTACAATTTTACAAGCTTCAATTTGGTGTTTAAGTTCTTTTAGCGTATCAAGTTTGGATAAAACTTCTTTCGAGGGTCCATCAGTATAAGTGGAGGCACGTGGTGGATATTCAGAAGCTTTAGCTTGGCTATATTTTAAAACTAACTCTGAAAACTGCCTCTCTTAGGTTACCAGCACGGCATGTTTCTTGGATCTCATGGCATTCTTCGCTTACAATTTTACAAGCTTCAATTTGGTGTTTAAGTTCTTTTAGCGTATCAAGTTTGGATAAAACTTCTTTCGAGGGTCCATCAGTATAAGTGGAGGCACGTGGTGGATATTCAGAAGCTTTAGCTTGGCTATATTTTAAAACGAGAATACCGCCATAGTAAAGGCCGCTAAAGAATAAACCGATTCCAGTAAACCCAATCAATGAGCGCATGACGTTTGCTGATGAGTGGCTGAGGATCAAGATGGCTCCAGCGACTGTAGCGGTCGTTACCATTACCATTTCACCAACATGATTGTTATTTTTCCAAAACATAATTGCTTCTGCGTTTTGTTTGTCAAGAACTGGCTCTTGAGCTGCTTTATGTGCTTTCCGATCCATTTCAGCGGTCTCAATAATTTCAGCTCTCTCCTTAACTCTTTCAACTGCTCTATTAATTCTTTCCTCTAATTTGGCTGCCTTCTCAGCTTCTCTAGCTGCAGCTTCATCTTTTACATCCCTTTTCGCTTTTTCTGCAATTACTGCGGCAGGGCTATCTGCGTATGCGTATTGTGGACTAACCAAGACTAGAGCAATTAGTATGCATAATGTTTTTTTCATTTTAAACTTTCCTTTCTATGTTGTTATTGTCGCCTCAGTCTTTTTTCAATTACCACTGGAAACGAACATTTGAGAAACGTCATTTTCTTAAAATATTTTATAGGCACAAAAAAAGCCCTCTTCTTTCTAAAGAAGGCTTTCCTGTATTTCAGAGTAAATAAATACTTACCGGTCAGCCCCAAGCATTCGTCTGACGTTATCGCCTGGTTTAGCTTCATCTTGAACACTTTTAACAGGAAATACTTTCGTAGCGAGCATTCCCATTTTTTGCTTAAGGATGTCTACCTTCGTGAAATTTAAGAATATTCTTAGTTGAAGAAAATTCTTCCTTTGTTCTGGAGTCCATTCTGGCTCGAGTAACTCCAACTCCAACTCTACAAGAATCCAATCTAATGTTGATAAGGTAAGTTCTGTTGCTTCTGGAGTGTAAGTATTTATAACTGTCTTTGCTTGATCTTCGCTAATCCCAGCATTCATAAATTTTTCATTTAGCCAACTTTCGGCTTCTTTACCACCTATCATATCTATAGGGCTAAATGGTTCCGAGTAGAACATTGGTGGGCTAGGTTCAGATTCTGGTTCCATGACCATTGGTTCGTTAGGTTCAGACACAGAATATCCTGGTAACGCTATGGCAAGTCCAAGTGCCATTGCTAGTGTTGTTATTATTATGTTTTGTTTTTTCATTTTAAAATTTCCTTTCATATGTTGTTAATATTTCCAATGACCGCCAGGACGGGCTGAGTCGCACCATGCAGCAAGTCAGTAAGTGCATAATGCGCCAGGACGGGCTGAGAGTCAAGAATTATTTTGTCTACCATGTCAAAAACTTCAGATAACTGTTTTTATTGAAGTATCTAAGAAATCTAGACCTTTTTACTCAATTCTTACGGTGGCAGAGGAATTTGAAATATATATCAATGGCTTGGAGTTAGCCAATGCTTTTAGCGAGCTCACCGATGTTCAGGAACAGAGGCAGCGCTTTGAGTCCGACATGGACTTAAAGGAAAGGCTTTATGGTTTTCGCTATCCTATAGATGATGATTTCTTAAAAGCGCTGGAATTTGGTTTCATCGTTGTTTTATGGATGGCACTGAAATAATGCGTTGCAATAAATAAGGTAGCTGGAAATAGAACAAGGTTTATGTGAAAATTGAAGGGGACGGTCGCACTGGAAATCTTGCCTGATGAGTTGCATCTGGCACTTGTTTTTTATTCCAAAGGGTTGACTAGATGGCTAAGGAGGGTCGATGAAATTCATATTATTTTTATTTATATTATTTCCAGCACTTTCCTTTGCTCAGAATAAGGGAATGAAAAAGCCTACGTTTGAAAGCAAGTCTTCCTATTTGGATATTCTTATTGACGAGCACAGTAGGCTTATTAAAGAGAATCCTAAAAACTTACATTCCCAGCTTGAACTAGGGCAAATGTTTTCTTTGAAAAATAAACATCTGGAATCCATAAAATATTTTAAAAATGCTTTTAAAATTTCTCCTCTCTCCATTACAGCAACCAGAGGTATTGCTTATTCTTATCATCGTTTGAAAAAGTACAAAGCTGCTGAAATATTTTACAGGAAGTCATTGGAATACGACAAAAAAGATGACACCATTTACTACAACCTTGGAACACTTTTTTACGATCAGAATAAACTAGATAAAGCAAAAGAGCACTTTGAAAAATCGATTCAATTTAATGATTCAAATATATCCTCCATATTTGCTCTTGGGGAAGTTTACAAGAAAAAAAATTGCAAGAAAGCAATTTATCAATACTCCAGAGTTCTTAAACTGAAGAAAGAGGCTATTATTGCTTATTTTAGAAAAGGTCAATGTGAAATGGAGCTAGGAAAAAAGAAAGAAGCCTTAAATACATTTAATGTTTTTATAGAAAAAGCTCAGAAATCCAGAACTAGAATCTGGTCTAAACAAATAGATATAGCAAAAAAGTATGCAAGTAATCTTCATCAGGGTTTAAAGAAATGATTCGTGCTTTTGCAATCTTAATAACCACATTCTTCCTGCTTGCCCTGTCTTTTAATGAAACTATAAGAGAATTAGAGTCAGAAATTGTGCAAGAATTGAAAGAAAAGCATGGTTATGAAGGATGGGATTATTTTTCAAATCATAAAAACATAAGCAATGATATGTTTATTGAAGGTCTTAAAAAATTTAAAAGAGCACTGGAGAAAACAAAGCTTGTTAGAAATTTTAAAGGTGTGCGTTCTTTAAGCATTCATAATATGGAAGAAGATCTCCCACTAACCGACAAAATAGTTTATAATACGAGGAGCTACAAAGAATCAGATTTCTTTTTTCCTGCATTAGGGAAAGAAGAATCTTTTATTGAACTCATTTCAGCAGATCCTGATAATGAACCTGCCTATCAAAAGTACTTAAAGGATTACCCAGAGCTCGCAATTGCTAGGCAAGAAGATATTAAATTGAAAAAAGCTATAGCAGATATAAAGCTAGAGATCGAACAGATGCTAGAGAAACATGATTACCGACAGAATGGATTTTCAAGTAGCGATAATTCTTCTGATGTAAAAAACAGTATTCTTTTTACAAGCCTTAAAAAATTTAAAAGAGCATTGGAGAAAACAAAATTTATTAGAAATTTTAAATATGTGGGTCAACTATATTTTTATAATGAAGAAATACTTAAAGCAGATTATACTGTAAGGTATGACGATTTATCATTTTCTGTATTAGGGCGAGAAGAAATCTTTATCGAGCTTATTTCAGAAGACCTTGATAACGAACCTGTTTATCAAAAGTATCTAGAGGATAACCCCGGTGAAAGAGCTGTTGCAAACATTAGCCAAAAGGTTCTTGCATTAAAAAAAGCTATAACAGATCTGGCGTTAGAGATCAATCAGATACTAGAGAAGCATGGTTATAAATACTCAGGTTTTTTAAGAAAAGGAGGTTCTCCTAATGTAGGAGATCATAAGTATTTTGAGACTCTTAAGAAATTTAAAATAGCACTAGAGAAAACAAGGTTTATTAGAAGTTTTAAAAATGTGCTTGAGCTCTATGTTCTTAATGGGGAAATGCCCACGGTGCGTTATTGGCTTGGGAATGAAAGCTTTGGTTTTTCTACATTAGAGCCACCAGAAGCTTTTATCGAGTTCATTTCAGCAGATCCTGATAATGAACCTGCCTATCAAAAATACCTAGAGGGTAAACCTGATAAAAAATCTGCTGCGAAGAGCAGACAAAAAACTATCATGTTAAAAAAAGCCATAGGAAAACTAACTTCAGAAATTATGCAGGAACTGAGAGAGAAACACGGTTATGAACGGAGTAGATTTTTTGAAAGAGCTGATTTTCCTGTAGAGGATGATATATTTCTTGAGGGTCTTAAAAAACTTAAAATAGCATTGGAGAAAACAAAATTTGTTAGAAGTTTTGAAGATGTGCTTAGTGTAGGTATTCATAGTAAAGATATAGCTGAGGTGGAGTCTTATGAGTCAAGAAGATACGCACAATCACTTTGGTTTTCTGCTTTTGAGCCGGCAGAGGCCTTTATCGGGCTTATTTCAAAAGACCTTGATAACGAACCTGATTATCAAAAATATTTAAAGGAAGAGGCCCAACGAGATACTGTCGCATTGAAAAAAATCTTTGGACCTTGGTATAAGTATCATGAAGCAGGAAAAGAAATCTTATGTAAAAATATAATGAAGCCCGAGGTTTTAGGCCCTGGATTTACTTTAAATATAAACAAAATTAGAAAAGAAGCAAAAAGATTATTAGGAAAAGAAGTAACTTTGACTGCTGGTGGTAGCGGGCTTAGTAGATATTTTCGTCTGTGGACTAAATATCCTCCTCCTTCAAGCATTGACATTATGGCGAATCTTAATTCAGGGAAATCTTATGTGCAGGTTAATCATACAGAAAGACAATTCTTCCTTCTTGATCATAATATATTGAATAAAACTTGGTTTGACTCTCGTTGTAATTTGATAAAAGGTGAGCTTAGGGAGTACGATGGCGAAAGGCAAAAATCTCGTAAATGGTTTAACTCAAATGGCAATATTACTCGAACTGTATATGTGAACAAAGAGGTGCTATCGTTAGAAGAAATTTATGCTGATTGTACACATCCTAAATTGCTTATTAAGTTATTTGAAAAACTTAAAAAAATTGATCGCACATTGGTCACGATATTTGATATGGGTATAAGTTATAATGATAGAGGTATTGCTTACAAAATTAATAAAATGTCTGTTAATAAATTAGATAAAGAGACTCGCAAAATAGAGAAAGTAAGACTTGAAGCTGAAGCACAAAAACTAGTCAATACGTTTGAATCCTTGAATCCCATTCAAAGGTTATGGAGTAGGGCTGAATATGAATCTGAACTCGCTGATATTTATAGAAGATATAAAAACATTGATATTGGCTGGGACTATGCTGACGGAGATGCTGAGCCCTATGACTATAATAATAAAAAATATTTCAACGAAAAACTACAAAAATTTTTCAGGATATTTGATGAACCTTTCTATCATGGTACTCAGGTTGCTGGGGTAGTATCTAAAGGAAGTGATTATATCGAAATACTTCCCATAAGGATCTCATTTGCTGAAGCTTATGATGCGGTTGTGTTGGCCTATGGAAGAGGTTCAAGGATTATCAATATAAGTATGGGGAGTTCTATTCCATTCTTATATAAGATTATAGAAAATCTAAGTTATGCGGTACGAGCTTTTCCTAATATGCTTTTTGTTGTTGCTGCAGGAAACAGTGGTAATAATTTGGATGAGACCCCAGTTTACCCAGCAGCCAATGATTCTCCAAATATACTTAGTGTAGCATCAGTTGATGGAAATAATAATCTTTCAGACTTTTCAAATTTTAGCAAAACTCATGTTGATATTGCAGCTCCTGGTGAAGATATACTTTCTTTTAAACCTGAAAATACTAGTGGTCATGCGTCTGGAACCTCATTCGCAGCACCTCAGGTGACTAGAGTTGCTGCTAAAGTGAAATCTGTCGATCCATCTTTCACTCCAACAGATATGATTGCTATTATTTTGGAAACAGGAACCAAAGTAGAGTCTTTAAAAGATAAAATTAAGTGCGGTTGTGTTCTTAATGAAAAAGAGGCAATAAAAAGGGCTGGGGAATTAGCAATAGAAAAAATAGAGAAATCAGCAGCAAGAAAAAAACAAAAAGGGTTGGCAGTAAAGAGAGTGGGAAGAAAAGTAAAAAGATTATTAGAAGCACTGTGAAAATTTATATAGAGGGAATTATTAGATATCCAATAATTGTAGCGGCTCACAAATAGATGCTTCGCGTAATTTCAAAAACCTTCTTTTCTACTTGCTTAGGAATTTTCTTAGGTGTACGAGAATGGATATGATTAAAGAAGATTCAAAAACTGAGAAATTGATTATTTTGGGTTCTGGGCCAGCGGGTCTTACTGCGGCTATTTATGCGGCAAGGGCAGACCTAGCGCCCCTGCTTGTGCATGGGTCTCAGCCTGGGGGGCAGCTCACTACTACTACTGATGTGGAGAATTACCCTGGTTTTCCTGATGGTTTGATGGGGCCGGACATGATGGAGCGTTTTACGAAGCAGGCTGAGCGTTTTGGCACCCGTTTTATTCAGGACGAAGTTGTGAGGGTGGACCTTGGGCAGCGTCCTTTTCTTATAGAGACGGGCAGTGGCAAGACCCTTCGTGGGGAGTCTTTGATTTGTGCCACTGGAGCTACTGCAAAATTATTGGGTTTGGATAGGGAGTCCGAGTTAATGGGACGAGGGGTTTCGGCCTGTGCAACTTGTGACGGTTTTTTCTTTCGTGATCAGGATGTGGCAGTTGTGGGTGGTGGAGATACTGCGGCTGAGGAGGCCAGTTTTCTCACAAAATTTGCAAGCTCTGTGACCATTATTCATCGACGGGACAAGTTACGCGCATCCATGGCCATGCAACACCGTTTGAGAAAGAATGATAAAATAAAGTTTCTTTGGGATTCATCGGTGGAAAAGTTGGAGGGAAAAACCCAGTTAGAGCACATAAAGGTTAAAAATCTTAAAACAAATGAGGTTAGTGATTTGCTTGTAACGGGTCTTTTCTACGGTATTGGTCATCAGCCCAATACGTCCTTATTTAAGGATTTTGTAGATATGGATGATTTGGGTTATATTAAAACTATTCACCATACGAAAACAAAGGTGGAGGGTTTTTTTGTTGCAGGAGATGCTCAGGATCATGAGTATCGACAGGCCGTAACAGCCGCTGGTTCTGGTTGTATGGCAGCACTAGATGCGGAACGGTTTTTAGAGGCGCAAAAAGCGTAATAAGGTATTTGTTGAGGTATTATTTATATGTCTAAAACTACTAAAAAAGGTGATACTAGCATTTGGGCTGGCAGTGATCTGTATAAAAATGCGGTGGATCAGTTAGACCGTGCTATTGCGATTGCGGATTTAGATCGCAATGTGGGCGAGCGCCTAAAAGTTCCAAAGCGTGCCTTGGTGGTGAGTATTCCCATTCGTTTGGACAATGGTTTTATACATACGTTTGAGGGTTTTCGAGTACAGCATAATATGACCTTGGGTCCTTCCAAGGGTGGGATTCGTTTTCATCAAGATGTAACTCTTTCGGAAATGGCTGGTCTTGCGATGTTAATGACGATGAAATGTTCTTTAGTGAGTTTACCTCTTGGGGGAGCAAAGGGTGGTGTGAGGGTAAATCCTTCCTATCTTTCTCGTGTGGAAAAGCAGGCGCTTACCCGGAGGTTTGCTACAGAAATTAATAAGGTGATTGGTCCTAATGAGGATATTCCTGCTCCTGATGTGGGCACCGATGCTCAAATTATGGCTTGGATGATGGATACTTACTCTCAGAATCGTGGCTATGCTATTCCGGGCGTGGTTACGGGCAAACCCTTGGTTATCGGGGGTTCTTTGGGACGAGAGGAAAGCACGGGACGGGGTTTAGTATTTTGTGTTGTGGAGGGAATGAAGAAAAAGAATATTCCTGCTTCTAGGGATACCACGGTGGCAGTCCAGGGTTTTGGTAAAGTTGGTCTAGTGGCAGCTCGTGAAATGGCAAAACTAGGTTGTAGAGTTGTGGCAGTTAGTGATGTGGATGGTGGTATTTATAAAGAGAGTGGTTTGGATATTTTAAGTTGTGCTGATTATGTCGCTACAAACAAGTCTTTAAAAGGTTATCCGGATGCGGACGCCATATCCAACAAGGAGCTTCTTTTATTGGATTTAGATATTTTACTTCCCTGTGCTTTGGATGGTGTATTGACGATGAAAAATGCCGACAAGGTAAAGGCTTCTATTATTGGAGAGGGTGCCAACGGTCCTGTTACATTGGAGGCCCATGAGGTTCTCATAAAAAAAGGAGTTCTTGTAATTCCCGATATTCTTGCCAACGCGGGTGGTGTGATGGTGAGTTATTTTGAATGGGTTCAGGATCTTCAAAGTTTTTTTTGGAGCGAGGATCAAGTGAACCAACGACTAGAGCATTTAATCACCAAGGCATTTCATGAGGTCTATGAAACGGCAGAAAAGTATGAATGCGACATGAGGGCAGCCGCTCTAGTACGAGCCGTATCTCGCTTAGAGCAAGCCATGCTTTTGCGAGGGGTTTTTCCATAGGACAAAGGAGTGGGCATGGGTAGCGAACAAGACATCTCAATAAGCAAAAATTTTCTTTTCTATACAACTCCCGATGATGAGGTTAAATTGCAGGTTTTTCTGCAAAATGAAACACTGTGGCTGACGCAGAAGCTCATTGCTGAATTGTTTCATGTATCCAAAACGACTATTAGTGAGCATTTGAAAAATATCTATGATTCCAACGAGTTAGAGCGAAGTTCAACTGTTCGGAATTTCCGAACAGTTCAGGAGGAGGGCACAAGAAATGTGAAGCGCCTCTTAGAGTACTATGATCTCGATGCCATTATTGCCGTAGGCTATCGTGTCAATTCTAAGAGAGCCATTCAGTTTCGAATATGGGCCACTAAAATCCTTAAGGAATATATTATCAAGGGATTTGTGGTGGATGATGAACGTCTTAAACAGGGTTCGCAAGTTTTTGGCAAAGACTACTTTCAAGAATTGCTGGAAAAAGTTCGTTCCATCAGGGCAAGTGAGCGGAGAGTTTATTTACAGATTACTGATATTTTTGCTGAGTGTAGTATCGACTACAATCCCAGTTCAGAAATCACAAAAAACTTCTATGCGATGGTACAGAATAAATTTCATTTTGCCATGACTGGCAAAACAGCTGCAGAGATTGTTTATGATAAGACTGATCATAGACAGCCCCATATGGGGCTCTCCACTTGGAAAAATGCGCCCAAGGGAAGAGTTTTGTCCAGTGATGTAACTGTAGCAAAGAACTACTTAGAAGAAGAAGAGATCAGAAAATTGGAGAGGACCGTTTCTGGTTTTTTTGATTATATAGAAAATATTATTGAAAACCGTCAAACCTTTACCATGGAGAATCTTGCTGGCAGTGTGGATAAATTTTTAAATTTTAATGAATACAAGATATTGCATGGCAAGAGTGCTATTTCTAGGAAAAAAGCAAATGATAAGGCTATAAATGAATATAAGGAGTTTAATAAAACTCAAGAAATTGAGTCCGATTTTGAAAAAGAAATGAAAAAAATCCTAAAGAGTGAGAAGTCATGACATCACAATATGTTCTTTCAATTGAAAGTATTAGAAATTTAGACCCTTATACAGTTGAAAAATTGCTTTAAGTATTCCTGATGATATACGACGCATGGTTTGTAGTCCAGAGCATTGGACGAGAAAAAATATCATGCTTCGGTGGTCTTGGTGTAGTGGCGGACAAAAGCAAGCTTCCTTAGTTCAACTGTTCGGAATTTCCGAACAGTTCAGGAGGAGGGCACAAAAAAGGGCCGCTAAAACCTTTAAAGAATATAGCTTTATATGGCTTGGCACTCTTACTATAGAGTTCCAGTATTACTAATAAATATATTGTTAATTTTTTTAGCGGTATTTTCTTAGGACTGCATTATGGTACGGTCGATCTATAACTTATTTAAAATACGGCCTTTCGGGAGATTTTTTTGTGAGTCAATGGGTGCTTCCACTACACTAGAGGACAAAAAGCAAGAAAGTAGTTGGGATACATTAAAACCGACAACCCCTTTTTCTGTTGCTATTATTTCTAGAAGGGCTATTATTCGTAAGAACAATAATTCCTTGTAAGGCAATTTTTATAACTCCACTGTAATCCTCTTGCCCCATTGTATCTCTTGGGATTGGACTTTAATATCGTAGGCTAGGATTTCTACTCCCAGGTTGGCAGCGGCTCTCAGTGTTTTGCCATAGACTGGGTCGATATGGTCGGCTGGACGCATGGTTTGTAGTCCAGAGCATTGGACGAGAAAAAATATCACGCTTCGGTGGCCTTGGTGTTTGAGTTCCATGAGTTCCATAAGGTGTTTTTGTCCTCGCTTGGTAACACTGTCCGGGAAATAGGCAATTCCATTTTCCACCATGCTCACGCTTTTCACTTCTAGAAAGCATGGGGATTTGTGGTTGGTGTGTAGTAGGAAATCTAGGCGTGAGTTTCCAATGGAGTATTCGGCTTCTATGTTGGTGTAGTGGCTCAGTTCTGGAATTTTTTTTTCCATCAGTGCTTTTTGGACAACGTGGTTACTAATGGAGGTGTCGATGCAAACGGGGTTTGCATTGGTTTGAGCAATAGTCCATCGGTAGCGGAGCTTTCTGCCTTTTTGAAGGTGATCTTTACCTGTGTCTAAGAGGAGAACTTTGGAGCCGGGTATGGCATTTCCTCGCATACTGCCCGGGTTGGGACAATGTACGGTCACTAACGATCCGTCCTTTAGCACCACTTCGGCAAGAAATCGCTTCCACCTTTTCTGAAGAGTGCCGGGAATAAGAGGAGGAGAGAATTTCACCACCACTGTCCTTTAAATAAAGAGCATAGGGTGGTGCTCATCTGATGAGTGACTTCAACAAGAGATGGGCTTTGTTCCAAGAGTTCTTCCATGGTTACCATTACAGAGGGCTCAAAGCCGCAGGGTTGGATTGTTTGGAAGTAGCGAGTGTCCGTGGTTACATTGAGTGCAAGTCCATGGTAGGTCACTGATTTTCGAACTGCAATTCCCATGGAGGCGATTTTTCTTTCCCGTCCTTGTTTATCTTGGATCCAAACACCTGTTTTATCTTTTACGGCGTAGCCGTCGAGGTTAAATGTTTTTAGGGTTTGTATCACTGTTTTTTCCAAGAGCCTTAGAAAGGCCTTGGGGCCTGATCCTTCGGGAAGTCGGAAGATTGGGTAGAGAATAATTTGACCGGGACCGTGGTATGTGGTCATGCCTCCACGTTCCACCATAAATAGGGAAAGTTCTTTCCACTTGGTGGCACCCTGGGCTTTCAGTGTTGTAAACTCAGGGGATTTTCGTCCCATGGTGATGCTATGGGGATGTTCTAGGGTGAGAAGGGTATCCTCTATTTCGTTGTTTGCGCGAGCTTCCACATATTGATGTTGTAGTTTCCAAGCTGCTGGGTAGGGGACTGTTCCCAAGGTTTCAATATGCATGGCTTAGGTTTTTTTGCTTCGTTTGGGCATAATATGTAGAGGGTGATCGAGGGCTACTTCTGCTGCCTCCATTATGGCTTCGGAGAGTGTGGGGTGGGCGTGTACGGTGAGGGCAAAATCCTCTACCTGTAGACCAGCTTCTAAGCCAAGAGCACATTCCCCAATCAGTGCAGAAGCATTGTGACCGACGATAGCAGCGCCAATCATTTGTCCCGTTGCTTTATTGCCAATAATTTTTGCAAAGCCTGTTGTTTCTTGGGTAGCAATGGATTTTCCGAGAGCAGCAAAGGGAAAAACACCCACCATGGTTTCTATTCCAGCCCTTTTGGCTTCCCTTTCGTTCATGCCTACGGTGGCAATTTCTGGGTCGCAAAAAATTACGGCAGGCATGGCGCGCACGTCGTATAGGGCACCTGGTTTTTGGGCAATTACTTCTGCCACCACTTGAGCTTCTTTAGACGCTTTATGGGCAAGCATGGGTTGTCCTGCCACATCGCCAATGGCGTAAATATTGGGAATATTTGTTCTCAATTGACTGTCCACAGGGATAAATCCATTTTCTGTTTTCACGCCTGTGTTTTCTATTCCAGCCATGGGATTGGGTTTGCGCCCCACAGTTACAAGAATTTTTTCTACGGAAAGAGTGTGGATTTCTCCATCTATTTCTAGGCTCACCTCCTGTTGGTTTTTTTTCTTTTTCACCGACTTTGCTAATGCACTTGTGATTACCTTTACACCTTGTTTTTTTATATTTTTAATCACAACGTTAGCAACGTCTTCGTCGTAGGTGGATAGGAGTCGATCTTCTGCTTCCACAATGGTTACTTCGGTGCCAAGCTTGGCTAAATAGGTGCCAATCTCCAGACCAATATAACCTCCTCCCACCACGAGAAGGGACTGAATGGGGGCATCCACTAGGAGACCGCCCGTAGAGGATAGAATATTTTGCTCGTCGAAAGGAAAAGGTGGAAGCTCAATGGGGCTGGATCCTGTGGCAATAATAAAGTGCTGGGCCGTGATTGTTTCCACTCCACTCTGAGAACGTACTTCTAATTCTGTGGGGGATAGAAACGTAGCCTCCCCTTTGACAACGGTTACTTTATTTCCCTTGAGTAACTGACCCACACCTGAGGTGAGCTTACTCACAACTCCAGTTTTCCATTCTTGGAGCTTTTTAAAATCTATTTTTACTTTGTCTGTGTTCATAAATCCAAAACGGCTGCTGTGTTGGATAGACTCATAGACAGAGGAGGCTTGTATAAGAGCTTTGGATGGAATGCAACCCACGTTTAAGCAAACTCCCCCTAGTTGGTCCCGTTCTATAATTGCGGTTTGTATGCCCAATTGGGCAAGTTTAATGGCACAGACATAACCTCCCGGTCCCGCTCCAATCACTACTGCTTGAAAACTCTTTTCCATTACGGGTTTACAAAGCTCCCAATAAAAGCTTTTGGATTGGATAGGTAGTTAATCATTTCATTGAGGAAACGGATACCAATAGCTCCGTCAACGATTCGGTGGTCTAAGGAAATGGATAGGTAGAGCATATTTCGAATGACGATAGTGTCGTCTACCACCATGGGACGTTTTCGGATTTCGTGTACTCCAAGAATGGCAAGTTCGGGATAATTAATAATGGGTGTGGCAAAAAGTCCACCCACTTTTCCCGCATTGGAGATAGTGAAAGTGCCATCTTTAAAATCGTCCATAGTTAATTTGGAGGCATGGGCACGACCACTGAGTTCCTTAATATTTCTGGCAATTTCTATAATGCTTTTTTTATCCACGTCGGCCACTACGGGAACCGTGAGTCCATCTTCTGTGTCCACAGCAACACCAAAGTTAAAATAATGCTTATAGTGAATTTCCCTTTCTTCGTGAAGGGTGGCATTGAGTATGGGATATTTTTTTAGACCCAGCACACAGGCTTTCATAATAAAGGGCATAAAGGTAATATTCGATCCTTGCGCTTTGGCAGCATCTTTAATGGAATTTCGGAAAGCCACCAACTCCGTTACATCCACTTCTTCCACACAGGTAAAGTGGGCTGCTTTTTGTTTGGAGAGAGCCATTTTTTCAGCAATTCGTTTGCGCAATCCCCGTAGAGGTACTTTTTCCATGCGTGCACCTATGGGGGTGGTTTGGGCTTGGTTGCTGTGTTGAAGGTCGTTGTGAAGAATCCTGCCACTGGGACCACTGCCGTTAATACCTTGAAGGTCGATATTTTTTTCTCGTGCTGCTTTTCGTACCGAGGGTGCTGCTAGGACAGAACCCGGTAGGACGGGGACGGAATTTATTTTTGGTGCTGGTGTTGTTGCCGGCGCTGGTGCCTTGGAAACTGCACCACTCTTGGGTGCACCTTTCGCTCCTCCTAGGCGCATGATAACCATGCCCACCTTCACGATGTCGCCCGGATTTGCTAGGATTTCACTCACGGTTCCAGCAGTAACCGAGGGAATCTCCACGGTAGCTTTGTCTGTCATTATTTCCAACACCACCTGATCCTCTGCCACTGCGTCGCCAGTGTTTACCAACCATTGAACAATCTCACCCTCTATAATGCCTTCCCCTAAATCTGGGAGTATTAATTCCATATTTTCTCCATTTGTTTATTGGTTTCCAATCGCTCCTTTAAGAACGACTTTAAAAAATATTCTCCTGCACGGTAGGAACTTCGCACGAGAGGACCACTGGCCACAAACGCATATCCCATTTCTTTCCCAATTGTTTCATATTCTTGAAATTCTTCCAAGAGGACGTAACGGCTGACGGCTAGGTGTTTCGAGCTAGGTTGTAGGTATTGCCCCAGGGTGAAAATTTCTGCGCCCGTATTTCTCACATCCTGCATGGTTTTTATGACTTCATGTCTTTCCTCTCCCAGCCCAAGCATAATGGAAGATTTAGTGACAATGTTCGCAGAATATTTTTTTGCTTCCTCCAGCATGGATAGGGATTGCAAGTAGGTGGCTCTCCTGTCTCTGACCTTGGGTGTGAGTCGCTCCACGGTTTCCACATTATGGGAGTAAACCTCCAACCCTGAGTCCAGGAGAGTATGCAAACAAGCGCTATTGCCCTGAAAATCTCCAGCTAGGGCTTCCACTAGGAGCTTTGGATTTTGCTTTTTTACTTCTTTAATAATACGGGCAAAGTGTTGGGCACCTTGGTCGGGAAGATCATCCCGATCGACGGTGGTGATCACCACATACTCCAGAGACATTTCTTTCAGAGATTGGGCTACTTTTACAGGTTCCTTGGGATCTAAGTAACCGTTTGGGTTTCCAGACTTTACGTTACAGAATCTACATCCCCGGGTGCAAGTATCCCCCATGACCATAATGGTGGCCGTTCCTCCTGCCCAACATTCCCCAATATTAGGGCAACGGGCTTCTTCACATACGGTATATAAGGTTCGCTTATGGAGCATGCTCTGTATTTTTTTATAATTTTCGCCTGAGGGGGGACGCACCCGAAGCCAAGGTGGTTTTTTTATCCTAGTGGGAGTACTCATTACTATGAAACATTATATAGAGCGAAGGGAAAAGGCAATATTTAAAAGCTGGGAAAGGGGGGTGGCGCGCCAAGTCTTTTTTTTCTTGTCGGGATTTACTTGCTGTATAGAATACTTTTGCATAAACTCTATAGTATGAATAAAAACCCACTACTTGTATTGCTTGGCATTTCCGCTCTTTGTTTTTTTGTATTTCTACTTTTTGTCTATTTCGTACTCCTGTTCGTCATAGATAAAGACGGGGCTACTTTTTCTGCTTTATCGTCGGGTTCCCGTGTGGGAGTGGTGAAGGTGAGTGGAGTAATTCTGGATGGGGAAAAAATAATCAAACAACTAAAGAAATTTCACAAGGACGAGTCCATACGGGGGATTATACTAAGAGTGAATTCGCCCGGAGGAGCCATTGCTCCGAGTCAGGAGATCCATGATTTTGTGAGAAAAGTTGCACAGGATAAGCCCGTGGTAGCTAGCTTTGCTACAGTGGCAGCCTCGGGTGGTTATTATATTTCTGCTTCTGCCACAAAAATTATTGCCAACCCTGGGACTGTTACTGGCTCCATAGGTGTGATTTCCCAATATATGAATCTTAAGAATTTATACCAATGGGCAAAGATGGATCCCTATACGATAAAGAGTGGAAAATTTAAAGCTATTGGGAGTCCAAGTCGTCCCATGACTCCTGAGGAGCGCGCCTTAGTACAGACGCTAATCAATGAGTTGCACTTACAGTTTGTGGGTGTGGTGGCAAAAGGTAGAAATATGTCCCTTAACAAGGTCAAAAAATTGGCAGATGGCAGAGTGTATTCTGGTGCCCAAGCCCTAAGTAATAAACTAATCGATGGATTGGGTGGAATGGAGGTGGCTGTGGAAGAAATGAAAAAACTGGCAAAGATAGAGGGAGAAGTGAACCTTATCTATCCTAAGAAAAAGAGAAGGGGATTGTTTGCTAATCTAGGTCTTTCAAGTCAAGGAGACGAATTGGTAAAAAAACTTAGCGCTGTGATGGGAGGGCTTGATTTCTCTCGCCTCCAAGTATATTCCCACTTCCCGGCTTTGCTCTATTTATTGCCCGGTTACTCCGACTAATGATTGGGATCAGGTGGCAGGTTCAGATGTGGGATTAGGCTGTTTGTTTCCATTTTATCTCTCCATTATTTTTCTTTTCTTTTCTCAGAACGCTCTGAGTGAAACTCCTGTGGATACAGCCATTGCTAGCAAAAATTACCTGCGCACAAGAGCCTTATTGGAAAAAATTGTGTTTGGAGCCATTCCCACAAAGAAAGCAGCAAGGATGGAGCGAGCAAAAGCTCTATTTGCTCTGATTAGCTTGGAGCGATTGGTGGGATCTCAGAAGAGGGCTCATAAGTTGTTTGAGCGCTTGTCGGTGGAGTGTAACAAGGATTGCAGGAAATTAAGGGATCCCACTGCTTGGAAAGCATTGAATGCTTGGGCTTATAGGGGAAAAAATAAAAACCCAAAATCCTCGCATTGAACAAAAGCAACGTGTACTGGCGGTGGATTTTGAGGTCTAAAAAAGAAAAAGCCAATGCTTATTGGCTTATGCTTTCTTCTTTCTTCTTCTTCTACGCTTACGAGGCACTGCTGCTGTAGCGGCCTTTTTCTTTCTGCGTTTACGAGTTGTCTTTTTGGCTGCTTTTTTTCTAGTAGCCTTCTTTCTGGTGACCTTTTTTCTAGTAGCTTTCTTTCTTGTAGCTTTCTTTCTGGTGGCCTTCTTTCTAGTAGCCTTCTTTTTAGCGGCCTTCTTTCGAGTAGCCTTCTTTCTAGTAGTTTTTTTCTTAGCGGCTGTCTTTCTAGTAGCTTTTCTTCTCGTTTTCTTTTTTGCCGCTTTCTTTCTAGTTTTTTTTCTTGCTGCCATTTTTCATCTCCTTATGTTCAAATAAGTTCCTTTTTCTACATTCGCTTCAATTACTGTAACTTTATTTGGAACTTTGTGTATTTCGTGTTCACTTTAAGTATAAGCAAAGTATTGGAGTGTGCAAATAAAAAAATCAATTTTTATATAAAATATTCGGTTTTTCCGTAGTTATTGGAAGTTTTTTTTATAAATTTGTTCTAAATTTCTTAATAAATGAATGAAAAGTGCAAAAAAATAAGAAATAACTGCGCATGGGAAGAGCAAAAATACATAAAAACAGCCCTTTTATTCCTTTATTACAAAAAAAATCACTATTTCTTGAGATTTCCGAAAATCAGACATCGTTCTTTTTTCATTTAGCGTGATAAGCACTATCCATTCTTTTGTTTTGGTATGAATCCTGCATATCTTCATATTTATATATATTGGCAAAATTTGTGGCAAAACTTAGCTGATGAGAAGTTGGCCATGAGGGTGTGTGTGTACAGGAATCCGTTTTTGTACTCTTATTTTATACTTTTGGGAGGGAGGAGACAAATGCAAACATACGCTCGAATACAATCTGTGGCCACAGTCGGTCTTACGGCGGTTCCTGTGGAAGTGGAATGCCAACAAAGCCTACACCTACCCACATTTCATATTGTGGGACTTCCAAGAACAAGTGTGCGAGAAGCCCGTGAACGAGTGCGCGTGGCTTTAGCAAATTCAGGATTTCCCATACTATCACGAAAAATTATCGTGAATTTGATACCCGCTTGGCTTCCCAAAGAAGGAAGTAGCTTTGATCTGCCCATTGCCATTGCTTGCCTTGTGGCCAAAGGAGTCTTAACAGAAAAAGAAGTAGAAGGTATTGGTTTTTTAGGTGAACTTACCTTAGAAGGAAAACTCAAAGCCATCCCCAATGCTTATGTGGTTCCATCCTTACTGCGCTCTAAACAGTGGAAAGTTGCTGTTCTTCCCTTTGAGAACAGCTCTATCCTTGAAAATTTCCCCAATCACCAAGGAGGAGGGTTTTTCACCTTAAAAGAGGTGGTTCGTGCTTTGAAGAAAAAAACTCCATTTGTTCGAGAAGCAAGACTTCGAGAAGCAAGACTTCAAGAAGTAAAACTGCAATCACCAAAACAGAGACAAACCAAGGAAAATAGCGATACCAACGAAAGCAGAGCCGATTTTTCTATTATTCGGGGTCAGGAAATGGCCAAACGAATGCTCACCATTGCAGCCGCAGGCAAACACCATTGCTTACTGCACGGCCCTCGTGGTAGCGGGAAATCTCTACTTGCCCAAGCCTACTTGGGAATACTTCCAGCACTAACTGAGAAAGAAAAGGAAGAGATTTTTCCCATCTATAATGTGCTTGGATTGAATTGGAATGGGAGTCACCCCTTAAGAAATCCACACCACACTGTTACGGCACCTGCTCTACTGGGGGGAGGTGCAAGAGCCCTTCCTGGAGAAGTGAGCTTAGCCCATCATGGGGTTTTGCTATTGGAAGAGTTATTGGAATTTCCTTCCAAGGCGTTGGATTTCTTACGGATACCCTTAGAAAGTCAGGAGATACATTTGGCACGAGTCCAAGTTCACCACACACTACCAGCGTCCATATACTTTATGGGCACAAGCAACTTATGTCCCTGCGGTCTGTGGGGGGAGGAAAATAATAAGTGCACCTGCTCCAACCATGCTATTCGTTCCTACCAAAAGCGGATTTCCCATGCGTTTCTAGATCGTATCGATCTGAGGCTGGGCATTCAGAAGGAGCCGCTGAACACAGTTCCCAGTTCTTGCGACGGCATGGAAAATAGCGAACTCATGGAAAATAGCGAACTCATGGGAAATAGCGAACTCATGGGAAAAAAAGTGCAGGCAGCTCGAACACGGATGCTCGATCGCCAGGGAAAACCCAATGCCCACCTGGGAGAAAAAGAAATTTGGAAGGCAGGGGCTTGGTCCAAAAGCGCTTGGGCACAACTCAAAAAATTATCCCAATCCAATGAACACTCTGCTCGTGCTGTTTCCCGTATGGCCTGCGTGGCACGAACCATTGCGGACTTGGATCAAGAGGAGAGGGTACGGGAGGATCACCTTTGGGAGACAGTCGGATACCGTAAGTCCATGGAGTCCTTATAGTCTGGAGTTTTCTGATGTGTCCGAAGATTGGGGCAAAGAATCCATAAGCTCCCTATAGGCAGAGCTATCTTCTTCTGAAAATTTCACAGCAATGCCATAGCTTTTTTCCGGCAAGCCCACATCGATCATTTCTGTGCGTACCACTTTTCCTTTAATGGTAATGGTTGGTTTGTCCCCTTCCTTGTGGATGAGTCGAATGGTGAGTAGAGTAAAGATGGGTATGGGGGTATTGGAGAAGAACTTAATGCCTCCTAAACTGATATTCACAGCCTCCACTTGCACGGGACTGGGGCTATCCTCCTCATACATTAGGGAGAAGAACCAAGGGCAGTCCTGGAAAGCAACGCGGGAGAGTTGACGTTTTTTCAACATACTTATAGTATAGCAAGGAAGGAGGCAGTGATAAACCTACATAACTCAACCCTACCATCCACCTTTAGTCCACGAAAAAAACAGAGTGGGAAGGGCCAATCCCTGCCAAAAGAGTTTATTCAAAAGGTGGGTAACTTATTTAACACTCAGTTTCAGGAATCACGGCAACGGGCTAGCTTTTCCCTCTACGGTGCTATTTATCCGGATGAAGTACTGTTTGGCATTTCCCTTATGGAGTCCGGAAGGCTGCGATCCGCAAGTGCCTATTTTTCCAAAGATTTAGATGATTCGGTTCGAGAAAAACCAGAAAAACTCACAAATTGCTTAACCACCATGGTGGATTTGTCTTCCAGTTGGATTAGCCAATGCTATGAAGATCAACCGGATAAAAAGGGCACAGAAGCTCTTCTCATTGCCATAGATTCCATGTCAGCAGGTTGGCAGGAAGTAAACTGGGAAGGCAGCAAGGTTTTTATCTCTGTAGATAAAACCAATCAAACACTGGAACAGGCAGCCGATAAAATTTTGGAAAAAGAATAAAAAAAAGGCCCTCCTGTATGTGTGGAGAGCCTTTTTGTTTGATTGGTTTATTTGCTTGGTAGCAGACTTACATCATGCCGCCCATGCCTCCCATTCCGCCATGTGATGGCATTGCTGGAGCATCGTTTGCTGCTCTTGGTTTGTCTGCAATCAACGCTTCTGTTGTGAGCATCATGGATGCCACAGACGCTGCGTTTTGAAGTGCAGAACGAACTACCTTAGTTGGGTCGATTACGCCAGCCTTGATAAGGTCTTCGTATTTTCCAGTAGTAGCATTGAAGCCAAAGGAAAATTCCTTTTCCATAACCACGTTGTTTACTGTTACAGACGCTTCTGCCCCTGAGTTTTCCGCAATTTGACGAAGAGGAGCTTCACAGGCTTTGCGAATAATGTCGAAGCCAGCTTTTTGATCCTCATTCATGCCTTCGGGAGTAGTCAAGGTTTTAGAAGAACGGAGCAGGGCTACGCCACCTCCAGGTACAACACCTTCTTCCACAGCCGCACGTGTAGCGTTTAGAGCATCCTCTACCCGTTGTTTCTTTTCCTTCATTTCAATTTCAGAAGGAGCTCCCACGTTTATCACAGCCACGCCACCGGCTAGTTTTGCTAGTCGCTCTTGGAGTTTTTCCTTATCGTAGTCGGAAGTTGTGTCCGCAATTTGTGCGCGGATTTGTTTCACCCGTGCATCGATTGCAGATTTCTTTCCTGAACCACCGATAATGGTAGTGGTTTCTTTGTCCAAGGTAACACGCTTCACACAACCTAGGTCGCTTAGCTTAGTGTTCTCTAACTTATGGCCCATTTCTTCACTAATAACAGTTCCACCAGTAAGAATAGCGATGTCTTCGAGCATTTCTTTTCTGCGGTCACCAAAACCAGGTGCTTTTACAGCAGCCATATTGAGTGATCCACGGAGTTTATTTACCACAAGAGTGGCTAGTGCTTCACCTTCCACCTCTTCACTGATAATCACAAGTGGTTTCGACTTTTGAACTACCTGTTCTAGGATAGGAAGAAGGTCTTTCATACTGGAGATCTTCTTGTCGTAGAGTAGTACATAGGAGTCTTCCAATACGGTTTCCATTCGCTCTTGGTTGGTGATGAAGTAAGGGGATTGGTATCCTCTGTCGAACTGCATTCCTTCCACAACATCGAGTGTTGTTTCCGCTGTTTTCGACTCTTCAATAGTGATGACACCTTCTTTGCCCACTCGTTTCATTGCCTCGGAAATTTTTCCGCCTATTTCCGTATCGGAATTAGCAGAAATAGTTCCCACTTGAGCAATGTCGTTTTCACCGCTGATCGCTTTGGAGTGACTTTTTAGGGTTTTTACCACTTGGCTTACAGCTAGGTCAACTCCTCGCTTAAGGTCCATTGGGTTATAGCCTGCAGCTACCATTTTTGAGCCAGATTGATAGATAGCTTTCGCTAGTATCGTGGCTGTAGTGGTACCGTCACCGGCATCGTCGTTAGTTTTAGATGCCACTTCTTTTACCATTTGGGCACCCATATTTTCAAAATGATCGGATAGCTCCGATTCTTTTGCTACTGTCACACCGTCTTTTGTGACCATTGGAGCACCAAAGCTCCTTTGAATAATGACGTTACGTCCTTTAGGACCAAGGGTTACTTTCACCGCATCGGTCAGGGTCGTTACGCCCGCTAGAATTGAACCTCTAGCTTTCTCTGAAAAACGAAATTCTTTTGCTGACATAATTAATTCTCCTTTTTTGTTTGATTTATTTGTTTAGTGAACGACACCAAGTACATCATCTTCTCGCATGATTAAGTACTCGTTGCCCTCTAGTTTTACTTCTGTACCTGAGTATTTCCCGAAGAGAACTTTGTCTCCCTTTTTAACGGTTAGGGGGGTTAGCTTCCCTTCATCGCTCATACGTCCTTGACCACAAGACACAACTTCGCCTTGGGCTGGTTTTTCTTTTGCGGAATCGGGAACAATGATTCCCCCTTTTGTCCGCTCTTCTTCATCAAAACGCCTCACTAGGAGACGATCGTATAATGGTGTTACTTGCATAATGTATAACTCCTTATCAAATGATTACAGCAGCAAAATTGCCACCATAATGGTTTATGTAGACAGCTCTCATTACCATGAAAACAGCCACAGGAAAAGCTATATTTGACACAATTAATCAATATAGAGATTCTCCCGCAAACAAAAGATATACCCGATTAGAGCTTTGTCAAGGGGTCAATTTTCCTTTGAGCAAGATATTCTTTGCATTATTGAGCTGAACGGAGCGTTGTGTGGCTTGTTTCACATAGCCAGGGCCCAGATGCTGCACCCTATCTGGATGGTATTGGCGTATCCAGTACTTATGGGCCCCAATAACCTCCTGTTTTGTGGGGTCGGCTGGGAGTGCCAAAATTTGATGAGGAAGACCAGAGAAATTAGGGTGCTTTCTCTTTGGTTTGGGTGGAGAGGAGGGCTTTTCTTTGCGACGGGGGGAGTGCTCGCCTATGGCGATATTGTCTATGGTAATTTCCAGTTCCTCGTGGCTCATAATACGGGGGTCTGTTTTCTCCTGCTCCCACAGGTCGCCTTTAAATTTCGTTTGCTTCCGGGATTTGAGGAAGCGGAAGCCTTGGTAGGCTAAAATAGCGACAAATACGCCATTGATAAGAAGCAGGACCTCTGTGGTGAAAAAGGACATATCCTCAGAGTATAGTTCGTATTTGAGTCCCTTTCTATTTGAAAATCGGACACCTATGAAATAATTCTCGCTCCCTATCGCACTCTTAATTTTGGACAGATGGCTCGTTTATTGCGTTTCTCTTTGCCCATGAGCGCAGTTCATTGTTCCACAGAGGGGGTAGTCCAAGCGATGCTTCTTGGTCAAACGGAAAACCTTTGTGGGGAGTATTTTTTCCTATTTTCCAACTTGGGACTTGCCCATATTCTTTGTGCCTCAGGGTTACACATGCTTTTGGTGGCTCAGCTAGGAAGGGTGTCTATCTATCCCCTGTATTGCCTGTTCCTCACATATGCACCCAAATTTCGCTTTTCCTTTTCTTTATACCAAGTGGAGGCTTTTTTCCTCTTTCCGTTGCTCACCAATTATGTCTATTTAGCGGGCTGGACAAAGCCCCTTACCCGGGCCTATGTGGCCATATTATTTTGGAGTATTACCCGTGCTTTGGGTTATTCCCCAAACTGGCTATTTTTTTTGCTGTTTACGTTTTCGTGTTCTTGGTTTTTTGGAGAGGGGAGCCTTCTTTCCTTTAGTTTATCTTTTTTTGCTGTTAGTTCTTTTTGTTTTGCGCATATTATCCTTCGGGAGCGGTCCGAGGGTTGGTTAAAAAAAGAATGGATTTATTTCCTAGTGTTAGTGCTGGCTCCTTGGTTGTTCACCCTTCCGTTAGTGATTTGGAATTTTCATCAAGTGAGTCTCATTAGCCCTGTATTGAATATTTTTATGGGAATTCCAGCAATTTTAATACTTGTTCCTGGTTTATTGCATGCATTTTGTATGCAATTGTCCTTAGAAACATTGGGACATTTTTTCGACACTATAGCAAACACCAGTGTTGCTTTTCTCATTACAGCTCTCCAGTGGATTCAAACGATCCCGTTTATTGCAATTTGGGTAAACCCTACGTTTTGGTTAATAGCCTTTCTTCTCTTGTTTGGCTTTTTTCTGTACTGGAGGGAGAAAAAGAAACCTTTATTTGCTTTTCTGATTTGTGCATTTATTGTTTTTCGTGTTTTCAAAGATGAGAGTAATCGGGCTTATATTTTAGATGTGGATCAGGGCGACGCTATCCTTATTCAGACCAAGGGGAGTCTTCCCATATTAATAGATGTGGGTCCACCTGGGTATGGTCCCTATCCTGCGCTTGTGAGCCAAGAGTTGGCAGGTCTTTCTGTGGCAACATTAAGTTCTGTTGTACTTACTCACCCGGACTTGGATCATGTGGGAGGGTTAGCTAGTTTATTTCTTCGACACAAAATAGAGGGAGATCTTTGGTTGCAGGAGCAGCACCTAGTGTATTTAAAAATCCTTTCTGTGTTGGAGGAGGCAGAACGGGTGCAAGTGCCCATTCGTTTTTTTAAAAATAATAGGATCAATAGGCTTCATCCTTCTTTGCACTGTATTCCCCTTATTATGGATACAATGCCGAAGGCAAATAATAGTTCCACTTATTGCAAATTTTATATGGGTGAGGGGAAATCTTTATTGCTGACAGGGGACAGTACCACAGTTTTAGAGAGAAAATATATGGAGCAGTTTCCTAATTTTTTAAAGAGTACGCATTTAAAAGTAGCCCATCACGGGAGTAAATATAGTAGTTCATTGGAGTTTCTGCAATGGGTGGACCCTCGGTTTGCGTACATTAGTGTGGGAAAGTGGGGGCGTTATGGGCACCCTCACAAGGTTTTGTTACAGCGATTGGAGAGGGAGAAAATAAGTATCTTTCGTACCGATCGTGAGGGGCGGATTTCCGTTCCCTAGGTTTTGATCTTATCGGGGGACTCCGTCTGTGGGGGTTCTGCCTGTGGTAGATCTATGATTTTTATGTCCAGTTCGGATAGGCTTTTGAGGACGTTGGCAAATTCCTCTTCCAGCCCTAAGGGGATATAGATGGCAATATCTCGGTAGCCCAGTGTGGAGTCTGTGGTTTGGGTGGAGTAATTCACCAAATTATCGTGGGACTCTAAGATTTGATAGAGGAATATGGCTTGTTCTTTGGGTAGTCTGATGATCATTTTATTCTTCATTTTTGAGATGAATTTACCCTATATAATTTTTCGAGAAAAGCAAAGCATTTTGTTGGCTGAATATCCTAATCTAGTTATTAGTTCTGCTGAATTTAACATATACGGTGTTGTAACTAATAAATGTTCATCATGTAGCCTTTGAATCATTTGCGGAGAATCTCAATGGGTATACTTTTTTCTTGGGTCAGGAAACATTCTAAAAAGTTAAATTACTTTTGATCAAAATGCATGATTATTTTTCATACACGGTACTGGAGCTCAAACAAAGAGTTTTTTAAAACTATTTCTTGTATTTATTGTTTCTGTGACGAAAATTCTCTCTTTTTCACAAGATGCCTAAAGAATACAGTATTTTTGTCGATACATATATAAGAGCGTTTAAATTTTAGGAGGATAATCAAAGATGAAAAAAAATAGAATTAATTTTTATTTAGTTACGTTACTTGTTTTTAGCACTGTATCCAATACGGGTTACAGTAATACTGCAAGCAATGTAGCTAGATATAAGGATGAGGCATATAAAGGAAATAGTACTTCTCAGTATAGATTAGCTAATGCGTACCATTATGGAGAAGGTATTAAACAAGACTATAAGCAAGCATTATATTGGTATAAAAAAGCAGCAGATAATGCAGATATGCATTCTCAATTTATTTTGGGTGGAATGTACCATTATGGAGAAGGTGTTAAACAAGACTATAAGCAAGCATTATATCGGTATAGAAAATCAGCAGAGATGGGGCAAACTGCTTTAGGTGGTATGTATTATAGAGGAGAAGGTACTGAGCAAGATTATAAGAAAGCATTTGATTTGTATAAAAAAGCAGCAAAGTGGGGATTTCCAAGAGCTAAAATTGCTTTAGGTGGTATGTATTATAGAGGAGAAGGTACTGAGCAAGATTATAAGAAAGCATTTTATTGGTATAGAAAAGCAGCAGCTCAGGGACATGCAAAAGCTCAATTTATTTTAGGCGATATGTATTATAGAGGAGAAGGTACTGAGCAAGATTATAAGAAAGCATTATATTGGTATAAAAAAGCAGCAGATCAGGAGAATACAAAAGTTCAATTTGCTTTAGGTAATATGTACAAGAAAGGACGAGGTACTGAGCGAGACTATAAGAAAGCATTTTATTGGTATAGAAAAGCAGCAGCTCGGGGACATGCAAAAGCTCACTTTATTTTAGGTGGTATGTATTATAGAGGAGAAGGTACTGAGCAAGATTATAAGAAAGCATTTGATTTGTATAAAAAAGCAGCAGATCAGGAGAATACACAAGCTCAATTTGCTTTAGGTAATATGTACAAGAAAGGACGAGGTACTGAGCGAGACTATAAGAAAGCATTTTATTGGTATAGAAAAGCAGCAGCTCAGGGACATGCAAAAGCTCAATTTATTTTAGGCGATATGTATTATAGAGGAGAAGGCACTAAGAAAGATTATAAGGAAGCAGTTCGTTGGTATCGGAAGGCAGCGGATCAAGGAGTTCAATATGCTCAATATAAATTAGGCAATATGTACTATAAAGGAGAAGGTGTTTCTAAAGATTTAAAAAAAGCAATGCATTGGTATGAAAAAGCAGCAAATCAGGGGAATGCAGAAGCTCAATTTTTTTTAGCTCTTATATATTTTGGAAAGGGAGGAATTCTTTCTGAGAGTCGTAAAGAAGCGATTCATTGGTTTCAAAAAGCAGCAAAGCAGGGACACAAAAAAGCTCAATATAATTTAAGTATTATTTATGATAGAGGAGGAGATGCCTCTAAAAGTTATAAGAGGCCTGGGCATAGAGGCAGCGAGGAAATAGGAAGCAGCAGTGGATCGGGGGAATAAGAGAGCGAGCCTGTAGAGACTATAAGCTGCGGTAGTTAAGAATTGCGTTTACATGACACCCTCAGTTGGCGCAAATTATTATTTACTAAAATTTACTGATAATGCATGTATATTTCACAGTTCTTTTTATGGGTCTTGCTGTAGGTTTATTTACTAATTGTGCTGCTTTCGTAAAAAAAGAAGTTCTTTCTTTTTCTAAAATGAAGGGTGTTCAGGAGTTGGTTACTCCAGCGGTGAATCTTGAAGAGGAGATTGTACACCTTAGTTCCAAGGTTAGTTCATTGGAGACGAAGTTTGATCAAAATGCATGATTATTTTTCATACACGATATTGGAACTCAAACAAAGAGTTTTTTAAAACTATTTCTTGTATTTATTGTTTCTGTGACGAAAATTCTCTCTTTTTCAGAAGATGCTTAAAGAACACAGTATTTTTGTCGATACGTATATTAAGAGCGTTTAAATTTTAGGAGGATAATCAAAAATGAAAAAAAATAGAATTAATTTTTATTTGGTTACGTTACTTGTTTTTAGCACTGTATCCAATACGGGTTACAGTAATACTGCAAGCAATGTAGCTAGATATAAGGATGAGGCATATAAAGGAAATAGTACTTCTCAGTATAGATTAGCTAATGCGTACCATTATGGAGAAGGTATTAAACAAGACTATAAGCAAGCATTATATTGGTATAAAAAAGCAGCAGATAATGCAGATATGCATTCTCAATTTATTTTGGGTGGAATGTACCATTATGGAGAAGGTGTTAAACAAGACTATAAGCAAGCATTATATCGGTATAGAAAATCAGCAGAGATGGGGCAAACTGCTTTAGGTGGTATGTATTATAGAGGAGAAGGTACTGAGCAAGATTATAAGAAAGCATTTGATTTGTATAAAAAAGCAGCAAAGTGGGGATTTCCAAGAGCTAAAATTGCTTTAGGTGGTATGTATTATAGAGGAGAAGGTACTGAGCAAGATTATAAGAAAGCATTTTATTGGTATAGAAAAGCAGCAGCTCAGGGACATGCAAAAGCTCAATTTATTTTAGGCGATATGTATTATAGAGGAGAAGGTACTGAGCAAGATTATAAGAAAGCATTATATTGGTATAAAAAAGCAGCAGATCAGGAGAATACAAAAGTTCAATTTGCTTTAGGTAATATGTACAAGAAAGGACGAGGTACTGAGCGAGACTATAAGAAAGCATTTTATTGGTATAGAAAAGCAGCAGCTCGGGGACATGCAAAAGCTCACTTTATTTTAGGTGGTATGTATTATAGAGGAGAAGGTACTGAGCAAGATTATAAGAAAGCATTTGATTTGTATAAAAAAGCAGCAGATCAGGAGAATACACAAGCTCAATTTGCTTTAGGTAATATGTACAAGAAAGGACGAGGTACTGAGCGAGACTATAAGAAAGCATTTTATTGGTATAGAAAAGCAGCAGCTCAGGGACATGCAAAAGCTCAATTTATTTTAGGCGATATGTATTATAGAGGAGAAGGCACTAAGAAAGATTATAAGGAAGCAGTTCGTTGGTATCGGAAGGCAGCGGATCAAGGAGTTCAATATGCTCAATATAAATTAGGCAATATGTACTATAAAGGAGAAGGTGTTTCTAAAGATTTAAAAAAAGCAATGCATTGGTATGAAAAAGCAGCAAATCAGGGGAATGCAGAAGCTCAATTTTTTTTAGCTCTTATATATTTTGGAAAGGGAGGAATTCTTTCTGAGAGTCGTAAAGAAGCGATTCATTGGTTTCAAAAAGCAGCAAAGCAGGGACACAAAAAAGCTCAATATAATTTAAGTATTATTTATGATAGAGGAGGAGATGCCTCTAAAAGTTATAAGAGGCCTGGGCATAGAGGCAGCGAGGAAATAGGAAGCAGCAGTGGATCGGGGGAATAAGAGAGCGAGCCTGTAGAGACTATAAGCTGCGGTAGTTAAGAATTGCGTTTACATGACACCCTCAGTTGGCGCAAATTATTATTTACTAAAATTTACTGATAATGCATGTATATTTCACAGTTCTTTTTATGGGTCTTGCTGTAGGTTTATTTACTAATTGTGCTGCTTTCGTAAAAAAAGAAGTTCTTTCTTTTTCTAAAATGAAGGGTGTTCAGGAGTTGGTTACTCCAGCGGTGAATCTTGAAGAGGAGATTGTACACCTTAGTTCCAAGGTTAGTTCATTGGAGACGAAGTTTGATCAAAATGCATGATTATTTTTCATACACGATATTGGAACTCAAACAAAGAGTTTTTTAAAACTATTTCTTGTATTTATTGTTTCTGTGACGAAAATTCTCTCTTTTTCAGAAGATGCTTAAAGAACACAGTATTTTTGTCGATACGTATATTAAGAGCGTTTAAATTTTAGGAGGATAATCAAAAATGAAAAAAAGTAGAATTAATTTTTATTTAGTTACGTTACTTGTTTTTAGCACTGTATCCAATACGGGTTACAGTCATTCTGCTGAATATATAAGTAGAATAACGAAAGAGGCAGAGCAAAGAAAGGTAGGAGCAGAGAAAACATTAGCTGATATATACTATTATGGATGGGGTACTTCTAAAGATTTCAGAAAGGCGCTGCATTGGTATTATAGAGCGGCAAGTAAAGTTGGAACAATGAGTGATGGAGATGCATATTCTCAATTTGCTTTGGGTCGTATGTATGATAGAGGAGAAGGGACTAAACGAAATTATAAGGAAGCCATTCGTTGGTACGAAAAAGCAGCAAAGCAGGGATATGCAAAAGCTCAATTTGCTTTAGGTGATATATATATAAAGGAAGGGATGGCTCTAAAGACTATAAAGGAAAGGGTATTTCTAAAGATTTAAAAAAAGCAATGTATTGGTATGAAAAAGCAGCAAAGCAGGGGAATGCAGAAGCTCAATTAGCTTTAGATGATATCTATAAAGAAAAGAGTGCTTCTAAAGGTATTAAAAAAGGAGATCGTATTTCTGAGGAGAGTTATAAGAAGAGACCTGAGTATCAAGGCGGCAATGGATCGGGGAGATAAGAGTTAGCTCGCTGTTGAAACTGCAATTACACAATTTGCTTTACCGTCCTCCCCTACCGTGTAAGAAAAAGAATGCTTTTATTTCCTAGCAGGTTTTCAGGTTTTCATTCCGTACATGTTTTAAGGTATTATTTAAAAAGCTTTCTTTCTAGGCTATATTACAGCACTTTCCCCAAGCTTTGCTTGACCAAAACCACTAGTTCTTCCTATCATTAAAGGTAGATGAATGTATATTTCACAGTTCTTTTTATGGGTCTTGCTGTAGGTTTATTTACTAATTGTGCTATTCCCGTAAAAAGAGAAGTTCTTTCTTTTTCTAAAATGAAGGGTGTTCAGGAGTTGGAGGGTGTTACTCCAGCAGTGAATCTTGAAGAGGAGATTGTACATCTTAGTTCCAAGGTTAGTTCATTGGAGACGAAGTTGGAAGTATTGACGGAGTCCTTGCGTATTTTAAAGGGCAGGGATGGTCAGCCCAAAATTGTAGCGCAAGAGATGTCGCAAGAGATGGTACAAGAAATGGAAATTGGGAATAGTGAGGAAGAAATGCCCATGCGTCGAGACTTTATTATACAAAAGGTATCGACGGTAGACCGGAATATGTCGAGAAAAACAAGCAAAGAAACAATGCAAGAAGCTGCTGTTGAGGATGATCTTAGTCTTTCTCCTATAGAAAAAGAGTTCCAGCAAGCTAAAATTCTTTACGATGCAAGGAAGTACGAGAGGGCATCTCTAGGGTTTATTGATTTTGTAGAACGTCACAAAGATCATGGTCTAGCTTCCAGTGCTTTGTATTGGGCAGGGAAGTCGAGTATGGCAGATAAGGACTGGTTATCTGCTATTGTCCATTGGAGTAAGTTAGAGAAAGAGTTTCCTAAAGCGTTGCAAATGCCTGAAGCATTAGCTGGTCTTTCTAAAGCGTATGGAGTGAGCTTTAATGTATCTCAATCTCATCATTACCGTAAGTTATTATTAAGGAGTTTTCCGGATTCTCCCACTACTTTAGATTTCATATCTTCCACAGGAGAGGAAGAGTAGAGTATGGGAAAGATTCTTATAATTTTTCTTATCACCTTTCCCATATTTACTCTGAGTACTGTTTGGGGTTCAAAGAATCAAGGAAAAGATCTTTTACTGAACAAAGAGGAAAAATTGGAGGCACAGGAGCGTAGAAGATACTTAAAAAATAATTCTGAAAATAAAGTAATAGTTTTTAGTCAAAAAATTCGAAGATTAAAGAGTGGGAATTTAAATTTTCTAAGAGTCCCGGCGTTTATTACTTTGGATTCAAAACAGCCTTTGGGGAAAATCGTTGGTCCTTTGAGTGCTGTAGATGATGGTTTTTCCAATTATTCAGATGTCTATATTCGTTGGTTTAGTGGGATCTATCCTTCACCAGGGGAACACTTTGATATATTTGTTCCACAGGTAGTTTTACAGGATAGAAATGATAACAGTAGCTTTAAGATAAGGGTGAATAGATTTGGTGTAAGAGATCGGTCTCAAGGTTATAATTTAGCTGGTTATGTATATGAGTCCAAGGGGTTCATAGAGATTATGGGTAGCTCGAAAGGTTTAGTGAAGGCTCGTATTCGTACTATTTATGGAAAAATTGAAATTGGGGATTTTGTTATAGCAAAATTTCCTTCCTATAAGAATATAAAATCAATTCATAGTCCCGTACGTTTATTTGCTGTTATTGTAGCCGGTATTCCTTTGGATAGGATTTCTCCCACAGCGGGTTCTTTTGTGCATATCAATCGAGGTAGTAGGGATGGGGTGGAGCAAGGAGCTTTGTTTCGTATGGTGGCGCCCATATATGTTTGGGATAGTGAAGAGGCTATTCCTCAAAAAAATATTTTGGGAGAGGTAATGGTGACCCATGTTTCCGAGGCTTATTCTACTGCGATTATTACTCGCCAGTTTAGTACCATTCAGTTGGGAAGTTTATTGGAGACCACCACGGGTGACTATGTCGACACTATTGTTAAGAAGCCTGTAGTGGAGGAAGAGCCTGAAATATCTGAACCACCGCCTCCACCGCCTAAGGTAGAAATAGTGGAGGATCCGCCGCCTAAGGTAGAAATAGCTAAGGAGCCCCTTCCCTTAAAAGACATTGGAGATAATGATGAGTTAGCTGCATTTCAATATGAGGATGAGCTGGAAGAAAGGGAAAGATTAAAGCAAGATGCGCTTGCAAGAGCGAATTCCTATCGATATAGGTTGGATAGGTTGGAGGCAAGTGTGGGTGTTTTAGATATTACGGATAAGGAGCAAAAGCGTTTAGCGAAACTCCATCGTCAGGAATTAAAGCAGGGTAATCCCATTTCTCTACCGCTAGAGCCCTCTGAGGATTGGAATGGTAATGGTGAGGATGGGGCAGGTACTGAAGAGGTGGACCTATTAGAGCAGGAAAAAGAGTCGGATGAGAGTTCTGCTGTTCCGCCTGTTGAGTATAATTCCTTTCAAAAGAAGAAGAAAAAAAAGGATAGTCGAAGGAAGCGGGCGCAAGATAAGAGAAAACCTTTAAGGGATGAGGAGCAGTTGAACTCTTTATTTGATAATAAGTAAGAAAATTCGGACCTTGTGATGGGGAAAGAGCCTCCCAGAGCCTTTCTTCTTGCTTAAAATTAGGTCTTTTATTTGCTTATACCCTTGATATGTTGAGCAAAAATCCAATCATCTACTTAAAAACAGCCTATTTCTTTTTCGACTTCTCTAGGCTCCTATGGGAGAGTTACTGGGAGAGTCACCGGGATAAGGATCCCTTTCAAGTTCCTATTTTTTCTAAGCGACCCACGGCTAAATACTCTAGGCCCAAAAGCTGGAAGGAAGCCATGGATCTAGTGCGAGAAGAAAAGAATATGGGACTATGTTTTTTGGAAAAAACCTATCCCTTTTCTCCCGAAAACGTATATTTGCCGCCTGTGGTGTATCTTCAAGGGGAGAGCATTCCCAAGCCTGCCTCTTTAGTTACAATTGTGGGCACACGAAAACCCAGTTCTTTCGGTGTTAGTAATGCTATTGGTGTGAGTGACTATTTTAGCAGGGAAGGGATAGGTATTGTGAGTGGGCTAGCCAGAGGAATAGATAGCATTGCGCACAGGCAATGTATACAGCATGGTTCCTATACAATTGCTGTGCTTGGATCTGGGCTTGATGTTATTTATCCTAGAGAAAATGGAAAACTACTCAACACCATACTCGATTCTGGCGGCACTGTTATTTCTCAATTTCCTGCCCATACGCCTCCCTATCCCAGTAATTTTCCTAGGCGCAACCAACTTATTGCGGAGATTTCCAGTGGAACTATTGTGGTGGAGGGAGCCGTAAAAAGTGGTGCTGCGATTACAGGAAAGTATGCCCTAGCACAAAGTAAAACAGTGGTGGTTTTTGTGCAGGACTATCGCACACAGTATGGAAAGGGCAGTATTGCTTTGATACAATCAGGAGCAACACCTGTTAGTTCTTTTGAGGAAGCGTACGTGTCCATAGCTCAGCCACTGGGTGGGAAGCTCACGCCTCTTTTCTCACCGAAAAATAAAGGAAAAATAATAAAATCCAAGGAGTATTCTTTACTGGAGCTTCAAAAATCTTGGAAACTGCCTCTGCCCCAAAGCATAGCAAGAATTGAAAAGCTTTGTCATGAGGGTAGGCTGCTTGCTCTGCCCAATACCAGGTACCTCATTCTAGATAGTAAGATTCTGTAGCTGACAAAAGGAACTATCCTTTTCTATTGAAAAATTTCCATTCGTGGCTTATGGTGACTTGAATTACTTGAGGCTAAGGTATGAATGTATTTGGAATGATTGATTGGCTTGTATTTTTTTCCATATTTGCCTGTATCTTTTTAGCTCTGTATTTCTCCCATAAAGCCCAGTCTAAGTTGAATAGCGAGTCCGATAGCCGGGCCCATATTTTGGAATATTTTTTAATGGGTAGGCGACTCACATTGCCTTTTTTTATTGCCACATTGGTAGCCACTTGGTACGGGGGAATTTTTGGAGTCACTCAAATTACTTTTGAGCACGGAATCTATAGTTTTCTTACTCAAGGTGTTTTTTGGTATATTTCTTATATTATTTTTGCTCTCTTTCTGGTGAATAAAGTGAGAAGTTATGAAGCTTTAACGTTGCCAGATTTAATTGGCAAGATGGTGGGGCCAAGATCTGCAAAATTAAGTGCTGTATTTAATTTCTTTAATGTGGTTCCCATTACTTACGCTATTAGTTTGGGTATTATCCTACAAATTGTTTTTGGTTTAGATTTTTTATTGGCAGTAAGCCTTGGGGTATCTTTTTCCGTTTTCTACTCTGCTTTTGGAGGGTTTCGAGCCATTGTTTTTACCGATGTGGTGCAGTTTTTAGTGATGTTTTCCTCTGTGATTATTATTGTTGTTTTATCCATACAAGGTTTTGGTGGCTTGGGATTTCTCCAAGAACACCTTCCTGAAAATCATCTTTCTTTTTTGGGAGATGCGCCTCTATCCAGCACATTCATTTGGGGCTTTATAGCTCTTTCCACTTTAGTGGATCCAAACTTCTATCAACGTTGTTTTGCTGCTGATTCTGCTAGAACAGCTCGAGTGGGAATTCTTTCTTCCACCTGCATTTGGATTATTTTTGATATTTGTACCACGGTGGGAGCCCTATATGCCCGTGCTGTGATGCCGGATGCAGATCCAAAGTCTGCATACCTTGTTTATGCTTTGGAAATAGCTCCTCCGGGGGTTCGTGGTTTTATTGTGGGAGGGATTGTTTGCACCATACTTTCCACCATTGACTCCTATTTACTTATTGCAGGCACATCTCTTTCTTTCGATCTATTCTCTAAGAAAACTGTCCATACTCGAGTGCGTCACTATCTTTCTATTATTTTCGTGGGGTTACTTTCCATTCTCTTAGCTGTTTTTTTTGAAGGAAATATTAAGCAAGTTTGGAAGGTTTTAGGTGGTTACTCTGCAGCTTGCTTATTATTTCCTGTTTTACTGGGTTATATTCTTCCCAAGAAAATTGGAGATAGTCAATTTGTAATAGCTTGCTTAGCAGGAGTATTTTTTATGACTATGTGGTATTGCATAGATCGTAGTGGATTTTGGAAAGATATAGACGAGTTTTATATTGGCTTGCTTGCCACTGGTGTGGCTTATCAAATAGGCTACTTTTGGAAAGAAAAAAGTCATCCTTGACAAGTTTTCCAGGAGTTATAATGAGAAACATCATGTGGACTATAAAGCGTGTCCTGAGCATGAATGAACGTCAAATTTTTCTAAAGAGTGGTATAATTTATAACTGGGTGGCTTGCCATTTTCTAAGCGTTCCAAGGCAGTTTTCATATCCACTAAGCCATGGCCAAACAGATCATCCACCCCGGCCACACCGATGTCTTGAGCCGACTCTATGAGAATTTCCAGTAGCTGTCTATTGGTATAATTCTTGCGAAACTTTCGATTGGCTTCTATCATTATAGCCATCATTCCACTAAAAACAGCAGTGGCTTCCATGGTGCCCTCGTTGCCTGTTTCCAGAACAGAAAGGGTATAGTGTCTAGCATTGCCAGCATGGGTGCGAGCTAGGTGTTTTGTTACTCCATTTTCAGTATCTTCTCTAACCGCTTGTATCGCAACAAGTCCCCCATGGGAATCCTTTAAATCATACAGATAGGGCAGAAAGAGAATTTCGCTACTAATGGCACAGTTATCGTCGATATTTCTTATTGCCATTTCATTTCCTAGGGGTGCTACCAATACAAGTCCATTATCTATGGGAGTTTTTAAATACTCTTCAGGATTGGATAGGACTTCAAATATATCCCCCCCTTGAATAGGAAGGCTCACAATATCGATATTTTCATTTGCAAGTACATCTTGGATGAAAGTAACTTTTCTCAGAAGCTCTCTTTTTAATCGGATAAACCTATCCCTAAAATTATAGTTATATATATCCACCTTAGGAGCGTAGTTGAGAATATGACGTGCCATTTTGGTGGCTTCATTATTGACAGTATAAGCACCTAGAACTCTTCGGTTGGGAGATATTGCATGGCTATGATCTCCATTCTCCTGTTCATGATAGGCTTCTAAGTCCAATAGCTCATCTTCAAAATCAAAGGTTTTCCAAACCACACTTTGATAGACGGAGCTTGATTGGAGAATTGTTCTTCCTACTAGCAGCACTTTCACCGATTCTCCATGTATCTCTTTTTTTACCGCATAGCTTAGTCCATGGGTTTCTTGATTATCTTTTATTTTATTTTTTTGTTCCGTATTTAAGGAAGGCCATTTTATTTGGTCCGTCCAATGTTCAAAATCTGTTTTTGTTTCAGTTCCTATGAAGTTTGTAGTTAACTGATACACGAATTGAGCAATATTATTTGTAAATTTAGATTGTTCTCTTACATTTTTATTTACTGTTGGAAAATCAATTGTGGTGAAGCTAACTGTGGTTTTTTCCCTATTGCTAAACTCTATTTCCAGAGAGATTTCCGTTTCAAAGGGTAGATTATATTGCCGTTTTGATTCATCTTCATGGTTAAAGTAGTTATGCTTGGGAATATGGATTTTATTATTAGTCACAGTGATTCCATCTGCTGGAATGTTTCTGTGGAAATTATAATGTTCGTTTTCTGCTAATCTTACTGGGTAGAGTTGAGTATTGACTTGGGAGTCTGCATGATTGAATGTAAGAGAAATACTTGTTATATCACTCAAATCAGTTTCCTCATCGAATACATAGCTCATGTCTTCGTTTAAGTAAAACTTTTCAGCATCTTGAATAAAAATTCGAACAGTGTTGCTGGGAAGAGATAGATTCGGGTGAGAAGGATCTTTTGCAAAGGAAAGAGAAAAGGACTCTTTGTGAAACTCATAGGTATGGTCTCTATGTATACTCACATTAAGAGTGGAACTCATTGCTCCTGCTCTAATGGTATGCCTTTTAGCATCTACTCTTTGAAAGTCTTTTTCCTGTAGATTCGTGCCTCCATTGGCACTGCCTTCCACAGTACTCCAAAAGAAAGAAATATCTGTTTCGGGAGGGCTGGAGAGGTGTATCTCCACTTGTGCACGTTCTCCCTCCAGAACCCGTATTTCACTTTCAGCAACAGAGAGATCGTAGCTTACATTGCTAACGGTGGGAAGTTCTAGTGTATCAGTGGGAGTGGTTGGAACAGTTTCTACTATAGGTTTTGGAATCGTTAAGCGATCTTCGCCAAGTTCAGGTTTTGGTGCCATCACATTCCAGGCATGGGACTCCATAGCTGTATTTCTTGCTTGATCGGTTGCCTGCAATTCAAAGACATGAGCTCCTTCTAAGAGAGCAGTATAGTTTTGGGGATTTTGGCAATCTACCCATTGGGTAAATTCCATTGATGGAGTTTTGAGGCGGCATTGGGCACTGTTGGTGCCATAGGTGTCTGTTACCTCAAAATGAAAGCCCATGGTGTCTGTTGCATTGGGGGCATCTGCTTGATTAGTTACTGTTAAATTAATTGTGGGAGGTTGTGTATCCACAGTCCATTTGTAGTTTTGTTGAGCTTTTATTTGATCAATTTGGGTGTTTTGGATCCCTAGCGAAAAAGTATACTGACCGTCTTGGAGTAAATCTTCTGCAACATAAGTTCGGGTATATCTTTTCTCATCCAGTGTATGGCATTGGTCACAGTTTTTCCAGTTTCCATCGGTGGGTTCTTCATTGGGCTTGGTCAATTTATATACTATTTGAGATGGATCTTTGATCTCTCCTGTCCACTCAAAGATAAATGTTGCTTGCTTGCTATTAGTGTATGCGAGGGGGGTTTGGACTAAATCCAATTGTGTGAGAACTTTTGGTTTGGGTGGGGTTTGGGGTTCATCTTGATCATGGGGTTGAGATTGTTCGCTTCCAGATCCTAGACAACCGCTGAGTGCAGCTATTGCTAATGATATGAATATTACGGGTGCGGCCATGGTATTTTTTCCTTTCAAGGTTTATGGTTTATGTTTATCAATTTATAATGCGCCACGTTGTTTTAATAACGCGATGCAATGTTAGTACAGCGATTTCAATCACAATGCAAGAAAAAAATGATGCAACATGTCTTTTTTTTTAGCTTTTTTCCATTTTAAAAATATGAATTTTATGAAATAAACCTTTTAAGGTTTTTTTCTAAGGCTTAAGGATTCTTGGTTTTAAAGACTGTCGTAAGATTGCGACCATTTTCTTTGGATGAGTACAAAGCCCGGTCGGCTTCTTTATATAGATCCATATAGGAATTATGACTGGGCTTTAGATTGGATATACCAATACTAATGGAGACCTGTATTTTTTCTCCGTTATAGTCGAAACTATGATTTTCAATATTTTTTCGGATCCGTTCCCCCATACTTAGAGCAGCGTCTTCTGTGGAATTCATGGAAAGTAAGAGAAACTCCTCCCCCCCCCAGCGTCCCAAGAGATCCCGCTCGCGTAGCCCCGAATCTTTAATTAATTTCGTGAGTTGACGTAAAACAAAGTCTCCAGCATCGTGGCCTAGGCTATCATTGATTCTTTTGAAATGATCGATGTCGAATAGTAGAATAGGGAAGTCGGAATGGAGCGCTTTTGCGCGCTTAAACTCTGCCTCCAACACCTGGGTAATATAATTCCGATTATAGACTTGGGTTAGGGAGTCTATATAAGCAGCATTGGTGAGGTTATCCTGATAGAGAATTTCCAACTCGCCGGCTGGAATATATTTCAATATGGTGGATCCAATGGTTATTATATCTTCCTTTTGTAAAGGGCTTATGCGGGTGAGTTTCTTATCGTTTAGGAAGGTGCCATTATACGATCCTAGATCCTCTAAGGTATAGCCATCGGAGGCTTTTTGAATACGAGCGTGCTCCCTGCTAATACTATTGTCCGGGATGCATATATCGGCCGACTTATCCCGACCCAGAACTAAGGAGTCTGTGAGAATATATTTTTCCCCTTGGGGCTTTCCTCGAATAATAATCAGCACCGCATTTTTTACTTTTGCCTTTTCTTTCTGTAGCTGGAGCTTGTTGCTTTGTATATTGATGGTGCGAGTGGCAGCATTTTCAAATTCCTCCTGTTCAGGATTGGGTGTATTTTTCAATTTTTTTACTGCCACAATAAATTTATTTTATCTTAAATTGGCAAAGGAAGGGGTGAAAATATGGCGACGCAGGGGGTTATTTCCTGCTCCTATACTCAAAAGAGTTGTTTTTTTTTCCCCATTAGTGGTTTATTGTATAGGTATTGGGGTAGGTATGACAGAAAATGATGAAAAGATCTGGTTTCTTTACCTTGCGAAAAAGCACGAGGGGCCCTTTACCAAAGGTGAGGTAGCGGCTAAAATTTCCCAAGGCTTATTGACGGCAAGTACCCTTGTTTGGAAGGACGGGATGGCAGAGTGGCAGCCCCTTTCCACTGTTCTAGAACTCCATGTTTTTTTAGAGTCCAAGGAGGCCACGAACCCCGCTGCCATAAAGGGACAAGAAGAGGCAAGCAAAACCTCATTCCTAGATGATCCATTTATTCTACAGGGAGACGATGAGGGTGCTGTGGACCCTCAATCCATAGAATTGGGCACTTCCATCCATAGTTTGACGAATTGGGATATCAATCAAGATTTAAAAAATAAAGAAGATTTTAAGATTTTAGGTTCTCCTGAGGAGGGGCAACAAGGAGAAGAGGAGTCTTTTACAAAAGTCCTTCCCATGGGTGCAGTACAAAATATAGTAAAAGGCACTATGGAGGTGGACTCCAGCCAACCGCTCTGGATTGTTCGAGGTACGGGTAACAAGGTGTCGGGCATGCTTTCCATGGAGAGTATCCATAAGATGCTAAAAGGGGGAGAGCTTGCTGCTGGCTTCCAGCTTTGGCGTTCAGGATGGTTGGATTTCCAAGATGCCACCTGTATTCCAGAACTCAAGTTAATACTGGAAGGCAAGCAACCTGGCCTTGTGGATCCGTTTCCTAAAGCACCAACTGTTTTGGCAGAGGACCTGACCCTAGATTTTGGTAAGGAAGTGACGAAAGAAAACACAGACGTTTTCCATGAGGATATGGAAAATGTTGGGGTGGAAAAACGAAAATATGGGAAAAAACTCTTTATGGGTACCTCTATGCTTGTTGTTTTGGTAGGTTTAGTTTTTTATTGGCAGTTTTATTCTTCTACTTTACCTAAGTTGGACGATGTGAACGCCAGTGCGTATGAAAAGATGAAAGTGGTTGCTGGGCAGCCAAGTTCTCAAGGCATTGCCTTTGTGGCAGCAAAGTCTAAGACCAGTGTGTACAATCCCATCTTTTATGTTGCTAGCAATGCTCCACCGGGTACGGCGCTGCAAGTTCACTTGGAGGCATTGCCAGGAAAGATTATCGGCAAGACTTTTTATACCGTAAAGAAAGGGGGGCTGGTGGCAGACACCCGTCTGGCTAAAGTTGGTCCACTTAGTGATCGGGGGAAGCCCATACCTATGGGGCATTATTCCATCACAGTTATGTCGAAAAAATTTCCCACAGCAAAATTTAAAGAGAATATCTTTGTGGGTCCAAAGAACAGAGAAATATACAAAAATAAGATGAAGGAATATGAGCTTACCCTAGGCAAACGCTATCAAGATGAAGTGGGGGAATTGAAGGAAATGATACGGACTTCCCTTGAGCAGGAACAACTCATCAGAGATCAACTAGGGACTTTCCTAAAGGTAGAGGGAGCCACTATTTGGAGAGCCTTGGCAAGCACTTCTAAGCCCTTAATTCCTGTTATATTGATGAGTCCCTGGAAGCAATTTATGATTCAGACAAATACGGTACTCAATCAGATTGAAACTCTATTAAAGCAAAAGTTAAGTGGGGCTGATTTTCAAAAGCAAGCCTTTTATCCCGTACACCACCAAAAGCTTTTACGTTTTTTAGCACTATTAAAAATCCAGACGCAACGGGTGGTGTCTGCAGAGCCAGCTCAAGAGTCTGCAGTGGCAGAACTCCTAGCCCATAGGTTTGGGTTGGAACATTTCCAGAATGCTACTCCTTCGACGAAGCCCATAGATATATTGGTGATGAATGGAACCAAAGGTCCAGAATCCAGCTGGGCTGTTCCTCGCTAGGATAGTGGAATGAGTAGAGAAGACGAGCGTAGGAAGAATCGTAGGCTAGCTATTCAAGATGCCTTTTCTTTTTTTTTAGTAATTCCTAAGCAGCAGGGAATGTCTCGTATTTATATGCGAGACGTGAGCACCACTGGACTTAGCTTTTTTTCAGGAGAGAAGTATACCAAAGACCAAGAGTTGAATATTCATTTATATACATGTCCTTCTTTTTATCTGCCCATTAGTGTAAGGGTTGTTCGTGCAAAGAACGATACCGTTGCGGTTAAGTATAAGAGAGTGAAATCCGTCAAGGCCCTTTCCCACTTCCTGTCTTTCCTAGAGACGGCTATAGACTGTGCCGTATTCCCTGAAGAAAACGTGTGAAGATTTATCTTTAGTTTCTTTATTTTCTGCCGAAACGCCAGTTAAGTACTATTGGTGAGGGCAAATACTATGGTTGGTAAAGAAAAACATTTTTTAGGAGATGTGCTAAATTTTGATGGTGCAAGGAAAAATGAGATAGAAAAGCGTAAGCGCTCCTATGAGCGTGTACTTTTTCGAGATTTTTTAGGTGTGTATGCCAAAGCGGAGCAAGAGGATTTACACGCCATTGAGATGATTGATATTAGTGCAGGGGATATGTCTTTTCGTGTGTCTCAAAACAGCAAAATGAAATGGGATAAGGACGACAATATCAATCTTCGTCTATACTTTTCCCCCGATAGTTATTTACCTGTTTCCATAAAAATAGTGCAAGCAATAAATTCCATTGAGTATGGAAGAGCGGTTCGTAGGTATGGTGCTGTGATTGATAAGGGCACAAAATCCTATAAAGCGCTTTTCTATTTTGTGAAGTTTATTTCTAAATTCGCAGAACATGGTCACAAGGATTCGGAGCAGTTGAAGATCCATTATTAGCGATCCTCTCGTCGTACTAGGGTGTATGCACTTACACGAGTGCCCTGGGTTTGGGAGAGTATATGCTGGGCTTGCAGTGTGGTTGTGCCCGTTGTGTATACGTCGTCAATCAATAGAATTCTCTTTTTTTCCAATGGAAACATACGCTTAGGATTTTTTTCCATAAAAATGGGGCTGTCTAGGCGTTGTTGGGCTGTTTTTGTGTGCTGGGCAGGACTCTTTTTTTTCTTTAGGAGCACTCTCCAATAATAAGGTATTTCGAGATGGGAGGAGAGCTGGAAGCACAATCGCTCCAAGGAGTTGGGTATAATTCTCGGTGTGCTGGGAGCGGTAAGGATGCAGTCCCAAGGTTTCTGGAGTGGCTGGATTTTTTTTAATAAAGCACTTAGAAAAATATTCAAGCATAGCGGGTTATGGCGTTTGTTCATTTGATGGAGCAGGGTTTGGGCAACCGGAGTATAGGAAAATAAGGAATGGGGATGGGAGGAAGGGCTGAATGACGCATAGCAAGATTGGCAAAGGGCTTGGGGTCGGCAGTGACCTAAGGGAGATTCACAATGGAGGCAGACAAAGGGTTGGAAAAGAAGAGACCACATGGATGGGGGCTATGCGAGTTTTATTCCTGTGAGAAGGCTGGGGGAGAGGCTCCTAGAGAGGAAGCAAGATTAGTGGTGTTCTATTTTGCTAGCCCATGGATTATTTGGGCTTACACTTTTCATTCTTTTCTTTTTTCTCATCATTGATGCCAATGGATTTATGTAGTGGCACAATTTTGAGTTTTTCCCTATCCTTTTTTCTTGCTTCAGACATCTCCTGTCTGGCAACTATTTGAAAGTCTGTGTATTCATCTTCGGTGACTTTTAGGGCATCGAATACTTTATTTAGAGTTTTTTGAGGAACACTACAGGGATCGCTCTCAATATCTAAATAGGCTTCTGTGGTCATTTTAGCGTTATAGGCAACATGGCTTTCAGACCAACTTCTTCGCAAGCGAATAGCTTTTAAAAATCTTGATGCGTTTGACATGCTCTCTCTCACCTTAAAATCTGGTTAAGCAAATAGTGTTTTTTTCAATAAATCATCTCGTAATTTTTGAAAATTCTCTTCTCCCATTTTTTGCAGGTGCATTTCCTCTTTTAATAAAAAATATAAATTATTCCAGCCACCGAGGTTTTCTATCATTTGTTGAAGATTCTCAGGCTTCGCTACAGTTAGATTTTTAAACAGCACCTGATCTTTTTTCATTTCGCCCATAACCTTAATGAGTATGCTATTTAACTTCTCTTGGGGGATATAATCCACTGGAATGGATTCATGGGATAGGAGAAGGGCTGGGCTGATTCCCAATGCTGATGCTATTCTACATATATTTTTTAGGCCCGGAGAGCGCTTTCCCCGTAGGTATTTATAGATTTCCTGGGGGAGAAGTCCGGATTTTCTTGCCACCTCTGCTTGGTCTAAGTTTTTTGCTTTCATGTATAAGTTAAGATTGCTGATGAATATCTTTGAGTAATTAATCTGACTCATAAACTATAGTTCTCCAGTTGTTTATTCTAATATAGAGAATATACGCAACGTCGCACAAAACGCAATAGAAAAAGGAAATAATTTTTATTCACTTGAACCCTAGTTGTAAGCCGCTATTTTTCAAGGTTAGCAATAGCCGACTGAAAGCACTCATACGTTCGGGTCCAAGGAGTGTTTCCTCCCTGCTCTAGTGTTAAGAGATGGGGAGTAAGGATACGGGAAAAATCTAGACTGCTTTCCTTGGGTAGGAGTGAGGGAAGGTTATCGATAGCAATAATATATAGGTTGGGGGCAATTTCTTGGGCGGGATCCTTCCATGTGGTTAGCTGTTTGTAAATGGGTAGTGCATTGGACTTGGAACCCAGATCGCAGGTTACATCCACGATGGTGTGGAGTTTGCGGTCCTTGTGCTCGTCGATCAATTGCTTGGTTAAGAAGGGTTTAGCGTTGCCATAAGTCCCAACTGCATTGATGAGCAGGTGGTGAGTAAAGAGTTCTTCGTGGTTGATGTTTTTTGTATGCTTTTTGCCCCAGCCGGTTGGTTGGATATGGGCCTCAGATAGAGCAGAGGCGGCTCCCGCTCCACAGCGACCACCTGGACCGATTATAAGCGCCTTTATATCCTTGGTATTACCTTGGAGTTGGGCTTGTAGATCTTCGTGATCAAAGGTTTCTAGGGAGTTGAGTTTTCCCAGCATTTGCAGAACGCCTAGGGAGGCTCCCATATAACCAGCCCAAAATCCAAAGGCCACTACTCGAGTGCCGTCCGGGTGGGTAAGGTATTCCAGATCGTAGAGTCCTCCTCCTCCAGCCACAAATCGGGAGAGGGTTTGTTGGGCTTGGGGTTGTCCCTTAAAGGCGTGGGCAAAATAGATATGGCGGTGGCAAAGGTGAGCCGACTCTTTGAGTTCCTTAAGTCCTAGAATCCATGTTTGGGTGGGAGTGGTTTCCCAGGAGTCGATCATGGTGCAGCCAGCGTTTTCGTACTCTCCGTCTTTAAATATACGCTGAGTACTCGTTTCCACCCATAGTTGAAGACCAGATTTTATAAGGGTGCGGGCATCTTCGGGGGAAAGGGGAGTGCGCCTTTCCGTGAGTCGGGACTCTCTTCTAAGGCAAATGTTTGTTTGGCTCATCTCTTACCTTTTAGAGCCTAAGCACTTCTGGAAATCCGCTGTTCCTTTTTCTTCTTCAACTGTTTTTCCAACTTACTCACGGCGTGCTCTATGGAAGTTAAAATATTATGATCCTCGTGGTTCGAATAGTAATCTATGGAATTTCCCAACACATGGAGGTGAGATATATGGGTATCCCGTTCATAGGATATGGTCCAAACCGCATGGATTTTTCCATGAAAATAATGGGTGAGTTTTTGTGTTTTATCGTTGATAAAACTCTTTATTTCCTCGCTGTGGTTAATGTGTTTTAGGGTTATGTCCAGTCTCATAATTTTGTCTCCTTTTCTTGTTGTTGTTAAAATAATTTTTTCCTACGGGTAGAGCTCAATATACTCAAACTTTCCCGGTATTTTGCTATGGTTCTTCTAGCAACCTGTATGTCTTCTTCTTTGAGCAGATCCGAGAGTTTTTTATCGGAAAGGGGCTTCATTGAATTCTCGGACTCGATCATTTTTCTAATTTTTTGTCTCACGCTTTCGCTGGAAATATCAGTGCCACTGCGAGTGGAGGGTATGCCGCTATTAAAGAAAAACTTTAACTCAAAAATCCCCATGGGGGTATGGGCATATTTATTTGTGGTTACTCTGGAGATGGTGCTTTCATGCACTCCCACGTCGTTGGCAACTTCCCGTAAAACCATGGGACGCAGGTGCTGGATTCCCCGATCAAAAAAATCTCGTTGGTAGTCCACAATGGATTCCATCACGCGATAGATAGTTTTTTGTCGGTTGTGAATGGATTTAATAAGCCATACAGCAGAGCGGAGCTTTTCCTGTATATATTCCTTGGAATTGTCTCCTTTTGATTTTGCCTCTAGGCGTGTTTGCTTGAGAACCTTTCGGTAATAACTGGATACACGGAGGTTGGGAAGCCCCTCTTCATTTAACGTAATGGTGTACTCGTCTCCCACTTTTGCCACATAAATGTCAGGGACGATATATTGGGTATTAGCCATCGACGTAAATTCCCTTCCCGGCTTGGGGTTTAGTTGCAGTATCTGCTTCGTTATGGTGTAGATATCTTCTAAAGAATGGCCTGTGGCTTTTATGATGGCCTGGTAGTTTCGGTTTTCTAAATTATCTAAATGGTTGGAAATTACATCTACCAATAGGGAGTCTTCATTTTCTTCCGTCACTCCTATTTGATTGAGTAAACATTCCCTCAGATCCCGTGACGCCACTCCCACGGGATCAAACTTTTGAATCATTTTTAAAACTTCCTGGGCGTCTTCGATATCAAAGCTCAGTTCTTGAGTTATATCTTCGAGAGAACCCATAAAGTGACCGTCCTCATTCAAGTTACCCACGATATGGCGACAAAGCTCCATTTCCTTCAAGGTCATTCCCGACGTGCCTGCCTGCCACATAAGGTGATCCACCAAGTTCATTTCCTTGGAAACCATGTTTTCAAAATTTGGTAATTCCTCAGGGGCTGACTTTGTATTGGGCAGCGGTGGGCTGGAAGTAAAGCTTTCCATGTATTCTTCCCAATCAATATCATCGGCCTTACCTTCCACTAATTTATTTTCACTGGACGGTTGCATGGATTCAGCAGAACTGGGACCCTCCAACTCCTTGTCCTCTAGGTCTGTTTTTTCCAACTCTTCTATTTCTGCTCCCACCTCCTCTAGGAGGGGGTTTTCCACCAGTTCTTGATTGATCATCTGTTGCATTTCATGGCGGTTTAGTTGCAGGAGTTTGATAGCTTGTTGCAACTGAGGAGTCATCACCAGGCTTTGACTTAGCTTTAAACTTGCTTTTATTTCTAGTGCCATCATTTACCCTATCGTTTTTTAAAACTGAAAATCCTTACCTAAATAATTATCTCTTGCTATGGAGCTCTTGGCAACCGTATCCGGTGAACCTGAGGCCTCTATTTTGCCAGAGATAAGAATATAGGCAGAATTACAAATTTTTAGTGTTTCCCTCACGTTATGGTCTGTTATTAAAACACCCACGCCACGAGCTTGCAGCATGGAGATGAGGTTTTGAATATCGCTCATGGCGATGGGATCGATACCTGCAAAGGGTTCGTCGAGAAGTAAGAAGTCTGGGCTTAGGGCCAGTGCTCTTGCAATTTCTACACGCCTTCGTTCCCCACCCGATAAAACAGTTCCCAGGGATTTAGCCACGGCAGTGAGGGAGAAGTCTCCCAGGATGGCTTCAGTGCGCTCACGACATAGCTTAGAACTTAGGCCCTGGATTTCCAGCACGCCAAAGATATTGTCGTATACGCTTAGGTTTTGGAAGACAGAGGGTTCTTGGGGAAGGTATCCCATACCCAGTCGGGAGCGTTGGTGCATGGGAAGGTGGGTGATGTTCTCATCGTTTAAGAAAATTTCACCCTGGTCGGGATACAGAAGCCCGATAGCCATATAAAAGCTAGTGGTTTTTCCTGCGCCGTTGGGTCCCAGCAATCCCACGATCTCTCCTTGATTTACCTCAAAACTGACGTTGTCAACGGCTAAATGCTCTTTGTTAAAGGTCTTGCTTAGGTTCTTGGCACTGAGTTTTTTCATTTTTTCTTTCCTTCGAATGTAATAGAGGCGTTGGTGGATTTTACTTCTATCACACCTGTGGAGCGGTGGAGAATTAATGTATCTCCCGTAACAGTACCTTTTTTGCTGTATAGAGAAGGGTGACCCTTGAGCACTATCGCATCCGTGGACCGGGAGAACTCTGCCTCCTGAGATCGACTATACCCAAGCCTATTGTCTTTAATGATTACGTTTCCACTGGCTCGCATATATTTCAATCCTTTTCTTCCGCTCCTTAACTTGCTGTTATAGCTCAAGGATAAGGTGTCACTGCTTAACTTTATTTTATTTTGCCTCAGTCGCACTCGTTCCGTACAAACTAATCGGTACTGATCCCTATATAGGTTAGTCTTTTGTGCTTTGATGGACATTATTCCATGGCTGGGATCTTTATAGACTATGGAAACACGTCCTTGGAAGGCAATGGTGTTGGCGTTTAAATCTAAGCTGCCCGAGTTGGCTGAAATTTTTAGCTTTTGGCTTTCCAGCTCTCCAGAAAACGGGTTGGGTATGGAGATTTTTCGTTTATTGATATTGTACTGTATTTTTTCACCTGCTAGCCTGAAACTGTCTTGACTGATGGAATTCACATCGCCACTAAGTTCTAAATACCTGTCCTTGATCATAAATAAACCTTTATTGCTCGTTACCTCTGTTTTTTCACCCTTTTCATTGTAGATATAGGCCACCGTGTGACTGCTACGGAGATATTGCTTTTTTAAAAAATAATTAGCTTCTGCCGCATACAGCTCTATTTCTTTTTTATTGTTTTCTGTGGAGATGTAGCGAAAATTTTTCATTCGGTAGTCGGGTACGGAAAATTCGTTGTCGCTGGAGTTTTCCAAATTTCCTGGGTGGAGCGTGGTGGGGGTGAGCACCCATAGGGAGGTGAAAATACAAAGAGGGATAATGTATCGGTATAATTTATGGGTAAGAAGCTTCATATTGTTCTAAAAAAGAAGTGTAGTTTTTTGCGTCCTTGGCGTAGCGTATGATGTCCGCAATTTCTCGTACAGCACCTAGTCCTCCGGGTGTTTTTGTGGTGTACATGGTTATTTCCTTTACTTCACGAACCGCATCGGGAACGGTGGCAGCAAAGCCAACTTTTTTAAGTAGAGGAATGTCGAACAGATCGTCTCCCACAAAGGCAGCCTCCCTGTCTTCAAACCCTACCTTGGATTTTATTTCTTCATAGCTTGCCACCTTATCCGTACTACCCAGATAGATGTGTTCAATATCCATGGCTTTCGCTCGCTGAAAAACACTCTCGGATTTTCCCGCAGAAATAATTCCAATATGTAGCCCTATTTTTTTTAATAAATGCACTCCGTAGCCGTCCTTTACACTAAAGGTTCGCACCCAGCCGCTGCCCTCTATCCAGGATAGGCGAGTGTCCGTCATTACTCCGTCCACGTCTAACAGTAAAGCGCGAAGCCCTTGGAGGGTGGGAAAGATTTCTTTAGTGATCATGGGAAACCGCTGAGTGTATTTTTTTCAAATAGCTTAGGATTTTCTCTCCATCCTGTAGGGGAAGGCAACTGGGTCCGTCGCACTTGGCTTTTTCGGGGTTGGGGTGAAACTCTAAAAATACAGCATCGGCACCCACGGCAATGGCAGCAGCGGCAATGGATTGCACGCCCTCTCGTCGTCCCCCTGCAACCGATTGCTCTCCTCCGGGGCCCGTACCCGTTCCCGGAAGTTGCACTCCGTGGGTGGCATCAATGGTAACGGGAGCGCCAAGGGATCGCATATAGGGAATACCTAAAACATCCACCACTAGGTTATTATAACCAAAGCTGGTTCCCCGCTCGCATAAAATAGCAAGGGGCCTGGAGGGCGCCGCTTGAGACACCTTTTCTAAAATATTACGGCAATCCCAGGGGGCAAGGAACTGTCCTTTTTTAATATGAAGGGCTCCCCCTGTTTTCTCCACCACTTGGGCAGCCTCTACCAACAGATCGGTTTGACGGCAAAGAAAGGCAGGGATTTGGATAAGGTCTGCCACCTCACCCACCGTCGCTGCTTGTCCCAACTCGTGAACGTCCGTAACGATGGGAACATTGAGCGTGCTCTTTATGGTTTCTAAAATTTTCAGTCCTTTTTTCATTCCCACACCCCGGTAGCTGTGGATGGAGGAGCGGTTGGCTTTGTCGAAACTGGCTTTAAAAATAAAAGGAAGGGAAAGTTTTTTGGTAATGCGCTGGAGCTCCGTTGCCGTTTCCTTGGCGAGCCCCTCATCTTCCAGCACGTTTACGCCCAGAAGACACACAAGGTTTTTATTGGGGAAAGTAATATGGGATAACTCTACGGGTTTCAAATCTTGGATCTTTCTTCTTTATATTCCAAACTTTTTTGTACAAAAGTTTGAAACAGGGGGTGGGGGTCTAGGGGACGGGATTGAAACTCAGGGTGGAACTGACAGGCAACGAAATAGGGATGATCCCTAAGCTCTATAATTTCCACTAAGTCTTTGTTCGCTACTTTTTCATCCCTGCAAAAACCCGATAGCACTAGGCCTTGGGCAATAAGCTCGTCGGAGAATTTGTTGGAAATTTCGTAACGGTGGCGGTGGCGTTCAAAGATCTTTGTTTTTTGATAAGCTTGGTGGGCTTTTGTGTTTTTTATCACCTCACATTCGTAGCTCCCTAGTCGCATGGTGCCTCCCATCTTGTCCACATCCTTTTGAGTGTCCATTAAATCCACTACCTTGTGGGAAGAGCTCTCATCAAACTCAGCACTGTTGCTATCCTTCCAGCCCACCACGTTTCGAGCAAACTCCACCACGGCTAACTGCATACCCAAACAAATACCAAAAAAGGGGCGTTTATTTTCCCTCGCATAACGAATGGCTGCAATCTTGCCCTCCACTGCTCGCTTTCCAAAACCACCAGGGATTAAAATACCGTCGAGAGATCCCAGGGCTTGGTCCAGATTTTTATGATCCAATTTCTCAGCGTCGATATGTTCCAGCACTACACGGATCGATTGATGGGCACCTCCATGAACAAGAGCCTCGTTTAAACTCTTATAGGATTCCTTTAAATCCACATACTTTCCCACCATTCCAATGCGCACTTCATGGGTGGGATGCTTAATCCTGTGGAGCATTCTATCCCAAGCCTTCATGTTGGGGCTAGACGTCCACATACCCAGTAACTCCACGATTTTCTCGTCCACACCCTCCTGATGAAAATAGGGAGGAACCTCATAAATACTGTCCACATCTAGGGCTGAGAAAACCTGGGATTGGGGGAGGTTACAAAAGAGACTGATTTTTGCTTTGAGTTCCGTGGAGAGAACTTCTTGGCAACGGCATAGGAGAATATCCACGTCGATTCCTTCGGAGCGAAGGGTGCGCACACTGTGCTGAGTGGGCTTGGTTTTCATTTCGTTGGTGGCTTTAATAAAGGGCACGAGGGTGAGGTGTACATACAATACGTTTTCTGCTCCCATATCCAACTTCATTTGACGAATGGCCTCGATAAAAGGTAGGGACTCAATATCTCCCACTGTGCCTCCCACTTCCACGATGGCAACGTCGGCACCTGTGGCAGCGGAGCGAATGTATTGTTTGATTTCGTCGGTAATGTGGGGAATGACCTGAACGGTTTGTCCCAAATACTTTCCCTTTCTTTCGTTTTGAATAACACTGTCGTAGATTTGCCCAGTGGTGAAATTGTTTTTGCGGGAAAGGGTGACGCTGGCAAATCGCTCGTAGTGACCCAAGTCCAAGTCCGTCTCCGCACCGTCGTTTAATACAAAAACCTCTCCATGCTGGTTGGGATTCATAGTCCCAGGGTCAACGTTAATATAGGGGTCCATCTTGATAAAGGTCACCCCAATGCCCCGGCTTTCTAAAAGAGTTCCCATGGAGGCAGCAGCTAGCCCCTTTCCCAGTGAACTAATCACTCCGCCGGTAATGAAAATGTATTTTTGCTTCTTAGGCATTTTTCCTCTTCCTTGCGTTTTTTTCCCATCGCACCTGTGCACGGGATAAATCCTCTGCTGTGTTTATACCAAAACTGTCGCATTGTACATACCTCATATGAATGGGGTAGCCTAGAAAGATGGCTCGCAACTGCTCCAAAGACTCTATTTCTTCTAAGTGGACGGGAGTACTTTTTGCCAAACTCAATAAAGTTTCTCTCTTATAGGAGTATATCCCTAGGTGACGACCCAGAGAGGGTTGATCCAAAATATTAAAATCAGCGTTTTGCTGGTAAGGAATGGGCGATCGACTGAAGTACAAAGCCTCTCTTTTACAATCGGTCAAAACTTTTACATTCCCAGGATCCTGAAACTCGGCAAGGGAGGAAAAGGAGGTCATACACGATCCCATGGTGTTGCCATCCTCAATCATCTGAATGGCTTCTTTCAGGCAGGCAGCAGAGAGGAAGGGCTCGTCCCCCTGAACATTTACGATGATTTTGTTTTCTAGTCCTTCTGCCACCTCAGCCACCCGGTCTGTGCCAGTGCTGTGGTTTTTATCGCTAAGGAAGACTTCCACCCCAGCCTCTTCCACCACTTTCGCTATCTCAGGAGCGTCTGTAGCGACAATAATTCGTTCCACTCTTGCTTTAGCTCTGCGCACCTGATCCACTACTTGAAGTATAAGGGGGCGACCGCCAAGGGGCAGCAGTGGCTTGTTGGGGAGTCTAGATGAATGTAAACGAGCAGGTATGACGACGATAGCGTCCAGCATACCCTACTATAGCCAAGCCCCAGCCCTTAGGCAATACTTAAATGGAAGGAGACAACTGGTCAAAGTATTTGTTTAAGGTGCGGTGGACGCGCTTAAATAAGCTCTCATTGGGGTCATAGGCACTCAAGCTCCTCCTAAAGCGCTGGTTGTGCTGGAGAACTTCCTTTTTCCTTAGGGAGGAGAGCATGGATTTCATGAGCTTACCGATGCGATCGCTTCTTTTTCCTTTGCTGCCCCCTGTGCCTCCTCTGGTGTATCCTCCTCCGGAGCCGCCGAGAATGTCAGAGTCCTCTTGATTGTCCATTACTCCCACACCAATGGATTCAAGGTATTTATTCGCAATTTTCTCTCCCACTAAATCTCGGAGATTGGCAAAATCTTCACTGTCTCTTATCTCGCTCATCCCCGCATCCAAGGACTCCTGCTTCGATGCCTCTGTGCTACTAGCAAGAGTTTCATAGGCACTCTCTAGGGGCTCGTTACTGCCTGTGAGACCATCAATGGCAGTAGTTTTAACCTTTGCCATATCCTCTTCACCCATGAAATCGAGGCGACTGTCCTCATTCCCCAAAGCAGCTCCAAGTACAAAATTGCTTTTAGCCTTTTTACTGTTGCTATAAACCTCAGTATTAGATGTTTGGGTATAAGTTGAAGTTTCTTCTCCAACCCCGTCCTCTCCCCTAGGAATAGAGGCTAAGAAATCTTTTTGCTGTAACAACACCTCCCCCGTCTTCTTTATTACCTTTTTTGCAAACTCATTGCCCTTCTTCACCACTTTCTCCTTATACTTCAACTGGTTATAGCGAGCAGTGAGTTTATTCTTTATTTCTGGGTACTTAGTACGGAACTGTCGATTAGTCATTTGATGGTAGAGAGAGTTTTTTTTTTCTAAATACTTGTCTACTGCATCCTTAGGATTATATCTTTCTGTGGGTGGTTGGGTTGCGAGACTAGAGATACATTTTTCGACATTTCCTTTTGCATTGTCGATGATAGTCATTACTGCCGCTGTCCCAACACTACTGTCTAGTGACTGTCCTGTTGCGGTTGCAGCCTCAGTCAATATTGATCCTTCAGATCCGTCAGCAGTAACCCAAAGCGTGGGGCTTTCATCAATAGTCATAGCTTCCCCACCAAGACCAGAATAATTAGTTTGTTGGCAATTTTCATATGTGAGTCCAGTTCTAGGGTGGAAGGAAAGGAAAAAGATAATTAGGATTATTTTCATAATTTGTATCTCTTGTGGTTATACTTATAGTATAGCTTATGTTGATTTTTTTAGTCAACTAGATTATTCTTGAATGTAGAGGAAGTATAGAGCTTGCATTCTATTATAATGCAGTGTATAATACTTATGCAAGATAATATTGTTTAATATTTCGACAGAATCCAAGAGGGCAAAAAAGGAATTTATTTATGCGCATATTCTTTAGTTCAGTAAAGTTATTCATCCTAGTTACAGCACTTTTAGGTGTATGCACAGATTTTGCTTGGGCAGTAGAAATGGAAATACAATATCGCTATGGAAATAGAAATTATAAGGGCACTAATACTAAGGTATGCGGAAACAAAGAAGATGCTATTAGATTGGTGAACGAAATGAAATCTCAAATAAGAAATGGAATAAGCAGTGAAGAATTTAAGGATCGCTATGAAGATCCGGGAAAATTAAATGACATTTATCCAAAATGCAATGTGTATCTTGAAACTAAATCCACACCGATAGAAATTATCCCAACCACGGGAATGTCTTTGGGAATTTCATACGAGATATTTCATGATCCAGAGAGAGAAGGCATAGGATATAAACTGTATAGTGTATACATTAAGAAAAAGTATGATTTCAGGTATTATGACTCTCAAGATCAACTTATTGGTTTGATAGAGAGTGGGGAAATAGATTGGGATTGGCTTTCCGATAGAGAAAAACAGGCAATTTGGAAGAGCTTTGATAATGATCCAGAGGGAGAAAAATTTAAAAAAAGGTTAGAGGCTTTATATCCAAGAGGAGCAGCTAGTCTCCCCAATCTTTTAAATGAATCCTTTGCGACGTTGAAATGCGACGTTGCTAGTGGCATTCTAAGGATTCTTCTCCTTGGGGCGATGCTGTGCTTAGGGAGAGGACGCCATTAGTAGAGGTCGGTGGGTACTTGGGAGAGCAACCCAAAAATAGTTCAGGCGCTCAATAGTGCCAAATACGAGCCGATAGGGGTTAGTCGAGGGGAGAGCGAACTGGGTTGCAATTTTCTTAGTCTCAAATCTTTGGCAACGTTAGCACTAATAGTGCCTGCATCGTTTAAAATTTCACGGTCGTTACGATCTAAAATAACATCTAGTCGACTAGACCAATCCTGCATTGTTGTAGGAATATTGCGCGTAGCTCGATCTTCTGCCAAATCAAGATAGGCGCTCACAATTCTGGCAAGAGACTCAAGCTCCTCTTGTTTACGATAATTCTTTCCAACGGAAACATCATGCTAGTGGCATAAATATCTGTGACTTAGCACATAACCCTTAATGGCAAACTCTCTTAGAATCTCAGTCGCCCAGCGTCGAAATTCTGTGGCTTTTACCGAATTGACTCGATATCCTACCGAGATGATAGCATCAAGATTGTAAAATTTTGTGTTGTATTGTTTTTGGTCAGCGGCAGTTATTAGGAATTTCCTAATAACTGAATTTTATTTAACTTCATTGTTTTTAAATATTTTTTTAAATGCTCATTGATTGTGGGCACTCTCACATCAAATAATTGGGCTATTCGTTTCTGAGTGAGCCAAACACTCCCATCCTTGTAGTAAACCTCAATACTACTACCATTAGCCTCACTCTGGCTGGTGAAGATTAAAAACTCGACTAAACTATTGTGGATAGTTAAATTCTTGGGCTTCATAACCTATCTCCTTTAAATATGGATTTTGAATAGGTTAAAAGATATTGCCGAGCATTGTCAGGCGATAGGTTAGGTGTCTTTGGGCTTATTTGGGGGGTTGAAAAAAGCCACCAAATGCTTTGGTGTAGATATGGAGGGAAAAAGACTGATTAAAGTCTTTTCTAAAGCATTTGGTGGCCTATAACTTAACTAATAACTAAATATAGAAAAATATATAGAAACTGATTGGATAAATACCATGTTTAGATGATGCCTCAAGTAAAAAAAGATAAATATTGCATTATATTTTATATTGTTATATCTATAATATAATGGAAAAGAAGAAAATGGCTCCCATCTTTGTCTACACTAGCTACAGGGCATTTCTGCGTGATTGGATAAAGGATCGGAATTGGAGCTATCGTCAGTTCATTGATCGTTATGGGGATTTTGTCTCTTTTATTGCTTTGGCAAAGACTCTTTCTCGGGGGAGGAGTAGGGGTAGGGAGGCCAGTGGCTATCGCATGTCTCCTGAAGTTTTGGCTCGACTGGGTAGGGCGATGGGGCTTATGGACGAGGAGTTATGCTACCTGCTCCTGCTGCGCTTAGAAAACGACGGAGAGGAACTGGAGGGTCAACACGGCTCCACCTTTGTGCACCTCATGCACCAGCTACTCCATGATTATAAGCTCTCATCGGTGCATGAGTATGATAGTGCTGATGAAAAAAAGTCGGTTAATTCCCAAAGTGCTCAGTGCCTAGTGGAGGTTTTCGAAGAGTTGCCAGAAAAGTTTCGTCGTCAGGTTTTGGAGGAGGTCCAGGAGATTGCCGGTGTTTATGCACATAGACAAAAGGGCAAAGTTGCTGTAGAACAGATGCACGACCTTATCAGGAAGCTAAAGCGCTTATTTGAATTAGGAGCCCCATAGGACTGACTTATGATGGAAGACAAAACGACAGAATTACTTAATACAGAAAAGGACGATCTTTTCACAGAAGATCTAGCTGCTTTTTTTATTGTGCAGTCTATAATGTTGTCTCATATAAAAACAGTGGAAAAGGTGAAGGAGCATTTTTCATTTTCTAAGGATCTATTGTTGCTTGTGGATGAGGTATTGCAGCGCATGGCTGGCTTGGGCATTATTTCCATCGAGGGAGGGAAGATTTCCTACAAGCAAAAGTGGCTAGATTACGGGTCTAACCCTCAGAAATTAAGACGGTTTTTACCAAAACTTTTCCGAATCACGGTGAAGAGGGTCATTAAGGATGCGGAGTTAGACTCCACTATTCAAAGGAAACGAAAGCAGCAAATGGTGCGCTTTTATATTTTTCCCGACTTTGCGGAGACAAAGAAAGAACTCAAGGAGCTTGATACTGAGTATAAGCGAAGAATTCAAGAAATTTTCTTGCGCGCGATGGCTTCTAAGGATAGAAAACCCATGGGCATGCGTTTTGTGGGTCTAGTGAATACAATAATGAACCCGGAGGATTTCCTATGATCGTGAAAAAGTTTTCTTTTATCGCTTTATCCATAGTGTTTTTCTCGGTTAGTGCTCTAGCTGATAGTTATCCAAACGTTCCTCAGGAGATTAAGTCAGCGAAAATATATTCAGAAGCCCCTGCCTTGGATTCAAGTCTTTTTGCCAAGGTCTATAAGTGTGCGTATCAGGGTTTGGAGTTGGTGAGGTATGATGATGAAGCGGCGTTTGGTGAGCAGGATAAGAAAGAATTCTTTCAATATATGTGGGGTAAATTAAAGGACGACTGCGGAGATCGGTACTCAGTTAAAAATGCTAAGCTTTGTTACCTTACCCTATTTAATTTGAGCGAACAGGATTTGACCGGTTTATTCAATGAGTCTGGAGAGGAATTTGTTTTAACAAGTAGTTCTTGGAATGCGGTAACTGACCCTTGCTATCCTGTGAAAACCTCCAGTAGTGCAGCTACCAGACCATTTGGCATGCCTAAAAGTATGCCGGCTCCCACTACTGGTGTATATATAGGTGGAGGAGGCACTACTGGTGGTATAGACTATTGATGATGACAGAAAATTTTGAAGAAGGTATTTCCAAAGAGTACGATTTTAATAAGATAGTCGAATGGGTCAATCGTCAGAACCGTAATCAGAACGTTTTTTTTTGCGACGTTCCTCAAGGACAAAATAACTCTTACTACGCGCTAGGGATGTTTCCCTATCCTTCGGGTAATGCCCACATGGGGCATGTGCGGGTAAATACTTTGGTGGACGTGGTGGCACGCTACCAGAAGGCTAAGGGCAAGAGTGTGATAAACCCAATGGGTTGGGATGCGTTTGGTTTGCCAGCAGAAAATGCAGCCATTGCGAGTAATATTCATCCAACAGAATTCACACAGGGAAATATTCGACAGATGAAGGACGTGGAGTTTGCCAGCATGGGTTGGTCCTTTGATTGGGATAAGGAGCTCAACACCAGCGATCCCGACTATTATCGTTGGTCCCAATGGATATTTTTACAATTTTATAAGCATAAGAAGGCGTATAAGAAATCTGCGCTTGTGAATTGGTGTGAGGTGGATAAGACGGTATTGGCTAATGAGCAGGTCATTGACGGGCGTTGCTGGCGTGATGGATCCGAGGTAAAGAAAATAGAGCTGGAGCAATGGTTCTTAAGACTCACCGACTATTCCCAGCGTCTATGGGACGACTTACCCAAATTAAAAAACTGGGCACCTGAGGCGGTGGCTGTTCAACGAAACTGGATCAATAAGTCTACGGGGACAGAGTTAGATTTTTCTTTTCAGGACAAAAAAATATCTGTTTTTACCACAAGGGCAGACACTTTGTTTGGAGTAACGGCTTTAGTGTTAGCCCCTGAGCATCCTCTTGTGAAAAGTATTATAAAGGAGAGTAAGGATAAAAAGTTAGAGGACTATGTGGTGTCCTCCTTGAAGAAAAGTTCTGTGGAGCGCATGGAGAGTACCGTAAAAACGGGAGTGCCCACGGGTTTCTTTTGCTGCCATCCATTGACGAACAAAAAGATAGAAATTTGGATAGGGGATTATGTGGTGTTTGATTATGGCACAGGGGCTGTGATGTGTGTGCCTGCCCATGATACCCGTGACTTTGAGTTTATGAAAAAATTCGACTTAGACATCATCGAGGTGGTGGCGCCAGCTGAGGGAAAAAGTGGCGACCTACAGAACGACGCTTGGGTGGACGACGGTGTTCTCATCAACAGTGATCATTTTAATGGTTTGTCTTCTTCAGAGGCAAGGGAGAAAATTACAGCCCGCTTGGTGGAAATTGGTATGGGCAGGGCTTGCACGAATTATAATCTTAGGGATTGGTCCGTGGGTCGTCAGCGTTATTGGGGTTGTCCCATTCCTATTATTTATTGTAGCAAATGTGGAACAGTGCCAGTGCCTGAGGAAGACTTACCCATCTTATTGCCCAAGGAGCGTGATGCAAAGGCATTGGAAGCCCATAAGAAAACCACTTGCCCCAAGTGTAAGGCTCCTGCACAACGGGAGATAGACACACTGGATACTTTTATTTGCAGTTCTTGGTATGCTTACCGATTTTTAGATCCTCATAACCACAAAGAAGCATTTTCCTCTGAATATATAAATGCATGGATGCCCATTGATTTCTATGTGGGTGGTTTAGAGCACGCAGCTTTGCACATGATTTATTTTCGATTTTTCACAAAATTTTTTCAAGACATAGGTTTAATAAACTTTTCAGAACCTGTGGATCATTTCTTTTGTAATGGCATGGTTTGCTTAGGTGGTAGTAAAATGAGTAAGTCCAAGGGAAATGTAATCACTCCCACGGAGATAGTAAAAAAATACGGTTCCGACGCCTTACGATTGTACATCTTGAGTGACACCCCAGCGGAAATAGACATCGCCTGGAACGATAGCGGCATCCAGGGGAAGTATGAATTTATTTGCCGCACCTATCGTAAGCTTTCTGTTTTTTTATCATCGATAAATGAAAAAATAGACTTACAACAGGAACTCAAGGTGGATTTTAAAACCTGCTCCAGCCCCGACGTTTTATATAGTTTCTACGGCCTTCTCGACCAACTAAACTTCACCATACGAGAATATCGCTTCCATAACTCTGTAGCTAAACTCTATGAACTTTCCCACACCCTAACTAAATATTTAGATTCCAAGAAAGGTAAAGAGAAAGACGGAGAGCTTATTGTCACTGCACATTTGGTTAAAGAATTTATCATTGCCATGGGTCCATTTGCCCCCTACTTCAGTGAAGCCCTGTTGTTACAATATTTTGGTTCCATTCCGTTATATAAGCGCCCCTGGCCCAAGCTAGAAACAAATTATCTGGAACGACCCCTCGTCACCATAGTGGTGCAAGAAAACGGAAAGAAACGTGGCGTGCTGGAAATGAATCGAAGCTCCAGCAAAGAAGAAGTGGAAAAAGCCATCAAAGATCATCTAGGAGATAAGGTTGTGGATCTTTCCAGCAGCTCTGTAGTAAAAACTATTTATATCGCCGACAAAATCTATAATATTGTTGTTAAAAATTAATTTGCATTAACATGGAAAGCACAGTCGATGGTGGTACAAATTCTGAACCACTGGTTAAATAATTTTTAGTTTTCTATCATAAAAATTAAACTCTTGAAACAGATTGAAAGAAATAATGTTGATATAGAGGATGGAGATAAGATCATTTTATGCATAAACTTTCTCTATATGAACTTTCAAGAAAATAAGAGGAAGCTAGTTCTCACGAGGATCCAATGCGTCTCGCACACTATCACCGATTAAGATAAGGGATAGGAGAGTGGAGAAAAGAGCGATTGATGGGAATACAGCAAGCCACCAAGCAATGGTGAAATTATTTTTTGCTTGTGCCAATAACTCACCCCAACTGGGAGTGGGCGGTTGTAGTCCAAAGCCCAAGAAATCCAAGATAGCAAGGGCTCCCACACCTGAGGCAATGGTGAACGGAGCGAAAGTAATAATGGGACCAAGGGAGTTGGGCAACACATGATGGAAAATAGTTCGAGTGTTGGACATGCCCAACGATCGACTAGCTTCCACAAATTCCATTTTTCTTATTTTTAAAAACTCTGCTCGCACATAGGTGGAAGTGCCCATCCAACCAAATAGGCTGGAAATAAAAATTAATAAGGCAATATTGGGCTGGAATATACTAATGAGAGTGAGCAGAAGTATGAGCACTGGAATGGACTCCCATACTTCAATTACCCGTTGACCAAGGAGGTCCGTTAGGCCTCCAAAGTAGCCCATAATAGCACCAGCCACAATACCCAGTATATAGGAAATGATAAAGACAAAGATGGCGTAGGTCATGCTATAACGAAAACCATAGAGTAGCCTTGCAGCCACGTCCCGTCCCCTATCGTCAGTGCCCATGATGTTTTTCAAAGAAGGCGCCGACGGATAGGTTTCCTCATTCGCATTGTGCTCATAGGGATTCCAATAAAGGAGAGTCCAAATGGCAAAATCCTTTTCTCCCATGTCTAGCTTTCTATAGTCTGTGAGAATCATTTGGTCGTTTCCAAAAACTGTGGGGTGGTAGTCTTTTACAATGGGAAAATAAAGGGATCCGTTGTATTTAAGTACGATGGGTTTATCATTAGCCCAAAACTCTGCACTTAAGCTAAAGAAAAAACAGATACATAAAAAAATAATAGATATTACAGCACTTTTGCTGGATTTAAATTTTCGGTAGCGGCGGAGAGATAATTTATTTTTTATTCGGGATTCTATCATGCGAAATCAATTCTGGGATCTATCACCGTATAAGCCACATCGACTATTAATTTTCCTACTAGGACAAGTATGGACTGTATAAATATTAAGGCCATAATTACATTATAATCTCTGGATAGAATGGAATTAAAGGAGAGGAGACCAATGCCGTCGAGCTGAAAAATTGTCTCAATAATGAGAGATCCAGCAAAGAATATGCCTAAGAATCCACTCAAGCCCGTTACGATGGGAATCAAGGCATTTCGTAGGGCATGTTTATAGTAGACTACTTTTTCTGCTAGCCCCTTGGCTTGGGCTGTTCGTATATAATCCTGAGCCACCACTTCCAGCATGGAGTTCTTCATTAATTTTGTAAGTACAGTGAAACTTCCAATCATGTAACAAGTGAGAGGGAGAACTGCGTGGTGGAACCTATCGGCTACCTTGCCAAAAAAAGATAGGGAGTGGTACTGATCGGAGTAGAGTTCTCCCACAGGAAAAAAGCTGAAATAACTGCCGCCAGATAAGAAAACAATTAATAAGATGGCTAGCATAACGGTTGGAACGGAGTATAGAACTAATAGTATAAAACTACTTATTTTATCGAAAGTAGAACCTTTACGAATAGCTTGGAATACACCTAAGGGAATACAAATAAGATAGGTAAGTATGAGGCTTGTGATACCAAACTGCAAGGATACGGGAAACTTTCTCACAATTAACCCTATAACGGGCTCTTCGTAGGTAAAACTTTCTCCAAAGTCTAGAGTAACTATATTTTTTACCCATATTAGATAGCGAATATGGAGAGGCTTATCAAAGCCATATTGCTTTTTCAGCGCTTCCATTACTTCGTTGGAAACACCTTGGTCGTTTCTGGCAGAGCCGCCTCCCTGGGTACCACCATTACCCATAGCGCCCCCAAAGCGCATTGCTTGTAGTTTTTGTTCAATGGGGGATCCGGGAGCTAGGTTGATAATGCAAAAGCAAACAAGGGTGATTCCAATCAACGTTGGAATAGTTAGTAATGCTCTTCGAAGTATATAAGTATACAAAATCTACTCTCGCTGTAGCCACCAATAATCTTCACCTAAAGTGTAGTTATAGCTGTCTTTTTTCTGCTGTATACGACTTTGTTTTGCATATAAAACAAATTTCGAGTTGAAGAGAAAAGCGTAGGGAGCATCGTTGGCTATAAGGGAATAGACTTTTCTCAGGGTTTTTACTCTATCATCTCGGTTAAGTTGCAGCCTTGCTTTTTCAATCAGCTTGTCCACTTTTTTATTCTTATAGGATATGAAGTTGGAACCCCCTTTGTTCGCACTAGAGGAATGCCATATTTGCTTGGGGTCCAGATCCACGGATCCACCTCCCCAGCCTAGGACCACAGCTTCAAACTTTTTCTCATCAAGGAGCTGTATAAAACTATTCCATTCAATGAACTTCAAGTTCATTTGAATCCCGTTCTTTTTAAGGTCTTCCTTGAAGAGGGTCCAGTATTTCTCACTGTCCTTGTTGGCAAACATTAGGGTGAAGCTAAACTCCTGCTTTTTCCCCTTTTTATTTTTCTTCTCTAAAATACTGTTTTTGTCTGAATCGCGCCAGCCCGCTGCCTTAAGGAGTGCTTGGGCTTTCTTTGGAGAGAAAAGGATGGGCTTTACTGTTGGGTCAGCGTAGATACTGTCCCTATACCAAGGACCAGTAGCTAGCTTGGACATATTAAAGCGGAATTTTTTATTCATCATTTCCCGATTCACAAGGTGGTTTAGAGCTCGTCGTACTCGCCTATCTTTGAATAAATCATTCTTTAAATTCCAGCCAATATAGCCGTATCCCTTGGGCGCTTGGTTTTTTGTTTTCTTCTTCACTAGCTTTGTTTTCCATAATGGTCCTGATGTTTTCTTTACATAGTCTTCTGGAGTAAGACCTAGGAAATCTAAAGAACCTTTCTTCATGGTTTCTATGGCCACTTGATTTTCTTTGATAAAGCGAAATGCGAGAGTGTCGAAATTATAACGTTTCTCTGCTTTTTCTTTGAGGTCTTTATAGCCCCACCAATTGGGATTTCTTTTCAGTATGAGGCGTTTTCCTTGGTCGTATTTGTGGAGTATATAGGGACCAGAACCAATAACCGTTTTATTCTTTTTCCTTCCCACCTTTGCATCTTCATAAATATGCTTAGGAATAATATTAAGACCAGCTACTATGTTGTAGTTTCCAAAATAGGTTTCTTTTGCATGGAAGCGAATAGTGTAGGGGTCTACAACCTCCACTTTTTTAATACCCTCAAGGTACGTACGTACATGGACAGCATTATAAGTGTCGTCAAAATACACATCAAAGCTAAATTTTACATCCTGTGCTGTGAGAGGTTTTCCATCGCTAAAGGTCACACCCTTTCGAATCTTTACGGTGAATATCTTTCCATCTTTGGAAGTGGTTACACTGGTGGCTAGGGATGGCTCCCATTTGTAGGTATCTTTATTGCGTGTCATGAGGCTATCTACTATATATCCTCGTATTATTAACGAGTATACATCTGTACTTGTGATAGGATTGAGAGTACTGGGTTCTGCTCCAAGGTTTTGATAAAAAGTACTTACCCCACCTGTACCTTTTTGTGGATTTTGACTACAGCCAGCTAGGCTAGCAATGGTTAGGATGGCAATAAGTAGTGTATGGGTAGTTTTCATTTTAATATTCCTTTCTATTTGTCTAGTTGGTTTTTGGTTGATTTTCATTAAGTTCAAAAATAATCCATTGTGTTTTTTGCTTTGGATTAAAATTATTGTCGCTGACTAAGAGTAGGGTGGGGTTGGAACCGTAAAGAGGAGGACCAACGATCATTCCCTCCAAGTTATCCACCAGAAGCGCTTGGCTCTTAGAGTCCCAGAGCAGTGTTTTCCCAATAGCTTTAAATTCTTTTCCCCGTATGGAGCTCCAAGCAGATACATCCGTGGCGTTCATAAGATCGAGAGAGAAAATCTTTATTCTAGTGCCACCCCCCACGCTATAGGATCGCTCCAAGGCAAGGAGGGTATTCCTATGGGAAGCCAGTTCCACAAGACCAATGTCTGCGTAGTTTTTTACAGCACTTACGGGATATAGAAATTCTTTACCGGGTAGGAAGGTATTATTATGGGGAGTATATTCGATTATGCGTGTGAAGCTACCCCTGTGGAGTTCACGATCCTTTGCATCTTGACGAAGAGCTTTTTCCGCTCCCACATAAATCCGTCCATTGGAGGGAAAGTAGTGGGCAGATTCAAATCCATTATTATTTCGCAATCCCGTTGTTGCCGTGGGGTGAAATTTGGGAGGAATGGGAAGAGTGTCTGTTTCTTGGGCAATGGTGGTGCTGCCTATTTTTTTTAGGGAAAAGAGATAGAGAATAGGAGGTTTATTTCCATAGGGCTCGGACGGGATCAGAAACATTTGGTTGGGAAGGCGAGTGATAGCTTCCAAGTCCACCGATCCGGGAGGAAAGGGCTTTTGGTGTCGATCGTTTAAAAAGATTACTTCCTTGGGCTCAATAGGGAGCTTACGGTTTGGGGTAAGGGAAAAAGTATAGATTCGCGGTGGACTGTGAAAACCTTTATCATCACTAATGGCAAGAATTGTGTTGCCACTTAGGTGAAGACCCGATAGTCCGCCCAGCTTTGTGTTTTGAAAGAAGGTGTTGGTGGAAAGGGTGGATTCGTGCATAAGGCGAAGCGTTAGGTTGCTGGCCAAAGAATTAGTGGCTAGGAGTAGGAGCATGGTAGGGGTGAGAAAAAAATACGCTCTAAAATACGCTCTAAAATACGCCCTAAAATACGCCCTGTTGTTTGTTGCTTTTGTTTCCATAATTGCTTGTTTTTTTTACCACTAGAGGTCTGTTATGGGCAATGGTTTTCTTTAACGCAGAACTAGATCAAAAACCTTATTTACATGGGACACAAAACTGAATTTTAATCCTTTGCGTTGGCTCAATGGAATTTCTTTTAAGTCCTGACGGTTCCATTCGGGTAAAATGATATGCTTAATACCCGAACGTTTAGCAGCAAGTACTTTATCTCGCACACCACCAACGGGTAGCACCCTGCCCACCAAAGATAATTCTCCCGTCATGGCAATTTTGGGTTGGGCTAGTTTTCCCAAGGTCAGGGACAATAGGGCAGAGGACATGGTAATGCCTGCTGAAGGGCCGTCCTTAGGAATCGCACCGGAAGGAATATGTACATGGATATCGTGGGTTTTGAACCACTCTTGTGGAGAGACCATGGGGTTTTCATTTTTTTTGTTCCTAACAACGGATCGCAATTTCAGATTCTTTTGTTGGTGGAGATATTTTTTTAGGTAGGAGAGAGCAATTTTTGCACTTTCAGTCATCACGTCGCCCATTTTTCCCGTAAGCTTTAGTTCTCCCGTTCCCTGGAGTGCAATGGCTTCAATAAATAGGAGTTCTCCTCCCATGGGTGTCCAAGCAAGGCCTGTCATTACGCCGGGCTGTTGGAGTCGAGATTGGGCTTCATTGAAGAAGCGTTGAGGGCCTAGCCAGTCCTCTATTTTTGTGGGCTGGACAGTTATGGCTTTCTTTCCCCTTTTGCCTTCCACTCGCATGCGAGCCGTTCGTCTACAGATTTTATCCATCTGTTGCTGTAGGCTTCGTACCCCCGGTTCCCTTGCGTAGTTGTTTAAAATTTTTCGTAAGCTAGCCACAGGAATTTTTAGCATTGTATTTTTCAAGCCATGCTTTTCCAAAGATCGGGGAATGACATGTTTTTTAGCAATAATTTCCTTTTCCTCTTGGGTGTAGCCGGGGAGCTCTATGATTTCCATGCGATCCCGTAGGGCTGGAGAAATGGTGGAGATATCGTTGGCAGTAGCAATGAACATGATTTTCGATAGGTCAAAAGGAATATCCAAATAATGATCTAGGAAATTTTTATTTTGTTCTGGGTCCAGAACTTCCAGAAGAGCCCCGCCAGGGTCTCCGTGGTAACTGCTGTGCATTTTGTCCACTTCGTCGAACATGATAAGGGCGTTGTTGGATCCCACTCGCTTGAGGGCTTGTATGATTTTTCCCGGCATAGCTCCCACGTATGTTCGTCGGTGACCGTTGATTTCCGTTTCATCCCGCATGCCTCCCAAGGAAAAGCGAAAGAAATTTCGTCCCAATGCTTTCGCGATAGCCTTTCCTAAGCTTGTTTTCCCCACGCCAGGGGGACCCACGAAGCATAGTATGGAGCCCTCAGATTTTGGCTTGAGGTTACGTACCGCTAAGAACTCTAGGATGCGATCTTTCACGTCCTTTAGCCCAAAATGGTCTTTATCTAAAATTATAGAACTATTTTTTAAGTTGAGATTATCCTCGGTGAATTTTGTCCATGGGAGATCACCGATCCACTCGATATAATTCCGGGTGAGGTGGTATTCTGGGCTGTGTTCTGTGATGGTTTGTAGTCGTCGCAGTTCCTGATCTGCCACCGTTTGGGCGTGCTTTGGAAGGTCCGCTTTTTTTATTTTTTCTTTGAGCAGACGATATTCCTTTGTCTTTTCATCTTCCTCCATGCCCAATTCTTTTTTAATACTCTTTAGCTGCTCCTTGAGCATATATTCCCGTTGGAATTTTTCCACACGCAGGTCCACCTCGTCGGCTAGTTTTCTTTGCACGTCGGCCATGTCTTTTTCCTTACGAAGGAATACAAGCAGTTTTAGGAGACGTTCCCGTACGTTCGAGGTTTCTAAATAGGTCTGGGCTTCCTTTCCATGCAAGGAAAGAGCAAAGGCAACCATATCCGATAGGACACCCGGGGAAGGCGAATTGATCATGGCAATTTTCATCTCTTCCGTAAAGAAGGGATTGGACTTAGAAAGGTGCTTTACTTGCTGAATAATTGTTCTTGCCAGTGCCTCTGTTTCCTTTGTTTTTTTGTCGGAAGTTTTCATGTACTTCACACGAGAATATATATAGGGATCCTTTTGCAGGAGAATACTCACTTGGAAACGCTCAATGCCGTGGACGAGTATATTCATGCTTTCGTCCGGCATGAGTACTTTTTTTAGGATGCGTACACTCACGCCCTTTCTGTAGAGCTCATCCATGGAATAGTGCACCTCAGGAGCATCAGCATCCGCTTCCTCTGTGTGGGGAGGGTGTTTGAGTTCCTGCTTGGGCAGAAGAAAGCCAATGATACGATTTTCAGACATGGCCCGCTTAATGCTTAGGATGGATTTTCCTGGGGGGACATGAATGGAGGCAACAAGGCCGGGAAACACAGGGCTGGACTCTATGGCCATAAGGGGGAGTACGGGGGGGTGGTCCTTAGATACGCCAGTTTGGATTTTTTTTGTTTTTTTCATGGTCATAGTATTTTCGCTTCCTTAATAGAATAAGCACGATTATGGCTTTGGCAACCTTCTCCTTATACCTGTGATATAAAGTTATTCATGGTTTGGCAATTCTTTCGTTGGATTTTTTTTCGCATCCCCCCAGAGATGGCCCACAGTGTTGTTCTGTTTTTTCTGAAAATAACCAATAAGGTGGCGTTTTCTTTTCCTTATTATCTTCGAGGAGAGAAAAAATATGAATATTTTAACCGAGCATTTCACTCCCCATTAGGCTTGGCTGCGGGCTTTGATAAAAATGGGGAGTTGCTGCCTTCGATGATGGCATTGGGTTTTGGTTTTGTGGAGATTGGTACGGTTACCCCGTTACCTCAGGGGGGAAATCCCAAGCCCCGTTTGTTTCGGTTAAAGGAATCTGAGGGTCTTATTAATCGAATGGGATTTAATAATGAGGGGATGGGGGTGGTGGCTCAGCGTTTAGAGAGGTTGGGTTCCAGGGCCTGTCCCATTGGGATCAATATTGGAAAAAATAAGGATACTCCTCTGGAGAAAGCCCATTTGGATTATGTTTTATTGATAGAGAGGCTTTACCGTTATGCGGATTTTTTTGTGGTGAATATTAGTTCTCCGAACACGCCTGGTTTGCGTGATTTGCAGGAGGAAAATTTTTTGCGACCTTTGCTCCGGTCCATTGGTTCCAAGATTCGGGAATGTGGGCAGGGAAATGCGCCCTCTTTTTTATTAAAAATATCGCCGGACATGGGGGATAGCTTGGAGCAAACCATAGATATAGCCATGGAGAGTGGTTGTGGAGGAATTGTTGCGACGAATACGAGCACTCGTCGGGATTTGCCGATCCAAAGGGATGCTGTGGACTTTAGTCAGGAGTCTGGGGGGATTAGTGGCAGGCCCCTTAGGGAGCTTTCGGTTTCCCATATCGAAAAATTACGTCGACAGATGGGTCCCAAGCCCCTTCTTATTTCTGTGGGAGGGTTGAGTGATGGAGAGGATGCCAAAGCCCGACTGGAGGCAGGGGCCAATCTTTTGGAATTGTATACGGGGCTTATTTATAGGGGGCCGGGGCTAGTTCGGGAGATCAATAAATCCTTGAAAACTTGCTTTTAGAACTTCCCTATGATAGGTGATGTAGTAGAGAGGTTAGAATTATGCCGCGCTTATGTGAACTTACAGGAAAAAGGCCAAATTACGGTAACAACGTGAGTCATGCCAAAAACAGGACTCGCACCCGTTGGGAGTTAAACCTACGTTCTAAGAAATATACTATTCCGGAGTTAGGAAGGACGATGCAGTTGTATCTTTCAACTCGAGCTATTCGCACAGTGGATAAGTTGGGTGGAATTGTTCCTGTTTTGATGAAGGCTAAGCCGGAGAAATTATCCTTTCGTTTGTTGCAGGTTCGAACAAAAATTCAAAAGCAGCGAAGAGGAGTTTCTCGTTCTCCCTCCAGTCAAAAAAACCAGCCAAAAACTACTTAATTATTTTTTGCATTAACGCGTTGCGATCGAATGGCTAGTGCTTGCGTAAAATTACAGCCCCGTGCTAAACTCCATGCATGATTTGGAGACTCAGCGCACACAAGGGGATTCTTTTTTTCTTTCTTTGGATTCCATTTTTATTTTCTTGTTCCAGTGGGGAGAATACGGCAGGCAGTTTTGTTCTCCTTCCTCAGGTTTTGGAAGATTCCGAGATGCAGTTACGGAAGAGGGATTTATGTTCTCAGGTTTCCTTTGAGCATGATTTGCTTAATCGGAAGAGTTATTTGACTTTATTTGATTGTTTGAATTACGACGATAAGTTTAAAGGTATATCTCCCCTATTGCATAGTGAAAGTTTCGACGATTTTGCACGCAATTTAATGGAGAGTGTTCACAGCATTAGCGACGCTTCTAAAAATATTAAGCAAAAGATGGAGCCCTGGTTTCAGGAAGATGAAAATGGAGAGAGTCCCATTGACGAGCTTTTACCTTCACTTGCCAGCCTTATTCACAACTCTGCATTTCGTACGTCTCTGCCTTTGGTTGCCCAAACGCTCAATAGTGGAAAGGACATTTGGTCCACGGCATTGCCCCCCCTATCCTTGCTTGTTTATGATCCAGAGTATCCCAGGTTATACAAAAATTTATCTTATTTATTTTCTTTTAGTGAGGAGAAGGGGAGAGATACGCATTTTGCAAAAGATTTCTTTGTTTTTTTGGAAAAGAAAAATGTATGGCAGGGGGAAGAGAAGACGAATGCTTTATTGTTGTTGGAGTTAGTGGATGGGTTAAGTGATTTTAAATATCCAGAGCACGGTTTTCTAGATATGTTTGACGATGCTAATTCCTTGGATGTTTTCGGAACCATTTACCAGGAGGCTGGTGGAGAGATACGAGGGGAATATGTGTTGCCTGCTCTCAACGGTTGCAGCGGAAATGGAGATATGGATGTTTGTGAAAGCAATCGTCGTGAGAAAGTGAAGAAGTTTTTATCGCCTGGGAAGAACTCTCCCGTGCCCGAGTTATTTCATTTAATATATGAATTCAATCAGCCCTTGCCTGGTTTTATGGATCAGGTGTTGAGTTGGCTTAGTTCTCCTGAACACATAGCGCAGATACATGGCAAGTTATTTGATTTTTTCGTTACCCATGGAGTGGACGGTATTCTTGATGATATAAGCATAAGTGATTATTTCGATGAATATATTGAACAGCAAGAAAGTATTACGAAAGACAATGGCAAAATTTGCGACGAGGATCTATGGTACTGTGAAATTACTTTAAATGAGTTTCAAGACTTCATAAAGAAATCGATTTTAGAAGATGAATTCTTTTCTGAGTTTTTTGTGGACTCAGGCCAAGGAGATTCAGTTTTAGAGGAATTGATTGCCCGGGAGTTTGAGTCAGAATACTCGGAAGGAAGAAATAGTAAATTATTATATGAGCCGTTTAAAAAACACTTGCTTACTTTATTTCGTAACGAGGAGATGCTTTCTAAATACACCAAACTTGCCTTTGATGAGATGCTCGATGCTGAGTCGGAAGAAAAGACAGTGGTGCTGGAAGAGTTAGTGGTGGAATTTTCTAGAATTTATTTATTAGATAATGGGGAGAATACTCCATATAAGCAATTAAAAACCGCATGGCTTAGTAGTGTAAGAGATGCATGGGGGGCAAGTATTGTTGTGGACAATCTTCTTGTCTTGGGTGCTAGTTTCTTAAAAGAACTAATGGGTGCGTCCTATGAGGAAGAAAAATATACGCTGATGCAGTGGTTTTACTCCTCTACTTATCGTAATCCAGCCACAATGGAGAAGATCATCCATAGGTTGAGAATGTTCGACTTGCTCAATAAAGGAAACATGGAGTGGATGAAAGAAACTCTTTTGCCAAAGATTTTTAAGGGTAATGATAAAAACTTAAAAGTAGGTCTTTTGTTATTGGAGAATGTGGATAATTATGTTTTATTTGTGGAGAGTGGTTTTAGTCGCAGCTTAAATATTTTAAGTCGGGCTTTGAGTGAGCGAGATGATGGGAGTAGGCTTGGGAGTAACTTAGTTCGTCGATGGGTAAACGTGCTTGCCGAATGTTATAGAACAGGATGGGTGGAGAAATCCATGCCCGTTTGGAGCGATTTAGTGAAGATGCTCTATAATCGGGATGATAAAAATATTGCGACCACTAATGTATGGGAAGCCAATAAAAGAGAGCTCCATAAACACTCAGATGGAACGGATGCTTTAAAATATGTTTTAAAAGCACTTCTTCGTCCACGGGATCAATTTAATTATCACAGTTCCCTTGGAGGAGAAATTTTCACAGCCACTAGGCCTTTATTTTCAGAAGGAAAAAAAGATACGGAACGTTTCCTGCTTTCTTTAGGAAAAGTGGTGCAAGAATCCGACGTGAAAGAATTAAATGAAATCTTTAGTGAAACCTCCGGTAATAAAGATGAGCAGAGAAAAAAGCTAGCCCAGTTAATGAGAGATCCTAATTTCACTGAGGTGCTTATTTCTTTGAGTCAATTGCTTGAAGACAAAAAAGTGCTTCCCTCTCTAGATTTTTTAAGAGAAAAAATAAACTCTGGAGAGCTTGAGGATATTTTACTTCTCATTCGTCGATTGATGGGAATACGGGAATAGATGAAAAAGCTAGCATATATTTTTCTTTTTCTTTCCCTAGAGGCTCAAGGCACGGGTTTGTCGCGTACGTTTGGCTTTGGTCCAGAGAGTATATCCATGGGCACAACGAGTTTAATTAAAGATCAGTCAGGCAGCTATAACACATATACCAATCCCGCAGCGCTTGGATTTCTCTCTAAAACAGAGCTTTCCATAGGCTTTTTATCCATGAAACCCAACCTTCGTTCATTCGGAACAGTGGTGATTGATAAAACAGGAACGATGGGAAAATTCAATTCCTCTAAGGTTTTAGGAGGATTTGGACAAGTACTGGGTCTCACCATACCCATAGGTAAAAAAACCCGACCCCTCACATTTGGCCTAGCTGCCTACCTACCCAGTGAATCTATTTCCAGATCCCAGGAAAATCCAGTGAACCATCCTTTTTATCTCACTTATCAGGATTTGAGTCGTAATGTTTTCTATGTATTTAGTGCGGGCTTTCGAGTTTATGATGGGCTTTCTTTGGGGGTGGGCGGGGATACGTCGATTGAATCAGTGGCGTATTATAATTTTCGAAAAGACGATTCCGTTCAATGGTCAGGTTCTGTGGTTGAAGTTCGCAACAAGCTCCGTCCTTTTCTCGCTCTCGTATACGACTTTAATTACGACAATAAAGAAAAACTGCCCCTAATGGTTGGATTGCTGTATCGAACAAAACGGGAATTTCAATCTAAAATTGATGCCAATGTGGAGATTTCAGGTGTGCCCATTAAAACTCAAACATCCCGATTTTTCCTATTTCATCCGTCGGAGTGGACTCTCTCTATTTCCGCAAAGCCATGGAAAAATTGGACTGCATCTGTAGATATATCTCGAATAGGGTGGAGTGAATATAAAAGTCCCTACACTCAAGGTTCGATTAATGCACTCAGTTTTGGTGAAGAAGCAAAGCCGTTTACGGATATTTGGGTTCCCAAGATTGGCATTCAGTACCAAAAAGAATACTCTCGGTCTTTTTTGAAAGAAATAACATTGCGGTCTGGATATTTTTATCAGGAAACATTTGTGCCGGAGCAAAACGGAAAAACTAATTTTGTGGATAACGATAAGCATGTATTTAGTTTGGGTGTGGGCATTGCTGTGGCTAGCCCTTGGCAGGCAACAGATCGAATACGACTCAATGGTTTTTTCCAATACCAGGACTTGGTGGATAAAAAAATCATCAAGACAAACCCCACAGATATTGGTGCTCCTGAGTACCAAACGGGAGGGAATATTGTCACCTACGGTTTTAGCTTGAGTTTTCGCATCTAAAGATTAAACCCACAATAGCGCGGCGCTCCTTTTGCTTTAAAATTTATTATATTCTCCCAGTATGGGGTTGTATTGTGCTAATCTTTGTATTCATTGAGGCAATGCATTTCGAAGGTTTTTGTTTTGAAAATAAATGAAATTTTTTACAGTTTGCAAGGAGAGAGCACCCAGATGGGTCGCCCGTGTGCATTTATTCGACTCACAGGCTGCAAGCTTCGCTGCGGTTATTGCGACACAAAATATGCCTACTACCAGGGAAAAGAAATGTCTATCGCAGAAATAATGGAGCAGGTCCAGTCCTATCCCACAAAACTGGTGCAGGTGACTGGTGGAGAGCCGCTGGAGCAAAAGGAATGCCCCGGCCTAATGGAAAGACTCATTGAGCACGGCTATGAAGTAATGTTGGAAACAAATGGTGTGGAAGATATATCTGTAGTGCCCTCTGAGGTACGAATTGTTATGGATATAAAGACTCCTGGGAGTGGCGAGGCAAATAGTAAAACAATAGAAAATATTTCTAAACTTCGCCCCAATGATGAAGTAAAATTTGTATTAGTGGATCAAAATGACTATACCTTTGCTAAAAATTTTATTGTCGACCACAACCTGGAACGATTTATCATCCACCTATCTCCCGTCTCTCCAGAAAAGGGAAACCTGGAATGGTTACCCAAACTTATTCTTAAAGACGGCCTTCCCGTACGCTTCCAACCCCAAATGCATAAACTTATCTGGGGAGACCAACCAGGTGTTTAATCATACTTTCATAAAACAAAACAAAGGTGACGTGCCCGAGTGGCCTAAGGGACAGGTTTGCAAAACCTCGGTTCGTGAGTTCGAATCTCACCGTCACCTCCAACGCATTGCGCATCATCTATAAAAAAGAATATAATTAAATAAACACAATAAAAACAGGAGGTTAAAAAAATAAGTCAAATAAAATATGTTTTTGTATTCTAACCTGAAAACAGGTAAAATCAGGGCAAATAAGGGCAGCTTGATCATTTTGTATTATTCGCCTGATCATTTTGAAACAAAATCATACGACTGGAATAGTCGGACGTTTCTTGGGTGTTTTAGGTTTCATCACTTTTTTTATGCTGCGGAAAGCCCAGTGCAGGAGCTGTTTTAGGCGAAAAAAAAGCCCACTTTTTTAAAGAGAGCTTTTATATTCGAAATAACTTATTAATCAGTTATTGCATTTACTCGTTTTTTTATTGTTATTACCATACGTCACTTTCTTCAGCACACTCTAATTGCGACGAACTGAGAGGCTTATAAAATGCAGCACCCAGAAATCCCCCTGCAGCTGTTACAACTGAAGCTAGAGAGCTAGAACCGGCAAGATTAACAGTAGCAGCAGTACTTGTATTTAAAAGAGTAAGAAATGATGGGACAAATACGACTACCCCCATACCCATTATAGCCATTGAAGTGTCACGTAGTCTGAAGTATTCTTTCCAAACTTCCGGCTCTCCACCACACTCTGCTACCAATTCGTCCAGTAGCTCTGCAGGGTACCTCTCCCTCATAAACTCTGCCCCTCTAGAATCTCCAGTAAAGCCGAATTCTGGCTCATTAGAATGCCCAACTGTCGGTAAAAACCCGACAGCAAGCACCATTGTTATTATTCTTGTTATATTATTTTGTTTCTTCATTCTATTTCTCCTTTTTTATTGTTAACATTTACCAAAACAGCGCAACGCATTAGTTTGGTAAGTGCATTATGACATAATGCACTGCATTAGTCAAGTACGTTTTGATTTTTTTCTCAAAAAACCGAATTGACTCACAAAAAACGTCACCAAAATGGCTTTGAGAACAGTGAGTTACGGCTCGGTTGACTCACAACGCAATTCCAGGGAAAATATAACTGTGAAATTAACATACCAAGGAGGTACATTATGAACAAACAAGCCGTAACACAATATTTACTAGCAATAGCGGAGCTTTACCGCAATAGCCTTAAGAGAGAAAAAACGAGAATACTGGATGAGGCCGTGAAGGTGTGTCCGCTAAATCGTAAGCAGATCATCAGACGGCTGCAAAAGGGCCCAGAGAGCATCGTAAGGGGACGGGGCTCTGGGAGGAGATTCCAGTACCCCAGAGGACTCCTTAAGCCCTATATTCGCAAATTATGGAAGAGGTGGGCTATCCCTGTGCCCTAATCATGCATGCAAGTATGGAAGAGTGGCTAGAGTATTTGCCTGTTGATATGAACTTTCCCAGCTCGATAAAAAGAAAGCTTCGCAATCTAGTTGCTGATACCTCTTCCCCCTAAGGGGCGTAGGCAGAAGCACTAAACTCCCCCCCTTTCCAGCCGATTCAGCACAGAAATTCATGGAAACGACTGCAAATATTTTCGACAACTGTTTGATTTTTAGTCAATCTAAGAGCTTCCTTTTCTATAATCCTTGTACGTGCAGGTCCGAGGCTAAAAATGTAAACGTCTGAAAATAAAGAATTTTTCAGAAAAATATCTCTTTTGGCGTATTTTGGCACGTCCCTTGCATTAACAAATACAGGTATGATAATTAAACTTAAATTAAAACTTAGAAAGAACAGTAATTATGAAAAATCGAAGAAATAAAAATATAACAACAGTGATCACAATGGTGCTTGCTATAACATTACCAGTAACAGGATACTCTATTGGATTTGGATTTACCGGAGATTCCAGAGGGAGAGAGTCTATTTCAAACTCAGGATCTGTGAACGAAGCATTCATTATAAGATTATCTGATGATCTGGCAACACAATGTGGTGGAGAGCAGGATTATTGGAGAAAAATTGTTAAAGATATAGTGGATGCAAATCTTTTAGTCCGGACAGGAGCGGGGTTGGCAACAATTGTTGTTATTGCTCTTATTCCTGGTTTAAATACTACTGCTTTCTTTGTTACTAGTCTAGGCTTCGTTATAATTGAAACAATTGGAGTTATAAAGATGGTTTATGTTATTGATGATTTTAAGAATGATGCTTCTTTTGATAAATCAGCCTGTTTCAACAAGGTCTGGGCCTCGCAGAAACGATACGAGTTTCTGCCTAAAAAGTATAGAAACTCTTTTAATGAAGAAAATGAAAAAACTACTCAGCTTGGGATATCTACTAAGAGACCTAGTAGACAAAACAGAGCTAGATAATTAAGCCATAATTTATCACAAATTTATCTCCCTAATATAAAAGCCTCCTTTCAAAAAAAGGGGGCTTTTTTGTTTCTAAAATATCTATTTATGCGTGCTTATCTCATGCTTGAGATAGGCAAGGGGATATCTACCTTTTGCCCAGTCTCTTAAAACTCATTAAAACTCTCCACCTCTCACAATGTCGCTCAAACTGCGTAGAAAATAGTCACACCTGTGCTCTTTAGCTGACAGTACTTCGAGCCACTGGAATACAAGGTATGATCACAGATTAGAGGCTATTGATTTTCATCACACGTTCTATCAAGAAATGTTGTCTCGCCAGTACTGCAAGTGAGAGTAAGGTCCTCATCCGCTGGTAGGGCTGCTTCACCTTTACTTGGATCAGTAGTAAAGGGCACAGAATCAAGTTGCCAGCCAGCTAGATTAATTGATGCCAAACTTGAAGTATCGAGAAACATATTGTTTATATTGTTTACATTAGAGACAGTCCATCTGGATAAATCAAGTGAGGTTAAACCTGAAGCATTATAAAACATGTAGCTCATATTTGTTGTATTAATGGTATTAAAATTAGATAAATCAAGTGAGGTTAAACTTGAAGCATTATAAAACATGTTGCTCATATTTGTTGTACTAAGGGTATTAAAACTAGATAAATCAAGTTCAGTTAAACTACTGGAATTAGTAAACATTGAAGCCATAGTTGTTACTTGAGAGGTATCTGTACTTCCAGCAATAAATTTTTCGAGTTTTTCACAAGTATGAAAAGCATTTTTAAGGTTTAACCAAGCTACTTTTCCAAAATTTTGCACTTCAATAATTTTATTTTTATCTCCAGAATTATTAAAATACCAGGCCTCTACAGTTCCTTTGATGGTAATTATATAATCCCCGGCATTTGTATAATTATGAGTTATATTGACACTATCATAAGCGTCAACTGTGGCAGCTTGATTATCACCCCAATCAACGGTGAAATCATATGTAAAGCCAAAACTTAGGGGAAGGGTAACACTCATGTCTTCATCTCCATATCCCGACACTCCAACACGCCAAAGAGATACAAAAAGTGTAGTGTCTAATTCATAGCTCACTGTATTGGTGGAGCAATTCGATGCGTTTCCTGCTTGATCCGTTTGTTTTGCAGAAAAAGAGTAACTGGCATCAGTGGTCAAAGCTGAAGATAAGGTTATATCCATGTCAGAGCTTGTTATGTTCATTTGCTGTTCAGAGCTGGAACAATTTTCATTGGAATATAAGGCAATCGTACTTCCAACTTCTAAACCGGTGAGATTAAAAGTGGGATTAGTATGAAAGGAAGTACTGGGTGTTACTAAGCTTAAAATGGGAGTGTTGGGTGCTTGTCTATCCAATGTATATGTTACGGTACTAGTGGAGCAGATTGAAACATTTCCTGCTTGATCCGTTTGCTTTGCATAGAGAGAATAGGTTGCGTCGCTACCTATATCTGTGGTGAGTGTTATATTTTCGGTAGATCTGCTTACGGATAGTTCTGAGCTGGAAGAGCAGGTTGAATCAGAATAGATCTGAACCGTGCTTCCGTCCTCTAGATCTGTCATTGCAAAAGTGGGTTGAGGATTTTGAGAAAAAACAGATGTTTCGGTAAAGCTAGGCGGAGTGGGCGCTTGTCTATCCAATGTATATGTTAGGGTATTAGTGGAGCAGGTTGAAACATTTCCTGCTTGATCCGTTTGTTTTGCATAGAGAGAATAGGTTGCGTCGCTACCTATATCTGTGGTGAGTGTTATATTTGTGCCGCTTCTGCTTATGGATAGTTCTGAGCTGGAAGAGCAGGCTGAATTAGAATAGAGCTGAACTGTGCTTCCGTCCTCTAGATCTGTCATTGCAAAAGTGGGGCGAAGTTCTTGAGAAAAAACAGATGTTTCGGTAAAACTAGGCGCAGTGGGCGTTTGTCTATCCAATGTATATGTTAGGGTATCAGTGGAGCAGGTTGAAACATTTCCTGCTTGATCCATTTGTTTTGCATAGAGGGAATAGGCTCCATCGCTACCTATATCTGTGGTGAGTGTTATATTTGTGCCGCTTCTGCTTACGGATAGTTCTGTGTTGGAAGAACAAGCTGAATCAGAATAGAGTGTAACTGTGCTTCCGCTCTCTAGATCTGTCATTGCAAAAGTGGGGCGAAGTTCTTGAGAAAAAACAGATGTTTCGGTAAAGCTAGGCGCAATGGGAGATTGTCTATCCAATGTATATGTTAGGGTATCAGTGGAGCAGGCTGAAATATTTCCTGCTTGATCCATTTGTTTTGCATAGAGAGAATAGGCTCCATCGCTACCTATATCTGTGGTGAGTGTTATATTTTCGGTAGATCTGCTTACGGATAGTTCTGTGTTGGAAGAACAAGCTGAATCAGAATAGAGTGTAACTGTGCTTCCATCTTCTAGATCTGTCATTGCAAAAGTGGGTTGAGGATTTTGAGAAAAAACAGATGTTTCGGTAAAGCTAGGCGCAGTGGGCGTTTGTCTATCCAATGTATATGTTAGGGTATCAGTGGAGCAGGTTGAAACATTTCCTGCTTGATCCATTTGTTTTGCATAGAGGGAATAAGATCTATCGCTACCTATATCTGTGGTGAGTGTTATATTTGTGCCGCTTCTGCTTGTGGATAGTTCTGAGCTGGAAGAGCAGGTTGAATCAGAATAGAGTGTAACTGTGCTTCCATCTTCTAGATCTGTCATTGCAAAAGTGGGTTGAGGATTTTGGGAAAAAACAGGTACTCCGGATGTGGAGAAGCTAGGTGCGCTAGGCAACTGTGTGTCCAATGTATATGTTACGGTACTGGTGGAGCAGGTTGAAACATTTCCTGATTTATCTGTTTGTTTTGCATAGAGGGAATAGGATCCATCGCTACCTATATCTGTGGTGAGTGTTATATTTTCGGCAGATCTGCTTACGGATCGTTCTGAGCTGGAAGAGCAGGTTGAATCAGAATAGAGTGTAACTGTGCTTCCGTCCTCTAGATCTGTCATTGCAAAAGTGGGTTGAGGATTTTGGGAAAAAACAGATGTTTCGGTAAAGCTAGGTGCAGTGGGTGCTTGGCTATCCAATGTGTAATTTATGGGAGTGCTGGAGCAGGTTGAAACATTTCCTGCCTGATCCGTTTGATTTGCATAGAAGGAATAGGCTGCATCGGCACCTAAACTTGAAATGACTACTATATTTGTGCCAGATCTGCTTGCCGCTACTATTGAGCTAGAAGAGCAGCCTGATCTAAAATAGAGATTAGTCGTGGCACCATCTTCAAGATTTGTCATTGCAAGAGTGGGTTGAGGATTTTGAGAAAAAACAGATGTTTCAGCAAAAATAGGCGCAGTGGGCGCTTGTCTATCCAATGTATATGTTACGGTACTGGTGGAGCAGGCTGAAACATTTCCTGATTTATCTGTTTGCTTTGCATAGAGAGAATAGGTTGCGTCGCTACCTATATCTAGTGTTATATCTGATCCACTTTGGCTTATGGATATCTCTGAGCTAGAAGAGCAGGTTAAATTAGAATAGAGCTGAACCGTGCTTCCGTCCTCTAGATCTGTTAGTGCAAAAGTGGGTTGAGGATTTTTGGAAAAAATAACTGTTCCGGATGCGGAGAAGCTAGGTGCGATAGGCAACTGTGTGTCCAATGTATACATTATGGTATCAGTGGAGCAGGTTGAAACATTTCCTGCTTGATCTGTTTGTTTTGCATAAAAAGAATAGGTTGGGGCACTGCTTAAATCCGAGGTGAGTATTATATTTGCGCTATTTCTGCTTATTTCTATCTCTGAGGTAAGGGAGCAGCTTGAATTGGAATATAGCTGAACTATCGATCCATCTTCAAGATCCATCATTGCAAAAGTGGGGCGGGGTTCTTGAGAAAAGATAGGTGTTCCGGATGCTAAGAAAGTGGGCGCACTGGGAGCCTGCCTATCCAATGTATAGCTTATAGCATTACTAGAGCAGGTTGAAATATTTCCTGCCTGATCTGTTTGCTTTGCATAAAAGGAATACATTCCATCGCTAGTTAAATCTGCTTCGAGACTAATATCTGTAGCATTTCTACTTATTAGTAGCTCTGAACTAGGGGAGCAGGTTGAATCAGAATAGAACTGAAGTATAGTTCCATTTTCAAGATTTGTTATTGAAAAAGTAGGACGAGATTCTTGAGAAAAAATAGGTGTTCCGGATTCTAAGAAAGTAGGTGAGCTGGGCACTTGTGTGTCCAATGTATAGATCACAACGTTAGAGCACTCTGAACTGTTGTTGGCTTGATTTGTTTGCTTTATAGAGTAAGTATAGGTACCGTCATTGATCAAAGCAGGAGAGAGTGTGAGGTTCATGGTTCTTCCTGTTACTTTAATGTCGATTTGTACTGCTATGGAACAGGATTCGTCAGAATATAATGCAATTTTACCTCCAGGTTCTAAGTTTTTCAGTGTAAATGTGGGAGTAGTGTTATTGGAAAAAGCAGGATTTACTAATACTAAAATCGGTCTTTTTACTATTGTGAAGTCGTTATTCTGTCCACCACATCTACTGAGTGTGGTGATAGCAGATAACGCTATTAGAATATATATATTTCGTTTTAAAAAAAATGTTTTGAATAAATACATTTACAGTTCTCCTTTGTTAAAGAATATTAAATGAATTCATTTAATACGCATAGAAAACAATTCGGATAAATATAAAATATGTTTAGTTTAAAATTAAATAAGAAAGGTAAAATATGAAAAAATAAGAAAGCGAGTCTTTAAATATATTTATTTTTTCTGGAATAATTTTATTTATTGCTAGTTCTAACTTCTTCCAGTGTACATAAAGAGTGGAAAGGAATTTTTTCTTTATCAAAAAGGTTCCTTGCCCCTTCCTCACGGTCAACAACGGTAAGGAGCCCCTCCACTTGAAAGCCACCGTTCTGGAGTATACGAATCGCTTGGAGTGCGGATCCTCCTGTGGTGGTCACATCCTCCAGTACCAGCACCTTAGCTCCTTTGGGAAATCTTTGGGTTCCCTCCATGGGTCGGGAGATGCCATGATCTTTTTCTGCTTTTCGGATAATAAATGCAGCTAGTTTTTGTTTGTGTTTTGCGGCTTCCAGTATAATCGCTACAGCTAAGGGGTCCGCTCCTAGAGTCATTCCTCCCACAGCATGAATATGAGACCAGTGTTGCTCCATTTTTTCACAAGCCAGTTCACCGATGAGTTGGAGGCCTTCCTGGGATAGAGTTAACTCCTTTAAGTCTAAATAAAAGCGACTTTTCTTTCCCGAAGCAAGAGTGAAGTTTCCCTCTTTGTAGCTTAATTTGTGGGCGAGCTTGATTAGTTTTTTTCTTTTTTCTTCAGACATTGGTTTATCCATTTAAAGAAAGTGCTGTAGACCTTTGCTTTTCCTTTTTCCTGAAACACTTCGTGATAAAATCCTGGTAATTTTTCTATTTTTTTATTCTCTACTACAGAAGATTTTGCAAAAGATAAAATTGCTTGCGAGTCCACAATTTTATCTTCCCCGGCTATAAAAAATAATATGGGCACATTAATTTTAGATTTTGTTTTCCATACCTTGTGAATAGCACCCAAGAGATGGCGAAACAACGCTAATGTTATTTTGTTATGTATAAGAGGATCTTCCTTATAGTTGCGTAGATATTTTTTATCATGGCTTAGATATTTTGGCTTTATGGAATTGGGAAACTGTAGACGCTCTAAAAATCCAAAGGCTCCCGTATCTAAGAAGGGCTTAATTACCTTGAGTGGTGTGTTTATTCCTAGTGCAGGAGAAGATAGGGCTATCCCAGAAACGTTATATGTTAGGGGCTGTCTACTGTGGAGGATATAGTCTAAAAAAATCAATCCTCCCAAGCTATGACCAAAAAGAAAAATAGGAGATCTCAGGTGTCCTTGTTCCTTTAAACAGGAATACCATGCGGAAATATCTTCATGGTATTGGGAAAAATTATCCACATGCCCCCTAGTGCCTTCGGAACAACCGTGACCCCTAAGAGACATTAAATGTATATCTAGATTTTCTTGTTCTGCTTTTTTTCTAAATTCCTCATATCGTCCAGGGTGTTCCCCCAAACCGTGCAAAACAAGTAGGCTAGCTTTATTATTTTCTTTGCAGAAACTGTTGTAATGAATATTTGTTTTATCACTTGAAGTAAAAATCATTTGGAATTGTATTTCTCAATAGCCTTTTGAGCAGTTTCTGGAAGTCCTTCAAAACGAAAGCTAAATCCTCTATGGTTCTCTAGCATACGCACAACTTCTCCTGAGCAAGTAAAAGCAGGAATATAGCCTTCTGCGCTGATATTTAATTTTAATTTATCTCCCACACTTACGAGAGGATTGTCTATGAGGAGTTGGACGCCACCGATGCTAATATCTCGGCAAAGTCCCCAGCCAGTCTCCGTATTATTGATAAATAGAATTTTTGCATGAAAGGGATGTCTTGGCATATTTCGTTTTTCATTGGATTCTGAGATTTCAGACGAGTTTGCAAAGTTTAATATTAGGCTGGGGATATCTTGAATACTTTCCCAGTTTTTCATACCACTCTTCCAAACAAAGGACTTGGCACTGATTCCATTCACGAGGGCTAGTTCATCCTCTGAGAAGGGACCATATTGGGTGTGATCCGTGTATACAAACCACTCTCTTTTTCTTATGTTTGTTTTTTTAGGGGGTTTTATGGATCTCTTTTTTGCTTCCTCTAGGAGTGCAGGGGAGGGCTTGGAGGGTAGGAGGGATTGAAACTCCTGGATTTCATACAGGGGGGTCCATTTTTCCAGGCTCTTCCTCCAGGCAAAGGAGACGGGGCTTATCTCCCCTTTCTGGGCTAGCTGAACGAGCTCACTTTCCTCCAGGGGACCTATGAGAGTCTCATTATTGACAATGAACCATTGGGTGCTGGGGGATTTCTTCCGATCTGAATCCGTACTTTCCACCCCCTTAGTATGATGGATATGGGGGTGGACAGCAAGTATTCACCTGTATAAAATTTCTACAAATTTCTAGTGTATGAAAGGGCTGACTTTGGGTGGGGGCTAGGGGGGTTCAGAAAAAAAATCCAATAAATTCAGTTATTTACAATATATTTACCCCATGGACCAAAACATGGCATTAATTTTGCTTAGTAGAGTGTAGAGAGGAAAATAGTTTATGAATATGAAGAATAAATATACAACGGTTGCTAGAGTGGGTAAGTTCCTACTTTTCGCCCTAATGCTGAATATTATGGCCTGTGAGGATGCCACATTTGATAAGCAGGATTTTACCCAGAGCTTTCGTGCCAATCAATACACAAGCCCTCAGGTGGATATTCTTGTTATTCAGGATATATCAGCCTCCATGCGCTACCCACTGGAGCGCCTGAAGGGTCAGTTAAATATATTTACATCTAATTTGGGCAAATTCTCAGATTACCATTTTGCGGTACTGCCTTTGCAGAATGTGGGTACCACTCCAGACCTTAGGGATCGCTATATTCTGGCCTCAGATTGCACTACGATTCGAACAAAGTGTTTGAGTACAAAGGAGTATAGTACCTTTAATGAGAGTAGGGATAGTGGTTGGTATTCTTTCCAAGGGGAGATTGTTAGTACTGAAGACACTGCATTTAAGAATATTTCTGGATATTTGAAAGATACAGATTCCATGAGGGGAAGTGGCTTTCTTCGTGATGGGGCTCTTTTAGTGATTATTGTTTTGACCAATGGTGAAGAAACAACAGATGTAGCTCATAGGTTACGCAGCGATGGTAAATTGATTATTGATTATAACAATACAGGGTATAAGGGTGCTGCTGATAGTTTTTTAAACCTTCTTACTACTACCACAGGCAGTAGTCGGCTCAAGGACCATATTTCTCAAATAGGTTTCTATAGTATATCTGCCGACAGGCGAACCAAAAACTGTCATGGTGCGCAAGCTTTTCCAGGAAAGCGTTACCAGGACATGGCGCTTCGGATTGACAGTGCATACGAAACCGTTACCAATGGTGAGAATTATAATATTTGCTCCAGTGACGTGAATAATGTTTTGAGCCATATTGGAGAGCAACTCAAAGATGCCATAAAAGCAGTACAGTTCGATTTTATTGCTTTAAAGAATAAGCCCATACTTTCCTCTATTATAATAAAGAAAAATGGTGAAATTATTCCAAATATTCTTGTGGGTGATGAAGGAAATTCTTGGTCTTTATTTCTAAGTGATAATACTGCCCATGAGTATCAAGAAGGAAAAGGCACTTCCTATTTCCCTGTAAGAGGAAATTATAAGTCAGGTTATTTTATTAAGCTCTATGGAGATGCTCGTTACAGTGGCAATGATAAAATAGAGATTATCTATAATAAAGAATAATCAACCTCGCCCTTTCTTATTATTAAATAGATAAAGTTTCTGTTGGAGATGTAAGCAAGGATATAGGGCTTGGAATTTCTTTACTTGGAATTCCGTAGTTTTCTTTGTATTGCTAACTATTCGTAGTTCTTGGGCAAATCCTGATTTTACTAACTCATTAAAGGAACGAAAATCAAAAGGAGTTTTATTTTCTGTTTTCTTTGCAGCAGTCTCATAAATGGCTTGCATATCTAAAATGCCTACTTCTTTATTTCCAAAAGTATTTAATTCTCCATAGTCATAGATACATTTACAAATACGGTGACCATTTTCACTTAAGTTAACTTGATTATCTTTAGTGGCTATATTTTGTTCATACTGCCAATGTATGAATCTTTTAATGAGGTCTGTATTGAAAATATGGATTAAAGGGTTTTCTTCTTTTTTCTCCATGGCCAATACCTTTGCTTCTCGCATCATTTCTAAGGCAGCATTTATTTTTACTTCAGGTATTCCCATAATATGATTTCCATACATTCTTAATATGGAGAAAGGCATGCCCTTTGTTTTTCCCTCTGTGCTGTTTTCCTCGTATACCTTACTCCCTAGCAAAAGGATGGTAAGGATGCGTAGTAATGTATTCATGGTGATAAATTCATAGTATGTTTTTGTTTTTCCACTTTCCTCATTTACATATACGAGGGAAGCATTCTTTGCTTCTTGTAATTCATTATTGCTGTTCCTTAGTCGCTTTACTAGGGTAGCAATTAAAGAAATCATCCATTTGGGTTGTTCTTGAATTATTTCTTCGAATTTCCCTCTGGGAATTTCCACAACTTGGGAGCTTTCTAGGGCAGTCACTGAGGCGGAGCGAGATTTTTTATCCAAAAAGGACATCTCTCCCACGATTTCTCCAGACTTGACCACTCCAAGCTCTATAAATCCTCTGCCTTTTCTTTTATATAAACGCAGGCTGCCCGATTGCAGCCAGTACATATTAAGACTATGCTCACCTTCCTCGATAAGCGTTTCTCCTTTTTTTAGACTTCTTGCTCCCATACTCATCTCCTCCTTGATTTGAGTTGTTTTACAGCTGTATTTCTGGAACGTCTCCGTCGATCAGTAATGGAGCTTCTGTGGCGCTTTTAATTTCCTCGATACTTACCCCAGGAGCTCTTTCCAAAAGATGAAATCCTTTTAGCGGCTCCAGTTTTAGCACAGATAGTTCTGTTACTACCATACTTACGCATTGTACACCCGTAAGTGGCAAGTTGCATTTGTTAAGAATTTTCGATCGACCTTTTGTCATATGTTGCATAGCTATGATTATATTTTTTGTTCCTGCCACAAGGTCCATTGCTCCACCCATACCCTTTACCATTTTACCGGGGATCATCCAGTTGGCAACAGCACCAGAAACATCCACTTGCATGGCACCGAGTACACAAAGATCCATGTGTCCTCCTCGAATCATGGCAAAAGAGTCTGCACTGGAAAAGTGGGAGGAGCCGGGTAATTCCGTTATGGTTTGTTTTCCCGCATTGATAAGATCGGCATCTACCTCTTCTTCCGTAGGAAAGGGACCAATTCCCAGTAATCCGTTTTCACTTTGTAGGGTAACGTTCACGTTTTTAGGAATATAATTGGCCACAAGGGTGGGTATTCCAATACCTAAATTTACATAAAACCCGTCCTTTAGCTCTTGGGCAATTCTTTTTGCTATTTCTTCTCTGGATAGCGCCATGGAAATTATCTCCTTACTGTTCTTTGCTCAATTCGTTTTTCAAATGTGCTTTGAATGATACGGTTTACATAAATACCGGGTGTGTGGATATGGTCGGGGTCTAGTTCCCCCGGTTCCACAAGCTCCTCCACCTCTGCAATGGTTGTGCGTGCAGCGGTTGCCATAATGGGATTGAAATTTCGTGCTGTTTTCCTAAATATGAGATTGCCAGAGGAATCCCCCTTCCATGCTTTTATAAAAGCGAAGTCACCAAACAAGGATTCTTCCAATATGTATTCTCTATTGTTAAATTTTCGGATGTCTTTATTTTCTGCAATTGTGGTGCCCACACCTGTGGCTGTATAAAAAGCAGGAATTCCCGCACCTCCAGCACGAATTTTTTCTGCCAGTGTTCCTTGGGGAGTGAGTTCCACTTCCATTTCTTTGGATAGGGCAAGTTTTTCAAATGTGGCATTTTCTCCCACATAGCTAGCAATCATTTTACGAACTTGTCGATTTTTAAAAAGTAAGCCAATGCCAAAATCGTCCACTCCCGCATTGTTGGAAACACAGACAAGGTTTTTTATTTGTTTCTCTACCAATGCTTGGATCAAATTTTCTGGAATACCACATAAGCCAAACCCACCAAGAAGAATGGTATTTCCATCGCTCACACCTGAGATGGCCTCTAATGCAGAAGAAAAAACACGACAAGCCATGGAACTAGACCCTCTCCACAACTAGGGAAATGGCTTCTCCACCGCCAATACATAAAGAGGCTAGGCCATATTTTTTGTTCCGGTGTTCAAGGGTATGGAGGAGAGTCGTTAATACTCGCGCGCCACTACAGCCAATGGGGTGTCCAAGAGAGATAGCCCCACCATTCACATTCATTTTCTCTTCGGGTATTTCCAGTTCTTTGGCTGCTGCAAGGGCGACCACTGCAAAGGCTTCGTTGACCTCAAATAGATCAATATCATTTATGGAAAGGTTGGCTTTTTCCAAGGATTTTTTTATTGCCTCTACGGGAGCAGTGGTAAACCACTGTGGTTCTTGGGAATGCATTGCAGAGGAAAGGATGCGGGCCATGGGTTTTACATCCAGCTCTTTGGCTTTTTCCTCACTCATCACAAGCAATGCAGCGGCTCCGTCGTTAATGGTGGAGGCATTGGCTGCGGTGATAGTGCCATTTTTTTCAAACGCAGGTCTTAGGTTTGGCATTTTCGCAAAATTTCCTTTTCTGGGGCCTTCATCTTCCGTCACAATAAGAGGATCGCCCTTTCGCTGTGGCACTTCCACGGGCACGATTTCTTTTGCAAATAGTTTTTCTTCCTGGGCCCGTTGACTACGTTCAAAACTTTGTTTGGCATAGCGATCTTGTTCTTCTCGGCTAAAGTTATATTTTTTTGCACACATTTCTGCAGCATTGCCCATGTGGAAATCATTGTATACGTCCCAGAGGCCATCTTTGATCATGGAGTCCGTCAATGTGCCTGGTCCCATCTTTATTCCATTTCTCATATTCATAAGGTGGGGAGCTTGGCTCATATTTTCCATGCCTCCAGCCACTACCACGGACGCCTCTTTTGCTAAAATTGCATTTCTTGCAAGACTTACGGCCATTAGGCCGCTGCCGCACATTTTATTGATGGTGAGTGCTCCCACGGAGTGGGGCAGACCTCCATAGATGGCTGCTTGTCGCGCAGGTGCTTGTCCCAGGCCGCTGGAAAGTACATTCCCCATAATCACCTGATCTACCCTGGGAACGGAGGCTCGTCTAAGGGCTTCCCTTATGACCATGGATCCAAGTTTTGTTGCGGATACGGTAGACAACCCTCCAAGAAAGCTACCGATGGGCGTTCGTGCTGCTGAAGCAATAATTACATTTGACATGGGACCTCCAAATAAATTTTAGAAACTATTAATTTTATATATAACGGTTAGGGGATTATCAAGGAGATTTTTTAACGCTTCTTTCTAGCATATTCTATGGAGTTTCGGTCATGGTGATTGTATGCTGGTGTTTTGCTCCATAAAAGGATGACTATGACTCCCAAACCCACCGTACTTTCCTTTGTTCTTTCCCAAGATAAATTGCTGATGATTTTAAAAAAAAGGGGGCAGGGGAAGGGTTATTGGAACGTTCCTGGAGGAAAGGTGGACCCAGGAGAGCAGGAATTGAGTGCAGTCATTCGGGAAACTCAGGAGGAGACGGGTCTATTGCCGCTGGAACCGAAAAAGATAGGTTTTTTGGAATTTTATTTTCCTGAGGGAGGTAATTGGGAAAATGCCTGCGCTGTTTATCGGGCGAGTCAATACACCGGTGAGCTTGTTCCAGAAAATGAGGAGTGCTCTGCCCATTGGGTTTCCCTTTCTGAAATTCCCTATGAGAATATGTGGCCCAGTGATCGACTCTGGTTTCCCTTGGCGTTAGAGGGAGTGGAGTATTTCCATCGTGCCTACTATTTCAATCGTAAGGAGCAGTTATTGGAAGAGAAAATACGGAAGTTACGGCCCTTTTTGTAAAATATTAAAAAAGCTAGAGTCGGTGGAGAGAATGAGTTTTGTATCACTCTTAATTCCCTTGGAATAGGCTTTTAGGGTACGAACAAATTTATAAAAATTTGGGTCTTGTTTAATAGCATCACCATAGATTTTTATGGCAGTTGCATCAGCGGCACCTTTTATTTTTTGCACATTTTCATAGGCTTTGGATTTAATTTCTTGAAGTTTTTTGTTCAATCTACCTTGGATTTTCTCACTTTCTCCTCGACCAACGGATCGGATTTTTTCAGCAATTCGTTGCCTTTCGGATATCATACGCTCGTATACCTTTTGTTCCACACTGCTTTCATAGGAAATTCTTTTCAATTGCACATCGATGAGTTCAATTCCTAGAGATACTAATTGTGGTTTTGCTGAAGTAAAAATCATTTGACTAAGTTTTTCTCTTCCCAGTTTTACTTTTGCTATTCGGCCTGTAACTTCCTCTTCTTCTGTATTTTTTGACTTAGGTCTTTCCAGAATGGTATTAGTATTTCGAACGGCTTCCACAAGACGGTGTCTAGAAATTACCTTTCTTGTTTCCGCGTCTAGAATAGTGTCTAGGCGGGTTCGGGCTTGGTATTCGTTTTGCACTGTTTGAATAAATTTTAATGGGTCTATGATTTTCCATCGAGCAGTAGTGTCTACGCTAATGTATTTTTTCTCACTGGTGGGGATTTGGCGAGGTTCTCCGTCCCAATTAAGGATGCGCTTTTCCAACAGGCGAACCTTATGTACAAAAGGAAGTTTGAAGTGTAGCCCTGCTGCTGTTACGGCTTGACCAACAGGTTTACCAAATCGAGTAATAATTGCTTGCTGCCCTTCTCGCAAGATATATGTGCTCATTGTCAGAAGAAAAAGACAGACAATAAAGAGAGATAATGCAAAAATTCCGCTAAATGTTTTCATGTTATTCTCTCGCCTTCTGTTTATTGGCTTCAATGATTTCTTTGCTGCTTTTTAATAAATTGTTTGGCATGGAATCATACAGGGGCATGATTCCCTTTAGCTTGGGATCTAGAATAATCAGTTTTCCGACTCGTCCCAAAACTTCTTCCATCGTTTCTAAAAACATTCGGTTTTTAGTAATTTTAGGTGCCTTTCGGTAGGCCAACCATGTTTTTCGTAATTTTTCCGCATCTCCTCTTGCCCGGTTCACTACGGAAATAGCATATCCCTCAGCAGTAGTAATTGATTTTTCTGCCCTACCTATTTCTCTTGGTATTACCCGGTTATATTCCTTCTCTGCTTGGTTAATTGCACTTTCCTGTTCCTGCTTGGCTGCGTTTACTTCATTAAACGATGCTTTTACTTCTTCAGGTGGGTCCACGCTTTGTAATTTTACCGTAATAATTTGTATGCCCATATCGTATTTATTAATAATCATTTGTGTTAATTTGAGAGCGTCTTCCTCTACTGCGGCTCTTCCTGTTGTGAGAACTGCTCCTACTGTTCGGTCGCCCACCACTCTACGCATAACGGATTCAGAAATATCTTGGAGATTTTGTGATGGATTTTTTGTATGGAATAGATATTTTTTTGGTTCCGCAATTCGAAACTGTACCACCCAGTGCACATTGGCGACATTTAAATCACCGGTCAGCATCAGAGATTCATCTTTATAGGGATCTGTTTCGTAAGTAGTATGCCTGCCCGAAATATTTTTCGTTCGAAAACCAAATTCTTGTTGCAAGCGGAGGCGAGTTTTCACCGTAATGGATTCATCTATTCCCAGTGGGAGTTTAAAGTGAAGACCTGGGGGAAAGGTACCAATGTATTTACCCAGACGCAGGATAACGGCCTCTTCGTCGGGTTCCACTGTATAAAAGATGGTTCGAGAAAAAAGAAGGAGAGCAAGAACGGCAACAGCCACATAGGTAAGTTTATTCATCTTGATACCTTATAACCTGTAAAGAAAAGAAAAGGCAAGGTCATTAGCTTGATATTTTTTGATGTGAGCAGGGTAGTTCTTTGAGGAAGAAATATGGGAAGCTGCGTTTATTTCCTTTTATCTAAATATATGGGGGATAAAAGGCTTTGTATGGAGGCGTAAAGGAGGAATAAATGCAGAAAAATGCGCCTTTAACACGGTTGCGTGGTCAATTTTGGGTGGAAAGCTAAAGAAAACAACGCGATACACCGATATTTATTGTATGAAGAAAGAAAAGCAGCGTCCCAAAGAAGAACGCCCCCGTGTGGAGAGAAAATCGGACTACCGTACCTTTGATGCGATCAATGGTAAGCATCCGTGGCAGAAAGCTGTTCCCGATGGATATGTGCTCTACCGGGTTCGCAAAAAACATGACGGAAAGATTTTATTTTTTAACTTTGATTTAGCCAAAGAGATGGGTCTTATTCCCCACAGTCATCCCAATCTTATCAATGGGAAATTAGAGAAGAAAGTATTGGATACGTTTGCCATTCAAATTATTAATGAATACGACGTTGAAAAGAAAACAAAGATTCCTCCTAAGGATATAAAACCTAATTACTACATGGCTACGCGCTATCTACAAATACAGCATCGTCGCAAAGATGGAAGTACCTCTGGAGATGGGCGTAGTATTTGGAATGGACATAGGAAGTTTCGTGGCAAGCAATGGGATTTTTCCTCCTGTGGCACAGGGGTAACGAAATTAAGTCCAGGGGCTGTGGAAGCTGAAAATTTTATTTGTACTGGTTCGAAAAATCATTCCTATGGTTCTGGATTAGCGGGTGTAGATGAAGGAGTTTCCAGTGCTATTTTAAGTGAGATTTTCCATAGGATAGGGGTGGAGACAGAGCGAGTGTTGGCTGTGATTCAGTTCCCTGGTAATGTGGGCATTACAGTTCGAACATCAGAAAATCTTATTCGTCCTTCCCATTTTTTCAATCACTTAAAACAAAATAATTTAAAGAGTCTGCAAGCATCCATAGATTATTTTATCGACAGGCAAATCCAAAATGAAAATTGGAAAATAAGAAAAGCCAGAGCTCATCGTTATGATGATTTTTTAGATATCATTGCCCGCCGGTATGGCACATTTGCAGCAAAGTTAGAGGAAGAGTATATCTTTTGTTGGATGGATTGGGACGGGGATAATATGCTTACTACGGGAGGAATTATTGACTATGGCTCCATTCGTCAGTTTGGTTTATTCCATCACCAGTACCGGTATGATGACGCAGATAGAATGTCCACCACGATTGTGGAGCAGAAAAGGAAAGCTCTTTATATTTTGCAAACATTTGCCCAAATTGTAGATTATATAAATACGGGAAAGAAAAAGAATATAAATAAATTTAAAAATCATAAATCCTTAAAAATGTTTAATGAGTGTTTTGAAGAGTATAAAAATAAAAATATTTTAAGGAAAATGGGGTTCGATAGAAAACAGCAAAGTTTCTTGTTGGGGAATCATGGAAAAGCTATACGAGAATTTTATAAAATCTATTCATGGTTTGAGTATAAGAAATCAGAAAAAGGAATTAAGAAGGTAGAGGACGGTGTCAACTGTTATCCAATGTACTCCATGAGAGATATTCTTCAGGAATTGCCCAAGTACTTTATTGAAGATCCAAAACCCATTGGTGCCGATGTTTTCATGAGCTGCATAAAATCCCAATATTCCTCACCAATGAGTTTGAGATTAGATGGAAATAAAAGACGAAAAATTCGTCAGTTTCAATTGCAGTATATTGATTTAGTAAACAAGGTGATCAAGAAATCTTCTCCTAAGGGTACGTTTGTTTCTCTTATGATGCGAGCTTGGAAAGAGAACAGTTATATTCCAGTAACTGGAGATGCTATTATTTATATTACAGAAAAGATTCTTCGCGCAAGAAATAAATTCACTAAGAATGAGTTATTACAAATTATGCAAAACTTTATAAAGATAAAGAGTCAAAAAGGAACTGAGAGTATAAGTAAGGAAATAAAGAGTACTAAAAATTCAAAAATTATTATAGAGAAGCTTTTAGACTTGGTTTACGAGTATCGCCATAGTATTTAAGTTTTAAACCGATCAGGATGGGCTGCCATACAGGCCGACGTGCTAAGAGCATGGGTATAAATTTTATAAGTTTTTGGAAACTTCTCTATTGCGATGAAAAATCGCTCTCCATTATAGCACTGAGGTATGAGGCAACAATCGGCAATGGATGGGGTGTTGCCTGTGGAGAAAAGCCACTGAGGTTCATGAATTTTTTCCAACAAAGATTCATATACTCCTAGGCCACGCTCTAGCCAATGTTGGCACCACTGCACTTGTTTTTCTTTTGTGCTGGAAACGTACTTCATCACACTAAGATTTTGTAGGGGTTGGGTGCCTGAATTGATTGTTTCTGCTAAACGGCGAATTTGAGCTCGTTCAAGAGCATTTCCATAGAGTATGGAGGGTTCGGGATAGCTTTCCTCTAGCCATTCCATAATGGCCATGGATTCCCCTAACTTTTCCTCCTCTATGATCAATAGAGGCACATGACCTGCTGGATTTTTTTCTAGATAGGTGCTTTGTTTCTCTTCCCCCTGGAGGAGGTTAATGGGCAGGCTCTTATACTGCAATCCCTTTATTTCTAAAGCCCAGCGCACACGCCATGAAGAACTTGAGCGCCAGTAGTGTAGTAGCTCCATAGTATATCCTATTTTTTCTGAATTAATATTTTTTGTCCGGGATATATTCTATCGTTCGTTAAATTATTAATTTTCTTTAATTTAGCAATAGTGGCATTATACCTTCTAGCAATGATGAAAAGATTTTCTCCATTTAGAACCAAATGGTACCCACCACGGATTGCACTGGCAGGCAGGCGTAGTATTTGTCCCGCATAGATTTTACTACCTCTTATATTATTTAAAATTTGCAGAGATCGTACAGTGGATTTATTTTTACGCGCAATATGTTCCAATGTATCATTTCTTTTCACTAGATAAATTTCATTGGAGGATATGGAACGGGAATTTGTGAGGTAGTAGCGTAGGCGTTGCCCGGGATGGATTTTTCTTTTTATTCTTAAACGATTGATCTTCATGAGTGTGCGCAATGAAATGCCCAACCTACCAGAAATGCCACTCAAAGTGTCGCCACTTTTTACTACGTAAATAGAGTACATGGATTTATTGCTTCTTCGTCTACGTTGGTAGGGTTTTTTCTTTATATATTTTGCTAATTGTTGGCGATGACTCATCACCTTTAGAGCCTCAGCCTCTGGTAGGTAAATTTCCACTACGCCGTTCCTACTATAAGGAGTTCTTCCCCTTAAAAGGTCTTGATTCCAGTGGCGAAGGATTTTTAATGGTACATTTGTAATCCTTGCTAAACTGGTGAGTTTAAAGCTGGAAGGCACTTCCACTTGCTTGTAATTGATATCCCATTTTTCACTTTCTTTAAATTGGATATTATATTTTTCTAAATTTTTTCCAATAATAAGCATGGCTAAAAACTTAGGCACATAATTTAAGGTTTCTTTGGGTAGCATTTTACCCTCAGCTAACGCCCAGAAATCTCTGCTTTTTCCTCGCATAATGGATCGTACAACCCGGTACTCTCCCGCATTATAGGCAGAAAAGGCAAGGTACCAAGAACCAAACACATTTTTTAAATCTTTTAAGTATGTAATGGCTGCCTCTGTGGATTTAATCCAGTTTATTCGCTCATCCACAGAGCGATTTACGGTTAATCCATAGTTTCTAGCTGTTCCGGGAATCATTTGCCATAGGCCCACTGCTTTAGCCTTAGATCTTGCTTTTAATACAAAGCCGCTTTCAATCATCACTAAGTAGATTAATTCTTTGGGCAAGTCATTTTCTTCCAATATTTTTTCAATATTAGGCTTAAGAGCACTGGCGCGTTCAAAGTAACGGATGGTTAAAGCTCGCCTTTGTACTGTAAAATAATGAATCCAAGATGCTACACGGTTATTGATTTCCGTAGGTATAAATAAGGGAGCCTCATCCTCAATATTGGACTTAGAATCTAATTTGGAAAAATTTTTATTATTTTCCAGAATACTTTGATCAATGATGGATCTCTCCGTATTCTTACTTCCGGAGTGCACAAGAGCACTGGGATCACGCTGTAAGGATATTTGGCTACAACCAATTATTCCCATACAGAGCCAAATATTTAGTAGAATTAAAGATTTATGTTTTGCCGTTATTTGCATTGTTCCTATTCTTTTCCTTTCTGTTTGTGCAGAGTAGAGGAAAGGCTTACCTGTTGCTATGTAAAATCTATCTGTTTCCAATTTAAATGATATAAGTTATCCTATCGAATAAAATGCAAAAAAACAAAACTATCTAAAAACTATCTAAAAAAGGAGTAAAATTTAATCATGAACTATCGGTATACCATTTTCTTAATTCTTTTTCTCACTAGCTGTGCCCATTCAGTGGCAACACAGAATCAACACCATGCGACTTTTCGAAAGGGATTAAAACGTTCACTGGCAGAGGCGTATGGGAGTAACTATATGATTACCACCCAGGGAGGAGCTGCCACAAAAGCAGGTACGAAAATGTTTGATCTTGGAGGAAATGCCATAGATGCAGCCATAGCCATCTCTTTTGCCATTTCCGTTGAACGCCCCCAATCTACGGGCCTTGGAGGGGGAGGCTTTATGCTCATTCACCTCTCTGAAAAGAAGAAAACCTTGGCAGTGGATTTTCGAGAGCAAGCCCCAGGCTTAGCGGGCAAGGATATGTACTTGGATAAGCAGGGCAATGTGATTCCTAAGCTCTCCCAAGACGGCATATTGAGCGCAGGAGTGCCTGGTATAGTGGCAGGCCTAGTGGACGTGCACAAAAAGTATGGGAAGCTAAAATTATCCCAAATAATACAGCCAGCCATAGACTTAGCGGAAACAGGATTTAGGGTATATCCCCACCTAGCCAAGTCCATTGATTTTCGTAAGGATTTGCTTGCCAAGTATCCTGCTTCCAAAAAAATCTTTTTTAAAGATGGAAAACCGTTAAAAGAGGGGGATTGGTTGGTGCAAAAGGATTTAGCTAAGACACTGCGTCGTATAGCAAAACTTGGAAAAGCTGGATTTTATAAGGGTCCTGTAGCCAAAGCTATTATACAGTCTCAAAAAAAATATAAAGGTCTTATTCGTCAATCCGACCTGGATCAGTATTCTGTAAAGTACCGCAATCCTGTTTGGGGAAGTTTTCGTGGTTACCGAGTAGCTTCCATGCCACCTCCTAGCTCTGGTGGTATCCATGTACTGCAAATTTTAAATACACTGGAGCCCATTGTGAAAGATAGTTATTCTAAGGAATCCATACATTGGATAGCTTCAGCCATGCAGCGTGCTTTTGCGGATCGGGCAGAGTACTTGGGAGATTCTGATTTTGTAAAAGTTCCTCTCGTGGGGCTTTCATCCAAGGGATATGCCAGGAGCATTCGCAGGCAAATTAATGCTAGTGAAAGGGCCATTCCATCAAAAAATGTAAAACCGGGGTCTCCTTGGCCATGGAATCAGCCCTATGAATCGGATGAAACTGTGCACTTTACGGTTATGGATAAAAAAGGGAATACAGTAAGTTCCACGCAAACTGTTAATTATTATATGGGTTCTGGTGTAGTGGTTGATGGTGCGGGGTTTTTACTTAACAATGAAATGGACGATTTTTCCGCAAAACCGGGAGTGCCTAATATTTTTGGTGCTTTGGGGAATAAGAACAACGCCATTCAGCCAAAAAAACGTCCCTTGAGTAGTATGTCTCCCACTATTCTTTTCGACGACAAGGGTCCCAAACTAGCACTGGGTTCTCCCGCTGGAACAAAAATTATTTCCTGTGTGGCTCAAGTTATTCTTAACTATATTGCGTATGAGAAACCACTGTTTGATTCCATTGCAAATATTCGTATTCACCACCAATGGATACCGGACGAGATACGGGTAGATGAACCGGGTCTTTCTTCCTCCTTAACAGATGAACTAACAGCAATGGGGCACTCAGTTCGTACACAAAATTTAAATTGTCGTGTGAATGGTATTGCAAGAGAGGGCGGGATGCTCCATGGTGTGGCTGATCCTAGGGGAGAGGGGTTAAGTCTAGGAAACTAATGGTTTATTCTCCGCACCAGTTTGCCATATTTCGTTTTTTTTTGGTTTTTTTCTAAGCCTATTTTTTTCCTTTGCTTATGTCTATTCACCTAGGTTAAGTGTGGACTTGCAGGCAAGTGGTATTCCTTTCGACAAGCTAGGTATTTATAATATTTTTCATTATATTCCTCACACACAAGCAATGCGATATTTTTTATTTCTCAATTCCGTATTATCTTTTTTTCTTGCAATGGGTATTTATAGGCGATGGATAGCCATATTTTTAGCTTATATATTTGCTGCTATAGTAGATATGGTCCCCATTGGCGGCCTATCCATAAGTAGCATTGCTTTTTTTATTTTACTAGCCATGGCTTTTGTGCCCAGTGGAGAACCATTTTCCATGATTCCCAGGTATAGATTTCAAAAATGGCGCTTGCCCTCCATGGTTTATATTTTCATTACGGGTGTATTTGCTATTTACATTTTTTTATTTGGCCTGCAATCATTTTTCACTAATAGGGGAGAAGCGCAGTTTCCATGGTTCCAGTCTCTTCCTTATGTTTTTTATCTTCCTTTGTTGGCATGGAAGAAAACACGTTTATTTTCTTGGTACGCTTTATGTTTTCTTCTAGTATTTTTTCCTCCGCCGGTGTATGGAGTATTGACATGGTTTTTATTGCTATCCGTTCATTTCTTTTGTTTACATTTTTCTAACAGCCCAGAAAAACCCACAGAAAAATCCACAGAGAAACCTACAGACAGGCAAACTGTTTACATAGACTCCTCCTGTGTTCTTTGTTGCAGCTTTGCTCGATTCATTATAGAGGAAGACAGCGAGAGACAAATTCAAATAGATAGTTTGCAAAATCAAACAAGTGCCATAAATCTAGCCAAAGAAGTTGAATTTGTGAGTGTTGTATTTAAAAAGGGAGAGGATACTTATAGCCATTCCACCGCAGTTTTGAAGATTTTAAATTCCTTGGGAGGTATATGGTCTATCATGGGTAGCATTTTGTTATGGATACCCAAGAGTTGGCGGGATTACTTATATACTGTAGTGGAAAGAAATCGCCATAGATTTTTTGGCAAGCAAGAAACAAGTTCCCTTCCTTGTCCATTGGGAAAATAAATCATTTTAATGACAGGATTTTCCGTACTTTTTTAATTTCCAATAATTATAGGGTAGGGGAACAAGAAAGCCCATTAGTAGAGAAATGAATAGTGCTATCCAATAGAAGGGTTCGGATAGGGGCACTGTGCCTCCTGTTAGCAAGAGGTCGGTTGCATTCTCTGCCGTTTCCATGGCTAGCATGGAGAGAAAGCTCATGGAAAAGGCTGTTCTCACGCTTTGCTGCCAAGAGAATTTTTCTCTAATTTTTAAAATGATGCTTTCTAGGATAATGGATGTGAGTAGTCCCATTGCCATGGCAAGAGGGATAATGTGAAGTAATGGAACGGAAGGATGATTGAGTTGAAAATATATAATTGTTCCAAAGTCACCAATACTACAGCCGATGAGGCAGACAAATGTATTTTTACAAGAGCGAACCCAAGTGTGAGGACAGGAAAAAAAATTAACTGTGGGTGAGAAATAATTTTCTTTGAAGGAATTAAAGGCTTCCACTTGCCACCTGTATTGGTTCAAGACTATTTTTTTGAGTGATCCAGAAAACTACGCGTTTCTCCCATTCTTTTTTTATTTTTTTTGAAGAGTATGGAGGGAAAGTTATTTTTCCTATGTGCTTTTTCCCTTTCTTTGATAGCAGGGAAGATTTAGATTCCAAGACTAAAAAGTCATGCTTTAATGTACTGCCAGAATTTTCTCCGCGAGTTACTTTTGTTTCTATTCCACTGCCTATAATAGCGCCATGGATTTTTAGTTTTTCTAGTTTTTGTAATGATTCAAACTCTACTGTAAAGGTATTTTTTTTTGTTTGCTTGATGGTAAGGTTGCCCGGCTTTGCCTTGCTTTTCAATTCCAGAACTTTTGTTAATATAGATTTTCGTTTTTTCTCGTCCTTTCCGTTGAGAACAAACATAGGCGTGTATATGTTACGGGTTCCCCATTTGGAACTGTAGGCACGTTGCCTCTTGGTATACTTTGGATTGGAGAAAGGATCCTTCCAGCCCAAATGGTCCCAGTAGTCCACATGCCATACGATGGGGACAAAGTGGGTCCAGATTTTAGTATTATTTTTTAATTTAGAAACCTGGACTTGTGCTGGTGGGCAACTGCTACAGCTTTGTGTGCTAAAGAGTTCCAAAAGGTGCACTTTGTTTTCTCCGCTAGAAAAAGAAGTGTTTTCTTTGTTCTTTCCATAAGTGTATGGCATGGATAGGCAAATAAGATTTATGAGAATAAGCGGAGCTACAATTTTTTTTATTTTTACCATTTCTATCCTAATCTTTACTAGACCTCATTTGTGATTAAAAGGGTACAACTATTTGAGTTTTTTTTCAAATGTTTTCTGAATTCTTTAAAGAAGGAACTCCTGAGAAAGGAGGTAAATACTCATAGCATAAAAAGAGCTGTGATTGTATCGGGTAATAACATAAAAGTTATATAACCCTGCCCAGTAGCCATTACTTTCATTTGGAAAATGCATGGGAAATTCAAAAAAAGAAAGGGGCATTTCGTAATATTCCTCTGGAAAATCAGGGATAGATATTTCTTTATCTAAGAAGGTTTCATAGGTAATTTCCGGTAGGAGTTTCGACTTCTTCTGTGCTTTTAGTAAGTCTTTATAGCCCTCTCCGTTTACTTGAACCCAGTAACCCACAGGCATTTGTTTTTGCCAATTATGTTTTTCGTAATAGTTGGCAACACTATAAAAAATATCAGCAAGACTAGACCATAGGTCTATTTTCCCATCTTCGTCAGCGTCCACAGCAAAATCTCGATAACTAGAGGGTAAAAACTGGGGTATTCCCATGGCTCCTGAATAGGAACCTTTTCTTTCATCGATGCAAAGAAGCCATTCATCGGGAGAGTCTGTTGCACACCAATTTTGTTCTTGAGATAATAGTAGAAAGTGTTCTAACTCTTTATTGAAAAAGGCAATTCGTCGTTGTTTTTCATGGAATTTAAACGCAAGGGAAGCAAGAGTGTGAAAAACAGGGAATTTACCTATATAGAGGCCATATTTTGTTTCAACCCCTATGGTGCTCACAACAATGGAGCCAGGAACACCATATTTTTCTTCCACTTCAGCAAGTAGAACTTTATGTTCTTCAAAAAACTCTAAGCCCTTTTTTATTATAAAAGAACCCAGATGAGCTTTACGGTATTTTCTCCAACTCAAGTCCTTTTTTGTAAGTTCTTTTTCTTCTTTTACAGGAGGATCATCTATCTTAGGATGAGTATTGTTGTTTGGAGGTTCTTGTTTTTTTAAAGCAGGATTATTTAGCAGTAGAGCCTTTTTTTGAAATCGTACTTTAGAAAAAATTTGGTATAGGAATTCTTGGGAAAAACCATGGGACTCCTCATACTTCTTAGCCATTTCGTCCAGCCAAAACTTAATTTCTTTGTGTTGGCTATAGTCTAGTATTTCGTCTTCTACTGGTATGGTGGTGAATAAAGGATCACGATGCTCCAGATCATATGAAGCCAATGCATTTGCAGAGCTAAGCAGGATTCCTGCGTATAGCAATAAAGAAATGCTTGGGTACTTTAATAGCTTTAGTAACACTAAGTTTCCTTTCTATTATTATCTTGCGCAATATTAAGGGAATAGGAAGTATTGGTAAAGAAAAAAATAACGATGAGTATAGACGCTGTTCTATGATGGCTGTGTTCGATGCTAGCTATTTTTTCAGTAGTTGCAGGTAGCCAAAACCATTCAAAAAAATCAGTCTTTACTGTTTTATGGAGGCTTTAAGACAATGAAAACCCAGTTTTGATGCGATGATTCAAGATATGTTGATTCGTTATACGCTGGCAGTTTTTCTTGGTCGTTACACTAGCATATCTACAGTTAATCCGAAGATCCTTCCCAGGTTTCAAATTCAATTTTAATTCCATTTGGATCGTCGATATAAAATCGGTAGGGACCCTGTTTCATACCCCCGATAGGTTTCTTTATTCCACTAACAAGTTGAGAAATTCTTTCAAATTCAGAGTCAATATGGCTCTTACTCTCAAATTCAAAACCTACATGTCCAATTACATGGAGTAGATTTCGTTCTGCCTTCTTGCTTTCGTCAAACATTACTGTAAAAGATCCAACATCATAACGGAGATAGTTCTCTTCATCTGCTGCTCCATTTTTACATAATAAAACAGACTCCCAAAACTTTCTTGTTTCTTCCATCGCCGCAGTTTTAATAACCATATGAGTCATATTTGCCATCATTTTCATATTCATTTCCCTCCTTATTTATTAAGAGTGAAATAGCATATTCTCTTGTGTCCTGTCCAGTAAAAATCAAAGTGTAGCGAGACTATCCTAGCTACTAGGTGCACCGAATGTGCCTGATCCAGAACTTTTATTTTTCGTTTTTTTCTTCTCTTCCGTCTTCAATTTCCCGATCCCATCGCATGCCTTTTCAAGATTGAGTTCCTTTTTGTCTTTGCATCCTGTAATTATGTCTTCTAAAATTTTAGTAGAAATCTTTAATTTTTCTTTATCACTTTCTCTAGCTTCTGCTTGCCCATCATAGATTACATTCATTACTTTATTCCAGCAGCCAGTCTCTTGTTGTTCTTGGTTTAAATCATTATCTATTCTTTCCAGTTTTTTCTTCAGCCTTTCCAGTTTTGCCTTTATAGATGCTTTATCTGTATTTTTTGTCTCTTCTGTTGAAGCATTTAATGTATTTTCCATCTCTTCTATTTCTGCAGTAATGTCTATTTTTTCATTTTCATTATCGTCATTCTCTTTTTCCAATTTCTCTTTACATTCGCTCAGAACAGATCCTTTTCTCTTTTCTTGACGTGATTGACGCCAATATCTTCCTCCATTTAGTTGTACTTCTGAGGAGGCTTTCTTGGCAAGTCTTTCAAGTTCCCTTAATGCGTTTTCGATATTATTTTTATTACACAGACTTTCTTCTGAGGGGGTATCATAATTCTTACCGCAGGAGAAGTTTTTGAAGGTCTTTTCGTATTCCTCAGGGTCAATACTGCATTTTGTAACAGCTTCATTAGCTGTTGAAAGCAGTTTAGAGTAATTTCTTATTTTTCTTTTTATTCCATCTTTACCATCTAACTCCTCGTCGAGTGCATCCTTTATCTCTTCAATATTGTCGCCACTGGCAGGGATACTTTCAAGGATTTTTTCGTCATCATAGTTAGCAGCAATCATTAGGGTTGCTTTTATATCTTTCATTGAACCGAAATTTATAGATGAGATACCAACTTCTCCAAGCATTCGATTTAATCCGTCTATATAAGGTTTACTGCCCGAAGTATCATTAAAAACGGCTTTAATGGCACCGTCTATTTGAGAAATAGAACCATTTATAATATTTTTATAGACGGCTTCATCTGATTTTTTATTTTTCTCCAGAGTTTTGGATAGTGTACTGTGAGCATCTCTAGCTTTTTCCATTAGGTTTACACATTTACGAAAGCTATCACAGCTTTGGTTTCTGTATTGTACATTAAGACCAGAAGGTGAAGCTTTGGATATATAGGGTGTCTTAATATTAGTAATAGATCTACCTGTACCACCCTGAATACCATCTTTTAATATTTTTCGGAATTTCAGCAAGCAGTCCAATGATTTTCTTGGGTTATTTCTTTCTTTCGCTGATACTCGTCTACATTCTTCATTCTTTTTAAACAAGCTATTATCTTCCCTTTTAGTGAATTGAGTCTGAAAGTTTTGCATTTGTCTTGTTAGAACGGAATTCCAACTTTGTATATCTGAATTGAGGTTCCAGCGCTTTCTTCTCAAATTCTCCAGTGAGGCCCTTATGGGATTTGCTGAAACCTGAATGTAATCATCGGGGTCATTAGAAACTTGTCGAGGATCTGTAGGGGGTTTTTTAAGTCGAGGAGTGGTTGAAGTATTGTTTGAATTTAAGTCAGACTCAAAAGCTTTTAGTGCAGAATCTCGGCATGAACTTAAATGCCTATGGAAGTTCTTTCTTATGTCACTAAATTTTGCTCTATTTCCTCCTCGAAATTCCTTTTTATAATCAAAAAATCTATCGTCGAAGATATTACCCCATTGAATTACAGTTGCTTTAATTGATTGAGCTACATTTTTTGCATTTCTAGCATCACTATTACTTATACTGCCACTATATTCTTTATTTAGAAAAGAATCTGTAGAATCAAATATTTTCTTTAAAACCGAAAAATTATTTTCATTTCTTGCCGTATCACCAGGGCTTTTCTCACTCACTCTAATTTGGGAACGAAGACATTCAACAGCTCCTATTGCTATAGTACTATTTTTGGTGCAATCATTAGGCGCTCCCTTAATACAACCTTGAATTCTTGACGATATGCTGTTGTGCCAAGTTTGAGCAACATTTGTTACTTCTGTTGTCTCCAGGTGTGCTAAACGATCCTGAAGGGCACCATAGAGAGTTATCTTATCCTCATCCCCATCAATCACAGGTCGGTCCGCTGCACCTCCAAAGGTGGTTAGGGCTTTATCCAAGTTTTCATATAGATTTTCCAGATCTGCCAGCCTAGCTTTATGACCATTATCTTTGTCATTTATTTCTTTATCTAAATTCTCTGCTGTTTCTGTCTGTTCCTTTATTGCAGAATCGTATTCTTCCATTAGTTGCTTTTGAGAATTTTTTTGTTCAATCACTAAATCTTTTAGCTTCTCAGAGGCATCTTTAAGCGTTTGATTAATGTTTGTAATACAGGAGAGAGCGTTTTTTGTGTTTCGAATATGATCCCTTTTACATCTTTGAGATGTAAGTATTTCGTCAAGTGCTTCCTGTTGCTCAATAGCATTCTCACAGGTTACTGTACCATTTGCTTTGTCTTGAAAAGAGTCATCGGGTTCTTTACATTTTATGTATTGCTTGTCATTGCTAAGCTTCTCATCCTCGCCAAATACACTTTCAAATTCCTCAGATTCTTCATCCTCTATAAATTCCTCCATTGTGTTTTGTTGTATTTCAAAGCAAGCTAGTAGGCCATCGTTCAATTTTTTTTGCATATTCCTAATAGATTGATTAATTTGGCTTTGTAGCTGATATACCCTGTTGCTTCTAGGATTTGTGCTTATAAATCTATATTGCTGTAGGCTATTTCCTAAGGCTTGAGCAGTATTAGTGAAGGTGTTTAGCCCTTCAATTACATCATCTGCATCAGCACTACTAGGCTGGGGTTTTATAGATATACTGAGTAGCACTATAAAAGCACATATTGAGAATTTCTGGGCATGCTTCATATATATTTTTACCTATCCTTAAAGACTATATCGGGTGTTCTGAAAGAAAACCTTACTATAATTATACACTTTACGAGCTATTTTTGTCAAACTGCGTTAAAATCAAGGAGAGTAGTGGTGGAAATACACGCTACACACGATCTTATTTTCGAAAAAATAGGATGGAGCTTTTAGATGCCTAATATTATTAAGGTTTTTAAGCTTGGTTTACAGCCTTCTGGAGGCGAGAGGTTAAGCGTGCAGCCTTTTTGCGGTGAATGGTGCCTTTACGGGCAGCCTTAGCTAGAGCTGAGGTGGTCTTAACCATGAGTTCTGCGGCGCTGGCAGCCTGAGGAGTAGCTTTCTTTTTCTTTGTTGGGTGTAGAACCTCACGCAGAGTCTGTACAGCATTCTTGACAGTGGTACGCAGTGATTTATTGCGCAGATTGCGCTTTATGGATTGTCGGTTTCTTTTGATTGCTGATTTGTGATTTGCCATATTTTTTTATATTAGAGGGGGCTAGTCCTCCTCTTCTTCCTCAATTGGTTTATCTAAGCCTATATCATCTTTTTCTCCAAGAGTCCAGTCCTCATCATTATTACTATCATGGGGGGTACTGGATGGCCATGCTCCTTCTTCCTCCCTTTTTGAGAGATCTTCTAGGCTTTCCGTTCTTTCTTCCTCTGAGGACGAATCACTTTGACTAGTCCGGGGGTCTGTGGAGCGGAAAAGAGAGGCACTGGGAGTGGTGTTTTCCTCTAGGGTCTCTGAAAATAGGGAACTTTGTAGGGAGGCTTTTTTAGCTGCTCTCTTGATTGTTTTCTTGGTCACTTTCTTAGCAGTTTTTTTGGTGACCTTCTTAGCTGTTTTCTTAGTGGCTTTTTTAGCAGTTTTTTTGGTGACCTTCTTAGCTGTTTTCTTAGTGGCTTTTTTAGCAGTTTTTTTGGTGACCTTCTTAGCTGTTTTCTTGGTAGCTTTCTTAGTAGTTTTCTTTGCCTTTTTAGCAGTCTTTCTCACCTTCTTGGCAGCTTTCCTGGTGACTTTCTTAGTAGTTTTCTTTGCCTTTTTAGCAGTCTTTCTCACCTTCTTGGCAGCTTTCCTGGTGACTTTCTTAGTAGTTTTCTTTGCCTTTTTAGCAGTTCTTCTTACTTTCTTGGTGGTCTTCTTAGCTGTTTTCTTTGCCTTTTTTTTGCTTTTCATAGTTCTCTCCTATTGATAACACTCTTCTTTTTTTAGGTGGAATTTGCAATAAACACTCCATATAAATATTCCATGAAGCTCAAAGATTTTCAATAAAGAATATAAGAAATATTGCATTTTTATTTGTACTTGGTTTTTTATAGAAAAGGCAAAAAATAAAAAATTCAGTAAAAACAGTTATTTAGGATATGATTATATACCTTGACACCCTGATTTTCGTGTAATAGCCTGAATTTATGGAGGAAGTAACTATGAAGAAGAATTATAAGAAGCTGAGCTTATTTGAATTTCAACACAGATTTCGCACAGAGAAGGCATGTCGTAAATACCTAGAGAAATTGAGGTGGTCGGATGGCTTCCAGTGCCCTCATTGTGGGGGCAAAAGGCATTGCTTTCGCCCCTCGGAGAAAAATTTCACCTGCTATAGCTGCAATAAAAGGACATCACTTATATCTGGCACCATATTTCATAAAACTCGTGTACCTCTAAAAAAGTGGTTCTGGATGATATATCTTATAGCTAGTTCGAAGAAAGCAGCATCTACGCTGTATTTATCTCAGCAGTTAAAGATTAGTTATAAAACAACATGGCTTATGCGCAGAAAACTTCAAGCAGCTATGGCTCATCGAGATAGTGGCTGGAGCATAAAGAATACTATCAGTGCGGATGAAATATTTATCGGTGGTAAACAAACTAGGGAAGAAAGAAAAAAAGGGAGCAATAAGACTGCCTTTTTCATAGCTTTGGAAGAGGATGAAAGGGGAAATCCAAAGTTCCTTATCGCTGAGGAAATACCATCCCTAAACAAAGACCTGGGTCCTGCAATTGAGAAGCATATTCCAAAAGGAACTACATTAAAGACCGATGGAATGGGCACTTACCAGCTAGCTGCATATAGGAATAATTATAGCCATCAGCGTGTGGTTGCCATGAGAAACCCTAACCTTGCTCACAGGCATCTAAGATGGATAAATATAGTGACATCCAACCTAAAGCGATACCTGCTCTCTACCCACCATGGCGTTTTCCCCTCTTATCGTAAGAACTATGTTGCTGAATTCACATATTCGCTTTAACCGGAGATTTTGGCCAGAAGAGGCATTTGACAGGCTTTTAACTGCTGGAATTCTTAAAAGCCCAACCCCAGCGGAGGAGCTGGGGTGTCTAAGGTAATAATCATAATTTAGGAGACTATTCTAATGCTTTAGTTTTGGAAGTATCTGTACAGTACCTTGAGCCTCAGGGTTGCTGGGAGACACTCCTTCTAAAGGTCCACTGTAGCTGGTATTATCATAGTTTGGCTCATTACCGCCTTTGCCACTCTTTAACAGGGTGGGGAAGCTGATAAAGCGTACTGAGTAGCCACTTCGACCTATATTGGGACCAATTTCTGTGTCTTGTGCCTCATCGTTGGTGGAGCTTTTGACTGTGTTCCAAGAGGTTAGTTGTAGTCTTTTGGCTTCCTTAGATTCACGTGCAGCCACGGAATAGTCTTTTCCCCTTACAGAGTTTTGGACATATGTCTGTATTTTATCATAATTAAGAAGGAGAGGGTCTGGCATATGATGATTCATATCCTGTCCAGTTAATACAAGAAAGTTTTGTAGTTTCCCTAAATTTACATCTGCGAGTATTTGTACTCTTTTTTTTTCGCCCTCTTTTTGGAACTGTTCTTGCAAACCAATATCGGCAAAAGTCTCTAATGGGAGACCCTCAGTAGAAAACATCTCATTTATACGGGAAGCTAAAAAATTAATAGTTCCATCGTTCTGATCGATAGGGTAGAGAGGAGCTCTTAAGATAAATCGTTTTTTCTTTTCATAAATTGGGTTATTGGCGAAAAAACTTAATCCTTCAAAATTAGCAGGAACGGTATAGTTTCCAACTTCCCATGGAGCATAGGCTCCTGCAAGGTAGTACGCATTTTTCCAGCCTGTCTTAATAATAGCACCTCTTAGGTATCCCAGGTGTCCGTTACTGGAAAAGCCATTATCACCGGATTTGGTATCAAAGGTGGAGACAAGAGGATTTAAAAATTGGTGTTTTTTTCTGAATTCTCCAGTCATAACATCATCCTCATGGGTTGCTCCGTACGCTATGGATTCGTTATAGTTGATGTTTGGACCAATACGACTACCAAATGGCTTGGCTGCTGAGAATGCACTTAGGGTCACACTTCCGTCTAATCCAAAAGGAGAAAATAATAGGCGCGCAGTTGCTTGCAGCCTTACAGCATAATAGGTGAGAACTTTGGGGTCTTTGCTCACACCAAGAAGAAATTTAGGAATACGAAAGGGCATTCGAAACTGAGAGCATTTTCCAGCATCGCCCTCAGCTTGAAATATGGCTGTGGATACCACCACATTTCTTGTTATATCATCTAGCTTTATTAGAGGATTTATAGATGAACTGGGTAAGAGTTCTGTTAGGGTAATATTGGAGAAAATTCCATTGTGTTCCAGAGTGGGTAAATTATTTCTTGCGCTTAGGTAAGCCTGAATGGGGCGTTCAAAATAGGAGAAGTCTTTTTCCTTGGAGTCATCATTTATGAGGGTGTTTATTTTTTGATCATCAACACTAGAACTGGGTGAAGAACCTAGATTTTCAGTTTCTAGTTTCATATTAATGGTTTTTGCTAAATTCTCAATACGAGCTCTTAGAATAGCTTGTCGAGGAAGTACGCCCAGTGAATCCAGGGTTTTTCGTTCGAAAAAGGCAACTGAATAGGTGTCAGGTCGTTTATCGTCTTCATCGGCTGTAAGAGGATCTACGGATTGATTAAGGTTTAAAAGCCAGAGCATTAAGAAATAAGTGTTTACATGTGCTCTACTTTCACAGTCTTTCTTTTTTTTTGCAATAATTTCGTTTGCATTGTCACGTACAGCGTCCATCAATGGCGCAGAAAAGAAAATATTTCCAGCAACGCTTCCAAGCCGAGGAATACCAGCCACCTTGCTGATTTGACAATAGTTATTCTGATTAACCAAGTCTATATCAAAGAGTACGCAACTGGTGGGAAGGTATCCATAACCCTGTGGGTGTGCTAGCTCTGAAACACTCTTGTCTGCTGTAGGCTTTATAATACGAAACTGATATTTTTTTTCAGTTTCGCCCGTTATGTTTAGACATTGTGCTATTACATTTGGGCTGCTTCGTACTCTACCGGAGCCACTGTCAGGAAAGCAGGTTTGAGATTGATTGCCTCTCACAACCCAGTTAAATAGGAATTGCTTTAGTGCTCGTCTCATTTCCCAGTTTAGGTAGGCAATGCTAGTGAGTTGACGGGCTTGTACAGAAGCACCAGCAAAGGCTGCTGCGTCGGCTGCATTTTGTAGGTTAATCTTTGCGTGCACTAACATCCCAATATTGGTAGTGAAGGCAAATAGAAGGATCATGGTGGAGATAAATACAGCCATGAAAATAGAGGCCTGACCCCTTTGTGTTTTTAATCTCCCCATAGCATTATTGTATTTAGGGAGTTCTCATAGGTCAAACAAAGAGTTATAGAAATACACGTTCTATGGTGTAGTTGCCGTGTATATTTTTTTTCACTAAAGCTAGGCTCTTCTTTTCTCCTTGAATGAGTAAATATTCAGGTTTGGGTTGGACATGGGATAAAAACTCTTTTAAAAATTCTTTATTTCCAGAGGTGATCTTAGGAGCGAACTCTGAAGGGCAAGATACTTGGGAGATTTGAGGCATGGCAGCCTCTAGGGGAATTAGAGGAGGCAGGGTTTTACTATTTAACAGCCATTCTAGGCTATGGGAATTTTGTATGGAGAAGTGGGAAGATTGGGTACGACGGAGTTCTACCAAATGCGCCTGAGTTTTATTTGCCTTTGCCCAGTCCTCAGCCAGTGTGCGAATATAGGTGCCCCCACTACTGGTCACCATAAATTTCAAGAGAGGTGGCTCGGATTTTAGGATATTGAGCGCATGGATGGTAACGGTTTTTAAGGGCTTGGGAGGTATGGGTTTATTTTCTCTTGCATATTTATACAGGGCCATCCCCTTTACTTTCACTGAGGAGTAGTCCGGGGGGATTTGCTGGAATGTTCCCAGTGGAAGTGTTTGCTCCCAATTTTTTAAGCTTGGGTATGGGGAGGAACTGTGGATGGTTGGCTCTCCATCTTTATCTCCTGTATTGGTGGCTTGCCCAATAAAGGCACTTGCCTCATATGTTTTATTTCCCTGGAGAAGAAAACGAGAGATTTTTGTGGCTTCTCCGATGAGAGCAATAAGTAGGCCTGTGGCAAAGGGGTCCAGTGTGCCTCCATGACCTATTTTAGGAAGCTGAAACTTTTTTTGAATTTTTGATATAACAGATGCTGAACTTATGCCTTCAGGTTTATCAACTAGGAGTATTCCTGAGGTGTTCATCTCTATTTCCTCCAAGGGCTTGGTCTAGTAGATCGTTTATTTTGGCAGCTTCGTTAAAGCTTGCGTCGTAGCGGAAAATAAGTTGGGGAATATTCTTTAAATGGATGGTTTTTTTCAAGGAGTATTGAAGAAAGCCGCTGGCAGCGTTTAGGGCTTTTAGGGCATGTCGTCCCTCTATGGTTTCCGGATTGGTATTCATAAAGGACACATAGATGGTGGCATTTCTATGGTCTGGGGCTAGATCAATACTAGAAATGGTGATCATGCCCACATTGATGAGTCGAGGGTCGTTGGTTTCCCGTAAAAGAATACGAGAGAGCTTTTCTCGTATGAGACTGGTCACTTTTTTTGTTCTGATGCTAGGTCCGGATAGCATTAGAGCCTCGCCTTTTCATATTTTATGGTCAAGGCTTCCACAAGGTCGTTTTCTTTAATATCAGTATAGTTTTCAATATCAATTCCACATTCCTGACCTTTTGTAACTTCCTTGGCTTCGTCTTTAAATCGCTTTATGGAAGTAATATTGCCTTCACAAACTAATTCCTCACCCCGGTAGACTCGTGCATAAGCATTACGTTGGATTTTTCCGTCTTGGACGATGCTTCCCGCAATAGTACCTAATTTAGATATGTTAAAGGCTTGCTTCACCTGTGCTTTTCCAATAGTGGTTTCGTGGCGGATTGGATCCAAGAGATCCTCCATGGATTCCTTAACCCCGTCTAAGAGTTCATAAATAATACGGTAGGATTTTAAGGAGATGGATTCCTGTTTTGCAGCTGTACGCACGCTACCGCCGGTTTTCACATTAAAAGTAAAGATTTTAGCATTGGAGGATTTGGCTAGCATTACATCTTGTTCATTCACATCTCCTATTCCAGTGGAGATAATATTGGACTGCACCTTATCTTTTGGCAGGGCATCTATGGATTCTTGAATCGCCTCTATGGATCCATATACGTCCGCTTTTAGCATTACATTTAAATGCTTCTTGCTTTCTTTTTCTTCCTTTTTTGCAAAAATTTCTTCTAAGGAAAGTACTTGCTTTTGGGATTTTTTCTCCATATCCTGTCGCTTTTGCTCTTTTCGATAATCTGTGATTTTTCGAGCATCGGACTCTGACGCCACTTCATATAGAACATCTCCCGCTTCGGGCACTCCATTGATACCTGTGACTTGTACGGGGTAGCCTGGTTTTGCTTCCTTTACAGATTTCCCCTGATCGTTGATCATGGTTCGGATTCGTCCCCAGTAGTTTCCAACCACCACATAGCTTCCAGACGTTAAGGTGCCCTGTTGAACTAAGAGGTCGCTCACAATACCCAGCCCCTTTTGCATTTTAGATTCCAGGATGGCTCCCCGGACAAGACATTTGGGGTCCGATTTGAGTTCCAGAATTTCTGCTTGTAGACTGATGGTTTCTAAAAGTTCTTTTATGCCTGTTTTTTTCACAGCACTGATGGGCACAAGGGGTATTTCTCCACCCCAGTCCTCCACGAGAAGGTTATTTTCAGATAGGTTTTGTTTTAACTTTTCCAGATTCGCCTCTGGCTTGTCCATTTTATTGGCTGCTACAACAATGGATACACTGGCATTTTGTGCATGTTTAATGGCTTCCACTGTTTGTGGCATGATTCCATCATCTGCGGCCACCACGAGCACCACAATGTCCGTGGCATTGGCTCCCCGTTGTCGCATTGTTTTGAAGGCTTCATGTCCCGGGGTATCTAAAAATGTAATGGTATCTTTCCCCAAAGTAACGGAGTAGGCACCAATATGTTGGGTAATGCCTCCTGCTTCGCTGCTCGTTACAGAGGTGTTGCGAATAGTATCTAGGAGAGTTGTTTTACCATGATCCACGTGACCCATAATTGTAACCACGGGGGGACGAGGCTGCATATCTTTTGGAGTTCCAAAGAATTTTGTTTCGTCAAAAGTGATATTTTCAATTTCATATTTAAACTCTGTGGCTACCAAGCTGGCCGTATCTATATCCAGCACATAATCTAGGTTTGCTTCATCTAAACCCAGTTCCTTTATTTTCCTTAAAACAAACTTTGGTTTTTCTTTTAAACCTCTTGCCAGTTCACTTACATTGATACTTCCTTCCACTTTAATCTTTCGCTTGCTTTCACTCGGCACAGTGATTTGTGTTTTTCTCACTTGTTTTCCTGGTGGAAGCTTTCTTCGCTTGGGCTGAAAAATTATCTCTCGTTTGTGAAAGTCAGCAACCTTGACTTGTTCTTTCCCTCGTCCGGTTAAAGTACTGGTTTTTTTCCGTGGAGTCTCACCTCTCCTGAGCACAGATGTTATGGGTTTAAACATTTCCTTGCCCCTGGAGCGACCAGCAATAGTAGGAGTGGTTGGTGGCATTGCTATTTGATTTGGATCAGGTGGTGGCTCTTCTTTGGGAGGAGCATCTTGAATAATTTTTAATTTTCTTTGTGATAGAGACTGGTCCATCATCTCATCTTGGAAAATACCTTTAGAAACCTCTGTTGTTGGTTTGGACTTCGTTGTTTCGGGTTCTTTTGTAGCCTTTACAAAATCTTCAGCTTCTGTTTTCAGTGCCAGTTCCGTGAGCTTTGTTTCCTCTACAACAGGGCTTACAGGTAATGGTTTTCGTTTGATGACTTTTTTTACCGTAGTGCTGGCTTTTTCAGCAGATTCTTTGGCAGATGTTTTTTTTGCTCTTTTTCGTTTGGTAACTTTCTTTTTTTTCTGAGTTTGCAATTCCTTGAAGAAACTTTTCACAGCCAGGGCTTCTTCTACCTTGAGACTGCTCATGTGGCTTTTCACCTTTATGTCTATTTGCTTAAGTGTGTCCAGTAAGCCAATGGAATCCATGCCTAATTCTTTGGCTAACTCGTATACTTTTATGGAACTTTGTATTTCACTCATTGGGAATCGTTACCTTTCAAAAACCTCAAACTGTGTCCGAATTGGGCGCACTATTTCCATTATCTTTATTATCTTTTTCGTTTTTACGTTTATTCATTTGTGCCAATTCTTCTTTCAGTCGGATCTCCACATCCTCTTTTGTTTTTGCTTCTTTCTTTTCCCTCATCGGAGTTCCCGCACCTTCAGCGGGAGTCTCTATTTTAGGAATTAAATCTGGATTTTCTTTGATTTTTTGTACGGTAGCAGCGGCACGTTCTTTTAGGGAAAGGGCAGCCCCCTCTGCTTCAAAGCCAGGAATTCGTGCCAAGGTTTCTTCGTCACAATCTGCAACTTCTTTTACAGAAAGGAAGCCACAACCGTAGATGCTTTGTGAAAGTGTGTCGTTAAGAGCTTCAATTAATTTAAACTCTTGGAGTACTTGCCTTGTACGTTGGTTTAGCTTGGTTTTGGAAAGAATATCCACTGTCCAGCCAGTAAGTTGGGAAGCTAGGCGCACATTTTGACCCTTTCGACCAATGGCCAAGGAAAGGTTATCGTCCTCCACCACAAGTTCCAAGGAATTGGTTGCTGGCATAACTCGTACCATGGATATTTCTGCAGGCACCATTGCGGAACGAATGAAAACAGTAATATCTTCATTCCAAGGAATAATGTCGATTTTCTCTCCTCGTAGTTCCTGAACCACACTTTGTACTCGAATACCCTTCATTCCCACACTGGCTCCCACGGGATCCACATCACGGTCGTGGGAAATAACCGAAATTTTTGCTCGCTCCCCCGGCTCTCGCACACAACGGGTGATTTCCACAATTTTTTCAGCAATTTCCGGAACCTCTATTTCAAATAATTTCATTAGAAACTCAGGGGATGTTCGACTGAGCATGAGCTGAGGACCTCGAGTGGTTTCGTTCACATCTTGCAGTAAGGACTGCACCCGATCCCCATGGTGAAAAACCTCGCCAGGAATAATCGCATTACGGGGAAGGTAGGCTTCTGTTCTGCCCAAGTCCATTACTAAACTGCCCCGCTCTATTCGTCGAGCAGTGCCCGTAACAATCTGCCCTTTGTGACCAATATATTCCTTATAAACAATTTCCCTGTCCATATCCCGGAATTTTTGGAATATAATTTGCTTGGCAGTTTGGGCATCAATTCTACCAAAGTCAACACTGTCTAATTTTATACCTAACTCATCTCCCGGGGAGACCTCCTCATCTAATTGCAATGCCTCCTCAAAGGTAATTTCCCTGATTTTATCCTCTACCTCACCTTCCTTAGGCTTCACAGTTTTAAATTGGTAAACTTCCACCTCTCCACTTTCTTCATTCCAATGGGCTTCCAATTCCGCTGTGGGACCAAATTTCTTTTTTGCAGCCATTAGCATGGCTTGCTCTAAAACCTCGATGATGACTTTTTTGTCTACTCCCCGGTCTTTGCCAAGTCGGTCGATTACTTTTGTGATTTCTGAAAAATTCATGTTTTTTTGTCCTTATTGTTTTTTTATGGTTTCTAAATAGTCCTTGGATACGTCTAAATTAGCTTTTGCAATTAAAGAAAAAGGAATCTTTATTTGCTCATTTTCCGTTTTTAGGAGGAGATCCTCTTTTTCAACACCATCAATATTCCCTTTGAAATTTTTTTGCTTGGGATACTTTTGGAAATATTCCTCGTTTTTTAATTCTTCTTTCTTCAAAGGACGAAAGGTCTTTACTTGCACCTTTTCCCCCTGAAAGCGCTGGAAATGATCGGGAGTACGTAGGGGGCGGTCCATTCCTGGGCTACTCACCTCCAGTGTGAACTCCTCATTGAATATACTTTCGAACGTTGGACTGTCCAAAAATTCAGCCAACCCCTTGTCCACCCGTATACAGTCTTCTATGGCAATGGTTTTTTCTGAATCGCAATCGCTGTGATCAATAAATAAACGGATAAGGGTGGCCTCTTTGGAGGACTGGTAGGAAACTTCCGCTATAACGAGTTCATAGCCCAAGTCCGAAATAATGGGCTGTAGAGCAGCTTCTAGCTTCCCTTTTAATGAGCGAACTCCTTCTTGTTTTTCCAAGGCCATACAAAATCCTAACTTAATATTGGGTTTCTATTTTGTCTAAAATAGGCGGTACCCCCACTAACTAGCACCGAAAGCTCCTGATTTCAAGGAAAAATATGTATTTCCACACCTGATGGTCAAAAATTGTCGAAATTCTCTAATAAAAATAGCTAGTTAATTTGAATAACCCTTTGCCCCATTATTCATGGCTTTCAGGGTGTCTTGGAAGATAGCGATTCCGTTCGTAGCTGTCCGCAGGCAGCTAAAATATCCCGTCCCTTGGAGATACGAATGGTGGCGTTCATTCCCTTGTCCAACAAATAGCGTTGGAACTTTTTCACATTACTCAATAAGGGACGTTCATAGGTACTAGCTGGGTGAGGGTTATAGGGGATTAGGTTTATTTTAGCTGGAATTCCTTGGAGTAAGAGCGGGAGTCGTTTGGCATCCTCCATAGTATCGTTCACTCCTTTAAGCATAACGTATTCAAAAGTAATTCTCCTTCGGGAGGTTAGGGGATAATTGCGACAAGCCTCCAGCAAACTGGAAATGGGCCAGCGCTTATTAATGGGCATGATTTTTGTGCGTACTTCGTCGGTGGTGGCGTTTAGGGACACGGCTAGGTTGGCGTCACACCTTTTTCCAAATTCTTTCATTTTTGTGACCAGCCCGCTAGTGGACACAGTGATTTTTCTTTTGGAAATACCAAAACCAAAATCGTGGGTAAGAATGGAAACGGAACTCACCACTGGGTTTATATTATGGAGAGGCTCTCCCATACCCATGTACACAATATTGGAAAGCCTGTTTCCCATTGTTGCCTCCATATCGCCAACCTGTCGAGAAGCTTCCAGTACCTGATCGATGATTTCATGGGTCTTGAGGTTGCGTAGGAGTCCCATGTCGCCCGTATTGCAGAAATTGCAAGCCATGGCACAGCCCACTTGACTGGACACACACTGGGTAAGACGACCATTTTGCGGCAATAGCACCGTTTCCACGGTTTTTCCGTCCTCTAAACGAAACAAAAACTTTTTGGACCCGTCTTTAGGGGAATTCTCCTCACTGATCTTCTCCAAGCGAGAAATATAAAAGTTCTCCTCCAAGTAGGCTCGAAAGGAACGGGAAAGATTAGTCATTTCCTCAAAAGACTGCACCCTGTGTTTGTAGATCCAAGAGAAAATCTGCTTGGCTCGGTACTCTTCCTTACCCACCTGCTGTAGTTTTTTTGTTAAGTCCGCTAGGGTGAGTCCTGAGATGGATATGGGCTGATGCACTATAACTACTTAGCAAAAATACCTCCACATGGGAATATTTAATTGAGAAGATCGGGTATTTTGCTCTCGATAGCTTTAAGCAGCCAACTAAAGGCAGATTATTTTTTTAATAGGGATGTAAATAAAAAAATGTAGGGGCAAAACTAAAAGATCACACCTTAGCAAAAGGAAAGATCACACCACGGTGTATAATCTTCTTTATTATTAACAACTTAATAGGGAGGCGCATCAAATGGAGAAGGTGATTAAAATGACAAAAAAAGTCAGAGATAGGGAGAAGGCAATGCGGGACATTGCGCTGGGGCTGATAACGCAATCAGAGGTTGCTAGGAGGCTTTATCCTCGCCTACAACGGGCTCTAGAAAGGTTATTTAAACTCAAATAGCAGTTCATCTTCCTTTACTAGGGGCAAGCGCTTTCGGATCACATATTCCAAGGACTCGGGGTTTTTTATATTCTGTATTTTTTCTCGCAAGACTGTATTCTTTTTTTCTATGCGACTGATGCGTGTGTTTAGGTGGGAGAGTTCCTGGCTTTTTTTATAGGCTGATACCAGTCCCACTTTTCCAAAAATTATAACGCCAAAGGAGACAAAAAAAGCAAATAGAAAGCTGATCTTCATAATTTATTCCCAAACGCCTGCAAGCCTAGAAAATGAGCATTTTTTCCCAAGCTTTCTTCGATCCGTAGTAGTTGATTGTATTTTGCCATGCGGTCGCTGCGAGAAGCGGAGCCCGTTTTAATAAGGCCTGCATCCGTTGCTACTGCCAAGTCCGCTAAAAAAGTATCCTCTGTTTCACCACTCCGGTGGGATATAATTGTATTATATCCATGGGTTTGGGCAAACGCGATGGTTTCCAGTGTTTCACTCACTGTTCCGATTTGGTTGAGTTTGATGAGGATGGCGTTTCCTATTTTTTCTTTAATACCTTTTTTCAAAATCTCCACATTGGTTACAAAAATGTCGTCTCCAATGAGGGTGGTGTTTTTGCCCTGTTTTTGGGTGAGTTGTTTCCAGCCTTCCCAGTCATTTTCACCCAGTCCGTCCTCGATGGAAATCAATGGATATTGGCTACAGAGTTTGGAGTAGTAATGAATTAATTCTTGGGAATTCATTTTAGGAGTTGGGGCTCCAGACATTTCGTAGGTGTCGGTAGAGGTTTGGAATTCGGTGGCAGCAGCATCAATGGCTAGGAATACATCTTGACCGGGGCGGTAGCCAGCATAGGAGATAGCTTGGATAATCAGCTCAAAGGCCTCTTCGTTGGATTGTATATTTGGAGCAAACCCGCCCTCGTCTCCGATATTAGTGGAAAGATTATTCTTATGCAGGCATTTTTTTAGGTGATGAAAAACTTCCACTCCACAACGTAAAGATTCCTTAAAGGAATCTGAAATTTGAGGAACAATCATAAACTCTTGAATGGATAAAGAATTGTCGGCATGTTCTCCTCCATTTAAAATATTCATCATGGGCGTGGGTAGTGTGGTTCCTTGTTTGCTTGGGTGATTAGATTTTTTTTGGTATTGATCATAATAGAGGTTGTTAAGAAAGGTATACAGTGGTTGTTTTTTACTAATGGCTGCGGCACGGGCTAGGGCCATGGACACGCCAAGAATTGCGTTGGCTCCTAAATTAGATTTTTTTTTCGTCCCATCTAGTTTGCACATATATTTATCTAACTTAGGGAGTGAGTCCATGGTTTTTCCCACCAGCTTGGGAGCAATTTTTTCTTGGATATTCGTAATTGCGTTTTGTACACCTTTTCCTAAATATCGAGTATTGCAATTATCTCTTAGCTCCAGTGCTTCCTTCGATCCAGTGGAGGCACCACTTGGCACAGCAGCGCGACCCATGGAACCATTTTTCAGTGTCACATCCACCTCTACGGTGGGATTTCCCCTAGAATCCAGTATTTCACGACTTATAATATTTTTAATTGTATCTGGCATATGTATTTTTACCATGGTTTGTGGGAATAATTCAATGTTACTTGTACTTGACTTGAAATTTCTTTTTCCCTTATTCTAATAAAGTGGACCCAAAAGAAGAAGCAGAGGAATTTCTACGTTATTTAGAGATAGAGCGTGATTCTTCCTCTCATACCATTCGTAATTATGCTTCAGATTTAAAATTTTTTTTAAACTATTTACCCCAAGACCTCTGTGTGGAGGATATTAGCCCTCTGGAAATTCGCACCTACCTAGCTTGTCTCCATAAGTCTAATTCTCGAAGAACGATTGCAAGAAAGCTTTCCGCTATACGCAGTTTTTTTCGATGGCTCTACCGTATGGGAAAAGTGGAAAGAGATATTTCCTCCACCGTCCCCACCACTAAACAAGAAAAACGTTTGCCCAATTTTTTAAGTGTTTCCGAGGTGGAACAACTCCTGGAAGCTCCTAATATTGATACAAGGAAGGGTTTACGGGATAGGGCGATTGTGGAGTTGTTATACTCGAGTGGTGTGCGAATCAGTGAATTGGTAGCCATGAATAGGGAGGATATTTGTTGGCAGGGACCTGGTGGTACGGTACGGGTCATGGGAAAGGGAAAGAAGGAGCGTGTTGTTGTGTTTGGAGAGAATGCACGCGAGGCAATAGATGCTTATTTAGCCCAACGAACCGCTACCGTGTCGGCACTTTTTCTAAACTCCATGGGCACACGTCTCAGCACCCGCAGTGTGGGACGAATGATCAAGTACTATTGTTTGAAAACAGGTCTCCCTCCCTCCACGAGTCCCCATACCCTTCGCCATAGCTTTGCTACCCATTTACTAAGCAATGGAGCCAACTTACGTTTTATTCAAGAGCTACTGGGACATGAAAGCCTCTCCACTACTCAGAAGTATACCCATATTGAGCTTTCAGAACTCCTAGAAGCCTATCGCATCACCCACCCCAAAGCTAACTGAAGTTAGACCTAACTCAGTCAGACCTAACGTGTGGCAGTATTTCGCTTGAAAGTTGCTGCCAAAGTACATTTGGACTATAGTTCGCATGAGGAAGGAAATGTTTTTATGGAGCATATTGGTATTGTTGGTGCGGGGCAGATGGGGAGTGGAATTGCCCAAGTGGCTGCCTTGTCTGGATTTCGGGTTCTTTTGGCAGATGCCTCTCCTGATCAAGCGGAAAAAGGTAAGGCAAAAATAGGAAAATCTATTGAGCGTGGTGTGGAGAAAGGAAGGATTTCCAGTTCTGAAGCGCAAGTGGCTCTTAATAATATTCGCACAGGTTCCATGGACGGGTTTCGGGACGTGGACTTTGCTATAGAGGCAGCCACAGAAAATAAAACAATAAAATACAAAATTTTTCAAGATTTGGATAAGGTGTTGCCATCCCATGCGGTTTTAGCCACCAATACTTCCAGTATTTCCATTACTGCCATTGGGGCACAGACAAGTCGACCGGGAAATGTGGTGGGAATGCATTTTATGAATCCCGTGCCAGTGATGAAGTTAATAGAGGGAATTCGTGGGCTTCGCACTTCGGATTCCACTGTTTCCAAAATGAGAAAAGTGGGAGAGGCCATGGGAAAAATGATTGTGGAGTCCCGTGATTTTCCTGGTTTTATGGTGAACCGTATTCTAATGCCGATGATCAATGAAGCCATTTATGCTTTGTATGAGGGAGTGGGTACGGTGGAAAATATCGACACTGCCATGCAACTAGGTACTAACCAGCCCATGGGTCCTCTTACGCTAGCCGACTTCATAGGTTTAGACACCTGCCTTTCCATTATGGAAGTTTTGCATGAGGGTCTGGGGGACACCAAGTATCGCCCTTGCCCGCTGTTGAAGCAATATGTGAGTGCTGGGTGTGTGGGGAAAAAGTCGGGTCTTGGCTTTTATGACTATCGCTCTGGACAGGCAGTGGTAGCTGATATGGGAAACCTTTAATGGCAGCAGTATTTGAAAATATAAAGTTAGAGGTAAGGGATAAAGTGGCCACACTTTGGTTAAATCGTCCTAAAGTATTAAACGCTTTAAACCGAGCGACGTTAAAAGAGCTACAGGAAGTGTTTCATTATATCAAGGATCAAGAGGGACAGATTGAAGTAGTTATTTTTACAGGGATGGGAGAGAAGGCTTTTATTGCTGGTGCGGATATTAAGGAAATGAGCAGTTTGGATGCTGCTTCAGGAATGGAGTTTGCTTCTTTGGGTCAGTCTGTAACACAGCAAATGGAGAGTTTGCCTCAGCCGATTATTGGAGCAGTAAATGGTTTTGCATTGGGAGGTGGGTGCGAGTTTGCTTTAGCTTGTGATTTTATACTAGCCTCTGAGAATGGAGTGTTTGGTCAACCAGAAGTTGCTTTGGGTGTAATTCCCGGGTTTGGGGGTTGTGTTCGCTTGTTTCGTTCCATAGGGGTGAGCCGTGCCCGTGAGTGGATTTATACGGGTAAAAAAATAAGTGCTCAGGAGGCAAAGGACTATGGTTTGGTGTTAGAAGTGTTTCCTTTAGGTGAGCTTTTAGATCGTGCCCATTCTTTGGCCAAAAAAATTCAAAAGAACTCACTCTTAGCAGTAGCTCAATCCAAGAGAGCTATTCATTACTCTATGGGTGCTTCCATAAAAGAGGGACTTTTAGAGGAGGCCAAAGCCTTTAGTTGTTTATTTGGAACCCATGATCAGCAAGAAGGTATGGGAGCATTTTTAGAAAAGAGAAAGCCAGAATTTAAAGGATCCAGAAAAGTATGATAACACTCACAGAAGAACAAGAAATGATTTGCACACAAGTGGCAGCTTTTGCTCAAAAAGAAATTTCTCCAAAGGCAGCAGAAATAGACGACAAAGCTAAGTTTCCTAAGGACATTATTCGTCAATTGGGTGAGATGGGTTTGATGGGAGTTTGTGTTCCTGAAGAGTATGGTGGATCGGGTATGGACTATCTTTCCTATGCGGTCATTGGTGAGGAAATAAATGCAGTTTGTGCATCCACGGGAGTAATTTTCAGTGCCCACAACAGTTTAGGCTGTGGTTCCATTAAGCTCTTTGGTACAGAAGTTCAGAAAAAGAAATACCTTCCTGACATGGCAAGTGGGAAAAAAATTGGATCCTTTGCCTTATCAGAGCCAGTGAGTGGTAGTGATGCTGGAGCCTTGGCTTGTATGTATGAAGATAAGGGGGATCATTTCCTTATCAACGGTACAAAGAACTTTATAACTTCAGGTCCAGAATCTAGTATTGTTATTTTATTTGCCACAAACGATCGTTCTAAGGGTCATAAGAGTGTGAGTGCTTTTATTGTGGAAAAGCCCACTGATGGTTTAAGTGTGGGTAAATTGGAAAAAAAATTAGGTATTCGGGGGAGCAGTACCTCTCAGTTGATTTTTGAAAATGTAAAAGTTCCCAAAAAGGCTTTGTTGGGAAAGGAAGGCATGGGTTTTAAAATTGCCATGGCTGTGCTGGATACTGGTCGTGTAGGTATTGGAGCTCAGGCTTTGGGTATTGCCCGGGCTGCTTTGGAGGCAGCAAAGAAATTTATAAAAGAAAGGGAAGTATTTGGGAAGGCAATAGGGGAGCACCAAGTGCCTCGATTTATGATTGCGGATATGGCGGTTCGTTTGGAAGCTTCCCGTCTTTTGGTATGGAAAGCAGCTAGTCTGCAAGATCAGGGAAAGAACTTTACCAAAGAGGCTGCCATGGCTAAACTTTATGCCTCGGAGTCAGCGAATTTTATTACAGACAAGGCATTGCAACTTCATGGAGGGTATGGATTTTGTAAAGAATATCCCGTGGAACGTTATTATCGAGATCAGCGTATTACTGAAATTTACGAAGGTACCAGTGAGGTACAACGAATGGTAATAGCTGCTTTTGAATTGAAGGATTAGGGAGGTTTATGATGGAAGAAGAACGTAAGTGGCGCAAGGAAGTTCTTGAGCCCCACATATTGAAAAATAAAAAGATCTATGAAGGAAAAAAATTCACAACTATTTCAGACATGGAGGTTGCCACCGTTGCTACCGATGAGAATATTTCTCAAACAGATGTGGCAGAAGACATTGGTTATCCTGGTCAATATCCCTTTACCCGTGGAGTGCAGCCCGATATGTACCGTGGACGAAAGTGGACCATGCGACAATTTGCAGGTTTTGGTTCTCCCAAAGATACCAACAAGCGTTTCCATTATTTATTATCTCAGGGAACAATGGGCCTATCTACTGCTTTTGATATGCCAACGCTGATGGGCTATGATGCCACCCATGAATTAGCCAAGGGAGAAGTAGGTCGTGAGGGAGTAAATGTTTCCACACTAGCTGATATGGAAATTCTTTTCCACAAAGTACCTCTAGGAGAAGTAACCACATCCATGACCATCAACGCGCCAGCAGTTATATTACTGGCCATGTATGTAGCCATGGCAGATAACAGAGGAGTTCCTCGAAATAAACTGGGCGGCACCATTCAAGCAGACATGCTCAAGGAATTTATTGCTCAGAAGGAATGGATTTGTCCACCAGAGCCGAGTTTAAAATTAGTGACGGATCTTGTGGAGTTTTCCACAAAGGAACTTCCCCGTTGGAATAGTATTTCCATTTCTGGTTACCACATTCGGGAAGCTGGGGCGACTGCTGTTCAAGAATTAGCTTTTACCCTATATAATGGTATTACATACGTGGAGGATGCCATAAAGCGTGGTTTAGACGTGGATTCTTTTGCCCCTCGATTAAGTTTTTTCTTCGACGTACATAACGATTTTTTTGAAGAGATTGCTAAATTTCGTGCAGCTCGAAGAATTTGGGCTCGAATAATGAAGGAGCGTTTTAATGCCAAAGACACCAAGTCCATGATGTTGCGAACCCATGCCCAGACGGCTGGAGTATCTTTGACTGCTCAGCAACCCATGAACAATGTGGCTAGAGTAACTATGCAAGCTCTGGCAGCCGTTCTAGGGGGCACAAACTCTCTACACACTAACTCCATGGATGAAACTCTATCCCTTCCCACGGAGCAAGCAGTAAAAGTTGCCTTGCGTACTCAGCAAATCATTGCAGAGGAAAGTGGAATTATTAATACGGTGGATCCTTTGGGAGGATCCTGGTTTGTGGAAGATATGACAAATAAGGTGGAAAAAGAGGCATTGGAGTATATTAACAAACTGGATGAGATGGGTGGTATGATCGCAGCAATTCATGAAGGCTTTCCTCAAAATGAAATTGCTCAAGCAGCCTACCATTACCAAAAACAATTGGATAGAAAAGAAAAAATCATTGTGGGTGTGAATCAATATGTTGATGAGGGTTTGAAAGATGAAATACCTGTTTTGGTGATTGATAGCAACTTAGAACAAAAACAAGTGGAGGATGTGAGGAAAATAATGGCGGGTCGTAATAAAACGGAGTTAAATAAAAGGTTGAAAAATGTACGGCAAGCCTGTTGTTCTGGAGAAAATGTTATTCCCAGTCTCATCGATGCAGTGAAAGAGTATGCAAGCCTTGGAGAAATTTGCGACATCTTTCGAGAAGAATTTGGAACGTACTCTGAGCCCGCTAACTTTTAATTATTGGAAAGGTATTGTATGACTAACTCAGAAAAAAATAAGAAAGAAATTTTTAATGATGGGGATATTATCTATCCTGAACGATCGGAAATTCGTGTGCTTATTGGTAAAGTGGGTTTAGATGGTCATGACCGGGGAGCTAAAATTATTGCCCGTGCCTTTCGTGATGCTGGGTTTGAGGTGGTATATACGGGATTGCACCAAACAGCAGATATGGTGGTGAATACGGCTATTCAAGAGGATGTGGACGTGCTTGGTCTCTCCATATTATCTGGAGCCCATAACTATTTAGTTCCAGAAATTTCTAAAAAATTAGCAGAAAGAGGTATTATTCTTAAAAAAGATATTCTTTTAATTGTGGGAGGGATTATTCCCACTGATGATTTTTCCAATTTAAAAAAACATGGTGTGAGTATAGTTTTCACTCCAGGTACGTCCATGGATACCATTGTACAGTATGTGAAGGAGCATGTGCGCCCTAAAGTTGGCTGATTCTCTAATTTTTAGTCTTATATATAAGACTTATTTTTAATTTTTTGTACTAATATTTTCTCAAACATTTGAGGGTCTCTGGGATTTATGGAGTAAAACGCCTGTTGCTCACAACGTTTTTTATTTGTAATAAGCCATTTTAATATGGAGGCTAATTTTTTATTATTTTTATCTTGAAAAAATGGATCGTTGGCTAGTGCATCTCTTGCTTTTTTCAATGATCGTAGTTCGCCTTTGTCTTTTCCACCCACTGAATAGCAATAGAGATCGTATTTCTTTACATCTTCAGGTAGTACGCCTAGAAAATGTACCTTAGGAGCAGAGAAATCGCTATTACGAATCAAGCTAGCAGCAGAGCCAGCTTTTAGGGTTCGGTAAATATTTTGCAAGGTATAGGCGTCCAGGTCTCCGCAGAAAAAAATTGGAATTTTCAGTTGATCTTGAATGAGTTTAATCCATCCTCGAACCGCATTGCTGGGCACTCCTTGGGCACCCACAAGAATGCATTTATTTCTTTTAGTAAACCCGTTGGCAGCGAGAGTGTTGGCAGTGCCCTCGGATTCCATCACTAGACAAAAGTCTATTTTCTGTTTCATTTTTAGCTGTAAGGACTGGGGTTTATTCTTTGGCTGAAAGGGAGAGGTTCCCAGGGAGGAAAGGTCGATGGTGGCTTTTGTTTTATCTAATAAAGTCTCCACTACAATGAGCTGCTGGGAGTAGGTTTGCCCTCCACGGTCGTTGGCAAAGCAGTTGAGTTCTTCGCGGTATATTTCCATCATGTCGCAAATGAAATCAATAATGGCATCACTTTCCACCTGATCCTCAAAATCTAATGGTTTATACATTGCCTGTGATCGTATAAAACCTTTGGCAATATAATAAATTTCACGTTTTGTGTTTACTCCAGCAACGCTGATATTGCGTAGTAAAATCTCTAGGAGAAAAACCATGCGAGACATTTTTTGTACAGAGGATACATTGAGCTCCGTTTGTACTTTCTTACCTCCAGGGGTGAGGTAACCTACCTTGGCATCGTAGACGCAATTATCAAGAGCACATTTTATGGCTTTTAGCACGGGACGCTTGGAGTTCTCCAAGTCTTTTAACATGGACTCACAGATGGATTGAGCTAATTTAGGAATGTCTTTTTCTAGTTTTCTTACCTTTAGTAGTGCCATGCTTTCCCTTCTTTTTGGTTTTCTTGTTACTTTTCTGTTCTTCTGGTTTCTGTTCTTCTGGTTTGGAATCCACAGTAAGGTGGGTGTGTCTTTCATGTAATTTATCTAATTTTTGTGCTGCCTCTGCCAAATCTTTTTTCGCTTCCTTTGTATCCCGTCCCAGTATTTTTTTGAGTCCAGCCTCTGCTTTCTTAATGCGCTTTGCAGGTGACTTTGTGATCCTACCCAAAATACTGATCAGTAGGGGTCCAAATTTTTCAATATGCTGTAATTTTTTTTCTAACGCTGACTCCCGATCCTCTTTCTTAATGTGACGGGACAGGCGTTGTCCTGCTTGCATTACGGCTCGTCGAATTTCTTCCACTAACTCGTCACTGGCGTCGATCGTTTCTTTAGACGCATTTTTAAACTTAATAAATGGAGAAACCATACTCACAGCCACCACATAGGGCCCCAGAGGGATGGAACCCTTGGGCTGTTGTAGGCCATAGGAACGCCAGTTTACCGTTTCTATGGCTTTGGTAATGGCGCAGGAAGATTTGTCGAACTGGAGAGGCACTCGATTGGCAAAACGTAGGAGCTGGACCGGGTCATCTGCCTCGCCACCACGATTCTTAAAACGGGCAATAGCTACCTCCACTACCACAGGCTTAGAATCACAAATACAGGGCCGTCTAGCCACCACACTGAAGAAATCCACTAGCCCCAGTCGCTGAATACTTTTGGAGAGAGCTTCCTCTCCTACCCGCAGTACGGAACGGGTGCTGGGACTCATCAGATTCGCTTCCTGTATCACTTGAAAACATTTTTTATAATCGTCTTGGGTGAGCTTGAGTATGGGGGTATCTAATACCTTTCGAGGAAACCCATTCTTTATCAATTCCTTTATGGTTTGATCCGTGATTCGAGAGAATCCAGTTCGGAGGAACTTTCTAAACTGTACCTTTCCATGGAGATGGGCATGGGACATAAATTCTCCCAACTTCATGGTGTGGGGATGGGGAAGGGTAGGTTCTGGAATTTTTGGTATTTCATCGGATACCCGCTTCGCATGGACTGTTTCATTGTCTAATAATTTATATTGTAAGGTGAGGTGGGGATTGACTAAGATGGTGCCCTCCAGGTAGGTGATTAAACCACCGTCACCCTTTAGTTGCACCTTGCCGTCAATACGAAACAGCACACAAGTACCATGGTCTTGATGCCAGTCTATGGTTTCTTTCTTTTTAATAATTCCTTCGTTGCCCTTAATATTTACGTTTACAAGAGCTTTTATAGCCTTTCTCATACGCTTTGTCTTCGTAGTTACAACCACTCCCTTAGCGTTGGTAAGCTGGGCCCAGGTAACAGCAGCTGAAATACCAATACCTTGCTGACCACGGGAGCATTGTCCGCGACCAAATTTCGAGGAAGCTAAATACTCACCAAACACCTTGGCCAGGTCGGTAGGATCAATACCGGGACCATTATCCGTAACTTTGATTTCTATTAGATCGGAGTTTTTTGTGGTTCCTTTACTGATCCTGCTGATCTCCACACTGATTTCTGGCAAAATATTGTAAGATTCACAAGCATCCAAAGCATTGTCGACTGATTCCTTTAGGGTGGTGAGTACTGCTTTTATGGGAGAGGAAAACCCCACCTGTTGTAGATTCTTGGAAAAGTACTCTGCGGCACTGCTGGAAGTAATTGTATTTTTCGTCAAAGTGTACGGCGCTCCTTACTGCTTCATAATGTAGTATGAACGTTAATTTAAAATTCTGTCAAGAATAGTAAAAAAAAACAGTAAAGCAGGTAGTATTATGAAGGAATTTAGGGAGTTTCTTGCACGCTACAGGAAGCACCACCCAGTACGCAAAATTTTGCACAGTGAACGTGGTTTAGGTATATACGGCGTAGGGATTCTTTTAATGTGGAACCCATTTCAAATTCCCTATCATAAGGAAGTAGGGTGCAGGCCAACACTTTGGGATGGGACTCTCCCTTTCGTTTTACTACCATTCTGGAAGTGGCACACATAATACTTTTAGGGGAAATGTTTAAGGTATCCCAGCATTTAGTGGTGATCTCTGGAACATCTACATTAACGTCCATTTCTGGAAATAGTACCAAGAGATTTGGATTGCTGGCATCCAGATTGATATTTTCTTTCATAAATAGTTGGTGGTAACCGAGTCGCATGGAATCCTCTGTTTCCTCCCAAGCAGTCCTTCCAGCCACACTGATAGAAAAATTATGTAGGGAAAGGTCTTTTAATCCTTTTAGTGCAGGCTTCCATGCTTTGGGTCCACGTTCCTTTGCATGCATTTCTTCTTTATAGTGGTCTAGAGAAACTCGAATTTTAAGATGCTGGGGATATTTTTCTTTTAGGGCAAGGAGTTCTTCAAAATGATTTTGCATGGGCTTCATAGCATTGGATAAAATTAAAGTTTCAAATCCACGCTCTAAGCACTCTTTTATCATTTCCAGCATATCGGGATTTAAAAAAGGCTCCCCTCCAGTAAAACCTATTTCTTTCGTGCCATAGCTCTCAGTTTTAATTTCGTCCAAGTAGGTGCGGAGTTCATTGGTTGTAATATAGACTAGACGGTCGTTATGGGGGCTGGATTCAATATAACAATTTTTACAGGTGAGGTTACATAAGGTTCCCGTATTGATCCAAAGAGTTTCAAGCTGTACAGGGGCTACCCAGGCACGGGCTGCACCATCGGCTGTTTGGGTGGTATGGCTAAATTTTTTCATTTATTATTTACCCTCATTCCCTCTTAATCTTTATTATATAGCAGCAAAGTTTGCTAGTGCGCTATCTTTTTCTTGGAAACGTTGCTGTAGCCATGTGGTTAATGCTTCTTCACTGAGAGGAAGCGTTGCGACATTATAACCCTTCGCGTCTACATTTATAGGTCCACCATTTCCAGAAAGTAATTGGAGGAGAGTGGGGGCTCCCTCAGGATAGGAAATCGTAACGTCATAGACTATGTCCAAATTGTCGCGGAGAGACTGGAGAGTGGTAACAAATCCTTTTTCACGGGGAGATAGCACTTGTTTTGTTTCAATACCAATACCCTTTTCCTTGGCCCTCTGTTGACTGCGTTGGAGTTTTTTTGCTGTAATTCTCGTGCTTTCTGGAAAAATAACAATGCTATAGGGTACATCATATTCTCTGTAGCAATGAAGTACTTGTTGTACAAACTTTTTATCCCTTGTCCAATTACGCTTTACAAATAAAAACTCCAGCAACCGTCCTCCCCAGCCCACACCCGGAATATATTTTAAGGATTCTTTCAGAAAAAATTTAATCGTGCCCTTGCACCCTTTTCTATGGGCAAAGTCGAGAATCAAGGGAATATCACAGATGGCTTGGTGGTTTACAATAATTAGTATATTCTTTTTCTCCTTCTCTGGATAATGATCGCCAGAGTAGTTGATGGAGTAGTGATTGAATTTTTTTAAGCTGTCGCAAAGGGCTTTCCAAAATACATGGGCAATAAAGTGATTTATCCTACGAAATGTTTTTTTTGAAAAAGGACGTACGACAATAGAGGCATATTGGAATAGATTGCATCCAAGAAGCACAATACCTAAATAGAAAGAAATGAGTAGCAGACGGGGTAAGGAAAGGATTTTTTGAACTACGGAACGAGTTTCTTTTCGAGTTCTTAAAGCCATTTTTTATCGGGCTCGGCTACGCTTGGGACGTAGAGGAGCTCTTAGCTTGGGAAATTCCATGCTCACTGTGGGTGTATTTATTTTTTTTCTATTGCTCTGTACGATTTTAGAGGAAGGGATAACCGGTGTTTTCTTACTTATTGCTTTAGGAGGCATGGTTACTGTACTTGGATTAAATACAAACTGGAGTGTAGTGGCAGTAATCAGTAGAAAAAAAGCAGTGGTTAAAACAACGATTTTATTTCGATGTCTATTCGTATAGAGAACACTATTGGGAAGGGGTTCGAGAGAGGGAATAGGTTCTTTTTGTAAAGATCTCACATCCTCTAGAAGAGCGAGAAAAACAGGGTCTTCTTTTAGAGGTGTCTCATTGGCAATAATAGGCACAGTAGTGGGCGTTGCCTTGGGTGCTTCTTTTTTGATAATAATCTCTGGTTTTTTTTCTTGGAGCTTTTTAGGAATGACAGGCGCAATAACGGGCGCTACAGTGGGCGTTGCTTTGGGTATTGCTTTTTTGGCGACAACCTTGGGTGGAGAAATAGTTTCTTTCGTTGGTTCGAAAAAAACTTTCTTTTTGTCCCACCATTGGACTCTTTTGACGGTGCTAGGTTTCTTCCATTTAGGAGGAGGCAGGAGGGAGGAGGTCTGTTTGGCTTGAGGGTAAAATATTTGCCAATCTTGAGCTTGTTTCCATTGGCGGTTTTGTGAGAAAAAAATAGGAGTTTGGGGATTTAAATCCCCTTTGCTAAGCAGGTCTTCAATTTTCTGTTTTGTGTAGGGACCAGTAGTAAGTCCCTGAAGTCGAATATAGCAGTGCTCCATATAGAAATTGTACTCCATAAGGGAGCAAAAACCAAAAAAGCACTCCCATTAGGAGTGCTTTTTATTAAATACGGTGCTTTTTATGAACTTTTTAGAGCATTGTGTAGTCTAAGTATAGACCAATTTGAGCTTCAGTGAACGTCTTTTCTGCTGTGGGAAAGTCCACATACATGCCTAAATTTAAACCTTTAACAGCAGGCTGATAATCAAAACCAAGTTCAAGTATCTGATTATCTTCCCATGATGTGCCACGGCCAGCACCTTGTTTACTCTGATAGTGGCTGGTGTTTGAAAGATAAACTAAATATGGTTGAAAGTTGTCAGTCATATCATAGCCAGCACTAGCAATTAAGGTATATGTAAGGTCACGCTGCTCTGTGACTTTAGATCCTAATCTCTCCCCTGTTTCTAGGTTGGAGACAGCTAAAGGAACTGTCCATCGGTTTTCTAAACGTACGCTTAAGCTGTCGTCCTTGAAAAAAGTTCTCGATGGAACAACAGAGAATCTAAGAGTACCATTTCCAGAATCGCTAGATGTACCAATACTATCGTACGTTCCTGAGGATGTGGGTACATAGTACCTAAGGTTAGCACTAAAACCCATTCCATGATCTTCTTGGTTTAAAAGATTAGAGCGGCTTAGAGTAAGGTATGGATTTTGAAAAGCAAATGTGTCCCAAACAGAATCACTGGATAGCGTATTGGTTGTGAGTGTTGTAAGAGACAGTTTCCAGTTGGAGCTTAGCTTCATAGAACCACCAAGATAGTGCTGCATACCAAGTGAGGCTCCTGGACCTGATTTTCCATCCAGATGTGTAAAGCTTGGACCTGAAAAATAGAGTGAATAGTATAAAGATACTGGTTTATTTTCCTTTTTTTCTGGCATAGTCGCAGTTACCGTTCCTGGAGTGCTCTCTGTTTGTAGCCCAACACTTGGAGAGGCTGTGGCACTAAGGTTTTTACCGTCGGCAACAGGTTTTTTACTGTTGTCGGCAGCCCAACTAGAACTTCCACCTAGTATTAGAATGCTCATGATGGTTAGTAGTGATTTTATATTACTTTTCATTTTTTAATTCCCTTCTATATTTTAGTTTAGTTATTTATGTCTTTTCACGTCTCTTACCTATTACCATGTATCGCGTGCATTCATATAATGTCAAGTGAAAAATACAAGGTGTAGGATACTTTTACACAACACAGCGCTTTGTTTTTCTAACATAATCTATCGGACTCAAATACCCAAACGAAGAATGCAGTTTTTCTCGATTATATTATCTTATGTATTCAAAAACTGTCCTCCTTGCCTCAGATACATCCTTAAATTTTGTCTTTCCTAGCTCATTTTTAATTGTATGGAAAAAACTTTCTGCATAAGCATTATCATTTCCCTTTCTCGACATTGATTGAGTAATTCTCAATAAATTAAGTCTCTCTCGCACTTGTGTAGAACAGTACTGACTCCCCTTGGTCGAGTGGAATACTAGCTTTTCAAGAGAGCATGGAGCCTCGCTAGTGGTATCAGTTATGGCTTTCATGAAAAAAGTCGACTGAAAACACCCACGGAGATCGTTAAACGGACAACTTCCCTGAAATAGGGGATCTAGGTAGTTATAACAAATATGACGCTAAAAAAATCCCCTCATAATGGAGGGGATTTTTCATTGAAACACAGTATTCGGTGTCAAACTAATTTACCGGAACCTTCTTTATCCGTGCAATCCTGCTACTGACCCCTAAGCATATTATTCAACACATTTTTGTGCCGAGGTTTGAAGAATAAGTTATCATAAGGCTCCCAAAACTCTTGCGAATTCTGAGGTTGCTAAAAATCCAATTTAAGCTGTTTCTGGTCGATATTATCTCTCCTTGGGACATGTAATCAAAATAAGTTGCACCTTCGTTCCAAGCCCACCACATCATATAGTGATGCTCACCTCCTAATGCGGGGCCACCACTGTGGTATCGAACTTCAGTTGCAACCAGTAATGAGTTTTCAGCACGATATGGATTATCTGTAGGGAAGCATCGTCCACTCATCCAGCCAACAACCTCTTCTTTAGATACTGTTCCCGCTTTATTAAAAGCATCCTCCAGCTTATAATAATTAGCCTCAGCTAGTACTGGCATAGCAAGTGCACATATTATTAAGTACATAATGTTTATATTTTTCTTTTTCATTTTTTGTTCTCCTTTTTATTAGTTAATGTTAAGCATTATTGCTTAACTTTAATTCTTTTAAAGAAAAAGGATAGATATGTCAATTGTTTTTTCGCATGTAGATGCAAAAAGAAAGTTCACGCCACGGTGTATAACTTTCTTTATTCTTAACAATTTAATGGAGATGGCGCGTCAATGGAAAAGGAGATTAAGATGATGAAAAAGGTAGGGGATAGAGAGGGAAATGCAGAGCGTTATGTTGGGAGTGATGACACAATCAGAGGCTGCTAGGGAGTTTAGTTTAAGTCGAGTGTGGATGAATTATCTTTTCAAGATATATCGTAGGGATGGTGTTAGTGCTTTAGCTTCTCAGCGATATGGAAAGCCAAATTATGAGAAAGTTAACGGATGATTTTAAGGAGCGTATAAATAAGGTCGTTAGTGCAAAAATTTATAAGGGCTTTGGACCCACTCTGATGTCAGAGACTTTGTTGGAAAGATTTAGGATTAAACTTATGTATTCAAAAACTGTCCTCCTTGCCTCAGATACATCCTTAAATTTTGTCTTTCCTAGCTCATTTTTAATTGTATGGAAAAAACTTTCTGCATAAGCATTATCATTTCCCTTTCTCGACATTGATTGAGTAATTCTCAATAAATTAAGTCTCTCTCGCACTTGTGTAGAACAGTACTGACTCCCCTTGGTGAGTGGAATACTAGCTTTTCAAGAGAGCATGGAGCCTCGCTAGTGGTATCAGTTATGGCTTTCATGAAAAAAGTCGACCGAAAACACCCACGGAGATCGTTAAACGGACAACTTCCCTGAAATAGGGGATCTAGGTAGTTATAACAAATATGACGCTAAAAAAATCCCCTCATAATGGAGGGGATTTTTCATTGAAACAATTCAATTGGACTAGTATTCGTCTCGAAGTCGCTCAAACTGATAACAAAATTTACCGGAACCTTCTCCATGAGTTATCCGTGCAATAAGGTAGTGTTTTTTTGAACCTGCTACTGACCCCTTTCTAAGCATATATTCCGTATTCAACACATTTTTGTGCCGACCATCCATCCGATAGTTTGAAGAATAAGTTATCATAAGGCTCCCATCAAACTGTTGCGATGGATTCTGAGCGTTGCTAAAAATCCAATTTAAGCTGTTTCTGGTCGATATTATCTCTCTTTGGGACATGTAATCAAAATAAGTTACACCTTGATTTGAAGCCCACCACATTGCAAAATGATGCTCACCTTCTAATGCAGGACCACCACTGTGGTATCGAACTTCAGTTGCAACCAGTAATGAGTTTTCAGCACGATATGGATTATCTGCAGGGAAGCATCGTCCACTCATCCAGCCAACAACCTCTTCTTTAGATACTGTTCCTGCTGTTTCAAAAGCCTCTTTCAGCACATTGTACCAAGTGGTATCACCGCTCATCATTTTCAGAGGACCAGTATCTCGCTCGGATTGTTGTTTCGGCGATCCAACCTGTTCTGGTGAATCAGCCAGTGCCGTTACGGAAAATGTACATAAAAAGATCAGTACATTAAGGTTTAATTTTAATATTTTCATTATTTTGTTCTCCTTTTTCAATTTCAATTGCGCTAAGCGCCATTGCTTGACTTATTTAGGATTTACAACAAAGAATACTGGCGTGTCAATGTTTTTTTATGCGTTGTAGGGGCAACACTAAAAGATCACACCTTAGCAAAAGGAAAGATCACACCACGGTGTATAATCTTCTTTATTCTTAACAATTTAAGGGAGAGAGCATCAATGGAGAAGGTGATTAAATTGATAAAAAAGGTAGGGGATAGAGAGAGGGCAATGCAAGACATTTGCGAGTGTCCCAAGGCTATAATCGATATGAAAAACGCACGTAAAACGAATTACAGCTTGGTCGTATCGTAACTCAGAGAGGTAATTAACATAGAAGCAGAGTTAAAAAATATAGGAAATAAAATAAAAAAATCCCCTCATGTTGGAGGGGATTTTAATTTATTTAGGGTATTTTTTCGCTTATTTAAGTTCTTGGAAGTAATAACAGTAGTATGAAATCGGCTGCCAGCTAGTTCCATCGTCTTCGTAAGTTAATTTTAGCAGAAGGTACTCTTTATTATTTTGTCCTCCTTGTATTGCTCCCTTTCTAAGTTCCAGTCGCGCTCCACGTGAGTGAGACATAAAAAGACTCCCATTCTGTTCTTTTGCTCCATTTCCATTAAATCCCTCAAAAGCCAACTGGCGAAGTTCACCCACATCAGCTAACTCATCCAAAACATCAGCTTTTGTTCTATCATCAAAATAGTCTGAAACACTGTGTGTTCCAGGGCCGGGTTCGCGGACTTGCGCAAATTTGTGGGAATACTCATAACCATTAGAAGTTTTAGAAACGTCTAAGGTTGAAACAAGTAGCGAGGAATTCGCTGCCAGAGAAATAATGCCGCTTTGAGGGTCAATAAGGCAACGTCCATTTACCCACTCTCCGTCAACATCAGAAAATTTGGCTGATGGCGCTTTATCCCAAGCCTCCACCAACATTGTGTAATTAGATTTTATGTTGGGATTAGCACCATCGGCAAGTGCTACCATAGGCAGTGCACATAAAAAGATTAGTATATAATATTTCGTGTTTTTCATTTTTTTGTTCTCCTTTTTCTAGTTGTTTGGTTGTTTTATTTGTTTAAAGTAGTGGCAAAAGTAGTTTTCACCTTTATTAAATGTTGTATGAGGTTTCACTTTCAATAGTAGGTGTGCTGGACCATCTGCTTTTACAGGTCCTTTCTTAAGGTAGTAATATCCCCTGTTGTAGTCTCCTCCTTCAGTATTAAGGCTATCCTCACCCCACCCCGTTCCATCAGAGTCTCCATTGTTTACTTGAGAAAAATGAGTGAATTTTAAAACTCCACTGTTTCTCAAATGACGAGCTATCTCTTTTGGGGTCTGACCTCTGTAAGAGTTTTTATTCACAACATCTATCCTATATTTATATGCGGTAAACGCAGGACCATAAATCTCAGAAGGCTCTGTGACCGAAACGAGTATTGAGTCAACTGGTAGACTATTCTGAAGATAGCACTCTCCCATTACCCAGTTTCCACTAATATCAGCAACATTTGCTGCTGTTGCTCCATTCCAAGCCTCTTTCAACATGTCATGATTAAGCGCATCGTCATCGCTAGCTAGTGCCGGTACAGAAAGCGCACATAAGATTAGTACATAATATTTAATCGTTTTCATTATTTATCTTCCTTTCTTTTCTCGCCAAGCGTTATTGCTTAACCTTCAGGCATCCTTGTACAACAAGCAGTGATCGCATGTCAACTCTTTTTTTTGCGTAGGCGCAATAGTTAGAAAAAAAATTGTAAGTTGTTGAAATTAAAGAAACGCAAACAAAAACACTAACCTAGCCATTACCGCACAGTCCCTACTGCAACCGCTAATTCCCTCAATTTAACTACTTGATCACGTTCAAATCACGTAAAAAATAGATTCTGCCTTCTATAGGCGATGAAACAAAAAATCCCCTGCCCTATTAACTAGACAGAGGATTTATTGTTGTTGGCGGATCATCGAAACAGACAATTTCGCAAATTATTAATATGCGATATCAAACCATCTAAATTAACGTATCCTCACCAGGCGGACATCCCAGTTCGATAAAAGTAATAACAGTATTTCTTGACAGCGTTGTCTGATTCTAAATCAGCGACCTCTACTAGAAGATATTCATCATTTGGGGCTAGCTTTGTTGCTCCCGTTCTAAAAATCGATTTTACATTACGATGAAAATCCTGGATATAAGGACCGTCCTCTTCCAGCGCTATCATTGGTGTGTCATTATCAATATGCCACGGAAAATGATACCCATCTTTGTTGCTAGGATCTTCAAGGAAGTTTGAACGCTTGTCATAGTAGTTTGAAGGCTTGTCATAGCTATTAAAAAATATAGCTTTAAAGACGGGGTTTTGTCCGGGACCCAAAATTTTATTGTTAATAGTGCCAGAAACCAATGAATTTTGGGCATAGTTTGGAGCAATTTTAGAAAAGCATCGTCCAGTTGTATCACTAGTATAACTCCTATTTATTACTGGTTTACCAAAAACTCTCATTACAAATTCAGGAGGCCTTCCGTAATTCTCATCAGTACTGTCGTTATTCCCAGCTAACCAACGAAGAGTATCTCTATAGTTTTCTGTAAAATTTGTTGTTCCTGCTTTTTCAAAAGCTTCTTTCAGTACATCGTACCAAGTGGTATCACCGCTCATCATTTTCAGAGGACCAGTATCTCGCTCGGATTGTTGTTTCGGCGATCCAACCTGTTCTGGTGAATCAGCCAGTGCCGTTACGGAAAATGTACATAAAAAGATCAGTACATTAAGGTTTAATTTTAATATTTTCATTATTTTGTTCTCCTTTTTCAATTTCAATTGCGCCAAGCACCATTGCTTGACTTTTTAGGATTTACAACAAAGAATACTGGCGTGTCAATGTTTTTTTATGCGTTGTAGGGGCAACACTAAAAGATCACACCTTAGCAAAAGGAAAGATCACACCACGGTGTATAATCTTCTTTATAATCAATAATTTAAGGGAGGGAGCGTCAATGGAAAGGGAGATTAAGTTGACAAAAAAGATAGAGGATAGAGAGAAGATAATGCTGAGCATTGCTGAAGGGCTGATAACGCAATCAGAGGCTGCTAGGAGGCTTGGTTATAAGCCGAAAATGGGTGAATCACCTTTTGCAAGTTATATCTATACTGCGCCGCACATTATAAAAAGTGTCCGTTTTTTCGGGAAAGAACACTCCCCTCGACTTTATTGCTATTTTGTTTCTTTGACTTTGTTAAAAGACTGTATAGCTCAAAGATAGAACAATCTGGGCTTTAGTGAATATTTCCTTTGTTGTGGGGAAATCCATATATAGACCCAAACTTAGATCTTTCACATCGGGCTGATAGCTAGAGCCAAGTCTAACTCTTCCTCCCCACGGTGTGCCGTTACCAGTGCCTTGTTTGTTCTGATAGTGTCTGGCACCTGCAATATAATAAAGATATGGTTTAAGATTATCAGACAGTTTATAACTGCTACCAGCGACTATGAGATACGAAAGATTGTGTTGTTCTGTAACACCGTTGTTTAATCGCTCTCCTGTTTCTAGGTCTGAGACAGCGAGTGGAACTGTTAGTTGGTTTTGCAAAAATACGCTTAGTTTCCCCTTAAGAAAAGTTCTTGATGGAGTAACGGAGAGCTGAAGAGCACCATTTCCAGAATCTTGGTCTGAACCAATATTCTCATACGTTCCTGAAGATGTTGGTATATGGTAGATAACATTAGCGCTAAGACCCACCTGATTATCTTTTTGGTTTAAAATACTGGAACGGCTTAAGGTAAGGCTTGGGTCTTGAAAAGCAAATGTGTCCCAAACTGAATCACTGGATAGAGTATTCGTTGTAGTTGTTGTCAGAGACAAATTCCAGTTGGGCTTGAGTTCCCTAGAAGCAGCGAGACAGTGAGCCATGCCAATGGATGCCCCTGGACCTGCCTTTCCATCCAGAGATGTAAAGCTTGGCCCTGAAAAATGGAGTGAATAGTTTACAGATACTGCTTTACCTCCCTCTTTTTTTGGAACAGTTGCGGTTAGCTTCTTCTTATTCTTGGTATTATGGGCCCAACTAGGACTCCCACCCAGCATTAGAATGCTCATTACGATAGCCAGTTTCTTATTGTTTTTCATTTTATTTCCTTCCTTGGCTATGACTACCATGGATAATGCGATACGTCAATTGGAAAATAAAATAATGAGAGAAGGCAGCTTAGATTGCTCTACTGCCCTTTTTTTGGGGGTAGACCAGAGGAAGCAGGTGCTCGTAGAATCGTAGAACCTTTTTGATTACCAATACCTAGGCGATTACAGGCCTCAAGATTGCGCATTGCCATTCCCGTATAGCTCACCTCAAAGCCCATAGGGCTGTCGAAAAGTATTTTGCCCATCTTTTTGGCTTCTTTCTTGCTGGCACCGTTGTCCATGGCAATACTTATGGATCGCTTATACTGTCGATTTTGCTCCCTCTCGGCAAAGCGGCGGGCATCTATTTTTCCCTGCCAAGTGAGGAGGAGGTCATTTTGAGTGGCTTGGCAGCGGTCCTCGTTGAGTATGTACCCATTGACCCATGCGTTGTCGCTGTAGTTGGTGGGGCGACAGGCATTCCTGTCCTTGTGAAACGTCAACTGTCGCACATACAGACCCTGAGAGTTGGGGCATAGGTAGGGGTGAGGATAGCCCACAGGAACTCCAGCAAGGCGCTCTAAACCCGTATCTCTATCCTTCTGGAGGTCCAGATTTCTTTTTCGACAGGTGCGCACCAGTCGTTTGATAGCTTTCGGAGACTTTGCATAGACGATTACCAACTTATCTAAGGCCCCGCCCTGCTCTCGCTGTATTTGAGCGACTATACCCGCATGGGTATAACACTCCCTTGTTTTTTTAGGACTTATCCAAGATTTTATCTCTCCACTGGGAGGAACAGGATAGTCGAATAAGCCAGTGATACGGAATAAATAACTTAGGGCTTGCTCACAGGATCCCTGGGAACAGCGGTCAGGAGGAAACCCTAGGCTAATACTTTCCTTGATATATTTAGAATATACTTCAAGGTATTTTTGGGGAGATAGTTTATCCAAACCAGGTCCTAAATAGGGGATTGCCTTTTTTTGAGACTCTACTGTCAGGGGTAAAAGCAAGATTGTACAAAGAAAAAGAATTCGTCCCATGGTTTCATTGTATGTGCAGGTATTTATCCTAGTCTAGGATTTTTTTACTGTTGAGGCTGTTGAGGAATATGACCCAGTAACATGGGAGACATTTTATTATAGCGACTGTGGACGATTTCAAATAGGGTTTTTGCGTTATGTCCCTTTTTTACCAATGCTTTTTGCAAGCCAGGGCTTAGGGAAGCAAAACGTAGCTTTCCTGAAAGCTTTTTGGAAGCAAAACGTAGCTTTCCTGAAAGCTTTTTGTTTTTTTGACCCAGCATATTTTTTATCCCCTTAAAGTCAAAGGATGGCGCACTGCCCTTGGAAGCTATACCACGACCCCCACCAGTGTAGGAAGTGCCAGATGATGCGGATAAGTCGCTCAGTCCAGCTTCAGCCAGTAGTTGATTCATGGCGCCCCCTGAATTCTCCAACTGAGAGGCTGCTGAGGCTACGTCGCTTCGTATCTGATCCGGGTTTTCAAGGTATTCTGAGAAAGCGCCTATGGGGTCGCCACCCGGTTGCAATGCATTGATGAGTTCTTCTCGAGTGGCACCTGTTTTTTTAGACAGTTCGGTCAAGGCCCTATTTATAACAGGATGATCGGGGGAGTCGACTCGACTAGAGCTCGATGGAGGAGTGATTTTTGTACTACCGGGGCCAAGGTCTCCAGCATGTCTCTTACCTTCCTTTGATTTTTGACCCATGCTCATACCCACGAGACTAGCGACCATACCACCAGCTAAAAAGTACTTTCCCTTCTTCTGAGTTGCTGGATCCGGACTCATCAACATCACCGTACCGACAGCATTAAGGCCCATACTAATCATATTTAGCATATCAGAAGCGTTCGATTTGTCTTCCGAAGCTTGCTCTTGGGCTTCTTTTTGGTTTAGTGATCCTGCACCTTTGTTATCTTTTCCCAAGGCTATGGGTTGGTGGGATAATAGCATTGCTATGATTAGGTATGGATAAAGGTAATTCGTACTTCTCATTAGTTTTCTCCTATTTTTTTATTAAAAGTCTAACTTATTTTTTTTAGATTTAGCGATCTGTTGCTTTATAAAGTAATCAACCCCTACGAGTGTTTCCAGTCGAGACTCGTATTCCTCGTGGACAAGTTCAAATATATTTTTTTCATCATATAGATTGCTTAGAGATCGTTGTTTGTCCAATTCGTCCTGTTTATTGATGCCAATACTTCCGTCCTTATTTTTTCCATTTTTTCCAGAATTTTGTTTTAAAAAGTTTATTCTATTTTTTAATTTGGAAAGAGGGGATTTTTTATTTGCTTTAAAAAGACTGGCAAAGCTGGCGCCACCAGCGACACTGGCACCACCAGCAACACTGGCACCACCAGCAACACTGGCACCGGATGCGCCGGCTAGCTTGTTATATTCATCGATAGCCAATTGCTGTAATGCTTCGTCATTTTTTATTTTGCCTAGCTCACTATTAATTTCACTCTCAGTCATTCCGAATCCCTCTTGAGAGGATAAAAGGTTGGAAATACTTTCTCCGTTTTTAAGACCTTCCATAAACTTATTTCTATCGATTCCAGTGGCTTTCTCTAATTCAGTGAAACCTTCATTTAAAACTCCTTGCTTCAACTCCTCTTTATCGGGCCAAACTTCGCCTACAATGAGACTATTGCCGGGATTGTTATTGCCACCGACAGGAGAAGCGCCAGGTGTGTTTGGTGCATTTATTCCTGTACTTTCGAAGTCCACTCTGTGCTTCCAACTTCTATTTGCAGTACTATTCATTTCATCGGCAACATCAAGAGCACCGTTTCCCTCAAACATAAGATAGACACCAGCACCTATCATAGGGTAACCAGCACAGTGGCACTTGCTAGCATTGTTCATAGCCCTGCCCTTAGCAATCATATCCGCGCCAAATCCTATAAGACCCCATCCTAGCATCGTTGATTTTTTACTATTATCTTGGTTGTTTTCAGCATTCCCTTTTTGGTGATTGGACTGCCCACCACCATCGCTGTATGTTTTTTGATCTGCGCCCAGTTTCTTAGATTTTTTGTCCCAATTGCCTACTATTCTCTCCTCTTCTCTTTCTGGCTTTACTTCCGGTTGAGTGAAGCTTTTATCGCCTTTCCCAGATCTTCCATGAGCAGGGATAGGGCTTGAAAAGAGAGGTAGAAGAAAGAGGCAAAGCAATAGAGGTGCCTGAAAATAATGAATATTTCTTGCCTTTTGCCATGCAATGGATTGCATCATATGCCCATCCCCCTCCTTAATATTATACTAAAATAATCAGATATTATCAAGGTATTTGAATCTATTGGAAAAATGCCGAATTGACTCATAATTTAGTGGTCCTCAAATGCAATATAATGAGGGAACATTACTCAAGAAGATTATATTTTAAGTGGTAGCCCGGAGCTTAGAAAGTACGTCTTTTGCACAGGTGAGTGTGAGGGACTTTTTATGGGTAACCAACTCTATAAGCCGTTTTTTCATGATTTGGATTTCATTGGGTTTTGCGCCAGCTTCGATAGCTAAGTTCGTTGCATGGAGCTTCATATGCCCATCTACGATGCCTACGGTGGAGAGTGCTCGTAGGGCACCTAGATTTTGTACTAGCCCTACAGCGGCTGTAATGCGAGAGAGTTCATCAGAGCTTTTCACGCCTAAAATACGCATACAAACAGCAGCAGTGGGGTGTAGGCGAGTAACCCCTCCCACGGTTCCCACACCTATGGGTGCCTCCAGGTGGCCCACTAATGTATTGGACTCCATTCTCCATTTTGTGGCAGGGGAGTACTGCTTTCCTCTGGAGCAATAGGCATGTATTCCAGCCTCCACTGCACGCCAGTCGTTTCCAGTGGCAATCAGTATGGGATCGATGCCGTTGAGTACTCCCTTATTATGGGTGGCAGCCCGGTAGGGGTCCAACTCCGCAAAGAGAGAGGCCTCTTGAATGCCTTTACCAATGGCAGGATCCATATTGGGAATACGCACAGTAGCTTGGGTGAGTTTCGAATCAATAAGATTGGAAAGAATGCATAGACCAACCTGTTCTCCTGTCCATTCCTCCAGTAGTGGTTTAATGTGTTCACAGACTTGGTTGATAAGGTTGGCTCCCATGGCATTGCAGGGGTCGCAATAGATATGTAGGATGAGCATTTGTTTTCCGTCGGGGCGATCTATATGTCGCAGTTGTATTTCCTCTACACCACCACCCCTTCGCACTAAGCCGGGTACGATGGAATTGGCTGCAGTAAGGAGATCGTTCTTTTTTTCATATATCTTTTTTTCCAAGGCAGGAAGGTTGTTGACGGATGGAAATTGGACTTGTCCGATGATATAGCGTCCTTTGGATCCTGTGGAGATAGTACCATTTTGTTTGCGGATCCATTTTGCAGTTGCACTGGCAGCAGCAATAATGGAGGTTTCCTCTACGGCCATGGGTATGGGAATGTCTTTTCCGTCAATACAAAAATAAGTGGCAATGCCCAGTGGAATAGAAAAAGAGCCAATCACATTTTCAATAAAGCTTTCGGCAAGGTTGATATCTAGGGAAGTTTTGTTTTCTAGGGTATCCAAGTCCTGATCACTGAGTCTTCCCATGGACTTTAGGCGCAGCAAGCGCTCTTCATAATTAAGTTTTCCAAATCCCTGGAATAGGGGTTCCAAATTTTCTGCCATTTTTTCTTTCCCAGATTTTTCTATATTCTATTAAGTTAGACCGAAAGACGGTATATTGTCAATTTGTAGTGAGTGGAGAAAAATATAAGGACTGGAGACCAAATTTATGCGCAGAATCAAATCCTATCGTCCCTTGTCTTTAGCTTGCTTTTCTTTACAGGGAAAGGATGCTCCCGAATACCTTCACCGTATTTCCACAGTGGAGGTTTCTCAAATGCCTGTGGGTGGAGCTACCCGTGCCTTGATCCTGACTGGAACCAGCACCCTAGTGGCAGCTTTTTTACTCTTTCGTACGTCTAAAGATGGATTTTTCCTTATCTGTGAGCCCTCCTGTGCTTCCTTATTGGAAAAGGAACTGGAGCGTCTTCATTTTGGAGAGGCTTGGGTGTTGAAAAAAATAGAAGCCAAGGGCTTCGAAAGTTTCGAGAATTTCGAGAATTTCGAGAGTTTGGAAAATCCACACCCCTCTCCTTCTTCCCTGCCCATCCCACAGGCTGATCTATTTCCCTATTTTTCTTATACGCTAGAGGGTAATTATCTTTCTTGGCCCATGCCCGTCCTAGGTTGGACTTGTTGTATAAATGGTGAGGATTTTTTAGGAGGTTGGCAACTAAGGGAGGAGGAGGCTTTTTGGGAGCGCCTTCGGATTTTGTGTCAGTGGCCCCGTCACCACCAGGAGTGGGAGAATTCCACTCCCGCATTGCAGGCTGGGTTTTTATCTTGGATCCATCGGGAAAAAGGCTGCTATCCTGGGCAGGAGGTGATTGAGAAGTCCTTAAATTTAGGAAAGCCACCCAAAACTTTAGTACAGTTGACCAGTGATCAAGAACTAACCCCTGGAATGATCTTAAAAAAGGGAGACCTAGTAGTTGGAAAAATTACCAGTGCGGTTTCAAAAGAGCTAGGTGGGGCACTTGCTTTAGGAGTTGTAAAGTGGTCTTATCGTATACAGGGGACTTGCCTAGAATTGGAAAGGGGCACCGTAACAGTGGAAAGCTTACAATTGAAGGAAGGGAAACAATGCCAGCAGTAAAGATAAATAAAAAAATAAAAGGAAATAAGGATGATGTGTATAAGGCGGTCAAATCCTACCTTAAGGAAAAAAAAGTTTTGGAAAAATGGGGAGGGAATATTTCTTGGGAAGACAAGAAAACTAAGGGTCATATAGAGGGCAAAAAGTTTTCTGGTGATTTAATGGTGGTGGAAAAAGGGGCTTCCTCTGAGGTTAGTATCTCCATCAAGCTGTCGGTTTGGCTTTCTCCTTTTCAAAGTATGGTTTCCGACGAACTGAAAAAACACCTGGGCCGGGTGAAGGTATAAAAAGATAGGCAAAGGTGGATGCGGTAACTTACCTTTCCATACATAAAAACGAACAGGTATTGATTCAAGGTTATAGCAGAAACACCTGTTTTCAGGTTCCGGAAATCCCTTGCGACCCCAATTTCTTACCTGATTTCATTATTTTTTTTTCCTAAAGTAATTCCAAATTCTTCCGAAACCATGTGTAGGAGTAGATTTGTTAAATTTGAAAAAATAATGATGAGGGTTTTCCAATGTATTTATCTAAAATAACTTTTTTACAAAGAAGTATCTATATCGTAATAATGCTATCCACACTAGCTCTATTGAATGGCTGTACTGGTAAAGGACATTCTAGTATAGAGCTTTTCAATGACAGTGATAATGCCAGTACTACCGCTGATCCCGATAATACTGACACTGTTGATATAGATGACAGTGACAATGACAGTGACAGTGGCAGTGGTAGTGACAGTGGCGATGATGTTTCTAATAGTAGTTTTAAGTCTGTTTGGCGTGTTGGAAATTCGGATTATGGAGATGGAAAGCTTAGCATTGCATTTCCTCTAAAGAAAACCGATAGAGATAGAAATGAGTTTGAATACGAGTTCACCGTTGATTGGGGTGATGGATCAAGATCTGAAACATTTAATACCGAAAGTATTAGTGCAGATCATAAATATGCAGAAGCTGGGGATTATACAGTTAAAATAGAAGGTCCAAAATTTCCAACTTTGTATCTTTATTCTAATGATAGAAATAAACTTATTGAAGTAAAAAACCTTGGAGTAGTAGGTTGGAAAGATTTTAGCAATGCTTTTTATCAGTGTAAAAAACTCAGTGAGTTTACTGTTGGCAATACAGACACCTCAGAAGTGTCGGATATGAGTCAAATGTTTTATTACTCCCGGAGCTTAACTTCGCTTGATTTATCTGGCTTGGATACCTCAAAAGTAACAGATATGAGTGCCATGTTTTTTTCCTCGGCCATAACTTCGGTTGATTTATCTGGTTTGGATACCTCTAAAGTAACGAATACAAGATCCATGTTTTATGGTGCTCAGAAGTTAGCTTCGGCTGATTTATCTGATTGGAATGTGAGCGGTCTTAGGTTTGCGTCCGGCATGTTTACAAATACTCCAAAATTAATAGAACTGAATGTACAATGGGGAAGTTTCACTGGCATTGAGGATCAGAGAGCCTTTCTTGGTAGCCCTGTGAATTTTGATTTAGTCATAAATTGTTCTACTAGTGGGGCTGATTTTTTTGAGAAAACTTGTAATTAGATTGTTGCAGGCTCCTCCTTTTTACTTGTGAAAACTAATATGTGTTGATTCAAGGTTAAGACGAGAACACCTGCTTTCAGGTTATGGAAATTCATTGCAGTCCTGATTTTTTACTTAATTTTCAGATTTCATTAAAGTAATTTTAAATTATTCCGAAGCTATATATAGGAGGAGTTTTCCAATGTATTTGTCTACAATAATTTTTTTACAAAGAAGTGTATATACTATGGTAGCGCTATCTGCTTTGGTTCTACTGAATGGCTGTTTTGCCAATGAATATTCTACTACAGGATATAACGGTGATGTTAATAATGTAGATAATAGTAATAACGATAATAGTAATAACGATAATAGTAATAACGATAATAGTAATGACGATTCCAATAATGACGACAATAGTGATGACAATTCCAATAGTGGTTTTGAGTCTGTTTGGCGTGTTGGAAATTCAAATTATGGAGATGGAGACTATACTGTCACCCTTCCTCTAAAGGAATCTGATGAAGATGGAAATAACTTTGAATACGATTTTACTATTGATTGGGGTGATAGCTCTCAACTGCAAGAAGTTAATGCTTATAGTAATGATATTACTCATACTTATGGATCAGCAGGAGATAAAATAATTAAAATAACAGGCTCAAAGTTTCCAGCTTTGGATTTTGAATCCTATAATGATAAAAATAAACTTATTGAAGTAAAAAACCTTGGAGTAGTGGGTTGGAAAAGTTTTCACAATGCTTTTTATCAATGTCAAAAGCTGAGTAGATTTACTGTTGGCAATACGGATACCTCTCAAGTAACAAATATGAATTCTATGTTTTTTTTCTCGGTCATGACTTCGCTTGATTTATCTAGTTTTGATACCTCTCAAGTAAAGAATATGGACTCCATGTTTTATGGTGCTCAGAAGTTAGCTTCGGCTGATTTATCTGATTGGAATGTCACTAGTCTTACGTCTGCAACCTATATGTTTACAAATACTCCAAAATTAATAGAACTGAATGTACGGTGGGGAAGTTTCACTGGCATTGGGGATCAGAGAGCCTTTCTTGGTAGCCCTGTGAATTCTAGCTTAGTCATAAATTGTTCTACTAGTGGAGCTGATTTTTTTGAGAAAACTTGTAATTAGATTGTTGCATTTCCTTTTTCTAAGGGAACTTGAGATAATGCCTCGAGTTATGTCATGCCTCTCTATTGAATAATATTTTATTTTAAGACAACAGGAAAATGATGCGCTGGGCTGGTAAAAAATAGCTACACAAACCCTTGCAATAATTCTTTATAGATCAGTATGATAAACCTTAGGTAGTATGGAATGTAAACAGTATGGAATTTTATAGTCCTTAGGGATAGAGGAGAACTCCACTGATGTTAGGAAACAAACTATTTGATGAAGTGGCTGAACTAACAGGTCTCCCCAAACACTTAATCCAAGAGGAGCTAGCCCTATTATTAAAGAAAAAGGGAATCTCTCCTGTGGAGATGACAATGGAGAGTTTACGGGAAGTTTTAAGTGAGTATTTGCTTACGGTCGTTGCTCAATTGGAGTCCGAAGGACCGCACCTTCCCCAGTAGTCTTCAAAGAATCCATGCACGTCCTGTTTTGTTTTTAGGGCGAAAATAATTTGTCTAGCTTGGGCTGCACCCTGGGTATTGCGAATATACCAAGCTAGGTGCTTTTTCATTTGTATACAGGCAAATCGCTCTGAAAAATGGGTTTCCATAAGCTGAAAGTGACGATTAATTATTTTTTGTTTATATTCGTGCTGTTTTTTTAGGGACCAACTCTCCATCGTTGGATGGAACACCCAAGGGTTTCCCAGTGCCCCTCTGCCAATCATCACACTCTTACAGCCCGTTTTTTCTTTCATGGAAAAGGCGTCGGAAAAGGATTTTACATCCCCGTTGCCTGTGACAGGGATAGATACACTCTCCACCACACTTTGTATAATATTCCAGGGGGCCACTCCACTGAATGCCTGAGAGCGGGTGCGAGGATGTACAGTGATAGCATCCACACCCTCCTTTTCTGCAATCTGAGAAATCTCAGGGGCATTTACCTGCTGGTCGCTCCAGCCGCCACGAATTTTAATGGTAAAGGGATTGTGGGGGATAGCCCTACGAATAGTCCTCAAGAGACGAGCACACTGGAGAGGATCCTTCATAAGGGCCGACCCAGCACCTGTTTTTGTTATTTTTGGTACTGGACATCCCATATTTAAGTCAATGATATTGGCTCCATTATCGACAAGAATTTTAGATGCCTCTGCCAGTATGGTGGGGTCGGAACCCACTAGCTGCATGGCAATGGGCTTTTCCTCATATAGGTAGCGAGCAAGCTCCCCTGTTCTAGCCTGGTTGCGCACCAGTCCCGCAGCACTGATTTCCTCACTTGTGGTCAGCGAGCTACCCATTTCCTTACAGATTAGTCGGAAGGGAATATTAGAAATTCCAGCCATGGGCGCTAGCCGGCAAAGTGTATCCAGTGGGTAAGAACCTATTTTCATAGTGTCCTTTTATCTTGTATTTCCCCATGGATCAATAAATGTCTAGGGAAGTATTTTTTCTCTCAGCGAGTGTTTTTTCTTTAGTAACTAGGTATGGTTGCCGAATAGATTTATAAGTTCAATAATGGTAGGAAACAATAGTATGTGGGATCCCAAAGAATTTAACGCGTCTGGCTATATTCCGAATCCAGTAGTAGTGGAGCAGACTCCCCGTGGGGAGAGGCAGTACGATATTTTCTCTCGCCTGATGCTTGATAGGATTATTTTTTTAGGCACAGAGATCAATGATACCGTGGCCAATCTTTTAATCGCACAGATGTTATTTTTAGAGGGGAACGACCCAGACAAGGATATTCATCTTTATATTAACTCTCCTGGTGGCAGTATTAGTGCGGGGATGGGCATTTACGATGTCATGCGCTTTATTAAATGTGATGTGGTTACCTATTGCACGGGGATGGCAGCCAGTATGGGAGCATTTATTTTAGCTGCTGGAGCCAAGGGAAAGCGCTATGCTCTTATGAATTCTCGAATTATGATTCACCAGCCTTTGGGGGGAGCTCAGGGCCAGGCCACAGATATTGAGATTCGAGCAAAAGAGATATTGTATTTAAAGAGTAAGATTAATAGTATCTTGGGCGACCTTACAGGAAAAACAAAAGATGAGCTGGAAAAGGACACGGATAGGGATTACTACATGAGTGCCCAAGAGGCCAAGGAGTATGGGCTGATCGACAAAGTGCTCACACGCCATGAGAAACCCAAAGACAGTAAATAGGGAGAACTTTATTTATGCCTAAGCAAAAAAATGGTGGTAAAGGCGGGGGAGCTCTTAATTGTTCCTTTTGTGGCAAGAGTCAGCGTGAAGTAAAAAAACTAATTGCTGGACCAAGTGTATACATTTGTGATGAATGTGTGGAGCTTTGTAATAGCATTATTGTCGACGACGATAATCCTAAAGAAATTACAAAAAAAAACGACGCCCTTCATTTACCCAAGCCCATGGAGATTAAAAAATATTTAGATGAATATGTTGTGGGTCAGGAGAATTCTAAAAAAGTTTTATCGGTTGCCATTTACAACCATTACAAGCGCATTCAGAGTAGAAAGTCATCGGATGTGGAACTGTCCAAAGCCAATGTGCTTTTAATCGGCCCCACGGGTTCAGGAAAAACTCTTTTAGCCCAAACGTTAGCCAGGTTTTTAAATGTGCCATTTGCTATTGCGGATGCCACCACATTAACTGAGGCAGGCTACGTTGGTGAGGATGTGGAAAATATTATTTTAAGCCTTCTACAGAGTTGCGACTTCAATGTGCAGCAAGCTCAGCAAGGAATCATTTATATCGACGAAGTAGATAAGATTTCAAAGAAATCAGAAAGCCCTTCCATCACCCGTGATGTTTCCGGTGAGGGCGTCCAACAAGCGTTGCTGAAAATTATAGAAGGCACGGTTGCGAATATCCCGCCCAAGGGTGGACGAAAACACCCACAGCAGGAATTTTTACAGGTGGATACTTCCAATATACTTTTCATCTGCGGTGGTGCTTTTATTGGCTTGGAAAAAGTAATTGAGGCTCGTACAGGAAAGCGCTCCATGGGTTTTTCTGCCAGTGTGAGAAGCAGAAAAAGTGGTTCAATGGATAAAATTATGGCTGAGGTGGAGCCAGAAGATCTGCTATCCTTTGGCCTTATTCCTGAATTTGTGGGACGCTTACCCGTTCTCACCACCCTAAACGAATTGGATGAAATGGTTTTAGCAAGAATTTTGACGGAGCCCAAGAACGCCCTACTCAAGCAATTTAAGGCGTTATTTAGCTATGATAACGTGAACTTGGAGTTTAGCGAGGCCTCCATTAAAGCCATTGCCAAAGAGGCCCTCAAGCGTAAGACAGGGGCAAGAGGACTTCGGGCAGTACTGGAGCAAGCCATGTTAAATATGATGTATGAGGTTCCCAGTATGAGTAATTTGGAGAAATGCCTTGTGACGGAAGAGGTAATCCTTAAAAAGGAAATGCCCGAGATGATTTACTCTGAACCCACCGCTGTAAAGCGAAAGAAAAAAAAGACCTCCAGTGAGGGATCCAAGCCCGAGAGTGCTTGATTTTTCATCCATTTGTCTGTACACTTACAGCCATGGCTAGAGTTACCATAGAAGATTGTTTAAAACAGGTCAGTAATCGATATGAGCTAGTGCACCTGTGTACTAAGCGAGCCCGTCAGCTTTATTCTGGCTCTGAACCCCTAGTGTATAGCAAAAATAAGCCCGCAGTGACGGCACTTCGTGAAATTGCAGCCAATCGTGTTCGCTTCCTCTCCAACACCTCTGATCAGTTGTCCTTGGATGCGGAGCTAGAGGCCAGCAAAATCACACAATAATTTCAAGCAAGATAGCTTATGATAAAGCGCGCGGCGCATTAAGTTTATTTGAATTTCAGAGCCGTTTTTTAGGTATGCGATTTATATTTTTTTAGATAAACAAATAAAGTATATGATGCGATGACCAATATTGAAAATAAATGTTGGAGGCTATACGAGGTTCTCAATCCCCAAATCTCTATTGGAACAAGTAATATAATGCAAATAAAAGTTAAAATTTCTGCAAAAACAACTGAGTATTTTTTATATAATTTTAAAGTATAAATATATATTGCAAACATAATTATTCCAGAGCATAACGCCATTAACAAAGAAACATTTAATGTATCAAAATAATTTCCTTGTTTTTTCAAGGCCAACAAAACACCAAACAGGCTGATAGAAATTCCTGGAACAAGGCATGTTACAGCTTGATTTTCAGACTGACCAGATTTATTTAATAGTAAAAATCCGATAGAAATAATAAAAGTGCCAATAAGTGCGGTGATATATCCCAAGATATTCTCAGAAAATTCTTTAAAGAAAAATATATGTGTCAAAAGAAAAGCAAATGCTCCCAAAGCATAGTAAATCATTGTCTTTACTTTATTTCCCAAAAACATAGATATAAAAATAAGAAAAATTACATCAAACTTAAACAAAACAGCAGCTGTTGATGCATTAACATATTGATAAGAAGCAATCATTAGACCAAGGCCAAGCCCTGCTGTAAAAAGTCGTGTTAACTGAAGTTTAGGATCTTTAGGTAGTAGACTGAAATTATTTTTATATGCAAAAATTACAGACATAATAATACAACCTAATCCTCTTATTATTAATGTTACTTCAGTGGGCACGCTCTCTAGGGAAAGGCTTTTTAACAACCATATATTTATGGTATGAAGAGAGATATATATTAATATGTCCATAGTTAACCGACCACCTTAACCTCGTTATAGCAAACTGAATCTAAATCCAAATCTAAATCTATTTCATTGTCTATGAAATTTTTGTATTTAGTTTCTAGTTTCTTCAAGGCGTATGTTTCAAGCTTTTCAAAATCAAGTACTGAAATTAAAACTTTATCTTGTGATACATAACCGTAATCTCTCCAACCCCAACCAAGATTATTCTCAAAAAAACGATATCCCATATTTTCCATGCTTTTTATTCTACGAGAATTTGCAGTCATGGTTCCAAGAATAGTTTTAACTTCCCATTTATGGGCCAACTTAAAAAAAAGAAGTCTTAAAATAGAAATAAAGCCCTTACCTTCGTACTTAGAGTTAATAGATGCTCTACTAAGAATCATTGCAGGAAAAGAAAAACTATCATAGGTCCAAGGGCATTCCATTTTTTTTTCTACTATTCCTAAGGATGTTACAATTTCACCTCGCATTGTAGCGATTAACTTGGTTTTGTTATAAATGCCTAAAACTGTTGACTGGTCATCAGATTTATTCCAGAAAATCCCTGAATCTTTTACTGTCATTCCCTTGGCTTTGCCGTAGGCTTCTTTTCTTATATTATTTACTTCATTTGCATCACTTCTATAAAGCTGTCTAATTTGAAACATGATATAACTCCTTATTTTCAACAGAAATTAAACTATAAAGAATTCTATCAGCTATAGTGCCCAAACTGCTTAAATTAGAAAGACCTGGGCCTTGGCTAATCATTGAAATTGCTGGAAGAAAAATTTTGGTTCCAATGCCAGTTAATGAAAGATCGTAGTCTATTTTATTTTCAAGGTTACGATCCGTTATTTCTCCAATAATACTTTCTAGTTCTTTCTTGCTCTCAAAATTTAATTTTGAACTTAGTAAGCCTGTTCTTTTCAATCCATTGGCCCAAATAACTCTATCGTAGGAAGAGTTTTCTTTTCTCTTATCTTCAAACGATACCAAAACCTTATTATTTAATTCAGTACTTTCTTTTACAATTCCTTTAATAACATTTAAATTTGCACTATAACTTAATTCGTTCATAGCATCAACTGAATAAACTCCAAAATCCGTATGCTTAAGAAATGATATTTTTTCATCTCTAGTTAACTGGTCCCAATGTCCATTACTGGCATCTGTAAAAACTCTATTTTCAAAATAATTCTCTCCTCTAGTAAAGAGTATTCCTCTGGGTGTGATAATATTTAAAGTGATACTTTTATTTTTAAATTTTTGATGTATATCAAGAGCAATAGTCGCAGAATTTTCACCGCCTCCTATAATGAGGATTTTTTCATTCTCTTCAAATTCAATATCAGATTTCCAATAAGAATTAATATCAAATATCCTTTCGCTCTTAATAGATTGCTTTAAAGTAGTTTCCCCAGGACCTGTCAGCATCAAGTAATCTGCTTCAAGATGATTAAGATTGCCTTTATCTTCAAAATTTACACTAACCGTTCCATTACTATAAAAGATTTCTTTTAAAGCTCCTGAGTGAATTTCCACATAATCCTTTAAAAGCGAAAAACTATACTTTAAATAATTAGCCCACTCAATATGTATCGGACTGGGTCTACCTCTATCTATCCAGTCAGCATACTTCCCATTATTGATTAAATACATATCCCAAGAAAATGCTCTCATCTCACGATTAACTAATTCATCATTTTTATTTCCAAATATTTTTGAGTTGTAAGGAAATCCAACATCTTTTTGTGGCGGGCTTCCAAGTTTTAAATTTCCATTTGTAAAACCGTTACTACCTGTCCAGTTAGCACCGATTTCTTTTTTTTCAATAATGTGAAATTTCGGCATTGATATATCAAATAACTTATTTAACACATACGATTTAGCAACAACCGCTAATGCTTTAGGACCTGCTCCTACAATGATAAAATTAGATTGTGATCTCATACGAACCTCCAATTACCTCTCTTTTATTTATGACTTCTTCAACTATTTTATGACCCAGAAAAGGAGCGAATTTAAAGGCGCCGCCTCCCCATCCTGCAAGGACAAAAAGTCCATCTCTTCCACAGACTTTGCCCAAGAAACCATCTCTATTTTTAGTATAAAGATCATTAGCAGATACCTTCTCTTCAGTTATTTCATAATCTAGTGAAAATCTTTTTTTGGAATATTCTCTTACCTTTTCTATGGGGTTTTTAGTTCCGGATTGAACACCAACTCTAAAATTCCCTTTTTCTCCTTGAAAGTTCTTAGAGCCATAGAAGATTGTTGTGTAATCAAAAAAATTAGGGATTGACTTTGCATCTTTAGTTTGTACTTTATATGCCGTGATTTCACGTTGCTCGATACATTCATCTTCATATATTTCAGGTAAGATTTCTTTTAATCCAATGCCAGAGGTTACGATCACTCTAGAGGAATGGAATGTACCAGAGGTTGTTATAACTTTATGTATTCCTTTTGAGCTACTATCTATCTTACTAACATACGTGTCTTCGATAAGGTCATCATGTTCAGTTTTGTAGTGAGCAATAACTTTTTCAATATATTCTTTTACGCATATACTTGCTCCATTTTTTTCATAAACTCCGATCTCATTATCTGAGAAATTGAATTGAGGAAATCTCTCTTTTAAATTTTCATAATTGATGATTTCAAAGTCGTTAATATTTATATCTCTAATATCTTCTTCGGATACTATAGAAAGAGAACCTACTTTAGAAATATTTAATCCAATTTCTCTTTCTAAGTTATAGAAAACATTCTGGCTATACTTAGATGCCATTCTATCTTTAGCTTTTCTATGAAACACTCGCACCATTCCACCACTGAGAGCACTAATTCCTTCTCCTGCTTTTTTTTTGTCAATTAAAAGCACTTTACTTACTCCCTTTAATTTTAAAGATCGAAAAACACTTGCGCCAAGGCAGCCTGAGCCAATCACGATTGCGGAATATTTGTTATTTTCATTTCTCATTTAAATTTCTCCTTAAATCTAAGCTCCAAACAGAATTAAAATCAGAAAGCTCAAACGTGTTTGGCATTATTGGATAAAAAGCCATTTTTATAAGCGGAATAAATATTTTCTTTTTTTCTAATGTATCTTCACTAAATTCAATATATGAGAGATAATCATTCAAGATCTGAATCGCGTTAGATGCATATTCGTTCAGCGAAAAATCTTCGCTCATGCTATTTTCTAGTGAAAGAAGTTTTCGGACCAGCTTTTTGTAAAAATTATGGTCTGCTTCTATCAACGATGCACCATTAAGCTCACTTTTCTCTAAAGACCTTAAATGACTTAGCTTTAAGTTCATTTCATTAGAAAATTTTAGAAATTCATCATGATTATAGTTTCCAACTGCTCCTTCAGGTCTAAACAATGAAAGATAAAGCCTTAGATTGTCACACTCACTTTTATCAATATCTTTCACCCATATTGCATGTCCCTTAGACGTTGAAAATTTTTGATCATTTAAATTATAAAATCCATTAATAATTACTTTATTAGGAAGTTTCCCTTCTTCGCCCAATGCTTTTAAAATTGAAGGTATCAAAACTAAATAGTAATAAGAATTGTCAATACCAAAGCAATAAATAAGTTCATCAACTTTGTCTGAATATTTATTGATTTGATAAAGCATTCCAAATGCCATTTCACACCAGACATGCATTCCATCAATTCCAATATTTTCAGGATAATTAAGTGTGAAAGAACTTAGATTTCTTCTCCATTTTTTTGCTCTTTTAGCAACTTCGCCCTGAAGGTTTAAACTGTTATGATACTGTTTAAGAAATTCTCTAAATTCACTTAAATCTAAAGTTAAACATTCCTTTGATTTTAAATTGCTTCTATTAAAATCACTTGCTTCACCAACAAATCCACAGGATTCGCAGCATTGCCCACAAGATTTTTTCTGACAATCAGGACAGATTCCTTCTAAAAAAGCTTCATATTTATAACCATCTAAAAAAGGAAACTCTATTTTTTTTATAGAAACAGCATCACTCTTCTTTAATTGTTCAAATTTTTCTTTAACATGAATTTTATAATTGTCATCTTTAGATGTGCTAAAAAAATCATCAACTTCTATTGAGGCCTGACGTAAATCAGAGCAAATAATCTCATGATATTTTTGCAATATCTCTTCTTGATCTTTGCCATAGTCACGAGCCATTTTAAATGTGTAGGTTTGATTGTCATCCGTCGATGAGAAATGCTTAACCTTTTTTTCTCTTAATGATAAAAATCTTTTTAAAATATCTGCTGAAAGATAGGGACCAGATAGATGTCCTAAGTGGAGACCTCCATTGGGTGTGGGAGGAGCCGAAATGATGAGAGTATTGCTCTTTTTAGTATCATTCTTATAGTTAACTCTTGAATAAATAGCAAAGAACTCAAGAGGCTCAGACCCTATATTTTTTATAATATGTTCCTCAAAGGGATGAACAAGCAATTGATCATTGGGATCAAGGAAGACCTCTTCACCCTCAACAACAGCAAGAGCCCTTCCTTTTGTGACAATAAAAATTTCAGTTTCATAATGTGAATGAATCAGCGTTTCACCACCCTGTTCCACTCTACATAAGCTTGGAAAAAAAGATGCGCCGCATGAATTATTTGGATGCAAGTCATTGGAACAACTAATTCCATAGGCCTTGCCCATACTATCACTGCTGTATCTTATTAATTTCATGCTTCCTCCAATTAAATTAGTCTTCTTCTTGATTGCTAGTGTAGAGCTTGACTATATATGTGTAAAATGATATGAATTCATCAATATTGTTGAGAGAAACTAACGAATATGAAGATAGACCAACTAAATTATTTTCTTGAGACAGCCAAAAATGAGCATATTGGGAAAGCTTCAAAAATATTGGGCATCTCACCAAGTGCCATTAGTCATAGTATTTCATTTCTTGAAGAAGAAATAGGTCGTCCATTATTTGAAAAAAAAGGCAAAAATATCTTTCTTACAGCACATGGAAAATATTTTGCTGAACATGTGGAAGAAATACTTGCAAGATTTAATTCATTAAAAGACGAAATTACATCGGATAATGTTGATCATCAAGGCCATTATAAGATTGTAGCAACTCACGTCCTTGCTGATTTTCTTGTCACTCCTATTTTGAGTAAAAGCTTGGCAAAACATACAAAGGTTAGCACTGAAATTTTCTCATTACGTTCTGCCAATGTTGTTAAGACACTCATAAATGGTCAGCGTGATATAGGCTTTTGTTTCTCCCCTCAAGAAAATATAAAAATTGAAACTGAAATTTTATATGAAGGAAAAATGCACATTTTTGTAAGGAAAAACCACCCAATTCTTAAGCTATCTAATAAGGCAAAAGTAAAAGCACTTACTGAGTACCCTTTGACTTTACCAAAATCTTTCCAGGGAATAGATAATTGTGAAAAACATCCATCTCTTTTAAAGTTAGGAGTGACCCAAGCTCCACAACTTCTTCACGATAATGTTTCTATTTGTATCAACGCACTTAAAAATAGCGATATGTTTTCACTACTTCCCGATTATTATTATCATCTGTACAGGGATCAAATTACTCCTATTTTAGAAAAAGAATGTTCCCACCCCTACAATATCTCCGCTGTTTGGCCATCAAATAGAATTTTGACTAAATTTTTAAAAAAAATTATCAAAGATATTAAACTAGATCTATCTTCTAAAGTTCTTCACTAAACATAATGTTGCAAAACTCTTTTCACTTCTAAAAGAATGTGCTGAAAATAGAACCTTTTGGTGGAACGTAGCAAAGGAAAAAACTGATGGCAGGATTTTAACTGCTGGAATTCTCCTGCCTCAGCGAAGGCCTTAGGATGTTTAAGGTAAGAATCATAAGATAGCTTTACACACCTAAGGTACTGGTTTACACTTTTGACTGTGGATCAGAACATATTTCATGAACGTCGGAGCAAATTTTTAGCAGAACTTGGTGATGCTGTTGCCGTATTTTTTACGTCTCCAGAGGTGTTGCGTAACGGAGATTCCCACTACCCCTATCGACCCGATAGTTCTTTTTACTACCTAACGGGATATACAGAGGAAAAAGCCATCGCTATTTTTGCTCCCCATACTTCCACGCCCTATCGCTTATTTGTACCCCCCAAGGATCCAAGCAAGGAACTGTGGGTGGGAAAACGAATGGGAGTGGAGGAAGCCAAAGCACAGCTAAAACCCAATGCCTGCTTTCCTCTAGCCGACTTTGAAAAAGAGTTTTTTCCATTATTGCGAAAAACGGGCAAGGTGTACTACCCCATGGGAGTGTATAGAGAAGTGGACGCTACAATGCAAAAGTATATGCAAGCCTTTTCTTCCAACCCCCGCAGGGGAGAGAAAGCCATAGAGGGAGTGTTTTCCACTGCACCCATTTTGGCCCGTCAAAGAATGGTAAAGGATGCCCACGAAATTGAAATAATGAGATCTAGTGCGAAAAACTCTGCCAAGGCCCATCGCGACGGTATGGCACTCACAACTGTGAACCAATACGAATACCAATTAGCTGCCGAGATTGAACGATCTTTTTTCCTGGGTGGCGCCCAAGCACTGGCATATCCATCCATTGTGGGTGGAGGCAATAACGCCACTGTTTTGCACTATACTCAGAATCGATCCGTTCTAGAGGACGGTGATCTTGTTCTTGTGGATGCAGGAGGAGAGCTGGACCTTTATGCCAGCGACATTACACGAACTTTTCCCGTTAATGGACGTTTTACGTCGGCACAAAAAAGAATCTATGAAATTGTCCTAGAGGCTCAAAAGCAAGCAATTGCCGTGGCACGATCGGGGAATCCTTATGACTACATGCATAAAAAATCTTTGGAAGTCATCGTGGACGGTTTGCTGGATCTGGGTTTCCTCAAAGGGAATCAAATTATAAAGGAAAAAAAATATAAGAGCTTTTTCCCCCATAGCACAGGCCATTGGCTGGGCTTGGATGTGCACGATGCAGGTGTATATTTCACCGACTCTGGAGAGAGTATTCCCTTAGTCCCAGGAAATATATGCACTGTGGAGCCGGGCATTTATATCTCTAAGGATAGGGACGATGTACCCCCGGAATACCGGGGCATTGGAGTTCGTATTGAGGACGATATTCTTGTGACCACAGGAGATCCAGAAGTCCTCACCTCAGGTGCTCCCAAAGAGGTGGACGATCTGGAAGCCTTGGTGGGATCGGGCTTAGGTCCAGGATTCATGGTCAATTAGCTAAGGTTAAAATATGCTGCCAGTGTTTCTTGCTCACAGGCAGTATGGACAGTCGGTTGCCTTGCTTCAATAAAGGAAAATCTTGGAGCATTTTCTCTTCTTTTAGGCTCTCTAGGGAGAGGATGGAGGAAAATTTCTTTTGAAAGGTGATTTCCACTAGGAACCAGATGGGCTTGTCTTGGGTGGCTCGCGGGTCGAAGTAGGGGCTTTTTTTATCCAATTGCGTGGGGTCGGGGTGACTTTCTCGGGATACCTTTGCTAGGCCAACAATGCCCGGGGGCTTGGCATTGCTGTGGTAGAAGAATATGAGATCCCCTAGTCGCATTTTGTCTCGCATAAAGTTACGAGCTTGGTAGTTTCGTACTCCATCCCATTGGGTTTTTTGGGATTGCTTAAGATCCTCAATGGAGAAAGTCTCAGGTTCAGATTTCATGAGCCAGTATTGCATATTGCTTACTTTAGTATACAGTAATGGAAGGATTAAAAACTAATATTGAAGGGATTTTTTCATGACTACATTTCTATATACCATGCCTATTATTTCCGGCATCCTTGCCCTGTTCGTGGCCGTTTTCTTTTTTGTCCGTATCAAGGGACAGCCCGCAGGCAATGAAACCATGAACCGTATTGCTGGCTACGTGAGAGAGGGTTCCATGGTTTTTCTCATGCGTGAGTATAAGGTTCTTTTTTTCTACTCTTTAATTGTGTTCGCACTCCTTTGGGCGAGCCTAGGGATTTTATCTGGACTATGTTTTTTGCTGGGGGCTTTTTTAAGCCTATTGGCTGGATTTTTTGGAATGAACTCTGCTACTTTGGCTAATGTGCGTACAGCACAAGCAGCCAGGGAAAATAAACCTGGCCTAGCATTACTCAATGCACTCGACGGTGGTGGAGTAATGGGTCTCTGTGTGGCTGGTTTAGGTTTAGTGGGTCTGGGCGGTCTGTATTGGTATTTTCACGATCATGCCCATATAGCCACTGTTCTTCATGCTTTTGCTGTGGGGGCTAGCTCCATTGCTTTATTTGCCCGTATCGGTGGAGGGATTTATACGAAAGCAGCCGATGTGGGAGCCGACATTGCAGGTAAAGTAATTGAAGATATTCCAGAGGACGATCCTCGCAACCCAGGTGTAATTGCAGATAATGTGGGAGATAATGTGGGCGACGTTGCCGGCATGGGAGCAGATATTTACGAATCCATGGTGGCAGCCATTGTTTCTGCCATGGCCATTGCATTGACAATTCCAAGTCTTGGGCTGGAGGTTTTAATGCTGGATCCTGCCAGTCACACGGAAGAGCATATTCGAATGATGGGAGTTACCCTCCCCTTATTTCTTTCCGCATTGGGGCTTTTTATTTCCATTGCCAGTATTTTTCTTGCCCGGTTGATGTGCGATAGGAATCCTGCGACGGTGCTTCGCAATTGTTTAATTTTTCCTCCCCTAGCACTTACCGCAGTTTCCTACGTAGTGATGCCTTGGCTGGGCTTAAGCCAAGGAGTTACGATAGCACTTGCCGCAGGAGCCATTGGCGGTGGATTTATTGGTTTGGTTACGGAATACTATACAGCCTCTCGTCCCATTCGTTTAATTGCAGAGTCTTGCAAGACGGGTGCTGGTACGGGAGTGATCCGAGGGCTTGCAGTGGGTATGGAATCTGTGGCTCTTCCTATGTTGGCTGTAATTGTGGCAGCCTTTGTGGCCAATGAGTTTTTGGGTTTATACGGAATTGCTATTGCAGCTGTGGGCATGTTAGCTGCTACGGCTATTGTAATGACCGTGGATGCATATGGTCCCATTGCAGACAATGCAGGAGGCTTATCCGAAATGTCTGGCTTGGGCCCTGAGGTGCGAGCCATTACAGATAAACTGGATGCTGTGGGAAATACCACCGCAGCTATTGGTAAGGGCTTTGCCATTGGTTCGGCTATTCTTACTGTGCTTGCCTTATTTTCTGCGTTCAATATGGAGATAAATTATATTCGTAACCAAAATGGTTTGGAACCCCTTCTTTTAAACCTAACGACGGCTGATGTATTGATTGGTATTTTAATAGGTTCTATTTTACCCTTTCTCATTGCTTGTACTACGATGACGGCCGTGGGTCGCGCTGCCAGTACTATTGTGGAGGAGATTCAACGACAGTTTCGAGACATTCCAGGCTTACGAGAAGGAACAGCAGAACCTGAACCAAAAAAGATTGTGGAAATTGCTACCGATGCAGCCTTACTGCAAATGATCCTGCCTGGAACCATTGCTATTTTTGCTCCCATATTGGTGGGATTTATTTTAGGACCCGTTGTTTTAGCAGGGACTTTAGCTGGAGCCATGGCCGTTGGTGCCACGATGGCTTTATTTATGGCCAATGCTGGTGGGGCTTGGGATAATGCAAAGAAATATATAGAAAAAGGTTTACTCCAAGGACACAGCAAAGGGGGCGACACCCACAAGGCTGCTATTGTGGGTGATATGGTAGGAGATCCATTTAAAGACACCTCTGGTCCAGCTGTCTCCATTCTTATTAAGGTGATGAGCGTGGTTTCATTATTAATCGCTCCCCTGATAGCATTGTTGTAAGGTTTAAAGCAAAAAGATCACCCGGCACACTTCAGCCCGGCACACTTCAGCCCGGCACACTTCAAGAGGTAATGAGATTGCATTTATAAAAGTGCCTCTTTATGTTTATACTGTTCTCTATTATAATAATATTTGATGAAACGAAAGCTGTGTTTATTTCTGGCTCTTATTATATTTTCCACTTCCTGCACTTCAGCGCTATACTCTACTTCTTCTAAATTTTCAAAGATCACAAAAACTTCAAAAGATCGTAGGCCCAGCACTAAGGACGATGAAGAAATTTTCAGAGATGCATTCGAAAAATTACAAGGAATTATAAAAGAGAATGATCTAGAACAAAATGTGAATAGTCATAGGAATAGTCAAGCAATAACAATATTTACGTTAGCAGAAGAGATGGAGCGTAATAGTCCTGTCCTTGCTCCTCTGGAGAAAAGATTACTGAAAAGACTGAGAAAAAAAATAGAACAAATAAAGGGAGCAAAGGAAGATTTCTCGCTGTTAGAACGATCTCTTAGTCTATCAGAGCTTTCAGTGCTTGGGAATATACAAAAAACAATTGGAGAATATTATTCTAAACTTATTAAAGAAGAGCAAAAAATTAAGTATGGAAAAGGCGTAGTCCTAAAAAGAACAATAGGTCGCTTTCCCTTGGAGGTTTTGCTATTTTTTGCTGCTGGAAATGTGGTATGTTTCGCCTTCCATGAAGTGAAGGATTTATCCGATCCTCGTTGTGTTAATTCTGAATTGGAAATGTTAACAGATGCAAGATCTACTTTTCATTTCTTTAACTTTATTTTTATAAATAGTTTATATGGTGCTTATAGTCAGCTTCGAACTGCACCCCTGCCTCATGGATTGATTCGCCCCCATACTTTTATGCAAAGACTATTTGAGAGTAAATTTAATACTTATGCGGGTATGGCGCTTGCAACTATAGGAGCATCAATTATTACAGATGTGGGTTGGGGTATTAAAGATTGTACTTTCGGGGCTTTATCCAATCCAAATGAAATAAAAGAAGGTAGGCGAGGGGCTCCCTATGTGTCAAAAACGGATAAAGATCAACAACTAGCTGAATGCGCCGCATTGTACAAGAAGTTTAAGAATGGAAAATTTTTTGCCCATTTGGGGGTAGATGTTGTACATATTTTAACAGCTGCAGGTCTAGCCCATGGAACTACCGGTGCCATATCATCTCTTAGGGGAGGAAAGAAAGTTTCATTTCTTTCTAAGCATCTAGCGGTATGGTCAAAAATTAAAAATATAACTTTATTTACTCTTCCCTTTCATCCAGCTGCCACAACGGTGGCAATGATTGGGCAGTCGATATGGCATATTTTCTTTTTTTTAGGATGGATGTTTGAAACTGAAGGTGGTGCTAACTATTTGGGAACTAAGGTTGATGCTTTGTATGTAGGAAATAGCAAAAGAAAACTTGATGAAGTTTTAGAACTTACTCGTGAGCTCTCGAAAGAAAAGCCTAGTTCATCATCTAGTGTACTCTATAGTATGAATGAACCTGCCAAGGCTACAGCACCCACTTCAACTCAAACAAGCATTCATGATTTTTATAATAATGTGGAAGATTTTATTGAATATCAGTCTGCGTGGCATGGTTCGTTAATAGAGCAAGAGCAGAATACTTACTACCAGTATGAGAACTATATGTCTCACTTTAATGTTGTTAGTGAACAAACATCGAGTTTTTACGGCGATTTTATTACAAAGTATGTAGATTATATAGAAAAGAATCCACCTAAAGATGGGGAAAGCCTCAATGAATCAATACCTAAATTTATGAGTGCGGAGAGAGTTAACCCCATAGACACAATCAGAGAATTACCTTATGATCAAGAAGGTTATTACCAAAAAAAAGCATATAAATATCTGAATATTGATAGTGAACAGGGAAAAGGTTATTTGGGAAGAATAGATGAAAAGCCTGATATAGCAATTTGTGAAAAAATAGGAGAAAAAAAGAGATTATCAGATTACTCTATAAAATCGATTAGGTTTCCAGACGAACATACGTTTTATATTCGAAATTTTTATGAAAATGAGCTAAAAGTTTCTAAACGAAATAAGCATGCATGGAGAATAGATGGAAATAAAGAAACAGTGAATATAACAAGAAAGCAGTTAGTCTCTCTTTTTGAAAAATATCATGTTGTAAAATCTTGTGATCTGAGTTTGGATAACTGTGGAGAAAAACATATTGAAAAATTGAATATAGGTTTAAGAGAAGCATACCCCGCCTTGACTAAAGCTAATTATTCAATCACCTTAGACTCATCCTCTCCAATAGGTTTTGAGAAGCAGTGCCGGATTTTAATGGCTTCAACTTTCTTGAAGCAATCTCTAAATTCTTTTACACGATCCTCTCCATGGATTACAAGCAATCCAACGTATAAAAAAATAAAAAAAATTAAAGATTCTCTCGCTATAAAGAATAGAGAGAAACTTGCTGAAGGTGTGCTTACCTTAGCAAAACAAATTCAAAAAACTAACGCATTTGAAGAATGCAAAGAAAGTAAATTTGAGTCAATAGATTGTCTTTTTTATCCAGCATATGAGATATTAGGTTTTCCTGAGGCAAGTGATAGTTATGTAAGACAATACTTAAAAAAATTGAATGAAGCAAAAGAAGGAAATTACTGCCCTGCGGAGCATAAAACTCAATCAATTTTAGGAGGAATATGGCAAATCCACTTCATATAATCCAGATAAATATCTTAAGGAAGAGAAAAAAGATTGTTTCTCTAAATACAATATACTTTCAGGAGTTGTCAAATCAAAATCTTTAAGTGAATCTCTTTTTCTTAGCATGGTTTGTGGGCCAAAAAAAATCAAGGATTCCGTTGATGCCTCCTTTGCACAAGATATAGAATTTCGTCCTCCCTCCCTGCTTCCCAACATAAAGGCTGATCCTTGTAGCCGCAGGGGTTCTACTAAGAGTCGTTTTGTTCTCCCTAGCGTTGATGGAGATTATCATTGGTATTTTTCTGACAAAAAAAGACACTATAGCAGTATATCAGCAGTTATCCATGACAATATAGATTTCTTTTTGAATGAGTTAGGTTCAAGAATGTATTGTGACAAGGAATTGCTTTCTTGTGAAGGAAAGGATGATTGCGATCTTGACAAGTCACTTGAGAATGATGTTTTTCCTTATAAAAAATATTCTTACTGTAGCGCTAAGAATCGATTTAGCTTATGGTGGAATTATAATGTGGAAATTCCCAATGATAAGGTGAAATGTGATGCTTTAATAAAACAAGAAGGCTCTAAAAGAAAATTTCGAAAAGCATTGTTTGGTTTTTACCCTTTAGGGATAGATTGTTCAGAGAGTAATCCAGGTCCAGGAGGATACTATTCAGGGATGCTGGATCCAAAAAAAATCAATAGAGATAAAGTAGAATCAAGTTATCTATACTCCATGTTTTTTGAAGTAAAGTACTATCTCAAAGAAGTTTTAAGAACAATTTATAAAGATTTACAAAACATGTCAACAGAGATAAAAGACAATGATATACATAACTATGATGCTACAACAAAAAAATTCTCTGAAAAATTTGAAATATTATGGAGTATCTTTGAAAAGTCAGCCGTTAAATGCAGAAAAGGTAATTTCCCTTCAATTAATTATTTTGTTAATGAACATGAAGGAGAAGACTATAGCTCAACTATATCCCTTGATATCCCTTGATAGCATGAAGGAAATCTTTAAGTCTATGACAGCAGATCTGCAAGAGATTCGCACCACATTACTTGCGGCTGTGGAGACTTTAGACGGATCAAAAGCAAGAATGTATGAAAAATCTATTGAGAAAATTCTTAACCGTATGGAGTCTTCTATGAAATACTCTTTAGAATTAATAGTGGGAGTGCTTAGAATAGAAAAAGTTTCTTTTGAGGCCTATCATAACAAGGGGAAAACTATAGATGAAGTATGTACTCGTTAATGGACCTCTAATGCAACTGGATTTTCACATTCCATATGATTTATGAGCGGAGGCGCTTCAACTTCAGTATATATCTTTTCAAAGAGGCCCTTTCCCTTTTGACCACCCCATTCTAATTTTATTATGTCGTTGAGATTTTCACAATGTACGGAAAATGAGAAATCAGAATCAGGGTCAGAACTAACATTACAATTTTTTTCAACCTTCTGTTCTTCCCCTCGGTTTGTATTTCTATACATAATTAACTGACCTTTCTCCGAATTTATTTGGAATCTTTGAGGGATTCCATTTTTGTACTTACAATGAAGATCTATTTGGGGATTGGCTTTCGCACTTGGGTATAGAGCTACTAAGCCTACTATAATCGTATTTCTTATCAAATCTGGTTTTCCTTTCTTCAAAATAGTGCGATGCGTCTTCATTTCTAATGCATAGTATCATTTTGAGCTTTTGTCAACTTTTTATTTCATTATTTTGCTCGGAAACTAAGAAAAAAAATCTGCATAAGAGGTCAAGCCAATGACCTCAAAATACCTATAAAATGGAAAATATACCTAGCAGGTAGCAAGATTTTCTGCTTCAAAATTCTCTATATAGCTGATTTTTAAGAGATTTTTCAAGAAAAGGATTTCTTGCCAAATCTAAACTATGGAACTAAAATGGTTATAGTAAAGGATTTTCTTCTTATCTTAAACTGATCAGTACGGAGTTTTATGGAAAAAAAGTACTTATTTTTAAAGCCCTTTCTTTTCTTCCAACAACAGGAATTATGCCTCATCCTTGCATTGCCCCTAATAATGCTGTCCACTACAGCCAATGGAATTTCAGGCTCTCCTTCCTTAGTCTGCCCGACCAAAACTCAATCTAGTTGCTCTTTATTTGCTACTGCACATGCTCCTTATTTGCTGAATGGTCTAGAGGTTACTCTGACACCATCGGATTCATCGCCTTCCTGTCCTCACTTGAAAAAAGACAACTGCAACCTTACATGGCCATCCAGATCTGATGGTTTCTCTGGTTTTTGCGCTATCGGTTATGAAGGCAGTTGCAGTTATACTTGCGAGGATGATCAGTGGTCTAAACTTAAAAATACTTGCCGTAAGCCTCCCCCTAGTAAGTTTTCTTGTGAAAAAGCTGTACTATCTAATTGCACCTTATTTACTACTGATTTTGCTTACTCCTCTGGTCGCTGTGCTTCTGGCTATAGAGGTGTTTGCGGTTATGGTTGTACTGATAGGGGTTGGTCTGAACTTAAAAATGAATGTCGCAAGATTCCCGTAGGAACTTCATGGGTTGTTACTCAGGAATATATGCTTTGTCATTCAACAGTTAAATCTAATTGTATTCTACCCACTAATACGAAAACTTTTGATTCCGTTGGTCGCTGTGCCCCTCGCTATACAGGTACTTGTGGCTATGTTTGTCTTCGTAAGGGCTGGTATGAACTTAAAAACAAATGCACCAGAAAACTAGATGATGGAGAGGGAAATATACACAGGTAGGCTTGTTAAGGAATTGAAGCCCATGCTACCATTAACCTATGTTTATCTTTTATGTTTTGAGAGTAAGAATTAAAAATGAGTATTGAATTAGTTCAAAGTTTTTTGTTAAAGTCGTTTCTTCTGAATTTTGGTTTGCTTCTGATATGGTTTGTAGTATTCATATTCTTCAAAGATGGCATCTACAAAATACACAGTCATTTTTTTGAACTCACGAAAGAGCAGTTCCATGGACTCCATTATGGTTTAATGGGGTTTTATAAACTCTTAATGTTTGCTCTTTTCCTCATGCCCTACCTAGCCATTTGTAGTAGCACTTAATTAAAGCATTAAGATTACTTTCAAGCCTAATACATGTTTTAAAATCACTCTTTAAAAAACCTGCTTTTTTAACCTTTAATTTTTTTAATTCATTTTTCATTAATGGATTGCCACTATGTTCCGAAAGGGTAGTTATAAACAAAGGATATTTACAAATGCATTTATTAAAAGTATTACTTTTTAGAAAAAATATATATACAGCTTTTTTTTTCATGATTGCACTGATTGGGTGTGGTGGAGAAGAGGTAATTCTTGAAGAAGAGAGTGTGCTAACAGGAAATCCAAAAGACGTTAGACAAATTGCTTTAGGGTATTATCACACCTGCGCAGTTTTAAATGATGGCAGTGTGAAATGCTGGGGAAATAATGGGAAGGGTCAGTTGGGTAATGGTGAAAGCGATAATAATAGTTTAACACCAGTTGATGTTTCGGGTTTAAGTGGTGTAAGTCAAATTTCCTTAGGGTACCAGCACTCCTGTGCAGTTTTAAATGATAAAACAGTGAAATGCTGGGGAGATAATGTTTATGGGCAATTGGGTAATAATACTACAGAACAGAGTTCAACACCGGTTGATGTTTCTGGTTTAAGCGATGTAAGTCAAATTTCTTTAGGAGATTCTCACGGCTGCGCACGTTTAAGTACTGGAGCTGTAAAGTGCTGGGGATATAATGGTTATGGGCAACTGGGTAATAATAGTACAACACAGAGTCCAGTACCAATTGATATTTCAAGTTTAAGTGGTATAAGTCAAATTTCCTTAGGAAGGTATCACAGTTGCGCAGTTTTAAATGATAAAACAGTGAAATGCTGGGGATATAATAGTTCTGGGCAGTTGGGTAATAATAGTACAACACAAAGTTTAACACCAGTTGCTGTTAAGCTTCCTGATCCTGATCCTAGTGATACCGTTCCTCCTCTGGATTTAAGCAATGTAAGTAAAATCGACTTGAATGGTATACACTCCTGTGCAATTTTAGAGGATAAAACAGTGAAATGCTGGGGATCTAATAGTTCTGGGCAGTTGGGCAACAATAGCACCACAAATAGTCCAACATCAGTGGATGTTTCGGGTTTAAGTGGTGTAAGTCAAATTGCTTTGGGAGGAAGTTACACCTGCGCAGCTCTAGTTGATGATACCAACACCACTGGTATCAATGAAGCAGGTACTGTGAAGTGCTGGGGAAATAATAATTATGGAGAATTGGGTAATAATAGCACCACAGATAGTTTAATACCAGTTGATGTTTTTGATTTAAATGATGTAAGTCAAATTGCTTTTGGAATTGCTCACTCCTGCGTACTTTTAAATAGTGGAAATATAAAATGCTGGGGAAGTAACACTTATAACCAGCTAGGCTTTTCTACACTTAGCAAATGTGGTAGCGTTTTTTGCAGCACCATAGCTATTTCAATTCCAGCTTTTCCAGTAGAAACTCCATAAAAAATTGCTCTGATGGGTTAAACTTCTTATTTAGAATATAAGAAGTCGTGTATCTATTAACTTGCTTTCATGTCTAATTTTTTGCAAAAGCCTGTGAATTAGAAAAAACTGTTTTCTTCATTTATTTTTGTGTAAAAGTGTCCGTTTTTTTGGGAAAGATAATGCATTGCGAGTTGGTGCGATCGGAGAGACTCGAACTCTCACACCTTGCGGCACCAGATCCTCTCTCTAACTACAGTTTTCACTGCCACGTTTCTGATCTTTCGCTATTTATGAAAATAGGAGGGAGAAGAGAAATGTGTTTGTAGTCTGGACTGTCTCTTCACCGTTTCTTTTCTTTTATGGAATAAAAAAAAAGAAAAGTTTTAGGTGCACTCTGTACAGTCTCTACACTTGCCCAAGAGTTATAATGGAGGCTTTGAGAAGCCATACATTTTTTGCTCTTTGCTAGCTCGGGATTGCCAGTGGGCCATAAAAAAAGGTCCAGTAAGGTTTCCCCGAATTAGGAGTGTCCACTTTATGGGTTTCTCCATAAAGGTCCAGGTTGTATTCTAAATCTGGCGTGTCTACCAATTCCACCACGATCGCATTTTATTATTTTTTATGATTTTATTCTTTTTCTTTCTGATTCCTTTCTATTGTATCCATAAATTTTTATTCTAATGTACAAAATTTGTTTCTCTAACTGCCGGGGTGTAGCCAGCAAGCTGTGTGGTGATCTTTTGCCACTTCCTTTAGTAATGGTCGATCTTTAGAGCAATTGCTCATTACATGATGGCAGCGTGGATGAAAGGAGCAGCCACTGGGAAGAGAGATGGGGCTGGGCACATCGCCCTCTAAAATAATTCGTTTCTTTTTATAATGAGGATCGGGAACGGGAATAGCTGAAAATAATGCTTCCGTATAGGGGTGTTTGGGTTGTGCATAGAGTGTATCTGCTTCGGCAATTTCCACTATTTTTCCTAAATACATTACGGCAACGCGGTTAGAGATATGTTCTATTACTTGTAGATCGTGGGCAATAAATAGATAGGTTAAGTTCAATTCTTCCTGTAAATCCTGCAATAGGTTTACAATTTGGGCTTGGATGGAAACGTCTAGGGCAGATACGGGTTCGTCGCAAATAATAAATTCTGGTTCCACAGCTAAGGAACGGGCGATGCAAATTCGCTGGCGTTGACCGCCGCTGAACTCATGGGGATAGCGGTTCATGGCGCTGGAATGTAGGCCACAAAGGTCCAATAGTTTTAAGGAGCGTTTATTCACATCAGCCGAGTGTTTCATAAGCTTATGAATACGAATGGGTTCTTCTAGGACTGAGCTCACCATCATTCTAGGGTTTAGGGAGGCAAACGGGTCTTGAAAAATAATTTGCATCTTTTGACGGATTCGTCGCATTTCTTTAGCGTTATAGTTTAAAATATTCTGTCCATTGAACCAGACTTCTCCAGCAGAGGGGTCTAGGAGGCGTAAAATACAGCGACCCAGTGTGGACTTTCCACAACCACTTTCTCCCACCAGCCCCAATGTTTCTCCTCGTTTGATGGAAAAGCTCACGTCTGAAACAGCAGTTACGGACGCTACCTCTCGACGGAGAATGCCAGCATGAATGGGAAAAAATTTTGATAAATTTCTTACTACCAGTAAATTTTCGTTGGGATTTGCTGGTGTCATGGATCTATTGCCTCATTTTTTTTGTAAGGATTAAAGCAGGAGGCTTGATGGGTAGAGGAGAGTATGGGACGTAAACTAGGAGTATCCTTAGAACAATGTTCTTTTCGACGAGTGCAGCGGTCGTTAAAAGAGCAGCCAGGGGGCAGAGACAATAGGTCTGGCACAATCCCAGGGATTGTTTGTAATCGTTTTTTTTGTTTTATTCCAGTAATGGATGGCAGGGAATTTAACAAACCCTTTGTGTACGGGTGAGCGGTGTTGAGAAAAATGTCGTCCACATTTCCATGCTCCACAACTTTTCCTGCGTACATTACTACCACATAATCACATACCTCGGCCACAACCCCCAAGTCATGGGTGATAAGTAAAACAGCCATGCCTAATTTTTTTTGTAAACCAGCAATAAGATCTAAAATTTGGGCTTGGATAGTAACATCCAGAGCGGTGGTGGGTTCATCGGCGATTAATAGGGTGGGGTTACACGACAGTGCCATTGCAATCATCACCCGCTGGCGCATTCCTCCTGAGAGTTGGTGGGGGTATTCTTCCACACGCGTATCGGCAGAAGAAATGCCCACAAGATGTAGCATATCAATGGCTTTTTTCTTGGCTTCACTTCGAGAAACCTTTTGGTGAAGGATAATACTTTCCATAATTTGGTTGCCAATGGTGAAGACGGGATTGAGGGATGTCATGGGTTCTTGGAATATCATGGAAATTTTATTTCCTCGAATTTTGCGCATTTCTTGGTTGGAAAGGTTTAGGAGGTTTGTTCCTTGAAAAAATATCTCTCCTCCGGTGATTTTCCCGGGTGGATCTGCAATTAAGCGCATAATAGAAAGGGCAGTAACGGATTTACCACAGCCACTTTCTCCCACTATGCCAATTGTTTTTCCTTTAGGCACAGAAAAAGAGATATCATTGACGGCAGTTACCCATTGCTTATCTTCTAGGCAAAAGCTGGTTTTTAAATTTTTTACTTCTAAAACATTCATATTGTATCAACTTTTATCAACGGAGTTTCGGATCCAAACAGTCTCTCAATGCATCTCCTAGTATATTCAATGCCAGGGCAATTAAAAAGATAAAACCTGTGGCTGCCACCAGTTGCCACCATACGCCACGAGCTAACTCTAATTTTGCTTCATCAATCATTGTTCCCCAACTGGGCAGCCCCTGGACACCTAGACCCAGATAACTCAAAACCACCTCTGCTAAGATAGCCGAAATGCACAGAAAAGACACTTGGATAATGATAATATGGCTAACATTTGGGAGAATATGGATAAAAATCTGCCGCTTTGAGCTTGCACCTAGGCTTTTAGCTGCTTGTACATATTCTCTTTCCTTGTGTTTGATAAATTCTCCCCGGATCAGACGACATGTTGTAACCCAGCTTGTAACCCCCAAGGCTAAGGACATGGAGGTAATTCCCTTATCCATAATATAGGTTAGGGAGATGAGCAGGAGTATATAGGGAATATTCGATAGGGTTGTATAGAACCAAGTGATGATCTCATCTATCCATCCACCGAAATACCCGGCAGTTGCTCCAAACATTACACCCAAGGGGATGGCAATAAGGCTGGAGTAGATAGCCACAGACATGGATACATAGGCACCCATAATAGTTTTTAATAATACGCTGCGTCCAAATATGTCGGCTCCAAACCATAGTGTCCAGGAGGAAAGGCTGGGTCTTGCATAGCTTTCGGCTACTTCTATTTTCCAGTCGGTCATGAGAAAGTCAATTTGTGTGAAGATGGCAATGAAGCAGTAAAAGATGATAGTAAGGAGGCTAGCGATGGCCAGTCGGTCCCTTTTTAGTCGTTTCCAGGCGTCTTGCCATAGGGATACTCCCTGTGCGTTTGTGGCTTTTTTGTTTTGGGCTAGGGCGCTCATCGGAGAGATATCCTTGGGTCGACAATGGTGTAGCAAATATCGGTCAGTAGGTTAAAGGCAACGTATAAAACGGAGATCACCATTACAATGGCACGTGCCACGGGGAAGTCGCCCGTATTGATGGCATCAATGAGCATGCTGCCCATACCGGGAATACTAAAAAAATTCTCTAACAATAGGGAGCCCAGTATTAAGTTGGGTATGATAATTACGGTTCGTGTGATGATGGGGATCATTGCATTTTTCAATACATGTTTGGCCATCACCAGTGTCTCGCTTAGGCCTTTTGCTCGTGCAGTTCGCACATAGTCCTGGTTGCTCACGTCCAGTAGGACCGTTCTATAAAATCGGACTTCCGATCCTATACTTCCAGTTATCCATATAAGGATGGGGAGGGCTAGGTAGATATACATTTCGGGAAAGTATCGTGAATACCCAGAAATAGGAAAAAGTTGGAATTGGTAGGCAAGGATATTTTGACCAAAGAGAATATAGCTTAACGAGGGAATGGAGATTCCCATTACACAGAAGACCACTAGGGTTTTATCAATTTTAGTACCTCGCCAGAAGGCTACGAAAAGGGAGATAACTAGGGCAATTAGAATCAATAGGATAAATGCGGGAACGGTGAGGGTTAGGGAGACAACAGCAGCAGAGGAGAGCATTTGTGAAATCACTTGTTTGGTATAGTAGGAGCGACCAAAGTCGAAGGTAAACATTTGTACAACCGTATCCCAGAATTGAACGATGAGAGGCCGGTCCAGACCCAACTGTATGCGCATTTCTTGGATAGATTGTGCATCTGCGTGTTTGCCCAATATCATTAAAGCAGGGTCACCGGCGGCTACGTTGAAGAGAAGAAACGTGACAAGGGCAATACCTAAAAGGATAGGTATTGTGTACATGGATCTTCGTACTATATATGCAAACATTTTTTCCTCTTAGTTTTAAAGACCTCTCTTCATATCTTTTTCCACATCTAGGTACTTTGCCACATTCACGGGAAACTCACTGTGCTTGTAATTTTTTAAATATGGTTGTATTAGGACCACATTTTTCCTGTGTACGTTGAGTATAACGGGCACGTCACTGGAAATTATTCGGGATAGTTTTTCATAGAGTCGTGTTCGTCGAGAGGAGTCTTGCATTTTCCGGGCTTTTGTAAAGATACGGTCGAAATTTTTATTCTTATAGTAGGAACCGTTCATTCCGCCGGGTTGAGCATTTTTTCCATAGAAGAGTTGCAGGAAATTTTCCGCATCGGGGTAATCGGCTGCCCAAGCTACACTCCAGAAATGAGTTTGTCTTCGTTGGATTCGTTTTTGGAATTCGGGCCATGTACTGGCTATAAGTTTAAATTTCAGTCCCAGTTTTTCTAGGATTCTTATTTGAAATTCCGCTATTTGACGGGAGTTAGTGCTACTCACAATATCAAAAGGAATCACAGGTATGCCCTTACCGTTGGGATATCCCGCATCGGCAAGCATTTTTTTAGCACGTTGTAGACCTCCTCTTTTATATGGGTTGAGGTAGTCGGACCGGTAGCCGGTAATTCCAGGGGGGATGGGTGTTTGGGCTTTTATGGCAAAACCGTTATAGAAAATCTTAATAAAACGTTCCGACTCTGAGGAAAGAGCAATGGAGATTGCTCGACGTACCCGCTTGTTTCGAAACTGGGGAATTTCCTCAGACTCCAAGTTAAAGGATGTATAGGCTATATCCAATGACGGTAGGATGGAGAGACGAATATTTTTCTCTTTAAATTTCTTCGTGAGCGTGAGGTTGGGAGTAATGGCATCACTAAAGTTATCTTTAGGAACAGCCACTATGTCCAGTTCTGAATTTAAAAAGTGCATCCATCGCGGTTGGCTCTCCACAATCACACGAACTTTTACTTTGTCTACGAGAGGAAGGGATTTCCCTGCGTCGGCGAGTAATCCATTGGCTCTGTCTTCTTTTCCTCCATCCTTTGGGTAATGTCCCCAATAGATGGGATTTTTTTCATAAATTACTTGTTCGGAAGGTTTGAAAAACTTTAGGATAAATGGACCAGTGCCAATGGCATGGTTAATAAACTCAGGTCCGTATTTATTCACAACTTCTTCGGGTACTGCTGAGGTATAAGGCATGGCTAAAATATTTAATAGTTGTGGGTAGGGATCTTTAAGTTTAATTTTTAGAGTATATTTTCCCAAAAGCCGGAGACCAGATACCCCCTTAGAGTAATCTGTAGTTTGTGCTGCTTTCATTTCTTCTCTCCACTTATCTAGGCCCTGTATTCGATTTTCTAAAATCCACCAGCCTGTGGAGTGAAGATTGGGGTCGGCGATGCGCATAAGACTATAGATAAAATCTTTTGCTACCAGTTCCCGTCCCTTTCCCTGTGGAAATGCAGGGTCGTTATGAAAAAATACGTTCTTGCGGACGTTGATTGTATAGGTAAGTTTATCTTTTGAAATTTTTGGCATGGACTGAGCAAGTAGAGGAACGAGAACGTAGGGTCTTTTCAAATAATGGTATTGGAATAAGGATTCGTATACTCGATTCACTTCTGTGGAGGAGTATAGGTCTGAGGCAAAAGCTGGATCCAAGCCTTTGAGCTTCGCTGTTACTACGAGGTTGAGTACTTTACCTGTCTCTACTGGTTTTTTTGTGCAGTTGGGTAGGATTAGTAGGGTTAGGATTAAAACTAAAACACCGCTGAATAGATTTTTTTTCTTCATTTTTTTTCTCCTTATATTTAGGTTTTTATTCCTCCCCTTCTTAACATAAAGAGGCGATTGATGCGTCCTCTTATTGTCAAAAAAGTATAATATAGTGGCTTGCTATGCGTTTTAAAGGTGTTTTGCCCAACGGGGAGGGATTGTAAACGGCTTTGATTTAGGGGAGATGAAATTAGAAATTTCTTCCCAATACCAATTTATCGTCAATACTTTTCTTTTTTTCTGAAGTATTTGGAGTTTTATATGCATGGGAAAACGAATACCGGAGTGCACTTGGTAGTTGCTATAGTGAGTTATAAGGCGACTAGTCGACGTTAGTTTTTTTCGCCATTGGGTGGGTTCTTTTAAAGCGGAGTTCCATCTCAGGCGTTCCTGATTCGTTGTGCCGGGGTATAGCATTACTTCGTTAGAATTTTTAATCCCCTTCCAGATATAGGATTTATTAATACCGGGTCTGGCCAAAAGCGCTTGCAGGAGTGTTCTGGAGGATAGTGGAATGGGAAGTTGTCTTTCTGGGGAAGTAATATTTCCTGTTTGCACTTTTTTATTTTGATACCACCAGAATTTATCTCCATTGAGCACAAGGTATGCCAGTGTTTGTCCGAGGGGATTTTGTAGTTCCAGTTGGAGTTTGTCCGGCCAGCGTAGCAGGAGTATGCCTGTGGCAGTGATGTTTTTTTTAGAATTTTTCCAGTTGACGAAGATCGTGCCCGAAGATTCTTTTCGTTTTTGTGTGGAGGTATTCACTGCTCTTAGTTCACGAGAGATTTCCTTTTTTGTTAGTACTTTAAATTTCGTACTTGCACATGCGGACAGTAGCATGGGAAGTAACATGGAAAATAAGAGGGATAAATGTACTGCTTTCGTTTGCATTACTTAGAGATGTTTCTCAGGAGATTTTTTAGGGCTACCTTGTCCTGTTCTTTCGGACTTTTTCCTCCATTGAGTTGATGGAGTGTTCGCTGTGCCCTATCGATTAGGAATTTATTGTTAAGTTTGTTTATGGTTATGAGTAATTCTTGTTTTGTTTTTCTTTTATTGGGGATGGAAGCAAAACCTTCAATAGCTTGAGCCCGGAGTGTTCGTTCAAAATCGAAGTGTCGTTGTCTCTTTTCATCTTTTATTAGAGGTTCTCTAGCGATACTAGCAAGGTGGGAGAGGGCTCCATCTTTATGGCTTTTGGAGAGGAGGTAGACGGCAAGAAATCTCGCATCAGGATTTTCTTTTTGGTTTAAAGAAATTTCTTTTAGGAAGGCAAGATTTTCTGCGGACAGGTTTTGGGCAATATTCTGTAAGCGTTCCTCTTCCTGTTGAGGGTCAGAGTTAACTTGCCCCACTTTCGTTGTGTTTTGCGTGATGATTTCTATTATCTTTTTTCGTGGTTTAGGGCGCACTTTTTGGGCAGGAGTTCGGTTGAGCTGTGGTTGCTTAGTTTGTTGGCTCGTGAGTGCTTTAGGTGTATTCATAGGGGAAGGCCATAAGACCCGAAGTCCAATAATGATTAGGAGAAGGAATAAACCAAGAATAAAACGACTCATCTATAGAACAGATAGCATGGAAAAATGTAAGAAATCAAGCCGCAGGCTCTCTATCATATGCAGCAATTTGCTAGCAATTGAGCCTCTCACCTTGTCGATCATTTAAAAAAAAGGTACTGGAAAGGAAGAAATGATTTGCCCACTATGTGAAAATAAAAATACGCATTTGCGTTATTGCTGGGAAAAAAAATACTACGATTGTGGGTTGTGCGGTCTTGTATTTATGGACAGTGAGTTTTTTTTATCCCCCGAAGAGGAAAAGGCTATTTACGATCACCATGAAAATGGTCCTGAGCATTTGGGGTATGTTCGTTTTTTAGAGCGAGTGGCCGCACCTGTGGCAAAAAAGTTATCTCCAGGGGCGATGGGTTTGGATTTTGGCTCAGGACCGGGGCCCACAATGGACACTATTTTTCAAAGCTATGGTTTTTCTCAAGAAAATTACGATATTTTTTATTGTAATCAGGCAAGCAAGTTGGAGCGAGCATACGATTTTATTACTTGTACCGAAGTGGTGGAGCACGTACATTCACCTAGAAAAATATTTCTACAGTTGACGAGTCTTTTAAAACCCGGAGCCGTTTTGGGCATTAGCACTCAGTTGTTGAGCGACGGACAGAATTTTAAGGATTGGTGGTACAGAAGAGATCCCACCCATGTTTGTTTTTATGGGAAAAAAACATTTGATTGGATTGGGCACTGGAGGGGTTGGAAGGTGGAATATCCCATCGACGGTATTATTGTTTTTACAGCATCTAAATAGGGATTACTTTTTACATTCCACAATTGTTCGTCCCTGGGTTTTTCTGGCCAGCATGTTTTGAAAAACGGTATCGAGTTGGGATAGGGTCACTGTTTTTTCCAGTAGGCTGGGAAGTTCTGTGGGTTTCCATTCTGAGGATAGGCGTTGCCATAGTTCTTTTCTAAGGGGTAGTGGGCAATTATTGGAGCTAATGCCCAGTATACTCACTCCACGTAAAATATAGGGCATTACACTGGAGTGGAATTCTGTGCCAGCGGCCATACCTACTGTCGCAATGTTTCCTAGGAAATTAATATGACGAGCGATACCCGCAATTACTTCCCCTCCCAGGTTATCAATAGCTCCTGCCCATCGTGCTTTTTCTAAAGGACGGCTTCCTAGTTGGAGTTCTTCGAGTGAGCAAACTTCTTTGGCTCCAAGTTTTTGCAGCCTTTCCTTCGCGCTGGCTTTGCCCGTTACTGCAATTACATGGTACCCTTGGTTTGCGAGTAGATTTGTTGCCACCATTCCCACGCCGCCACTGGCTCCCGTAACAAGCACAGGACCTTGTTCTGGTTTTTGTCCGTTTTGTTCCATTCGGTATAAGCAAATAGCGGCAGTAAAACCTGCTGTTCCCAGTATCATGGATTCTTTAGAGGTGAGTCCTTTGGGTAGGGGAATAAGGATTTCTGCTGGTAGGCGAACGTATTCTGAATACCCGCCATTTCGGTCTTCGCCCAATCCGCAGCCAGTGACAATTACTGTATCCCCCGGTTGAAATTGAGGGTTAGTGGAATCCTCCACCGTACCCACCACATCAATTCCTCCAATAAGAGGAAAGTGACGGACAATTCTCCCCGTGCCTGTTGCACCCAAGGCATCTTTATAATTAACACTAGATAACTCACTACGAATGAGCACGTCCCCTGGTCCCAAGTCTTTTTCGTTTATGGTTTCTATCCGACCAAAAACTTTTTTTTCTTGTTTATGAATACGATAGGCTGAAAAATCCAACACTCCTCCCAATATTAGTGATAGTATCGGAAGAGATGGACAAAATGGAAGGAAAAGATTTACCCGCATTGGAGTTAGAACTCATTCCAGGAGGCACCCTTTCCCTGCCTAAGGACTTTTTAGGCAAGTGGAGCGTTCTGTATTTTTACCCTAAGGATGATACTCCTGGTTGCACGAAACAGGCTTGCACATACCAGGAAAATCTTCAAAGATTTCAAGCACTAGGGATTAATATCTATGGGGTTAGTTTAGATAGTATTTCTTCCCACCAGGAGTTCCAAGAGAAATTCTCCTTACAGTTTCCATTGATTGCAGACACACAAAAGGAATTGAGCAAGGCCTTGGGTGTGTATGGGGATCAGCAGTGGCAGGGAAAGACTTTTCAGGGTTTATCCAGGGATTCTTTTGCCATTAATCCTGAGGGGAAAATTCAACAGGTTTGGCGTAGCGTGAGTCCTACCACAACTGTGGAAGAAACCTACGAATTTATACAAAAATTCCAACAGTAGTCGGTAGTCGAAAGTCTATTTCTTCTTTTCCGTAGCCTTGGCCTCAGCAGCAGGTGCTTCCTCAGCTTTTGCAGTTTCCTTGCCATCTTTTTCTTCGCCAGCAGCTACTGCTTCTGTTCCTTCTTCCTCACTTACTGATGCTACCTCTACCACTACCTTATGGTGACGAATAGAGGCTACTGTTAGCTCCATGTCCTTTTCTGCTATTTTTATGCTCTCGGGTAGGGGAATATCTCTTAAAAGAAGGGAGTCGTCCATTCTTAAATGTGAGATATCTGCATGGAGGCTGTCGGGCACATTTTCTGGCAGGCACTCCACCTCCACCTCTCGCATAACTTGGTTAAGATCACCTTTGTCCTGTTTTACTCCTATGGATTCTCCGTCTAGGTGTATGGGGATAGTAACAAATGTGCTTTCTCCTTTTTTTACTTTTAGGAAAGAAACATGGATAACTTGTCTGGTGAGCGGGTTTCTTTGCACCTCTTGTACGAGGGCTAGGGCTCTTTTATTTCCGTCAATAACGAGTTGTATAATATGGGCTTCTGTTCTTAAGATTGCATCTATTTCTCTTTTTTGCATGATGAAATGATTATTGCTCATTCCTGGACCGTAAAAGACAGCAGGAATTATTCCAGTCTTTCGTAGCTTTCGTCCATTGAGACCATTTACATCCCTATTTTTTACATGTAAAACTGCTGTTGCCATCGTATGTATCTCCTTGGAAAGTAGTGTACGGGGATTTTGTCCAGTTGCAAGTGCATATTGACTATATGGGTATTATTGTTGAAATACAAGAAGATGATGCGCCGCGATTGCTCTTATTTGAGGTTGACGCGAATAATTATTTGGTATATATAAGAAATAAGGTTTGTCTTAGGAGGCTTTCACGATGATGGGTTTAAGTTTAGGTCATTTAATTGTTTTATTGGTAATTGTATTGCTTTTTGGTGGCAAGCGTTTACCAGAGTTAGGTAGTGCTTTGGGACGTGGTTTGCGTTCCTTTAAGAGGGGTATTGAGGGCAAGGACGACACGCCAGAGAAGCCAGGCACCCTGCCCGACAATAACGTAAATAACCAAGAAAAAAAGCTATAGTCTCCATTTCACCCGGGTACATTTACCATTACAATAACAAAGGTAGTGCTTTGATATACTGGGTTGTTTATACTGTAAAGGCAGCGTAGGTTTTTAAGAGAATTGAGGGGGAAATAATAAATGGCGTTTAACGAGGAACAAACAGCTCATTGGAGCTATAGATTCTTAGCATTTTTTATTGATGCCTTTATTTTAACTATAATTAGTTTTATTTTTTTGGGAGCCACTCTGGGTAAAAAAATGTTTAGAATGAAAGTGATTTCTGAACAAGGAGGAGAGTTATCATTTTGGACAGTATTTTTACGAGAGTGTATTGGAAAACCATTTTCTGTGATAGTGCTTGGATCTTTGTGGATATTCTTTAATAAGAAAAATAAAGAGGCATGGGACTACTTGTCTAGAACAGTTGTTATCAGAGATGATTCTTGAGGTTAGGAATTTATGGGAAAGTATGCAATTAAGTATTTCTTAATTATTTGTTTGTTTTCAAATTTGGCGTATGGTGAGGAAACAAATTTAAGTATAGCCAAAAAGATTGCTAAAAGATTCACTTCATTAAAAAAACAAAAAGACAAATCTTCAACAAGATCAGGTTATGATAAAAGTCTTCTTTATGATGATATGAGCCGTATCGCACTATCTTGCTGGTTACAACTTGCCTCGAAGGAAAAGATGCCTCCAAAACTAAAAGCTGCTCAACACAAAAAGGGCTTTCGTCCTTTTCCTGTATATACTGCAAAATACTGTAAACTTTTTGCTAGCTTGGGGATAGCCACAGCCCAAAAACTTCTTAAAAAATTTACTGTATTAAAAAGACCCAAAAAGAGTTCCATTCCATTCCAAAAATTTATTTATGATCAGATTGGTAATGTTGCACAGTCTTGTTGGTTAAAAATTGTTCCTGAGAAGGATATGCCTCCAAAAATAAAATATTTTCAACCAATGAGTGCAGGTGTTTTGAGTTTTTATACTCTAGAGCAGTGTAAGCGTCTCTCTGAAAAAGAATTTAAACCGGTTTGTCGCAATACGAGCATTTCAACACGAATTAAAGGTGTTACTAATCAAAATGGACTCCCTTATTTTTATTTACAGTTATATAAAGATAGTCCATTAAAAATAGGAGGATTACTAGAGTGCTATCTTAATCGAGAGTTCTCTCTCAAGGGGTTACGTATCCTCTTTCCAATAAAAACTACAGCAAGTTGGAGTATGAAACCAACAGTAAGAACATTTAATCTTTCCGGAACTCAAAAAAAATTAAAATCTGGAACGTTAAAAATTATAGTAAAAGATGCGCCAAACGCAAAAGGTATTCATCCTTACGAAGAGTTTCGTACAGCGGGAGCCTGTAAAGTAAATTGTGTAACTGCTTAACTTATAATATGGTGGAATCATCAAATGGTATGATGAATCATCAGAAGGAGAAAGTAGTTATGGATATTGATGCGATAGGCAAAGAACTTGCCAGGGGTGTAAAAACACAAAAAGATATTTCAGGGATCATGGGTCAGCTAACAAAGACGATTTTTGAATCTGCGCTCAATGCAGAGTTAGATGATCACCTGGGCTATGAGAGAAATGATAAATTGGGTAATCGAAGAAAGAATACTCGCAATGGTTACAGCTCAAAAACGATAAAATGTGATAAGGGTGAGCTTGATTTGAGCACTCCTAGAGACAGAGACGCCTCATTTGAGCCTAAAGTTATCCCAAAAGGGAAAACTCGCTTAGAGGGCTTTGAGGACACTATACTGGCTCTGTATAGCCGAGGTATGACCACACGAGATGTTCAGGAAACAATTAAGGAACTCTATGGTGGGGCAGAAATATCCCATACGGTTATCTCTAATGTCACAGATGCAGTTATAGATACCGTTAAGGAATGGCAGAGTCGCTCCCTAGATAAGGTATACCCCATACTATACCTTGATTGTATAGTCGTGAAAGTTCATGAGAGTGGTCGTGTAAGAAATAAATCGGTCTATCTTGCATTGGGAGTTACACAGTCGGGACACAAGGAACTCCTTGGTCTTTGGATTGCAGGTGAAGAAGGAGCTAAATTTTGGTTAAGTGTTTTAACAGATTTGCAGAACCGAGGAGTTAAGGATATTTTTATTGTTTGTGTAGACGGTCTAACTGGTTTTCCGGAAGCAATTACAACGGCATTTCCTAAGGCTAAGATACAGTTATGTATCGTCCATATGATGCGTAATTCTTTTCGATATGTGCCCTCAAAAGATAAGAAGGCAGTAGCTAAGGATCTAAAAGCAATTTACGGTGCTCCAACACTGGAAGCTGCCCAGACAGCGCTAGATGCATTTGGGAAAAAATGGTCGGATAAATATCCTCAGATAGAGCGTTCTTGGAGGAATAATTGGGAAAATTTAATTTCTATTTTTGATTATCCCTATGAGATCAGAAAAGTTATCTATACAACGAATGCGATAGAGTCTTTAAACAGTGTTATCCGTAAGAGCATTAGGAATAGAAAAATATTTCCAAACGATGGGTCTGCTTTAAAGTTAATTTATTTAGCAACACAACAGGCATCTCGTAAATGGACAATGCCATTGCATAATTGGCCTTTAGCAATGAACCGATTTGCAATTGAATATGAAGGCAGGTTCGATCTCTGAGGCAAAAGAGAGTAACCTTTCGCTTGAAGTAAAATATAAATTATTTAGCTAGTCTTCGCTATCTAAAAACTACCCCTTGGGTTCCAGGGGGTTGTATGGTTTTTGCTTAAAACTCACTTAGTGAAAGCTATTACCCGTTAAGATTTTACATTTTTTTTAATTTCATGATTGACACGGAGAGATGGATTTGATATAAATAATTTTCTAGCAGTTAATGCTGCTGGAAAAAAATAGAAGCGGCAGTTGAATTAACTTTTCATTGACGATGAGAGTTGATTTGGTGCTAAAACCGCAGTTACACAAAATAACTTACAGGCTCAAAATAATCTTATCTATTGAGGCATTTTTTAGTTGTTTTGGCACAGCTCCATTTAGAGTACTTATATTGCAATTAATTTTCAATATAATAATCTTTTTTCTTTATACAGATTGCTTTAAAAGCTGCGATTCTATAGGGAATTGCTTCAATTCATTCGCTCAATTGATGATACCCATTAAATCATCAGCAGAGGAGTTTGGCTTCTTGAATTTTTTTCACTTAATAGTAAATTCATTTTTGACTTATGAGCTTGTTAAATCATTTAGAAAATTTTCTAGAAAATTCTAGATACACATAATTTTAATTTATAGATTATTTTTTAGATTTTCGACACTCTTTTAATCCCATTTCAATATTACGGATCTTTTCTTTTATATTTTTTTCCCAAATCTTTCTATTTTTTAATTTTCTAGGAGAGACGGCATACATTGTTTGATAAAGAGTAAATAAATCATGCCCCAAGCTATATATATTCAACCTAACTTCTGAACATGGAGCAGTATATTTTTCTGAGCTTTTAAAAAATTTTTTATCAAAATCACCTCTCGATTTCTGTCTTTTTCTGGTCCATGTTACGCCGGCTACTGCCCAGTCTATTCCTAGAGCTTCCATGCTAGATTTTCCACAGCATATTTTTTTTAGCTTATTATAATGGTTTTTAAAAATATCTAATTCTTCATTTAATAAACGTGAGATTCTTTTTCCATTAAATAAACTGGTTACGGTATAATTTGATTTGAATTTAACCATTTTACCATTCCCTGATGCTTGTTTGGTTATTAATTTTCCTATCATATTCTCACCGTTACTTCCTAATATTTTTTCTGCTGATTCGTCCATAGATTTGATTGATGTAGTTCCAATTTCTATTGCATATTTTCCAATTGGCAGTTTTTCTTTTGGCTTAAGATAATAATATGCTGTTGCATCAAATTCGCCGACCTGAACAGTAGTGATATTTGAAAAATATTCTATACCATTTTTTGACACATTTATATATAAATCAGTATAATCAGGTAAATTTGTTTTTCCTTTTATATATATTTTTCCATTTTCAAATTCTGATTCCACAACCATTTTTACATTTATTTTATTGGTATTTTTACTTTTTACTATTTTCTTTATATTTTTTTTCCTGAATTTTGCACATTTAGGAAAACGTTTAAGCATGTAATCATTAATATCAACAGAAAGGTCTGGAAGAAAATGACTTGTAGCCCACCCACCGCTATCAATCTTCATGCATGGAAAGTAATATACTATGAAAATTCTATTAACTATTGGAGATAATTCCTTTATTTCATTAGCTATAATAGTTAATTCTTCCTCAGAATATTTAGAATTAATCCACCGCTATCAATCTTCATGCATGGAAAGTAATATACTATGAAAATTCTATTAACTATTGGAGATAATTCCTTTATTTCATTAGCTATAATAGTTAATTCTTCCTCAGAATATTTAGAATTAATCATTACATCATAAGAGCATTTGTGCCAAGAAAGACAACTTCCTTTTTTAATTTTATAAGATGGAGTTTGATTTTTTACTTTATATACTATACTCTCAGAATTTGCTTCAAATATAAAAAATATATTAATAAGAGTTATTAATATTAGATATATTTTTCTTGAAAAAAGATTCATTTTCTATCCTCCAAAATTAAGAGTAAGGTTGATAGTAATATAGTACTATTTTTAATACAAAAATTACATACTATATGTCGGCATAAGCAAATCCTTTCGCTCCAACGCACCAAACAGATTCAAAACTATCATTGTTGTTACTCAATATATTAATCATTTCGGTTGAAAACATGATTTCTTTACATAAAGATAAATTTAAAATAATGAAAATAAGCTTTTTACTTACAAATTTTCTCAAAAATACACGTTATCAAGTATGAGAAAATAAACTGTGAAACGGAAATAAGTGCATCATCCTTGCTCAAACTCCATTTTTATGGGTATAGGAATCAAGCTACATCCATATTTATCTCTAAGTTACCCGTTCAGGCTACTTTAGCCTATGAATTTCACTGCTGTTTACTAAATTGAATAATAGAATCCAGAGAAAAAGGATTTTTCTAAAATTAATTCTGGGAATAGCTTAAAAATGATCTAACCGTACGCGGTGGAATGTATCTCTGTTGATAGGTCATCGAAAATCTTTATTAACTTTTTCTGAATCTCCTTTTTGAATGAGAGGATCAATCGCATAAAGTCAAAAGTTTTCATGATAGCAAAGGTTGTTTCTGTATACACGATAATATCAGGGTTTTTCTCCTCTGGTCGCTTTTGCCTGTATGTTTTTAATGTGAAATCATCAAGTGATTCACACTCTTCCGAGTTAAGAAAGAGATTGAAAAGGTTGTAAGCAATCGTTCCCATTACAACCCTAAAGACAACCTGGGTGTATTTTTTGGAAGGTAGTTTCTCTAGTCCCTGAAAGCACTTCATTTGGCGGTGAGATTCTTCAATTTCTGTGCGCAAGTCATACGTGCTTAAAACTGCCTTTGCTGATTTATTTTTCCTAGTATCTGCAAAAATAATGTTTTCTTCCTCACCGTTTCTCTTTGTAAAATTAACTAATACACCACTTTTAAATACAGAAAACGATTTCCAGTCCAAATCGTCCTCCTTAAGTTCCTTTATTCTTTGTTTGTGTCTTGTGGGGTGAGGTGCCCATTTATTTTCTGCCAAAGCTTCAGCAACTGCGTATTTACTTACCTCTAAACTCTTTTTTAAGGGAATGCAGACATCAATTCCACGATCCTGCTTTAAAGAGGTTATCCATTTGCTATCTAAAAAACCTCTATCCATGATTAAAACGGAATCTCTTTCAAAATTAAAGTTCTTTACCAGTTCTCTTCCAAGGGGAAGGTCATGCTCATTGATAGGGGAAAATTTCATTGCACGAATAATTCCCTTTCGGTCGATGATTTCTTGAATCCAGACAACCTTATATCCATACTCAGAATTATTCTCCGCATTTTTTAAAACTCCAGCACCTTGAAAACTTTCGAAAAGATGTTTTGGAATATGTAACTTAGTTCCATCAATAATATAGTGATGAGTTCTTCCAACCGACTGCTCTTTGAATATATTATTTAGGATACCATTAAACCAATCTACTATATCCCCTGCCTTAGTTGATAGTAAGACGTGTTTTAGAGTCTCTCCATGAAATGCAACCTCTCTAGGGTACTTATTTTTTCTATTAAACCCATCTTCCAGCACTTTAGCTGAGTATCCTAATTTAGCTATTAGCTCTGCTGAATTTAACATATAAGGCGCTGAAACTAACGAGTGTTCATCATTTAGCCGTTGAATAATCTGCGCTAATAAAAGAAACTCAATAGGAACTTCGTATCTTTTTCTTGGATCAGGAAAGGACTTTAATACATCCTGCAAGAACCCTGCATCGAGAGCATACTTGGCAATGGAATCGACCGGCATTTTTTGGCTTATTCTAACAGACTCTATAATGCCCTTCTTCAGTGATTCAATCGTCTTTTTCTTATCATTTTTTATTATTGGTAGATCAGGAAACATTCTAAAAGGTTAAATTATTTTTGATCAAAACGCATGATTATTTTTCATACACGGTATTGGAGTTCAAATGAAGAATTTTTTAACACTCTTTCTTGTATTTATTTTTTCTTTGACACGAATTCTCTCCGTTTCACAAATTCTTCTAAAGAAATACAATGTTTTTTTCGATATGAAAAAGTGTCTGGAATTTTAGCAATAAAGGCATACTTGATATGAGGGAATAGCACTTTAAGTGAATGGCAAAATTAAAGAGAATCTGCCTATTTGTAAGATAAGGATATTTTTCAAGATCACAATGAGGAAATTAATCAGAATGAAAAAAGTATTGGAACAGATTTCAAGTTCAAAGCTCTCGATTTTTTTTATTCATGTGTTTGCACCTATACTGGTTGGAACATTAATCTATCTATTTTATCGTCCAGTTAGTATATTTGTTTTTCATTGGATAAGTAATTTTCCATATTTGGAAAGCAGCATATTTTTTATTAGAACAAAGCTAATATTTACCCTGCCAGATATTATTATATACTCCTTCCCAACAGGTCTTTGGATTTATTCTTTTACGAGCTTAACTTTTATTATTTGGAAAGAATCGCATAAAATTTTTCCAATAATTTGGTCTGCTGGTTTTCTTTTGATAGCTCTAATTTTCGAGATAGGGCAGTATTTATCAGTAGTTCCAGGAGTTTTTGACCCTATAGATGCTTTTATCACAGTCATTTTTTATTTTATTTCATTTTATATTTTCAATAACAATAAAAGGATTATATATGAATAAAGTAAATCATTTTCTCAATTTTTTAGCATTATTAATATTCATTGCACTAAGTGCTGGAAGCGGAGATGGCTCACCAAGACCTAGACGAACTGGCAGTGAAAATACTATTGACGCAACAATGATGTGTGAAGAGTTTGTGAAAAAAAGACTTAAATCTCCTTATAGTGCAAAATTTCCCTACAGTGATGCCATTTATTTAAGCGATGATTCCACTGATAAAATTCATAAATACAAACTTTCTTCTTATGTCGATTCTCAAAATTCTTTCGGGGCAATGATTAGGACAAGCTATACTTGTATTATTTCAAATGAAGAAGGATCAGGTACGTGGAGTCTTATTAATCTTAAAATGAATTAAATTTTATTAGCTTTATATATGGAGGTTTCTTGAATAAAATAATTACAATTAGTTTGCTTCTTTTATTAAGTGCTTGCTCTTCTTTTGTAGACAAAAAGCTAAAGACTATTAAGAAAATAACTCCTGAAAAAAATAAGATAGTGGAAAATTTTAGTTCTGCAAAGACAAAGTTAAAAAGGATTTATACAATTCTAGGAAAAGAAACTTTTCATTGCTCCTGTGAATATTCTTTAAATGGGAAGATAGACTTTAGTATATGTGGCTATAAAATTAATAAAAAGTACAAAAATAGGGCAAACAAAATAGAATGGGAGCATGTTGTTCCAGCCTCTGTTTTTGGAAAGAATTTTATAGAATGGAAAAATGGTCATGAGAAATGTGCGAATAAAAAACGAAAAAAAACTTATAAAGGAAGGAAGTGCCTAAGTAAAGTTAATAAAACTTTTCAGCTTATGGAATCAGACCTTTATAACCTTGTTCCTGCCATCGGTCAAGTCAATGCTTTAAGAAGCAATTACGATATATCAGAGATTAATGGAGAGGCTAGAAATTTTGGGAACTGCGATATCGAAATTGATAAATCTAAAAAGGTAGTAGAGCCAAAAAATGAAATTCGAGGAGATATTGCTAGAATTTATCTTTACATGGATACTACTTATCCAAAGTATGGAATTATTACTGAAAAGAATAAAAAAATTATTAGCCTATGGAGTAAAAAAGACCCGGCAAGCTCTAAGGAATGTAAAAGGTATCTTGAAATAAAAAAGATTCAGAAAAATGAAAACATAATTTTAAAAGAGATTTGTAAATAAAAAATAGATTTTTTGTACGGCATTAAACGTGAATTAAGAGCCTGTAAAGTAAATTGTGTAACTGCTTAACTTATAATATGGTGGAATCATCAAATGGTATGATGAATCATCAGAAGGAGAAAGTAGTTATGGATATTGATGCGATAGGCAAAGAACTTGCCAGGGGTGTAAAAACACAAAAAGATATTTCAGGGATCATGGGTCAGCTAACAAAGACGATTTTTGAATCTGCGCTCAATGCAGAGTTAGATGATCACCTGGGCTATGAGAGAAATGATAAATTGGGTAATCGAAGAAAGAATACTCGCAATGGTTACAGCTCAAAAACGATAAAATGTGATAAGGGTGAGCTTGATTTGAGCACTCCTAGAGACAGAGACGCCTCATTTGAGCCTAAAGTTATCCCAAAAGGGAAAACTCGCTTAGAGGGCTTTGAGGACACTATACTGGCTCTGTATAGCCGAGGTATGACCACACGAGATGTTCAGGAAACAATTAAGGAACTCTATGGTGGGGCAGAAATATCCCATACGGTTATCTCTAATGTCACAGATGCAGTTATAGATACCGTTAAGGAATGGCAGAGTCGCTCCCTAGATAAGGTATACCCCATACTATACCTTGATTGTATAGTCGTGAAAGTTCATGAGAGTGGTCGTGTAAGAAATAAATCGGTCTATCTTGCATTGGGAGTTACACAGTCGGGACACAAGGAACTCCTTGGTCTTTGGATTGCAGGTGAAGAAGGAGCTAAATTTTGGTTAAGTGTTTTAACAGATTTGCAGAACCGAGGAGTTAAGGATATTTTTATTGTTTGTGTAGACGGTCTAACTGGTTTTCCGGAAGCAATTACAACGGCATTTCCTAAGGCTAAGATACAGTTATGTATCGTCCATATGATGCGTAATTCTTTTCGATATGTGCCCTCAAAAGATAAGAAGGCAGTAGCTAAGGATCTAAAAGCAATTTACGGTGCTCCAACACTGGAAGCTGCCCAGACAGCGCTAGATGCATTTGGGAAAAAATGGTCGGATAAATATCCTCAGATAGAGCGTTCTTGGAGGAATAATTGGGAAAATTTAATTTCTATTTTTGATTATCCCTATGAGATCAGAAAAGTTATCTATACAACGAATGCGATAGAGTCTTTAAACAGTGTTATCCGTAAGAGCATTAGGAATAGAAAAATATTTCCAAACGATGGGTCTGCTTTAAAGTTAATTTATTTAGCAACACAACAGGCATCTCGTAAATGGACAATGCCATTGCATAATTGATTTGCAATTGAATATGCAGGTTCGATCTCTGAGGCAAAAGAGAGTAACTTATAAATTATTTAGCTAGGGTTCAATGAGTGAAAGCTATGGGATCCGATTTGCAATTGAATATGAAGGCAGGTTCGATCTCTGAGGCAAAAGAGAGTAACCTTTCGCTTGAAGTAAAATATAAATTATTTAGCTAGTCTTCGCTATCTAAAAACTACCCCTTGGGTTCCAGGGGGTTGTATGGTTTTTGCTTAAAACTCACTTAGTGAAAGCTATTACCCGTTAAGATTTTACATTTTTTTTAATTTCATGATTGACACGGAGAGATGGATTTGATATAAATAATTTTCTAGCAGTTAATGCTGCTGGAAAAAAATAGAAGCGGCAGTTGAATTAACTTTTCATTGACGATGAGAGTTGATTTGGTGCTAAAACCGCAGTTACACAAAATAACTTACAGGCTCTATAAGATAATTAAATGCCTGTCAAATGTTTACTAATAAGGCTCCAAGCCTTCTACACTACAACTGTCGAGTTCTTTTATCAACTCCCAGAGCTGCTTCTCTTAAAGTTTCTGAAAGAGTGGGGTGGGCATGAAAACATCTTGCCATATCTTCACTGCTTGCTCCAAACTCCATTGCCATTACAGCTTCTCCTATGAGGTCCGATGCCCGTGGTCCAAGGATATGAGCTCCTAGTATTAGGTCTGTTTTTGCGTCGGCAAGTATCTTTACACTGCCACTGCTTGATCCCAATGCTTTTGCTCGTCCGTTGGCTAGAAAAGGAAATTTTCCCACGGAGTATTCTATATTCTCAGCTTTGAGTTCTTCTTCGGTTTTTCCCACTGAAGCCAGCTCTGGCCAAGTGTATACCACGCTAGGGACCGTATTATAGTTTACATGTCCCGTGCCTGTGGCAATAATTTCCGCAACAGCCACACCCTCTTCTTCTGCTTTATGGGCAAGCATGGGACCTCGAATGAGATCCCCAATAGCGTAAATATTTTTTCTATTGGTTTCAAATTGTTGGTTTACTCGGACCACACCTTGTTTATTTGTTTCAATGCCAAGGGCTTCCAGTCCCAGTCCTTCGCTAAAGGCTCGTCTACCTGTGGCCACAAGCACTTTGTTTCCTTGGAGAGTCATTTCTTTATTCTCTCTATCCTTTGCATGCACTTCAACATTGCCATTTTTTATGCTTGTGGATGTTACGCCTGTGCGAAAATAAAACTCAAAGCCTTGTTTTTTTAAAATTTTTTCCAGCTCTTTTGTCATTCCTCTGTCCATATTTCCGCACAAAGTATCGGCAAATTCCACTACAGAGACTTTGGCGCCTAGGCGTAGCCAAACTGAGCCCAATTCTAAACCAATGGCACCACCTCCAATCACAATTAAGTGCTGAGGAACGGTTTCAAAGCAAAGAGCCTCAGTGGAGGAAACCACATATTTTCCATCGGTGGGTATATTGCTGGGAGCACTGCTGTTACTTCCAGTGGCAAGCATAATATTTTTAGCATAAAAAACCTCTGTCTTGCCTTTTTGCTTTACTTCCACTTTTCCCGTGTCCAGTACTTTTCCATGTCCCCAGGCGGTTTGAATTTTATTTTTTTTCAAGAGAAAGGCAATGCCCTTGGTGAGCTCTCCCACCACTGTATTTTTTCTTTTCATCATGGTGGGTAAGTCTAGTTCCACGGTGGGGAGTTTTACTCCATGGGAGGATAGTTCTTGTTTGGCTGCGTGAAAATGTTCACTGGAATCCAGGAGTGCTTTGGATGGAATGCAACCCACATTAGCGCAAGTTCCTCCATAGGAATTATCTTTTTCAATGATTAAGACCTTCATTCCCAACTGGGCAGCACGAATAGCTCCCGTATAGCCGCCTGGTCCAGAGCCAATGATAATTAGATCATACTCTTTCATCTCTTCCTCATACTCCCAGTAATAGTCGGGTGGGGTCTTCCAGTACTTCTTTTAATTTCACAAGAAAACTCACAGCGCCTTTTCCATCAATAATTCGATGATCGTAGGAAAGGGCCAGATACATCATGGGACGAATCTCCACTCTCCCTTGCACAGCAATGGGACGATCCTGAATTTTATGCATTCCCAGTATTGCACTTTGGGGCGGATTGAGTATGGGCGTGGACAGTAGTGAACCGTATGTGCCTCCATTACTAATGGTAAACGTTCCTCCACTCATTTCTTGGATGGTGAGTTTATTTTCTGCTGCACGGGTAGCGAAGCCTCGTATGGTGGATTCTATTTCTGCTAGATTCATATCTTGTGCGTTCTTAACCACAGGTACTATGAGACCTTTGGGTGCGCCCACGGCGATACCGATATTATAATAGTGGTGGTAGAGTATATCCTCACCATCAATAAAGGCATTAACGTCTGGGAAAGCTCGCAAGGCTTCCACGCAACCTTTTGTAAAAAAACTCATAAAGCCTAGTTTTACTCCATAGCGTTTTTGAAAGTCTTCCTTATATCGTTTTCGTAGTTCCATCACTGCGCTCATATCAATTTCATTAAATGTGGTAAGGATGGCAGCATTGTATTGGGCCTCTAGGAGACGTTGTCCAATACGTTTTCGAATCGTAGACATTTTTACTCGTTCCACATCTCCTTTTTCAGCTTGATTTATGGAGGGGATGGGGGCAGGTTTGGTAGGTTCTTTGGAGCGGGCGGTGGGAATCGAACCCGTGCCTATGGCATCCTGTTTGGTGATTCGTCCGCCCTTACCTGTTCCTGGTATTGTCTTAGGGTCTAGGTTTTTCTCTGCGACAATTCGTCGGACCGATGGGCTTAGCGGTGTGTCTGTTTCTGTACTGGGGGAGGATTTTTTCCCCTCGGGGTCAAGGAAAGCGACAGTGGAACCTATGGGTACGGTGCTGCCAGCTTCCTTTGTAATTTCCAGCACACCACTTTTCTCGGCCTGCACCTCCACGTTTGCTTTATCCGTTTCTAGGGTGAATAAAACTTCGTTTTGTTGTACGAGGTCTCCTGACTGTTTAAACCACTCTTCAATGGTGGCTTCCACAATGGATTCTCCCACGTTTGGTACTTTAATTTCAATTTTCACTAAAACACCCCTTTATGATTTCTTCCTGTTCTTGTTTATGTAGTTGATTGGTACCGATAGCAGGACTGGATCGATCGGATCGTCCCACATAGCGGAATTTTTTGGGTTTATTTTGGAGTCGAGAAATTACATTGGATATAAGAGGGGACACAAAAGAATAGGGACCCATATTTCTTGGCTCCTCTTGGGCCCATATCAGTTCTTCAATTTGGTTGAATCTTTTTAATTGTTGTAGGAGTTGTGATGTGGGGAACGGATAGTATTGTTCTATGCGAATAATGGCGGTGTCGCTTTTTTTCTCCTGTTTTTCCCTTTCGTTGTATATTTCATAAAAGATTTTTCCTGACGTGAGAATACATCGTTTCACTTTTCTAGCGCCCACCTCTTTATCAGGAATTATTTCCTGGAATCGTTTGTTTTCAAAATCGTCTATTGTGGAAACAACCTTAGGGTGACGAAGGAGGGCCTTGGGAGACATAATTATCAGTGGTTTTCGGAAATCTCTCTTTACCTGTCGTCGTAGGGCATGGAAGAACTGAGCAGGTGTGGTTAGGTTACAAACCTGCATATTATATTGGGCACATAATTGGAGAAATCTTTCCGGACGAGCGTTGGAGTGCTCCGGACCTTGACCCTCATAACCGTGGGGGAGGAGTAGCACTAGCCCGCTCATTCGTTGCCATTTTGATTCTGCACTACAGAGAAATTGATCGATAATGATTTGTGCCCCATTGGCGAAATCCCCAAATTGAGCTTCCCAGATAGTCAGCGCTCTTGGGTCTGTGGTGGAGTTTCCAAATTCAAAGCCTAAAACCGCATACTCAGATAGGGGGCTGTTATAAATATAAAACTTAGCATTAGAGTTTATGTTGTTAAGAGGGTTATGTTTTTCACCCGTTTCGCAGTCTGTATAGATGGCATGGCGGTGGCTAAATGTCCCCCGTTCCACATCCTGCCCCGATAGGCGAACAATCGTTCCCTCTTGTACTAATGATCCATACGTGAGGAGTTCCCCCATTCCCCAGTCGATTTTTCCCGTGTCTATCATTTTAGATCGGGCATCGATGATTCGTTGCAGTTTGGAGAGCACTTTAAAGTTTTCAGGTAATTTTGTTATGGACTGGGTAATTTCCTGTAGACGATTGGAAGGAACTTCTGTGGCCACTGAGGTTTCAAAGTCTTGGGGTGTGGAACGTCTAAGTCCCGTCCATGCACCTCCCAAGGTTTCAAAGTGGATCTTCATTTTTGTTTTTCTGCTTTTTTCCAAAAATGCTTGGAGATGGGCAAGCTCTTTATCGTACATCTCTGTAAAATTCTTTTCTGTGAGAATTTCTTCCTCAGTTAGTTTTTTTCCATAGATTTGTCGAAGCGTGGGGTGAGCCTTAATTTTTTTATAGAGTAGGGGTTGGGTAAAGGCAGGCTCATCTCCTTCATTGTGTCCATGGCGACGATAGCAAATCATGTCGATCACAATATCTTTGGAGAATTTTTCTCGAAACCGGTAGGCAATATTCATAGCTCGAATACAAGCCTCCACATCGTCTCCATTCACATGAATAATAGGAGTGTTGAGTTGTTTCGCAACATCGGTACAATAGGTAGTACTCCGGGCGTGGTTGGGATCAGTAGTAAAACCAATTTGATTATTGAGTACAATATGAATGGAACCTCCCACCCGGTAGCCGGGTAGTTGGGAGAGTTGGAGTGTTTCGCTCACTACTCCTTGGGCAATAAGGGCTGCGTCTCCATGAATAAGAATGGGCAGTACTTGTTTTCTGTCCGAGTCTTTTCGGATTCTTTGCTTGGCTCGTACCGTACCAATGACCACTGGAGTAACCGCTTCTAGGTGGCTTGGGTTAAATGCTAAAGAAATATGACAAGTGCCGTGCTCTGCTTCTTTATCCGTGGAAAAACCCATATGGTATTTCACATCACCATCGGCATACGATGTTTCTGGACTGTAATGTCCATCAAACTCTGCAAAAACAAGCTCTAAGGCCTTGCCCATAAAATTTGTTAATACATTGATACGACCCCGGTGGGCCATGCCTAAAACAATTTCTTTGAGTTCACCTTGTACGCCCTGATGGACTAGAGATTCCAGCATGGTAATCAGGGCATCCGCGCCTTCAATGGAGAATCGCTTCATGCCCACAAATCGGCTATGGAAAAAATGTTCCAATGCTTCAGTGGCGTTTAAATCCTTGAGTATTTCCAATTTATCTTCCGTATTGAAAAGATGTTGGGGGGATTCAAATTCATGGGTAATCCATTGGTGTAGTTCTGAGGGGAGGCCCGTGGATTCCACGGTAATGGTTCCACAATAGGCTTTTTCTAAGTGGGTGATAATTTCCTGGAGGGTGGCATTGGGGCGGTTGATTTTGGACCCAGCTGAAAAGGGTGTGGAAAGGTCTTGGGAGGAGAGGGTAAATTTTTCCAAGGCAAAATCTGGATTGGAAGGAGAGGTTTTTAGGGGATTTACTTGTGCTTGGGAGTGGCCCCTGTCTCGATAGGCTTCAATAAGGGCAAGCACCTGTTGCTCTTTTTCTATGGTCTTTTCTGTGGTCTTTTCCACAGTTTTTCCACCGGAGCGGGGTCTGGGGGATAGGCGATAGCCAAACTCCATTCCTTCAAAAAATCGCTTCCAGTCGGGATCGATGGAGTCTGGATTTTTTTGGAAGCTATGGAAGAGTTCCTCCATATATTTGGCGTTTTCGGGAGATGTATAGCTGAGATCGTTCATATATTTTTTCTCTACTCCTTTAATAATAGACTAGCTAATAAGATTTTTCCAGAAACTAGGTTTTTTACACGCTATGTATGTCATTTTTATTTTTCATAAAGACCAACTATTTCACTCTTGTTAAAAAAATTCTAAAAAGACGTGTATTGTTTGCGTAAAACAGCGTATGCGTGTAATATGGTCAACTGAATAGTAGTTTAGCATTTTTTAGGAGCATTATTTATGGGAGATATGGGTTTTACAAGGCGTCGTCAAAAGGTGGATAGGGATGTTGTATTTGACTACAAAGATGTGAGTTTTTTACAACAGTTTCTTAGTCAGGGAGGTAAAATTACTTCCGTGCGAACCAATCGCCTGACGGCAAAACAGCAACGTAGCATGGTGAGGGCAGTAAAACGTGCTCGTCAAATCGCCCTGCTTCCAAACGGCACGTATTAAGAGAGAGAAAAGATTATGAGTTGGAGATTAAAAAAAGGCGACCTAGTAGAAGTAATTGCTGGGAAAAACAAGGGCAAGCAGGGGAAAATTTTAAAAGTTTACTTCCAAGAAAAGCGTTTTCTAGTGGAGGGAGTAAATAAGGTAAAGCGTCATACGAAGCCCACACAAAAACTTCCTCAGGGAGGAATCATTGAGAAGGAAGCTCCTCTGGATTTTTCCAATGTATTGGCTGTGGATCCAAAGACTAATCGAGGAGCACGCCTAGGTATAGAATTCAAAGATGGAAAGCGCTTGCGTGTCTTTAAAAAAACAGGTTCTTTTCTGAAATAAACCCCTTTCTTCTCCCTTTGCGTGTTTTGCATGTTTTGCGTGTTTTAGAACTTCGCCCTTCCTTCCGAAGAGTATCACTAGAGGGGATCAACAATTAAGAGGGGGGCAACAATGATAGAACATTTAAAAGAAGAGCGAAGGTTTTTACATGATATTTCCAGTCCGTTGATGGTGGCTTTGGGTATGGTGGACGCCGTTGTGAGTCACATTAAGGTGGCACCCAATATCGATCCTATACTTGTGTCTAAATTGGAAAAGGCGACGGCTGCTATGGGTTTAATGACAGGACAGATCCGAGAACGCAGGGAAAAATTATCCCAAACCTCTACGTAAACTCCATATTGCCTCTAAGTAAACGTCCATATTGACAATAAAAAGGAGAAAATCGTTTTTTTCCTTTGCAGGGATGTTTGTCCTTAGAGTACAAAGGGTAGAGGAGAAAGGAAAACATATGGAAGCAAATGTAGAAAAAAATTTTGAAGGTAGAGCTTTAGCCGAGATGCTCAAAGGTGGCGTAATCATGGACGTTATGAATGTGGAGCAGGCAAAGATTGCGGAGCAAGCAGGAGCCGTTGCTGTTATGGCACTGGAACGCATCCCCAGCCTCATTCGCCAGCACGGTGGAGTGGCTCGTATGAGTGATCCAAAGATGGTGAAAGAAATTATGGAAACACTGAGTATTCCCGTGATGGCAAAGTGCAGAATTGGTCACTTTGTGGAGGCGCAGATCTTGGAAGAGTTAGGTGTGGATTTTATTGATGAGAGTGAGGTGCTCACACCTGCCGACGATGTTCACCACATTGATAAGCGTGCCTTTACGGTGCCTTTTGTTTGTGGCTGTACAAATTTGGGAGAGGCCCTTCGTCGAATTGCAGAGGGTGCCAGCCTGATTCGTACAAAAGGAGAAGCAGGCACTGGGGACGTGCTGGAAGCCGTAAGGCATATGCGTTGCTTGATGGGTGAGATTCGAACCTTAAAAACAAAGGACTCCCATGAGCGTTATGCCATGGCTAAGGAACTCCAAGCACCCCTAGATTTAGTGGAACGAACCGCTACGATGGGTCGCCTTCCCGTTCCTAATTTTTCTGCTGGCGGAGTGGCCACACCTGCCGACGCAGCTCTGATGATGCAGTTAGGAGCAGAGTCTGTTTTTGTGGGTTCTGGAATTTTTGCTGAGGGAACTCCAGAGGAGGCTAGGAAAAGGGCAGAGGCTATTGTAAAAGCAGTGGCTCAGTTTAATCACGCGCCATCTCTTTTAGAAGCAGCCTCAGGCTTACCCAAGCCCATGAGTGGTGTGGAGAATAAAAAAATCATACCTTCCGACAGACTAGCTTCCCGCGGTTGGTAAATGTTAGTAGGGGTTCTGGCTCTACAGGGTTGTGTGCAAGCCCATATTGACCATTTTCACTTGCTCCAAGGTGTAAAGGCCATTGCTATTAATCGTCCCAGTCAATTGAATGGGGTTCAAGGTTTGGTATTGCCGGGAGGAGAGAGTACTACTATCAGTCGTTTAATTCGTCTATTGGGTTTTGAAAATAGCTTACAAGAAAAAGCGCAAGAGATTCCTTTTTGGGGTGTGTGTGCAGGGTCTATTCTTATGGCTAAAGATGTAGAGGAGGAATCATTAGTTAGGCCTTTTTCTTGGATGGATATTACGGTGAAGCGAAACGCTTATGGAAGGCAGCGAGAGAGTTTTTTAGAGGTTATCGAGGGTGAGTTTCCCCATCCACAGGATGGATTGTTTATTCGTGCGCCTAAATTTGTGTCCTGGGGAAAAGGGGTAAAGGTTCTTGGGCGTTGCCAAGGAGAGGTAGTTTTTTTAGAGGAAGGTCGCCATATCGTCACTGCTTTTCATCCCGAGCTTTCTCGAGGAAATTATTTCCATGAATATTTTCTTTCAATTTTAAGAAGAGCGCCACTTAATATTACAGCCCCAACTGGGTAGTTGTTTGGACTCGGGTGCTTTTCTTTGGAGAGCTTGGTCTAGGGCACTTCGTAAATCTTTTCCCGTGACGGGCTGGTTGTTCCCGGGGCTACTGTCGTCCAGTCGTCCTCGATAGATGAGTTCCTGATTATGATTAAAGAGGAAAAAATCCGGGGTGCAAGCAGCTTTGTAGGCTTTTGCTACAGCTTGGGTTTGGTCCACTAAATAGGGAAAGGTATAGCCTGCGTTTGCAATTTCTTCTTTCATTTTCGCAGGGGAGTCTTCGGGGTATTGCTCAAAGTCATTGGAGTTAATGGCCACAATTGCTGCGCCTTTCTTTTGGTACTCTTTTCCCATGGACGCTAATTCCCCTCGAATATGTTTTACAAAAGGGCAATGGTTGCAAATAAACATTACGAGTAGGGTGGGGGCATTTTTAAAATCCCTAAGGGAGTATATTTTTCCATTCGTGTCTGGAAGTTGGAAGTCGGGTGCCTTTGTGTTAATTTCAAGCATGGTGGATGGTGTTTTTGCCATAGTCAACCGAGAGTGTAGCAGGGATAGGAAGAATGGACAAAGATTTTATGGATAATGGACAAGAGATAGCCAATTATGTGGAGAATTTATTTATGCCTGTGGATGCTTTGCTTATGGATGTGAAGAAAGCCACTCGGGTGGCGGGTTTGCCAGAGATTCAAGTGGGGGCTATGGATGGGCGGCATTTGGAAGTATTGGCCAGACTGTGCGGTGCTAAAAAGGCAGTGGAGTTTGGAACACTGGCTGGTTATTCTGGGATTTGCCTGTTACGGGGAATGGGAGATGATGGTTATCTCTATACGTTGGAAAAGAGCAAGAAGCATATTGAGGTGGCTAGGGATAATTTTGAGAAAGCTGGCTGTGGCAACAGGGTTCGTATTCTAGAGGGAGAGGCCTTGAAAGTTCTGCCGACAATTGAAAAGGAAGGACCCTTTGATTTAGTTTTTATAGATGCGGATAAGGCAAACTACTTGGCTTATTTTTACTGGTCGTTAGAAAATTTGCGACCAGGTGGTTTGTTATTGGCAGATAATTGCTTTGCCTTTGGTGGTATTGCTTCATCTCAGGAGAAAAAAGTAGTCCAAGATTTAAGGGCATTTAACCAAGCTGTGGCTACCCATCCTAATTTTTCTTCTACGATGCTTCCCACTGGTGAGGGTCTTTTAGCTGGGGTAAAATTAGATTACTAATTTTTGCTGTAGTACGTTTGTCACTTGCCACCGTGTTGTTGAATATAGTAAGAGGAGAGGGCATCCCACGGCAGCAGGTAAAAAACCTGTGTTTTTTCAAAATAGTATGGAGAATAATTAAAGAATTTTTCAATATTCTCCGATGAGTAGCATAAGATGAGTAAAGCTAATTTCAAGCCATATAAATTTGGGCGCTACACCATTTTAAATTCTATTGCCATTGGTGGTATGGCTGAAGTTTTTCGTGCTTGCTTGACTGAGAGTTTAGGTAATGGTTCAGAGCGCATTTTAACTGTAAAAAAAATTATTGCTAATTATTCAACAAATCCTGATTTCATTCGAATGTTTGAAGAAGAAATTAAGATCACTGCAGGTTTAACTCACTCAAATATTATACAAATTTATGATTACTCTCGAATAGATGGATCTTCCTTTTTAGTTATGGAGTATGTGGAGGGTAGAAATCTCAGAGAGTTTCTTAATGGCTTGGCTAATGAAAAGCTAATGTTGCCCATTGATATGTCTTGCTATATTATTTCTCAAGTTTGTCATGCCTTAAAGCATGCTCATTCCCATTGTGACCGAGTGACAGGTAAAAATTCCAATATTATTCACCGAGATGTTTCTCCTCAGAATATTATGATTAGTTATGAAGGAGCTGTTAAACTATTTGATTTCGGAATTGCAAAAGCTCAGAGTTCTGAGGTCACTCAAGCAGGTATCATTAAAGGTAAACCAGCGTATCTTTCTCCGGAGCAAGCAAAGGGAATGGAGTTAGATGGTCGCAGTGATATTTTTTCTTTAGGAACAGTATTATGGGAATTACTTACTTGCAAGCGTTTATTTTTAGATAAGAACGATATGGCTATCTTGCAGAACATACAATCCAAGGAAATTGAGCTGCCATCAAAATACAATCCTTCTATTCCTTCTGAATTAGATGCCATTGTTATGAAAGTTTTAGAAAGGGATCGTGATAAGCGATACAAAGATGCGGACTTGCTCCAGAGAGATCTTCAAAATGTTTTATATTCCTATAATCCAAAATTTAATCCTGCAGATCTAAGTTATCAAGTTACAAAAATATTTTCTGGTGAAATTAAAAAAGACAGGAGAAAACTTCAAATTGCATTGAAAATATCTTTGGAAGATTCTGATGAACAGAGTTCAGAATCTACGATTGAACTGGAGAGAAAGGGGATAAGTTCAGGTCATAAATTTTCCATTGATGTTATACAGGAGATGGTTCAAACTAAATCTAGGAGTTTAGTACAGGATTATGGTTTAGATATTGACTTAAAAAATATCAGCAAAAATATCAGCTCAGATTCGAAAAATAGTGAAGAAGAAAAAGATAGAGATAAAGATGACTCCAAGGTTTTCAGTGAATCTGATTGTTTTGAAAATGATAAAGAGAATTTTGGGACTTTTAGTGGGCCTGATCGTTCAAGAAATAACAGTTCAAGAAAAAAATCTTTTTTCATATCAGATTTTATATCAAATAATTTCGCGCTAGTTTCTTTGATTGCTTTATTATTTTCCTTTTTTACTTTTACACATATAAGTCCAGGTACATTTTTCTTTATAACCAAATATGCGCAAAATACTGTTCTTGATGGAGTTATTGCTTTTCCAAAGGATCGGTCTGGTTTTGGTGATTCCTCTTCTACTGACGATTCTTCTGCTGTCTCTAATTCAAAGAGTGTTGATTCCAGTAAAAATTTGTCCACAGCATTGGATGACTCTGATTATATTTTAATTAGAGGATCGGTTAAAAACCTAAAAGTTAAAGTTAATAATATAAGAACACCGGTAATAAAGAGTCAATTTCCCATAAGAAGGAATATTGCTTCTAGTGTGATTTTATCAAAGAAAGGTTATGATCCTATTCTTTATAATTTTAATGGTCGGCAAGGTTCTATGGTAATTAAGCCAGCTTTTCGGAGAACTAAAATGGGATTTTTGAATTTTTTCACTAAGCCAGGGGCTGACATTACATTAAGGCATGAAAATCCAGCTAGGAGTCCTGTTTCTCTTTATACGCCACAGTACAAGTATGAGCTGCCTGAGGGTAATTATACGGTGACTATTGAAAATACCAATATAAATTATAAATCAGAAATAAAAATTAGAATTAGAAGTGGCAGAATTACTGAAGTGGATAAGAATCTTTAAAGATATTACTTATTATATGAATATCCTTTTCCATAGATAGATCGTAATTGCTGGGAGATTTCAGGTAATTTTTTCCGTATAGCTCGTATATGAACATCAATAGTTCTATTATTTATTGTTTTATTACTTTTGTCTTTTACGTATTTAATAATATTTCTTCTCGTTACTATTTCTCCAATATTTTGAACTAAATGATATAGAATATCAAATTCTGTAAGGGTGAACTTTACAGATTTCTTTTTAAAAGTAATATTTCTTTTTATGATGTCAATTTTTAAATCTCCCACAACAAGAGATTTTGAAGATTCTTTTTTCTTTTTTTCAACTAGCAATCGATTTTTAACACGGGCAAGGAATTCTTCAACATCAAAGGGTTTGATAATATAATCGTCCACTTGCTGAAATACCTTTGTGATATTGTCTGGTCTAGTATTACTGGATAGGGTGATAATGGGAATATGCTTTGTTTGCGAGTCTTTTTTTAGCATGTCACAAGCACTGAAGGCATCTAAATGGGGAGGTACAATATCTATAATAATGAGTGTTGGGTTTTGGTTTCGGGCGTAGTCAATGCCCATAATTATATTTTTTGCTTCTATGGTTTCAAAATTTTTTTCTAAGATATATAGTAGATTTTTTCTTGTATTTTCATCTGTGCCAACAACTAGCAATTTGGGTTTAGGCATTTCCAATTCCTCCTTTTATCTATATCTGATTTCAGTATATAGCATAATTAGAGTTAGGCAATTTTTTTCATTATGAGATTTTCTGCTTTCTTTTGGAGCGATCTGTCTTCCATTCCTTTTATAAAAGCGTGCACTAGTTTGGCATCAAATTGTGTGCCTGCGTATTTTTTTAATTCATTAAAAGCAGTTTGGTGACTAAGAGAGAGGCGGTAGGGGCGGGTGGATGTCATAGCGTCAAAGGTATCTCCAATAAGTATGATGCGGGCATATAGGTAGATATTATCCCCTGAGAGACCATCCGGGTAGCCTAAGCCATCTATACGTTCATGATGCTGTTGTATGCTATCAATGATATTTTGTGGAGCCTTTGCTTTTTGCATAATTTTTGCTCCACGAGTAGGATGGCTTTTCATGATTTCAAACTCCGACTTTGTTAGTTGAGATGGTTTAAGAAGCACACTATCAGGGATGCCAATTTTTCCAATATCATGTAGTAGAGCTGATATTTGCAGTGCTTTTGTTTGTTTTTCACTCAATCCCACGGCTAAAGACAGTATGGTGCAATACTCTGCTACGCGAAGAGAATGGCCATAGGTATAGGAATCTTTTTCCTCTAGGCAGCTTAGTATAGTTGGTAAAAACTCTTGGATTTTTAATAAAGAAGAGACTTTTCGAAAAGCAAGTACATTGGTCTTTGTAGTTTTCCTACTTTTCTGATTTTTTATTGCTTTCATATTTCTAGCCTCAAATGTCCTATCGGAAACAAATACACTAAACTAAAGCTTAAGATACCGTGTATCTCTGAGAACTTATCTGACCTTTAAACTATTTTTCTGGGGTTTTTTTAGAAAATCACTGATAATGGAATATTATGGGGGGGGGGATAATTATGATGCCGGCAAGATGCTTCTTTCTTATTTACCTCTTTTTTTCTCCATTGATTGCTTTTTCAGGTGCAAATAATGAATGGTACTCAACTGCTCGCACATTGTCTATGGGGAATGCAGGTATTGCTTTTGTTGATAGTCCGGCAGCGGCTATGTTTTATAATCCAGCAGGGTTAGCAAGTATCCGAAAGCCTAGTTCAACATTTTTAGATTTACAATTTCATTTTTCATCTCTAAATTTTAATTCGGGTATAGCGGATACTTTAAAGTATCTTGATTTGGAGAAAGCTTTACCGTTATTGGATGAGAACAGGGATCAAGCCACTTCTTCTGGTTTTTCCATATATCCCAATGTTTCTAGTACCTATCTTTCATTTGGTATTTTAACTAGAGTAGATGTTGGGGCCATTAAGAATGAAGCTGGAGAGCTTTACTATCACTCTAAGTACTATTTAATTCCTACTGTAGGATTATCCATGCCATTATTCAATGGTATATGGAAATTGGGTATAGCAGTGCGTGCGATCCAAGCAGCTGAAAATAATGAACGAATTACTGATTTTTCTAATATTGGGTACAAGGTTAACCCTAGAAAAGGTTTTGGTCTTGGTTTGGATGCTGGATTAATTTGGACTTTCCCTAGCAGGGGCTTGCCAGCATTGGGTGTTGTGTTGCGAAATATAGGCGATACAAAGCTCAATAGAACAGAAGTACTATCTTTGGTAGCAAATGAGGGTCGTCTTCATAATATAAAAGTAAGGACAGTAGATTTAGGTTTTAGTTTTCAGCCTAAAATTTCAAGAAAAGCAAAGCTAAATTTTGTTGCCGATTTTCGAGATATAAATAAGAATACGGGATTGGATAGACGACGAAGATTAAATCTAGGGTTAGAGTTAGAGATTCGCCACAGTACTTCTTTTCGTGTTGGATTGGGTAGAGGGTATGTGTCAGGTGGGATAGGATTCCATGGAAAAAATAACAGTTTTGATATTACTACTTATGGGGAAGAGTTGGACCCAAAAAACTATCGTGAAGTATTAGATCGCAGGTTTGTTTTCTATTATGGGAGGAAATTATAGTGCAAGAAGTACTGAAATTAGCAGTGATTCCAGAAGAATTATATACAGAAATAGAAAAGCTAGCAAATAATTGTCCTATTAATTGTATTGGAATTTCTAAGAATATTAGAAAGATGAAGGAGCAATTGGAATCAGAAAAGCCAGATATTATTATTGCAGAAGAAGGAATAGCTGAACAGGTTAGTAATTTTTTACCTAAGGAAAATCGACCTACATTTTTTTTATTACTAAATGATAATTTAAATAGAGATAACCTTCCTTTGCTTTTAAATGAAGGTATTGTGGATGATATTATTACTTCCCCATTCCGAAGATTGGAGCTTCTAAACTGTATTCGTTGGCATTATAATTTTAAATTATTACATCAAATTGGTGGAGAAAATATTACTGAGGTGATACAGAAGATGGAAGAAGATATTCTTTTCGCTCAAAAAATCCAACGGCATTTCATTAAAAATACTTTTCCTCCTATCAATGGTTTAAGTGTGAGTGGAAAATATTGGAGTGGACTTCGTAGTGGAGGAGATTATTTTGATGTTTTTGAATTTAAGGGAAAAAATAATGTGGGTATTTTGCTTGTGGATTTCTCTAGTTATAGGCTGTCCTCTGCTTTTTTGTATTCCATGATGACTCTTCCCGCAAATCTCAAAAATGGAGAATTTAGTGATCCAAGAGCTACAGTTTCATATCTCCATCAATCAATACAAGATTCCATGAAAGAAAATGATGGATTTTCTATTTTCTATGGAGTGATTGATAAAAGAACATATAATATGGAGTATGTGGTTCGTGGGAATATATTTCTAGAACACCAAGATGAGAATGGAGATAGACAGTATTTCCACCAAGGAGAAAATAATCTTTTTCGAAAAGTGAATGAAGTACAATTGAACTCTAATACTCTTTGCCTCAATCCAGCAGATCGCTTAATTATTCGATCCGATGGTTTTGATGAAGGGATAGGACAGCAGTTTTCAGATTTTTTTAAAACCATACAGATACAAGATCCAGAGACAATTATTAGCGAGTTGAATTTTGCTTTAAAGCAAGCCCATTCTCGATTACCTCAGGATTGTTCCATATTGCTCATCGATGTGGAAAAAAATGTAATTCGTTTAGCTCAATAAAAACTAGCTGTCTGGAAAATTTGCGTTAGTATGAACCCTCTGTACATCATCGTGATCTTCCAGTGATTCAAGAAGTTTTAATATTTTTTCTACTACTTCTTTTTCCATATCTACTGTTGTGGACGGCTCTGCAATCATTTCAAATCTGGAAATTTCATATTTTTTTTCTAAACCTTCCCTTAAGTTGGAGAGCTTATTTGGTTCACAAGTTATGGAGTAGGTATTTTGCGTGCTTTGAAATCCGTCTGCCCCTAGGTCAATGGCGATTTCAAATAATTCTTCTTCTTCTATATTTTTCTTATCTATTTCCAAAAATCCTTTTTTTGTGAACATCCAAGAAACGGAGCCATTTTCTCCCATATTTCCCCCATGCCTGGAAAAAATATTGCGCAGGTCTGCTATGGTTCGATTCTTATTGTCCGTTGTTGTTTCAATAAAAATAGCTGCACCACCTGGACCGTAACCCTCATAAGTAATTTCCTCATATTCTAAGCCTTCCAATTCTCCAGCACCACGCAAGATGGCACGCTGTATGGTGTCTTTGGGCATATTATGGGTTTTGGCAAGGGCTATAGCATCTCGCAATCGAGGGTTTCCGTCCTTGCCAGCAATGCGTGTGGCAACAGTGATTTCTCGACTTACTTTAGTCCAAATAGAACCTCGTCTGGCATCCTGATCGCCTTTACGTCTTTTAATATTTGCCCATTTAGAATGACCTGCCATTGAATATAGCCTAACCTAAAATTTATTTTTTTCAACTGGTGTGAGGAAGTCGGAAAGGTTTTTTAGCATAAAGTTGGGTAAGCAAAAACTCGCTTTATGTACAAGATAGCTGTAGTAGGAAAAATCCAATCCACTCTCCTCTATTCGATTAAAACTGACATCTTTGATAGGGCTATATTTTTTAGATGATAGGGTAAAGCTCCATAGTCCACCAGGATAGGTCAAATTTGTGAAGTTATACACATGACATAGAGGGAAAATTTCAGATTGTATTTTTAATAAAGAACGTTGAATTTCTGTACAATAATGGGGAGATTCTCCTTGGGCAACCACAATTCCATCATCCCTTAGTACTCGATTTACATTTTTATAAAACTCTTTACCAAAAAGAGGAGTTGCTGGTCCAATGGGGTCTGTGGAATCTATAATAATAAGGTCGAATTGTTTTTCAGTTTGGCTCATGTATTGCACACCATCATCGATGAGCACTTGGGCTCGCGAGTTATCCATAGATGCCGATGTTTGTGGGATATATTTCTTGCAAGCATCCACTACCATTTTGTCAATCTCTACCATTACCACTTCATCTATATTTTTATGGCGGAGCACTTCTCTTAGCGTGCCTCCATCACCTCCTCCAATAATAAGAACGGATCGGGGATTGGGGTGAGTGAAAATCGGTACATGGGCAATCATGTCGTGATAAATATGTTCGTCCAATTCAGAAATCATTAAAAGATTATCGTTAAATAGCATACGACCAAACTTTTTAGTTTGTACAATCTCCACTTTTTGAAATTCGCTTTTATCAGAGAAAAGAATTTTTTCTGCATGATAGCTGATTTTCATAAAATCCTCAACAACTTCTGTTACCATGAGATTTGATTTCAAGACAATTCCTCCAATTGAAAGGCAGCTACATCTTTTTGCACAGGTAGCTCCATAGTTCGTGCATAGTCGTAAAAATGAATATAATAGCCGCACCCTAATTTTTTTAAAATTTCTTCATGGAGTTCAAAGTTTTTATGTTGAGCTACTTTAAATAATGGGTTTTTATGAAAACAAAGGAGATTGTAGGATTTCGGTGTAAAGATGGAAAACAGTTTGTTCAATGTATTCTCAATAGAAGATGGGTTGTTTTTTACAGGAAAGGGGTAATTTGTTTCAAAGCTTATATAGGATCCAGGATCTTGAGGGGTAACATGAATACTATAGTAATAGGCACCTTGGATTGCATTCAAGGAATAACCACAGGGGTTAAAAAGGTGATCATCTATGGTAAAGCCTGGAATAAGATCATTTAAGCCACTTTTTTTCCGTAATTCTTTTGCTGTAATAGCATCCGGTCCTAGGGAGAAAATCTTTTTTGAGTTCTCTCCAATGCCACTCATAAGCACCTCTATGGTTATGTCTTCTGTGGGAGGAGAATAGGTTTTGTTTAAATAGAAAAGTGCTATATGCCGTCCCTCGGGACTGCCCAAGTACAGACTATTTCCATCTATTTTTTTTTGTAAAATCTCCACATCTTTTTCAAAATTTGTGGCCTGTAGCTGAGGATAACTTTCATCTTTTCGCTCAAAGGATAAAAATTCTATGGTGTGGTGAGGAATACGCTCAAGAACCTCTAGCAAGGAATACACTAAGGTGGTGGAGCCGCAGGTGATGATTAGTACTTTATGATCATAGACAAATAAACTGGATTCAGACAAAAGATAAGCATCACAATTTTCATTGGATATTTTAGAAAGCACAGTGGCTTTTGCCTTCTTCACCACGCTTTCCCAGAAGGGATAGCCCCAACCACGCAGAGAAGGCTCTGTGGTGGAAATATGGAGTTCAATTTTTTTTTCTGGACCTTCAAAAAACATAAAAACCTACCGTAAACGTTGCATACACCATTTCTCGCTCAATGTATAATACTTTTAAGCGGCCATTAGCAGTCTATTTTTATCAAGCATGGCGTACTTGAGGCATTTATTGTATACTGAGTATGAATATGACACATAACGATAAAAAAACAAGCCGACCCCAAAGCGAGGGAACTACAGCAGTCAAAGAGAGGGTGGCAAGACCTTCTTCATATGGGGTATTTATTTTAAATGATGACTTTACGCCCATGGACTTTGTGGTGGATGTTCTAGTAGTATTTTTTCAGAAGACAGAGCTAGAGGCTACGGAAATTATGTTGCAGGTACATGAAAAAGGGAAAGGCCTTTGTGGTCAGTATTCCAAAGAAATTGCCGAAACCAAGGCAGATCAGGTGCAGGAACATGCAAAGAAGTATGAGTTTCCTTTGCGCTGTAGGATAGAGGAGGTGGATGCGTGATTACTCCCACACTAGAGGCAGCGATTAATCGAGCTTTTGAAGAGGCTAATAAACGTTCCCACGAGTACGTTACCTTAGAGCACCTGCTCTACACCTTACTTTTTGATCCGGATGCCATATTGGCCTTGAAGGCCTGTAGAGTAAACAATCAAGTTTTAAAAGAAGAATTAGAGCAGTTTTTTAATGAAGAGGTATTGAAAAAAGCCAACGATCGTCCTGCTCAGCCCACCAATAGTTTTAACCGTACTATTCAACGTGCAGTGATTCATGCGCAACATTCGAGTCGTGAAGAAGTCACGGGTGCTGATATTTTAATTCATATGTTTCATGAGGAAGAATCCTATGCGCTTTTTCTCCTAAAACGTCAAGATATATCGAAGATTGATTTATTAAGTTATGTTGCTCATGGAATTAAAAAATATGAAGAAGAATCTAATGAGGAAGAAGTATATGACGACGACGAAGAGTCCAAGTTAGAAAAGCAAAAAACCACTTTAGAGCAATTTACAGTTAATATGAACTTGAAGGCTAAGGCTGGAAAAATCGACACTCTCATGGTAGAGAGAAAGAAATTGAGCGCCTTATGCAGGTGCTATGTCGTCGTAAGAAGAACAATCCCATTCTTGTGGGAGAACCAGGAGTTGGGAAGACTGCCATTGTGGAAGGTTTAGCAGAGAAAATTGTACAAGGAAAGGTACCTGCTCTTTTAAAAGATATCACTATTTTTAATCTAGATTTAGGAGCGCTCCTAGCAGGCACAAAATTTCGTGGGGAATTTGAAGACCGATTTAAAAAAATAATTGAAGAATTAAAACAGAATGAAAATTCCGTATTATTTATTGATGAAATACATACTATTATTGGCGCTGGTGCCACGGAAGGAGCAATGGATTCTTCCAATATGCTCAAGCCTGTTCTCAATTCTGGAGAATTAAAATGTATTGGTAGTACAACTTATCAAGAATTCCGCAATGTTTTTTCAAAAAATGCGGCATTTTCCCGTCGATTTCAAAAGGTTGATGTTTCTGAACCCAATGTGAGTGATTCTGTTAAAATTCTAATTGGTTTAAAACTGTATTTTGAAAAACATCATGATGTGAAATATTCCACTAGAGCCATTACTTCGGCAGTGGAGTTATCTCAAAAGCATATTCACGACAGGTTTTTACCAGACAAGGCGATTGATATTATAGATGAAGCAGGATCAGCTAATAGATTATTGCCAAAAAGTAAGCGTAAATCGGTAATTACGGAAAAAGATATTGAAAGCATTATGGCAAAACAAGCCAATATTCCCTTACAGTCGGTAACAACAGACTATAAAAATAAACTTCGCAATCTGGAGCGGGATTTAAAAATACTTATTTTTGGTCAAGATGAAGCTATTACAAAAATATGTTCAGCCATTAAATTAAGTAAATCAGGTTTAAGTACAGAGGAGAAACCCATAAGTTCTTTTTTATTTGCAGGCCCTACGGGTGTGGGAAAAACTGAACTAGCAAAACAATTATCCAGTGCTTTGGGGATTCATTTTGCACGTTTTGATATGAGTGAGTACATGGAAAAACATGCTGTTTCCCGTTTAATTGGCGCTCCTCCGGGTTATGTGGGATTTGACCAAGGTGGTTTATTGACTGAAGAAATAAATAAACATCCCCACTCTGTTCTTCTCTTAGATGAGATCGAAAAGGCCCATCCAGACCTAAATAATATCTTGCTTCAAGTTTTGGATTATGGTTTTCTTACCGATAATAATGGTAAAAAATCAAATTTCAGACACTGTATTATCATAATGACAACTAATGCAGGAGCTTATGAGCAAGCTCAAAACTCCATTGGTTTTAGTCCAAGCGACAAGGGGAAAGCGATTAATGTGATTAAACGAACATTCTCCCCTGAATTTATTAATCGTTTAGACGGAATGATACATTTCAATAACTTAGAGAAAAAGAATATACTAAATGTGGTAGATAAGTTTCTTATTGAATTGGAGCAATTGCTGAATAAAAAATCAGTAGTATTTTCTGCATCAGTTGAAGTAAGGGAATGGCTAGCAGAAAAAGGATATAACAGTAAGTATGGAGCTCGTCCTATTCATAGGCTTATTCAAGAAAAAATAAAAAAGAATATTGTGGAAGAGCTTCTTTTTGGTTTATTGGAAAAGGGTGGTAGAGTGGACCTTTCCATTGTGAAAAATGAAATTCATTTTGAGTATGCCTCCCTGCCACCCAAGGTAGAGAGCAAGAAAAATAATACTCAAAGAAAAATAAAGGCTACAAAAATTACAGCCAAAAGTACAGCAAAGAAGGATAAGTAGTATCCCCTCTCCCTCCATCCTATACTCTCTATAACGGAACCTTTGCATTATTTTTTGAATAGTAACGGATGGCTAAATAAGTGATACTAATAATTAAAATTACAGTTAAGGAAAAAATCATCAAAAATAATGGCAAGTGATTTTTATTTAAAAAACCAGAGGCTAAAAATAAAACCAAAGCACAGCCCAGTCGATTGACCATGGATTCAAAGGTAATAATTGTTTGGTACTCATTGAAATTATTGATACTTTTTTCTAACATTTCTCGAATCAATGGATAGAGGTAACCGTAGGTCATGGAGCATAAAATCAATAGGAATAATGTGCCCGTAGTGCCCATAAATGGCATAAATAGTACATAAGTGGGGAGTAGGATTCCAAAAATAAGGACAGTGTTTCTATTTTTTATTTTTCTTAAAAATGTATGACTTTGAGTGTTGCCAATAATTTCAAAAATAGCCATTAAAGCAAGCCCCCAACCCAGAGTGCTTATATTAACGGACTTAAAGTACAAAATAGGTTGGTACAGATTCGTACAAATAATTTGCATAACAATAAAAACACTCATGCTTTGGAGTAAAAGAAGCCATATCCAAGGAGATGAGGCATGGATTCTTAGGTTTGAAAAATTATTTTTATAGCTTTTCTTCCTTGGAGGTATTTCAATAAGCTTTGTAACAAAATATAGAGCGATGATACTTGCTATAAAAGAAAGAATATAGGGAATGGTAAGTTCCAGTCCGATTAACCAGCCAATGGGAACCCAGGCAAGAACCCGGCTGTATAAAGATAAAGAATATACTCTTTTGTGGGTATCTTCGTATTGGTCCATAATATTTTCTTTATTCATATATTCATATAACCAAGAAAAAGATGCCACATCCACTAAAGATCGTGCCAAGGCAATGAGTATAAAATGGATGAGAAAGGCTGAATAGTAAGTGGGGAAAATAGTATAATAATAATTCCCAATGGGGATGGCTGTGGATATAATTAATATTAGGGTTCCTATAAATAGTATTTTTTTTGAAGAAAATCGATTGACTATTAATTTTTTAGGAATTTCTAATAAACAAAAAAATAAATAATATATCCCTTGAATGTGAAAGATTTCTCCATCACTCATGCCAACTTTATTTTGGAAAATATAAAAGACAGGCATCCAAAATAGTAGCCCAAAAAAAATTTGAAAATAGCAGTAATTACGAATATTTGGGTTCATTAATGTAAGACTTCCAATAGTTATCCAATACAGCCCTCTAACTTTAAGTCTAACAGACGGTTGGCTTCAATGGAAAATTCCATGGGTAAATGATTGAAAACTTCTTCACAATAGCCGTTTATGATTAATTTAGTAGCATCTTGCTCATTTATTCCCCTAGATTGCAGGTAAAAAAGTTGTTCTTCTTCCACCTTGGAGGCTGTGGCTTCATGCTCAACAATGGCAGATTTATTTTTTATGCTGATATGGGGAAAGGTGTTTGCTTGGCATTTTCCTCCTAGGAGTAGGGAATCGCATTGGGTGTGATTTCTAGCATTTTGTGCATTTGGAAGAATACTTACTTCACCACGGTAGGAGTTTATGCCAGATTGGGCAGAAATTCCTTTGGAAAGAATATGGCTAGTGGTGCCCTTTCCCACATGAATCATTTTAGTACCAGTATCTGCCTGCATTTTATTATTAGTAATGGCTACCGAATAAAATTCTCCTCTGGAATAATCTCCCTTTAAAATACAGCTTGGATATTTCCAAGTAATGGATGAGCCTGTTTCCACTTGAGTCCAAGAGATAAAGGAAGAATTCCCTTCACACAGCCCACGTTTGGTAACAAAATTATAGATCCCCCCCTTACCATTTTCATCGCCGGCATACCAGTTTTGAACAGTTGTATATTTAATGGTTGCGTCTTTATGGGCTATTAGTTCAACAACAGCGGCATGCAGTTGGTTTTCGTCTCGTTGAGGTGCTGTACAGCCCTCTAAATAAGAGACCTCACTTCCTTCGTCTGCAATAAGCAGTGTTCGTTCAAATTGACCCGTACCTTCTGCATTGATACGAAAATAAGTAGATAAATCTAAGGGGCATTTTACTCCCTTAGGTATATAACAAAAGGAACCATCGGTGAACACAGCAGAATTAAGTGCTGAAAAGTAATTATCTGAAATGGGTACAACTGACCCCATATATTTCTTTATTAGTTCAGGATATTTTCGAATTGCTTCTGAAATAGAACAAAAAATAACGCCTGCCTTTTTTAAAGTTTCTCTTTGTGTTGTAACCACTGATATGGAGTCGAAGACCACATCCATGGCAACACCAGAAAGTCGTTTTTGTTCTTGCAGAGGTATGCCTAATTTTTCATATGTTTCCAATAATTTAGGGTCTACTTCGTTTAAGCTTTTTAATTCTTTTTTTTGTTTAGGCGCAGAATAATAAATAATGTCGTTATATTTTATGGGAGTATAGTTAAGATAGGCCCAAGTTGGCTCTTTCATATCTTTCCACTTGTTATATGCTTTTAAACGCCATTCCAGCATCCATTTTGGTTCTTGTTTTTTTTGGGATATAAATTGAATAATATCTTCATTAATTCCAGGGCTTGCTTGTTCTGATTCAATATCAGTAACAAATCCATATTCATATTTTTTATTTATTTTTTTCTTAATATCAGCATTCATAGTACGGTTTCCTATATTAATTACCAAATTCCTAGTTTATCTTTAGCTTCTTCTGATGCCATTGTGGATGGGTCCCATTTCGGTTCCCATACAATTTCCACAGTTGCAGTTTTAACTTTCTTATGTTCTTCTGCACGCGTTTTAATAGAGTTCACAATATAATCTCCTGCGGGACAACCTGGGCTAGTAAGTGTCATTTCAATTGTGGCCACTCCATTGTCAACTTGAGCTTTATAAATTAAACCTAAATCTACAATGCTCATAAATAATTCTGGGTCTTCTACTGGCTGTAGCCATTCCATTAATTCTTTCGGTTCCATTATATCTCCTTTTTTATAAAAAAGTCTTTTTAGCTTGGTTTAATTTTTCAATAAAAAAATCTATCTCTTTTTTAGTGGTATATAGAGCAAAACTTGCTCTACAGGTTCCATCCACTCCCAGTCTACGCATCAGTGGCTGAGTGCAGTGGTGGCCTGCACGAACTGCAATTCCCTCCATATCTAAAAAACTCGCTACATCATTATGGTGTACGCCATCGATGGCAAAACTGATGACAGAGTTTTGATTTTCTCTGGATCCAAATAAAGAAAGATTTTTCATATTTTGTAGCTCAGCCAAGGCGTATTTTGTTAGATCCTGTTCATAGGAGTAAATTGCCTCGCGTCCTATTTTATCCATATAATTCAATGCGGTGGCGAGACTTATGGCTCCGACGATATGAGGGGTTCCTGCCTCTAATCTCCAGGGCAAATCTGTCCAAGTACTTTCTTGATCTCCCACATGGGAAATCATTGCTCCTCCATAGTAATGGGGAGGCATACTTTCCAAGACATCTTGCTTTCCCCAAAGCACGCCAATTCCTGTGGGTCCATAAATTTTATGAGAGGAAAAAGCAAAAAAATCAATGGGCCCCATATCTGAAAGAGTACTGGGTAGGTGAACTATGCTTTGAGCTCCATCTACAAATACGGTAGCACCCGCTTGTTTGGCTTTTTTTGTTAGTTTAGATAATGGAAGGATTGTTCCCAGCACATTACTCATGTGCGTAATGGCTAGGAGTTTAGGTTTCATATTTAGTATGCGTTCAAAGTCATTTTCATCTAAAAGACCTTCACTATTGAGCTCCACAATACAAAATTTTGCTCCTTTTTCTTGGGCTAAAATCTGCCATGGTACAAAATTGGAGTGATGCTCCATTGCGGTTACTGCGATAACATCTCCTGCTTGAATATGTTTTCTACCCCAAGCATGGGCAACGAGGTTTATGGATTCTGTAGTACCTCGTGTAAATATAATTTCTTTTTCATTGGGAGTTCCCAAAAAGCTTGCCACTGTTCTGCGAGAATTTTCGTATTCGTCGGAAATCCTACTGCTAAGAAAATGATTTCCTCGATGGACGTTAGCATAACTCATGGAATAGATTTCTTCAATTTTATTTAAAACAGCACTGGGCCGCTGAGAGCTATTGGCACTATCTAGGTACACTAAATTTTTTCCTCGAATTTTTTGGGAAAGAATGGGAAAGTCCTTTCGAATAGTTTCTATGGGAAAAGTATTAAGCATATAGGAGGTACTCATCGTTTGAAAAATATTTTTTTTCTAATGTACTGAAGACTTGATCTTGCAACTCTTGGGTAGGTAATTTGGAGATTACCGGTGTTGCAAAGCTTTGCAATGACATTTTTAGAGATTGTTGGGGGTCAATTCCACGGCTTTCTAGATAATACATTTGTTCTTTATCTATGCGGCTTGTGCTGAATCCATGGTAGCAAACTAGTTCATTTGTTTTAACAATAAGTTTAGGCATGCCATGGGCACGAGCTTTATCCGATAGTAAAAGACAGCGACTTTTTTGACTCACATTACTATTGAGTGCAGATTCTTTTACATTGGCTAAAGCATTAAATACCGAATTTGATTTTTCAGAAAGAATTGAAAAATGTTCTAGCTTACTTGTTGTATTTTTACCTCGATGGTATACATTAGTAATAGAATCTAAATGTTGGGTTTTATTTCCTTGAGCCATTGCCCACATATTTGCAGTAGATCCATTTTCTTTTAAATTCACATCTACTCGTTGTTGTATTTTCTTTCCTCCAATCTGTATGTGAACAGCTTCCATGGATGCATCTTTAGATAAAGAAAATTGTTGACGGGAAAACCCTTGGGTGTTTTCTCCAAAAAATTGCAAATATATATATTTTAATTTTGCATTTTCACCTAGAAAAACATCAAGTAAACCATTGGATAAGAGCGTTTCTTTGGAGTCGTCTCCATGCATTTCTTCCACAATGGTACATTCTGAATTTTTCCCTAAAATAATAATACTTCGATTTTGCAAGCATTTTTGTTCAGCAGTGAAATAATGGCGCACTTTTAGAGTAGGGGAAATTTTTGTTTCGTCGGGAATATGGATAAAAGCGCCATTTCCCCAGGAAGCAATTGCTAATTGAGCTAGCTTATCTTCTTGAAAAGAAGAGGGCGTAGACATGTGTTTTTCCACAAGTGCTGGATTTTTTTCTAAAGCACTCAATAGATCTGAGAAAATAAGTTGTTTCGTATTATCTGAAAATAACTCTTCTCGCCTAGGACCATAAAGGCAAAGCAATAGCTCATTAGGTGCTTTTTGCTTTAAATGATGGGGAAATGAGCTGCTGAAACTATTATGAGGAGCAATGGAAAGGTCTGTGTCTCCCATATAGGTATATTTAAATGACTCTTGATTATGACTTATTGGTGGTAAGGACTTGAATTTTAAACTTGCACTCGTTCTAAGTCCACTAAGCCAATCGGGCTCTTTTATTCTATCCATTCTTATTCCTTCGGTGCTGTTGAAGATGATGGTTTTACTGGTTCCACCCAATCGTAGCCCTTTTTTTCTAACTCTTCAGCTAATAATGAACAGCCACTTTTTACTATTTTTCCATCTAGTAATACATGTACATGATCGGGTTTCACATGGGAAAGTAGGCGTTGGTAGTGAGTGATAAGCAATATACTGCGGTTAGGGTTTCTACAAGCTTCAATTACAGAGGAAACTTTCTTTAAAGAGTCAATATCTAAACCGGAATCAGTTTCGTCCAGTATGGCTACTTTGGGCTGTAGCAGCTGCATTTGTAGCATTTCTAATCGTTTTTTTTCTCCACCGCTGAAGCCATCATTTAGGAACCTTTTTAGAAAATCTTCATTTACTCCCACTTGCTTCATTTCTGTACGGATAAGTTGACGCATTTCTTTTATAGGAATTTCATCTCCACGAACAGCTTTTAGGGAGGCTCGTAAAAAATTACCCACGCTTATACCAGGGACAGCTACTGGGTATTGAAATGCCAAAAATAGTCGTTTTCTGGCGCGCTCGTAGGGAGCAAGATTTAGAATGCTTTCCCCGGCTAATAGAATATCTCCACGGGTGACGATATACTGGGGGTGTCCCATAACCACGTTGGCAAGGGTGGTTTTCCCAGAGCCATTCCTGCCCATGATGGCGTGAATTTCCCCACGATTCATCGTTAGGGAAATGCCCTTTAAAATTTCTTTTCCTTCTACTTCCACATGGAGGTTTTTAATTTCTAATAAAGGTGAATTCATACTTTCTCTCATGTATAGTCAGTTGAGCGTATTGAATCAATACTTTTTTATAATATACTGCATAATGCGTTGCGATAAATCTATAGAGGAAGTCACCTAAGTGAGTTTTTACTAGAATTTGCTATTGGATACTTTTAACTCACTTTCGGGTATTCCCAGCTCTTTTGAGTAGAAGCGAGTCCAGCCACCAGTTTCCTTACGTTGAGACCTCACAAGATTTTCTTGGAAAAAGTGAGCATTTTCTTTTCCAGCAGCCTCTTTATTTCCTTTTAAGTATCCACTCACATTCACACTATGGTCATAATCTTCTTTATTTAAATTTCTAGATAAAAAGTTGAGAAATGCTTTTCCCGGCATTTCCCTACTCAAAGCATAGAGTAGTTTTGTATTCCATTTTGCCTGCTTCTTCATACCTTTTTTAGGAAATTTATGCTGTAATCTAAAAATATCATTTAAATTTTTAGTTGTACAATTAGCTTTTGGATGGTTTTTATAATGGCTATAGCGGTCTTTGTTTGCATCAGAAAAAATGAAACCGCCGCTTGGTGCTGGCGCATATATACAAAAGTCTGTATATTTCTCTTTCCCTATTTTTCGTGGATATTCTTCCCCGTGTCCGTATGCTTCTAGTAAAAGATTGTAGAGCTTTTTTTCTGATGATCTCAATATCAAATTTTTTATCTTATTTAATCCTGATTGAAATATATTTACGGTGGATTCCATTCGGTAAGACTCCATCTTTCCATACTTTCGCTTAAAACTATCTATTACATTTAAATTTAGTCGAATATCTAGAAAATGAAGATTTCTTACAAAATTATTAAGAGTACTTATTGTATTTGTTTCAGAATTATTCCAACCACCAGAAAATTCTTGAACAATACCGATAGCTTTTTCTTCTGTATCTGATTTTTTTGTATAATCTATTTGTGTAGAAGCAATTCTCCAACGAGCTTCACCGAAAGGGGTTTCTGATGGATTATGACGGGAAGGAACTTTTATTTTCAACCCCCAGTTTCTCAATATTCTTTCTTCTTCCTCTATACTTCTTAAAATACGAAAGAACCAATCGTACCAGCCAGTATCTCCCATTATGGAGCCTTTTCGTGAGACATATATCTTAATATTCTTGTTCTTCTCAGGAACCTTTATATTTACAAAATGAGATTCCTGGAACCCAGAATTTTTCCACTTTAAAAACTCGGATCCATTGGAATTTGTCACTAATTCATGGTGAACCTTCGTATTGGGAGAGAAATAATTTTTGAAGTAGTACTGATCATTATTTCTTATAGCGAGTTTCAATATTTTGCTTAAATTTTTTCTTTCAGTTATAAATTTCTTTTTCTCATCTTCACTAGACGAGTCGGAAAGATCTTCTTCAGGCAACTTGACTAATGAAGGATCAGGTATTTTATAAACATTTAAGGTGGAAGAAGATTTTTCTTCTTCAGTGTTGAGGGTGAATAAATTTAAAAGATAATTTATCCCAAAATTAAAATTGCTACTATCACTTTCTTTAGAGTTTACATGAACGTATATGCCGTCTTTTTTTCTAATAATAGTTGTTTTTTTGATTTCTACTTCTCTATTTCCAAAACCAGCGGAAATAAAGTTCATATAGCCAGATGCTATGCTTAAATTAAATAGAGCCTCCATGGGTGATCTTACGCTGAGAGACTGCTCTGAGGTGATATGATCTGTTATAATTAATGCCTCGTTATATTTAAGGTGTTCAAGAACTATACTTAAAGTATCTTGACCATCCTCTCCCAATACGTCGGCGCTTTCAAAAAATATTTTAGGTAAGAATTCCATAAAAGGAGTAGATAATTTTTTCCAAGGGATACTTCCACTCTCTCCAAGCTCTACGGGCTTTATATGACGGAAACTCCTTTTATAGCTCCCTCCAATAAAAAAACTGGGTACGGCCTGAATACCGGATTCTAGAGTTTGAAGGTAGCCTAGGGTAGCCTCAGCAGAAAAGTAATCCATCACCTTAAGGTTGGAGTTGCTTCCCTCGCTTTCTTGAAAGTCATGATTAGATATTAAGAGCCTTCGTTTGGCTTTGAATTTAGTATCAGCGATTACGTTCCCCCAAGAACCAGCCTCTAAGCCTCTAAGATCACTAGAACTGCCGTCGTGGTTATCAATTATATTTTCTATTCTATCCCAGTTTTCTCTGGATTGACTCAGATAGTCTTCTGTTGATATGGAATGATTTATCTGAGAAAGGAGTAGATTGATTGCAGGATCCAATAATACAAAATTTAATATATCACTTGTATTGCTACCGTCATTATTTAAAGTGGGCGCACCATTGTTATTCCTATCTTCATCTTCTGGACTACTTTTTGCCAGAGAAGGGACAAAAAGGAAAAAAGAAAAAGCCAGAAAATATGACGCGTATAGTTTATTGTGCTGTGTTTTTTTCATCATGCTTATGACATGACAAGTAACATAAATACTTTTGATATGCATTATTTATTTTAAAAATGAAGGTGTGATCCTGAATCTAGTATCTCCAAAAGGAAAAAAACACAAGAAACAGTCTATTTCTTATTGGTGCGTTACGTCAGTAAATCGGAGCGGATGTGAGATTTATTTTTTTTCCATACTTTTTGCTTTTACTTCTTTATGCTTATGAGATATGAAATATGAGGTAAATGTAACAACAACAATAATAGATAAAGGAGAAATAGTAATGACAAAAATAATGACAATAATAAGTGCTGTTGCACTGTGTGTAAGCAGTAGTGCTATAGCGGCTGACTCTGACCATTTTGGTTCTGGAGGAAATAAAGTAAACAAAAATCAGGTAACGTACAGTGTTGGTGGTCCATCTTTTGGTAACCCCAATGGAACTAGGAAACCTGTTACTCCAACAGTAGGTAATGCTGGATCCTTTGGTTCGTCACGAGATTAGTTAAAGTTCTATTCATTAACTACCCTCCTTTTGTTGTAAAACAGACATGAGGGGGGTAGTTGATACTAAAAGCAAAAAAATAACGAAACAAGTCCTCCTCTAGGCATCTTCATCATGAAGCTGCGTTGCATTAACTCTCTTTCATCTAAATTAAGAAATTTTCTTTCCAACCCAATCCTGTTTTCTCTTCTGAAGTTTCATGTATTTCTATTCTTCCAAGTAAATAAAATCATATTTGCGTTTATCTTTAAACGAAAAAATAATTTATAAATATTTTTTTTATATTTTGAATAAATGATTTATATTTATATATGTCTGTTTAAAAATTATTGAGAGGGAGTCTAATACATGAAGAGGTTTAAATTTATTTTTTTGTCGTTACTGTTGTTTAATATATCTTGTGGGAATTCTGATAAAGAAATTCTTGCCGATTTATCTGTTCTTATGGGAGATGTAAGTCCAAGTGTTGGTAATTCTACTACTACATTTGGTTTTGGTATTCAATACATTGCTGCTGAGACGATTACTCTTATGGCAAGTGATGTAACAGTAACAGGGGATTCAGAGAATTGTTCTGTAACTGTAATAGAAACAGGAGATTTAGTTCGAAGGGTTGAAATAACAGGATGTACGGGAGATGGTAGTATTGGAGTCTCCATAGCTTCAGGTACAGCACTAGATGTTCTAGGAAATTCAGTGGGCGCAATAGAAAAAACTAATATAGGTGTTGTGGACAATACAGCACCTACGATTACTTTAAATAGTATAAATAGAGATGGGGGAGACTCGAGCACCATTTTTCGATTTTCTTTAGAATATTCGGATAGTGGTGTTGGTCTATCTAGTTCTAACTTGGAAGTCGGGAGCATTAGCTTTCAGGGTGAATCCACAGGATGTAGTACCTCTATTATTGGAGAGGCTTTGAGTGATCAAGTGGTGGAGGTGTCTGGCTGTACTGGTGTTGGTTTGATGGGTATTTCGATTAGCTCTGGTGTGATCACAGATGGGGCCAGTAACCTTAATATAGCCTTCCAGCCATCTCGAGCGGTAGCCCTAGGGGAAGTGCCTTCTATTAGTGCAGGAGAAGAGCATGCTTGCGTTCTTTCACCTGATAAGAGTGTTCGCTGTTGGGGGGTTTCTACTAATGGTGAGCTGGGGCAGGGAAACACAGACACTACTGGTGATGAGAGTGGTGAGCTAGAATTCCTCCCCTCTATTGACTTAGGAACAGGTAGAACGGCCAAGGCTATTTCTGCTGGGGAAAACCATACTTGTGCTATTTTAGATAATGACTCTGTAAAGTGTTGGGGGTTGAATTCTTCGGGCCAACTGGGTCAGGATAGCACCTCTACTATTGGTGATGCCTCTGGTGAGGTGTCTGGTCTTAGTAGCATCAACTTAGGAACAGGTAGAACGGCCAAGGCTATTTCTGCTGGGGAAAACCATACTTGTGCTATTTTAGATAATGACTCTGTAAAGTGTTGGGGGTTGAATTCTTCCGGTCAATTGGGTCAGGATAGCACCTCTACTATTGGTGATGCCTCTGGTGAAATGGCTACTCTTACTGCTATCAATTTAGGAACGAGTAGAACGGCTAAGGCTGTTGCTGCTGGGGAAAACCATACTTGTGCCATTTTAGATAATGACTCTGTAAAGTGTTGGGGGTTGAATTCTTCCGGTCAATTGGGTCAGGATAGCACCTCTAATATTGGTGATGCCTCTGGTGAAATGGCTGCTCTTACTGCTATCAATTTAGGGACGAGTAGAACGGCAAAAGCTATTGCCGCTGGGGCAAACCATACCTGTAGCATTTTAGATGATGACTCTGTAATATGCTGGGGTTTAAATTCTTCGGGTCAACTGGGACAAGGCGATGAACTCAATATTGGAGATGCCATAGATGAAATGGCAAATCTCAATCCCATTGACTTTGGGACAAATATAACTGCAGGTTCCATAAGTACAGGAAGGGATCATACCTGCGCTCTTCTTAGTGATACTACGTTAAAGTGTTGGGGAGGCAATACAGAGGGACAACTTGGGCAGGGAAATGCAGATAGTGTAGGAGGAAGCACCAATAGCAGTATAGCAGCGCTAGGTGCTATCAATTTAGGCGATGCTGTAGTTATTAGCTCTATTTCCGCAGGGGCAGAGTATAGTTGTTCTGTGTTGGAGGATTATACAATAAAGTGTTGGGGGAAGAATAATTCGGGGCAACTGGGTCAGGGTACTGTTCTTTCCATTGGATCAGCGGTGGGTCAAATGGGGGACTCCTTAAGTCCTATTCCCATTAGATTTTCCTTTTAGCTTAGTGATTTTGAGGTATTTTTAGTGCTAATTACTTTGAAATTTAGGGATTGTAGGCTTTCGATCTTGAAGAGGTGAAGTGCTCCTTCTACCTTTCCGTTTTGAGTAAACAGAGGGGCATAAACCAAGGGGAGGAGTTGGGCGCATAATGGTGTTCTGGAATTAATTTCTTTTACTGTATGCAAGCCTACTGGATTAAAGATGGGTTCTTCCACTTTTCCACTATATATGTCCAAAGCCAAGCCATAAATTCTACTGAGAATTTTCTCAGATCGAGAAAATAATTCCCACCATTCTGAAACCTCTAAAGACATTATGCTGTGACTTACAAAATCCATAAAATCTAGACTGCGGTATACTTGGGAAGAGTGTAGGTTATATATTTCTATTAAGGTTTCATTGTTTATTAGTTGAAATACCTCACTATCGTTAGGCATCCTCAGGCGATGGAGGCGTAAAAAGGCATTGAGGCTCCGTTTTTTTTGATAGAATATGGTGCCTGTTTTATAGATATTTCTGACATTTTCATATCGCTGAATAGATTCATCGAGTCTTTTTTTCTGGTTGTCGATGGAAAGGTTTGAGATTTTTTCTAGCAAGGAACTTCGTTCATAGTCATGGACTGAGGTTAGACGCATGGCGCTATTTTCTTTTGTGTGTTGACAGTATTCGGAAGCAATTTCCTCTAGTATTTCAAAGATTATCTTTGGGTTGGGAGGTTTTTTGCTATTAAAAATATTTTTGTCTGAGATTAGCTTCACTTATTTTTAAATAACATAAAACATACAGATTTCAATATTTTTCTGAAAAAAAAGTTCAACCTAATAAGGTTTTTTGCTGAATTAAATATATTTTATTTTTTTTAATTTTCCCTAAACTTTTCTGATCGATGGGTCGAGTAGGTAAACATGCTTAGAAGAGTAAATATAAATTTAGATGAAATAGATTATGTGATTGTACCCGGAAAGCCAACCCTATCTTTTGAGGGAGTTGAAGTGTACAACCAACTCTATTCTTATTGGAAACAGTATTGGCAGAGTCATTACCAGGGCATGGGTGAAGATATAAAGGTAGATTCTTTAGATTTTTATCGACAGGATAAAATCACAGCACTGTTGCAAGGGGCGAAGATCATTAGCATGAACTTATTGTCTACCTATAATCTTTCTTGTGAGATGAGTGACCATCCTTATTTTTCTTCGTATGATCAAGAATTTTTTACAAGAATGAAAGAAGAAGGAATAAATCTAGTACAATCTTTTCAATATCTTATGGTTGATTCAGAATGGACTGCTCGAAAGACAGGGGTAAATTTTGGTGCTATTATTGCTGGATTAAGTATTAAGCATCAACTGGAGGATAATTTAGATGGTGGAATTACTTTAGCTAGATCAGATGTGCCCTCGGCATCTACAGCAAGAAAATTCAATTTTGAAGAATTTTCAAATAAAAAGGAAATGCACCATAATCCAGTTGTTCAAATGTTTTGCTCTAAGCCCAGCTTATATCCCAAAGAATCAGTAAATAGCATGGTAGATCATTTCTGGAAGAATAGAAAATATTTAGGTACGAATGAACAAATAAAACGTATAAACAAGGAGGCAATGTGATGAGTATATTAAAAGAGTTTCAAGAGGAAATCGATAGGTTATCAGTGGTTATAAAGGAAGTACCATTTGAGAATAAAGATTTTTATTGTCAGTGGATGAATCAACATTATCATTTAATTCAGCACACTACTCGGTATCTTGCGCTTTGTGCTTCCAAAGTGGATGTGGAAAATGAGAAAGAGTTTAATTGGTGGACTGAACACTTAAAAGAAGAGGAGGGTCATGATATTATATTTATAGAGGACATGCAATCTTTGGGTCATGTATCTATGGCACCACCCTTACCTGAAGTAAAAGCTTTATTAGCTAGTCAATACTATGAGATTCAACAAAACGGTCCAGATGCTCACCTGAGCTATGCTTTGTTATTAGAGGGTCTTAGTTGTGAGGTTTGTGAACCAATGGCAATACGGATAGAGAATGCTATGGACACAAAAGCAACAAAGTTTCTGAGGCTGCATTCTACTATAGATCAAGATCATTTTCCCATGGGAATTAAGCGAATTGAAGATGAATTCACTGAGGATAGGAAGAAGGTGGTATTAAGTACACTGGAAACCACAAGTACTTTATATCAACACTTATTACAGAAAATTGCCCATAAAGTGTTGGAAAATAGTCGGGATGGAAAGGCAGCTTAAAGAGCTATAAATATCTAGGCGATAGACCTTAGCTTCAAGCTAGGGTCTGTCTGCTCGGAAGGGGAGCCTGTAAAGTAATTTTGATTGTTTTTTTAGGAAATAATCAGGTACTAGAAACGAAGTTACACAATTTACTTTACAGGCTCACAGACCCAGGTCCGCCCGTTTCCTATATGTCTTCCAGGTGAGCTATTGAGAAGTAATAATCTTTTATTTTTTTATTTAATTTAATATTTTTTAAAAGAAGAATTGTTTGTCTTTTTTTCTGTACATTATTAATTTTCAATTTTCGGGCGCGCCAAATATTATTTTTAAATTTTTTATACTTTGAGAAGACGGCAACTTTAAGGTAGTTTCCTTTCTTATCATAATACTGTATTTTCTTTAATAGACTATTTTTTTTAGCAACTAGAAGAATGGCTTTGCTATAAACGCTTTCCTTGTTTCTCGGTACTACATTAATCACAAAAAACTCTTTTCCATCTATCATTTTATTTTTTATGATTTTACTTTTGTTATGAGACCATAAATTCCCACTTAAATCTTCATAGCTTAGCTCTGATCCAAGAAAAGAGCCGCCATTTTTATTGCTGGATACTCTTCGAGTTCGTTTTGAAGATGGTAAGAATAGCCATTGATTCCTGGTGTCACCTTCATGTATGCTTAATAGACCTGTACCTCTTATATCGGTAGGGCTTATCATTCGAACCATTACGCTATTTTTTCCATTTTTTGATTTTCTTTTGATAGACATGCTGCTGTTTTTTTTTGTTCCGTTCTTTTCGATAATTTTCATTTTTATTTTAGCATACTCAGTTTTAGCAAACATATTGTCTTCTATATTTTTTAGAATTTCTTTAGCAGTAGGATTTTTCTCCATCTTACTAGGTTGTGTCTCTAAGGCTTGCTTGTTTTCACTGGCTATGGCATTTCCTCCTGAGAGTAAGGTTAGGAGGATTAAGATGCTAGCTACTGAAATTTTAGCTTCTTCTCTAATGCTTACCTTTTGTTCATCTACTATTATTGGTTGTTTAGGTGGTTTAATAGATGGCACAAGATTTGGGAATAGCTGAATCATGGATGGCATAAGCATTAAATCACCAATTAGTCCACTTATAATGGATATAACCATATACATGCCAAAGGTTTGGTTCATTTGAAAATTTGAGGTGAAAAAGACTAAGAATCCAACAAGTATGGGAAGTGTGGAGAGAATGCAGGGTAGGCCTTCCTTATAGATAGTCAACTGTATGGGAGCGCTGTTATAACGCCCTTCTATATATAGAGAGCGTAGGCGACCAAGAAGATAAACCGTATTATTAAAAGCAATGCCCAGTGATATAGAGAATATAATAGCCACATATGGGGTTATGGGAGTATTGAAAAGAGCCATACATGATAGGAGAGTTATGGGAGGAAAGAGATTAGCAACAATAGCAGGGATGGTCCAGCGTATGGAACGGAAAATAATCATTAACAAGAGGCTAATAATTAATAAAGTCATCCAAAATCCATTAATAAGTTCTTCGCTGAGAGCTTTATTGGCGCTATGTACAGTAACGGCAGCCCCTGATATTAGTATTTCTACTCCAGAGAAGAAAATTGCAGCATCTGCTTTAAGTGATTCTACTAAAATATTTATTTTATCGGAAGGTATATCTTGGAATCGGATAGATACTCTTGATTTATTATTGGCCCCTGTGAGGTAAGAATTCAATATTTGATTCTCAGATAAAGAATAAAGGAAATAGATTTCTGCAATTTCTTGTTTTGTTTTTGGCAAGGGTTTTTCTATGTTGCCTGCTCGTAAGAAATCGGAAAGTCCAATTATGTTAGCAATTTCTGGATTGCTACGCCACTTTTGGATAAATGTATCCATTTTTTGGATGTTTTCAGGAATACCCCAAAAATTTTCTGTTGGTGATAGTAGTGCCAGTTCTAATGGAATTATACCCCCCATTTTTTCATCAATATATTTTGTAGTTTTTCCAGCAGCATCATCTTTAGGTATATCGTGAAATAAAGTGGCAGAATTGTTTTGATCTTTCGCAACTATTAACATCATTACAATGGAAATACATAGTCCAATAAAAATAGGTTTACTATACCTAGGAATAAATAAAAATAACTTGGAACTTTTTTGAGTCCAATTCCTTGGTATTGGTGTGGGTAATATCATTAGGCAAGCAGGAAGAGCTAGCATGAAGCAAGCCCAAGCCAATACTGTACTCACAGAAACAACAAGGCCATATTGAGAAATAATAGGTACATCCGCTGTACACAGAACAATAAAGCCCACACATGTTGTAAGAGAAGTGAGTAGGTTAGGTACAAATAGTAAACGCATGGTCCTTATTATTGCTTTTTCTTTTTTTTCTTTATCCGTATATTCTTTATAAAAACGAATCATGGTATGCATAACAAGCGAAACAATTATGGTGCATATAATTACAGGGAGTGTGCTGGATAGAACAGTAAAAGGAAATTCAAAAAATATCATAAACGCAAGTACAATGAAATTTGTTAGAGCTGTAATATACAGTGGGATTATTATGCCTGATATATTTTTGAACACAAGAAGAAGAACAAAAATCATAAAAATTATAGCAATTCCAAATATTTGTATGATTTCTAAAGTCAGCAAACCATTCATTCTTGCATGTATAATAGGAAAGCCTCCTATATGAACCCGGGACTGTGGGAATATTTTTTGAAATTTTGTACTGGCTTGCCCTGCTGTTTCTTTTACTTGATTTGGATTAATACTCTTTCCTAACTCCATATAGATAAGAGCTGTTCGCCCGTCTTTGGAGATAAGATTTGGACTAAGTAGAGGGTCTTTTAATATGCGATCTTTCCACTGGCTAGTGGGAGTATTTTTTAGGATTGGGTCTAGTTGAATGCTTGAATCACTTGTGGTGGCACCTTCTACTGTAGCGATGCTTGTGACTTTATCTACTGTGGAAAGATTGTCAATATATTGAGTACCTTCTCTCATTTTGGCAATTCTTTTTTCTTCCAACCAAGTGCCCTTTTCTTGAGGGCCAATTTGTAAGAGTAGGTAGATGGGGGCGTCTTTATTTGCGCCAAAGAGGTTTTCTATTTTTTCTTCTTGTTTTTTGTTAGGATGTTCGCTGTATTGAAACTGCTCCATGGAGTATTCGGTTTGGAGTTTATCTATGGAGAGTAGTCCAAGTAGGGCAATAGCACTTAAGCTAAGGATCATGAGCCAGGAGGATCGTAGGAGGCGCTTAGTACGATCATTACTAGAGTCATGATTAGGCACTAGCTGTAGCCTTTTTACCTGTTTCCGTTCTTTATTAAAAAAAATTAACATAATTAAAAATACCCGTTTATTTTATTCTAGTATTTTGTTATGCTAGTAGTCAAGGGAGAACATGAAAAAATGAAAAAAATATCTTTATTGTTATTTATAATCGTTTTAATACCAACAGCGTCAGGAAAATTCTTAAATGAATCAGGGAGCTGGGAAGCCAGTACACCCTTTCGTGTGAAATTAGGCAGTGAGCATATGGAACAGGTAATCTTAGAGGAATGGCCTAATGTGGAAGATAGGAATGAGTTCCAGATTGAGGATTTTGATATAAACGTTAAGGTGAGTGATATTGAAATACCTGTTGCCCTTGAAGATATTACAGGAGTGGCCTATTACCAAATGACTCCGCCTGAGAGAGATGCTTCTACCTTGGAGTGGGAAACTCGATCCCGAAGCCTACGGGTAGACCTTGCTATAGGTAGCATATCTGTAGATACAGTTATTCGAAGGCAAGTTGCTAGTGGTGTAATAGTAAGTTCACGCTTACAGAGTACCTGCAAGGATGTTCGCTTAACAAGCGCATTGGGTGCAGAAATATTCACTCGTGTTGGGCTTACTTTGGAAAATAATAAGTTTAAGTTCCATAATTTGGAGTCGGAAGTGGATTGGCCAGGAAATACTTGGTCTGTAAATCACTTAGCTTGCAGAGGATTATCCAGAGGTTTCGACAGAAAAGTAAGACAGGAAGTTTTGGCCTATTTAGAACGTCCTAAACAAGAGATACAGGCTGAATTAAGTAAATCCATCCAAGGATTTCTTGATGGTTGGGGAGATAGTATTACTAATATTATGTTATCTCCTTTAAACTCCGATAAACAGAAAGGTTCTCTGCATTTATTAACAGAAATAGAACAATTAAGCGTTACAGATGACGGACAAATCATTAATGAAGGAAGAATGAAAGCTCAAGTTACACAAAGTTTTTTAAAAGAAGATACTGTTATCAATTTTAATGATCCTTTAGGTTCAATGCTTACATTTGAAAATAAAACAACGATGCAGATTCCTGTGAAATTCTTGCGTTATGCAATTATGGCGCACCAAATTGCAGGGTCTTTTAATGAAACAATTCATACCTACGAGTTTGAGTATTTTCAAGATTTAGTGAAAAATAAACGAAGGCTATTAAAAGCAGTTTTTCCTGATCTTTTAAAATATCCTAAAGATACAGATTTTTTGTTTCATACATTTGCACCATCGCCACCAAGCATACGAAATTTAAAAACTGGAAGAAATAAAGGAGAGATTATTGGAGATATATATATGTCAGTTCTTATTGGTATGGAGGTGCCTATTAAGGGTCGTTATATATCTTATGTTCAATTTAGAGCAAAACTATCGGGGGAAGTGAAGTTGTATGTGGAGGATGGAAAATTTGCCATGAAGTTTAATGATGTGGATGTGGATCTCAAATATCGCTGGAATGAAAGCTATGTAGAAACCTATCGTCCTAATGAAAAAATCAGAGCTAGTACTGTAGCATCATTTATAGAAAGTCATGTGAAGCGCAAAATCATATATCTAAACCTGCCGGATTGGTTTTCTAAAAATGAGTCTAGCCCGTCGGGGTTTTATATTGAGAATAAGGATTTGTATCTTGTTTGGTGAGTTCGGCTGCTGGTAGTCTTGGCTGCTGGTAGTCAAGTAGGTTTTTAGAAATGCCATTTTAGGTTAAAAGTATAGAAGGCATTTTTTTTGTTAGCTCCTATGGGTGTATCTGTGGACGTATCATCTAGAAAGGTTCCTGATAGGGTGGTATTTAGTGAATGCAAGAGTTTGTAGTCTATATTAAGATTATATATAAATCCTTTGTGTTTTATATCCCACATGGCAGTAGCCAATATAGACATATTTTCACTTAAACTAGAATAAGCTCCCATCAATAATGCTTGATCAAAAACCCTATTTAGGGAGGTGGATGAGTTGCCTTCTTTTTTTGATGTATAGTTTAAATAAGTTGCTTGTGCCAGCAGTCTTATATCTTTATCTCCAATGGATAGAGGGTATTCTAGGGCTAGTATATGTTCATGAAAGTGGCCTGGCAAAATTGAATCTTGAGAGATCTGTTGGTTAAAGGCTCCTTCATAGCGGACAATCAGTTTATCTATAGTGAATACAAGGGTAGCGCCATAGATTCGCTTTTTAAAAAATGTGGGTATAATGGTAATATCTTTATCTATTTCTATTTCTATGGAGTCATTATCAAAATGCCCTGATGATGTTACTTCAAAAAGGGCAAACGGTAGGCTGGGAGCACCTTCAAAATAGATAAAAGAAAAGTCTATATCTCCTAGGAAGGTTTGAAAGCGGAGTGCATAGTTATGGTCTAAAGAGTTATCGATTTCACTTGCTGTTTCATAGTGGTAAAATATTTCTTCAGGGAGTTTAATTTCAATACCTCTATATTCAGGGTCTTTGACAGGGTCTTTGAGTATATCTCCTCTTGGAAGCCAACGGCTATCCTTATCTGGCAAAGTTCCTTTTCTTTGTCGAGGAATATATACCATTTCCACGCTTGTATTTTTTTTACTCCACTTTAGGCTAGCTGAGGGAGTGCCTAGTTTTTTTGCGTGCAATGGGTTTCTTAAATATTTAGGATTTAGCACGTCAACCGGGTTAATGCCATCAGCAACGCCCCAATTATAAATTTGATTTCCCGCTTTTAGAACAAAAGGAATGGCTTTCCATTCTATATATCCATTTGGGATATCGTAGAAGAAATATTTTTTTCCATTGTTGCGGTATTCATATTCTCCCACAGGTTGAATGATTGCTTTTAAGGGTCTCCATCTTAGTGTTGTATTGAGTTCTCCGTGAATGAGTAGGGAGGAGGTTTCTGTTGTTGGGATTTTATGGGGGTAGTATAGGTTAGACATTTCCAGCTTGCTGGTGGTACGGGTTCTTAGTTTTCTTGCCTCAGAGGGGGTAGAGAGGAAGAATAAATACAGGCCAATGGTGATAAGAATTTTTATATTTTCCATTTATTTATGATGATAGGGGGTTTTTGCTTGAATGTGAAGTGCGCGGTAGATTTGTTCCAATAATACTACCCGGGCGAGTTCATGGGGAAATGTGAGAGGAGAAAGGGAGAGCTTTGCTGCTTCTGGAATAGTTTTTGAAATATTGGGGTGTAGGCCAAAAGCACCGCCCACAATAAAAGTAACAGAGCGATAGGATGATTCCCGGCATTTTTCCAATAATTCGGCAAAGCTTTCGGAGTTGTGCTCTTTGCCCAGCACATCCAGTAAGAAAATCTTGTGTTTTCCCATGAGTAGGTTGCGTTTTTTCAGTGCTTGTACAAATGCCAGCATTTCTTTTTTAGGGTCATTCCTTTGATCTTTTAGTTCCACATATTCCAGTGGATTCATTCTATGGATGCTTTCACAATACTGTTCTATAGCGTCATAAAAAAAGCGAGCCTTTGTTTTCCCTATGGTCAATAGGAGAATCTTCATGAGGGATTTAGGTTTAAATTATTTAAGCATTTAGGGCAGGTGATTTCTATGGGCCATTTTGCTGCGCGATGTTTGAGTGCTAATCCATGGTTGCAAATGGGGCAAGTGAATTCTACGGGTAGGATGTGGGAATGTTGTTGGTATTTTTTCCAAGCAGCGATTGGACCAGCGATCAAAAATGTGGGTACTAGGAGGAAGTGGGCTAAGGGTAAAAATACACTAGCTAGTGCTATTGCCCATAGAATGCCTAGGAGTTTTGCGGAAGATAGGAGGCGCATTTTAGGAGACCATTGTTCTATTTCAATGGTTGTGTGGCTTATTTTGTTTTGGGTATTATTGATAGTGATGGTTTTTTTCATTTTTTTTTCACCAAGCGTTTTGAGCTTTAGATTTGATGGTGCCGGTGGAGAATGAGAACCGTAGGTATTGGTGTGATGGTTCTTCTCCATTTATAATATCTTGGATTATTTCCTTTAGTTCATAATTTTTAATTTTTTCTTTACTGAGTTGAACAGCGAGATTTTTTGCTGCTTCCGTATTTTTTAAATTTACTAGGCTTAGGATATTTACTCTCATCAGTCCATCATAAATAAAGGGTGGGATTTTTTGTTTCGATGCAATAGCTGCTTGTGAAATTTCTAAACTTTTTTCATATTTTTTTCCCTTATAATGGGCAACAGCTTTGAAGAGTTGGGCACTGGGTGTGGATTGTTGGTTTATGGTGGTAGCTGCTTTTATATACTCTTTATCGTCTGTATAAATTTCTTGAGCTAGAGAGGAGTCTTTTTGATTTTTTCGTTGAGCTAGTGTGCGAGGTGATTTTTGAGAAATTACGGTGTAGGAGAAGCCTTTAAAATTAGGGGACCGTGCTTGTTGAAATATGTCAGAGAAGGATAGTTTTAGAAATCGTCCGCTGGATGTTGGAGCTGGGTCCATGCTTAGGTAAATATTTGTATCTTTATTGGGTGATTGGTGGAGGAGTATGGTTTGGATAGTGTTGGGTTTTACAATATCGTTTAATTGAGACATTTCTCCTGTGGGGTTGGACTGGTAGCTCAGAAGTTCAATAAGTTTTCTTATATTGAAGTTAGATTTATTTTTTTCTAGCTGGTTTAGGACGTATGTATAGCGAGATTTTGAGTTATGGAGGCCTGCGGGATCCATCCATTGGTGTTGTTGTAGTTTGGGTCCAGCTAGGTGATTGGTTTGCACAAAGGAGGGGCCCGTTTCTTTGCGTACGTAGAAGTGGCTTTTGGATGTTTCTACTGCATATGTGGTATTTTCTTTTAATGATCCCACTACGAAAGTCCACATAGATCCCGGTCGGTATTTCTTTAAAAAAGCGATGGCCTCTTCCGTGTTTTTTGCTTTTTGTAAAAGCTGGTCACCAATGAGAAGAACGGGCAGTCCTATGGAATATTCGTCTCCATAGCTTTGGTGTAGGTCTATAAAAACTCCTGCTTCGTTTATTCCCGTAATACCTCCGTAGGGCATGCCATGGGCGCCAAAGGATGCGTAGGAGAGAGTTTTTTGGTCGGAAAGGTGTATGGTTAGCATGGGATGTTGATCCCATGTACCCACGCCGGTAAAATCCAGGTTACGTCCATAGAAAAGATTTTTTTTGTCGTGATGGACTATGCTCGTACACCCCAGTGTGGGAAGTATTCTTCCTATGCTGGATTTATTTAAAAATGTATTGAGGAATATGAGTAGGTCGGGGAGGAGAATTGCGCGCCGCAATGCCATCGTATTGAGTCCGTATGTTTTGGAAAGTCCAGTCACGGGAATTTCCATCCAATCTTTGGGTGTATTCCATTGGAAAATACGGGCAATCATATTGTGGATTTTTCCCATAAGCCAAGCAGCAAGGCTGGAGTGTTTTTTCCCTAATCTTTCCAAATAGTTAGAAAAATAGTGGATTACGGTTGGGTTAATATGTTTAGAGCGATAAAAATTTCCTAGGGATTCGTACCTTTCGGAAGCATTTCCTTTGAGAAGGGCGACGGTTAGTTTTTCACATTGGTATAGGGTGGAGTTTCCCGATTGGGTGAGAACGTCGCAGTTATTTTTTCCCCAGAGTGTGGATGGGAAGAGGAGGCAAATCTGTAGGATCAATATTGGTAGCCACCGGTGATTGTTCATTGGGGAAAATAGTAACTGAAAAGGCAATACTATGCAAAAGTGGTTTTTAGTGGAGGGAAGTGGAGAATTATGCATAGCATTATTTTCTTATGTTTAAGAAGTTGATTTTTTCCCATTAGATGGGTAAGGAAGGGAAAGGAGTTTTCTCATGCAAAAACACAGAACACCAGAAGAAGGATATAATCTCTTTGCGCCCATTTATGATTATATATTTGGTCATCGGTTTGACGAGGGTCGGAGAGTGGCCATGGAGTTTTTAGAATTAAAAGAGGGAAGTAAGGTATTGGAGCTTGGAGTGGGTACAGGCAGTACGTTGCTTATGTATCCGCCGTATTGTTCCATGGTGGGAGTGGACGTTTCCGAGCGTATGTTAGCAAGGGCTCAGGTCATAGTGGATGAAAACAGCATAAAAAATATTAGTCTTCGTCAAATGGATGCAGGCAAATTGGATTTTCCGGATAATTCTTTCGACGGAGTTTGGGGCAACATGTTTATTAGTGTTACAGACAAGCCTCTTGATGCCCTCAAGGAAATGAAGCGTGTGTGTCGCCCAGGTGGAAAACTGGTTTTAGTAAATTATTTTACTAGTAACAATATTCTTCTAAAGGTATGGGAAAAAGCAATAGGACCGTTAGTGAATCACTTGGGTTGGTGGCGCTATTATGGTTGGGATGCAGATGCTTTATTGAAGGAAGCTGAATTAGAGGCCAATGAAGTACGCCATGTGAATATTTTAAATCTTTGGAAAGCTATTTCTATTATTAATCCCAAGGACTAAAATAATAGTACGTATTTATGGCATCTAAGCTGACTGTAAAATTACGATATATGGCAGCTCTTTTTTGGAGTTTGGGTTTTGCTCTCGTAGTATTTGATTATTTCTATCTCTGGGAAATAAAAAATATAAATATTCGATTATCCTATCTCTTGTTTTTCTTGGCTGGAGGGGCTTGTTGCTGGGCAGAGAATCGGGAGTTTGGGTTACGGGTAGCCTTGGGGCATTTTCATGATATTGCCACATCTAGCCCTTGGAAATACTTGCTCCTATACTTTCTTTGGGTAAATCTCTTTGCACCGTTTACAGAGAATCCTCAGCTTTCTGTGCTCTATGCTTGTGGTGGTTGGTTTAGTCTGCTGGTTGTGGCTTTTTCTGCTCGACTAATTTTTTGTGAATATAGTATTCGGGGTGTTCGTCTTGTTCCAGTACGATTAAAGGTTTTATTTTCCACCTACTGTATTTCTGTAATTCTTTTATCCATTAGTTATTTTATTTTTTATTTATTGCCAGGCTGGGGTTGGAGTCCTTTATCCAGATCATTAGATGGAGTGAGCCTTTATTTTTTGATGGGATTTCCTTTTTTTCTTTGGGATTTTTTAAACCCCAAGCGGCAACTTTTACCCAAATGGCTCCTAGCTTTAGCTATAATGTGCATGATTGGTACTTTATTTCTATTGAAAAATTATCTTTTTCTCTTCGGCATGGCGTTGGCAGTCCTAGGTTTGCTTGCCCTTGGAATTTATAAGCGCTTGCGGTTTATCCGTTCCTTGGGATATTTATCTCTCCTATGTTTATTTTTTCTGAACTTTCTTTTTTTATATTCAAAGATTCCCACGAGTCATCCGGCTAAAGGGTATATTCAGGGCAAGCTAGATAGATCTAAGAGTGTGGTGAGTAAGGAGGTAGAGCCAGTACTGAAGAGCCTAGAATCTGTACATCAAAGTCTTATGGCAACTAATTATTTAGGGGTTGGTATTGGCAATGGAAAACTATATAGAGGGGTTTGGCTCAATGTTCTCTCTGAGCTAGGAATAATTGGTTTATTTTTGTATAGTGCTTTTTTTGTGAGTCTAATGCGCCAATTGTATTTTATTCGTAGGTCCAGTGAGATTATCGTATCCAATATTGCATTTATTTCTCTTATGTTATTTTTATTGATTGGAAGTCACTATGCTCACAATCCATACAGCATAAGTGTTTGGATATGGTATGCTCTCTGGGGGATTTTAGGTACTACTCATCTCAAAAGACCTGTTAGCCTCTCTTGAGTTTTTTCTTTTTATGGAACTCTTGTTCATAAAAAGTTAGAGCAAGTATTTTATTTACTTTTTTTAAGTTACTTTCAAGTGCTACCTTTTGATTGTTGCCGTATGTTTTTAATTGTGTTTCAATTACGGTTATAAAAACTTTCGATAATGCCAGTTCATCGGAAATTCTTTTCGGTATTTTATTTTTAGTTTTTTTACTTTTCATGCATTCCTCAACATTATTTATTTAATATGCCTATCGGAACACTGAGCTTAGATTTTAGTTTTTATTTCACCTTGTTTATCTTCGTTAGGATAGGCGGTAAGGAAAGAGGATATCCAGTTTTGCCGGGTTCCCCTCTTGCCATTGATCACACAAGCACATTTAAGGTGCTTGTGTGATCCGTATTGAGAGGATAGAAAAAATAGCGTATAGAAATTCTTACGGAGTTGCGTTACAACTTTTTTCAAAGAAAGTACCATCGATATTAGTACAAACTAAGGTGAACGGCTGATTAGTAGCTTCAAATAGACTTTCATTTGCAAGATCGCCAGCTATGTCTCCCCATGAACTTACATCAAGTGTGTCTAACCTTATAACATTTTTAAACATATTCTTTGCAGTTGTAAGACTGTCGGTCTCCCAGCCGGATAAGTTAACTGTGGTTAGTTGCTCATTATTAACAAACATAGAGCTCGCATTTTCTAATCCAGTAGTATCCCAACTAGATAAGTCGATTGAAGTTAATTTTGAATCAGCAAACATACCTCCCATGTTTGTTACGTTAGAAGTATTCCAATTAGATAAATCAATTGAAGTTAATTTTGAGCCACCAAACATGCTTCCCATGTCTGTTACGTTAGAAGTATCCCAACTAGATAAATCAATGGAAGACAATGGTAAACCAAGAAACATAAATTTCATGTTTATTACGCTAGAAGTATTAAAGCCAAATAGGTCAATTGAAGTTAAACCTGCAGCGCCAAAAAACATAAGGTTCGTGCTGGTCACGCTATCAGTATCTGCATTACCAACAGTGAATTTGCTGAGTTTTGAACAGCCAGCAAAAGCAAAATCAAGATTTTTCCAGTCCAGGTTTCCAAAGTTTTTTACCTCAATGATTTTATTTTTATCTGTATGTGTTCCAAATTTCCAAGCTTCCAAGCTTGATCCTGTTATTTTAATTGTATAATCTCCGGCACTTCCATAGGTATGAGTAATGTCAGCACTATAAGCAGTTACTGCTTGAGTGTCTGATCCATCCCCCCAATCAACGGTAAAGTTGTAACTATAGTCATTAGCAACTTCAGCTCCATCATCTTCCACTAGAGGAAGGGTAACAGTAAGGCCTCCATCGCCATATTCTTCCGCTCCAACACGCCAAACAGATTCAAAAGCATCATTACTAAATTCATAGGATATGCCATTGGAACAAGTTGGAGATTCATTTCCTGTTTTATCTGTTTGTTTTGCATAAATAGTGCTCGTTTGATTTGAACTGAAAGCTGGATATAGAGTTACAGCTTGGTTGTTCGCTATTGCAGGCGGCACATTATTATTTAAAGAAGTAGAGCAATCTGCATCAGAGTAAAAAGTAATTTTAGCTTCATTCTCTAAATTTGCAGAAGTAAAAATGGGAGCAGGATTACCAGAAGCACTAGGTGTATCTGATGATAAGGCTAAAACAAGAGTTTCAGAAACTCTATCCAATGTATAGCTCAAACCACTGGAACAATCGGATGAGTTTCCTGCTTGGTCTGTTTGTGTTAAATGAAAGGAATAGTCTCCATCATCGACTAAATCTTCACTAAGGCTTACATTTATACCATTGTCGCTTATTGCTATTTCAGCGGAGCAAGCTGCATCAGAATACAATTGAATTGTAGTATTTTCTTCCAGACCTACTATTTCAAAAGTAGGGCGAGGGTTTGTAGAAGAAATAGGCTGTAGAGCTTCTAAGAAATTAAGTGTACCAGGTGCTACTGTATCCAATGTATAACTCACACTATTGGAGCAATCGGATGATTCCCCTGCTTCATTTGTTTGTTTGGCAGAAAAGGAATGATTGCCCTCATCGCTCAAAGCTGAAGATAGGGTTATATCCATTTCAGCACTTGCTATACCCTCTTCCTGTGGTGATCCAGAACAATCTTCACTGGAATATAACTGGAGGTTACCTCCAACCTCTAAACCTGTAGCAGTAAAAACAGGAATAGCTTCATTAGAAGGACTGGATACGTCCTGCGATAAGGCTAAAATTGGTGATGCCACAGCTGGTGGTACTGGTGGTGTTACTGTTACTATATCATCTATGGTTTCAGTAGATTTTTTAGCACAAGCACTTAGTCCGATCATCACGGACAGTACAATATATATATTTCGTTTTAATTTAGACGTAGCTTTAGATATACATGGATTCATATCAAATTCCCTTCATTAGTTTTTTAAATTCAAGAACTTTTATTGAACACTCTTCAACAAAAGTTCACACACTTCTTTAGTGTTACACACTTTCGCGGAACAATTTAAAATTATTTAAAAAAAAATAAAGTAATAAAATTAGATAGAATATAGAGAATTAGAAAAGCTTCTTCTTTTCAATAATAACCTGAAAGCATGTATTTTGATCTTGAGGTTAATTGGTTTTTTGAGAAAATATTAAATGTTCAAGAAGAGAGTAAGTATTCAAATAATTTTTTTATATGGTACAAGAAGATGCAAATGTGATCTTTCTTCAGCTTAGTTCCTGCTAACGTGTGTTTCTGGCGGTGCATAGTGTTCGCGCCCTATTATAAACTGCCCCTAGGCATACGGATATAGAGATAACTCAAAGGTATGCAAAGTCAGTGGCACTTTTAAGTTCTGGTATGCTAAAGACGTATTTAACCTTGAGGGCAATGGGTAGAAAAAAAGACCTTTGATAGAAGAGCGGAATTAATGCATAGCGTTGTTTTATGAATTGTTTTTAGTATTCTTATGGAGTTTTCTGGATTAGAATGATTTGGCAAATAGTTTCATTTTATTAACAGGGAGATTCTAATTATGGGTATAGATTTAGGCATTAACGGAGTGGATTTTTTAGAGTATTCTGGTCCAGATGCCAGTCATTTTCATGTTTTATTCCATCATATGGGAATGAGTCGAGTGGCAGTTCATCGTCGGAAAAAAATTACCCTGTACAAGCAGCATGACATTCATTTTTTGCTGAATGAGGAGCCAGATTCTCACGCTGCAAAATTTAGTCAGCTTCATGGCCCATCTATTCCATCCATGGCATGGAGGGTGCATGATGGAGAGGAGGCCAAGGCCCATGCGGTGAAAATGGGGGTAAAGCCCTATGAGGGGCCCGATCAGGGTTTTTCTGTGGATCCTATTCCAGCGGTGTATGGCGTTGGAGGTTCTTTACTGTATTTTGTGGATCAGCATGGGGAGGAGTCCATATTTGACTCTGCTGTGTATGAAAAAGTAGAGGACAAGGAGGCCCGTCCCAAGGGGCTTTTGCGTATTGACCATTTAACTAATAATGTTCCTAAGGGAGAGTTGGATCGTTGGCGTGATTTTTATGCAGACGTGTTTGGTTTTGAAGAGATTCGTTATTTCGACATTAAGGGAGCGAAAACGGGTCTTCTTTCGAGAGCTATGGGGCTTCCCAATCGTAGTGTTATTATTCCCATCAATGAGCCCACAGATGAAAAATCTCAAATTCAGGAATACTTGGAGGAATATAAAGGATCAGGTATCCAGCATATTGCTTTAAGTACATCAGATATTTGCTCCACAGTTATGGAGATGAAAAAAGATCAGGTCAACTTTTTAGAGGTTCCCGATACATACTACGATACTCTTATGGAGCGTGTACCTGAGTTAGAGGAAAACATAAAGGAATTGCATAAACACAAAGTGCTAGCGGATGGAGATGATGAGGGTTATCTGTTACAGATATTTACAAAGAATGTTATAGGGCCTATTTTTTATGAAATCATCCAAAGGAAGGGTCACTGGGGATTTGGAGAGGGAAATTTTCAAGCTCTTTTTGATGCTATAGAGAGGGATCAAAGGGCTAGGGGTTATTTGGAGTAATTGGTTTTTTAGGTATAGGAGAGAATCGACGTGTATCAGTATTCACAGGGAAAGAGCACTAAACAGGCTCACAAAAAAATTCCTAACGGTTGCTTTGAAGAAGAGCAGGGGAGAAAGGGTTTTTACGGACCTGTTTCCCATCTTATTCGTAAGAAACCCAGCACTCGCTGGAGTTCTATTAAGGGACCTCTTAAGCCCAGGATGTTCGACATGGGTCTATCTCCCAATACTATTTCCAGATCCCGACTACTATATAATACTGATGTGGAGCTTTCCATGGAATGGAAGGATGTTAGCACTAATCCTTCCAGTGCTTTTCGTAATGCCGATGGAGACTCTATATACTTTTGCCATCGTGGCAAGGGTAATGTGTTAACAGAGTACGGTCTCCTTTCCTATCGAGAGGGTGACTATATTATGCTTCCCAAATGTGTGGCCCATACGCTTATACCTAAGGAGGTTAGTTCTTTTTTTATAATTGTAAGCAAGAGTGGAAGCTTTGGAGAGCCTGATCGGGGAATTGCAGGTCGCCATGCTTTGTATGATATTGAGCAAATAGGAGTTCCCAGTCTCCAGGAGCAGGAAGAATTTTTACAGCATTCTGGTGCAGAGGTTTTATCCATAGATGTACGTCATAATGGAGAGGTTACTACTTTTGAATACACAGACTCCATTTACGATGTGATTGGTTGGAAGGGAGATTTCTTCCCCTTTCGTTTGAATATGGATCAGATCATGCCTTTGGTCAGTCATCGAATCCACCTACCCCCTAGTGCCCACACTACTTTTGTGGCACCCCAATTTGTGGTGTGTTCTTTTGTTCCTCGACCCCTAGAGTCTGAGGAGGATGTACTTAAAGTTCCCTTTTACCATCAGAATATTGATTATGATGAAGTGCTTTTTTATCATAATGGAGATTTTTTTAGTCGCTCGAATCTTCATGCTGGAATGATGAGTTTTCATCCTGCTGGTTTTCCCCATGGTCCCCATCCGAGTGCAGTAGATAAGGTAAAGGATAAAACGTTCCATAATGAGTATGCGGTGATGGTGGATGTACGTCGACCTCTTTTCCGGGATTCGACCTTAGATAATTTAGAGATAAAGGACTACTGGAAGAGTTGGCAACGATGAATCTTCAATGGAAAAGGGCAATACGTAAATTTCTTTTTTTACTTTTTTTACTGGCAAGTATTTATGTGTTGATCGTATATTATGGATATATTTTCTCCACCACAATTGAGGGACGGGTTTTGGGTCTGCGTTCGTTAGAAGGTGGAAGCACATTTATTGTGGCTATTCGTCAAATCGATGCACTAACCTATACAATGAAAACCCAGGACTCCCAATGGGGTTTGGTGGAGCCTGGGAGGTGCGTGCGTGCTCGTATTCTTCCCTATCCTCCATGGAATTTGAAGCACAGTGGTTCCTACCACGGAGCCATACTATTAAATTTAAAGGACTGTCTTCCTGGAGAGTTGGAGGGGCCAGAGGAAATGCTTGATTCCTCTCCTGCTATTGTAGAAAATAAGAAAGGTGAAGTTTATGGACCATTATTGGAAAATAAATAATTTATAAAAATGAATCGACTAATAAAAATTTTATTTTTCCTATCTGTGCTAGCTTTTGTTCTAGCAGGAATAGGAGTGGGGCTTTCCTATGGACCTCAGAGCTTTTATCTATTGCTCTTAGGCATACTTTTAGGGATTATCACTTTTTTTACTTCAGTTTTTTCTCTTTTACTGGCATTGTTTCAAAAAAAGTCCATGAAAGGTAGCTTTGCTTTGTTATATGGTTTTCTATTAGTTTTAGGTTTGTTGTATTTCTATAGTACTCAGATGAAGGGTAAACCTTTGATAAATGATATTACCACCGATCCAAAAAATCCTCCCCAATTCAATAGAAGCGTAAAGAAGTATGAGCCGTCTTTTTATGAGCAACAGAAGAGAGGATACCCTGAAATAAACGCACAGGTGTATCCCATTTCTGTGGATCGTCTCTATAAGGCATCTATTCTTGCAGCTCAGGAAATGCCCAATTGGGATATTATTTTTACAGATAAAGAGGCTTTTCATTTTGAAGCTATAGAGAAGAGTTCGTTGTTTCGTTTTGTGGATGATATTTCTATTGATATTCGTCCACTGGGTGATGGAAAAAGTATTTGCCATATTCGCTCAAAAAGTCGTCTAGGACGATCTGACTTTGGTTCCAATGCACACCGTATTTTAAAATTCTACAAAAAACTAGAGAATGTATACTTTCAATTACAGAGGGAAGAGAAACCATGAGTCGAGTTATGGATAAGGAAGAAATAGCTAAGAAAATACAATTCATGGATGAATTCCTTAAGGATAAAACCACCTTGGGCACCACACTGGGAATTGAGTCTATAGAGGTACACCCTAAGTGTATGAGAGCTAAAATGCCTGTAAATGATCGAACGAAGCAGCCCTTTGGAATTCTCCATGGAGGGTCTTCTGTGGCATTAGCAGAATCTTTGGCTTCCATTGGTTCATGCCTATACATTGATGTGGAAACGCAAAGAGCTGTGGGTGTATCTATTACAGCTAATCATATTAATATGGCAATGGATGGTTGGGTATATGGAACGGCCACTCCCATCCATATCGGTCGAAAAACCCATGTTTGGAATATTGACATTACAAATGAAGGGGGCAAATTGATTTCCACTTGCCGGTGTACTACAATGATTATTTCCCTTCCCAAAAAGTAATAGATGACAATTCAAGAGAAACAAAAGGAGCTTGTGGAAGAGTTTGCTGCCATGGAAGATTGGTCGGAGCGTTTTCACCATATCATTGATTTAGGCAAGGAATTATCTCCACTGGAAGATAAATTTTATAGAGATGAATATATTGTTCCTGGCTGTACTTCTAAGGTTTGGCTTTATGGTGAATATAAGGATAATAAATTATACTTTAAGGCAGACAGCGATTCCATTTTAGTAAAAGGCTTAATAGCCATTTTGATAGAAGTGTACTCCGGTTTTCAAAAAAAAGATATTTTAGAGTCTAACACAGATTTTATTAAAGAAATTGGTATTACGGAAAACCTAACAGCAAATCGAGCCAATGGTTTAGGTGCCATGCTTGCCATTATTCGTAAATATGCAGAAGATGAAATTTCCTAACAATTTACATTTCTCATAATGACTTTCCTTTTGGATTGCTTATGTTACTTGCATGTTAGCATTCTTAACTACTGCCCTTTTTTTCCCATTCCATCTTTATGAAAATTGAATCCATTGTTACTAAAGATCTTTCTTCCTTTTTCTTCACTTTACTTTCAATACCTCTGAGAGCTTTGAAGAGGCGATAGTTGAGCCCACGTTGAGCGTAAGCACATAGACTGTTCTGATTTTTATCTCGGGGAGGAAGTCCAAGAAAAATAGTGGAAGAAGTTGTGTTATCAAATTTAACTGGAGATAATGAAAGTTTTATTTTCCCATTTTTCTTATCAGCACAATAGTAGGAATTGTATTTTTCCAATGCATTGCAAATGGCATTAGCATTTTCTTTAGTCTTTCCTGCCCTAGAAATCGCTGTTACGCACACTTCTTTACTCTTGGCATTTCCAACAACTAAATTTCTTTTTTCAAAGAGTTTGGTTTTTATAACCTTGTTGGTTGCTGTGGCATTTAAAGGACTGCTAACAAGTAGTCCTGCTATTAATATACTTCTCATTCTCATAATGATTCTCCTTTCGAATCTTTAACTTCAACTTATGTACACAAAATATGTACGAACATCTACAATGCATGAGTATAACCGATATAATGCATTAAGTCAAGTATTTACTTGAGCAATAAATGAGCCAGGTGAAATGCCTCTAAAGTCCATTTAGAGGATATTTAGGGTCATTTTGTTAAGAAAAGTTAATTATTTGAGAAAGCAAAAACAATGTTTTTCCCTCTATTTGTTTTTTTCTTGAATCCACCTAGATAGGTACTTTGTGCTCTGAAATTGCTCTTCCCTCAATATGGCACCCACAATATTCTCTTTTCGCTCCTGTTGCTTATTTCTTTGTAATTTTGAGACTAAAGACAGAAGAAGTTTTTTATTCCTCGTATGGGAAAAATAACCTTTTATTTGATTGAGGCCCATGCTTTGCGCTTTTTGCCACTCTTTTTCCTGTGTATACAACTGTAGAGCTTTATGAATAAAGGGACTAGCCAGTTCTGTGCCTTTCCATTGTTGTGTTTCCTCCATGCCCTCCGCACCTATGGGTGTGGTTACACAGGGGGTATGCATAAACCAGCCGTCTGTGATTTTTCCTTTAATACCAGCTCCAAAACGTAAGGGAGCAAGGTTCACCCTATATTGGGATAGCATGGAGAGGTGATCTTTTACGGGACCCATTACATGAATTCCAGGGTTATGGAGTTTCATAATATTTTTAGGAGGGTAGGCACCGTAGATATGCCATTCCGCTTGGGGAAGGGCTTGGCGAATTGATGGCCAGATATGCTCAACTCCATGGAGTATTGCATCTTGATTGGGAGGGTGTCGAAAATTTCCTAAAAAAACAAAATGCTTTCTTTGGGAAAAGGAAGGAGTGGAGGAGGGTGGGGTGGGGTAGGAGAAAGGTAGTAAGTGAAGGAGCTTTTCTGGAAGGTGAAAGGTTTGGGTGAGGAGTTTATATTCATAAGAGGAGAGGATAAGAGTAGCATCCGTTCGGTAGATAGAGGCCAACTCTCTTAGGGTATTTCTATTCCATAGATCCAGTGCTGTATTTTCTTCTATCTTCTTTTGACGAGCTTGCCTAAGGAAATGCAAATCCTGGGTATCTATTATACGAATGGCCTGAGGAATGGACTGTTCCACTCTCCATCCAAACTGTTCTTCCGTAATAAATCTGTCGAAGATTACAGTATGGGGTGATATTTTTTTAATGAGAGTATCAAAGCTATCATGATTGAGAGTAATGGAATGAGTGTGTGCGCCCATGTCTTGGACTCTTTTTGTCCATACATTTTCTTTCGCTCCACATAGATAGTGAACGTCATAGTCGGCTTCTTTAAAAATTTGAAGGAGGTTCCAAGTCCTCATTCCAGCAGCAGAGGCATCCTTTTCTGGCCAAACGTAGCCAATGATGGCGATAGTATTAAAGCTGGAAGCCAGCGGATTTTCCATCCTCATAAAATAAATGTACTGTTTCTAGGGAATAGTCGGACAAAGACTTGTTGTATAGACTTAATTTTTTCAAAATGCCTTCGGGTACAGTTATAATATGGCAACCGCACTCCTGTGCTTGGTACATGTTGAGTGCTTCCCGGGTGCTTGCCCATAGAATTTTTGCTTTTGGTAGGTCTTGAAATAGGGCTACGGATTCTTTCATCAAAGGCATGGGGTCTTTTCCCGTATCCGCAATACGTCCAGCAAAAATGGAGACAATGGCATCATCGTTAGGATTCATTATATTTTTTAGATCCAGCAATTGCTCTTGGGTAAAAATAGCTGTGATATTGAGTTTAATTCCTTTAGCAAAGAGTTTTTTTATCAGAGGATAGCTCATTTCCCCTTTAGTATTGGATATGGGGATTTTCACATTTACATTGGGTGCCCATGAATGAATACGCTCTGCTTGGGCTTCCATTTCTGTGAAATCATCGGCAAAAACCTCAAAGGAAATGGGCTTATCTGTAATGGTGGAGAGCATTTCTTTCGCAAAAGCACCATAGTCGCGTACACCTGCTTTTCGCATAAGGCTGGGGTTTGTGGTGAAGCCTTGCACATTTCCTTCCTTATAGTGGGATAGCATGGTGCCTTTATCTGCACCGTCTAGGTAGAGATGGATTTTCATTTCTGGATACGTCACCTTAGGTTTCTTTTATCCTAGAGAGCTGGAATTTTCAAGGCTTGAGACTTCTTAAAAAATCCGACGCTATTTTTCAGCACCACAGGGGGCTTTTATGGGAGCAACTCTTATGACGCTACAGCTAATCCAGCTCTGTGATATTGGACATATATTGGATTGACAACCATTATTTATTCATTTAAATTGAATTAATCGTGTAAGTAGCTGAAAATATTAGTATAAGAAAACTAAAAAATATTTAATCTAGTTGACAAACAAACCCTTATCGTGTAGAATAAAGGTCAGGGAACACATGGATATAGAGTTATTTAAGTCTAAAATCACGAGTGAGTATAGCTCTATTGAAGCCTTTGCCCATGAACTGGGGATTTCTAAGACAGCAATCTACAAGTGGATGGAGCAAAACAAGCTGCCACAAGAAAGAGTCTCCCAAGTGCTTGGCAAGCTTCAGCTTAGTGTGGAGGAGATTGACCGCTTGTTTGAAATTGCACCAATTAAGATGTATTTTCGTAGGATAGGTTTAGATAAATCAGACCCTAAGGTTGTTGAAAAATGCAAAGCATTTTCAGAGACATTTTTTAAACTGGGTGGATCTATGTATGTAGCAAATCAAGGGATTTTTCCAGAAATTGGGAAGCGAGAACCAAGAAATATTGCCAGCTATTTGCGTTCTTTATTATCATTTGCAGAGGATGAGCCAGTTACATTGGATAGAATGGCTACTGCATTAAGAAAACATAATGTAAATTTATTTTTTATTCCATTTAAGAAAACAGGTTTTGTATTACATAATTCCGCTCATAGAGAAGTGGCATTCACTGCTCGGAAGGGTGATCAAATATTAATATTTATTGATACCTCTAGGAGAGTGGACGAAGCCTTATTTGATGCTTGTCATGAGCTTGCCCATGTTGTTTGTGGTGATGGTTCAGGTAAGCACGATCCAGAGTTTGAGAGTCTTGCAAACAAAGTGGCTCAGGAGTTAGTATATCCGAGAGAATATTTTCAAAAAAACAAAGAGCTTTTAGAGTTTTTCAAAAATTCTGCGAAATTTAACTTGCCCCTATTCTCCCATATATTTAAAAAGCTCGAAGCTGACTTTGATTGGAGTCCAACAGGCATGGCGTTGTCATTACAGGAATATAAAGTGATTACTTCAAAAGGTAAACAATTCCGTATAATGATGAAAAATGCTGTTTCTTGGAAAAAACGAAAGAAAACAATAGATGATTTATACTTTAATGAATTTAATTGTGAGGATTATGACAGCTTAAATAAATTCTTTTCTGAAGAAATTCAAAAAGACAGAGTAATATTTAGGTCAATGATTGAACTCAGAGATGCTGCCATATTTGGACGACTTTCTCCTAGACGATTCTCAGAAATTTTTGGAATAGATAGTGGTGATTCCGATGAGTTGATCCAGTCTTGGAGGTTTATGGAAAAAGAGGGAGAGCAGGAAGCAGAAGATGGGCAGCAAGAAGATTTACTCTAGTCTGTGCTCTCCATGTTTTTAGGCAGCCCTCTGCAGCCCTCTGCAGCCCTCTGCAACCCTCTAGGCCTATGATGTTGTTTCCGTTGGTGGATGGAGTGCATTTTCACTAGCGGCCACTACTACCGTTACGGCAGCATCTCCTGTTACATTCGCAGTTGTGCGCATCATATCTAAAATACGATCCACTCCAAGAATTAGGGCAATTCCTTCAGCAGGTATACCCACAGATTCTAGGATTACAATTAGCATAATGATTCCAGCCCCGGGTACAGCAGCAGTGCCAATGGAGGCTAGTAAGGCAGTGAAGATAATCGTCATTTGATCTCCCATGCTTAAATCAATACCAATTACTTGGGAAATAAAGACAGCGGCCACTGCTTGGTATAGGGCCGTTCCGTCCATATTTATAGTAGCTCCTAAGGGAAGAGCAAAGGCTGAAACTTCCTCAGAAACACCCAAGTGTTTCTCACAACGTTCCATTGTTACAGGAAGGGTGGCTCCACTGGAGCTTGTGGAAAAAGCTAAGAGCTGTGCAGGAGCAATACCTTTAAAGAATGTTTTTATCTTCATGGGTGAGAAAGCTTTGATCATTAAAGGGTAGGTTATAGAGGCATGAAGAACTAAGCCAAGAATCACTACAAAGCAATAGTATCCCAGGGCACCCAGGAGTTCTGTGACTTGGCTGAGGTCGTCTCCCGCTATCGTTGTAATTGTTTTTGCTAATAGGGCAAAGACTCCATAAGGGGCTACCTTCATAATAAGATTTACTACTTGGATGACAGTATCATTGAGTCCTTGGAAGAAATCCTGTATGGGTTTGGCTCGTTCTCTAGGTATCATTGTAAGTGCGATACCAAAAAGGATAGCAAAAAATACTACTTGTAGCATGTTTCTATTATTTCCGAAAGAAGAGACAATGTTTGAAGGTACCATATCTACGACGGGTTGTAGTGGACCTCGTCCTTTTATTTTCTCCCTATTGTTCAGTTTAGATTTAGCCACTTGCTCATAGTTATATTGCATTTTCTCTTGTATGGTTGGAGATATGTTTGCTCCGGGTTTCAATACATTTACTAAAGTGAGACCAATGCAAAGTGCGATTAAGGTAGTGAGGATATAGATAGTAATGGTTTTTCCACCAATGCGTGAAATCTTTTTCATGTCCGATAAGGAGGCCACTCCTGTGATAAGAGAAGCAACTACTAAGGGTACTGCAATTAACTTTAACAGGTTCATAAAGATAGTCCCAAAAGGGGATATCCAGTTGCTGGTAAAGGACTGCCAACCCATACCTGCTGCAATAATGCCGTAGATAAGTCCAAGGACTAGACCAATGATAATTTGCCAGTGGAGTTGTCTGTACCAAGTTTTGTTATTCATCGTATTCTCCTATTGTTTATTCTTCACTTTTTAGTATAAGGTAAAACATGGATTCAGCAAGAGTATTTTTTAGGGAAATTTAATTATATTATGGAGTTGGAGGAGTTGAGAAAAAAAAGATCCTTTCGTTTAGGGAAAAATTGTTTCCATAAGGATACAACTTTTTTACAGCCTCCCTTTGATATTGAAATTGGCTGTGGTGTGGGGTTCCATCCAATTCAATATGCTCTACAAAATCCAGATCGCAGGTTATTAGCTTTGGAGCGCAGCCGGAGTCGTTTTGAAAAATTCCTTCGTCGGATAGCAGGTAATGGTAGCCCTCCCAATCTCACTCCCATTCGAGGGGATGCTTTACAATGGATTGGCCATAATATTCCTAAAAAATCTGTTCGTCGTTATTTTTTCTTATATCCCAACCCGTTTCCGTTAAAACGTCGTTGGCACCGAATGTCCTTTATGGAATACCTGTTAGAAACACTGGAACCCTCTGGCACCATTCATTTGGCCACTAATGTGGAGGATTACTATAAAGAGGCGAAAAGAGATTTTTCTTCCCTATGGGGTTTGCATTGTATAGAGGATTCCATTTTGAAACGTGGTGCTTTACCCCGTACTCACTTTGAAAAGAAATACTTGGAGCGAGGGGATTCCTGTTGGAATCTCATATTTCAGGTCTAGGCTATGGTGACGTCTTTATTGAGGTATACGTCTTGAATGGTGTGAAGAAGATCCACCCCTTCTTTCATGGGTTTTTGAAAGGCCTTGCGCCCACTAATAAGCCCCATTCCTCCCGCACGTTTATTAATGACGGCTGTGCGTATGGCACTTGCTAGGTCGTTTGTCCCTGTGGATCCTCCAGAATTAATCAATCCTATTTTTCCCATATATCCATTAGCTACCTGATAGCGAGTAAGGTCGATGGGATGATCTGAGGAAAGCTCGGTATACATGGCATCCGTAAATTTACCAAAGCTTTCTTTTTTATTAAGGGCAGGATAGGCTCCGTTACATTCTGGAAGTTTTTGTTTTACGATGTCGGCTTCAATGGTGGCACCTATGTGGTTGGCTTGTCCAGTGAGGTCAGCACTACCGTGGTAGTCCTTGCCATTAATTTTAAAAGCGTTGTTGCGTGTGTAGCACCAAAGTATGGTTGCCATTCCATATTCATGGGCAATGTGAAAAGCCTCGCTAACCTCTTGAATTTGTCGATTGCTTTCTGCCGATCCAAAATAAATAGTGGCTCCCACGGCCACAGCACCCAGATTATGGGCCTGTTCCACAGTGCTAAACATCACCTGATCAAATGTATTGGGGTAGGTCAGCAGATTATTATGATTAAGCTTGAGAATAAATGGAATTTTATGGGCATATTTTCTTGCCACTAAGCCCAGGTTTCCCAAGGTGGTGGCTACAGCATTGCACCCACCATTTATGGCGAGCTTTACAATATTTTCAGGGTCGAAATAATCGGGGTTGGGAGAAAAGGAAGCTCCTGCAGAATGCTCCACTCCTTGATCCACGGGTAGGATAGAAAGGTAGCCCGTTTTTGCCAATCGACCATGGTCAAATAGGGAATGTAGGCTTCTTAACACAGGTGTGGGACGGTCTGAGTTTGCAAAAATACGGTCGACCCAATCCCCTCCAGGCAAAGTTAACTTTTCTTTCGGTATTTTCGGTTTGTTAAATTCTAGAAGATACTGAGTATCTTTTCCTAACAGCTCTTGGATTTTTGCTTCCATTCGTTAGTGACTCCTCTTACCTATAGTATTTACCATTAGGAGACTAAGGGAGCAAGCCTCTATTTTGGTTCATCCCATAGTTTCCATACATCATAGGCCGGGGTTTCGTATGGATGGGCCTGTTTCATGGTAGCAATAGTTTTTTGGACCAAGTTGTCCTCACAGACCATCTCCACTTTGAGCTCCGTGATTTTTTCTACCACATCGACTTCTCCCTGCCATTTTTAGGGGGCGACCATTAGGAGACTAAGGGAGCAAGCCTCTATTTTGGTTCATCCCATAGTTTCCATACATCATAGGCCGGGGTTTCGTATGGATGGGCCTGTTTCATGGTAGCAATAGTTTTTTGGACCAAGTTGTCCTCACAGACCATCTCCACTTTGAGCTCCGTGATTTTTTCTACCACATCGACTTCTCCCTGCCAGGCCTTACTGCCTTTTAGGGGGCGAAATTGACCCTCTCCCAGACACTCCCAAGCACAGCAATCATAGTTTCCTATGCGTCCTGCACCCGCCTCAAACATTGCGTTCTTTACCCTTTGGGCATGTTCCTTGGGGACAAAAAAGCAAATCTTATACATAATGGATCCTTTCTTTTCTCCCTATACTACAGTACGGGCTGTATTTCTTTATTTTATGGATTAAGCGCTCCGCATTACTCCTTTGGTTTTCATATATAAGCATGGACCCTTGTTATTCAATCAGTTATGTTTACGGTAGCTATGCCCAATACATCTGAAAAAGAAATGGCTCTTATGCGACTGCAGGAGATGAACACTCAAATTGAATCCATGGAAAAGAGTTCGTGTCGTGCTAAAGAGGGACAACTTTCTGCTAGGGAGCGAGTGATAGCCCTGTTGGATGGGGGTACGTTTCAGGAATTGGATCGTTTTGTCACCCATCGTTGTCACCGTTTCGGTATGGAAAAAAAGAAGCCCTTGGGAGACGGAGTGGTTACTGGTCATGGAAAGATAGGGGGAAGAGCCGTATGTGTTTACTCCCAGGATTTTAGTGTTTTTGGTGGTTCTCTATCGGGAGCCCATGCTGCAAAGATTTGTAAGCTCCTTGATTTAGCCGTGAAAATGGGAGTGCCCCTTTTGGGACTCAATGATTCGGGTGGAGCGAGGATTCAGGAGGGTGTGGAAGCCCTGGGAGGGTATGCGGAAATTTTTTGGCGAAACGTGCAAGCCTCGGGAGTGATTCCACAGATTTCTTTAATTCTTGGTCCTTGTGCTGGTGGTGCTGTTTACTCTCCTGCCATAACTGATTTTATTATTATGAATCGTGAGAGTAGTTTTATGTTTGTTACTGGACCGGATGTAATTAAAGAGGTTACCCATGAAACAACATCTAAGGAGGAGTTGGGTGGGGTGAGTGCCCATGCGGTTAAGAGTGGAATTTGCAGTTTAGTGAGTAACAACGAAACCCATTCGTTTACCCAATTACGAAAACTTCTTAGTTATATTCCCTCGAATAATCGAGAGCTTCCTCCAAGGCTCAAGGAGGCAGAGAGTGGGGACAAGGACACTGGTTCTATTTTGTCCATACTTCCGGAGGATTCCAAGCAATCCTATGATTGTAAAAAGGTGATTGAAAAAATTGTGGACGAGGATTCCTGTCTATGGCTTCATGATGAGTTTGCTTTAAACATTATTACGGGGTTTGGTCGTATTGCTGGAGACGTGGTGGGGATTGTGGCCAATCAGCCCCTACACCTTGCTGGTTGTTTAGATATCAATGCTTCTCGAAAGGCTGCTCGCTTTGTTCGTTTTTGCGACAGTTTTAATATTCCTTTGCTTACTATTGTTGACGTACCTGGATTCCTTCCTGGCACGGATCAGGAGCATAATGGAATTATTATCCATGGAGCAAAGCTCTTGTATGCTTATTGTGAGGCAAGTGTTCCTAAAATTACGCTTATCACTCGACAAGCTTACGGTGGAGCCTATGATGTGATGGCATCTAAGCATATAAGAGCAGATTTTAACTTTGCCTATCCACAGGCAAAGATTGCAGTGATGGGTCCAGAGGGAGCGATTAAAATTCTATACAAAAATAAAATTAAAGAAAATCCGGGGATTGTGGGAGAGCTCACAGAGAAATACAAGAAAACATTTTCTAACCCATATATGGCAGCTTCCTATGGTTATATTGATGAGGTGATAGAGCCCAAAGATACGCGAAGGAAGATAGCCAACGCTTTAGAACTCACAAGAAACAAAAAAGAAAGTCGCCCTCATAGAAAACATGGCAATATCCCTTTATAAAAAATCTTTAAAAATATTAATTGCCAATCGTGGTGAGATTGCTGTTCGAGTGATTCGTGCCTGTAAGGAGATGGGAATTCCTTGTGTTGCTATTTATTCTGAGGTGGATAGGGGTAGTGCCCATGTGGCTTTGGCGGATGAGGTTTGCTCCTTAGGTGATGGATCTGTTGGTGAGACGTATTTACATCAGGAGAAAATTCTTTCCATTGCGAAGAGTATGGGAGCAAATGCCCTACACCCAGGTTTTGGTTTTTTTTCGGAGAATGGAAAATTTGCTAGGGAGTGTGAGAAGAGAAAGATAACTTTTATTGGTCCAAGTCCAGAAGCGATTGAAATGATGGGTGACAAGTTAAGAGCTCGGAAAGCTATGGAGGATGCTGGTGTACCTGTGGTGCCCGGTTCTCCCGGTCCTGTGGCCTCATTAAAGGAAGCGCACCATTGGGCAGAAAAGATTGGTTATCCTTTATTGCTCAAGGCTAGTGCAGGTGGTGGTGGTAAAGGGATTCGTATGGTGAGTGTTGCTAAGGAGTTGGATGATGCTTTTGAAAACACTTCCCATGAGGCAGAGGTATTTTTTGGTGACGGTACTTTATTTATGGAGCGTTTTATTCCGAACTCCCATCATATTGAGGTGCAGGTATTGGGAGACAAGCATGGCAATAGTGTGCATCTTTTTGAACGGGAGTGTTCCATACAAAGGCGTCACCAGAAAGTAATAGAGGAAGCGCCCTCTCCTTTTTTATTGGGTCATGATTCCGTTCGCAACTTACTTTTTGAGGCAGCACTTTTGGGTGCAAAGAATATCCATTACGATAGTGTGGGCACCATGGAATTTATTGTGGACGACTCCCATAATTTTTATTTTTTAGAGATGAACACTCGCATTCAGGTGGAGCACCCAGTGACAGAATGGATTACAGGCTTGGATTTAGTGAAAGAGCAAATCCGTATTGCTTTGGGGGAGGAGCTTTCCTTTACCCAAGAAAATATACAGCAACGGGGTCATTCCATTGAAGTTCGTTTATATGCAGAAGATCCAAATACTTTTTTACCAGCACCGGGCACAGTTCAAGATACTTGGTACCCTGGCGGTCCATTTGTTCGTATTGATACTTCCATACTTAATGGACAGACGATTCCCATGGAGTATGATCCCATGATAACAAAAATATCCACATGGGGAGGCGACCGTACTGAGGCTTTACAGCGAATGGATCGTTGTCTTGGAGAAACGTTAGTGGCAGGAACAGTCACCAACTTACCATTTTTAAGAAAAACTATTCAACATGGTGAATTCCAGTCGGGAAATTATACAACAAACTTTATTGCGTCTAACAAAGCAAGTCTCCAGTCCTATCCAACAAAAGAAGAGATGGAGACAGCTTTGGCCTATATTTTACCTCAGGAAAAAAGTTATTTGGAGATGGAGACAGGGGTGCCTGCTTCTTGGACTCAGGAGAATCATGATTAAGCGTTATCAGTTTTCAAACGAGCGTATAGTAAGTGCTGGAATTTTTGCCAATAACAAAGTAATGGTAAAGGGGGATAACGAATGGAAAACTCTTCCGTCTCCCACCGAAACGATTCCTCCGCAGATACATTTTTCTAAGAAACAATGTATTCTTTCTTACTTTGGTGGTTTTACTGAGGTGAAGTTTTTAAACCAAGAGCAGGAGAATCACTCCTCCATGGGGTCTAACCAGCAAATCATGGTTCCCATGCCGGGAAAGGTGGTATCCATTAAAGTAAAAGAGGGGGATGTGGTAGAAGAGGATACATGTCTTGTGGTGGTGGAGGCCATGAAAATGGAAAATAATATTTATGCTTTAGGTAACGCCATTGTGGAAAAAATCCATGTGGAGAAGGGGCAGCTACTTAGTGCTGGTTCTCTGCTAATAACGTTGAAGGAAAATAATGAAGGATCTAAAAACAGCTAGTGATAAAACCCCGTCGGGGATACCGCTACAACCTGCTTATGGAGAAGGTGTGGGGGATTATCCCTATTTGCGAGGTATTCATCCCAATATGTACCGGGGTCGACTGTGGACCATGCGACAGTATGCGGGGTTTGGTACAGCAGAGGAATCCAATAAGCGTTACCACTATTTATTGTCCCAGGGAACCACTGGACTGAGTGTAGCTTTCGACCTTCCCACACAAATGGGTTATGACTCGGATCATGCCATGGCTCGTGGAGAGGTGGGGCGTGTGGGTGTGGCTATTGATACGATTGAGGATATGGAGATTTTATTTCAAGGAATTGATCAAACAAAGGTTTCCACATCCATGACCATTAATTCCACAGCGGCTATTTTGCTTTCTTTATACATTGCTGTAGCAGAGCGACGAGGTGTGGATAAAAATAAAATTACGGGAACGGTTCAAAACGACCTATTGAAAGAATATATTGCAAGGGGAACTTATATCTATCCTCCCAAAGCGTCTTTAAAAATCATCACAGACATGATTTCTTTTTCTAAAGATCACTTGCCTCGATGGAATCCAATTTCCATATCGGGTTATCATATTCGTGAAGCAGGATCCACGGCGGTTCAAGAAGTTGCCTTTACCTTAGCGAATGGATTGGTATATGTACAAGCAGCCATAGATCAAGGAATGGATGTGGATAGTTTTGCTCCCCGTTTAAGTTTTTTCTTCAATGCCCATAACCATATTTTTGAGGAAGTGGCAAAATTTCGTGTGGCTCGAAAAATTTGGGCAGAAGAATTGAAGGCTCGCTATGGTACTACAAATGAGAAATCCTTAAAACTTCGTTTTCATGCCCAAACAGCGGGCTCTATGCTCACGGCTCAGGAGCCAGAAAATAATATTGTACGCATAACGCTGCAAGCGTTGGCTGCGGTTATGGGAGGAGCTCAAAGTATTCACACGAATGGATTTGATGAGGCTATGGCATTGCCCACAGAAGAGAGTGCTCGTATTGCGCTTCGTACGCAACAGATACTTGCCTATGAGTCTGGAGCAGCAGACGTTGCCGACCCTCTTGGAGGCAGTCACTTTATAGAGTCTTTATCGAAAGAATTGGAAGAAAAAGTACGACAATATTTTAAGGAGATAGAAAAACGAGGGGGCATGGTAGCTTGTATTGAGAGTGGTTATATTGAAAAGGAAATTCAGGACGTGGCTTACCAGACTCAGTTATCTTTAGAGAAAAAAGATCAGGTGCAGGTGGGCTCGAATTATTTTCTTTCGGAAGAAGAGGCAGACAAGTCTTCTTCCCTTTTAAAAATGGATCTCAGTTTAGAGAACAAGCAAGTGGATCGTTTAACAAAATTTAAAAGTAAGCGAGATAAAAAGTATGAAAAAATGTTGAAGAAATTAGAAATAGCAACAAAGGCAGAAGAGAATGTAATGCCACATATACTAAATGCAGTAAAGGTGGGAGTGTCTTTGGGAGAAATCAGTAATATATTTCGCGACGTATTCGGCACTCATACTGGGAGGAAGGGGTAGAGGAGCGAACAAAAATAATGCATCGCAAAACACAGGTAAAGAGAGAACTTGTAAATAATAGGATATTAGTTTACTGTACCGAGATGAAGAAAAATATTATTTCCATTTTTACCCTATTCTTTTTTGCTGCTATTTTCTTTCATACAAATATAGCATTGAGTTGTGATACAGCATTGAATTGCTCTTTCGATCACCAGCATCCCAAATGGGCAGAATTGCTGGAGAAGCATGTTCGAGGGGTAAGTCAACCGAGTATCGCACTTTTGGGTTCCGAGGTGCTGCTATCAAGTACTATTTCCTATAAAGGAGTTCAAGAGGATGAGGACTTGCTCGATAGTTACCTTGCACAGTTGAAAGCAGTAACTTTGGAAGAATTTCAGGCTTGGAGTGATGATTACAAGCTTGCCTTTCTTGCTAATGCCTATAATGCGTTTACGGTAAAGTTAATTCTAAATCATTATCCGTTACATTCTATAATGGATATAGAATCTGGCAAAGCTTGGAAAATACGGTTTTTTAAACTTTTGGGAATGTCTGCTCATTTGGATTATTTGGAGCAAGACCTTGCCCGGAATAAAAAATCAGGTGATGGTATTGACATAAAACTAGAACCACGGTTGCACTTTATGTTTAACTGTGCTTCCATTGGTTGTCCTGCTCTACAGAAAGAGCCTTTTTTAGGGGATAAGTTAGAGGAGCAGATGGAAAGAGCTACTTTGGGTTTTTTACAAGATGGGAGCAGAAATCGTTACGACAAGAGGACAAAAACCCTACATCTTTCCAAAATATTTAAATGGTATGGTGGTGATTTTGGAAAATCTAACAGCGCAATAAAAGCTTTCGTAGCCGAAAGGATAGGTGCTACAGAGGAAGAAAAAGCAGCCATTCGCCACTCCAGCACACGTATTCGTTTTTTAGAGTATAATTGGACTTTAAATGAGCACACTACAGAATAAATTTATTTATCTGTTTTTTATTTTCTTTATCATTCCTGTTGATTTGCTTGCAGCTAAAAACTTTGATCATAGCCATAGTGTTTGGGGAGAAGTGCTCCAAGAGCATGTAAATAGCAAGGAAAAAAAAGGCAGGGGTACGGTGAGTACCATTAATTATGCAGCCATTAACAAAAATCCTAAAAAACTCAAAGCATACCTCAAGCAGGTGGAAAAATTAAACAAAGATCAGTTTAAGAGCTGGAGCCATAAACAACAACTTGCCTTTTTAGCAAATGCCTATAACGCTCTCACCGTGAAAATTATTATTGATAACTCCCCCTTAAAATCTATTAAAGACATCGGCGGGCTATTTTCTAGCGCTTGGAAGAAAAAGTTTTTTACATTCTTTAATAAGAGTTCGCATTTGGATTACTTGGAGCATAGTCTTGCTCGCAATCAAGACTCAAAGGATGATATTAATCTTAAGTTGGAACCACGCCTGCATTTTATGTTTAATTGTGCCTCCATTGGTTGTCCAGCTCTTTTAAAAGAGCCCTTCCAGGCCAGCAAATTAGAAGAGCAAATGGAGAAGGCAACCAAGGGGTTTTTGTTGGATACTTCTCGCAACCGTTATGATGCTAAGAAAAAAACACTCTACCTTTCCAAAATATTTTATTGGTATGGAGATGACTTCAAGCCCTCTGTTAAAAACTTTGTTTCTCAGCGGATGGGAAAAACAAAAAAAGAAAAGTTAGCCATGAGGAGCAAAAAAACAAAAATTGAATTTTTAGACTATAACTGGGAACTCAACAAGCATAAGTAGTTATTCTTTTAGTTGATCCATTACAGCAGTGTGTTCTTCACATCCCACTATTTTAGGAATAGCGTTTAATTTCACAGAAGGAAAATTCTTTAATTTGTCTTTTTTCAATTTAGCAATGCGAGTATAGCTTTCCAGCACTCTGTCTTTTTTTATCCGTCCCTCTTGAAGAAGTCGCACAGCTATTTCCATAGCTTTTTGTCCCTGGTGCATATCTCGATAGATGAGAATATCGTTTCCCCCGTTAATAGCAAGAGTGATGGCCTCCTCTGGTTCAAGTTTTATGGCTTCCATTTGCATATCGTCGCAAATAACAACGCCTTCAAACTGAAGCTCTTCCCGTAGGTGGGATTGTATTGTTTGTTTAGAAAGGGAGGCTGGGTATTTTGTATCAATGGAGGGATTGAGGATATGGGCAATCATGCACATATCCACTCCAGATATCATGGCCCTTTGAAAGGGCTTAATCTCTCGTTTTAATAAATCAGCCCAAGGGGTATGGACTTCTGGCAAATCTAGGTGAGAGTCCACTGTGGTATCTCCGTGACCGGGAAAATGCTTCATACAAGAAATCATTCCAGAAGTAATAAAGCCACGAATTACTGCACTAGCCATGCGAGAAACTACTTCTTCTTGGGTACTAAAAGCACGTCGACCAATGACTGGGTTTTTAGGTTGGGTATGAATATCGCATAAGGGCCAAAAATCCAAATTAATCCCCACTGCCATGAGTTCTTTGGCTAGCATTTGAGTTATGGAAAAAGTAAGAGGAGGGAAGTTTTTATCTCCCAGATCCATGGGTTGTGGAAGTTGGGTGAAGGGCCGCTTCAGGCGTTGCACCTGCCCTCCCTCCTGGTCCACAGCAAGGATTAGGGGCAATGACTTGTTTGTCTTTTTGGCTATTTTTTGTAAGTCTAGGCTAAGTTTGCCTAACAGAACGGGAGTTTCGTAATTGTGGGCAAAGTAGAGGATGCCCCCCGGCTGGTGATCTTGGAGAAATGAGCGGGTTTCTGGGCTTACGTCTGTGCCTGGAATTCCCACCATAAACATTTGCATGAGTTGGCACTCTAGTTCAGTCATACCTTTCATAGTAGCGCACTTTTTAGAATTGCCTAAGCCGTTAGAGTGTAAGATGTATTCATTCCTAGCTTTTCAGTCGCTGGTGAGTAATTGGATCTTTTCTAATGCTGTGTTTTACAAGATTATGCGCTTGTGTTATTTTCATTATATAGGTCAAACTATGCAGTATTTTTTTATTTTTCTTCTTCTTATGGGCAGTAAATCTTTTGCCAGTGACGAGCCTAGAAAAGAATTTCATCTTTGTTATTTTTCTTTAAATAATGAAAAAGAATTTGGGGTTATGAAAGATTTCTCTGCAAAGTTGAATAAGGTATCTGCTACGAAAATAAATATTACCGAATACCAAACAAGAAATTCTGATCCTAATGAATCTTTCAAAAAAATGATAAAATCAGGTGTAAAATGTGATGGACTTGTAATCTCGGGTCACCATACAGGGGCTTTTGGTGGGGAAAGAGCAGTGGGGGAACTTAGTATTGGTATTTTAGAAGACCTCTCCTGTGACCCTAAATATGAGAAGTTCTTTAGAGATATTAATGCTCTATGGTTGCAGGGATGCAGAACTTTGGGAGGGAAAATTTCTTCTAGTATGACAGCAGATCAGCATGCACGTCGTGTGGGGCTTGTGGCAGTAGAAGATCACCTTAGTCAAACCCAAGCACAATTCGCCGTAGAGTTTAGTGCCACCCTAGATCAGGATAACCCTCTGTCTTCAAGGTATTTAAGGATTTTTCCCACAGCTACTGTTTTTGGTTGGACGGCGAGTGCTCCGGGTGAAAAGGCACGGAGTGAACACAGTGTTCCTTTTCACATAGCACATATAAGCCGTCTTGTAGATGAAAAAAAATTTGAAAATCCAATGGAAGCAATGGATGAGGCTACGAAAATAATTTATGCAAGTATGTTTGAGCTTCAATTGAAAAATAAAGCTGAATTAATATCACCTTGTATTGGGCTTGCGGAAAATTTAGGAATAGACGGATGGCTTTACCATGGTCAAGCAAAAACTAATCCTCAAGGATCTCTGCCTTTTTCTTTTGCAAATCCAGATCTAATGGCTTATCCCTCCATTGCTGCAACAAGGACAAGAACAAAACCCTGTTCAAGGCAAGAGAATTAAGTTGCCGTTTAAAAGAAGATGATCTCTGCTGCTTTCAAGGCAAGAGAATTAAGTTGCTTTAAAAGAAGAACGCCATGCAAATCCAGATCTAATGGCTTATCCCTCCATTGCTGCACACAAGGACAAGAACAAAACCCTGTTCAAGGCAAGAGAATTAAGTTGCCGTTTAAAAGAAGATATTAAACCTCCTGAAGTATCTGTAATAGTAGATGATATATTAAACGATGATGATATTTTGAAATATAATTTTAATTCTATTATTGAGCTTTTTTATCGGTCTGAAAAAGAATCAGAAATAAGTTCTATTCGAAGAAAAATAGAAAGATCCAAAAAACTCAAGGATTTTTTGAAAAGAAAATTTGCGGATAATAAAATTAGCATTCTTCGAAAAATAGATTACTATGCTCTTTATCGAGAAATTAGTAAAAATAATGTTAAAGAAGAGGAACAGATAGAAATTTTAAAGAAACAAGCTTTTGAAATTTTAACAAATCCAATTAAGTCCCATGATCATAGTGGTAGAGATTTTATGTTAACGATTCTCCAATCTTTAGCTAAGCATGGGATTTTAAATTCCACGGATTATAAAACATTAGTAGAACAAGTAAAAGATAGTTTTGTGCTTAAAAAAATCACTTATTATTTTCTTAAATTTCTTCCAGCATTAAAAATACCTATAAGGGAGAAAATTGATATTTTAAATTCCTTTTTAGACTCTTCCATATTAAATTTTTCCTTGTCGAATTACTTTGCTTTGGATGTTTCAAATTTAAATAATATGCTTGATATACTCGATGAATCAAATATAGAGCTTAAAAAAGAAGCAGTTGAGAAAGTAAAAAATAATATGCTGGAAATTTTAGATTCCCTTGAATTAGAAGCATGGGATTTAGAAAGTCTAAGTGATGTGTTCAATAAATTAAAAATAGACTCTGAAGAAAAAGCAAAAATAGATCAGAAAACAGCAAGGCATATGGTGAAAATTTTAAATAGATCCAAAATAAATCTCTATTCTTTGACATTAATATCTGGCGAATTTTTTAAATTAAAAATAAGCAATGAAGAAAAAGAAAAAATATTTAAGAAGATGCCAGGTCATCTGGAGGAATTTTTAAACTCCCCCAACTTGAACAATACGGATGCCATTGCTTTAAAAAATATGGCACGCGATCTCATTACATTAAAAATAGGTTCTAAAACACAAGATAAATTAAAAATAATATTAGAACAAGCTGAAAAGAAAGAAAAAGAACTGAAGAAATAATTCTCCCTATTCGGGAACTTCTACTTCGATGGCACCTTCTTGGAGTATCCGTGTTTGGCAAGCTAGGCGGCTATTTTTTTTGAATCCTGAGGCAGTTTCTAGGAGGCTTATTTCATCTTCTTCTTGTTTAGAGAGGTGTTCCATTCCTTTTATAATGTAGACGTGGCAGGTGGAACAGCAGCAGTTTCCTCCACAGCTGTGGTTGAGGCTTACGCTGGAAATTTCAGCGTGCTCTAGGATGGAATCGCCTAGGGTGAGATTTGCTTCTTTGTTTTCTGGAGTGAACTTGAGCTTCATTTTTACTTCTCCTTTAAAAATTTATGGTGATTTAGACAGAAAAAGAAGCTCCACAACCGCAGCTTTTTTTCGCATTTTTGTTATGGAATTCAAAACCCTTTCCATTGAGTCCAGAGGAGAAATCAAGAGTCATTCCCTTAATATACAAATAACTTTTGGGGTCTACCACTACTTTTATTCCTTCCTGATCAAATATTTTCTCTTTATCTCCCATGGTATCATCAAAATTTAATTTGTAGCTCATTCCACTACATCCTCCTCCAACTACACGGACGCGAAGGAAACAGTTTTCTTTTTTTTCATTTACTTGTATGTTTTTTAGCTGAGTGATTGCCGATGCGGTAAGCGTGATCATAGATATACTCCTATCTTTGTGATTGTGTTTTTTTTACGAACTTGGTATAAGGCTGAATTTTTTTGGAGGTCAGGAATTACGGTGCAAAGTAGGGTTTTTGCTCTGTCTATTTCCTCTTTTGTGGTGAACCTACCCAATCCAAAGCGCATACTGGATCTGACTATGTCCGATTCCTTACCCAGTGCTTGGAGTACATGGGATTGATGATCTTTCTGAGATTGGCAAGCAGATCCTCCAGAGAAGGCTATCTCCTTGAGAGCAACTAAGAGGCTTTCTCCTTCCACATGGGGCACAGAAATATTGAGATTATTATAGAGTCGTTCTTTAGGATGACCATTAACAATGAGTTCAGGAATATTCTCCAGCAAGTGGTTTTCTAGGCTATCCCGTAATTGTCGGACTCTCTGAGCGTCATCCTTGCCCTTACTTTGCATAAGCGCACACGCAGTACCTAGACCAACAATACCGGGCACATTGAGCGTTCCTGAACGAAGGTTGCGTTCCTGTCCCCCTCCAAAAGTAATGGGCTTTAACTCTACTCGTGGATTTTTTCTGCGAACATACAGAGCCCCAACACCCTTAGGGCCATAGATTTTGTGCCCAGAGAGGGAAAGCAGATCAATGGAATCATTTTCCACATGGAGGTTCATTTTGCCTACGCCTTGGGCAGCGTCGCAATGAAAAATAATAGATCTCTCTTTGGCAAGCTTGCCTATTTCGTTAATTCTATGGAAAGTGCCCACCTCGTTGTTCGCAGCCATAAAGGAAAAGAGAATGGTGTCTTTTTCTATGGCATTTCGGATTGCATCTATGGGGATTTGCCCATATTGGTCGGTGCCCAGTAGGGTGACCCTGAAATTTCTTCTTTGGAGTTCATGGAGTGTATTGAGTACGGCACTGTGTTCTGTGGCAGAGCTAATAATATGCCCCGGGCTATTTGCGGCTTGAGCAGCTCCTAGCAGGGCAAGATTATTGCTTTCTGTGGCCCCACTAGTAAAGATAATTTCCTGGGGAGTGGACCCAATCAGCTGAGCCACCTGCTCCCGGGCCATATTCACAGCAGCTTCTGCCTTCCAGCCAAAAATATGGGTCGTGGACTGAGGATTTCCGAAATTTTGAGTAAAATAGGGGAGCATAGCGGCCACAACCGCTGGATCGGTGGGGGTGGTGGCGTGGTTGTCGAGGTAAATGGGCGTTTTTATGGACATTGTATGGTTGTTTTATCGCTGCCTACTTTCATATGGATAAATTCCTTTCTTTGTTGTAAAAATACGTCAAATGCTAACAATTATGCAAGAACTCTTAATAATCAAACGTTTCTTTCATGATAACGCTTACCATCACAACAAGAAAACTGCTATTATTTTCTCAAGAAATCAAGGTTCTAAATAGTAAAGAAAAGGATGGAAAAATGCCCTCTCCCAAGACACGAAAACCCAAAAAAAACCCCCTACAGCCAATGAAGCAGTCCCATAAGACCCTAGCCCTATGGCTCGTGTTGCTTCTTATGTTTGCCGTAATTTATCAGGTCTTTCATCAGGAGGGGCCTGGGGATAATACGATTCGCTATAGCGACTTTATTGCAGAAGTGAAGGCAGGAAAAATTGCCACAGTAACGGTGAATAAGGACGACCGTATTGATGGAACCTATAAGGTTCCCATCAACGACAAGAAAGAATTTACAACCACGGGTAATGCGAGCGACTCCAACCTACCCATTCTTTTAGAAAAGCACCAAATATCTTGGGAGTTTAAGAAGGCTAAGAAAACACCATTTTGGCAGCAGGCGCTCCTGTCCTGGTTTCCTATTTTACTTCTTGTATTTCTTTTCATATTCTTTATGCGCCAGTTGCAGTTAGGTGGTGGAAAGGCCATGAGTTTTGGCAAGTCCCGGGCACGTCTTCTTAATGAGAATAGTAAAAAGATTACGTTTAAAGATGTGGCTGGCATTAAAGAAGCAAAGGAAGAGTTAATGGAAATTATAGAATTTCTAAAAGACAGGAAAAAGTTTACCCGTTTGGGAGGGCGGATTCCCAAAGGTGTTTTACTTATTGGCGCACCGGGGACGGGAAAGACTCTTCTTGCTCGTGCCATTGCAGGGGAAGCAAAAGTGCCTTTTTTCAGTATTGCTGGTTCTGATTTTGTGGAGATGTTTGTGGGTGTGGGTGCCTCTCGTGTACGAGATCTTTTTGAGCAGGGCAAGCGACAAGCTCCCTGTATTATTTTTATTGATGAAATTGATGCCGTGGGGAGGCAGCGTGGAGCTGGCATTGGTGGGGGTCACGATGAGAGGGAGCAAACCCTCAATCAGTTATTGGTGGAGATGGATGGTTTCGAGTCCAACGAAGGAGTTATTTTAGTGGCAGCCACCAATCGTCCCGATGTTCTAGATGTGGCGTTATTACGACCGGGTCGTTTTGACCGTAGGGTAGTGGTAAATAAACCCGATGTTCGTGGGCGTGAGGCTATTTTAAATGTACACACCAAGCGTACCGTGGTGAAGAAAGGTGTGGATTTAAATATAATTGCCCGGGGAACACCAGGTTTCAGTGGTGCAGATTTGGAGAATTTAGTAAATGAAGCAGCTCTTATGGCAGCAAGAAAAAATAAGAAACATTTAGAAATGGAAGATTTTGAGGAAGCCAAGGATAAAGTTCTTATGGGAGCGGAACGCAAATCCATGATCATTAGTGATGAGGAAAAGAGAAATACGGCTTACCATGAGTCGGGTCACACAATTGTGGGTTGGAATCTTCCTGGAACAGATCCAATTCACAAAGTAACAATTATTCCCAGGGGTATGGCCCTTGGTCTTACCCAGACGCTTCCCAATGAAGATCATTTATCTTACTCTCGGGGTCGTACGGAAAATATGATTTGTTTTTTAATGGGAGGAAGGGCTGCAGAAGAAATAATCTTTGATCATAAGACAACGGGGGCAGGAAATGATATTGAGCGAGCCACCGACTTAGCGAAGAAGATGGTTTGTGAGTGGGGAATGAGTGAGCGCCTAGGGCCTATCAGTTTAGGGAAGAAAAGAGAAGAAATATTTATTGGTAGGGAGATCAATCAGGCTGCGTCCTATTCAGAAAAAACAGCTCAACTTATTGATCAGGAAATTCGTGAAATAATGGAACTGAACTATCGTAGGGCCAAGGATTTATTATTATCTAGTGTGGATATACTTCATGCCATGGCAAACGCTCTACTGGAGTATGAGGTTTTAGATAAAAATCAAATTCAAAAGTTAATGAATGGTGAGAAACTTTCCCCTAAGGCAGAGGATCCTGGTTCTTCTAACGTGCCAGATAATGCGGAGTCTTCTACAGATAGTAACAAGGGTGGCGTACAGGGGCAGTCCCTTGCAGGTACCTCACCAGTTACGGTATAAAAAGCGAGGTTATGGGCATTGTTAGAGCTTTTTAGCAATATTATCACAGGTTTTCGTCTGCAAGACTTTGTGGATATTATTCTTGTGGCATTGGTTATTTACCGTATGCTCACCATCATGCGTGGTACTTATGCCGTGCAAATGATCACAGGTCTGTTTTTTTTAAGTCTATTTTATGTGCTTTCCAATTACTTTAATCTGTTTGCGATCCACTGGCTTTTGGGCAGTTTCTTCGACAACTTATTTATTATTGTCATTGTATTATTCCAAGACCATTTGCGTAGAGCTTTGGCTTATGTGGGAACCACTTCTTTTTTAACACCCGGCTTAGGGAAAGTAGATCGTGTTGTGGTGAAGGAGATATGTAAGGCAGCCTTTCGTATGGCTGATGATCGTATGGGAGCTTTAATTGTAATAGAAAGGGAGACGGGTTTAAAAAACTTTATTGATTCAGGTTCTCCCCTAGATGCTAAAGTGCGATCTGAGCTTATTTATTCCATTTTTATTCCAAGTTCTCCTATTCATGACGGTGCCATTATTATAAAAGATGGAAAAATAGCGGCTGCTGGTTGTTTTTTACCACTCACAAAGAATCCTCATGTGGAGAAGAAATATGGAACTCGTCACCGTGCAGCCATAGGTTTAACTGAGGATACGGATGCTATTGTGGTGCTGGTTAGTGAGGAAACTGGCGAAATTTATTTAGTGAAGGGTGGAAGACTAACGGGTTCTCTCTCAGAGGAAGAGTTAAATAAAAGTCTTACCATTATATTGGATCTTATGGAATTTGAAAAGCAAACTACTGTGGGAGCAAAATAGTCAAATGGGATTTATTTTTTATAATTTTACTTGGAAGTTTATATCTATTGTAATGGCTATTGCTCTTTGGTTTTTTGTTTTGAGTTCCAGTGGTATAGAGGTTTCCAAAGAAATAAAACTTGTATTAGATACGGCTCCTAATTTAATGGTTTCCAATGATGTTACCAATAAAATAACGGTTCGTTTATCTGGGTCGAAATTTTTTCTACGCACTATTACGAATTCTTTAGATGTTTTGCGCTTAGATCTTACGGACGCAAAAGAGGGACCCACATACTATAATATTAGTAGTGATATATTACGACTTCCCATTGGCGTAAAAGTACTATCCATCAGTCCTTCTCGAATTTATCCCATGATTGAGTCTGTAAAGTATAAAACTGTTCCTGTGGAAGTGAATACAACGAATACACTCCCGTCGGATCTTCGTCTTTTAAAACTATTACCTTCGCCCTCAAAAGTTCGTATTCGTGGTCCACGTTCTCGTATAGAAAAAATTAAAGTGCTTCGCCCGGAGCCAGTGGATATTTCCAATGTCGATCCTAGTTTTCGTTGGGAAGTTCCCATAAAAATTTCCATACCTGGTGTTTCTTTTGATGAGGAAGTATCTCCTAAAATTATTATAGAAGTGGAGCCCAAGGGATCGAAATTTCGTATTGCTGGTGTACCATTGCAGGTTTTAGCAGATGGAGAGTATACGATAAGTATAAAAAAAGTAGCGCTCTATGTTCGTGGCTCTAAAAAAGTTATTAATGCAATTAAATCTAAAGAAATATTAGCTGAGGTGGATGTAAGAGGTTTATCTGCTGGAGAGCATTTGAGACAAGTAAAAGTAAAATTGCCCCGAGGGATAAAATTAGTTCGAGTTGTCCCATCTCAGGTAAAAATAACATTGGAGTAACTGTGAGCACAGTGGATAGAAAATTATTTGGAACAGATGGTATTCGTGGCATGGCAAATCGATACCCCATATGTGCTGATGTGGCTATGCAGGTGGGCGCAGCCATGGCTCAGGTTCTTTTGAAGCGAAGTGGATGGAAGCAACGAACTACCTATCCCCATCCTCGTGTGATCATTGGAAAAGATACGAGAATTTCTTGTTATATGTTGGAGCAGGCCTTAACCAGTGGCATTTGTTCTATGGGAGCCGATGTTTTATTACTGGGTCCGTTGCCCACACCGGGAGTGGCATTTCTCGTGCAAAGCATGCGCGCAGATGCAGGGATCATGATCAGTGCTTCCCATAATTCCTATGAAGATAACGGCATTAAAATTTTTGATTATAACGGATGTAAGCTTCCCGATGAGTTGGAAAAAGAGATTGAATCGTTAGTGCTTTCTTCTGAACCTCTTCACTCTAAAGATCAATCCCTTCCCACTTATGGAGATATTGGAAGAGCTGTTCGTATTGATGATGCTCTTGGGCGTTATCTTATTCTTTTAAAATCCACTGTACCCATGGATTTCGACTTGTATAATACAACCGTGGTGTTGGATTGTGCTAACGGGGCTGCTTATAAACTCGCTCCCCTGTTGTTAAGGGAACTGGGCGCTGAGGTAATTGAGTTGGGAGTGTCTCCCAATGGCACAAACATTAACGCCAATAGTGGTGCTTTGTATCCTCAAGTAGCGGCCCAAGCGGTGCTAGATTCTGGAGCAGAAATTGGTATTTCTTTGGATGGAGATGCGGATCGGGTAATTCTTTGCGACGAAAAGGGAGAAAAGGTAGACGGGGATCAAATAATGGGAATTTGTGCCCTAGAGCTTGCTAAGCAAGGAAAACTGAGTACGCTGGTGTGTACTCCCATGTCTAATATGGGTTTGGAGTTAAGTTTAAAGAAGAAAGGCATAGCAGTGGTGCGCACTCCCGTGGGAGACCGGTATGTGACGGAATGTATGCGCACTCATGGGTATAGTTTGGGAGGAGAGCAATCCGGGCATATTATTTTTCAAGATTTTGCCACTACTGGTGATGGACTCCTGGCTGCACTTAAAGTATTGGAAATTATGAAAAAAGAAAAAAAATCTCTTTCTGAACTAAAATCTCAAATTTCTTTATTACCCCAAGCATTTCAGTATATAAATGTAAAGGAAAAAATCCCATTAAAGGATATTCCGGAAGTTTCTGTGGCAATTCAATTAGTAGAAAAAAACTTAAAGGGAAGGGGACGCGTATTTGTGCGCTACTCTGGCACTGAACTTTTATTTCGTATTATGGTAGAGGGAGAGGACAGAGAGGAAGTTCATAAATATTGTCAGCAAATAGCCCATGCTTTTTCAACGGCTACTGGTAATGCATTGTAGGAGATTTTATGGAACTATTAGGTCATGGCATTGATTTAGTAAGCACACAACGCTTGGGAGAGGTGAGGGTTCGTCAAGGAGAGAATTTTGAAACACGGGTGTTTTCAAAAAGAGAGCGAGCCTATTGTGCAAAGAAGGTAAATCCAGATCAGCACTTTGCTGCACGTTTTGCTGCAAAAGAAGCTTTCTCCAAGGCCATGGGTATGAATCTAGGCACAGTGGGAAATTTAGTGGAGGTTGAAGTGAATCATGACTCCAATGGGGCGCCCACGTTAGAGATTTCTGGCCAAGCCAAAGAGTTATTTTCTGCTAAAGGGGGCAAGGAAATTGCATTGAGTTTGTCCCATGATAGTGGTTTTGCTATTGCTAGTGTGATTTTACTTGGAGGTAAGGTATGAGAGTTGTTACGAATGAAGAAATGCAGGAGTTGGATCGTAGAGCAACAGAGGAGTTTGAAATTCCATCTATTGTATTGATGGAAAATGCAGGATCTCAGGCAGCAAAAATTATAGCAAAAAAACATCAGGAGCAGACAATGGTGAACTCGGACATACTCATCCTAGCAGGAAAGGGGAGAAATGGAGGAGATGCTTTAGTTGTCGCTCGTCACCTTTTAAAAATGGGTAAAAGCATACGTCTTTTTCTTCTCCATAGCGAAGATGCTTATAAGGGTACAGCGAGAACAAATCTCAATATTCTTTTAAAAGAGAGAGTTTGGCCCGTGATACTGGAAAACATAGAGCCTTTAGATGAATTTTTTGGGAGTAGTATTGGTCCATTTATTGCCGTAGATGGTCTTTTGGGTACAGGTTTTCGAGGACCGCTAGCGGGACTCTATGCGGATGTGGTGGATATTATTAACAAACGAGCCAACTATGTTATTGCTTTAGATATTCCCACAGGAGTGGATGGAAATACAGGTGCTGTGGTGGGACAGTGTATAGATGCAGACATGACCATTGCATTTGAGTTTCCCAAGCTTGGTCATTATATTTCTCCTGGAGCATTTTATCGGGGATCATTAGAAGTTGCAGATATTTCTTTTCCTCGAGTCTTTCACAAAGAAGGTTCCATTTGGTCTTTGGAGGAAAGTAGTGTGGCTTCTTTATTAAAGTTTCGAGATCGTTATGGTCATAAAAATTCCTTTGGTCATTGTCTTTTAATTGGAGGTAGTCCGGGTCGTTTGGGAGCTATTTGCATGGCTGCCCGATCTTGTTTGCGTATGGGAACAGGATTGGTGACGGTAAGTACTTGGCAGGATTGTTGCGACAGCTTAATGAATCGTATGGATGATGAAATTATGATTACTCCTTTTCAGATAGAAGGAAAGGATTATATAAAACAACGTCAGGAAATAAATAATTTTTCTTCCATCGTAATAGGTCCGGGTTTAGGAACTTCCAAGGAAGCCCAAACACTTTTAAAGAAACTTATGCATTACTATAATGGCCCTCTTGTGATTGATGCCGATGGAATTAATCTTTTGGCAAATGAGGAACTAAAAAAGGAACTCTCATCTCGAAAGGGACCCACCGTTCTTACGCCTCACTTGGGAGAGATGGCAAGGATGATGGGTGTGGATATGGAAACGGTAAGATCCAATCCCATAGAGTCTGTGAGAACAGTTGTGAGAGATACGAATACGGTTACCTTACTTAAGGGAGCTTGCACGTTTATTGGCACCACTGATGATAAAATTTTCCTCAATCACTATCCTAATGACGGTATGGCTACGGCGGGCAGTGGAGATGTGTTGGCAGGGATGTTGGGAGGCTTATTGGGCCAAGAAATAAATACGGTAGAAGCTGTTTGTTTGGGTGTATATATCCACAGCTTGGCTGGAAAACACGCAGCTAAGGAATTAGGCCATCGGGCCATGACTGCTAGTGATTTGACTGCCCATTTGGGGGACTCTTTTTTAGAACTACGTCGCTATCGGGATAGTGGAGCAGTCCAATAGTTAGGGAAAAACAAATCGCTAATGTGGAGGAAACCATTGCTTTGGGAGAGGCCCTGGCTCCGTATATGGAGGTGGGAAAGATCCTTCAATTAATAGGGGATTTAGGGGTGGGAAAAACCTGCCTTACCCGTGGAATAGTGAAGGGTTTGAATGGGGATGCCCAGCAGGTACGTAGTCCCACATACAACCTTGTTCATGAGTATGAGACCCCAAAATTAGCCGTAATTCACTGTGATTTTTACCGTATTTCCCCTGAGGAATCTGAGTCTATACTGGACGATTTGGGGGGTTTGGAGTTTTTTTACCAGGAAAAACTCTTTATTGTGGAGTGGTTTTCCTGTCTTCCCAAGCCTATTATTTTAGATCTTAAGGAAAAAACACTATCCATAGAGCTATTCTATAGGGACCAGGGGCGCTCCTGCCTGCTGCCTAGCTCCATGGCAGCTAAAGTCTTGAAATAATTGAGATAATATTTTTTTCAGAAAAACTCCCCCATATAGCCATAAGTGACTGAAAATACTGGATTTATTATTTTTTATAGGGTTTGCTATTGTTTGTTGACTTTTTTACATTGGAATGGTATATGTGTATGGGTGAGGGATAGATGCTGTGCAACAAAATGAGTAGTTGATCAGCGCTAATAGTGGATGAACTCAATGTGTTATGGTATACATTGATTTAGGAAAAAACATGGATTGTTTATTAATTATAAGGGGTAAAAAATATGAGACTGACATCAAAAGGAAGGTATGCAATGCGAGCAATTTTGGATTTGAGTTTTCACTCAGATGGTAAACCTGTTCGGTTACAAGAAATTAGTGAAAGGCAGGAAATTTCTCTACATTATTTAGAGCAACTTTTTCGTCGTTTACGCAAAGGAACGCTGGTAAAAAGTGTTCGTGGTCCAGGGGGCGGTTATCTTTTAGCTCGTCCAACAGATCAAATTGCCGTAAAGGACGTATTGCTTAGTGTAGGAGAAAATATTAACCCAGCAAGGGATCTTGTGGGCTCTACTAATATTAAAGAGTCTACGGTTGAGTTTGTATTAACAAAAACCTACTTTGAGAACCTGGCTTCTTTAATGAAAGAGTATTTGGAGACAACTACTTTAAAGGACTTGATCAGCAAAGCACGTGGTGCTTTTGATGAAGCTGCTTTGGATATGCCGGAAACTACAACTCCAGAAGTCACAGAAGAAACTACGGTTGATCAATCTCCGGACATTTAATTGAGGAGAGTATATTTTGATTATAATGCTACCTCGGTACTGAGCTCTAGTGTTAAGGAAAATTTACGCTCTTGTTTAGAGGTTATTGGCAATCCGTCCAGTGTGCACTGGGCGGGTCGCAAGGCTAAGTTAGTTTTAGATACGGCTCGTGAGCAGCTTTCAGAAGCGCTACATGTCCAGTGGCCAGAGGAATTAGTATTTACTGGCTCTGGCACAGAGGCGATTAATATGGCTCTTAAGGGAGTGTATTTTCATTCTCGTAACCATTCTTTTCATCTGATCACTTCTCCAATGGAGCACGAGGCTACTACAAATGTGGCTGAATTTTTATCGAGCTTAGGTGCCAATATTCACTATTTGGAAGTAAATAAACAGGGAGAGATCGATCCTGAAGCTGTTCTTCGCCTATTGCGCAGTTTTCCTAAATCCCATGTTTCTTTGGTGAGCCTTATGGCAGCTAATAACGAGACTGGTTTGATTTTTCCCTATCGACAGGTGGGCGAGTATTGTCGAGAGTATGGTGCTTTATTTCATATAGATGGGGTACAGGCTCCTGGAAAAATGGTTTTTTCCGTTCAAGAGTCTTTAGCTGATTTCGTTAGTTTTAGCTCCCATAAAATTGCTGGACCCAAGGGAGTGGGAGCTTTGTTTATACGAAAAGGAATAAAAATGGAAAGCCTCATTCATGGTGCGTCTCAGGAGCGTAATCGACGAGCAGGTACTCAAAACGTAATGGGTATTTCTGGATTTGGAGAGGCAGCCCATCAGTTAGGATCCTGTTCTTTGGAGAAGATACGTTCCCTTCGAGATCGACTGGAAGAGGGAGTGTTGTCTAGGGTAAAAAAAGCCTCCGTCATTTGTGGGGATAAGAATCGACTGGTAAACACAAGCGCTCTTTTCTTTAAAGGTCTTCGAGGGGATTCCCTAATGATGAGTTTAGACTTGGAGGGTTTTGCTGTTTCAACGGGCAGTGCTTGTGCTTCTGGTTCTCTAAGCCCTTCCCATGTGTTAGAAGCCATGGGCTATAGCAAGGAAGATGCCAGTTCATTTATACGGGTGAGCTTAGGTCCAGAAAATACTCAAGAGGAAATTGAGCTTTTCCTTGAGCGCTTGCCAATCTTAGTAGATAGAATTTACTCTGCATAGATAAAATTAGAACCTTCACGGCCTAAGTTCTCTTTCTTTCTCTTTGGCTAGTTTTGAAATTCTTTTTATCTCCTTTCGTAATTTTTCATCTCTTTGATTTAATTTCTCTCCTTTTTGCTGCAATCTTTTAATTTCTTCATTCAGCTTATTAGGAATATTATCAAGAGCTTCAATTATTTTTGTTAAGATATTAGAATTCAAATTTTCAGATTGTATGATATTATCAGATACTATCAATTGCATTTCAATACCATCTATGGAATTACTTATTTTATCTTCAGTAATAGCAAGATAATTGGCCGCTGAAAGTAGAAAATGACTATCCATTTGACGATGATTTATAATTTTTTCAATTATTTTCGCTCTTTTTTCATGTATTATATTAAATTTAAGAAATCTATCAAGCATGTAATAAATAATATGTAGTCATCGCAGGGTCATTTAAAAGTAAAAGGCTTTCGAACTTTGTTATTGTTTTCTCATTTAGTTCTTTCTGTTTTTCAAGACGAGTTTTTAACTGATAAAATATTTCGTTTATCTTAATTGTATTATCGGTACCAATCGTGGGGTCAGATAAAATATTTTCGGCGTGTTCTTCTATTTTCTCAACTATTTCTTTTTGTTTTTTAGGGTTTAATTTTAATTTAGAAAGTATATTAGTTATTGTTTTTAGATCAAAGCTGATACGTGTAGAATAATTTATCTGATGATTTAAATCTCTTTCTATATGTTTTACTATTTTTTCAGTTATTTCTTTTTGTTTTTTAGAGTCTACTTTTATTTTAAAAAACGCATCAGTTATGTTTTTCAAACTCCAAGTATCTATTATGGTTTCATTTAGTTTCCTTTCTATATTTTCCATTATTTTTTCAACTATTTTTTCTTGTCTTTTAGAATTTATCTTTAATTTAGAAAGCATCTTCATTGTATTATTTAAGCTATTTTCGTCCACTACGGGTGAATTGAATATTTTTTCCACATGTTTTACTATTTTTTCAGTTATTTTTTTTTGTTTTTTAGAGTCTGTTTTTAATTTAAAAAATGCATTAGTTATATTTAATAGAGAGCTGCTGCTTATATCAGAGAAATTTAAAAGAGAATTCAGTAATTCAATTCTTTCTCCCTCAGATATTTTTAATTCTAGAGAATAATCAATAATGATTTCAAATAAATTTTTGTTTTTCACTTTCTTTATTAATACTTTATAATCCGATAAATTTAAAATTTTATGCTTAGCTAAAGACTGGAGGAGAGTTTCTGCAAAATCTCTTTGATTATAATCAAAGGGCTCGATTGGAGTTGTTAAAATTTTTAAAACCTGTTTTTTTAAGGCTTTTGTATTTTTTTCTTTCGCAGCACTATTTTCATTAAACTCTCGATAAACAGCATAATAATCTATTTTCCGAATAATACCGACTCTTTTGTCCTCAAGTTTTCTTTTTAAAAAAGAATTGAAATTTTTAGAATTTTTCAGTTTTTCTCGAATGAAATTTATTTCTTCATTATTCTCTTTTCCTTTAAATCGATGAATAAGTTCAATAATAGAATTAAAGTTATAGTGTAAAAGACTATCATTATTTAATATTTCATCTAATGTTGTAGATATTTCAGAAAGTTTAGTGGATTCTTTTAAATCACAATTTAATTTTTGTGCTCGAAATAAGGTTTTATTTTCTTTAATGTTTGTAGCAATGGAAGAATGAGCTTGTAAATCTGGATTTGCAAAAGAAAAAGGCAGAGATCCTTGAGGGCTAGTTTTTGCTTGGCCATGGTAAAGCCATCCGTCTATTCCTAAATTCTCTGTGAATTCGGCAGCACAGGGTGATAATTCAGCTTTGTTTGTTAATAGCAGTGAAAGCGTATTTGCGGAAGTTGCAACTGCAACAGCGCTCATCTCTTCCCTTGGATCCTCAAAACTGTCTTTATTTATAAGGCGACTCATATGAGCCATATGAAAAGGAATACTAAATTGACTTTGAGCATTTTTACCTGGGGCACTTGCCGTCCAACCAAAAATAGTAGCTCCCGGAAAAACTCTTAAATATCTTGAAGACAGAGGGTTATCCTGATCTAGAGTGGCACTAAATTCCATATTTAATTCTGCAAAACTTTGATTAAGATGATCTTCTTCTAAAACATTTCCCACACGATTGGTGTGATAGTCTGCTGTGTCTTGATAGGTATCAGGAGAGATTTTCCCTCCTAACGTTCGGCATCCCTGTAGCCATAATGCATTGATATTTTCAAAGAATTTTTTATATTTAGGATTACAAGATAGCTTTTCTAAGTAGTCAATACCAAGAGAGCCACTTGCCCTTTTCCCACCAAAAGCCCCCGTATGATGACCCGATATCACAAGCCCGTCACATTCTGCACCCGATTCTATCATTTCCTTGAATGATTTATTAGGTGCAGAACCTTTTGTTTGGTACTCAGTAATATTTATTTTTGTGGTGGATAATTTATTCAGTTTTGTAGAAAATTTTTTCATAACCTTGAATTCTTTTTCATTGTTTAGGGAAAAATAACAAAGATGAAATTCTTTTCTAGGTTCGTCAACAGCAAAAGATTTGCTGCTCATAAAAATAAGAGTAATAATGAAAAAATATTTCATAGTTTCAATCCTAGAGTATCAGTCTTATATTTTATAGAACTCCCTTTAGGATACACTAAAAATATTCAAAATTCCTTGAAATCACTCTTCCGTGTTGACCGATCGCGTTCTTTTTCTTAATCTTCTATCAAACTTGAAATTTCATTAAAAAATCCTCAGTTCTTATGGTCTATTTGAGCTTTTATAAAAGGTATGGATTAAATATTTTTCCAGTAGTTGATTTACACGTTTAAATTGTTGCATTTTTTGTTATTCTATTTGTATGAATGGAGATAGAAAAAATTCATTGTAAAATCAAACTATACCTGTGTTCCATATTGGCTATAAGTTTTATGGGCTGTGGTGTTTCCTCCTGTTCTTTTTTACCTGTAGATAGAAGACTAAGCAGCAAGATTCTTGAAAATGAAGTCTTTGTTGAACCCATTTCTTGGGACCAGTTATCCAAAGATTTAAACATCGACCGTGAAGAGGTACAAGGTTTTGTGAAAAATTTTGCTAAAGCTATGAGGTATGGAAAGCGTAGTTCTTACTATACTGAACTTTGTGCATCTGAGAAAAATAAACCCCATTGTGCTGTATTTACGGAATTTTATCAGGTGCAGGAAAAGAGAGATAGTTTAAAAAGAAAACAGAGAATTCGTAAGCGTAAGATTAGAAGGAGATTTCGTTTGACTTCCCGATCTGTTACTTGGGCGCAGAAGGCTTTAAGTCCAGAGCGTGTTTTTCTAGGGTTACGTATTCGTTCTAGCAGAGAATTTGAGAAGCTGGCTCGAAGATCATTGAAGTTGAATTCCTGTCCTCGTAATGTCTCTCTTGGGCTTGCCATGCGTGCAGAAAAGTATTTTTCTAAAAAAGATATAAAGAAAACAGCTTTGAAACTTTTTAGCCATGCAAAACCCTGTATGAATAGAAAAGGATTTTTCTGGGAGAAGGCGCACTTGAAATATGGAATGATCGCTTTTGAGAGTGGAGAAATGGAAAAAGCAAGGTCTTGGATTCTCCAGTCCATGGAGGGAAGAGTTACAAGGGAGCGTTACAGAAGTTTATACTGGTCCGGTTGGTTCCAGCAGAAGAAAAAAGTAAAAAAAGAAGACAATTATTTTTGGCAGCAATTATTAAAGGAATACCCACTTAGTTACTATACAATTTCTGTACAAAAGGAATGGGGAATGGATCCCATGGATAAGATTCCTGTTGGGGGAAAAATTCCATTATGGCGAAAAAGTAAAAATCGCTCCGATTTAAATTTACGGTTTAACTGGTTAGAAGCACTTGCCTTTGCAGGAAGACGGAAAGAAGTTTCCCGTTGGACAGATTGGATTTCCAGTGATGTGAAAAATTTAGAAGAAAATGTGGTATTTTATTTATCTAAACTTTATTTAAGTAACGGCTATTATCGTTCTAATATTTTATTTCTTGCACGTTACTATCGCAGGTATCCTCAAAAAATTAGTCAAAATGTTTTACTTTCTCTATATCCAAGGCCCTATTTTGAAAATATATATTCCGCTGCTAGAGGAAAGATTGATCCAAACTTAGTGATGAGTTTAATTCGTCAAGAAAGTGCCTTTGATCATAGGGCTGTATCTTCCAGTAATGCTAGGGGACTCATGCAAATTCTTCCACCAACGGCTAGGTATTTACAGCGCAATAGCCATAGAAGGCTTTTTAATGTGAAAATCAATACTCAGGTGGGGATTAAATACCTTACACGCCTAGGAAACTCTTTTGATGGAGATGTGGAGTTGGTGTTGGCTGCTTATAATGCTGGGCCTCGACGAGTTCGTCAATGGCTTAGGAACTATCCTAAGAGAGAAAATATTTTAAGATGGAATGACACCATTCCATTCATGGAAACCCGGGACTACGTGGTATCCGTCCTTCGTAATAATTATTGGTACGAGAGGATTTATGGACCACTTCCTGGGCAAAAGGATGATGTGCTGGTTAGTGCACTTGTCCAAGAACTCACAGATACGGAATAAGCTTTAAAAACTCAAGTCGAATGAAAAGTCGTCATGCTCCACCACTTCTCCATTATCCCTAAGTGACCACTTTACTGTTGCATCTTTAGTTTTAATTTTTGCAATGGCAAGGTAGCCCTTATTATTTTTTTGTAGGCTAAGCTGGATGGATTCATCGCATACATCTTTCGTTTTTAAGCGTTTAATATTGCTTAGGTAGAGACCAAATTTTTCATAGTGGTATTGTTGTCGTTTGAATAAATGGTATAAGCACTTGTCGATCATTTTCTCTTCTATGGTGCTCGCTTGACGGGTTCCTAGATTTTCCAACTCTTTTACTTGCTCGGGCGCGTCCTTAAACGCAGATATTGCAGCACAGCCGTGGAGGAAAAAGATGGAAAAAAATACTACAAGTCCTTGCTTCATACTGAAGATCATATAGTATAGTTTTAAAATTCCAAGAGTATAATAAAGAAATAAAGAGGAAACCTATGGACAAAATTATTGTAAAGAATCCTGTTGTGGAGCTTGATGGGGACGAAATGACTCGCATTATTTGGCATTTTATCAAAGAAAAGCTAATTCTGCCCTATTTGGATCTTCCCATTAAGTATTTTGACCTGGGAATGGAGCGTCGCAATGATACCGACGATCAGGTGACCATAGATGCGGCCCATGCCATTCGAGAGACAGGAGTCGGAATTAAATGCGCTACGATTACTCCCGATGAGGATCGCGTAGAGGAGTTTCACTTACGCAAGATGTACCGATCTCCCAATGGAACTATACGAAATATTCTGGGAGGCACCGTATTTCGAGAACCCATTCTTTGTAAGAATGTCCCCCGTCTTGTGTCCAATTGGACCCAACCCATTTGTATTGGTCGTCATGCTTTTGGTGATCAATACCGGGCTACGGATTTTGTCACAAAAGGAAAAGGCACTCTTACAATCACCTATACGCCAGAGGTGGGTGAGCCTCAACAGCATACGGTCCACGAATTCTCTGGAGACGGTGTTGCCCTTGCCATGTATAATACGGACGAGTCCATTCAGGGCTTTGCTAAGAGCTGTTTTCAGATGGCATTGCTCAAGGGCTGGCCCCTATATTTATCGACGAAAAATACTATTTTGAAAAAATACGACGGTCGGTTTAAAGATATTTTTCAGGAAGTTTTTGAAAAGGAATACCAAAGTGATTTTGAGAAAAAGAATATTACTTATGAGCATCGCTTGATCGATGATATGGTGGCTGCCGCACTGAAATGGAGTGGCGCTTTTGTGTGGGCTTGTAAAAATTACGACGGAGATGTGCAGTCAGACACCGTTGCTCAAGGATTTGGTTCTTTGGGTCTGATGACTTCCACCCTAGTCACTCCCGACGGGAAAACCATGGAAGCAGAGGCTGCCCATGGGACGGTTACTCGTCACTACCGACAGCACCAGCAAGGGAAGAAAACCTCTACCAACCCGATAGCCTCTATTTTTGCTTGGACCCGGGGGCTTGCCTTTCGAGGGGGCCTGGATAGCAACAAGCCTTTAATAGACTTTGCTGAAAAACTGGAAAAAGTGTGTGTGGAAACAGTGGAGTCCGGTAAAATGACCAAAGATTTGGCCCTATGTATTCATGGTAAGGATTTAAAAGCAGAGCATTATTTGACTACAGAGGAGTTTCTCCAAGAATTGGAGTTGGCTTTGCGCGCAAAAATTATATAATTCTAGTTTTTTTTAATTTTATGGGAGTATTCTCTGAATCTCTGTAAAATAGTAGTGGGAGAAAGAAATATGGGTAGAAAGAAAATTACTGTTGTAGGTGCAGGATTTGTGGGCAGTACAGCGGCTCACTGGTTGGCGTCGAAGGAACTGGGCGACGTGGTGCTTATTGATATCAATGAGGGGGCAGCTCAAGGAAAAGCCCTCGACCTAGGGCAAGCCAGCCCCATCGAAGGCTTCGACGCCCATCTAGTAGGGGGCTCTGATTATGCTTTAAGTGAGGGGAGTGATGTGGTTGTAATTACTGCAGGACTTCCTCGTAAGCCGGGTATGAGTCGGGATGATCTTCTCCAGACGAATGCAAAAATTATGGAGGAGTGTGCTCGAAATGTGGCGAAATACAGTCCTCAAGCAAAAATTATTGTGGTCTCGAACCCATTAGATGCTATGTGCCATGTTGCCCTTAAAGCCAGCAAATTTCCCAGGGAAAGGGTGGTAGGTATGGCAGGAGTATTAGACGGTGCCCGATTTCGTTTTTTTATTTCCCAAGAACTCAACGTTTCTGTGGAAGATGTCCAAGCCTTTGTATACGGAGGCCACGGGGACACCATGGTTCCCATGCCACGTTATGTAACGGTGGGAGGGATTCCTTAAATCAACTCCTTTCTCAGGAAAAAATCCAATCTTTGATCGACCGGACAGCAACCGGTGGTGCAGAAATTGTTGGTCTTTTAAAAACAGGTTCTGCTTACTATTCTCCCAGCGCCTCAGCTGTACAGATGGTGGAAGCGATTGTGAAAGATAAAAAGCGTATTCTTCCCTGTGCTTGTTTATTGGAGGGGGAATATGGTGTGAATGGTTTGTATGTGGGTGTATTAGCCAAGCTAGGTGAGTCGGGTGTAGAGGAAATTATGAAATTAGAATTGAATAGTGAGGAAAAGAAAAAATTTCAGCACTCGGTGGATGCAGTAAAAGAATTGGTAGGAAAGTTAGGCTAGTGAATATTCATGAGTACCAGGCGAAAGATTTATTCCGTTCCTATGGAATACCAACGCCATTGGGAAAGGTGGCGTATACGCCCCAAGAGGCAAGAGATAGGGCAGAAGAAATTTCCCAAGAAACGGGTGCAAAAAAATGGGTAGTAAAGGCTCAGGTACATGCAGGAGGACGGGGCAAGGGTGGTGGAATACAGTTGGTCGAATCCTTGGACCAAGTGGAAGGAGCAGCTAAAAAAATTATTTCCATGCGTTTAGTGACTCCCCAAACAGGCAGTGAGGGAAAGCTAGTAGAAAAAGTTTTAATTGAAGAGGCTAGTGCCATTGCAAAAGAATTGTATTTAGCTGTTTTGGTGGATAGAGCCAAGGAAACGATTACTTTTTTAGGGAGCACAGAGGGTGGCATGGATATAGAAGAGGTATCGGCAAAGACACCGGAAAAAATTATCTCAATCTCCATGGCTCCATCTTCACAGGTCTTTGAATTTTCTCAAGCGAAAGAGCTTGCTCAAGCTCTCCATATTCCGTCGTCTCTTGAGAAGGAATTGGAAGACATGGCAAAGAAGCTCCTTGCCCTTTTTCAGGAGAAAGATTGCACTCTTGTGGAGATTAATCCTTTGATTATTACAAAGGACAATCACCTATTGGCTCTCGATGCGAAAGTAAATTTCGACGATAACGCTCTTATGCGACACGAAGACATCCTCGCCCTAAGGGATACAAAAGAAGAAGACTCTGCGGAACTGGAAGCCAGCAAATTTGGTCTTTCCTATATTTCTCTCGATGGAGATGTGGGTTGTATGGTCAATGGTGCAGGTTTAGCAATGGCCACCATGGATATTATAAAATTTTATGGAAGTGAGCCAGCAAACTTTTTAGATGTGGGTGGTGGTGCTACGAAAGAAAATGTAAGTGCTGCTTTTAAAATTATTACTTCTGATTCTAAAGTAAAATCTATTCTTGTAAATATTTTTGGTGGCATTATGAAATGTGATGTGATAGCGGAAGGAATTATTCAGGCTGTGAAAGAAACCAGTCTCAAGGTTCCTTTGGTTGTGCGCTTAGAGGGTACGAATGTGGAGATGGGGAAAAACTTGTTGGAAAATTCTGGCTTGCCCATTCTTACGGCAAACTCTTTAGAGGAAGCGGGAAAAAAAGTCACACAAGCGGTGCAGGGGAAATAAGCAAATGTCTATTTTTGTGAATAAAGATACAAAGATTATGGTCCAGGGGATTACGGGCAAGCATGGTAGCTTCCATGGGGAGCAATGCTTAGCTTATGGTTCGCAGGTGGTGGCAGGAGTAACTCCGGGCAAGGGTGGAACGAAATTTATGAATAGGGTTCCTATTTTTGATTCAGTTCAAGAGGCAAAAGAGCATACAAATGCCACCGTTTCTGCAATATTTGTTCCTCCCCGTTTTGCTAGAAGTGCCATAAAAGAGTCCATTGACGCTGGTCTAGATTTAGTTGTGGCCATTACTGAGGGGATTCCTGTATTGGATATGTTGCGATTGAATCATTATTTAAAAAATTCTAGCACTCGATTGATTGGTCCCAACTGTCCAGGGATTATTACTCCTGGTGAATGTAAAATTGGAATTATGCCGGGGCATATTCATAAGCCTGGAAGGGTTGGGGTGCTTTCCCGTTCAGGAACTCTCACTTATGAGGCTGTTTTTCAACTTACTCAGCGAGGAATTGGTCAGAGTACTTGTGTGGGTATTGGTGGAGATCCCATTAATGGCACCAGCTTTATTGATGTACTAACAGCGTACAATCAAGATGCCAACACAGATGCGGTTATTATGATTGGTGAGATTGGAGGTTCTGCGGAGGAAGAAGCAGCTGAATATATTCGACATGAATTTAAAAAACCTGTGGTTGCGTTTATTGCGGGCACAACAGCTCCTAAGGGTAAACGTATGGGTCATGCGGGAGCTATTATTTCAGGGGGTAAGGGTACAGCAGCAGCTAAAATAGATGCCCTAGAATCTGCAGGGGTGGTTGTTTGCAAAAGTCCTGCAGAAATGGGTGCAAAGTTAGCTTCAGTTATAGCTTAGGGGGCTTTTTATTTGGTTCAAGATATTTATTTATTTAATTCCCTTTCTCGTAAAAAAGAAAAATTTATTCCTATAGAGCCGGGAAAGGTTCGTTTATATACTTGCGGTCCCACGGTGTATAACTATGCCCATATTGGAAATCTTCGCACCTATGTGTTTGAGGATATTTTAGTTCGAGCTTTGCGTTACGCCCATTTTGACGTTACCCATGTGATGAATATCACGGATGTGGGTCACTTGGTTTCAGATGGGGACGAGGGTGAGGATAAAATGGAAAGTGGTTCTCGTAGAGAAGGCAAGACAGCTTGGGATATTGCTGAATTTTATACAAAAGCTTTTTTCAAGGATATGGAAAGGCTTCATATACAAAAGCCTCAGGTAATTCCTAAGGCTACGGATCACATCCCTGAGATGATCGAGATGATTCGTGTATTAGAAAAAAAAGGTTTTGTTTATATTACGAGTGACGGTCTTTATTTTGATACGTCTAAGTTTCCCCGTTATGGTGAGTTGGGGAAATTAGATGAGAAAAATTTAGAAGCGGGTATTCGAGTGGATATGAGAGAGAAGCGTAACCTTACGGATTTTGCTTTGTGGAAGTTCTCGCCTAAGGATGGAAAGCGACAGATGGAGTGGGAGAGTCCTTGGGGAACGGGATTTCCGGGTTGGCATATTGAGTGTTCAGCCATGTCCATGAAGTATTTAGGTTCCACATTGGATATTCATTGTGGAGGTAAGGATCATATTACGGTTCACCATCCGAATGAGATAGCACAGAGTGAGGCTTCTACGGGGAGTGTTCCTTTTTCTCGTTATTGGATGCATGGGCAATTTCTTACTGAGGAGAAGAGTAAGATGAGTAAGTCTAAAGGGGAGTTCCTTACTTTGTCTCTTCTTGAGGAGAAGGGTTATCATTTTTTAGATTATCGTTTTTTACTTTTGCAGGCTCATTATCGACGGGAGTTGAGTTTTCATTATGAGGCTTTGGATAGTGCAAGAATTGGTCGAAGGAAGTTATTGGAACGTATAGTGAGTTGGGGAGAACTACCTGCTTCTAATGAAACGCCTAAGGTGATGGAGTATATTCATGGATTTCAAAAAGCTATTTTTGATGATTTAAATACACCACAGGCCATGAGTATTTTTTTTACTGCTTTAAAAGATGGTTCACTTGGGGATGGGGAGAAGAAGTTTCTTAGTCAAGAGGTGGATCGTATTTTTGGTTTAGATTTAAATAATTCGGGTTTGTTAAGGGATTCGAAAAAAATAGACAATATACCTTCGCAGATCCAAAGCATGCTGGCTAGCCGGGAAAAAGCCCGTAAGGAGAAGAATTGGGCAGAGAGCGACCGTCTACGCAAAGAGCTATTGACCCAAGGCTATCAAATTGTGGATACCCCTCAGGGTGCTCGATTGAAGAAGAAATAGTTTATTTTTTCACCGGGTAGCCCATGTCCCTAAATTGATCGGTCACCATACTCATCATGGAGATTCCTGAAGGCTTGGGCAATCCTAGGGATTTATTTTTTTCGATCCATATATCATCTCCTTTTTTTACAGGGATTGTAAGGGATGGGCTAGAAATTTTGCTAGCAGTTACCTCACCCTCACATACACAGAGATAGGTTTTTTGTTTTTCTACGCTAACCATGAATTTAGTGCCACGAACAGCCAATACAGCAGTTTTGGTTTCTATTTTCAGTTGATTTTTTGTCTTATTTTTTTGAAAATAGGCATAAATTTCCCCTGTTATAACTGTTAAAATATTTTGTTTTGTTTTTTCTTTTTGAGATAATTTAAATTTCCCTTGTCGAAATCGAATGATTTCATTATTGCTTAGCCGGATGTCTGCAAAAGATTTTATTCCTTTTACAACGATTGTTCCTTTCTGGGGAAAGGAGTCCTTTTTATTTATTTTTTTGTTGTTGTGGAAAACGCTTCCTTGGACTTGACTCACGGTGGCGGTGCCAGTACTGGCAAAACTATTTGCTTGAGGATGGATGATGGGATGGAAGAAATAGGTCAAAAAAAAGTAAAAAGAAACTGTTTTTATGAACGACATAAAGGACTCCTTATATTGAATGAATGGAATGGATTTAATATATAGAATAACAAATTTCTCTTGATTCCTCACAAAAAAAAATACACAGTATACCTATGCGGTATATCCATTCTTCCATAGGAAAAAAACAGGTAGTGGCTTTTTCTGGTCTAGCCTTGAGCCTATTTATTCTTGCCCACATGCTAGGGAATTTATTTGTTTTTCTAGGACCAGAGACCTATAACTCCTACGGGCATAGTCTTACCACCAATCCCCTTCTTTACCTTGCAGAGGCAGGGTTAGTTTTTATTTTTTTTCTTCACATAGGATTTGCCATTACTGTAACGGTTGAGAATAAAAGGTCTCGTCCCGATCCCTATGTTTTCTCCTTAAGAAAAGTGGCTAAAAGTCCTTCGGACTTCGCGGCTCGCACACTTATTTATTCAGGGCTTTTAATATTAGTATTTGCTGTTCTCCATCTTATTACATTTAAATATGGAACCCATTATACGGCAATATACTCTGGCGTGGAAATGAGAGATCTCTATCGCTTAATGGTGGAAGTGTTTCAAGATCCTGTTTATCTTGTATGGTATATTTTCTCCATGTTGATTTTAAGCTTGCACCTATTCCATGCCCTTGCTTCTTCTATACAATCCATGGGTTTGTATCACTCCACTTATACCAAGTGTATAAAAAGAATCGGCTATGGAATTGCTATTTTTATTCCTTTGGGATTTATGTCTACTCCAATTTATTTATTTTTTGTTAGAGGTTAAGTATGGTATTAGATTCAAAAGAACCTGGCGGACCCATTGAACAGCGTTGGGACAAACATCGATTTGACAGTAAGTTAATCAATCCAGCCAATAAGCGGAAGTTCACGGTTATTGTGGTGGGTACAGGCCTAGCAGGAGCCTCAGCTACGGCTTCTTTATCCGAATTAGGTTATAAGGTAAAATCTTTTTGTAGCCATGATTCTCCTCGAAGAGCGCACTCCATTGCTGCTCAGGGAGGAATTAATGCTGCCAAAAATTATCCCAACGATGGAGACTCTGTTTGGCGTTTATTTTACGACACCGTAAAAGGAGGAGATTTTCGTTCCCGGGAATCTAACGTATATCGATTGTCCCAAGTATCTTCCGCTATTATTGACCAGTGTGTTTCTCAAGGTGTGCCCTTTGCCCGTGAATATGGAGGCACCTTAGCCAACCGTTCTTTTGGTGGAGCCCAAGTATCTCGCACATTCTATGCCCGTGGACAAACAGGCCAGCAATTATTGTTGGGAGCCTATTCCTCCATGATGAAGGAAGTTCATAGTGGGGGAGTTACGCTCCATACATACCAAGAAATGATGGACGTGGTGGTAGTTGATGGAAAAGCCCGTGGAATTATTACCCGTAACCTACAAACAGGAGAGTTGGAAACTCATATGGGAGATGCGGTTGTTTTAGCTACAGGTGGTTATGGAAATGTCTTCTTTCTATCTACAAATGCCATGCGATCCAATGTGAGTGCTTCTTGGCGTTGCTATAAACGGGGAGCCTATTTTGCTAACCCTTGCTTTACTCAGATTCATCCAACCTGTATTCCTGTATCTGGAGACTATCAATCCAAATTAACATTAATGAGTGAATCCCTTCGCAATGATGGACGTGTTTGGGTTCCAAAGCAGCAGGGGGATAAACGCAATCCAAAGGATATCCCTGAGGGAGAGCGTGATTATTATTTAGAACGTCGCTATCCCAGCTTTGGTAATCTGGTGCCCAGAGACGTGGCTTCTCGTGCGGCTAAACAAGCCTGTGATGAAGGACGAGGAGTTGGCACTACTGGCTTATCTGTTTATTTGGATTTTGAAGATGCTATTCAACGAGATGGCGTACAAACAATTGAAAGCAAATATGGTAATCTTTTTCAAATGTATGAGAAAATTGTGGGGGACGACCCTTATGCCACTCCCATGCGGATTTATCCAGCCGTTCATTACACGATGGGAGGGTTGTGGGTGGATTATAACTTAATGAGCACCTTGCCTGGTCTCCATGTATTGGGTGAAGCGAATTTTTCAGACCATGGGGCAAATCGTCTTGGAGCCTCTGCCCTTATGCAAGGCTTAGCCGATGGATATTTTGTTATTCCCTATACATTAGGTCATTACTTTGCCTCCACAAATTTAAAGCCTTTGAAAGAATCGGAAGAGGCTGTTGGATCTATAAAAGAAGAAACACGTCAGCGAATGGAGAAATTTCTTTCCATTAAGGGAAATCGCACTGTGGATGACTTTCATAAAGAATTAGGTCATATAATGTGGGATAAGTGCGGTATGGCTCGTAACGAGAAAGGTTTAAAGGAAGCTTTGGAGAAAATTCCCCAACTAAGAGAAGAATTTTGGCAAAATGTATATGTGCCCGGAGAAACAAAAAGTTTTAATCAAGAGCTGGAGAAGGCGGGAAGAGTGGCAGACTTTTTAGAGCTAGGAGAATTAATGTGTCGAGATGCTTTGGAAAGAAAAGAGTCCTGTGGCGGACATTTTCGAGAAGAATGGCAAACATCCGATGGAGAAGCGAAACGGGAAGATGAAAAATTTTCCCATTGTGCTGCTTGGGAATATAATAAAGTCCCCAAACGACACACAGAAAAATTAAAATTTGAATATGTGAAACCATCTCAACGAAGTTATAAATAATAAAGGAATAAAAAATTGGATAAAAAAATAAAAATTCATCTTCAAGTTTGGCGACAAAAAAGCAAAGAAGATAAAGGATATTTAGAAAAACATACTGTAGAAGGAATTTCTCCCGACATGTCTTTTTTAGAAATGTTCGACGTTCTCAATGAAACTCTCATTCATGAAAAAAAAGAACCCATTGCCTTTGAACACGACTGTCGCGAAGGAATTTGTGGCGCTTGCTCCATGGTAATCAACGGTGCACCCCATGGACCAGAAAAAAGTACCACCACTTGTCAGCTTCATATGCGGAAGTTTAAAGATGGAGACACCATCGTAGTGGAGCCATTTCGAGCAAAAGCATTTCCTGTGATTAAAGATTTAGTTGTGGATCGCTGCTCATTCGACCGAATTGTGGAGGCAGGAGGTTATATTTCCACGAATGTGGGCAATGCTCAAGATGCTAATGCCATCCTAATTCCTAAAGTATCATCAGAAGCTGCCATGGATGCCGCTGCCTGTATTGGCTGTGGTGCCTGTGTGGCTGTTTGTAAAAATGCCTCTGCCATGCTATTTGTTTCTGCCAAAGTTTCCCACTTGGGTTTATTGCCCCAAGGAAAGCCAGAAAAAGAACGTCGCGTATTAAATATGGTACATGCCATGGATGAGCAGGGTTTTGGAAATTGCACCAACACCTTGAAATGTGAAGCTGCTTGCCCTAAGGACATCTCTGTGGAAAATATCGCAAGAATGAATAGAGAATATTTAAAAGCATCATTCAAAGGATAAATAGTTATTTATATAATTTGAGAACCTAAATTTATTTGGCATCGTCACCTAATTTTCGCTTAAGCTTAAGTTGTTGGGCTTTTAGTTTTACTTTAGGGCATATGTTTCCATATTTCATATAGTAGTGCTTTAGACGGTTTAAATTATAAGAAAAAGTTAGGTTTATCCCACATTGATATTCTGCCAGTTCCGAAGGACGGTTGTTGGGAAGCTTCTTCTTGTTCGGAAAAAACTTTAAATATCCATCGTTCTTGATATCAGTCCCACGGCAGCGAAACATATTGCATTTCTTTTGATACTCTTTAGGCGGCTTGTCATGAATAAGATTAACACTATGTGCGTGACCTTTCTTTTCTTTAAAATAATGGGCGCTTGCCGTTAAAGTACATGCCTTATAGAGATTAGTGATGTATCCAATATTTCTTTTTCGATTATTTATCTCTATTTGGCTTTTTTCTTCTTCTTTCTTTTTAATAATCCCCTTTACTAGTGGTTGAAGGTTTGCTTCATATTCACTAAAAAGATCTTTCAGTTGCGCTTTAAATTTTTTTGGGACTTTATCTATAAGAGCATCATGTACAATATGTGGTGCTCTCAAATCCACTGTAATTGGAGTACTGTTTTGGCTGATAGAACTCAACTGCTGTATCACAGAATCGTCATGAAAATCATTGGGGTTTTCCAATTCAATAAGTCGGTTATAAACCCTTGCCAAAGGATATATGCTATTGTTTGTAGATTCGTGGCCTAAGTCTATTGATAAAAAAGATTGAATGAATGCTTGGCTCTTTGCAGTCACATCTGCTGTTTTATCTCGATATTTATAATCTTTATATGTTTTGATAAGTTCTGATATTTTGTTCGATATCACTTGGTCGCTTCCACTTATATTCTGTTGTTGCTCAAGACTTTTCTTAAGAGTATGAAGTATTGTAATTGGAGATCTTGTCATAGAAGATTCCTTTCCATTTTTACTAAAAGGGGTAGTGATTTTATTCTCTTCAAGATGCTGCATATAATTATCTGCTTTCTTAGCAATCATAATGTCTGCCCCATCTTTATAATCTGTATTCTCTTGCCCGTAATTAATAAGTTGTTTCATAATGTTCTTTATACCCTTTGGTACAGGAGATTTTGATATAGCATTTTTTTCTCCACATCGTAAAACTTTATTTTGAGTATAGTAATACAGACAGTGAAGATCTTGAGTGTCTTTTAGCTTTGCTAACTCATCTATAGCCTTTGCTGAACCATCTTTTGTCAAGGATTCTACTAAACTGCTGAGAATCTCACCACCAAGAGCTATTCCTGCTCCAGCTAAGCCAGTTCCCACAGATAGACTTCCTATTGTAGCAATCAATGGAATGGAGAAGCTCAAGATATCCTCGGCAATATCTTCTGAAGAACATTGAGATGAACCAGAAATGATAGCATTTGTGTAAAGAGATATACTCCTTACCGCTTCTTTAAGAGCATTATTTTTGCCTGATACTTTACTTGTCTCAAATTTACTTTTACACTTACTCTTCCATGTTTCCGTAGCTGAAATTCTTACTTTCTCAATGCATTTTTTAGTTTCTTCTTTATCAGTAGATGAGTTATCAGTGGTAATGATCGGGTCATAATCAAAATTTGTTCGTTTTCCTTTAAAGCAATTAGCATATTCTCCAACATTGGATGAAACAGGAGGAATAGCATCTTGTTTATAAAGTTCCTTAATGAGTCTATATTCTTCTTCAATAGTAGGTCTAGCATCTGCATCACAATTATTAGAGGATGATCTTCCGCTACCAAAGCCTCCAAAGGATAGTGAGTATGAACTTCCAGAAGACTGTGGATATAAACTGTCAAAGTCATTATCCTGATAGTATGGGCTACTAATAGTAGCGCCAGTTCTAGACTGTGATGGAGCTAGTTTATCCAAATGAGTTTCAAGAGCTTGTCTCAAACTGGATGCGTCTTTTTTTAATGATTTACATTTACCTTCTATTTCTTTTAACTTGCTAATTATAGTTTCAATATTAGAATCTTCAGATTCTTTAAAAGGACAGCCTTTCAAAGGATCTGCTTTCAAGTGTTCAAGTGGAATCACTATGAAAATAAAAATAAGAAGATATATCCTCACAAGGCTCCTTGAATAAATTCTCTTACTTCTTTCTTATATTGAATGATTGCTTTATCTTTAGGAGGAGAAATCGTAAAGGAAACTAGATAATTCATGATAAATCTATTGTCTGGTTTAATCCAAAGCACTTGAGCTAATCTTTTCTTTTGACGATGACAATATGGATTTTTTTTATTTTTTATAGTAAAGAGAGATTTGCTTTCCCTTGGAATTGTTTGAAAAACTTTATTTGTTTCTAAGCAAATCTTTTTTAATTGTCTTAAAGTGGCTATCTTGCTTTGTTTTTTCTTTTCCAAGGCGTTAAGTAGTGCAATGTTAATGTGAGTAGTTAATCCAGGATGTTCTCTATGTTCAAAAATAGGAATACCTCTTTCTTGCAGATAAATAATTTTAAAATTCCACTGTTTGGCGTCATAAGGAATGGAAAAGTCCTTGGATAATTTTGCTTGCTGAATAGTTGGCTTTGCCAATACTTGTTTTGTCCAAAATGGACCAGTAGTAATAATCACTATAATCAAAGCAATAGCTTGATATTTCTTGAGTCTCATTACTATCTATTGTACTCCTCCTCTATCATCTAAATCAAGATCTGAACCATAAAAAAGCTCATCAAAAGGGGCGATAATGCAATGTATTAATTCGTGGTCTCAGAAAATAATATTTAGCCTCCTGTTTCTGGGCAGTTCTCTTCAGAAAACTCTAACTCGATAGTTGTATGATAATTGCCCATACTTTTAGCAACTATTCTAATTTCTTTTTTAATTCTTGGGGAATTTTTATTACTGTCTATAATAGCATGAAGAGATAGTATGTGATTAGTGCCATCCAGGGACCATATATGAAGATCATGTATTTCTTTTATTCCATTTATTTGAATGGCTTTCTTTTGAAAATCTTCCTTAGAAAAATCTTCTGGTACAGATTGTAGAAATAATTTTATGGTTTTTTTTAAATTTTTTATCATATTCCATATAACATAAGTGGAAACTAAAACAGCTAATAGAGGATCTATCCAATACCAACCTTTCCATATAATAAATAGAGAACCTATGAGTATTGCCACCCAACCAAGAATATCTTCTACAAAATGCCATTGTAACATTTTTTCATTCATGGATTTTCCCTTGGATAAACGAATGGTGGCAATTAAGTTTACACATATCCCAAAGATAGCAATGAGAAGCATTCCTTTTCCATGGGGAGGGGAAGGAATAAAAAATCGGGGAACGGTTTCCACAATAATGAAAAAAGAGCCTATAGAAATAATTAATCCAGATAGGAGTGCAGATAAAAGAGACAACCTGCCATAGCCATAACTAAAGGAAGGTGTTTTTCCCTTGTGAGATAATCTTTGCAGAAACCAGGCGATCCCAAGGCTTAAGCAGTCGCCTAGGTCATGTACAGCGTCGGCCAAGATTGCTACACTTCCGGTAAGAAAACCTCCCACAAGCTCCACTATGGCAAAGAAAAAATTGAGATAAAAAGCGGTGGCTATATTTTTGCTACTATTATCGTGATTATGATTGTGCATATTCGCTATTATATTGCTTAAAAGTTTCTTGGATAATTTTACAGGCCTTAAAAATTTCTTTTTCTGTAATCACTAGAGGCGGTGCAAATCGAATAATATTTTCATGGGTAGGTTTTGCTAGAAGACCATTTTTAGCAAGTTGCATACAAATATTCCAAGCCGATATTTCTATTTTTCCTTTCCTCTGAGGGTAGATTTCAACAGCATTGAGTAGTCCTACGCCTCGAACTTCCTTAACCCATGGATAGCTCATGGTAGACATTTCTTCACGAAATATGTTTCCCAAGGTAGCTGCATTTTCAGCTAGATTTTCTTCCTCTAATACTTTTAAAGCAGCAATGGCTGTGGCACAAGCAATGGGGTTTCCTCCGTAGGTTGAGCCATGTTCTCCGGGTTGGAGACACATCATAATATCATCGTCGGCTAGCACTGCAGATACGGGAAAGGCTCCTCCAGAAAGAGCTTTCCCAAGAATAAGAATATGGGGACGGACGTTCTCATGATCACAAGCTAATTTTTTCCCTGTTCTGGCTAATCCTGTTTGGACTTCATCTGCAATAAATAAAACATTTTTTTCTTCACACAGTTGAAAGGTTTTTTTCAAGTAACCTTTGTCTGGTATAAGCACTCCAGCCTCTCCTTGTATGGGTTCCAGTATAATACCTGCAACATGGGGGTCTTGCAGGGCTTTTTCCACAGCATTTATATCGTTATAAGGAATAAGTTCAATTCCGGGGAGGAATGGACCAAAGTCATTTCGAGCAACAGGATCTGTGGATGCGGAAATAACAGCTAATGTTCGTCCATGGAAGCCACCTTCCATAAATATAATTTTAGCTTTATTCTCTGGAATTTCTTTTTTTTTGTAGGCCCATTTCCGACATAGTTTTAAAGCAGTTTCCACACCTTCCACGCCCGTATTCATGGGAAGTACTTTGTTGTAGTTGAAATAATTTGTAATAAACTTTTCATACTCGCCTAATTTGTCATTATAAAAAGCACGGGAAGTGAGCATTAACTTTTCTGCTTGTTCTTTTAGAGCTTGGAGAATCTTAGGGTGACAATGACCTTGATTTACGGCAGAGTAGGCAGAAAGAAAATCAAAGTACTTTTTATCCTCCATGTCCCATACATAAACTCCCCTACCTTTGTTGAGCACAACAGGAATTGGATGGTAGTTATGGGCTCCATAACGGCTCTCTAGATCTATTATTTCTTGAGAGTTCATCACGCTTTCCTCTTTTTTTTCTTGCCTGCCACAATATAGGCTAGCCATGTGGGGTCATTTTCTTCTTTTTCGGTTAAGTAAAACTCTCCAGTTCCGTCTCCATCCTCATCGTCCTCTTCCCAAAAAATATAAGTTTCTGTAAATCCCGCTTCATACAGGAGTTCCCGTATCTCTGGAATTGTCCACATTCTCCAATAGTAATGAAAGGCTTTTGAAATTCTTTTAGCTTTTGGAAATTGAAAATGAATATAGAAATTGCCTTTTCTGGTTATGGGGTTGAAATCTGCAAGCTCCCATATATATTTAAAGGTTTTAATTTTATTATCGGTGATTGTGGTTTTTTCTTCCAACACTTCTTCTGCCTCAGGTCCACCAAAAATATCCATTTGGAGTAATCCATCATCCGTTAATGAAGATAGGCAGTGCTTAAAATAAGCGCATAACTCCTTTCTGGTTAAGAATATAAAATAAGAAAAGTTATTAGCTACAATAATATCTGCTTTTTTAGTTTTAGATTTTACATTCTTTTGGTAAATGGAAACTCGCTTCTGTTCATCTTTACTTAACTTGGAGAGATGATTTTTTTTGCCATATTCTATGGTTTCAGAACTCAGATCGATACCAATGGATTTATATTGAGTTCCTTTCTTAACCCATTCACAGCATAGGGAGAAGGTGCCACAGAAATCTTCCCTTAGTATATGGGGAGTTTTTAATGGATATATTTTTTTATATACTTCTCGTATAATATCTGCATCTGATACTACATCCTGTACTGAAGCTTCATACAGAGCATATTTATCGTTTGTAATAGTTTTTTTTTTTGCCAACAGGTCAACCCTTTATTTGCCACCAAGTGCACGAATGCGATCTTCTAGTGATGGGTGAGTCGAGAATAGACTTACTTTTGAGGGGCGATTGGATATTTGTAGACTTGACATGGAGGCGTGAGTAGACGAAGAGGAGGCATAAGCTCTTGCTTGAGCCACTTGCAGGGCTTTTAGGGCAGCAATCATACCTTGTCTTCCATTAATAGTGGCACTCCCCTTGTCGGCTCGAAATTCTCGAATTCGGGAAAAATGAGCGACAACGATCATACCAATGGGCATAAGGAGCATTTCCAAAGCAAAAACAATCATCATATGCATGAAGGGGGATTGCCCGATGCCTTCTTCGCTGTCTCTAGAGAAGGCACTGGAAACAGCAAAAGCTATAACACGAGCTAGCACCATAACAAAGGTATTCACCACACCTTGTATGAGAGTCATGGTAACCATGTCACCGTTAGCAATGTGGGCTACTTCATGAGCCAATACTCCCATAGTTTGTTCCTGGTCCATGCTCTCTAGCAGTCCAGTGGAAACAGCTACTAAAGAATTGCTTTTAGACGGTCCAGTGGCAAATGCATTTATTTCTGGGCTTTCATATATTCCCACTTCTGGCATTTTGGGTAGTTTAGCCGCTTTGGCGAGAGTGTGTACACTATTTACTAAGTCAGCAAATTGACCAGGAGATTGGGGGGAAATTATTTTTATCTTCATGGTCCATTTGGCGATTGGTTTGGATATCCAAAGGGATATAAAGGCACCGCCCATTCCAAACACGGAACAGAAAATTAATAGGGCTGTAAAATCTATACCGTTAGCTGTGATGTAGTGGTTGACTCCCAGTAACGAGAGAAGAATAGAGAGGGATAGTATTACTGCCAGGTTTATGAATAAGAAAAGAAATAAACGTTTTCCAATTGCCATTTGATTCTCCTTTTTAATTTCATTCTGATTATACGCTGTAGAAGGGCACTCTGGCAAGTCAGAAACCAGCTAATTGAGCACCTACCTTGGGGCTATTATTGGGAGCATCACAATGAGTTTTATGTTTTTCTTCACTCTGCCCATGTAAGGACTTTGTCATAGATGAGACCAGGAAAATTATGATGGATCTTATAATAGCGGTAGATTTCTTGTGCAGACTGAGTCATCTCGCTGACAACATTATAGAATTCAGGGATTTTGGAGCTGGAAGTCAAGAGTTCTTCAAATAGATAGTATTGAGTATCTCCTCGAATTAAGGAGGTGATGGGTCGTTGCATTAAATCTCCTGCTGGGTCGTGTAGAGCTGAGGAGTGGTTACGGAAGTATAGGTAAGTGTAGTACCAAGTTTCTTCATATTCACGCCAATCATTCAATTTATTTTGACATAAAAATAGACTTTTAGAATTTTCACTATCGTTCTTATCGTTTGTCAATATGAAATTCTCTCTTAAAATTCGTATACAATTTTTTGTTTTTGCTTGAAATACAAAAGTTAAAGATTCCGTGTTGATTGTTTGAAACATATTATTACTGCTACCGCGCCATTTGCTTTTCCCTTCTTCTATGGCAGTGATTTTTTGAAAGGCTTTATTTCCTTGTATTCCTGCGTTCATGGAACTGCCATGTGAACTATTATTTTTTGCACTAAAATCAGCTATGTATATGCTTTTACTCAAGCCAATGGATATATTGAACATGTTAGAATTATGAACTATAGCACTTTTATTATGGGCAAGGTTTTCTTCTATTCCATGTCGTTTGGCTTTGGTATTATAATTATAATGCGCTAAAAAAATACCAGAAAATAGGTTTGTAGTGTTAGCTTTCCTGTATTCAGCAGGACCTGTATTTTTCATTTCTTTAATTTGTTCTGTATAGCTTACGGATAAAAATTCTAAAGGTTTTTCAAAACAAAGTTCCTGTAGTTCTGTTATATTAAGAGGCTGTGTTTCTGGATTTATTAGCAATTTTTCAGAAGAAATATCTATCTCATATATTTTTTCCAGTACTTCTTTTCTTATATTAGAAAATCCCGGTGCTTTTCTTGCAAAAAACTCCGCTTCTTTTCGCACTAGATCTAGAGCTTCATTTTTGTCTTGACTATATGCATTCCATGATCCTTTTACATTATGGTATATTTGATTCCAGTAACCAAATACCTCTTCACATTTTTTTGTTTTAAAATCTGCATTGTTTTTTCGAATTCGAGGGTCAATATATTTTGTAGGAGCAGAAGGGCTGCATTTTTGACTTATTTTTTTAAAATAATTTTCATCATTTTTTAGATCTTCTTCAGAGGAATCGGTGATATATTTGAAGAATGATTTATTAATTTCATTAAAAGATGCAACGAGTTCTTTATACTCCATAATCTTGTTTTTCCGTATTTCTTCAGCAAAAGCTTTAGCCACTTTCTGATTTTTAGGATAAAGCAAGCTACATGCTTTTCTTAGAATATTATGATTTTCCTCTGTCCTCTTTAATAGCCCGGCAGATTTTTCATTTTTTAAAGTGATATTTTCTGGAGTGAATAGGTGGTTGATTTCAGTGCTGGAAAAGTTAATTTCAAGTCCAAGATTTTTATTAGAATCAATACTTCTTTTGACATAATCAGTGTAATTAGAAGAAGATTTAGAGTCGTCTGTAATGCCTGCAGTAAATGTGAATATATTGAGTGATGAGGCATGTTCGTACATTAAGTTTTTTTGGTTAAGGTAGTTTTTATTTGTGATATGCTCAATGATCTCATTAACAGTTTCATTTCTTTCATGGAATTGTGCTAATTTTCCTTCATAGGAAGTATCATTTTCTAAACTGTATTTATTTTTTTTGGAATGTTCAAGAAGATTTTGATGTTCTGATCGTACTGTTGGTATAATAGCACCATAAAATGAGTTTTTTTGAATTTTCATTTTTTTATCTGCAGGCATTATTTGAAAATAAATTTTATTTCGAGACATAACATAGCGAATATCTGCAAATTTTAGAGTTAATTTTGCTTTAATCAGATTGTTGCTTGATTTCACATACATTGGTGATTTTGAATAATCTATCACCGTATGTTTATGGCATGCCATTCGAGTTTTATAATCTTTGATAAGAGAGATATTACTGAAACAGACTTTGTCTTTTTTTAGAATAGTTTTTCTTTCTTCTGACTCTTTAGAATAAGAAGTGATGCTGCTTTCAGTTTCTCCATGAGTTTTTTCTAATAAATAACTTAATTTATATTCTCCATTTAAATTCGATTCTTTTATTCCTCTAAAAGTCATGTATTTAATTTTAGGCATAAGGGAGATATGATATAATCTATGAGATTCTAAAGAGAGATTTTTTGTTATAGTAAAATTTCGTTTGTTGAAGTTAAAAGCAAATGTGGATATGGAAATTGCAGGTAAAATTTCCTTGAAATCAGATGAGCCGTGGATGTTTTTAGATGGAGGAGTTGTGGTTAATTCTTTGCCTTGATGCCATATAAAGTTTCCATTATTGAACTCGTAGCCCCATGGGTTCATATAGATAATACGACTTACACAGCTATTTCCTGAATTGTCGGAACAAATTTTTATTTCTTTTTTGTACCATCGCTGATTGGAGTAGTACCGAAAGCCTTCAATGGTTTCTTGCCATTCTACACAACCATCAAAGTCCGCTTGTTTTAATATAGGTTTAAGATCACTGAATGTTGTGATATAAAATTTTTGTTTAAAAGGTACTTTTGTATCATTATAATATAAGCAAGCGCGTAGAGTTGGCTTTAATAGAGTTGGCTTTGTAGTGGAAATAGAATAATTACTTAATTCTATATCTCTTGTATATAATATCGTATGAATTCCAAGCTCAGTGTTTGTAGAGTCTTCTTCACTACTTAGATTTAATGTTTTTTCTATAATTTTTTGTTCGGAAAAGGAATGGGAGAGGAAAACATTTGTTGGTTGTTGAGAATATTGAAGGTTATTTTCATTGAGTCCACAAGCCTGTAGGATGAAAATGGATCCTATCATAAGGCTGTAGCACGGAAGGAGTGCGAGGGGCTTGAGCTTATTTTGGCATGGTGTGATTATTTGCCGCTGTCTTTGCTGCAGTGGGATTTTTACAATGTTGTAGCACAGTAAAGTTAGTATTTTTTTTCTATACACACTGGGCCCCTCCCCGCATTTATTAAGTTTCATCTTCTATAGTTAAGTTGTGATGCACTTTATTATAGAATGGTGAGTTTAGCAAGCGGTCTTTAGCTGCATCCTACCTTTATAAATTATTAAGCAATATCAACGGATAGACGCACTAAGACTACTAATGCGTTACATTATAATACAGTTGGTTGTCGACGATATAAGTCAAATTTATGCATTGCATTAAAATCAGTTATTTTTATTCAGGAAGTGGACCAGGATTTTTTGACCACTTAAGAGGCTTGGTCTCAATGAGGCCAGGAAAATTATGGTGGAGTTTGTAGTAGTGGTAGATTTCTTGTATAGATTTGGTTTTATTCGTTATAATGTCATTAATTTTTTCTACTTTATACGGTTGGGCTTTTAGCTTTTTAAGCAAGTAGAGCTGGGCATTTCCTCGTATTAAGGAAGTAAGAGGGCGCTGTGTAAGGTCACCTGCAGTATCGTGTATAGCTGAGGACTGATTACGGAAATATAAGTAAGTATAGAACCAAGTTTCTGTATATTGAGCTAAATCATTCAATTCATTTTTACATAGAAATAAATTGTTGGAATTTTCTTTGTCACTGTCCTCATAAGTTAAGATGAAGTTTCGCCTCAGTATTTGTATACAACTCCTTGTTTGTGCTTTAAAGGAAAAAGTTAGAGATTCCGTATTTATTGTTTTAGATTCACTGTTATTAACACCACTATTTTCATTATCTCCTTTTGCAGAAGTAATAATATCAGCATATGATTCGCCAGTTCCAACATCTGTTCGGAAAGAGCTACGATCTTCATTAAGTCTTATTAACTCAGCACCAGCATTTACATAACGAAGATTTACTCCAACACCAGCATTCATAGACAGGTTATATAAACTAGAATTGCTAATTACGGCAGTTTTATTTAAATTAGCACTTGTGCTTATTGAAGCCTGATTGGAGTTATCTTCGTAGATATATTTTGAAAAGAATAGTCCAGAATACATATTGCTAATATCAGCTCTATTATATGCTTTAGGTTTTTCTTCATCCTCTATTTTTTCAATTTGTTTTATATAGTTTACGGATAAGAATTCCAAAGGATTTTCTATGCAAAGATTTCGTAGTTCTACTATATTAATAGGATTTTTTTCTGGATTCACCACTGATTTTTTGATGGTAAAATTTATTTTATATACTTTTTTTGCAATATATTCTTGGGTAGTTTTTACATCATCCATTTTTTCAAGAAGAGATTTAGATTCAGATCGTATGTGCCTTAAGAGTTTTTCTGTGTTTTTAGGGATGGTCTGGGATTCATCTCCTATAGTTACAAGATTTATAAGCTTAAATTTATCGATAAAATTCCAAGAACCTTTACATCCTTTCGTGCGCATTTGCTCTTTTTTAGCTGGAGTCATCCCCAGACTGTAATAACTAAATGTGACAGGATTGCATTCTTCTTTTATTTTTTCTAAATAATCATCACTGTCTGAGATATCAATATGAATGCCGAAATATTTAGAGAGAGTTTTTTTATTTACTTCATTTTGAATATTCTTTATCATTTTGTATCTTTTTATTTCATTCTCTCGAGTTCTTTCTGCATAAATTTTAGCCATTTTCCTGTTTTTAGGATAAATAATTTTACATGCTTTTTCTAAAGTGCTGTAGTTTTTTCGTGTATACTCCATGGTTCCATCATATTTTCCTGTTTGGATGGATTTTGGAGATAAAAAGTGATTTATTTCATCAGTAGAAAATTCATTGTTTCCTGTAGTGTAGGTCAGATTGGATTCGTTCAACCATGTAGTACTATTTGAATATTTATTTTTAGAAATATAATCAATGATTTTATTTACGGATTCACTCATTTCATTCTTCTCTAAAAGTCTTCGGAATCCTGATTCTGTATTTTGTCTGATGGATCCATAGAATGTATTTTTTTGAAATTTTATTGTCTTATCTACAGGAGTTATTTGAAAATAAATTTTATTTCGAGACATAACATAGCGTAAGTCAGTGAATTTAAAATTTAATTCGCTTGTAATTATGTCGGATTTAGATTCCACAAGTATCGGTGATTTTGAGTAATCTATCATTCTGTGCTTGTGGCACGCAAGCCTATTTTTTTCTTTCTTTGTATTAATGTTTTCAGAGAAACATATTTTGTCTAATTTTAATATTTCCCTTTTTTCTTGAGAATCATTACTGTATCTAATAATGTTATTTTCACCTTCTCCATGGGCTTTTTCCAGCAAATAACTCAATTCATATTGTCCATTTAAAATATCTATTTTCTCTCCTTGAAATGTCATATACTGTATTTTAGGGGTAAGAGAAATATGATACTTTCGAGTGGAATGCAAGTCGAGGTCTTTAGTTATTGTAAAATTTCGACTAATAAAGTTAAACCCTAATTTAGTTATAGAAATAATAGGTAGAAATTCCTTAAAACTAGGAGAACCATGAATATCATCAGGATTGGGATGATTAGTTAATTTTTGGCCCTGATTCCATATAAAATTTTCATATCTAGAATCACTATAGTCCCATGGATTTATATAGACTGTGCGATCAATGCATCCTTTTCCAGTTAGCGCATTGTCTGCACAGATTTTTATTTCTTTTTTATGCCACCGCTGTCTAGAATAGTGTTGGAAATTTCTAATGGTTTCTTGCCATTCTATGCAACCATTAGAATTAGTTTTTTTAGCAATGGGATTTTTTCTACTGAATCCAGTCACATAAAAATTTTGATCAGTTGGTATTTTTTGATCATCGTGCTTTAAATATAAACAAGCACGAAGAATCGGATTCAATAAAGTGGGCTTTCCTGTGGAAATAGAAAATTTAGATGAATTAAGATCAATTACGTGTAATTGATGAAATCCAAATTTAATAAGATTTCCAGTAGCATCTTTTCCCAACACTTCCTTTGTTTTAGGTGGGATTTGATTAGCACCTAAGTCAACAACAGCTTCTGTTCCATTCTGAATAGGATTTACTCCTATTTGACGACAGTGCATCCCAACATAGAAAGAGGTGATTTTAAAACAAATAGATGTCTTTTGATAATCATAGCGTGTTCTCGTTATATAAGAATATTGTTTCGACCAACTGACAATACCTTTAAATTCAGTTTTTGTGCTGTATAGGAGTTTTCCCTTTTCATCATAGATTTCTACTGGAACACCGCTGGGAAGTGGTTCCTCTGTGAGGATGTCAAAAAGAGTGGACTGGAACAAAACTGTTTTGTTTCTTTTTATATTTTGTAGGCTTGACTGGTCGGAACGAGTTTCTCCAGAAATTATGCCGCTGTGAAAGTTAGAACCCTGCCCTGTAGAGCTCTTATCCACATTGAGGCTACAGGCATGTAGAAGCGCAATAGTGCTCAGAAGGCATGCCGTTTTGAGCAGCTTAGAATAGGCTAGAACTGTTATTTTGCTATAACTCATAATGATCGGGGTTTTATCTCCACTTCCATACTTCTTTAGTCTTGCTATTATCGCATATAAATGTAAAATAGTCAAGTTTTATTAGATGAGAAAAAAAGAAAAAAATCCAATAATTATAATAGGTTATGCCTTGTATCACCTGCATATGCACTTGACGTGACCTTTGCTTTTAAGCTATCCGTAATTCCCATAAGCCTCAGAAAAAGCCCTATTCTTGGGAAGAGGTAAGCGGTGATGATGACCGACTTCTACCAAGAGTTCATAGAGCAGTTTCCTTGTTGAAGCGCTGGTACTATGAGACTTATCAAGGTCGAGTTGATAAACTAACCCTACAGTCATATTTGGACGAATTTGTTTTTCGTTTTAATCGGCGAACCTCAGGGAGTAGAGGCTTGCTTTTTCATACTATGTTAGAGTCGGTCATGCGTTCCAAGCCGAAACCCCATTAGGTCACGTCAAGTGCATATGCAGGCAACATTCATTTAAAAGCCTGAATTTATAGGGAAAATAGCAATAAGGCAGCGGCAAGACGCATTAAACTTATTTGAATTTCAGCGCCGTTTTCATACTGAGAAAGCTGCCATAAATACCTTGAAAAATTGAGGGGTTGGCTGACCTCCGCGTTCTCATTATGGAAATAAAAGGCATTGCTACCTGCCCCAGCAGGCATATTAAGGCATCTAAGGTAAGAATCACAACTTTCCTTAAATTAGGAGTGTTTTTCCACTTTTTGCAGGGCCTGTATTCGGTTTAAAACGGTGGGGTGGCTATATTCCAAGAAGACCTTTAGCCTATGGGGGTGGAGGTTGGAGAGACTATCCACACTAAGCTTTTTTAGGGCACTAATCAGCTGGTCAGGCCTTTTGTATGCATGAGCGGCATAGGCATCTGCCTCGTATTCATGTTTTCGAGACATGAAGTTAGAAAAAATAGAAAGTAGGGAAGATATGGGAGAAAATAGAATACCCATAAAGACTAGGCTAGCGTAGATAGAGACCTCCTTTACTTGGAAAGCGGTAAAAAGGTTTTTATTATTTATCATTAAGGAAAAGAAATATAGGATGAGTCCGGTGGATAAAAAAGATACAGCCAGTGTTTTTGGGAGATGCTTTTTTTTATAGTGACCAATTTCGTGTGCCAAAACAGCGACTAATTCTTCCGTAGTATGATTCTCTATCAATGTATCAAATAAAACAATTCTACGGAAAGGACCAAATCCCGTGAAAAAAGCATTGGCCTTTGATGATCTCCGAGATCCATCCATCGTAAAAATTCCTTGGATTTGGAAGTTTTCTTTTTTTGCAAAATCTTCAATAGCCGTTTTCAGTTCACCATCGGAAAGAGCTTTAAAAGTATTAAACAGGGGCATAATAAGAACGGGAGCTAAAAACATAAAAATACACTGTATGAGAGTAATGGCAACCCAAACATAGAGCCATGCTTTAGGGCCAGACCATTCAAAAAACCAAAGAATGAGAGCTAGTATAAAACCACCTATTAGAGCAGATAAAAATATACCTTTAATAAGGTCGGATGTAAATATCTTCCAATTACTTAAGTTAAAACCAAATTTTTCTTCCAGGACAAAAGTTCGATAGATTTGAAAGGGGATATGTAGGATTTGACTTCCCATTCCTAAAATACCTAGAAAAATAAGACCAGTGATGATGTTGTTTGATCCAAAGCTGCGAGCAATAGTATCTAAATATTGGAAACCTCCTAACAGTATAAAAGTTATTGTTAGAGGTAAGAAAAAATGGTTTTCCCAAAGAGATAATTTTGTTTGTGCCTTTGTGTACTCCTGGGATTTCTTGTATTTTTCTTCATTGTAGTAGTTTTTAAATTCTTCAGGGATTTTAGGAGACATGGCATTTAAATTAAGGGTTTCCACAAATAAGTCCAACAAATAGCTAAAGATTAGTAATGACAGTATAAAGATTAGATAAGCGTTCATTTTATTTAGTATAAGGTGAAAGGAAAGTTGACGGAAATATGTATGAGATCTGTAGTAGGATTATTTTTTGATTGATAAGTTTTTCCATCATATATTAATTCCTTTATTCTTATACTTCTATACTCTATATTCAAACTAAAATGAGGAGTAATTTTATAACCAATGCCACAAAGAAACCCCTCTCCGTTTATTATAGCTTCATTTTCCAGTATATTGCTAGGAATTAAATTTTGAGTGAAAGAAATGGTGTAGGAAATCCATAAGCGTATATTTATTGGCATATTATATCCAATAGTTCCCCACAGGCTTTTTGATTTCAGTTTCCCTAAATTGTGCTCTTCATCTGCTTCTTTATAGCTTGCTCTTTCCAGATTATAGGTGATGGCCATGTAGGGGCCCTCAGGAAAAATGAAGCCAAAACGTAGGCCATGATTCACTCTATTTGTTAATGTGTATTTACTTATAATTCTATCGGCAGAATTATTTTTTGTAAATACACTTTTATCCATTGAGCCCATGCCGTAGCCCACATACGGTTCCAAGAAAAGTACTGTATTGGCAATTGATGAACAAGGAAGTAGCAAGAAAATAAAAAAAGGAATTCTTATAGTGTTACTTGGAATTGTATTTCTAAACATAATTTATTATATAGAATATCAATAAAAATCATTAAAGGAAATTTATATATTGCCGTAATGTTCTATGGGAGACATTTAATTAAAATAAGGTTTATTTATGAGCAAAGTATTATTAATTGATGACGATAAAAGTGTTGCAGATATAATTAAAAGCGAGTTAATTAAGGATAAACATGAATTCATCTATGCAATTAATGGCGAACAAGGTATTGATCTATCTTTGAAGATAAAACCCAATCTGATTATTTTAGATCTCATGCTCTCCGATATGGATGGTTACGAGGTGTGTTCGCAATTAAAAGGTAATGAGGATACAAGAAATATTCCAATTATTATTATATCCGGTAAAGATTCTTTGAGTGCTAGACCCACAAGCTATCGTTTAGGGGCAATAAATTATATAGAGAAGCCATTTCTTGCTTCAGAATTACGAGATTTAGTAAAATCCATATCGGATATTTTTAATAGCAAGAGCAATGTGGAAAAAATAGATGATTTTACGATAAATGCTAGTAATTTTCAGATTTTTTATAAAAATAATATTTTGGATTTTACAGTGTCGGAGTTTAGAATATTTTCTTATTTGTTAGAACATTTAAATGAAGTGATTTCTAGAGAGAAAATTATTGGGCACGCGTTTCCGTATAATAAAAATTTTTTAGATAGAACTGTGGATACACATATGAGCCATTTAAGAAAAAAAACGAAAGACACAAATATAAGTATAAAGTCTATTTACGGAGAAGGGTATAAGGCATCTATCACTGGAAAATCGTAAGCGTGTTATTATACTCGATTTAATTCAAAAAATAAATAAAAAATAAAGTATTATTAAAAAAACATAATTGAAGTGAAATTCATCAGCAATTTTTTGTTCTAATTTGATTATAAAGGAATAAATTAATAACACTATGGAGGATATAAAAATGGAAAGTAAATTTGAAAATGAAATTGAAAACAATAATGATAAAGATAAATTAAATGAGAAGAATCAATATGATCTGTACACAAATCTCCTCAAGTCTGGGATATGGACTATGGCAGGTAGAATATGGATTGTTATCTCAATACCTTTTGTAGCAATCTTTCTCTGGCAATCTTTAGAACAAGACTTTTATAGAAGAGGAATAGATATGGGAGTTAAGAAAACAAAAGAAGTGATATATGCTGATCTCATTAAAAAAGCGTCTAATTCTGAATGTAATTCTATTTTTGTTCAGCAAGAAGAACAGCGAGTAGATTTAATTAGCTTGACGTGTTTGAAAAAGCTGGCAAAAGTTAATATTGATAAAAAAACAAATTTAAAGAAATAATAAGATGAAGGATATCTTGTGCTTATGCTGAAAAAACGAATTAATGAATTAAAATTGAAGATGTCAAATATACTTATTTATATATTATGTTTCAATCTTTCATTTTTTTCGTCATCATTGAGTGCTTATGCACAAGATGATCCTCAAATTATTGCTGATGGTCGTACCAATACAAGTGTTTTGGTTAAAGGCAATGTAACAAATATAACAACAACATCTATTTATGGAAAAAATGGAATAAACTCTTTTGATAAATTTGATGTGTATAAGGGTAATATAGTTAATTTACATGTTCCCGATAATGCTAAAAATTTAATAAATCTAATACATAATCAAAAAACAAGTATCAATGGAATTTTAAATTCTTATAAAAATGGAGAAATAGGCGGAAACGTTTTCTTTTTAAATTCCAATGGAATTATAGTGGGAAAGAGTGGGCAGATGAATTTAGGAAGTGCTCATTTTATAACACCAACAGCCGAATATATGCGTGGTTTTATTAGTAATTCAGGAATTGTGAATCCTGAATTTATGAATCAATTACTGGATGGAGCTATTCCCATTTCTAGTACGGGTTTAATTTTAATAGAAGGGTCGGTTAATGCAAAAAAATCAATATTTTTGCAAGCAAATGGTTTAAATATATCCGGTGCGCTTACTTTGAGTGAAATAGAAACAAGGCAGCTAGTCAATCTTGATGGACTGGAAGAAGCTAATACTGTTCGGAAAAATAATGATGGGAGTATTAGTTTGCTATCTGATGGAAATATAAATATTTCTGGAGAAATACTGGCAGAAGGTAGCGACAAAATAAATGGTAAAAATATATCCATAAAGGCAAAGAATGATATCCATGTTGAAAATAATGCTCTTATTTCTGTGAAAGGAGTTGGTAAAGACTCTAATGCTGGTGAAATAAATATTTATGCAATCGATGTGGCTAATTTTGAGCAAGGAGCAAAAATAGACATTCGTGGTGGAGAAATATCAGGAGATGGTGGCTTTGTTGAATTTAGTGCCAAAAATACAGTTAACCTTAAGGGTGGTATTTTTTATGCTGATTCTCCAAATGGACTAGATGGCTTTGTTTTAATTGACCCTGCAGATATTACCATATCATCTAATCAGTTAATGTCTGGAGGAAATTATGATTTTTTAGCGACAGAAAGCTTTACTCTTATGGATAATATTATTATTTCTACTCGAAATATTTCAGGTTCCGATCAAGAATCCTCTAACTCCACAGGAGATTCTGGTAATATTTCCATAACAGCACCTATTATCAATTTAGGTACTGGTTCTAAATTATTAGCTCATTCAACTGGGAGCTATAGCGCTGGAGACATAACTCTTACTGCTAGTTCTACTGGAACAAGTAGTATTCTATTAGATGGTTCCACGATTAAAGGGAAAAATATTACTTTTAACTCTCTTGCAAGTACTGAAAACGTATTATATAGCTCAAATCCTCTACACTCTGTTAATTCTACTATTGATTTAAAAGATGGAACCGTAATTACAGCATCTAATAATGTTAGTATTTCTAGTGACTCCATACAAGATAAACCTCTTTTTAATAATGGATTATTTGATGCAAGAAATTCAGAATCTTATATACTTTTAAATTCTACTACTATTACAGCAGAGGGCAGTATTAGTTTAATTTCTAAATCAAATTTAGAAACTCAGCTTTCCCTTGATTTAAGCGCGTTTAATATACCTGTAGACCTATCTGTTGCTTCAACAGATAGTATTGCTCATACAATATTAAATGGTGATTCCAGTATTACTGCACTTGGATCTGTGAGTATTTTATCTCAAGCTAAAACAGAATCCACAGTAACTGCTTTTGCTAATTCCAGTATTCCTTTATCTGCTACTATCGCAATTTCTGATATAAAAAATGAAGCTCAATCAATAATTCAAGGAAACACTACAATTCAAAGCTCAGATATAGTTAGCATTACTGCTGAGGGAGTGGCACTAACGGATACGAATGCGGATTCTAGCACTTCTAGTATGTCTGGCGCTTCCTTTGCTGTGGCTATTAATGTATTAGATTCGGATACAATAGCTACTATTTCTGAAGGCGCATCTGTGTCTGGAAGCACTGGACTAAATATTCATGCAAATTCCATTAATACAGCTAAGAATGGCGCAAGAGCCTCTGTAATGGAAGGCAATAATACCTCTGTTCAAGATCAGTTGAGTAACGCTTTAACAGATAATAGTGTGGATTCCTCAGTGGTGAGTGGTATCACCTCTTTATTTGACAGTGTTTTGTCGATCACAGAAAATGAGTTGCTGGACTCTGAAGAAAGTGGTGGTGGAACTGTACAGTTAGCAGGTGCACTGTCAGTAAATGTAGTAAACACCAATACAGAAGCTTCCATTAAAGGAAATGTGGATAAAAATATTATTTCCTCCGGCCCCATTGATCTAAAAACAAAGGAAATCACCCAAGCCTTTAACTTAGCTAGTGGTCGATCAGGCGCTGCCGCAGTTGGTGGAGGGGCTGGTGTGTCTGTACAAATATCCGATCATAGCAATCGAGCTTTTATTGAAGGAGATGCAGGTACTACTTTAAATATATCTTCAGGAGATGGAATATCCATTAGTGCATTAACAGAAAGCTATGATTCCACAATTTCAGATGAAGATAGCAATGATTTTTCTTCCATAGCATATTCTGGACAGGGTGGAACAACTGTTGGTCTAGCAGGTGCTCTTTCTCTCAATCTTGTTAGAGAAAATAAAGTGGAATCTCTTTTGGGAGAAAACACTAATTCTAATTTAGGAAATGGAGATTTAGAGATTCAAGCAAGCAATACCACTGTTACAAACTCTATTGCTAATGGAAATTTAGATGAGGAAGAAAGTACTATTGTTGATGATATATTTTCTGTATATAGTGATTTTCTTGAAATTGTAAGTCCACCTGAAGAAGAGGGTGCTGAAGAAAGTAGTGGAACTAGCATTGGTATTGGAGCATCCATAGCCTTAGATATTTCTAAAAATGAAACTTTCTCCACTTTAAATGGCAATGCTATTGTTAGTAATTTAGATCAAATAAATATTTCTTCTATTTCTTTTTCTAGCCATGAGGTAGAAGCAAAATCTGCTGCTAGTGGAGGAATATCCATTGTTCCTATCATTGCACTAAATGTTTCTGAAGATATTACTAGAGCAGAAATATCCACATCTTCCAATAGTATTGATGCTACTGGAGATGTTAGTGTTTCTGGTACGCAAGAGATTTCTTCTATTACTATTGGTTCTGGAGAGGCTGGAGATGCGGATGAGGCCTCTGTGGTAGCTATAGGTCTATCTGTTGGATTGAATATTTCTTATAGCACAGTGGAAGCTATAATAGATAGAGATATTAGTACGCAAGGTGATCTTGCTATTATGTCTTCTTCAAAGCGTAGCATTTCCACTGCTGCTATGGCTTCTGTAAATGGAGCTGGGGGAGATGATAGCACATCAGAAGAAGAGGAAGATTCCAGTGTTATAGACTCAATACTATCATTAGTGGAGTTGGCTAATAGTTTACTTCCGTCAGGTAGCAGTACGGACTCACAAGACACAGCAGATCAAGCTAGTGTGGACTCAGGCGAAGGAGGTCAAGACGCTCAATTATCTGTGGCTGCTGCATTGGCTTTAAATGTTACCAACTCTAAAACTACTTCTATTATCAAGGAAAATAGAAATATTGAAGCAAGTGATATAACTATTTTTGCAGAAGATAATACGGACTCTAAAACTATTGCAGATGGGCAAACTGCTGGTGCTGCAGTAAATTTAGGAGCAGCCGTTTCTTTAAATATTGTGGATATAGATATTGTGGCAGAAATTGCTGCTGGATCTGAAGTTCGGGGAGATGGGGATATTTTTGTAGGAGTAGGTAGCCGTGTTGACAGTGAAATGGATGATAATGGAGTTACAGTAACTGATGATACAAGTACTTTTACCAGTGGTGCTATTGCGGGAGCTGGTGGAGGAAATCTATCCATTGCTGGTGCTGCTGCCATTAATATTGTTCATTTCGATGCCAATGCTCAGATTAAAGAAAATGCTAGTATCTCAACTACTGGAAATATTAATGTTATCAGTGAGTCTGGTACAGAACATAAAGTTATGAGTGAAGGAATTGCAGGTGGTGTTGCCTCCATGGAAGAAGAAGAAGAGGAAATAGATGAATTTGATTCATTGGAAAAATTCCAGATACGAACAGGAAGCAGTGATACAGATGCAGGAACGGTCATTAGTGATGCAAGAACTTCACAACCCACACCACCCGATAATAATTCTCAAGGAGAATCTGAAGGAAAATCTTTTGGTCTTGGAGCTGCTTTTTCCATCAATGTAATTAATGAAAATACTATTGCTAGGGTGGATCAGGATACTGTAATAAATGCAAATGGCGATCTTGTTATCAATGCAAATTCCAGTACAAGTACTTCTCTAATATCATCCGCAGGAGCAGGACAAGAGGCTGAAGATGGTGAAGAGGAAAGTGAACCCAGTACCTATAGCTTGGATGCTGCTGTAGCTTTAAATATACTAATAAAAAATACAGTTGCCAGTATGAATAGTTCTCCAAATACCTCAAACAGTGTGCTCGTTGGAGGAGATCTTAGTATTTCAAGTAATTCTGAAACAAATAATACTTCCAGTGCAGATGGGGAAGCTGTTGGAGAAAGTGTGGCTGTGGGTGCTTCAGTGGTAGTGTCTGTCATTACAGTAAAAAGCAATGCTTATTTGGGCAGGAATTCCATTGTGGGTGGTTTAATTGAAGTTGACGCTAATTCCATAGGAAAGGATTTGGTAACAGCACAGGCAACAGCAAAAGGATTAAGTTTAAATAAATATACAAAGGTATTTAAAAAATCTTCAGAAGCTAGTGAATCTGTTAAAAAAGATGAGATTTTAGAAGGGGATTTTGGTGACGAGTCAACTCCTCATAGTGTGCAAGCATTATCTGATTTTGCCGCTGAAACTCAGTCTATCACTGAGTCAGGAGATAAAAATTCTTCTCAAAGTAAATCTATTAGTGTTGCAGCCTCTGTTGGTGTGAATGCCATTGATTATGATGTGAATGCAAGTATAGATGATGGATTAAGTATTTCTGCAGGAAATAATATCACTGTTAATGCATTTAATGAAAATAATTATAGCAGTCAAGGAACTGGATATGCTGTTGAAAGTGACAATGCAATTGCAATTGGAGTAGCAATTTCTAATTCACTCAATGATACTGTAGCAAAAATTGGAAATAATACGATTATTTCTGGAGCTAATGATATAAGTATAAAAGCAAAATCTACTCAAAATCAGCATAGCGACTTTGAAGATCAATTAACAGCAGAAGCTATTGCTGGAGCTAGTGCAGAAAAATATGGCGTGGCTGGTGCTCTTGCATTAGTGAATAATGTAAATAATACAGAAGCCATTTTAGGTGATGGAAGCAATATTTCTAATGCAAATAGTTTACTTGTAAGTTCTTCTGATAAAAGCAGGATTCGTACAAAAGCTTGGGGTGCCACAGCAGCATTGAATGATGATGGTGATGCTAAGTTAGCTATAGGTGCTTCTTTTTCTGTCATCAATACTGTTAATGAAACAGAATCTGTAATTGGGGATAATAGTAGCATTTCTGTAAGTGGAGATATAATAGTAGAATCGATTAATGAAAAGCAAAGTGAAGATCCTCTAAATTTTGATGGGGATTTCGATAGTATAAATCCGCTTTCTATTCTACAAACCACAAATTACTATACAGAATCTATAGCAGGAGCAGGAAATAAGGGTGATAATGCGTTGGCTGGATCATTTAGTGTAACTGTTACACATAATAATATTTATGCCACTGTTGGGGAGAATGTAAATATTCAGTCAAATCAATTAGATATTAATGCTAAAAATCTTACAAATGCAAGATCAATTACAGGTGGTGCTGCTATTGCACAAAAACTAGGTGGCGCAGGTGCACTCAGTGGAATTGTCTTGCGAAATAAAATTAAATCATCTATTCATTCAAATTCAACAATTAATACTAGCTCTGATATATCAATTGCAGCAAGTGCTGTAGAGGATATTTACAATATTGCAGTAGCAGGAGCTGCATCTACTAGAGAGAATGCTTTAGCTGGTGCTGTTGGAATTAATGTATTTGATAATAGAGTTACCTCAGAAGTTAAAGATAATTCATTTTTATCTACTTCAAATGGAAACATAAATATAGAATCTGATAGTAAAACCGGAGTTAAATCTTTTATAGGTCAAGGCAGTTATGGTGAGAAGACAGGAGCTGGAGGTGTTCTCGCTTTAAATTTGTTTTTAAATGAAACTAAATCAATTGTGCATGGGAATACTACTCTAAATTCTGCTAACGAGTTAAATATAAAAGCTAATTCTTTTGAAGATATTTTACATGCAGCCTTAGGTGCCAGTGGAGGAGGACAAAATGCTTTAGCAGGAACCCTGGGCCTTAATACAGTGAAATCTGTAACTATTGCTGAAACTATGGCAAACAGTTTATTAAATAGTGGAAATGATTCTGATGGAATTGCCCAATCTATTTTGATATATGCCGATAGTGAAACGAATATTATAGAACTCATTGGTGCAGCAGGAGTGTCTCGAGAAAGAGGTATTGGAGCATCTTTAGATACAAATGTAATATGGAAAAATGTTCTAGCAAGAATAAATGGATCAGCAAATGCAGATACAGATATTAAAGTAATTTCCAACTCAGATCAAGATATTACTTCTACTGTGGTTGGTTTTGGTGGAGGGAATAATCTTGCTGTAGGCGGTGCTGTATCGTTAGGAATTATAAAAAGTACTGTGGATGCAATTATTGGTGGTAATGCAAATATAAATAGCCAAGGTAATGTTCAGTTATATGCGGAAGATAATACGGATTTCGTTCAATTGACAGGTAGTGCAGCAATTAGTGGAAAAGATGCAGTGGGAGGAGCTCTAGGTGTTTCCGTATTTATAGGTCAAACTAGGGCAAAAATTGAAGATGGTGCTTTTGTTACAGCTCTTGGAAATGCTGTTGCTATTGATGTACCCACAGGAGAAACTACTTATACAAGTCAGTTATTGAATGATCTATCCAATGCAGATGTATCTAATATTAGAGAATTATTTGAATCTGGGTTAAGTTCAAAAACGATTAATGAGATAAAAGATTCCATATTGGGTGAAGTAAAAGTAAAGAGTTCCATGCGCGGATTGTCTGTAATTGCTTTTAGTGATCAAGATGTAGTAAATATTGTTGCTTCTGGTTCTGGAGCTTCAGGTACAGGGATTGCAGCCAATGTGGCTACAGCAGTATTTGCTCATACAGCAGAAGCCTCTATCGGTAATGCTACTATTAATGCGAATAACACAAGCGCTAATGTAGATCAGCAAGTTCTTTTACATTCAATAATTGATAGTAATGTGATTAACTTTTCAGGAGCATTAACTGTAAGTGGTGGAGATGGCGTTGGAGGAGCAGGGGAAATTTTTACTGCTGTAAAAAATATTTCTGCATATATAGGCGCTGGAGCCAATGTACAGTCTAAGAGTGATGTGACAGTTGCAGCTAATTCCAATAATCGACTACTTTCTGTAGCTGCTGGTTTTGTGGGAGGTGGAGGAAATACTATTGGTGGCACGTTAGCTGCTGGAGTAATAGTGAACAATACTCAAGCCTATATTGATGGTAATGTAAATACAGAAGGAAATATTGATGTTTCTGCTGATGATAATTCATTTTTAGCTCAAATTTCAGGTGTTATTTCTGCTGGTGGTGGTACAGTTGGTTTTGGAGCTTCTTTTGGCTTATCTGTTTTTAATAGCACAACATTGGCTTATGTGGGATCTGATGCATCTATAAATGCTAGTGGTGAGATTTCCATAGAAGCAGATACAAATGAATCAGTATACGGTCTTGCAGTTGCTGGTAGTGGCGGTGGTACAGTGGGAATAGCTGGTGCATTAGCTATTCGAGTGCATAATTCAAGTACACGAGCCTATGCTGAAGGAAATATCAATCAAGATTCAACGTACACAGTCAGTGGTCAATCTGTAAATATACGAGCACATAATAATGTTCGTGAATTAGGCGTTGTTGGTGGGCTTTCTGGTGGTGGTACAGTAGGTTTTGGTTTTTCTGGTGATGTGGTTGTTATACGGAATCAAACGAATGCTTACATAGGGAATGGTGCTCTTGTAAATGCGAACGATGATATAAATATAAGTGCCATATCTAATAAAGAGGTTGATTCCTATTCTGTGGCTTTTGGTGCAGGTGGAACTGCAGGTATTGCTGGTGCTGTTTCCGTAATGGTATTAGGTGCTTCATTGGGTAGTGATGAGCGTTCAGAAATTTCTGGCTCTGATGAAAATGGAAATAATGGAAATGCTTGGAGTGGAATGGATGATCGAACTACTTCTAGTCAAGTTGGAGATGATTTAGGAAGCACTGATGAAGCTTTGGAGATAAAAGGAATTTTAGATGCAAGTACAGGTAGAGCAGCAATATCTTCTATTATAGAAGATGATAGTTCAGTGTCATTGAATAAAACACAAGCTTTTATTGATACAAATGCACAAGTAAATTCAGGAAAAGATATTAGTATTAATGCTAGAGATGGTGTGATTACTCGCCTTGGAGCTGGTGCCATAACAGGGTCTGGGACATTTACTGTTGGAGGATCTGTGGGTATTGTTGTTGTGGGTGATTCTGCCGAAGCATTTATTGCAAGCAATGCAAGAGTAAATTCCTCTAGGTATTTGGATATTACAGCTAGTACAGAGGAAAATTTACACACACTTGCTGTGGCAGGAGGCGGTTCATTATATGCAGCCATTAATGGATCAATTGTTAATCAAACAGTACTTTCCAACACTTATGCTTATATTGGGAGTGGCGCAATTATAAATGATGATGATAATGGAGAATCGGATCAACGTGTTTCCATACAATCAAATAGTAATACAAAGACATTTAGTTTGGGAGGAGATGGAGGAGGAGCGCTTGTTGGCATAGGAATTTCAGCAAATATTACAACTATTTCTAAGAATACAAAATCTTTTATTGGAAGTAGAGCTAATATAAAAGCAAAAAGAGAAATTTTAATCGATGCCAGTTCAATAGAAAAACTGATAGCAATAACGGTGAGTGCTCAAGGAGGCGCTCTTGGTTTGGGTGGAGTAATTTCTCCTCAAACAGTTGTTAATACTACTGAAGCTTATATATCTGATGGATCTATTTTATATTCTCAGGGAAATATAAGAGTCCAGGCCATGGATGATCTTGAAATTGATACAGTGCCTTTGGCAGGACAATTTGGAGCTACCACTGTTGGTGGCGCCATTGGTATTAATACGGTTCTTACAACAACACAGGCTTATGTGGGATCAGCAAATGTTACTGCCTTAGGTGAAGGTGGAACTATGGACATATATAATTCTAATATAACTTCCAGTGCAGTTGATATGGATGCTAAAACTACAACAGATTCAGATAGTGGTGAATCAGAAACTACTACAGTTACTCAAAAAAATAATAATTATGAAACTGATTCAATTAGAGGGTTAGCTGTGGTTGCTGTATCCCATGAAGATATTTTTAATGCACCAATAGGATTTGCGGTATCTGGTGGACAAACTAATTCTGCTACAGCAGGAGTGAATATTGTTCAAACACAAACAAAAGCAAGAATTGCAAATGGTGCAAATATTAATACTATAAATACAAATGCCCATTCTGATCAAAAAGTAATAGTTCATGCTTCAGATAAAACAGAAATAGTAGGTATTTCTATTACTGGGTCTGTATCTAATGGTTCTTCTTATACTATGTCATCTAATATTGATGTTATAAATAAACAGGTTTTATCTGAAATTGGTGGAAATGTAAAATCTTCAAATACGGTGTCTGTAAAATCAGAATCTGAAGAAAATTTAATTATAGGAGCAATAGATGGAGGAATATCTTCTGGAACTGCCATAGGAGGGTCTATTGCAGGTAGTGTGATAGTGAACAATGTGGATGCAAAAATTCTTGATAATACTAATATAAAAACAAGTGGTGATCTAAATATTTTAGCAACAGATAATGCCAGTATCAATAAAACAACAGGTAGAGTTGGTATTAGTAAAGAGCTTGCTGTTGGTGCCAGTATGAGTATAGATATTATAAAAAGTAATGTAAATGCTTATATTGGAAATAATGTGGATGCAGATTCTTCTGGTATTATAAACATCGATGCAATTTCTGTAGCAAATTTTGATGATAGAGTTGTTGCTGGTTCTGTGGCTGAAAAGTTTGCATTAGCTGGAGCTTTTAGCATAAAAGTATCTAACTCCAATGTTAAATCCTATATTGGAAGAGGAACAAGGATTAACCAGACTGAAAGTTATAAAACTAATGAGCAAGATGTTAAGGTTAATGCAAATGATGCTGTTTATGTAAATAGTATTGCTGGTGCTGGTGCTATTTCTGGAATAGCTAGTGCTGGAGCTAGTATAAACACAGTAATTGTTCGCAATACAGTTGAATCTTATGTAGCAGAAGATACAAATATTTATGCTGGAAGAGATGTTGATATAGGAGCCACTTCTAGTCGAGATATTGAAATGATAAGTATAGCAGGTGCTGGTGGTTTGGGTGTTGGATATGCTGGTTCTTTAGTATTGGCTTCTGTGGGATCTGAACTAGGTAATGATGGAAAAGAACAGCTTGGGGGGGATAATAATAGTGTAATTAATAGTTTGAGCTCTCAATTGTCTTCTGATCATATTTCAAGCCACAGCAGTGGTGAAAAAGGGGATTATGCTAATTCACGAAGACGGTCAGAAAAAGAAAATACCAGTGCGTTGAATAATACAGATGGTTTAGACAATTATTTAAATATGAGTTCCACAGATTCTTTAGATAAAACAAGTGCTTATATTGGAAGTAATTCTTCCATTATAGCCGTTGGAGATATTTCTATTATATCCAAAGACATTAGTGAAATGAAGTTGACTGCTGGTGGAGCCACTATTGGTTCTAGTGCAATTGGTGGTTGGTTTGCTGTGGGAATTTCCAATACCACAGTACAAGCTTTTAGCAATGAAAATGTTACTTTATCTTCAGGTGGTTCTCTAACTATTAGTGCAGATTTAGAAAAAATAGATAGTGATAAAAGTGGTGTTGAATCTATTGGTGGTAGTGCAGGTTTATTGGGGTTTGCTGGTAGTTTAGCTATTTTAAAACAACAAAGCACATCATTAGCATATACAGGTAGAGATAATATTTTATTTGGAGAACAATTAAATGTTCAAGCTGGGAGAACTGCTGATATTTATGCTAGCAGTTTAGGAGGAGTGTCTGGAATTTTTTCTGCAGGGGTATCTATCAGCACTATAGAAGTATCTGGAGGCACTCAGGCTTACTTAGGTGTTGGAAATACAGTGGGAACACAAGAGAATTCATTTGAAAATGTGACAGTAAAGACAGAATCTAATATGATAATAGATAGTAGTTCTACTATAGGCGCTGCAGGAATAGGCAGTGCTATTAGTGGTGGCATATCTAAAGCAGTAGATAGATCTATTAATATTTCAAAAATAAACAACAACTCAACTATACAGGCAAATAATAATGTTCAAATCCTATCCAATATTAATCCAAAAATTTTAACAAAAACATTTGGAGTAAATGTGTCTGGAGGATCAAGCGTTGGTCTTAATACTTCTGAATCAATATTATCTACTACTAGTTCAGTGGAAGTAGGGGACAATGTTCGTATTGATGCTGGAAATGATATTACACTATTTAGTTTAATAAATAAACCATCTAGCGACTCCAGTGCTTCCAGTTATGTAACGGGAGCCACAGGAGGGATTTCCATAGGTTTGGGTGCTACAGATTCTTTAGCTCAATCCAATTCTGTGGTTCAAGCTAAGACAGGAGCAAATAATATATTTAACTCTGGGAATGATATTGTATTGGAAGCAAGCGATTTAAGCACAGTTTCTAGTGAGGTATTAGGAGTGAGTGTGGGGGGGCTTTTAGCTATTGGCTTTAATAAATCTAAAGTTGTATTGAATTCTTCATCTTTAGTGGAACTTGGTAGAAATAATACAATAAATGCCATCAATGCTTTTGGGCTGAATGCTAGGGGAGAGAATAGATTAGTATCGGACTCTACTTCTGGTGCAGGTGCTTTGGGTGCTCTTGTGGCTTCCAGCTCTGATATAGATTCTAATGCTAATACCCATATTCGTATATTAGATGGCACGGCTAGCAGTTATAGCAATATCAAGAGTGGCTCTGTATCTATTAATGTCAGCAGGAAATTGGTTTTTGACTCTAAATCTAATAGCTATCGTGCCTCTGTAGTAGGCGCCAGTGGATCCCGTGTAAATAGTACAATTCGATCGAATATTTCTGCTGATATGGGTAATTATAATACAATAGAGGCCCGCTCCTTTAATGTAATAGCAAAAAATGAGGCAGAAAAAAATATATTTACCGATGGGAATTTGTATGGTGGCTCTGGTGGTGTTTGGAATGCAGCGGCTGCTTCAAGTATAACTAACATCACTCATGATACTGGAATCAATATTGGAGAAAATTCTTCAATAAAAGTAATTGGAGATAGGACTGATCCAGGTGAATTTAATATACGTGCAATAAATGAAGGAAATATTAAAGATAAGGGTAAATTAGAAGCTGGAGGAGCTATAGCTGTCGCTTTAGCTGAAACTAATATTAATTATAATGCTAGTAATACTATTAATATAGAAAGATTTTCTTCGTTAGATTCTGTGGGAGATGTATCCATTGGTTCTCGAACATTAGCTGATATTTCAGCAGTAACGTATATAAAAACTTTTGGTTTAGCTGGAGCAGGAAGTGGCATATCTAATGCAAATGTTTCTATTTTAAATAATACCATTTTAGATAATAACTCAAAAGTTCGCTCTGATGGAGATATATTTGTTATGGCAGGGCATGATGGAGGTCTGTCTAATAATTTGATTTCTGATGCAGAAACTAGGATTTGGAATAAGACAGTTTTCCCCATATCCACAAGTCCTGATGCTAATTCTGCAATTGAACAAGAAAATGAAGTAATTATCAATGATGATGCTGCGGTTCTTAGTGTAGGTGATGTGATTTTGAGAGCTGAGAATGGAGCGCATGTATCCCATGGTTATGGAGAAGGAAAAGATCTATATAGTGAGGCATTGTCTGATATTGCTAACTTTTTAGGTATATCGGATGGTTCTGCTCTTTTTATTCGGTCAGGAAGAGCTATAGATAATTCTAACTCTAGTGTAAAAATAAATGGAAATATTCGATCTGGAATACAAAATAGTCAATATGTTAATTTTGGTAGCGATTTCCATGCTTATGGAAAATCTAGTGGAAATTTAATTCATTATTTTGTAGCTAAAAATGAGATTAATGGAAATGTGGAAGTATTTGATGTAAATAGCTCTGAAGATAAAATATTTATTAGAAATATCAACTCCAGCAGTCAAAGTGAAAATATTAAGTGGACATTTAAAGGAAATGTTCCTCTTACTCAAGAAATATCTAATGAAATTTTTCGTTTGAAGAAATTAAGAGCAGCATATGATGGAGCTCCAGAGATAAAGGCAACATTGGATTCTGAAATTTCAAGGCTAGAAACTCAACTTGGTTCTATTGAAAAAAGTACAATCGTTCAAGTAATAGAGTTAGATGATATTTATGCACAAAATGGAGATATTAGATTATATGGAGATAATTTTACTGGAACAGGAACACTTTATGCTCCTGGAGATGCAACAATCAGTATTACCAATGATTCTCCAAGTTTTCTTAGATTGAATAAACTCAATATCACTAACCGTACTGGTGGAAGAATTATTTTAAATAATATTCGAGTTAGAGATAATCAATCTATTAATTCCAGAAATAAAGAAAAAATAGAACAAGCAAATTTTTTAATTACTGATAACACAAATAGTTCAGATCCATCTATTTCTATAATAAATAATTTTGATGTGGATGATTCTCGATATAATATAATGAATCTTCCTGATTTATTAAATCCAGAAGTCCAGTTAAGAGATGTTATTAGTAATCATGGGGGATCTGTAAATATTACAAATCGTTCTGGGAGCATCGTGTCTTCATCTAGTATATTTGCAGATTCTATTACTCTATCTACTGGAGAAGATTTTATTCAAAATTATATTTCAGGCATTTATAATATTGGTGGAGATCCTAGTTCTCAGTTTGGAACTATTGCTGATCAAAAAGAACTAGAATCCTTTGATAATAGAAATACTTATACAAATACAAATAGAAATGATGCAGAATATATGTATGATGGAAGTGCCGCACTTCCAGAGGCAGAATCATCTATAATTGCGGGAAATAATGTTTTTATTACTGCTGAGATATTAAATATAAATGGTCGAATAAAAAGTGGAAATCCAGATCGGTCCATTACAATAACAAATTCGATGATTAATAATTCAAATGTTCAGAATGCGCGAAACTTATATAATCAGGCTGTACAATCTGGAAATAGTTCTCCTGATTTGCAATATTATACTATAAGTAGCTCTGGTGAAAATGTTGATAAATTTCGAACAAGGATTAATTTTAAAACAGATCAGATAGAACTGATTGCTGCTGGAGTTCGTGGTGGATTAGTCCAGCTTACTGGAAAAATTATTAGTACTGGAAATGGGATAATACAAGCAGTTGATGGTTATGGTAGATTTTTAATTAATAATGAAACAAATAAAACGATTTCGTTAGGTCGATTGGATTTAGGAGATGATATTGAGGGTAAAATTTCTATTATTGATACCTCTCGAACAGGTTTTAATGGAAGTTCTTATACTAAAACATATAGTCGACTTGGTAGTGTTTTAACTGTAAAAGATAATACTACTTTAGACAGCAATGGCAATCCAAATAATATAATTAGCCAAACAAATAGTCGGACATCTTCATATACTCCTAAATCTGATCAGCGTTATTATTGGGTAAATGGGCAAAATGAAGGCTCAAGAGAAATAATTACGCATGCTGTAGAACGAGCGAAATTTTTATTTATTCCTTTTGGTAGTACTGATCTTGGAACAGAGATTTCCAGAGAAACGATTTCTTTGACTAGTAGTGAATTGATTAATGGTGGTTATGTATCCACAGAAATTAATTCAAATGATTATAGTTATCAGTTCACAAGAGAGCAAGCAAGTAGAAAATTAAGAAATCAAATCACAACGTCTAAGTGTGTAGCTTGGTTTATTGTTTGTGTGAAAACAAGATATACAACAAAACAGGAATATGATGAAGGATATAGGAATTATTATGAACATAATGTAAAAGCAAGTCATAATATAAGCATTGAATTTACTGGATATGACACTGGAGATATCTCAGTTAGTTCTCAAGGAAGTATTATATTAAATTCCTCAATTCGTAATTTAAAAGGAAATACAAGTATAGAGTCTATAAATGGAGATATATTGAGTGGCACTGATTTAGCATCTATAAATGGAGAATCTTTATCACTAATAGCTGGAAACGGATCTATAGGTGGCTTAGGGAAAAACATTATATTAGAACAAGAAGATTTTTACATTTTTTCAGCTAGTGCAGAAAAAGATATTCATATTAATGCGTCTATTGGAAATCTTAACTTTAATCAAATTTCTTCTGAAAATGGAGATGTATTTCTAAAAGCTGATGGTTTAATTCAATCTTCATCTACAGAAGCAATAATAGGAAATTCAATTAAAATTTATTCTAGAAATTCTGGAGTTGGCGCTGCATTGAATCCTTTGTCTATAAATTCAGATAGTGTTACTGGAAGCGTTTATATAGAAGCTGCTGGTGATATACATATAAGTGAGTTTGATGGGGATCTATTAGTGGATAGAATTATTTCTCATGGAGGTGATATAAACGTAAAATCTTCTGGATTAGTTTTAGATGGAAATACAGAGGAACAACAAGATGTTATTGCTAGAAGTAAATTATTAAATATTTATGATGATCTTAGGCTGACAGGTTCTAATGCAGAAAATAGTGGAGATGAATCATTAGAAATTTTTAAATCAGAAAAGAAACGTGAATATAAAAATTATTGGAATAATAGAAATTTACAAGAAGTGAGAAATGATATTGGCATAGTTACATACACTTCAGAATCTTATGATGTTAATAAGATAATTGAATTAAGTAATCAAGATAAAATATTATTAAAAGAACAAAATAATTGGAACGATGAAAATATAAGAAATTATGAGAATACATTAACTGAAAAATTTCATGAATCTCATGAATATTTTGGCAGCACTAATTATGATCCTAATTTTACTTATACTATGAATATTGAAGATGAAGCAATGTTGAAAGAAGGGGCTTCTTGGACAGAGAAAGAACTCAATAGTGGTATATCTGCTGGATTACTTATTGAAACATCGGATACACAAGTTAGAATTGAAACATCAAATTTCTCTGGCAGAAATGTTAAAATTACTGCTGCAGGGCAAATTGGAAGTACTCTAAATGACTTAATAATTACATTTTCTGAATCGAATTCTGTTCTCTTAAATGATGATGAGAGAATTGCATTGGCCTCTGCAGAGCGTGATGATTTAACTATTACAAGCACAGAATTACGAATTGCCAGAAAAGAAGATATTGATATTGATGCCACTGGAACAATTGATTTAACAGCAAATGGTCATATATTTTTAGGGTCAGAGGAAGATGTAAATATAATAGGAGCTTCTAGTACAGAACAAATTAGAGTGGAGGTTTCAGGCAGTATTTACAGCAGCGCGCCATTAAATACTCCTATTTTTAATGGTGTAAATTTAATTCTTGAGGCTGGTAATGGTTCTATTGGAACTCAAGCTAATCCTATTTTAATAGAACAAGATGCAAATAATAAAATCACAGCACGAGCTAGAAATAATATTTATATAATTGAAAATTCTGGTGATATGAGGGTAGATACTTTATTTTCAGAAAATTCTATCTATCTTACTGCAGATGGTTCTATTCTGGATTATTATGAAGATGAGGATCTTGATATTCGTTCAAAAGATCTTTATTTGAATGCTGGAGGAGAAATAGGTGGCTCTAATGGAAATAACGAAGCTTTAGATATAGGATTAAATGCAAATGGAAATTTAACAGCTATTGCGTCTAGTGGGGGTGTTTACTTATATAGCCCAAGTAGGATTTTAAATATTCAATCCATAACGGCAACAGATGATATAATTCTAGATTCCATGGCAGGAATTTCTGTCCAAGGAATAATATCTACCGATGAAATAATCAATTTAAAATCTATTAATGGTGATATAAATTTTTCTTCTTTAGGAAAATTAATAAATAGTTCATCAAATATAACTCTTTCTGCAGGTTCTGCCGGTGAAAGTGAAAAATACTCTATTATAATGGAAGATGGTAGTACTATAGTATCTAGCACAGGGTTGCTAGATATTAGAGCCACAGGAGATATTCAAATAGGAAGTATAAGTACAAGTGCTGATGAAGAAAATGCATTTAATTTGAATGCAGGAGGTGAAATAATAGATGGAGGAGATAGTGATATAGATATTTCACTTATGGGGGATAATGCTCTAGCTTATATATCTGGAGATGAAGGTATTGGGAATATGAATGGGTTAGAAACTCATATTAATCAAATTAAAATTCGCAGTGTCAATGGAGATGTAAACATTAATAATGACAGTTCTTTGAATATTAGTGAAATTGTCTTAAAGGGTTCTTCTAGAATTTCTTCTCAAGGTGACATCAATATACTTTCTGCTGGAGTTGGAGTTTCAGCTACTGGAGATTCTTTGGAACTTGAAGCTAGAGATGGCGGAAATTTAGAAATAGGAGAATCTATTTATGCTCCTAATGCAGATATCCGTTTAATTTCAGAAGGTTATTTCAATCAATTAGCAGGAAATACTATATATGGGAAAAATATTACAATCATAGCTCAAGATTATATAGATTTGGAAAGTCTTATAACAATTAATCGAGGAAATATTGTGGTTCATAGCTTAAATAGTTATATTGCTAATGGAAATCTTTTATATGGAGAAAATATTAGCCTTCGTGCTTATACTTATCTAAGCGGATCTAATATAAATTTTGATGCAAATTCTATATCTTTGCAGGTAGACAATGGTGATATTGGATACTCAAATAATTATTATGAAATAGTCACTGATGCTTCATTTTCAAATATATCTTCTAATAATTTATATTTAAGAAAATTAGATGGAGATTTAGAAGTTGGGAGACTTTCAGCAGAAAACGAAGTGATATTAGATATCAGAAATGGTTCTGTAGGTATAGGTACTATGATTGCTGAAAAAGCAGATATTGATTCTGTGGGATACATCAGTATAGGTTCTGCTTCTATTAAAGAGTCTTTAAACTTAGATGCAAATGACATTCATATAAATAATCTATCACAGAAAAATAGCAATGAAACATTTACAATTAATTCTACTGGAAATAATGGTAGTGTGGGGAATTCATTAAAGATTAAAAATGCTAATATTAATAGTAAACTGGAGTTTACTCAACTACGGGCAAGTATAGCTGAAATTTCAGTTTCTAGTCAATATTTTAGAATTATAGATGGATATATTTCTCATTATATAGATTTAGTAGCAGGACGAGCTACTATGTATATGAACAATCAAGATACAAGCTTAAGAGATCGTTTTATCCAATTATATGCTCCTGAATATCAATTTAGATTTGATTTAAATCAAACTAGCTTTAGTACAGATGCATTTATTTTATATTATAATCAAACGGGACTTAGAATAAATACTCATTTTATTGGGAAAAATGATAATGTTGTAGAGGTTGGGCAGCGTATTTTAGTAGATGCAGAAGGGCTGCAGGGTTATACAGAAACACCAGAAATTTTATCCAGCAGTATTGAAGAAGGAAGTCTACTTAGTTATACAAATAGAAACAGAGATAATCGTAAGAAAGATTTTAGTTTTACTCCATGGGATAGTGAAGATTTTAACGGAATAAACAGAAGCATAGCATCAGATGATGATGAAAATAAAAGTTTATCGGATAAAATATTAGCTGATGACAGTTTCAATTCCATTGTTTTTGATGGAGGATTATCTGATATTATTGATATTGAAAACACCATATTTAATGATGATGAAAATTAAATAATTTATAAACTCAAGTTCCATTTAATCCGAGAGCCAATAATTTTAGTTTTTTCTTGAAATCCTTCTGTGGAATATTCTTGTGTTTTCCAAAAAATAGAGAATGATGATTTTCTTTTCTTATTTTTCTTTGTAAAAATATCCAGCTCCATTGAAAATTTATTGCCTGCTCCTGATGTTTGGGAATATGCGGATAATAATTGATAACTAATATTTAAATTGATATTGAGTTTGTACAATTTATATACCTCAATGTATGCTTTAGGCTCAATGAAATTTACACTATTTCCATTAAGTGAAACTTTATTTTCTCTACTCATACTTGAGGATATTACGGATGTCTTACCTAATATAAAACTGCATTTAATAAACTGTATTTTGAAATCTATTTGAGCAGAAAAATTAGGGATTATGAACTTTGACTTACCGGATAATTCATTTAAATCTTCAGGATAATTGTAAGAGGTTATTCCTCCGTTGGCAGATAAAGTAATGTTTTTTATTTTATATAAATTTACATTTAAATTGGTAAATAAAGTTATGGCACTATATGTATCTTTATGAAAATCGTTTATTTTGCTTCCAAAAGATATATGATTCTGACTTCCTCCAAAAGATACAGAAAATGATGGTTTTGCGTGTATTTCATTAGTTATTAGCAATAGAAATATAGTGTATAGATATTTTTTCATTATTATTATGATAACATTATATATATGAAATTTATTTATATTTTTTACTTTATCTGTTGCACATTAATTTTTGGTAGCTATTCGGTAATGGCTAGAGATGATTTAAATGATATTAAAAGAAAGCTGTCCACTGGAAATATTTTAGAGAAATTACATAAATTAGAGAGAGAGCAGCGGTACAGGGATTTGAGAAAAAAGAGAATTAAGATAGAAGAAGAAAAACGTAAGGAAAGTGGAGATAAAAAGAGCTTGCTGAATAATATTAAGTTTAATGTAAAGAAAATAATGATTTCTAAATCAAAAATATTGTCTAAAAAAGAAATTCGGAATATAACCAGACAGTATGAAGGGCGAAAGTTAAGTATTGGTGAGTTGAAGGAGGTTGTTTTAGATATTAATAATTTATATAAGAAAAAAGGTTCGGCTTCTTGTCTGGCAATTCTGCCGCCACAAAAAATAAGTAAGGGTGTTGTTAAAATATTGCTTGTTGAGGGTAAGCTGGAAACTGTTAAGTTTAAAGGAAATAAATATACTTCCACCAGTTATTTGAAGGAATCCTTTCCCATTATAGAGGGAGACTTTATTAATTTGAAGGATATTGAGAATCATTTATTGTATTTTAATAAAACAAATAAAAGTGCTTCTATAGTGGCAAAACTTAGTCCAGGAACAAAAATAGGCTTTTCAAATATATCAATAAATATAAGTGAGATTCCTAGGTATTCCGCTGGAGTTTACTTAGATAATAAAGGATCTCAAAGCACAGGATTTATTCGATATGGTGTTACTTTTTTAGATAGAGCTTTATTTGGAATTGATGATCTTTTGAGTTTAGGTATTACAAAAACAGCAGGATCTATCTCTGGGTTTGCTTCCTATGAAGTGCCTGTAAATGATATGGGAACTCGGATTAAATTATTATATTCAAGAATTGAGCAAGATATTATAGGTGGAGTTTTTGAAACTTTAAATGTTGCAGGAAGTTCTGTTGCTGTTTCGGGTTCGTTTATTCAGCCTATTTATGTTGATAAAAGTTGGAAAATAGAATCTAGCTATGAATATATTCAAAATATTAATAATACTACATTAAATCAATTACTAAATAAAAATATTTTTTATAAGCACTCATTGGGGGTTAACGTTGGAAGACAGGATTTTAGTGGAGTATGGCTTGGGGATTTTAAAATACAAAGATTTACTAGCAGCAGTATATTAAATCATATAAAAACTATTGGTGAGTTTACAAAATATTCATTCGATATAATCAGACGTCAAAAAATAGCATATAATATCAATCTTACTGTAAACTTAAATGGACAGCTTAGCGGGAAAAATGGAAATTTTCCTATTATAGAACAATTTCAATTGGGAGGTAGAAATAATCTGGCTTATCAATCAGGATTGGTTTCTGGTGATAAAGGATATGTTTTAGATGTGAAAGCAGAATATGCTTTTGATCCGAGTTTTCAAATTTATTCTTTTTTTCAATATGGAGTTGTATTTCCTTATTATAGAGTTCTTGATGGTGAAGATGAAATTCAACCTGAAGATACAGCCACTTCTATTGGATTTGGATTTAAAAAACAATTATATAAACAGCACTTAGGTATAGAAGGAACAACAGCTATAGGATTAAGTAGTGTTCATGAAGAAAGACATCATAAATACAATTTATTTCAGTTTACAATTCAGGCTGGATTTTGAGTTTTAATGGATTATTTAAGTAATAGAAATATTTTATTGATAGACGATGATCCTAAGGTTCGTCGGCTAGTGAAATTTTTACTGGAAAAAGAAGGTATAAAATTTTTTGGAATGCCAAGCATTGATTTAGGGTTGCAAGTTATTAGGAGCCATACAATTAATTTATTTATTGTGGATATTAATATGCCAAATAAATCAGGATATGATTTTCTAAAATATAGGAAGAAAAATAAAAACCTCTTACAAATTCCTTGTATTATTTTTAGTGGAGAAAATGATAAGGATTCAGTATTAAAGGCAATCCAACTAGGGGCCAATGATTTTCATAGCAAACCTTTAGATTCTGTGGTGTTGATGGAAAAGATTAAAAAACTAATGGTGTGAGCGTTTACCGTTTAATTTTGGCGTAATTGATGGGCTTTAGGGTTTGCTCCCCACAGCGGCGCATCAAATCTTTGTAGTAGTCTGAATAATTTCCCTCTATCATTACAGCTTTACTGTCTCCCTCAAAAGAAAGGATATGGGTGGCTACCCGGTCGAGAAACCAGCGGTCGTGACTGATAATAACGGCACAGCCAGCATAGTTTATGAGCGCTTCCTCTAGGGCTCGTAGGGTGTGCACATCCAAATCATTAGTGGGTTCGTCCATTAGGAGAAGGTTACTGTTGGATTTTAATAAGAGAGCCATTTGCACACGGTTTCGTTCTCCCCCGGAAAGAGTGCCCATTTTTTTTTGCTGATCATGACCGCTAATATTAAAGCGAGATAGGTAGGCCCTGGAATTAACCTCGTGCTTGTTTAGCAAAATAGTTTCCTGACCCTCAGAGACCACCTCCCATACCGTTTTATCTTTATCTAGGGCTTCTCTGGACTGCTCCATATAGGCCATCTTTACAGTTTCTCCCAGATGAATACTTCCCGATAGTGGGCTGATCTGACCCATAAGTAATTTAAAGAGTGTGGTTTTTCCTGCTCCGTTGGGTCCCACTATGCCCATGATTCCACCTCTTGGCAGAGTGAAATTGAGATTTTCATAGAGTAACTTATCTTCATAAGCCATGGAGAGGTCTTTTGCTTCCAGCACAACATTTCCTAGGCGTGGTCCTGGAGGAATATAGATTTGTAGCTCCTGAGAGGCACGATCCACGGCTTCATTGGCTATTTCGGTATACGCATGTATTCTTGCTTTATTTTTTTTATTACGGGCACTCGGGGTGAGCTGTATCCACTCCAACTCCCGTTGTAGAATCTTTTTTTGCTTACTATCTGCTTTTGCTTCATTGGAAAGCCGTTTTTCCTTTTGTTCTAACCAAGAAGAATAATTTCCCTTCCAAGGAATACCGTGACCTCGGTCCAGCTCTAAAATCCAGCCAGCCACATTATCTAAAAAATAACGATCGTGGGTTACAGCAATTACAGTGCCTTTATAGTCTTGCAGGTATTTTTCTAACCATTGTACCGATTGTGCGTCCAAATGGTTTGTGGGTTCATCTAGGAGAAGAATGCTGGGGTCTTGTATCAAGAGACGACATAGGGCTACACGCCTACGTTCTCCTCCAGAAATAAAGTCAATTTTCTGATCAGGTGCTGGGCATCGTAAAGAGTTCATAGCAAAATTCAGTTTATCATCTAGGGACCAGGCATCTAGTTTTTCCAACTTCTCCTGAACAGTGGCCTGATCCTCCAAAAGTTTTTCCATATCCTGTGTTTCATCGGCAAACTTTGCATTGATTTCTTCAAATTTTTTAAGGAGCCTCATGGTTTCAGGTACACCTTCTTCCACTATTTCTCGCACAGTTTTTCCTGGTGTGAGTTGCGGTTCCTGCTCTAAATAACCAATGGTATATTTTCCGTTGAGATGAGCTTCTCCGTTAAAGGTAGTATCTTGCCCTGCCATAATTTTTAATAAAGTACTTTTTCCCGAACCGTTTAAACCCAGCACACCAATCTTAGCGCCATAAAAATAGGATAGGGAAATGTCCTTAATAATTTGTTTTCCGTTAGGGAGTATCTTATTTACTCCGACCATTGAGTAGATTATTTTTTCATTCATGCTTTTGGGAATACCATAATTAGAGTCAGAGTGCCTAGTTATTTTTGATGGGAATATTTCAAAAATAAGATGAAAATGTTAGTATTAAAGAATAGGAAAAATAAAATTATTGTGCTGCGTTAGGGGGTGTCTTCCATGATAAAAGAGGATTGGCGTTCAGGTATTCAGGATATCATCATAAAGAAAAAAGAAGAAATTGTGCAAGCTCAAAAAAATGAGAGCTTGGAGTACCAACGGATCCACCGGGCTATCCTAGAGGGATCTAAGAGAATGGGAGCGATTTTGGAAGAGGGACGAGATATTTTATTTCCTCAGTTTCGCGAAAGTGTAGAATTTTTTAAAGAAAAAGATAGAGCAGAGCTTATGCTGGGCCCATATTCCATAGCTGTCCATAGTATACCAGAAAAAATTACGATTGAAGTTATTACAGATAAAGAAAAGGTGGAACGTGTGAACTATAATAGGGAGAAAAAAGTACTAGTATATTATTTGGACCAACAGAAGGAACTGGATATTGACAGGTATATTGGGGATAAAATTAAAGATATGGTAGAGGCTATATATAAAATTTAAATAATTCTACTCTTCTCTCACGAGTCGATCGATTTCTTTTATATAAGTTTTTTTCTCATCCTCCTCAAGAAAAGAACCAATAAAGGAATTTTTAGCTATTTCTCCTATTTCTTCTCTAGTTAGATCTAAGGCTTTTTGGGTTTGTATGAAATTTTCATTTATATAGCCTCCGAAGTATGAGGGGTCGTCTGAATTTATGGTTACACATAAACCCTTATGGAGTAATTTCTTAATATTATGCTCCTCCATGGTTTTAAATACACAGAGTTTTATATTGGATAGAGGACATACCGTTAATGGGATTTGTTCTTTTCGGAGCCTTTCCATCAGTCGATCGTCTTCCAATGAGCGCACACCATGGTCTATGCGAGAGACTTTTAAAAGGTCTAAGGCTTCCCAGATATATTCTGGTGGACCTTCCTCTCCTGCATGGGCAACGGTAAGAAACTTATGCTCTCTTGCCTTAGCAAAAACTTTTTGAAACTTTGAAGGTGGGTTGCCTTTTTCTGAAGAGTCCAAACCAACTGCGTCGATCCAGTGCTTATATTCTAGACTTTGATGTAAAGTTTCTAGGGCAGCCTCTTCACTTAAGTGGCGAAGGAAGCACATGATAAGTTTATGGGATATATGTAACTCTTTTTGAGCATTTTGTAGAGCCTCCTTGATACCTGTGACTGCGGTGGAGAATGGAATGTTTCTGTCTGTATGTGTTTGTGGGTCGAAAAAAATTTCCACATGTCGCACATTTTCTTTTGCTACTTTTTCTAGGTAGGACCATGTGAGATCGTAAAAATCTTCTTTTGTTTGCAGAACCTTTGCCCCTTCATAATAAATATCTAAAAAAGATTGAAGGTCATGAAAATTATAAGCGGCCCTGACTTCTTCGATGGACTTATATTTCAATGCAATAGCATTGCGTTTGGCTAGAGAAAACATCAGTTCTGGCTCCAGAGTACCTTCAATGTGCAAGTGTAACTCTGCTTTTGGCAGTTTTTGTATGAATGTTTCCATTTTTATTTTTCCTTTATTTCTATGTTGGTAGCTTGTGGTTCGCTGTGATCCCACCAGCCAAAGAATTTTTCTTCTAATTGTAATTTTCTCCTTAATGAAGGGATTCCCTCTGCAGTAAAATGTACTCGATTGCTGCTTGTTTCTTGAATGGTTACTTCCATTGGAGTAACGGGTAAGTTCTCTCCCATCTTTTGAGCTTTTATGAGAAAGAGACCTGCAATTACTTCCGTGGTGGGATCATCGGGAAAAGGAAGCCCTCGGAAATTTGGAATATGATCCCTTAGGGATGACAATATGGGGTCTTGCCAGTGGTATAGGAAACTATGGTCCACCGTCTGTGTAATAAAATCTTTCCATGATTTTTTTAAAATAGCAAAATCTTCTATCATGGATTGGTCGTTTAATTTTCCTGGACTTCCCTGGAAACCTAAAGAGGCTTGCCAGCTATGTCCATGGGGCGTGGAACATTTTTCCTTGCTTTTTGTAAAGCGATGGGCTGCTTCAAATCCATAAGTAAAAGTTAATGTGTACATTATAATATCTCCATCGCTATGGGGTTAAGGAAGAACGTTTTTTTATTTCAGAAACTGCATTCATATAATCACTGTGTAAACTCTCTTTATTTACTAACGTTGGGTTTTGGTTCCAAAGAACCCACCTTCCATTTACCATAACATGCTTTACATCCCTAGAACTCATACTAAATAACATATTAGTTAATGGATTGACAATGGGTTGATTGGAGAGGTCGTTTTGAAAGAACACAATATCGGCACTACTGCCCACAGCGAGCTTGCCTAATTTAGGAAGATTGAGGCAGCGTGCAGGCTCATCAGTCACCATGGAAAACACTTTTTCTGCAATAGTTTTCATATTTTTTGTGCCTAGTCTATCCTTTATAAGTAGAGCAGCAATTTTCATTTCCTGTAGGATATTCATGGAATCATTGGAGGCAGAACAGTCGTTGCCTAGAGCCAAGGGGATAGAACGATCCCATATATTTTTTATGGGAGCTAACTTCTCATAGATAATTTGTGAAGTGGGGCAAAATCCTATTGTGGCTCCACTCTCTTGAATATGGTCCAAATCTTTTTCACTCGCACTTGTTAAATGAACCACTAAACTATGCTCTCCCAATGCTCCACATTGTTTGGCCAGTTCTACGGGAGAGATGCCATGAAGTTCTACCACTTCTTCATATTCTTTGGCTGTTTGGGAAAGGTGGTAGTGGAGGGGAAGGGAATGTTGTCGAGCAAAATTTGCCATATCCGTAAGCTGCTCTTTGGAAACTGTGTTGCTTGCATGGGGAGCTACAATGGGCGGAAAGTCCTCTCCGTGGGGCCAGTTCTCTATTGTGTTTTTTGCTTCTTTCCATGTGGTTCGGTTGGGAAAGGATTTCGCTTGGTCGGCAAGAGATTCTCCCACCACTCCCTTGAGTCCAAACTCTTTAAGGGCTCCAATGATACCGTCGATATAAAAATAATGATCCACAAAACAGGTAACACCACTAAGTAGACCGTCGTAGATGGAACTATAGGATAGAGGCTTCATGAGTTCTGGGCTTAAATTTTTTTCTGTCGCAAAGAAAACAGTTTCAATCATATCGGCCCTGTCATGGGCCCTATCTCGTAAGTAGGCCAGTGGCAGGTGAGTGTGGGCATTAATAAAGCCGGGGGTCACAAGAAAGCCCCTAGCATCAATGCAAAGAGTGTCCTCTCCATAGGGGGATTCTTTTTTCCAGCCATGCCTGGGTGTTTCCCCGATATACTCTATGGTCTTTCCTCGAATCACAAGCGTGGCATTTTCCATTTTCAAGTTAGTAGACAGAAGAGAAAGTCCTGTAAAAGCAGTGGCTTTTGGAAGAGCAGGTGGATCAGGTGTGTGTAGAGTTTTTTCCATAGTCTAGGTTGAAAGGATAACAAAAAACTACAGTCTTTTCTACGACGGACTTGCCTTTTGGGTTTGACATGGTATGTTGATTCCATGTCTTGGTCTATGCTCTCGCGTGAAGAATTGCTCCATCCATTGTTAGCCCACTTTCCTATTGCTATATTGGTATTGAGTGCGGTTTTCCGTTGGCTTTCTCTTTTTTGCATTGCTGAGAGTAAAAAGAAATGGAAAGATTTTTTCTTTCTCAATTCTCAAATTTTTTTAATCGGAGGAATTGTCTTCTTAGGAATTACTTTTTTCACTGGAGATATTGCTGTAGAAAAAGTGAAGTCTAGTTTAGATGACATTACGGTTTTATATGACCATGAAGATAGCTCCTATCGCACACTTTATATTTTTTTAGGCATTTTATTCTTAGATTTCATTCTATTTTTTAAATCAAGTAGACTGAAAATTTCCATACGCCAGGAGCGCTGGTTCCAAAGATGCATAGGAATTTTATTTCTTATTGGATGCATATCTCTTGTGGAAAGTGTGCACTATGGGGCTTTATTAGTCTATGATCAGGGCGCTGGTGTAAAAATAAAAAAATAAACTATCTTTGTGTTTCCAATTGATTCTTTTCGTAGTTGAACTGGGAACCCATCATGCTGTGAGGTATGGAATATACAATTAAAAGTACAATTGCGGCAAGCAGGATAAATTGAGGACGAAATTTTTTCCAATTTGTTAATAAGGCTACTATCCAAAAGATCACACCAATTAGAAGTTTGTTATCGGTGAGGTCATAGTCGTAAGGAAAACCTGCCCAGTATACGCCGAAAGCGTATTTTTGAACAAGAGGGCCCAGTACTATTCCTCCCAGAATAAGGCATGTAGTGGTTATGCATACCAGAGGAAAGGTTTTTTTTGTTTTGTATAAAGCTTCCATTCCGGCGAGGCTGGACAAGAACATAGCAAAAAACATAAATAAAATATGGGGAATGAGTATCCAAGCCGGTACATTTCCCTTATAGCGTAGTAGGAGTGGATCCTCTGGCTTGGGTAAAAATTGTTTTCTCCCCTCGTGTTCCACCTCCACATAGTATTGCATTTTTCCAGCAGGTGGTTGGTGGGGTAGGGATGCAATTAGTTGTTTATTTTTTATTTGAAAGGGGGTGCTTGCCCAAGAGTCTTGGCTTGGGTAGCGCTTATAATGAAGGGTGGCTTGCATATCGGGAGCTAGGAGGGGGAGTATGATTTCCGCGCCCAAGGGTCCACCTTGACTGCGGGGAAACGGGATAGATAGATTTTGTTCTCCAATAGATAGAGTTATTTTTTTAGGGTATGTGGGCCCCGTGCTTCGCTGGTAAACGATAGCCATTATCGTTATAAAAATACTGATGGGGATGGTGATGGAAAAATTATTTTTCATGCCTCCCTCCTTTGGCGTGGTTGGAGATTTTCATCCAGTTCGTACAATTGAGGTATTCCTGTTGGGATTTCCAATTGAGAAATCTCTTCGTTAGAAACTTTATCTAAATGTTTTATAAGTGCTCTAAGGCTATTTCCATGTGCCACTATCAGCACTGTTTCTCCTTTTTTGATTGTGGGAGCAATAGTGGACTCCCAGTAGGGAATCACTCGCGCTATCGTATTTTCCAAACTCTCCCCATCGGGAAGAATTTCAGGTGGAATGTCTTTATACAATTCATCATGCATGGGGTGGGTGGGATCTTTTCTATCCAAAGGTGGGGGAGGGGTATGGTAGCTTCGCCTCCATAGAAAGACTTGTTCTTCTCCATACTTTTCCATAGTTTCTTTTTTATTGAGTCCTTGGAGCGCACCATAATGGCGTTCGTTAAGTTTCCAAGATTTTTCTATGGGTAGGGAGTTTTGATCCAGTTTACTGATAACAATATCCAGAGTGTGTTGGGCTCGACTCAAGAGAGAAGTGTAGGCTTTATCAAAATGATAGGCTCTAGATTTCAATAACTCTCCTGCCTTACTTGCCTCTTCCCTACCTTTTTCGCTTAAACCTATATCCCGCCAACCTGTAAACTGATTGCTTTGGTTCCATTTGCTTTCTCCATGTCGAAGGAGTACGAGTTTATGGTATTTCATGGAGCACCCATGGGGGATAGGTTTTTTCGTTCTTTTCGTCGGTTATGAAAAAAATTACTTAATAGTTTTCCGCACTGTTCTTCCAGTACTCCGCTTTGTACCTGGGGTTGGTGGTTGAGTCGAGTGTCGGAAGAAAGTTGGTAAAGGGAGTCGGCTCCACCCTTGGGATCCTTGCATCCATAGACCAATCGTGGAATGCGACTTTGTATAATTGCTCCCATGCACATGGGGCAGGGTTCAAGGGTTACATAGAGGGTACAATCTAAAAGCCGCCATTGTTTTCGCTGTTGGGCTGCTTGGTTGATGGCTATCATTTCTGCGTGGAGGAGGGGGTTTTTCCCTATTTCCTTTTGATTATGTGCTTGAGCAATGATCTTATTATTATGAACGATAATAGCCCCCACGGGCACTTCTCCTGCCTCTAGCTTGGCAAGACAGATGGCTTTTTCCATGAAAAAAATATCTTCCATGGGCATTACGGTATGTAAAAATCTTGGGAAAGTCAATGGATAAAGGAGTTATGGGCTGGGTTCCTTTGTTCTTTAAAATGTGCTAATAGTAGAGGAGAAAGGATATTGACTGTGGCTGTAGGAAAGATTGTAGCTGGGTTTTTAGCACCCCATCCCCCTCACCTTGTGTATGGAGAAAATCCAGAGCAAAATGAACCCGTGGCAGAATGTGGTTGGGAGACATTACGCTGGGCTTATGAAGGGGCTCGAAAGAGTTTATCCTCCAAGGACTATGATGTATTGGTGGTACTTTCCCCCCATTGGCAGACATACGTGGGCACCCATATTTTAGGTGTTCCCAGTTTTAAATCCTTATCGGTGGACCCGATTTTTCCCAATCTTTTCCGTTTTCACTATGATTTAACAGTGGATGTGGATTTAGGGGAAGCAATACATGGGGAGGCTAAGGCAAGAAATTTGACCACAAAGATGATGCGTAATCCTGATTTTCGAGTGGATTATGGAACCATTGTTTCCTGTCACATGCTAAATCCTTCTTGGGATAAGCCCATTGTATCCATTTCTTCTAATCGAGCTTCCTCTTATTTCAGTGTGGATTATATGCAAAATCTTATGATGGATTTAGGTGAAGCCACTCGTGTAGCTATAGAGAGTACGGGAAAACGAGCTGTTTTGTTGGCAAGTAATTCCCTATCCCATCGACACTTTACCACAGAGGCAGAGGTACCAGAGGATATGAGCAGGGAACATATTTATAATCACCACCAATATATTTGGGATATGAAAATGATAGAGATGATGAAGCAGGGAAAGACTAAGGAAATTATCGACATCATTCCCGACTTTACGGAGCAAACCATGGGAGAAACGGATTCAGGGGCTTTAACTTGGATGTTGTCTGCCCTAGGTCTTCCCCGTTATTCAGCAGAGGTATACGGGTATGGCACCGTTATTGGTACGGGTAATGCTATTGTGGAATGGTCGCATGAAAAAAATGGATAAGACTATGAAAATAAATAAACCAATCAAGGATCAGAAAGAAATAGTGGAAAACCCCATTGTGGCTTCCTATGTATTGCCCGGATTGCCCCATCCCCTATTATGTCCAGAAAAAAATCCTGGTTGGGGACGAGTACGAGATGCTTTTCAGAAAGTAGAAGCAGAGATTCGTGAGCTTCCAGAAGTGGATCTTATTATTATTTACAGCACTATGTGGCCCAGTGTGATTGGTCATCAAATTCAAGCGGACCCGATGCCAGAGTGGGTACATGTGGATGAGCAGTTCCATGATTTAGGTTCCATCCCCTATAAATTAAGAATGGACTCTGATTTTGCCCAAGCCTATGATAGAGCTTGTAAGAGTCGTGGTCTCCATTCTCGCACTGTAAATTATAAAGGTTTTCCCATCGATACCGGTTCTATTGTGGCTCTCCAGTTAATCAATCCTAACAATCGTTTGCCTGCAGTGATTGTTTCCAGCAATGTTTATGCGGATAGGGCTGAGACAGTGGTTTTAGGTAAGGCTGCTGTAGATGCTTTAAAGCAATCCAATAAGCGAGCAGTTGCGGTGATTGTTTCCACTTTATCCAATCGCTTGCATAAGGATTTTATTGAGCCCAGTGAGGATAAAATTCATTCGTTAAAAGATGAAGAATGGAACCAGAAAATTTTGGAATTATTGGGCAAGGGGCGTTTGGAGGATGTGGAGCAGTTATCAAGGCAAATACATAGAGAGGCTAGAGTGAAGAAAGTGGGGAACTTTAAGCCGTTTTGGTGGTTAGCCTCTATTTCTGGTGCCCATAATTGGTATACAGGTAAAGTTCTTGCCTATGAACCTGTTTATGGTACGGGTTCCGCTGTGGTATCTTTGAAGCCTTCATCAACAAAAGCTAGAGATTTGGAATTTGATGAAGAAGATCCAGACACATACCATGGGGAACGTAATGTTCTAGACACTTCGGACGAGTATGACTAAGGTATTTCCCAACAATCCTTTGGGAGAATCTCACAAGAATATCCCCACGGGAAGGGATGTGAGTTGGGAGCCTTTGGTGGATTATCGTCGCAACGATATTAGTGAAAATACAGTTCATGGAGCAGTGGCTTTTTATTCCAATGATAAACTTATCCATTCCTTTGGAGGAGACGTACTTTGTTATGGACGAAGTATGATGAAACTTTTCTACATGAAACTGTTTACCGATGTCTTGGATAGTAAATTGAGCTGGAAACAAAAAGCCATTAGTGTTGCTAGCCATAATGGTTCTGCGGAACATATAGAGATGGCACAGTCTATTTTAAGTGAAGAGGAATGGGGATTGATGCAAACACCTTTAGATATTCCTCTTATACAGTTTGGTAGGCAGGTGCGGAGAAATCGTCGCTGGTTTAATAATTCCTCTGGCCATCATGCTGCTATACTGGCAGGGTGTCGTCTAAAGGGCTGGAATCGGGCAGGCTATACATTACCCTCCCATACTATTTTTGATAAATACCAAGAATTATTGAAAGAGCAGTTAGGTTCCACTTGGAAACCTCTGAGGGTGGCTAGAGATGGAGATGGTCTGCCCACAGTCTCCATGACTGTAAAAGAATTAGCACAATGTTATGCTAAGTTAGCAAAGAACCGTCACGAGGATTGGATTTGGGAAAGCATGGTACGAGAGCCTGATTTAGTGGGGGGCTTTAATCGTTTGGACACCACAGTGATTAAATCTGCTGGAGGAACGGCCATTGCTAAAGAAGGAGCCGATGGTTTGCTTGGTCTTGCTATTGAGCACAAAGATTATAAGAATGGTTTGGGTATTGTTATTAAGGTAGCCCATGGTTGGAACTCACAAGCCACATGGTATATTGCCCGTGCTATTTTAGGTACGCTAGGAATAGAACTTCGCAATCCCTATCCTTTGCATCGTCAAAAGGCTTTTATTGTTCCTGGAATTGTTCCAAAAAATTTGCAAACCAAATTAAAAGAAATTCCCACTTGGGATGAATGGGATCCGGACCGGGATCGGTGGTATTCTTAGAGGCAAAACAAATTTTAGCAAGCATCATACAAATCTAGCGGTGCACTTTTATGCTATCGAGCAGGTGCCTCAATCTCTAGGAACCAGAGCATTGTAAGAACGTAATTACTGGCATTATACCCTTAAAAAGAGCTATTTTATGTCTTGACATATGCTGTTTTATGGGCTATATATTATTAAAATAAAGGGAGAATAATTATGTTGAGAAATTGTCGGAAGCTGTTTGCGCTAGGTGTGCTAGGGATCATTGGTTTATGTAGTGTTTGGGGTCAATTTACGTTAGCGGAAGAATTTCTGGTTGAAGAAAATGTCTCTGCAGTGGAATTAAAGGTACTACAAATTGCCACAGGAAAAAATCACTCCTGTGCTCTTCTTACGGATTATACTGTATGGTGCTGGGGAAAGAATTCTTCTGGTTTATTAGGTGTGGGTTCAAGTGAGGATATTGTATTATCTCCTGCGCCTGTTTTAATAAGCACTAATCCGAAAACAAAACTCACTAATGTGGTTGAAATTGGTGCTGGTGAGGGTTTCACCTGTGCGCGTTTGCGGAACGGATCTGTATGGTGTTGGGGGCATAATCGTTTTGGAAATTTGGGTATAGGTGGAGAGCTTGATCAAAAATTTCCAACTAAACTTATTGATCTTGCAGATATTACTCAGATTTCGGTGGGTCTAAACACTGCCTGTGCTCTCACTGCTAATAGCGATGCTAAATGTTGGGGGAAGAATAACGATGGTCAGGTGGGAGATAATTCCAAAACTAATGCTTCTCGACCCACATATCTATTGGCCAGTAGAAACAGTCGCCTTGAAAACATTGTTCAAATTTCTGTTGGTGTGTCACATAGCTGTGCAAGAATGAATAACGGATCTTTACGGTGCTGGGGACTTCGTAACAATGCTCGACTCGGCATAGGTGGCGAAAATAATGGAAATCAGTTAATTGCATCTGAAACGGTAACTGGCATTAGCAATGCAATACAAGTTAGTGCAGGGAAAAAAAGCACTTGTGCTTTTTTAGATAATGCTTCTGTTCAGTGCTGGGGAGATGGTAGTTTGGGGCAATTAGGGAACAATACGACCACAAAAAATGCCCCTCCCTCTGTTGTTCAAAAACTAAGCCAAATGAAAAATGTTTTTTCTTTTAGAGACTCTGTTTGCGCTAGTTTAGTAGACAATACTTTAATGTGCTGGGGAACTATAGACGGTACTATTTATGAAGTTCCCGCATTAGTTAGAAAGTTTTCAGCTACTCAGATTGACGTTAGTTTTACTGATACTCCCCATGGCTGTTTAGTACTGCCTAATAAAAAAGCAAAGTGTTGGGGAGATAATACCTATGGTCAGTTAAGTAATGGTTCAGCAAAATGGGTGAAACCCATAGATAAACTTACTTTATATAAATATGATGACGATTGTGTCGGTTTATTGACAGATAAAGATGAGTCTTCGGCCAGTTCTTCCAGAGCATTAACTTGCAACCTTGGCCCTGCTTTAAAAAATGAATCTAGATCTGGATTTTGTAGTGAGACATCACAAGATTGCCGTTTTGAAGGGAAGTATGCTGATCGTGAGAAAGTTTGTGATATCAGCGGTGGTTCTTGTAATTACGAATGTTCCGAAAGTGGATCTTGGACAAGAATTGAGAATAATTGTAGAAAGAGAGGCGTAAGAACTCCAGCTCCCTTACCATCGCCACGTAATTGTGTAGCAGAAACAATTTCAGCCAGTGAATCTGATGCTAGTCTTGGACGTAAACATTCAAAGGTGGCGTGTGCTCTCTCTAGAGGTACTTATGATACGAAACAAACAGGCGATTGTCTGGTGTCCAGTGCGACTCGCTATGAGGGAGAGTATGGAAATCGTAAGAGAGTTTTCTTTAGTAGAGTTAATGGAGCGAGCTGTAGGTATAAGTGTATGGACGGTAACTGGAGAAAGAAAAGTAATACTTGTAAGCAAGTTAAAAAATCTGTACCTGCTCCGGTAGTTCAATGTTACGCAAAAAGGATTAGTAAAATAGGATCGACTTTTTCTCCATCAGATAGAAGAAGGACTTGCGTTTTACCTAACGAGTATAATGCTGTTAATAAAAAAGGTGTCTGCAATCAGCATAAGCCAGATTGTACTTTTGTTGGAAGAGGCGATAATCGTAAGAAAAAATGCGAAGTTCCTGGTGGTTCTTGTATTTATAATTGCTCTCGCGGTAATTGGAGGTTTGAAAAGAATAACTGTCATACAAGGATAGTGACCACCCCAGCACCAGCACCAAAAAAAGATTGTGTTGGAAAGACGTTTCCTGCATCTGAGTCCAATTGGACGGGTGGTGACAAGCCTAAAAAATTAAAATGTACTCTTTCTCGCGCCCGTACTAATGGTATTGTAAATGGTACTTGCTCGAGAGTTTCTAAAACCTGTCGTTATCAGGGTAAGTTTGGGAAGCGTGTAAAAATTTGCAGAGTAACAAATCCATCTACTAATAAGTGTTCCTATAAGTGCAATACGACTAATGGGCGATGGACTAAATCTAAAAATTCATGTGGATCCTATGAAGTGGCTCCTGTTCCTGCGCCCCAGTGTGCGCCTAAAAATATAGCTGGTTGTTCCTTAAGAATATCTGATCTCAACGCCGCTGTTAAAGGTAAATGTGGCGGTAAGTATACAGGTACTTGTAACTATACCTGTAAAAAAAGATCAAACGGCACCACATACTGGAATAAAAATAAAGCCTGTACTCTAGCAACAGCGGCAAGTTGTTCAGCTCAAAATTTTAAAGGGACTCTCGCACCTAAGGGTGATAATATACTCTGGGCAGGGAAACTGCGAGCTGAGTGTAGGATGGGTAGGAGCAATACCGCAGGTAATAAAACAGGCACTTGTGCTGCTGGACCAAATGTTACAAACGGATACTCTCAGAAGCCTGGTCAAACTAAAGGTTGTGTTTGGGGTGGTCCAAGGGGAGGAAGATGGTTTTGCTTTAAGCAATTCAAAGGATCTTGTTCTTATCGCTGTAATAGTAATGGAACTTGGACTAAAACCACAAATGGTTGTTACCCATATCATAAAGGAAGTTGGTAGGGATTTTAGTTAACAATAGATGAAAAAAAATCTATAGTCTCTGTTGCTTAGGTAGAATCAATACAAAGCAAGTATTTTTTGATTTTTTATCGTAGATTACTTCACCGTTATGGGCGTGGGCATATCCTTGAGCAATGCTGAGTCCCAGCCCCGTATGGGTATTTTCTTTATTATGGGTAAAAAAAGGCATGAATATTTTATTGATAATTTTTTCTTCTAATTTATCTCCACTATCTAAAACATTGATTTGAATATTATCTTGACTTTCTTTTATTATTATGTGTATCCATTTTTCTTGTTTATTCTCTATGGATTCCCATGAGTTTTTCACTATATTGAATAGGCATTGGGAAATTTGAGATGGAGAGCAATCTAAAAATAATTCAGAGTCTTTATTTTCGTATGTTATGTTTATTTTATGTTTTTTTAATTTTTCTTTGCATGTATTGAGCATAGTTTCCATAATGTCATTTATTTTTATTTTGTTTTTTATACCTATTTCTTTTTCAGAGAATATATATAGACCCTTTATTATTTTTTGAATACGATTGATGGATTTTTGCATATTTTCTGCAGGAATATATGCTTTTTGTGTGTTTTCTTTATTTTTAATTACGTTTATTATTTTTTCCATATTTCCCTGTAATACAAACAATGGATTATTAATTTCATGAGCAATTCCTGATGTTGTTTCTGCGATGGCAGCCATTTTCCCCAGATGAATTCTTTTGGCTCTTTCCATATCAAGTTTTCTTTGCAGTTCTATCATTCGAAATCCCACGGCTATTCTTGCAATAAGCTCTTTTTGTACAAAAGGCTTGGATACATGATCGTCTGCTCCAGAGTTTAAGGCACGGGTGATTTCTTGGATTTTATTATTTAAAGTAATTATTATAATATAGAAAAATGTGTTTTTTTCTTTCATTTTTCTTATCTTCTCACATAGTTCAATGCCATTGAGATTTGGCATAAGCCAATCCGTGAGAATAAGCTGAGGGGAAGAAGGCTTTTGTATTCTATCCCATGCTTCGTTTCCATCGCTACATTCAGTTACAATATATCCATTTTTTTCTAAAATAGATCGTAGAATAGTTCTTGTGGATTTATCGTCATCAACTACGAGCACTTTTTTCATTTGACTCCTTTATTTATGGGAGTACATTTTTCTAAAGCGCTGGTTAAGGTTTCTATAGAGATTGGTTTGCTTATATAATCATCCATACCAGCATTTAAGCATTTTTCTTTATCTTCAGGCATGGCATTTGCAGTTATAGCAATGATTCTTGGGCATTTTTCTTTGCTCCATTCTTTTTTAATTATTTTTGTTGCTTCAAATCCGTCGAGCTTGGGCATTAAACAATCCATAAGAATGATGTCGTATGGATTCTCTCTCAATTTCTCAATAGCTTCTATTCCATTCTCAGCTACTTCGCAACTTATATTTATCTTTTCCAACATTTTAACAGCCACCAGTCGATTAATGGCTCCATCATCTACTAATAAGATTTTTAAATTTTCTGGTATGTGCCTTTTTTCTTTTTTGCTTTCCTTCTTCTCTATAAAATCTTTTTCCACCTTTACTGTTAAAAAATTAAAATAAGCAGTGGTGCCTTTACCCACCGTGCTTTTCATGTATAGGTTGCCTCCCATGAGATGGCTAAGTTGTCGGCTAATGGATAGACCAAGCCCCGTTCCTCCGAATTCCCTTGTTGTGGATGCATCTGCTTGTTGGAAAGGCTTGAACACTTCTTTTTTAACTTTATCAGAAATACCTATTCCCGTATCCTTTACTAAAAATTCTAATTTATAACTGCTCTTTTTTTCTTCCTTTATTTTCCCTGTAAGTTTCACGGAACCCTTTTGTGTGAATTTTATGGAATTGCTCAGAAGGTTTGTAATAACTTGTACAATTCTTGTTTTATCTCCATTGACCCATTTTGGAAAATTTTCATCTGTCTGGTAGGATAATTCAATTCCTTTTTCTTCTGCCTTTACTTCCAATAGCTTAATAATGTTTCTTAATGCATCTTCCATATTGAAAGCGTCATATTGAATATTTATCTGACCAGCTTCAATCTTAGAGTAATCTAGAATATCATTAATAAGTATGAGCAGAGTATCCGCAGAATCTTTAATGATACTTACCTGTTCTTTTTGTGCAGGAGATAGCTTTGTATCTATTAATAAACTGATGATACCAATAATTCCATTCATTGGCGTTCGTATCTCATGACTCATATTTGCTAGAAAATTTGATTTTGTTTGAATTGCGTTGAGAGCAATTTCTTTTTCTTCCAGAAGACTTTCTTCTATTTTTTTCTCTTGAGTAATATTTTGTCCATAGAGATTGACGTATTTTTTTTCCCATACAGGCACTGCTGTGATTCTATGAATTTCCTCTTGAACCTCACACTCAAAAGTGCTGGGTTGCCTCTCCATTAAAGACGAATAGGTGAGACATTTAATGGATTCAGGGATTTTCCTACCAATTTTTGTTTTCCATGCCAGTAATAATTTCTTACTGGCAGCGTTGGCGTATAGCAGGATGCCTTCTTCCGTGACCCTGAGTACGGGAAAAGGGGAAATATCAAGGAAAATACCATCCACGCTAGCCTTCTTTTTATACAACCATGCCATGCTTTCCTTTCGGCTTTTTAGAGAATTTATCAATAGAAAAATAATGCAAGCATCGTAATGCAAGCATCGTAATGCAAGCATCGCAAGCATCCTAATGCAAGCATCCTAATGCAAACATAATAATGCTATGCGAAAAACAGCTTAACCTAGAGACTTTGACCAATATAGGAAAGTAGTGGTAAGAATAAACACAGACTACTTGGTTTTATATTTTTTAGGAGGTTATATGCAGAAGAATTATTATCCCTTATTTATTGTTTTTTGCCTTTTTTTTACACCGTTGGGTGCAATGGGAGCAAAGAAGAAAGTGCTGGTGTATTGCTCTGAGGGGAGTCCCAGTAGCTTTAATCCCCAAATAGCAACCGATGGTCCCTCCTTGGTGGCAGGGGCAAATATGATTTATAATCGCCTTGTGGCCTTTAAGCCTGGAACCACTGAGATAATTCCCTCACTAGCAAGTTCATGGAAAATTGCCAAAGACGGTAAAAGCTATACTTTTTATTTGCGCAAAGGAATAAAATTCCACTCCACAAAAATTTTTGAACCCACCCGGGATTTTAATGCAACGGATGTGCTGTTCTCTTTTAATCGTCAACGGCTAAAAACTCACCCCTTCCATAAAATTAGCGGAGGAAATTATGATTATTTTTTAGGGATGGAAATGAATAAAATCATTAAAGACATTAAAAAAGTAGATGATTATACGGTAGAGTTCCTCTTAAGCAAACCAGTGGCACCATTTTTAGCAAATATGGGAATGCATTTTGCTAGTATATTGTCCGAAGAGTACGCCATGAAAATGCTCAAGGCAGGTACACCTGAAAAAGTGGACACTTTATCTGTGGGAACAGGAGCCTTTATTTTTCAACGTTATGTGAAGGATTCCACGATTCACTATACAGCAAACCCTTCTTATTTTCTTGGAAAGTCGCCACTAGATAAAGTTGTATTTGCTATTACGAAAGACCCTAGCGTGCGCTACCAGAAAATTCGTACGGGAGAGTGCCATATTGTTACACACCCATCCCCCGCAGATCTAATAAGCATGGAAAAAAATACTGACATCACTGTTCTTAGTAAACCTGGTTTGAATGTGGGCTATATAGCCATGAATGTGGAGAAAAAACCATTTAATAATGTGATTGTTCGTCAAGCTATTTACCATGCCCTTAATCGAAGTGCCTATATAAAAGCTATTTACTTGGGGCACGCCCAAGTTGCTAAAAACCCCATTCCTCCCACTATGTGGAGTTATAATGAAAAAATAAAGGACCATGGCTATGACATAAAAAAGGCTAAGCAATTACTTATAAAAGCTGGCTATCCGGAAGGTTTTTCTGCCGAGCTTTGGACCCTACCCGTTAGTCGTCCCTACAATCCATCCGGGAAGAAGATGGGAGAGATGATTCAATCGGACTTAGCCAAGGTTGGTGTAAAAATAAAATTAATAAGTTACGATTGGCCCACCTATTTAAAAAAATCCAGAGACGGGGAACACCAAATGATTCAATTGGGTTGGTCTGGAGATAATGGAGACCCGGATAATTTTCTTCACATATTACTGGGCTGTGCAGCAGTGAAGACAGGCGGTAACGTGGCCAGATGGTGCTATAAACCATTTAATGATTTAGTGGAGCAAGCCCAATCTAATACGAATAGAAAGGTGAGAAAAAATTACTACCTAAAAGCCCAAAAGATATTTAAACAACAAAACCCTTGGGTACCCATTGCCCATTCCATCGTTTATCGTGCAGTTCGAAGCAATGTAAAAGGCTTCCTTATCAATGGAGTAGGAGATGATTCCTTGTATGGAGTGGACATACGTCAATAAATGCTCCGGTTTTTTTGTCGAAAATTTTTTATTCTATTTCTTACCTTTTTAGGTGTTAGTGTCCTAGCCTTTGGTCTAATACGATTAGTTCCAGGAGACCCTGTACTGTTAATGCTGGGAGAGAGGGGAGGGGATCCAGCTAGATACAAAGCCATGGAAAAAAATCTAGGTCTGGATCGTCCACTTGTAGAACAATACTTCCATTATATCTTCAATGTATTTCAAGGAGATTTAGGCACGTCCATTGTGTCCAAAAGACCAGTCTCCGAAGAATTTTTTGGTCGATTTCCTGCCACCGTAGAACTGGGATTATTATCTATTTTTCTAGCTTTACTGCTGGGCGTTCCCTGTGGGATCATCGCTGCTGTGAAGAAAAACTCTCTATACGACAATGTGCTTATGGGCATTTCTCTTATTGGCTACTCCATGCCTATCTTTTGGTGGGGACTGATTTTAATTCTTTTCTTTTCTGTGCATCTGGGATGGACTCCTGTCTCAGGCAGGATCAGTGCCATCTACGATGTGGAATTCATTACAGGCTTTATGCTTGTAGACACTTGGTTTAGTGAAGATGGAATCGATTCCTTTTGGTCTGCTCTACGCCACCTTATTCTTCCCACACTTGCCCTTAGCACTATTCCTTTAGCAGTGGTGGCTCGTATGACCCGATCGAGTATGATAGAGGTTTTAAATGAAGAATATATTCGAGGGGCTAGGGCCAAGGGCTTGTCGAACTTTCGTGTGATTTTCGTACATGGACTTCGTAATGCTTTAATTCCAGTGGTGACCATAACGGGATTAATGGTGGGTACTGTTTTAGCTGGAGCTATCTTAACTGAAACTATCTTTTCTTGGCCCGGTATTGGACGATGGATTGTGGAATCGGTAACAGCAAGGGATTATCCCGTCATCCAAGGAGGAATACTTTGTATTGCTCTAGTGATAATGACTATAAACATGCTGGTTGATTTTTCCTACCTTATTATTGATCCAAAACTACGAGTATACAGATGAAAATAATGGAATTTTGGGTAAAAGAAACGTACTACCACCTTAAGCAAAATAAACATGCTTTCCTGGGTTTCATCATTGTAGTTGTTTTTTTATTTATCGCTATTTTTGCTCCCCTATTAGCTCCCCACTCCCCATCCCTCATCCATGATGGACAATACAGAATACCTCCTTTCTGGAATGACGGCTATTCTTGGAAATTTTTATTGGGAACAGACGATGTGGGACGAGATTTTCTTAGCCGACTTATCTATGGCACAAGAATTTCCCTAGGAATTGGTTTTTTCTCCGTGTTTTTCTCCCTTACTATTGGCTCATCCCTTGGACTGCTGGCAGGCTACTGGGGAGGTTGGGTGGATACTTTAATTATGCGACTAGTGGATATTATGATGTCCATTCCCAGCATACTACTGGCAATTGTTGTGGTGGCTATCCTTGGACCCGATCTGTTTAATACAATTATAGCAGTGGGGATAGTGGCTTGCCCTGCATTTATTCGCCTAGTGCGTGCTTCAGTGATAGGAGAAAAAAACAAACAATACGTGGTGGCCTCTAGGGTTATTGGAGCCAGTCACTTTCGTCAAGCAGTAATTAATATTCTTCCCAATTGCCTAGCACCAATGATTGTACAATCCACCTTTGGTTTTAGTGAAGGGATTTTAAGTGCTGCTGGTCTGGGGTTTTTAGGCTTGGGAGCGCAGCCACCCATCGCAGAGTGGGGAACAATGCTGTCCGATGGTCGTGCCTTTATAGAAAGCAATCCTTGGTTAGTGACCCTTCCCGGTGTTTGTATTCTACTGGTCGTTTTTGGATTTAATCTGTTAGGAGATGGACTTAGGGATATCCTAGATCCCAAGGAAACAAGGTAATGGAGAAAACAATATTAGAAGTGAAAGACCTCACCGTGGAGTTCAATACAGGGCGAGGTATTTTAAAAGCTGTGGACAATGTGAGTTTCTCCATAAAAGAGAGAGAAACTCTAGGTATTGTGGGAGAGTCCGGTTCTGGAAAAAGCGTATTGAGCCTAGCTCTTATGGGTCTCCACCCTCCCAATGTTACCATTTCTGCTAGCAAACTCTCCTTTCAAAATACAGACTTATTGAAAATGAAAGAAAAATCATGGACCCATATTCGAGGAAAAGAAATTACTATGATTTTTCAAGAGTCCAGCCTCAACCCATGCTATACAGTGGAATTTCAAATTTTAGAAGTTCTAAAAAAGCATAAACCCCAATCCTCTCGTAAAGAACTGGACGCCTGTGTAATCGATCTATTGGATCAAGTGGGAATTCCCGATCCTAACCTGCGCAAGAAATCCTATCCCCATGAATTATCAGGAGGAATGATACAAAGAGTAATGATTGCCATAGCATTGGCCTGTGAGCCTAAATTACTAATAGCCGATGAGCCCACTACTGCGCTAGATGCAACCATACAGGCACAAATTTTAGACTTATTAAAGGAACTGCAAAGAAAGAAAGGAATGTCTCTTATTTTTATTACCCATGATATGGATGTAGTAAGAGAAACGGTTGAAAATTTAATCATTATGTATGCTGGACAAATAATAGAACAGGGAAAATGTAGTGAGCTTTTGGAAAATCCTGCCCATCCTTATACAAATGCCTTAATTGCTTCCATTCCAAATATTAATTATGGCTTTCGAGAGCCTTTGCCCAGTATTCCTGGCATTGTGCCTGACTTGATCCACCGGCCCAGTGGTTGTCAATTCCACCCTCGGTGCAAGTGGGTGGATACAAAATGTAAGCAAGCAACTCCTGGTAATACCCATGAAAAAGACAGAATATTTCGGTGCTTTAAGCCATGGATGGAGAAAACAAACAATGCATGAAACCACTCCCATACTGGAAGCAAATAATTTGGGAAAATACTATCCCATAATGAATAATTACTTTCATCGAACACAATTAAAAGCATTGGACGGAGTTTCTTTTTCTTTATCCAAAGGGAAAACGCTGGGAATAGTGGGAGAAAGTGGTTGTGGCAAAAGCACGTTAGCAAAACTTTTAATGGGTATAGAAACACCTTCTTTTGGAGAAATAAAAATAGATGGTGAAAATGAGAGTATGATTTCCGCAGAAAAACGAAGAAGGAAAATTCAAATGATTTTCCAAGACCCCTATAGCTCCCTAAATCCTAGAAAAAAAACATATCAAATTATTGCAGAACCTCTAATTGTCAATAAAATTATGGAAATGAAGGAAGCGAAAAAACATGTGGAACGCATGATGGAAACAGTGGGCTTACGTTCGGAATATATGGAACGATACCCGTCTATGTTTAGTGGAGGTCAACGACAGAGAATTAGCATTGCTCGTGCTCTTATGCTGCGTCCAGAAATTTTAATTTGTGATGAACCTGTCTCTGCCCTAGATGTATCTGTGCAAGCCCAGGTGATGAATCTATTTATAGAACTTCAAAATACCTATCAGCTTAGCTATATTTTCATTAGTCACGATTTATCTATTGTGCATCATCTTGCCGATGAAGTATTGGTAATGTATCTAGGGAAAGTGGTGGAAATGGGTAGCCGCGAACAAATTTTTAACGATCCACTCCATCCCTATACAAAAGCGCTATTGGCAAGTAGCCCCAGTATACCCAGGAAAGCTCCTCCCTTGAGGGGAGAGCTGCCCTCACCACTCCACCCGCCTAAGGGCTGTTCTTTTCATAAAAGATGCCCACAGGCCCAAGAGAAATGTGCCCAAGTGGCTCCCCAGTTAAAACTCTACGGAGAGCAAAAAGTAGCTTGCCACCTTATGGATAAATAAGTAGATACAGGGTATGGCGAATTTATTTCAAGGTCAGAAAAAAACACCACTAGCGGAACGCATGCGTCCCCGTGTTTTAGAGGAAGTCCAGGGGCAGCCACATTTAATTGGTCCCAATAAACCGTTGAGCCAACTTTCTAAATCTTTGCCGAGTTTGATTCTTTGGGGACCGCCGGGCTGTGGAAAAACCACAATTGCCCGTCTATTGGCAGGGGATAAGCCCCAGTTATCCGCAGTGCTTTCTGGAGTAAATGAATTACGGAAATTAGTGGATCAAGCACAGGCCAACGAGGAGCAAACCGTTATTTTTATCGATGAAATCCATCGATGGAATAAAGCTCAGCAAGATGCCCTTCTTCCTTATGTGGAGGATGGCACAATTATACTCATTGGAGCCACAACGGAGAATCCTTCTTTCACGTTAATTAATCCATTGATGAGTCGTTGTAAATTATTTGTGCTCAATGCTTTGAGCGATAGTGCCATAAAGTCTATTCTACGACGAGCTTGGATTGATAAAGAGCACGGCCTAGGCTCATACCGATGTACTATTGAAGAGGGAGCATGGGACGTACTGGTGAGCATAGCAAGTGGTGATGCCCGTAGGGGTCTGGGTGCTTTAGAGATAGTCGCTGAAATAAATACCAATATAACTGTGGATAGTTTAAATGAAATATTTAGTAAAAAGACCATTTATTACGACAGGAAAGGAGATCAACACTACGACTGTATCTCTGCTTTTATTAAAAGTATGCGTGGATCAGATCCCGATGCATCTATTTACTATTTAGCTCGTATGTATGAGGCAGGAGAAGATCCTCAGTTTTTAGCTCGAAGAATGATTATTTTTGCTTCTGAGGATGTGGGAAATGCAGACCCACGAGCCTTACAAGTGGCAGTCTCTGGAGCTGAGGCCTTTCACCGAGTGGGTGCTCCAGAGGGTTGGATACCCCTATCTCAAGTGGCCATCTACTTAGCCACAGCTCCTAAGAGTAACGCTTCCTATATGGCCTATAAAAAAGCAAAAATAGATGTGGAGTTGAAGGGAAATATTCCCTTTCACTTGAGAAACGCACCCACAAAGATGATGAAAGATTTAGGGTATGGAAAGGGCTATGTCTATGCCCATAATGAAGTGGATGGACGGGTGGAACACCATCATTTGCCGAAAGAGTTGGAAGGTAGTGTTTATTATATTCCCACGGATCGTGGCTATGAAAAAAGAATTAAAGAGCGTATGGACTGGCTTAAAGGAAGATAGTTCTATCTTAGATAGTTCTATCTTAGATAGTTCTATCTCATAAATGGATAGGTATAGTCTGTGGGAGCCACAAAAGTTTCCTTTATGGTTCTTGGAGATACCCATCGCAATAGGTTCAAGAGGCTGCCTGCTTTGTCGTTTGTTCCAGAAGCTCTGCCTCCGCCAAAGGGCTGTTGTCCCACAACGGCACCTGTTGGTTTGTCGTTGATATAGAAATTTCCAGCAGCATGGAGTAATTTTTCATTTGCCTCACAGATAGCTTGCCTGTCTTGGGAAAAAATGGAGCCGGTAAGGGCGTAGGAGGAGGAGCTATTGCAAAGATCTAATGTGGAGGAATAATCTTTATCTTCGTAGGTATATACGGTGAGAACAGGTCCAAAAATTTCTTCCACCATACTTTCATAATGGGGGTTACGGGCTTCTATTACCGTGGGGTGTACAAAGTAGCCTTCTTTTTTTGAATACTCGCCGCCATAAACGGAGCAATCTTGAGATTCCTTTGCCCGTTGTATATAGCCAGAAACTTTTGTGAAAGATTTTTCATCGATAAGAGCACCCATAAAGTTCGATAGATCTGTAACGTCTCCAACTTTTATACTCGATATCTGTGCTTCCATATATTCCTGGGTTTTTTTCCATAGGGATTTTGGAATATAGGCACGGGAAGCGGCACTGCACTTTTGTCCTTGGTATTCAAAAGCTCCTCGTACTAGGGCAGTGGCCAGTTGTTGGTAGTCGGCGCTGGGATGGGCAAATACAAAATCCTTGCCTCCCGTTTCTCCCACCACTCTTGGGTAGCTTTGGTAGGACTCAATATTCGTTCCAATGGTTTTCCAAATGGATTGGAAAACAGCGGTGCTTCCCGTAAAATGCACTCCCGATAGGTGGGGATTTTTTAAGAGAGGAGGAGCAATTTTTCCACTGGGGCCAGGAAGGAAATTAATCACTCCGTCGGGAAGACCTGCTTCTTTTAAAATTTTCATAAAATAATAGCCCGAGAGGGTGGCTGTTGAGCTAGGCTTCCACACAACCGTATTACCCATTAGGGCAGGTGCTGCTGGAAGATTTGCCGCAATGGCTGTGAAATTGAAAGGAGTGATGGCAAAGACAAAGCCTTCCAAGGGACGGTGCTCTAGTCGGTTCCAAATTCCTGGGGAGTTCTCCCCCGGCTGTTCTCGATAGATTTGCTCCATATAAGTTACATTGAAGCGAAGAAAATCGATGAGCTCGCAGGCTGAATCTATCTCTGCCTGATGGACTGTTTTACTTTGTCCCAACATGGTGGCTCCGTTGAGTTGGTTCCGGTATTTATGGGCGATTAGGTCTGCGGTTTTTAAAAAAATAGCGGCGCGCTCTTCCCAGGGCATTCTCTCCCAAGCTGGTTTTGCCTTTAGGGCAGCGGTTATGGCTGATTGGGCATGTTCTTCGTCGGCTTGACTACAGTCGGCTAGTTTTAGAGACAAAGCATGGGGTTCCTGTAGGCTCACAGAAGATGAGGTGAAAACTTCTTGGCCGTTAATAATAAGAGGAATATGGATAGATTCCTTGCGAATATCTCCCAGAGCTTTTTTGAGCATTTCTCTTTTTTCTCCTGGAGCATAAGGGTAGATGGGTTCGTTGATGGGTTTCGGGGTTTGGAAAATTGCGTTCATGGTTTTTTTGTATCGGAAAATAAGCGTTTTTGCTAGACCCAAAACTACTTTGTGGTTTTGCGCTCTTTGTCGGAGTCTGTGTTCTTTATATCCAGAATAACGCCCTTGTGCTTTTGTTGCATTTTCTGCAAAGTCTGTGTTTTGAGGTAGGAGGCCTTGGCTTCGATTCTGGCCAAGAGGCGAAGAAGGGTTTTATTGAGGACTTGCTTGTCCCATACCTGAAATTTCTTTTTGTTAGTGTATGGGGCTTTGACGGGTTCCGTGGCTTGCTCCTCTTTTTTTTCCTCTTCAGGCTTGTGTATTTTTTCGTAGAGGGGAGACTGAGCTGTTTCCAGGTCATTGTCCGCTTTGCTTGCTTTTCCTATCTTAAGGGGGTTTTGGGAACTGGCAGCATTAGAGGATCCTGGCGACTTTTGACGGCTTATCTTTTCCGACTCCGGGGTATGAAGCGCTGCATTGCTCATGGCAATAGGGTAGGGTTTCATGTTTTTCCTCTCCTTGTTTGTATGCATATCGGCTGTTCGGGGGTGTCGCATTAGAAAAAATCTTTTATTTTCAATAGCTTACACTTTTTTGGCCCATATCGGCTGTTTGGATGTGTCGCATTAGAAAAATAAAGAAAAAAATCTTTTATTTTCAATACCTTACAGTTTTTATCAAAATATAGTCAATATAAACTTGACAAAAATGACTAAATGCGGTATAAGTGTGTTTGAGAAATATTAAACAGAAAGAAGGAGAAAATGATGATAAAGAAAAAGAGGAATATTGGAATAATAGCTATTTTCTGTCTATTTGCTTTTCCCATGTATGGGGTATCAGAGCTAAAATCCACTCAAACGTTCAATAGCGTGGAGGGAGAGAACAATAATATGGTGGTAGAAGAGCCGTTGATTCGCACAGAAAACCGCGATTATAGGTCAAGGCGATACCGTCAGCCACCACCTCCTCAAGTTATTTATGTACAGGCAGCGCCTGCTCAAAATTCTGTGTTTCAGAGTAACAATGCACCTGTTCTATCTGTGATACCTAAGGAGAAGAGTTTGGGTGAAAAGCTTCAGGAGCGCATTGATAATAAATTAAATCAGGAGCGTTTGAAGACAGAGGCAAAAATTCTCAATCGTATAGAGAGTGCCATGTCTGAGAGTGAGGCAGTTTCTCCTGAATTACCTCAGGAAGTATATCCTGTGAATTATGCAGAAGTGATGGAGCCAGAGAAACTGTTAGTTAAGAAGAAGTTAGTGTCTATGTATTTTGGTGTAGGAGTTCCCAACATATCCAGCGACTATTACGACATAGAAGGTCGTATGGCTTGGAATTTGGGGTTAAATTATGAGTTTAACGATCGTTTATTATTTACTTTTGGTTATACATACGCTCGTTACGATGTTCCTGTTTCCAATTCGTATGGTAATTATAGAGTGAGCACTAGAAATAGTTTGAGTGCAAGGGACGAGATGGAATATAATCAAAATATATTTAGTTTAGGCACGCAAATCCGACTTTTCCATACAGAGTCCAATCTTCGTCCTTATGTGGGAGGTGGTGTGGGCCATGTTCGAGGGTATTTAAATTATAAGGATGACGGTTACGATTCGTATCGTGGCAACAGCAATAGTGACGCAGACTATCAGGTGACTTCTTGGACAGCTTTTATGAGAGCTGGTTTCGACCTAAAGTTTTCTGAAGGTGTGGGATTTGGGGTAGATTTAACCTATAATACGGCTTTGAGTTCTAACAATAACGATCGTTCCTATTATGGTTCGTCGTCAAGGGATAAGAGCAGGGTAGGCAGATCTATTTACGACGAAGATTTCTATGTAGTTTCTGGTGGAGCTTTTTTCGCATTTTAGAATTTTTTAAATGTTGTTAAGGCATAAAAGTTCAAAATAACACATTGAGCAGCCTGAATTTACTACTCATTTCCTTTTTTTTGTTGTATTTTTGACCCAGCGGAAGGGGCAGAATGAATCAAAAAAATATACATCAAATAGATAATTTAAGAGAAGTGGCCATTGTGGATGGAGTGCGTACTCCCTTTGTAAAAGCGGGGGATAAGTTAGCTTCGTTGCGGGCTCAGGACTTGGGTCGTATTGCTTTAAAGGAGCTTACTTTACGTTTACATATGGGCGACGGTTTTAGTGGTCAAACAAAAGTAGATGAAGTGGTGATTGGCAATGTGGGTGGTCCTGTGGATGCTAGCAATGTATCGAGGGTAATTGCCTTGAGTGCGGGTTTGCATAAGTCCATACCTGCGTATACGGTGAATCGGAACTGTGCTTCTGGAATGGAGTCAGTGGCTCAGGCTTGGTTAAAGATTGCCACAGGGTATTCTGATGTGATGTTAGTGGGTGGGGCTGAGAGTATGAGTAACCTTCCCCTTCTTTTTAATAAAAAAATGACAGGTTTATTTATGAATATGTTTAAGGCGAAGACGGCGAGTGGTCGTCTTCGAGCGCTCTTGTCCTTTCGTCTGCCTTTTTTAAAGCCGATTATTGCTGTTCAGGAGGCATTGGTGGATCCTCTTTGTGGTTTGAACATGGGTCAGACGGCAGAAATTTTAGCCAGAGAGTTTCAGATAAGTAGGGAGGATCAGGATCATTTCGCTATGGAGAGTCACCGTAAGAGTGTGGTTGCTCAGGAGTCTGGTTGGTTAGGGGATGAGATTGTGCCTGTTCCGGTGCCTCCCAAGTATAAGTCTATTGTGACTGACGACATTGGTCCTAGGAAAAATTTAGTCATGGAGAAGATGGCTAAGTTTCGACCTTATTTTGATCGGGTGAATGGGACGGTTACGGTGGCCAATTCCTGTTCCATTACGGATGGGGCTGCGGCTTTAGCGCTTATGCCTTTATCCATGGCGAAGGAGCGAGGGTATTCCGTTCTTGGAAAGATTCGAGGGATATCGGCGGCTGGATTGGAGCCTCAGCGAATGGGTTTGGGTCCTGTGTATGCTACGGCTAAGGTGATGGATCAAACGGGATTGAGTTTGGATCAGATGGACGTTATTGAGGTCAATGAAGCGTTTAGTGTTCAGGTGCTTGCTGTGATGAAGGCGATGAATTCCAAGAAGTTTGCCAATGATTGTTTAGGCAGGGCCGATGCTTTGGGGGAGATCGACCCAGGGAAGCTCAATCAATATGGTGGGGCTGTGGCTTTAGGGCATCCTGTGGGAGCCTCTGGGACTAGGATTCTTCTTACGGCTTTGAAGCAATTAGAACGGACGCAGAAGCAATTTTCTCTTTCCACTTTATGTGTGGGAGGGGGTCAGGGTCAGTCTATTATTATGGAAAGGGTAGTATAGCGTTGGAAAACTTTGAGTTGATAGATAGGGGGGATTCTTGGTTGGAGTTACGTTTTCAGCAGCCGGATTCCAAGGCGAATGTTTTTACTGCGAGGGCTTTACAAGAGTTGGGTTCCGTATTAGACGATTTGGAAAAGCGTACAGATGTAAAAGGTTTAATCATTACCAGTTCTAAGGAAACGGTTTATGTTGCTGGTGCGGACATTAGTTTAATTCAGAGTTTAGATTCTTTTGAGAAAGCGGTAAAAAAATGTACGAGTGGTCAGCAAACCATTACTCGTATTTCCCATCTTCCTTTTGAGACGGTGGCAGCCATTGGTGGGATTTGTTTAGGTGGGGGGTTTGAGTTGGCCCTTGCGTGCAAGAAGCGGGTGGTTTCAGATAGTAAAAATGTAAAAATAGGTTTACCGGAGGTGCAGTTAGGTATTTTGCCTGGGTTTGGTGGTTCTATTCGACTCCCACGTGTAGTGAAAGATTTAACAACGGCATTGGATTTAATTTTAACAGGAAAGCAGATTAACGGGAAGAAAGCATGGAAGGTGGACATAGCTTCAGCGGTGCTGCCTGCAGAAGATTTTAATGAGCGAGCCTTAGTTTGGGCGAAAAAAAATCATGGGAAGCCGCCTAAGAAGACTCGAAAAGGTTTAGGAGCTTTTCTTTTGCATACGTTTATTGGTCGAATTTTAATATTTGGGATGGCCCGCAAGAATGTGCAAAAAAAGACAAAGGGACGTTATCCTGCCCCTCTTGCGATTTTAAATTTATTGGGGAAAACATACGGAAGTTCCAATATGAAGTGGTGTTTGCAGCAGGAGGTGAGGGCTTTTGCTGATCTGGTGATTACGCCTGAATCAAAGCGATTGATTGAGCTTTTTCTACTTACAGAGTCTGTACGAAAAAATACTGTAAAGGGTTCTTCTCCCGTTTCTTCAGTGGGTGTATTGGGTGCGGGTATTATGGGTGGAGGTATTGCCCATGCTTTTGCAAAGGTAAAGATACCTGTTCGTATGAAGGATATTACATATGAGGCTCTTTCTCTTGGTTATGAGCAGTCGGCAAAGAACTTTTCTTTTGGTTTGAAGCGAAGGCGTATTACTCCTAGGGAGTTTAATCAATCCATGGGTTTCATTAGTGGTGGTGTGGACTATAAGGGTTTTTCTTCAACGGGTGTGGTAGTGGAAGCTATTGTGGAGAATATGGATATAAAAAAGAAGGTATTGCAGGAGACGGAAAAGCATATTTCTTCTGATTGCATTTTTGCTTCCAATACCAGTTCTCTTTCCATTACAGAGTTACAGTCTGTGGCAAAGCGACCAGAAAAAGTAGCTGGATTGCATTTTTTCAATCCTGTTAATCGGATGCCGTTGGTGGAGGTAATTGCTGGAGAGAAGACGAGCGACGAGACGGTGGCAACGCTCTATGAATTATCTAAGCGACTGCAAAAGACGCCCATTGTGGTAAAAAACTGTGCAGGATTTTTGGTCAACCGTCTTTTATTGCCGTACCTCAATGAAGCTTGTTTTCTTTTAGAGCAGGGGGTGTCCATTGAGCGTGTGGATCGGATAATGGTAAAATTTGGTATGCCCATGGGTCCTTTGCGTTTAGTAGATGAAGTGGGTATTGATACAGCAGCTAAGGTTGCAAAGGTTTTATATGAAGCTTATGGGGAGAGGGCAAAAGCATCGTCTTTAACAGATACGTTAGCTTCCAGTGGTCGATTGGGAAGGAAGAATAAGAAGGGTTTTTATCGTTGGGATGGGAACAAGGCTGTGGGTGTGGATGATACTATTTATGAGCACATCAATAGCAAGAATGCTTCTTTATCGGATAAGGATATACTGGATCGCATGTTATGTACTATGATTAATGAAGCGGCTATTATTCTCCAGGAGGGTATTGTAAAAACCCCACAGGAAGTGGATTTGGGTCTTATTATGGGCACGGGGTTTCCGCCTTTCCGGGGAGGGCTATTACGTTATGCCGATGCAGTGGGCTTGGATAAGATAAAAAAATCTTTGAATCGTTTTTATGAAGAAGGTTTAGGCGAGCGTTTTTCCATAAGTCCTGCTTTAAGTGAATATACGAGTTCCTTTTACCGATGAGCTTTTGGGCTACTATTGGTATTCGTTATTTACGATCGAAAAAAAACAATCAATTCATATCTATTATTAGCGGATTTTCCATTATAGGGGTAGCCATAGGGGTATGTACTCTTATAGTGGTTCTTTCTGTGATGGATGGGTTTGAGGAGACGTTAAGGGATCGATTGACCAGTGGGAGTTTCCATATATTAGTGACAAAAAAAACTGGATTTTTTTCTTTTACAAAAGAAGATAGACAGCGTTTATCTAATTTAGATTCTAGGATTTTATCTATTCATCCAGTTTTAAAGACTGAGGCTATCCTTCGCACAGGGAATCAAGTATCTGGTGTTTCCATTCATGGAATCACAGATTCCCATATAGGCAGGATAAAAGAAACATTAGTGGAGGAAGTTCCTAAGCACTCAGGCAGACAAGCTTGGGTGGGTAACGACCTAGCTCAGGAGCTTAGTATTTTTCCTGGAGACACTGTGGCCCTATTATCTCCCATAGAAACGGAAGGTCCATTGGAAAATATCCCCAGAATTCGTTCTTTTTTCGTAAAGGGTGTTTATGAGAGTGGAGTGCTGCAGAGGGATATTCATGTAATGTATGCTCTTATTGAGGATGTGAGAGAATTTTTAAAAAAAGGAAAAAACGAAGTAAATCAAGTAGAGGTGCAAGTTAGTAGTTTCGACGATACAGGAGAGTTAAGCGATAAAATCCAATCCCTATTGGGCGCAACATATCGTGTACAGGATTGGAAAGAATTAAATGCCCATTTATTTTCTTCCATTCAATTAGAGCGGATTGTTATGTTTTTAATTTTGTTAATGATTATTTTAGTGGCTAGTTTTAATATTATTACTTCACTTATGATGTTGGTCTCGGAAAAGCGACAGGATATTTCTATTATGAGGGTAATGGGAGCCACAGAGAAACAAATTGGAAAGATATTTTTACTGCAAGGAGTGATTGTGGGAAAAGCAGGTACGTTTATAGGTTTGATTGTGGGGCTTATGATTTGCCTTTTACTAAGAAATTACTCTTTTATTGAGTTACCCGATATTTTTTACGATAGAAAATTACCTGTTCGTATTTCTCCTTTTTATATTACGGGTATAGTATTATCGGCTATACTGGTGGTATCCATAGCAGCTTGGTTTCCTGCTCGAATGGCAGCAAAATCCTCTTATAGAAAGGGAATTTTTCATTAATATTTTTTCCTCATTTTTTTTATTCCTGTCTTTGTTTTTTGTGGAAACGGGGCTTGCCAAGATTTCTTTGCGCCACCCGGTTGTTTTAGTGCCTGGAGCAGGGCAGGGAAACGGAATAATGCGAGTTGGGCCGTTGAAGCTAGGTCCTTATTTTCAAGGCATACCTGAGTACTTAAAGGATCAGGGAGTGGAAGTAAAAGTAGCAGAGTTGCCTTTAAATACTAAGGTGGCTGATCGGGCTGTTTTTTTACGAGATTTTTTGCAAAAGCATTATCTCAATAAAAAAGTAAATATTATTGGTCATTCCATGGGTGCCTTGGATGCCCGTTACCTCATTTCCGTTCTTGGGTATGAGAATATTATTTCCCTTACGGGAATTGCTGCTCCCAACAGAGGTAGCCCCATAGCAGATTGGGCTTATGATCAAATGGAGGGAGAAAAATTTTGGTACCAAGTATTGCGTCTCTTGCAATATGATTTAAAGGTACGTCCCTTTCTTTGGGAATTGCGCACTACTTATATGAGAGATCAATTTAATCCCAATGTGATCGATAGTCCCAAGGTTCGTTATTATTCGGTTATTGGTTGGGGAGAGGTATGGGATGGAACTTTAAGTCCGTTATTATACTTTCCCAATCTACTGCTCCGACTATTGGGAGTGCCAGAGAGTAAAGAGAAGAACGATGGAATGGTGCCAGAATCTTCTCAAGAATGGGGGGAGGTCATTGCAAGGCTACCCTTGGATCATTTAGGTCAACTCAATCATCATACGCTCCGGTGGCCCAATAAGAAGGCTAGCTTAGCTATGTATCAAAAAATTATAGAAAGGTTAGAAAATGATAATTTTTAAAATCTTAGTCCTTGCAGCCATTTTTTTCCTGATTTTTCGCAACAAAAAGATAATCCATAGATTTAAACAGGCTTTTAAAAATTCCCTGCGAGAAACAAAAGAAAATCCCGATGAATCCGTTGAAGTATTAGAACCTGATGAGATACTTCCACCAGAAAATAAAAGACGTTAAATTAGACGTTAAATTAGACGTTAAATTACTTACTAGTGAAAGTAGTGGCGCCATCCCATTCCCTTGAAGGAGGACAGAGTAGGTAGTTTTTGCAATTATTTTCCATTCTTTGGGAATTTATATCTTGGGGGTATTCTTCTGTTAGTTTATTAAATATTTTCTGAGCTTCTTGGAATTCTTTTTTCATATATAGTTTGTAAGCTTGATTGAACTCCTCTATAGAGTTTGACCGACCAAATAAGCAGTGTTCAGAATCCAAAACTTCATAAATTCCCACAGTTTTTTTCCTTCCCTTTACTCTCACTATATCCATGGATCGAATAGAAAAGTTATTTTTGTGTTCTTCCAGCGCTTTAAAAGTATTTTCAGAAATAATGAGTTTAGTGCCATAGAATTTATTTAATCCCTCTAGGCGTGAAGTTAAATTCATTTGGTCTCCTAGAGCAGTGTAGGCAAATATTTTCTCAGATCCCATATTTCCCACAGATACTTCTCCTGTATTTAAACCAATACCCATGCTAATTTTAGGAAAGCCTTGGGTTGCAAAGGCATGATTAATTTTAGGAAGGGCTTCTACCATCGCCAAGGCTCCAGAGACAGCTTGATGAGCATGATTGGGCATTTCTATGGGTGCTCCCCAAAAGCCCACAATGGCATCTCCTATGTACTTATCCAGAGTGCCTTTTGTTTGAAAGAGAATGTCGGTCATACGTCCCATGTATTGATTCAGTAATTGACTGAGTTCTGTGGGAGAGAGGATTTCGCTGATTGCTGTGAAGTCACGAATGTCCGAAAAGATCATGGAGACCATCTTTTTTTCACCGCCAACCTTTAGCAGTTCTGGATTTTCCAGCATTTCTTTTACGATATCTGGAGATACATAACGAGTAAATGTGCTGCGTATTTTTTTTCTTTCCTTTGCAGATTGGATAAATGAGATCAAAGTAACCCACGTATACGACAGAACAAAAGCAAATAAAATAAAAAACAAAGAAAGGATATATCCATTAGGTATGAAGTAATAATGATCTAGGGATATGGTGAGAATTACCAGAAAACATAAACCCAAAATATGGCATAAGGGAGAGGATATTTTGAGGAGTGCTACTAGGAGTATGGTTCCTGTGAGGAGGATGAGTAAAGAAAGATTAATGTTTTTCGTATTTTCTTGAAATGCTGTTTGGGATTCTAGCATATGAAAAGTATTTGCATGGGAGTACACGCCGGGAAGAGTGGCACTTACGGGGGTGTGCCGTAGGTCATGGGCTCCCAATGCAGTGGATCCAATAAAGATCATTTTATCTTGGAACGTTTGATGAAGAGCTTGATCCTCAAGAGGGGTTTTTAAAAATACATGGATGGGCATGCTTTGAAAGTTCTTTTCATTTCCAAAAAATCGAACTCTGGCCTCTCCCCCTAGCATTTAATTCTAACGGCCATACTTTTTCTTTGCTGGTGAGTCTTAGTTCATGGAGATTCTTGTTTCTATGGTAGTGGGCAGTATGAGCATGATATTGTTGAAAGGCAGCAAGACTTAATGATGGCACGGCCACGCTGTGTTCGTATTTCAGTATAATATTTTTACGAAACACCCCATCGCTATCGGGCTGACCATCCACAAAAGCAAGCTTAGGTTGAGCTGCTAGGAGAATAGGAATGGGAGAGGTATCTGGGAAAATAAAAGGACGAGTGGACTCCACAGAAGCGCTGATGGATAGATTTTCCCCAATATTTGCTATATTTCTTTTTATGTCCTTTTGTTCATGGAAATGGGATTCTAGGGAATAGGCAAGGATAATATGGCGTCCGGGGGTTTTTTGGAATCTACGAATGGCTTTGGCAAAGGATTTATCTGGAGAGATGCCTTGGCATATTTTCTCTTCTTCTGCAAAAATAATATCAAAGGCTATCGTTTTCGCGCCTAAAAGGTGGAGTTTATCTATTACTTGCGACCATACACTGCGAGAAAGGGGCCATCGTCCTAGAAGCTTTAAGCTGTGATCGTCAATGGTAAGTACTATAATGTTAGGGCTCTTTTTTTTATGTTTATAGAGAAAAGTGCTACGAGCATCATAGAATTGATTCTCTAGGGTTAGGGCAGTTTCGTTTACTTTGCCGAAAATCACAAAAAAAGCACAGGTTAGGAAAATAAGAAATACACCGATTAGGCTTATGTGTTTGGAAAAAAAGTTCATACTTATGAAATTATGAGGCTCTCCCAGGGGAGATGCTAGGGGAAACCCTAAGCGTTTTAAAGCGTTTGCCTCAAGTCCACTGGCTTTTTAACTGGGATCCTGCTATTCTAAGAGGAATTCAGGGGGGTGTACTGGTTTCGACGGGAAACTGGATACCTGTTTGTGCGAGTCGAGGTGCTACCAGGCCTCGTAAAACCGGTAGCAAAAACATAAAATGGCAATAATCTTGCTATCGCTGCGTAACTTGTTATAGCAGTGCGATCCTTCTGGTGGCCACCCACGTCGCTGGAAAGGATTGTCGTCAATGTGGGTTAGGAAATAAAGGCTAATTGACCGTTTATTTCCGAAACTTTAGTCAATTGCGGTCATTGGTATTTTGTTTATGAAAGACCAATGGCTAAGCTTAAAGCATAAACTACACTCGTAGGGCATCAGGTTGATATTTTTCGGACGTGGGTTCGATTCCCACCACCTCCACCAACACGAAGCATCATTTTTAAGAAAATCAGTTAAAACCAGAAAAAAACAAAAAACACAATAAAAACGAGAGATTAGACAGTCCATAGTTAGTATTTGTATAGAGGAATCTTCACCTGACAACAGGTAAAATCAGGGCAAATCAGGGCCTATTGATCCAATTTGTATGACTTTGCTGATCGCCTGAGGTCAAGTGATCACCTGAGAATTGGCGATCCCCTCATACAAATAATGAAAGTGAAATGGTCAGACGTTTCTTCCGTATTCAATATCTCATGATTCGACAAAGAGTAAAAATAACAAAACCAAAAAGGAGAACAACACAGACCCCAAACTCATCATCACCATACTGCTCGACCTCGCATTGAGCAGCAGCTCCGCACTCGAAGGCTGCCTCGAAACCAAGGACTGCCTTGTGCGACCCAGAGTGGGCGAAATAGAGGCTCTCAGGGGGCGTTAGTAAGGCAAAACCAAAGTTTGAGGTCCATGGTAAAAAAAACTGCTGTAAGGGCAAAAAACTATTGACGCGGCAAATTATTTGTTGTATATATAGAAACCAACAAGCAATAACGCTTGTTGCAAAAAATGAAAGGAAGAATAAAAAATGACAAAAATAAAAAAACGATACGCCACTCTAGTCCTTTGCCTAGCTGTGGGCTTTTTATCAACAACTGCCGAGGCTCATCCTGAGGATTATGTGGAGAAGTTTCCTAATTGCAGCGCTTTGTGCCAAATGAGATGTGACATAGACACGCTCACTCCTGAAGTGGCTAGGTATTGCAAGCAAATAGGATCCAGACCTGATGTTACTGAGTCGTGTTATGAGTATTTGAGTGTTTTCGAGAAGAGTAAGCGTGCTTTGATTCAGAAACAAGCAGAATGCTTGAAAACAAAAAATGAAGAGGCAACGAGGCAAAAATAATACTATCAAAAAACTAGCAAATGAGAAAAATGGCGGTGCTTAGAACACTTCTAGTGCCGTCAAAATGGAGTAATGCCTGTGTATTTGTTGTTTTTTACTAACAATGTTCGTACGGGCTTGCCTGATCTGTGGAAAAGGTATCATTTTCGTCTGTGCCTTAAAGCACTATATGTTGATCGACCTCGGACTCAGCAGCAGCTCCGCACTCGAAGGCTGCCTCGAAACCAAGGACTGCCTTGTGCGCCTCAGAGAGTACCGCAGGCAGCTTTTAAGGATAAAATGAAGCCCCCATACACCCTAAATGAGAAATTCAACCAGAGTGGGCGAAATAGAGGCTCTCAAGGGGCGTTAGTGAGGCAAAACCAAAGTTTGAGGTCCATGGTAAAAAAGACTGCTGTAAGGGCAAAAAACTATTGATGCAGTGAATTATTTGTTGTATATATAGAAACCAACAAGCAATAACGCTTGTTGAAAAAAATGAAAGGAAGAATAAAAAATGACAAAAATAAAAAAACGATACGCCACTCTAGTCCTTTGCCTAGCTGTGGGCTTTTTATCAACAACTGCCGAGGCTCATCCTGAGGATTATGTGGAGAAGTTTCCTAATTGCGATGCATTATGCCAATTAAGATGTGACATAGACATGCTAACTCCTGACGTGGTTAGGTATTGCAAGCGAATAAACTCCAAACCTAGTGTTACTGAAAATTGTTATAAGTTTACATGGACTGATCGCAAGAAAAATCGTGATTTGATTCAGGAACAAACAGAATGCCTGAAAACAGGAAATGAAGAGGCAACAACGCAAAAATAATACTATCAAAAAACTAGCAAATGAGAAAAATGGCAGTGCTTAGAACACTTCTAGTGCCGTCAAAATGGAGTAGTGCCTGTGTGTTTGTTGTTTTTTCAATGTTTGTACGGGCTTGCCTGATCTGTGGAAAAGGCATCATTTTCTGTGCCCTTAAAGTACTACCACCATACTGCTCGACCTCGGACCAAGCAGCACCTCCGCACTCAAAGGCTGCCTCGAAACCAAGGATTGCCTTGTGCGCCTCCGGGAGTACCGTAGGCAGTTTCTAAAAGTAAACTGGAAGAGCCCATCCATCATAAGTGAAAAATTTAACCCAGAGTGGGCGAAATAGAGGTCTCATGCTGCATTGGTAGGTGGGGTGCTTCCTCAAGAAGTAAGCCTATCAAGGTGGCATCTTTTATGGATTCTCTTCTGGAAGGGCTAGATTTGGAATAAGTTTGCAGTTGTATATGTTGCTACCGGTAATATCCTTGCCATGCGTCTTGCTGGTGATGATTATTAATACTTTCATTTATTTTTTGTAATGAAAAATTCTCTCCCTTGACAACGTGATATGCAATGCTTTCTAATTTACCTGAATTCGCCTCAAAAAATATACACTACTTGAAAAATCTTTCAAAAATTCATACCGGAACTGTCTTCTTTCCTCTGTAAATCGCATCTTTTGGACCGTTTATAATATTTAGTTGCTTGACATTTACGCTTGAGGTAGTGTATAATATATACACTACCAAGCTATTATCTTAGGAGGGATGAGGATGAGTTTTATAAGAAAAATACGAAAGGGAAATAAGGTTTATTTGGCTGAAGTTGAAAATAAAAAAATTAATGGCAAAGTGGTGCAACGCCATATTCGCTATGTTGGAAAAGAGGTCGACAATGAAGTAGTAATTTCTATTTCCTCTAAAGATTTATCTGTAGACTCAGTAAAAGTCTATGGTCCACTTCTGGTTCTGAATGATATTGCCAAAAACTTAGGTCTCCACGAAATTCTAGGAGACTATTCAAATGAGATATTAAGTATGGTTTACGCACATTGCCTGGATTATAAAAGCGTAAATCATATGCCAGATTGGTTTAAGAGAACAGATTTAAATACAATTTTAAATTTGGAAGAGCTTACAGAAAAAAGATTATTGCATGCCTTAGACTCATTGAGCGATGCAAGGATAGAGCAAATGCAAAAAGATATTTTTCAAGCTGTTAAATCCAAATGCAAACTGGCATCTTCAGGAATAGTTTATGATGTAACCAACACGTATCTTTATGGAACAAAATGCCAAATGGCTAAATTAGGAAAAAGCAAAGATGGAAAAAATAACAGGCCCTTAATTCAAATAGGATTGGGCGTAACTCAAAAAGAAGGCATTCCCATTTTCCATAAGACGTTTGATGGAAATATTCATGATAGTAAAACGATTTCTTGCCTGATTGATGAGCTTTCATTTTATGGAATGAAAACAGGCACACTTATTTATGATAGAGGTTGCACCTCTATAGAGAACATTAAAAATATCAAAAAATTAGGTCAGAATATTCTTTGTGGAATTGCAATAAGAAATACAGAGAAAAAAATAATACGAAAAATTATAAAATTTAATTCTATGGTTAATATCTCTAATCGAGTTGCATTAAAGAAAAACAATTCCTTCTACGCAGTAAGTAAAAAACATAAAATAGGCAATGTGTCTGGTAAGTTGATCGTTTGCTTTAATGAAAGAATGCGATTAGATATAAAAGAATCTAGGTATTTTGAAATATTAAACGCCCAAGATTCTATTAAAAAAGGAAAAGCAATAAAAAAAGGACTTGAAAAATATCTTAGTCCAAGTGGCAGGGTAAGAAAAAATGAATTAGAGGTGGCCGAGGAGTTCGATGGATATTCATGTATTTTTTCAACGAAGAATATTACGAATAAGGAAGTTGTTAGATTGTATTTTGAAAAAGATATTGTAGAGAAGGCATTTAAAAGTTTGAAGGGTGTTGTAAACCTTAGACCTATTCGTCATTGGTTATATAACAGGGTTATTTCCCATGTTTTTATTTGCTATTTATCTTACTTATTACTTTCTGTTTTAAAGCTTAAATTAAAGGAAATTGGGATTAGTTCAGAAAAAGCGATGAAAGAACTAGGGGGTGTTTATAAAATATACTTGAGCAATTCAAAGAAATATGAGTTTTCAAAAATTGTCACTTTTACGAAGAGTCAAGAAAAAATTTTAAAATCAGTTAATAAAGAGCTGCTTCGAAAACGGTAGTGTATACTTTTTGAGGCAAATTTAGGTAATTTATATCAAATCTCCAGCAAATTTTCTAAAAGAAAGGGAATATATTATGAACACTCAAAACAATTGGAATGCATCATTAAAAAAGATAGTTCAGTCTATTGTACCTGATCTGAAAATTTATCATAAAATAATTCCGTTTAGAATATTTGACCGTCTTAATGATATTATAAAGATTCCGTCTGTGACTGAGAGTATTCGATCTGGGATACCTCTATTAAGCAAGCCTCATAAACCACTTGAAAAATTTTTTGAAAATGCAAAAGAACTAGAAAAACACCTCAAAAAACATGATGCATTTTTAATTCCATTCTTTAGTGATCTATCCAACGTATCAATTTTATTAAAAGAAATAAAATATAAAAAAAAATCAATACTTCAATTTTATGATGATTTTTTTCAAAAAAAGGAAAATATTGATGAGTTATTAGAATCATGGGTTTTAAATGATTTCTTTTCAGAAAGGTCTGATATTTTTAAAGAATGTTTATACGCTCATGCAGAAGGAAAACATGCGTTAAGCGTACCAGTTTTTTGTATACAGATCGAGGCATGTTGTAGGAGATTAAGCGAAATGAGCAAACAAGGAAAAAATAAAAATTGGAAAAAAAATGTTAATGAAGTTTATAAAAATAAAAAGAATAATAACAGACGGTTCAAACACATATCTAGCGATTTCGACTTTGAGCCTATTTTAAAGCAGATTTTTGAACAAACGAAGAAATACAAAATTCTAGCAACTCCTGACTATCCAAATAGGCATGCTGTTTTACATGGTGAAGATATTAAATATCATAAAATGAAGTTTGCCTCATTAAAGTGCTTATTAATATTAGATATACTATCAGATAAAAAACAACTAGATGATGATGAAGAATAATCATTGAAAGAACGATATAAATGAGGAGGTAAGTTCTTATGAAAAATAATTTCCCAAAAGGCTCTTTATGGAAAAAATGGGATTTTCATGTGCATTCGCCATATTCTGCAAACTATATTGGAGGAATTGATGCATTTGAGAAACAAATTATTGATGCTGACTGTGATGCAATTGGTATAAATGATTATTATTCCATAGGTGGTTATAAGTATCTTTTAGATAAAATCAGTTCAGGCAAATTGAATATTAAAGATAAAGTTCTATTTCCTGTTGTTGAAATGCGAATGACTGATATGCTGCAGAATAGACATAAAGGAAGGAGTCCAAAGCACTTCAATTTCCATTTAATATTTAACAATGATGAAAAAATATTAAGCATTGAAGAAATTGAAATTTTTATTAAATCGCTTGAAGCTGATGGAGGAATGATCATTTCAGATTACAGTAAAAAAGAAAAGTTGGTTAATAAGAAAGTTTCTCTTGATGATACTTTAAAAAAACTCAATAGAAATAAAAAATTTAATGGAAATTTCTTATTACTTATACCCTACAATGAATATGGTGGAATAGATGGGATAGATCCAAATTTTGATTCTTCAGCCAAAATTGAATATATAAAAAAAGCCCATATACTCGGCTCATCTAATAAAAAACAGATAAATTTCTTTCTTAAAGAAAAAAGTCCAATCGGTAAAAAACCGTGTATAAAGGGAAGTGACTCGCATGATGCCTCATATCCAATCGGAAAACTTAGGGACAAAGACTCAAATCCAACAAATAAATATTGTTGGATAAAAGCAGATTTGACCTTTGATGGGTTAAAACAGATTGTTTTTGAACCAGAATCTCGAGTTAAAATTCAAGAAAGAAAGCCTGAAGAAGAAAGAGAATTATATAAAATAATTGATCATATAAACATTGATAATGATGAGATATATAACCAAAGGATTGACTTAAATCAAAATCTAAATTCAATTATTGGAGGTCGATCAACAGGAAAATCTATATTACTATCATCAATTGCAAAAAAAATCACTAAAAATGAAGAATTGTTTGGAGAGTCTAAAGCTGATTATGAAGAATTCATCACTAAAATATCTAATTCAATTGAAATACAATGGAAGGATAATGAGACAGATGATAAGAGGGAAATAGAATTTTTTGAACAAGGATATATGCATGAGCTCACGCAAAATCATGAAAAATTTAATAGTCTTATTCAAGATATTTTAAAACGAAGTGGTGCAAATGAATTATTGAGTTCATTTAATAAAGAGAAATTTGAGATTAAACAAAATATCTCTTCATCAGTAAATGAAATTTTTCAAATTATTGACAATATAAAAGAAAATTCAATGGAAGAATCTGCATTAGGAGATAAAAAAAGTGTTGAAAAGGAAATCAAAAAACTCCAATCTGAGAAAAATAAGTTAAATACAAAAGAAATTACCGAAGATGAAATTTCAACCTATGAAAATTGCAAAATTGAAATTGAAAAGCAAACATTGCTTAAAAATAGTGCAGAAGCAGATATTGAAAAAGTCACTCAATTAAAGATCCTTTGTCTATTCAATCCAGCGACTATTCATCAAGAAACTGAAATTACAGAAAAAAATAAAGGAAAGATTTTAAGTATTTTATCTAGCTTAATGGAAAGTACGAATAAGGAATGGAAGAAGTCTCTAGATAAGTTAATTGAAGAGGTCAAAAAGGAAATAAAAATAATGATAGAAAATATCAATCGTAATAAAAAAAATGAGATTTTTATTAGGATTTCAAAAATATTTGCAGAGTCTGAACAAATAGTAGAGGTTGAAAAAAATATTGCAAGCCAGAAAGAAAATCTTGAGAGTATTGAAAAAATAGAGAAGAAGATGGAATATTTTAAATCACAAAAAAATGAATTAAGACTAGAAATTATAAGCTTTCATAAATCTTACTACTCAAAAATGATAGACCTTCTCCCTAAACTATCTAAGAGTCATAAGACTCTTCACATACGATCGAAGGCTGAGTTTGGTGAGAAGAAATACACTGAAATATTAAAAGATGGAATAAATCAAAAAAGTACCAGTAATCAAGACTTATCAAATTTTAAATTTACAAGCAATGATGGCTATGAAAACCATATCACTAAAGTGTTCAATGCACTCCTTAATGAATCTCTAAAACTCAAATCTAGCTTCACTCATCAAAGGCTAGCGACGTCACTTTTAACAGAGTGCTTTTATAAAATTTCTTACGATCTAGAATATGAAGATGATAATTTTAAAAAAATGTCTGATGGTAAAAAAGCTTTTGTAATTCTCATGCTTCTTCTAGAGTTCAGTGAAAAATCCTGCCCTATACTAATAGATCAACCAGAGGATGATTTAGATAATAGGACAATATTTTCAGATCTTGTTCAATATCTAAAATACAAAAAAACCAGAAGACAAATAATTCTTGCTACTCACAATTCAAATATTGTTGTTGGCTCTGATAGTGAAAATGTTATAGTTGCAAATCAAGACGGAATTGAATCTCCAAATAAAAATAAAAAGAGGTTTAAATATATCACCGGCAGTTTAGAGAACACCCGGCCTGTCGATAAAATAAATGGAGATATTTTGGACTTGACTAGCATAAGGGAGCATGTTTGTGCGATTCTTGAAGGAGGGGGTGAAGCATTTAAATTAAGAGAAATGAAATATGGAAACTCTCTATTAACTAAAAGTCCTATAGAATGATTTTTTTAAACTGCCATATTTCCTTCTGGCCATGATTGACTTGACTGAATTATAGCCTTTATGAGCTTATAGTCTTAATGTGAAGGGTTGACCCGTATGGCTGAAATAGATAAGACTGTGAAATCAATTATTAATGCTTTAATGGACTTTGCTGTTCCCGAAGGCATGACTCCAAAGGAACGAGCTAAATTAGCCAAAAAAGCTGGTCTTAGTCCCGAAACCTTACGAACAATGGCTTGGCGGAAGACTGTCAATGCGGATACTCTAATTCGTCTCCTTATTGCTAGGGGTGTCGACCCCAAGCTGCTTGCTACCTTGCCTCAAACCAAAACATCACAGATTGATGACTCTGAGCGAGACTGGATTCGTTTTGGTCATAAACTGTCTTCTAAGGAACGCAGTAACTTTGTGTCCCTCATTAAATTCTTGAAAACTCGATGGGAGTTAAAATAGCCTAATCTCAACACAAAGTTTTACAGTTGGCATGTTAGGGTATCGCAAGGTTCCTTGAGTCAACTGCGTAATGACAGCAAGGATTTGATGCAAGCGATTATGAATATCTCATTGCCTATACATCATACCGATAGTTATTTTTGTAAGCATTAAATAAACTGCTTGTCTTTTTGAGTTAAGTATAATTAGGATAAGTGCGGATATGGCTCGACAAAAAAAATTAAAATATCACGATTTACCTTGGGAATTAAAGCGACGAGTTGACACGTCCGGTCCCATGATGCAGCCTCGAAAATCTGAAAACCCGACTGTGCAGGGAATTTTAAAAAGATTAAAAACATCAGAAGAAAAATACTTAGAGTTAAATGCTAGCGACTCTGTGAAAAAAAAGAGAGATGTCATTGATCTTCTTGAAAGCTATACTAGGGATTTGGAAAAATGATCTTTCTCGAAAAAATGAGCAACTTTCTTTAAACGGAGGGAGAGCCGTATCAGCTCTTCCCTTTATAGGACTCTTGCTTGTAGATGATTAAAATAAATATTTTACTAATCTCCTGGAGATCTTCTTGGAGAGATGAGTCTTTAGGAGGTCCATATTTTTTAAAATTCTTCTTCGCTATGGCAGTAAGGCTTTCTATTAGCTTGATTTCTTCAGTAACTATTCTGGGTATTTTATGTGATGCTTTCTTCATTTTTGAAACTCTTGAATTGAAATAATCTGGAAGCTCATAGAAAGGCTTTCAAAAAGAAATTCTCTCTTAGGGGGTACATTAGTTGCGTAAGCGGTCGGTGATCGGCAGTCTCTGATCTAGAGAAATTCTGTTATAATGCCGCTCATGAAAGAAAAGGAAACAGAAAAGCCAAATAAAGGTCTGAAAGAGAGCTATTGGCGAAAGAAAATCGAAGAGCAGAAAACAAGCGGATTGATAGCAGCTGAGTATTGCAGACAGAACAAATTAAGTGCGCCAGCGCTATCTTACTGGAAGAGAAAAAATTTTGCTCAGAAAATAAAGAAAAATAGATTTATGGAGCTTAGGTCCATAAACAATGAAAATGACTTCATAGAAATATTTTTGCCCTGTGGAGTACGCATAAAGCTCAAAAAGTTACCTCCAATTGATTGGTTCAGAGGTAAATGATGATTGATTTGAGTCAATTTTCAAATATCTATTTATACCGAGAGATTGTAGATTTTCGTAAAAGCATTAATGGTTTGAGTCAGATAGTGGCAGATGAGATGGAGATGGATCCATTTGGTTCATTTCTGTTCGTATTTGTGAATCGAAACAAGAGTCGCATAAAAATTTTATATTGGGATCGTTCAGGATTTGCTCTTTGGTATAAGCGCTTGGAGAAAGAAAGGTTTTTTTTACCAAAGGATAAAGATCAGGCTGTATTTGAAATAGATGAAGAAAAGCTTCGTTTGTTGTTAGATGGTTATAATTTTTGGGAGTATAAGCCACATAAAAAATTAAGTTATTCTCAATAAAGTATTGAGAGATAGGAAATTGCTTGTTATTATATTTTTATGCTTATTGATAAGAATAACATGCCTAAAGATATCGCCAGTATCAAAAAGCTTGCCTTGCAATTAAATAAAAAACTCATTTCTGCAAATACATCAATAACTAAATTAAGAGAAGAAAAAAATAAATTAAATCAGAAACTAATATCTGCCGAAACAAGAATATTACGCCAAGGCGAAAGAATTAGATTGTTAAGTGAAGAATTATTTGGTCAATCTACAGAGAAAAGGAAAAAGCAGAAGCATGGAGAATGCCACGAACAAGATCCTCTTTTTAATGAGGAAAAGCCAGAGGAAAGTTGCGATTCTGATGAACAAGCAGTAGAAAAAAGAAAAGAAGCGCCAGTTGGATGGAAAAGTTCCAAATCTAAACCCAAGCGCAAGCCCATACCAGCAAATATTCCTCGAGAGCCTAAGAAGATCGCACTTTCAGAGAAGGAAAGAGTCTGCTCAGATTGCCGTGTTATTATGAAAGAAAATGGAGATAAAGTATCAGAATATATGGATGCTTTGCCACAAATTATAAAGGCGATCAAAATTATAAGAAAACAATATAAGTGCAAAAAATGTGGAAAATCAAAGATAGCGTCTAATCCTATGCCAATTCCTAAGTCGATTGCAGGTCCAGGGCTTCTTGCGCAAATAATAGTAAATAAATATTGCAATCATATTCCCCTGTATCGTATGGAAGGCATGTTTGTGAACGCTGGAGTAGATATATCTAGAGGTATGATGAGTGATTGGATGATAAAAAGTGCCGATTTAATGATGCCTTTATTTAATCTATTGCAAGATGAGTTATTATCTAGCAAGTATGTGCAAATGGATGAGACTCCATTGCAGGTTTTATCAGAGCCAGGAAAAAAAGCAGAGTCAAAATCCTACATGTGGGTAAGAGGAAGAGATGGTGTTAAACCAATTATCCTCTATGAATATGACCCTACGAGAAGTGGAGATGTTCCAAAGAAACTATTGCCTGGTTTTAAAGGATACCTGCAGACAGATGCCTATCGTGGTTACAATGCATTATGCCGAGAGAATCCGGAAATAATTCGCTTGGGGTGCTGGGATCATGCAAGAAGGAAGTTCTTTGAAGCACATAAAATCACTAAAAAGCAGGGTAAAACAGGAAAAGCTCTAAGCTATATTGAAAAGCTGTATAAATTAGAAAAATATATGAGGGAGTCTAAGCTAGGTGCAGAGGAAAAATATAAAATAAGGCAAGAAAAATCTAAGATGATACTAGACAGCTTCCATGAATGGTTAGAGAAAACTCGAATAACCGTTGCTCCTGAAAGCCCACTCGGCAAAGCTATTAGTTATGCTTTAAATGAATGGAAATATCTAAAAGTGTATATAAGGGATGGGAATTTAAATATCAGCAACCAATTCGTTGAGAATAAGATACGCCCGTTTGCTATTGGTAGAAAAAATTGGTTATTTTCACAATCTGTTAAGGGAGCCAACGCATCAGCAATAATTTACAGTATTATGGCAACGGCTACGGCTAATGGACATGAGCCGTTTGCTTATTTTCGATACATCTTACAAGAAATACCCAAAGGGAATACGGTAGAAGACTTTGAAAAGCTCCTGCCAACAAGAATAAGTCCAGCCGACTATGCAGCAGCCAATGTGGACTGCTGAAAAATCTCTGCCAAATGAAACTGACTGACCTATAGAATGGGGCAAATACTATAGCACAGAATTGCCTTATCTCAAAGCCTGCCGTTCACCGACCGCTTACCTTTCATTCACAGTGTAAGTCACAAAAGAGGTGGAGCATCTTAGCTTTTTAGCAACAGTTGTTGCGCAAGACGATTGCCTGAAGTCATAAAGGAGTTCATTACGATACTTCTCTGTGGTTCTAAATCCAACCTTAATACCATCAATAGATTCAGTGAATACAGATTTGCACCTTGGACAGCGGAACCGCCGTTTCTCAATAATGAGCTTCACATGCTTGTTTTGAAGCCGAGCATCTCTGATGGTTACCATTCTCTTGTCATGAACGGAGAAGGATTTTGTGGGGCACTTCCGGCATACTTCCCATTGGCTCTTCTTAACGCAGAAGAAGAGAAACGTCTTGTTAGATTGTTTTATGAATTTTTTGAACTTCAAGTCTGGCAAAATGAAGCGATTTACGAGATGATTTTCTGGAGACATAGGTGTCCTTTCTTTTAATAAAATTAAGCTTTTACAATTTAATCTTACTGAAAGTTGGTACCTATGTCTCATCTAAGTAAAATGGTCAGGAAGCGGTGCGCACACCATCAAGTTAGGAGACCCAAAATTAAACAGTTATCAAGAGAGTTTCTTCTCGGTCGTCTCCTTTATCACTCTAAATCACATGAAATCACGGTAGTCGTAGCTAATTTGTAATGACCAAAGTAGTGAACGGCTCTTTAAAAATGTAGTGGACTACGCAGAGTAGTCGTTCCTCAGTCGACAGCGATTGAGGGTTGGTTCCAAATCTATAATTTGCCACCAACCCCTTTAAATTTTTCAACAAAAGCAGCAATTTTCTGAAAGACAGTATCCTTTATAGTTTTATATTTAGGATTAAGAGGACTCATCTTTGGTAACGCTTCATTCAATGCAGTACCATTCTCACTTGCATATTCTCTCCGTAAAGATATTTGAATGTAACGTTTGGCAGCTTTTTCATTTAAGCCTTCAGACTTAATTAGTTCATCTGCTTCGCGCTTTTGTTCCGCTTGAGCAAACTTAAAAAACTCATCAATAATGCTGGCCTTATCCACAATATCATCCAAGTTGCTTTGATTGATAAAATCAACAACAAGACTTTCTTTTGCACGATTTCCAAGGTTAGCCCTAATCAAACGACGAACTTCTTCAATTAACTCTGCTTTATTTTTATTCATTTTGTTATGATCAAAAATTAATTCAAGGATATAATCAAGGTTTATCTCTTGAGATTTAAGTAAGTCCACCTCAAAAACGACATCACCCCAATCAATTCCAGACTCCTCATTTTTCTTTGCAGCTTTTTCTCTCCGTAGCCAATCGCGAGTATCATTATAAAAGGAACGATAATCTTGAATTGCTCGTTCTGAAGGAATTTCAATTTCTTGTATAGCCTTAATATCATCATCATTTAAGTAGTACTTTGCTTTAAATCCTTCGACTTCTTCGGGATCATCCAAATCAATATCTTGTAAAGCTTTAAGCCCCGCGAACTCATCATAGTTTTGCAATACATGCTCGACACGCAAATACTCACCAAACAGTTTAACGAAATCTTTTTTATCTTTTTCTTTAATAATATCATCCGGCCTAGGAAAACGACTTTGTAGCTCATTAACAACATCCAAGTAACCACGACGAGCCTCACCAGTCTCTTGATCCGTAAACCCTTCCATATATTCTTTATAACTTTTTTCTAGTACAACATTTTTTGTATTTTTATCGCCAAATAACGTAATCGCATCAATTGTAGACTTCTCTAAATCACGGAATGTAACAATATTACCAAAGGTTTTAGTCGAATCATAAATGCGGTTGGTTCGTGAAAAGGCTTGCATTAATCCGTGATAACGTAAGTTCTTATCTACAAACAAGGTGTTCAGTGTAGGTGCATCAAAACCTGTTAAAAACATACCAACGACAATTAACAAATCCACTTCTTGTTTTTTTACTCGATTGGCAAGGTCACGATAATAATTTTGAAACCCCTTACTATCTATACCAAAATTAGTTTTAAAAACGGCATTGTAATCATCAACAGCAGAACTTAAAAACTCTTTAGCACTACTGTTCATAGCTGATACTTCAAAGCCTTCATCAGGGATTTCTCCCACGGCATCTTGTTCTTCATTAGCAGCATAAGAAAAAATAGTAGCAACATTAAGCAACTTAGCATTAGGATTTTTTAGACCCTCTTCATTCTGTAACTTCTGAATTGACTCGTAATAAGCCTTTGCCGCATCTACACTACTAACAGCAAATATTGCATTAAATCCCTTACTTCCTGTTTGTCGGCGATGAGTCTTATGCCTGAAGTTATTCAAGATATATTGTGAAATCTCACTAATACGTTCAGGATGTAGAAATGCTTCTTTATTTTCTGCTGCTGTTAACTTCTTATCGTCTTGCTCTGATTCAATAGATTTAAATTTAGCTCTAACATCATTATAATCAACTTTAAACTTTAATACTTTTTCATCACGAATTGCATCAGTGATAACGTAAGAGTGAAGCTCACGACCAAAAACACTACCCGTCGTTTCGGCACCTAAAGCATTTTCAGGAAAAATTGGAGTTCCAGTAAAACCAAATTGATAATATTGTTTAAATTTTTTCTTTAAATTTTTCTGTGCCTCTCCAAACTGGCTACGATGAGCTTCATCAAAAATAAAAATCACTTGTTTTTTATAAATGGGTAAATCATTTTCATTTTTTAGTAAGTTATTCAGTTTTTGAATAGTCGTTACAATAATTTTATTATCTTGTTTTTTAATATTACGCTTTAGGCCTGCGGTACTATCTGATCCATTGACACTGTCAGGAGAAAAACGCTGGTATTCCTTCATCGTTTGATAATCTAGATCTTTACGATCAACGACAAAAAACACTTTATCTACAAAATCAAGTTCTTTCGCCAATCGTGCCGCTTTAAAACTTGTGAGAGTTTTCCCTGATCCAGTAGTGTGCCAAATATAACCACCACTTTCAATATTGCTCCAATTTTTAGCTTGATATGCACTCTTAATTTTCCACAAAATTCGCTCTGTAGCTGCTATTTGGTAGGGTCGCATAACTAACAAGTTATTACTTATATCAAAAACTGAATAATGAATCAGAACGTTTAATAAGGTTTTCTTTTGAAAAAAGGTAGCAGTAAAATCTTTTAAATCTTTAATTAGTGTATTATCAGACTTTGCCCAATTCATAGTAAAATCAAAGCTATTTTTATCACGCTTTGTCGTATTGGCAAAATAACGAGAATCAGTACCATTTGAAATGACAAAAAGCTGTAAATATTTAAATAGTGAATTTTCAGAGTTAAAGCTTTCTTTACTGTAACGGTGCACTTGATTAAAAGCTTCACGGATTGCAACACCTCGTTTTTTTAGCTCAATTTGAACTAATGGCAACCCATTAACTAAAATTGTAACATCATAACGATTAGCATGTGTGCCAGTTTGCTCAAACTGCTTTATAACTTGAAGTTTGTTTTTACAAATATTATTTTTATTCAACAAGTAGATATTTTCAATATGGCCATCATCAAAAACAAAGTCATAGATATAATCATCATGAATTTTTCTTGTTTTATCTACAATGTTATCACTAGGCTTATCTAAATACTCTTCAACAAATCGTTTCCACTCACTATCAGAAAATTTAACATTGTTTAAGCTTTGAAGCTGTATGCGCACATTGGCCAACATTTTGTCAGGACTATTTAAATCAGAATCATATTTATAACCCTGACTTTTTAAGTCCTCAATTAACTCACGCTCTAATTCAGCCTCACTTTGATATCTCTCATTCTCTTCCCAAGTTTTGGTATATTTATCTAGAACGATAAAGTTATTTGATTCTGCAATTGGTTTCGTATAATCAACCATCTTATTCTCCTTGCTGCCAAAAGCCATAATTATCCACTAGATTGCTTAATAGAAACTGGACTGTTTTCTTTTCTGGTTCAGTTGGCTGCTTTACTTGATCATTGGATAAAGTGTAATGGCTAGAAAAATTAATAACTCTAACTAAGTAAGCCTCTCGACTGTCTTTTGGTAACAATTCAGACCATTTTTGATAACCTAGAAAGCTTGCTGTTTTTTCGTACAGATTTCTCAATAACGTAAAATGATAGCGTTGTATCTCATTATCTTCTATAGCCTGCTCAATGATTTGTTTTAAATACAAATGATATGAAAAGCTCTTATTTGAGTCGCCATCCTTTTGATTAAGATCAAAGCGACCATCTTCATTTTTACTTAACATATAGCAAGATTTAGAGTTCAGTTCGTTATATAAAACATTATAAAAAAGTGGGTTATGGGTAGAAATAATAAACTTCAAACCTGATTTACTTAATTTAATCAGCTCAGCTAAATTTACTGCTAACTCAATCAAATGATTTTCATCCAAAGAACTCACCGGATCATCAATAAATACATATTCTAGATTATCAAACTCATTAGTTTCCCGATCATCATGTTCAACAACACTTAAGACACTAATAACCTGATAGAGCAATGTATAAAAAACACTCAAAATAAAATTACTTTCTTCTCCTTTAGATATTTTTATATTATTTAAGCTAGTTTCATCTCCACGTTCTATTGAAAAGGTAACAGAAGACAAATCTTCATGAAAATGGGGAGTTAATTTATCACTCGCATATCGTTGGAAATTACTAATAATATTTCGATCTTGACCTTGCTCTTCTAGTACCCATTTAGTAAAAGAATTTGGCTGAATCATTAGCTTTGGTTCAGAATCATTCTCCAAATCGTTATTCCAATAAAACAAGTCTTCTGTAAAAGCATTATAGTAAAGAATTTTGGTGCGAGCCAATTCGGCTTCTCCACTTGTATCATCTTCTTCACCAGTTTTTAAGGGTGTAAGTAACTCTTTAAATTCTCTAGACAAGCGAGTTTTTCGAGAGCCATTAAATGCATAAATTAATTGAACCTTATTATTTGAATTTTTGAGTTCTTCTGCTATTTCTCTTAATAATTTACTCATATTATTCTCTTACCTTAACTTCTGTCATTGGAAAGCTTAACAACAAGTCGCGATGATACTTATATTGCTTTCGTCGCAGTTCAATTTCATTATTCAAAGCTTCAGTAACAGAATTAGTTAATTCCTCAAATTTATCTAATATACATATGATACGCTCCTGCTCCTTAAGAGGAGGGAGAGGAACAGGGTACTTTTCAAACATTGGCTTTCGAAGCGATGTAACAGATGCATGAACAGAAGTAGTTTTCAAGTATTGTCCAAAGTTATTTCTAATATAATGAAATACAAATCGAGACTTAACATTTGAATCAGTCAATACGATGCGGTAAGCCCTTTGATGAAGGGCATACTTTCCAGACATATAATGAAAAACCTTACCTACTCCTACTCCATCTCCAGCTGTAATAATGGCTGTTTCATCAAACTCAAATTCATCAATTGCTCTTGCCCTTTGTGATCGTACAAAAAAAGGATATTTGCCACCAACTATAGCTTCATTTGTATTCCGACTACCTGTACCTATTGTTGCCACCTCAACTAATGGCTTCCAGTCAACTTGCTCATTTTGAAACGTTAACAACTGTTCACGATAGTAGGCGTATTGTTTTTGTCGCCTTACAATCTCAGCAGTAAACTCTCCATTTAATCGAGCATTATAAACAGAGAAGGAATCTAAAGTTTTAGCAATTTCATTTTGAATAACGACATCAGGTATAGGAACGACAATTTTCGCTAAATTTTCCTTTGAAATTCTCCGAACCTTTATTCCATTAACATACTTTCTTTTTTGTACTTTAAACGCTTCCGTTTGGAAGTAATAGGCCAAATACTTAACATTTTGTTCGTGCCGAAATAGCATCATGTCGCCAGAAATACCAATTTCATCACCAAGCCATGCGAGCGGTTTCGCCACATCTTCATCACTTTCAGAAGTTGTTGCAAGCAAGAGATCATTCTTATTAGCTTTTCTTAATTTACTACCTAGTTCTTCCGAAACAAACGTAAGTGTCTTATCAGCTGAAAAACCAAACTTTGTATGTATTTGGCCATAGTGTATAGCCGGGAAACCCATTTCAGCGAAGTCCTTTTTTTGTAATCCATTCCCCCGCACAAACTCCCCAACTTCTCCTAATGGTTTCCACTCAACAGCAGCCCCTTCAAGTAGTTTTTCCATGCGGCCAATGCCACTCATGACTCAATCTCCGCGCATTCAATCTCTGCGACAACATTTTCAATATCTATGCGAAGATTATTTATTGTTTTGACAGACGTTTTCAACTCGTCATTGAGCTTATTAATATCAATTATTTCACGAGTGTCTTCACCTTCGACATAAGAGCTTACAGACAGGTTGTATTCATTTGCGGCGACATCCTCAAAACTTACCGATTTAGCAACATACTCGACATCATTTTTACTATCAAATATGCTCATAATCTGATTGATATGATCATCGGTAAGTACGTTATTATTAACCGCCTTTTTAAAAAAATCTTCACCACTTACATCAATAAACTGAACAGAGGTATCAACTTTACTTTTCGATAATACAAGAATATTTACAGCGATAGTAGTACCAAAAAATAAATTAGAGGCTAAGGAGATAACGGTTTCGACATAGTTATTATCCACTAAATACTGGCGAATTTTCTTCTCAGCTCCTCCACGGTAAAAGATTCCGGGAAAACAAACGATGGCTGCACGCCCTTTACTAGAAAGATAACTTAAAGAGTGAAGGACAAAGGCAAAATCGGCTTTAGACTTAGGAGCTAATACACCTGCCGGAGCGTAACGTTCATCATTTATTAACGTTGGATCATCTGATCCAATCCATTTTACTGAATATGGTGGATTAGAAACAATCGCATCAAATGGCTTGTCATCAGCATAGTGCGGATCGGTTAAAGTGTTTGCAAGTGCGATATTAAACTTGTCGTAGTTAATGTTATGTAAAAACATATTCATACGAGCAAGGTTAAACGTTGTATGATTTATCTCTTGGCCAAAGAAACCTTCTTCAATAATATGATTATCAAAATGTTTTTTGGCTTGTAACAAGAGTGAACCTGAACCACAGGCAGGGTCATATATTTTATTCACTCTTTTTTGCTTATGCATGGCCAATTGAGCAATTAGCTTTGATACATTTTGTGGTGTGAAGAATTCTCCTCCTGATTTACCGGCATTCGCAGCATAGTTTGAAATTAAAAACTCGTATGCATCACCAAATAAGTCAATTTGATTATCTTCAAACTCACCAAAATTTAATTCAGCAACTCCTTTTAAGACTGCCACTAAACGAGTGTTCTTATCTTTAACAGTATTACCTAAACGTCTGCTAGTTGTATCAAAGTCAGCAAATAATCCTTTTATATCAGGCTCTGATGGGTAGCCGTTGGCAGAGGCTTCAATTGATTTAAAAATATCAGCTAAATCTGTATTTAAATCTTCATTATTCTTAGCGTCTTTAACAATGTTGGAAAACAACTGACTAGGATAAATAAAATATCCCTTTGTTTTAATAGCATCTGCTTTGACTTCATCGTCAATTTCATCATCAGGAAACTTTGAATAGTTTATACCTTCATCTCCACCTTCCATATATTTAGAAAAGTTTTCACTTATAAAGCGATAAAAGAGAGTTCCCAGTACGTATTGCTTAAAGTCCCAACCATCGACTGATCCCCTAACATCATTAGCAATTTGCCAAATTCTATGTTGTATTTCTGCTCGTTGTTCACTGCTTGTCATCTTGTCTATCCCTTTACTAAAATTGTTTTAAATTTATTTTTACTGTGCTTCACCTGTAGTAACCCACTCATCAACTTCGCTAACCCTAAATTTCCATTGTCGGCCAACCTTATGAGCAGGAATTTTTTCTTTTTCCACCCACCTGTAGATGGTTTCCTTGGAAACACCCAAGTGAGCAGCAATTTCTTCGACGGAGTACCATCGTTCAGGCTCAGACACCTTTAACTCCTTAATAAATGCAATAATTTAATCCCTATATTCAACCAGTTATAATATCCAATGACAAGCTATTGATGGGACCTGTAAAGTAAATTGTGTAACTGCTTAACCTATAATATAGTGAAATCACCAGAAAGGAAAGTAGTTATGGACATTGATGCAATAGGCAAGTCACTTGCCAAGAAAGTAAAAACACAGGGTGACCTAACGGAAATAATGGGTCAGCTAACAAAGAGGATTCTGGAGTCTGCACTAAATGCGGAAATAGAGAATCATCTTGGCTATGAGAAAAATGATAAGGCCAAAACTCGTAGGAGCAATACCCGTAATGGATATAGCTCCAAAACAATAAAATGCGATAGGGGTGAGCTGGAGATAGACACACCTAGGGACAGAGAGGCTACATTTGAACCTAAAATTTACCCAAAGGCAAAACTCGCCTAGAGGGCTTTGAGAATACAATACTGACCTTGTATGCACAGGGTATGACAACGAGAGATATCCAAGGAGTCAATCAAAGAACTCTATCATGGAGCAGAAATATCTCACACAGTAATTTCAAATGTGACTGATGCAGTTATAGATGAAGTGAAAACTTGGCAAAATCGTCCTTTAGATAAAGTATACCCAGTAGTATTTTTAGATTGCATAGTAGTAAAAGTCAGAGATAGTGGTCGAATAATCAATAAATCAATTTACCTTGCATTGGGGCTTACAAAGGCAGGACACAAAGAACTATTGGGGCTATGGATTTCAGAGAAGGAAGGAAGCAAGTTCTGGTTAGGTGTTTAACAGATCTTCGCAATCGAGGATTAGAGGACATTTTTATAGCATGTGTGGATGGCTTAAGTGGTTTTCCCGATGCGATTGGGGCAGCTTATCCGAAGACTAAGGTACAGTTGTGTATAGTCCATATGGTAAGAAATTCACTGCGCTATGTATCTGCAAAGGATATGAAAGCTGTGGCAGCTTCACTAAAAACAATCTACAATGCTCCGTCATTAGACGCTGGAGAAAAGGCATTAAATGAGTTTGGGGAAAATGGTCATCCCAATACCCTCATGTAGAGCGTTCTTGGCGAAAGAACTGGGAAAATATAATTGCTATTTTTGACTTTCCTTATGAAATTAGAAAAGTAATCTATACAACAAATGCCATTGAATCCTTAAATAGTGTGATACGAAAAAGTATTAGGAACAGAAAGATTTTTCCAAGTGATGACTCTGCACTAAAAATTGTATACTTATCGACGATAAAAGCATCTCGTAAGTGGACCAATCCGTTACATAATTGGAGTCGAGCAATGAATCTATTTGCCATAAATTATGGCGATAGATTTGATGAAAATTAAGCTCAAAAAATAAGGCTGGATAGCCTCTCGGGTCGCAAGCAAGCCGTAGGGCTTGCTCCCAGAGGCCGAGCCATTTAATCTCCTGGAAGCAAGCAAAAGTGGTTCATTATATTCAGGTTCCCTGAAAGAAGGATTTGCTCTTTTATGTTTTTTTAATATTACTGTTGACGCGAAAAGGCGTGTCTGGTAGGTATATGTTTCCGAGCAGCTAACACTGCTCGGAATTGGATAAAGTAATTTTGATTGTTTTTTAGGAAATAATCAGGTACTAGAAACGCAGTTACACAAAATAACTTACAGGCTCTGAACGAACACTTGGTGTTATTATTGGAATAAATCAAGCAGTAGTTTCTTGTACTCAAAACAATAAAAGAACTGTGATTTGCTATACAAAGATCAGTAGCTGTAAAAATACAGTTCCGCTATCTAGTTGCGGTCCAATTAGTACACATGCTGCTGAAGATAAATTTAAGGAATTTTTAGATAGATTAAAGTCTGTAAAATAGCTTTAAATATAACTTGTCACATTGATTAGCTATTTTTTGGATAATTTTTATACCTGAAAAAAGCAGAACCACTGCATAAAGTAGTGGTCCGCAGTCACCAAACCGAAGTCGGACGGGGAGTTACTTATGTTCTAGACTATTTTGCATAGAAAGTCAAGTAGGCAATCATTCAGTATAGTGAGAGAGTTAGCTGATGCAAATGCTAAAAAATATTTAAGAAAATTGAATAGCATAAAGTGAGTTTTCTAAAGAAAAAATTTATAATGATGATAACAAAAATAAAAAGAAATACAAGGAAGTTAGCTATGGGTGTTAATGCGATAGATAAGGATATTATAAGATACCACTCTGGTAATATACTTTCAGCTTTTTGGGGTTGGAGTAGAATTTCCTATGCTTTCAAATGGCGGTTTTCCACTGCCAGTCGAAATACAATTTTGAAAATACTAGAAGAAAATTATGATCTTAGAAAAAAGGATTTTGATAGCTCACTGGCTCTTGCAAAGGAATTAACATATAAAGAAGAACTTTCTCATAGGGAATTTTTTGACATTCAGAATAGAATACTTTTATTAAAATATCTCAACTTTAACCCTAATAAAGAACCCAAAGACTCTTATGAACACTTTTGGAAGGCTCATGACTCTGGAGAAATTACTGGAGATGCTGTATATATCAAAATTTTGAAACTTGGCGATGACCTTTCTTGTGCAATAAATAAAGTAATGAGAGGAGAAGATATTATTTTTAATGATGACATCAAACCTCAGCTAGAGATAAATGGAAAAATTCCAATTGAAGATTTCCAATGTCACATGGCTGGAATGATTACGGGAACAGATAAGAAACACCTGTTTATTCTAATGGACGAATGTCCTCCGTTAGGCGAAATAAAATATATAGAAATGAGGCGTACCCCAAAAAATATTTCTAGAATTAGAATAAGTGAATCTTTTAGGAAAGCAATGGAGAAAGCTGAAGAATTCTGCAAACAAGAGATAGAAGAGATGGAATATATTGAAAAATTCAAAAAATAAAATAACTTGCAGAGTCGCTCCGAAGTTTAGCTCTACTGCATAGCCCCTAGCTTCTGAAATGAATAAGGCTTTAAACCTGTTAAGGGGTAATTGAACTAACTCATTGTATTTAAAATGAAAATCTATGATTAAAAATATTTTCTCTATTTAAATTTTAACTAAAGAATACAATGTTTCTGTCGATATGTAACTAAAGAGTTATCATGGAATTTATTTCTGTTGATATTATCATAAATAAAGAAGGAGTTTTTATGAAGTCACTTATGAAATTTTTAAAAAAATTAGTTATTGTTTTTTTTATTTTTGTTTCCTTTATCTACTTTATAGACAAGCAGAGTACAGAATCTGTATCAAGTCCAATTGAAAGAAAGAACGCAAGCGACAATTCGATGTGGAAAGTTTCATATTATGTTGATGAATTTGGAGAACCAACTAAATCAGGCTATATTAAAAATAAAAATAATATTTATGGAAAATTCAGTAATTCCATCGCCGAAGGGGCTAAACTTAGAGTGCTTTTCCTTCTTTCCAGTTATTCTGATGCTGATATTCAACTATTTCATTATGATGGCAAAAAACCTGTGCAAGCGTTCATATCTAATTATTATACAATTCTAATTCGAGATAAAAATGGCAAAAAACATAAATTAACAGGAGATATGCATAAAGGCTCTGACAGGATTAGTCTTGACGAGAGTTCCTCTAAAAAACTACACTCTATTCTAAAAAAAGATGGAAAAATTGATTTCAGAATTAAATTACTATCCAGTCTTACCAATTATTCATTCTCATTAAATAATACTAATGGATATTACACAGCATACAAGAAACTACATAAAATTAAATAATAGAAAACATAAAGAAAATGAATCGACTCAAGAGAATTAAGCAGTTTAAAGTAATAGAATGGGGACAGGAGTTCCACAAAGCGATGAAATGGCGAACTCTCTATATAAAACAGGAGCCAAACTTGGAAACATGATGGCTCAAAATAATTTAGCTAATTCATACGCCCTTGGAAGAGGATTAAAGATAGGTTGTATGAAAGCTTTATATTGGTATGAGAAATCTGCTGAAAATGGCTATCAAGAGGTTGAATTATCAGTAAAAACATTTAGCAAATTTTGCCCCAATAATTGGGGGAGGGTTATAAAAACTTATGGACAATAATCTATCACAATTATTACAGTTATCTTATAATTTATTTAAGAGGTAGGTATGAAATGAAAAAAATATTTTTAATATTAATTTCTATCATTAATATATTTTTTGTGATTGAAGTGGAGTCTAAAAATAAAACTTCACCTTATGATATTAAAAAAATAAACTGCCGCGCTCCTTACGAATGTTCTTATGATATAATCATTGATTCTAAATATTCTAAAGAAGAATTAACTGCCATTGCTTATGAATTAAAATCGGATTCACCAGAAGTCAAACGTACTTTTATATCATATTATCTTTCATGCATGGAAATTGATAAAGGCGCATGGGCTACGATCAATTTTCAGCCTAATCTTTCTATTGATATTTATGATACTGTTCTTGACCTTTTTCCGGAATGTTCAAAATTCAAGAGAAAAAATAAAATCGCTAAAAAATTAAATGTAAAAATCGCTAAAAAATTAAATGTAAAAATGACTTTAAAATCAGAATTTAAAAATGGAAAACTATACATAAAAGGAAAAACAAACTTACCTGATTATACTGATATATATAGCAATGTCTCAAAAAATGGTTTTACTTATTTCTCAAATCACACAACTATTCAAGTTGGAGAATTTGAAGTGGTAGCATACCACGCATCTTTCTATCAAGAAGACAGATTATTACCAAATGGAAAATATATAATAGAGGTTGGAACTATATTGGCTGAACTTATGGATAAATCAGTTCAAGAAATTTTAGGAAGTAATGGCGAAAATATGACAGGAAAATTAATTACCAAACAAGCAGCAGGAGATGGTAAGGTGGTTAAATTTATATTAAATCATACTATAACTACTTCATTTAATAAAAAAAATGATTCAACCTTATTAAGAAAAGAGCTAAAGATTTTTAAAAATCATTATAATAAGTTAAAAAAAATATGCTGTGGAAAATCTAGCTTAGACGCTAAAGGGATAGATTGGGCAGTAAAGGGCGTAGAATGGGTCAGAGAAAGAGAAAAATTAAATGATGCTTTTGATAAGAAATTTGGAAGAAATTTTAAAGAATATAATGGCTTGTGCCAGATGGCTTTTTTGAATATATCTGAGTTTAGTCACTATACTTTTACTCTTTATCAAAAAATGTATGGTTATAGTGATACTAAAAGAGCAAAATATATGAAATTTTGGGAGAAGCGAATAAAAGAAACTATTAGTAATTTTGAAGCAGAATTAAAAAAATGCAGAAAATACTAAAAAATAAATTTTACTGATTTTTTAACAATTCCCATAGATTAAAAAAGAATTTACAGTAAATGCAAAAAAGGAAACATTCCCAATTCCAGTGGATTTACTGACGTAAGAAAGCAATCTATTTGTAGATAAAGCACTCAATCATTTAATTTTATACTCATTTTTCCAATAAAACAAATTATATATAAATTAAACTCTCGTTTATTTTTCATTCTGTTACTTTTTCTATATATCCATGAAAAAGCATTGAATTATACTTAAATAATTTTAATCTCAAAAAAAAAGGAGCAAATATGCTTAAAAATGCAAAAAAGAAATATTTTGAACTATGGGCAGATACCGAGGCACAAAATCTATTTTTAAAAGTAATGCTAGTATTTATGCTAGTGTTAACCCTATCCCTATTAATTGCGACTGTTACACTATCTTTGAAAGACCCATATATCATATCTATTAATGATGCTAATTCCAATATTCTACCTATTACCCAAAACCAGACTGAAATCCAGCTCAATTTAGAAATAAACCGTGCCATTAGACGATTTATTCAAGTTAGGCACAATTGGGAGAGTAAAAGTTTTAAAAAATCTCTAAAAAAAGCTAGTTCCCTTGTGCTTCCCTCTTGGAGAAAATCGTTTTTCCGAGCAAGTGGGAGGCAATTAAAAGAAACCGAAAACAAAAAAATTAAGCAACGATTCTATATTTCAGATTCTATTGCTATTGATTTAAGTAAGAATATTGCCTTAATTCGAGGTGATAGAATACTCATTGTTAATGGCTTTAGAGCAACCCAACCTATGACCTTTAAGCTAGAATATAGCTTCTCAAAAAGAACTAGCAGTAACCCAGAAGGCATCTATATCAAAAATGAATCTCTAGTTTCCTCCATACGACAGTAAAAACAAAAAAAAATCAAAATTAAAAGAAAGAGGTATTTATGAAATGTATATTTTTATGTATTATGCTGGCTTTTGCTCCCATTATTGGGAGTGCAAAGCTAGTTAGAACTATTTATCTATCAGAAAAAGACATCGCTAAAATCTATTTGAAAAAAAATGAGTCTACAGTTATTCGCTTTGACCATGCCCCATCACCTGGAATCATTGGAAAGAAGAACTCTTTTTTAGTGGAAACACACAGAAATGTGGTTGCCATTAAGCCATCAAGACGTGATAAAACAAACTTATTTATTTTTACAAAGGAAGGGCAGTTTAATTTTAGGCTCATTTCAAGCCTAAATAGAGCAGATACTCTTGTTTATGTAAAAAGAAAGAGAATTGTAAATAATACGCTATTAGGAAGGCTTAATAAAAAATCTTATCCATTTAAATTATCTATAAAGAAAGTCACGCTAAAGGAAATGGATAGCGTTGTTAGCATTGATTTTATGTTGAGTTTGCTGGTGCAGAAAGATAGGGAGTACCTTGTAAATGGGTTTAAATTTTCTATTTACCAAAATAGGAATAAAATACCTTTAAAAATTCTATATAGTGATGCGCAAGCAATGAATGGAGAAAATCTCAATATTAAAGGTCATATTATTGTTAATAAAAAGCACATTGCATCTAAAAGACCGCTTTTTATTAAATTAAAGCACAAAGATATGAAAAAAAATATATGGATAAAAATCCCAATAAATTAAGGAGAATAAAATATGCGTATAAATAAGATTAAAGATATTTTCTTGGAGAAAGAAAATAGACATACGAAAAAAAGAAAAATAAAACCTAAGCGTCTGATTGTATTTGCTTCCGTTATTTTAGTTCTGTTTGTTGTGGTAAGTGCTGTATTTGAGGAAGAGAAACCAATAGAGAAAAAAAGAACTATTCCATATGTTAAGCCTAATATTAATTCTAACCCTAATATTAATCCTAGTGCAGTGGAGGGAGGGGCTTTTGCCCCTTCTTCTAGGCTAAATATTCAATATGAAGATAATGTGCCTTATGTGCCAGTGCAGGAGAACAATAAAACACCGAAGAAAAAGGAATTTTCAAGTCAGATTCTAGGCACAAATAAAGCTAACTTTCTAGGGATTAAAGTAATTTTACGCTTATATGCCGATGTATCAGTATATTTAAATGAGAATATTCCCGTAAAAGCAAAGGTAATTGGTTGTGAGGAATTAAACGCTGCTTTAAATTGCGCCTCAGTTGAAGCGGATTCTGTATTTTTTGGTACTGGACGGTTGGATAAATCAAGCGAAAAGCTAAGAATAACCTTTACGCATATATTAGACTCCACGGGGAAAAAGCAAAGAATAGCTATGCAAGCCTACCAGCTTGACGGCACTTTGGGGCTGATGGGGGATTATTCAAGCGGCGAGGTGGGAAAGTATAGCGCACGAACTGCATCTAACTTCATCGGAGGAGTAGCCGAAGGGCTACAAAGAAGAGAAGTTGCGAAAGAAACAGGGCTTGTTTTTAGCCCAGCGGGGCTAGGAAATGCGCTTCTCCAGGGTTTAAGTCGATCAGCTCTAGATTATGCTCAATCTAAAGCTCAAGAAAAAGAGGTAGCAAATGCGAGCATTACGGTAGCCAAAGGCGTAGAGTTCTATGCCATAGATACGGGCGGTGTTCAATGAAGCCCCAAGAGAATGAGCATCACTATTTCCCATTAGTGGTCATTTTTATGCTTTTTGCTATTCTACATCAGAACCAACATAAAATAATTGCTTTTATCTATTCCATTAAGCTCTATCTCTTCTTGGGAGCTTTTCTCATTGTTCTATGGGCTGTTCTTCATCTATGGCAAATGCCTTGGCGAAAGGAAAAGCGGCAGAAGGGGGATATATTGGTGGGTGAAAGTAAAGAGACACCCGTATATCTATCCCAAGAGGCTAGGACTACGCACACACAAATTCTAGGCTCCACAGGTACAGGCAAGACTGAAAGTGTTGTGCTTCCGTGGATTATTCAAGATATAAAGCAAGGAGCAGGCGTTCTTATTATAGATGGAAAATCAGATGCTTCCTTTCTGAATAAGCTATATGCGTACACGGTAAGGTATAGGAGAAAGAAGGATTTTAAGCTTTTCTCATTGGCTAATATAGAAAATTCCTATTCCTTTAATCCCTTAAAGGGGGAAAGCTCCCTTGAGGTTAGCGAGAGAGTATTTAATGCATTTAGCTTTGAAAGTGAATACTACAAGAATGTTCAGTATAAAATTTTCAAATCCCTTGTGACACTCATAGGTCAGAAAAAAGCCCCTACCTTTAAAGAAATTCATCGTGCCATGCATGAGAAAACTTTTTTTGAAAGACTAATTAACCTGAATTCGCCTCAAAAAATATACACTACTTGAAAAATCTTTCAAAAATTCATACCGGAACTGTCTTCTTTCCTCTGTAAATCGCATCTTTTGGACCGTTTATAATATTTAGTTGCTTGACATTTACGCTTGAGGTAGTGTATAATATATACACTACCAAGCTATTATCTTAGGAGGGATGAGGATGAGTTTTATAAGAAAAATACGAAAGGGAAATAAGGTTTATTTGGCTGAAGTTGAAAATAAAAAAATTAATGGCAAAGTGGTGCAACGCCATATTCGCTATGTTGGAAAAGAGGTCGACAATGAAGTAGTAATTTCTATTTCCTCTAAAGATTTATCTGTAGACTCAGTAAAAGTCTATGGTCCACTTCTGGTTCTGAATGATATTGCCAAAAACTTAGGTCTCCACGAAATTCTAGGAGACTATTCAAATGAGATATTAAGTATGGTTTACGCACATTGCCTGGATTATAAAAGCGTAAATCATATGCCAGATTGGTTTAAGAGAACAGATTTAAATACAATTTTAAATTTGGAAGAGCTTACAGAAAAAAGATTATTGCATGCCTTAGACTCATTGAGCGATGCAAGGATAGAGCAAATGCAAAAAGATATTTTTCAAGCTGTTAAATCCAAATGCAAACTGGCATCTTCAGGAATAGTTTATGATGTAACCAACACGTATCTTTATGGAACAAAATGCCAAATGGCTAAATTAGGAAAAAGCAAAGATGGAAAAAATAACAGGCCCTTAATTCAAATAGGATTGGGCGTAACTCAAAAAGAAGGCATTCCCATTTTCCATAAGACGTTTGATGGAAATATTCATGATAGTAAAACGATTTCTTGCCTGATTGATGAGCTTTCATTTTATGGAATGAAAACAGGCACACTTATTTATGATAGAGGTTGCACCTCTATAGAGAACATTAAAAATATCAAAAAATTAGGTCAGAATATTCTTTGTGGAATTGCAATAAGAAATACAGAGAAAAAAATAATACGAAAAATTATAAAATTTAATTCTATGGTTAATATCTCTAATCGAGTTGCATTAAAGAAAAACAATTCCTTCTACGCAGTAAGTAAAAAACATAAAATAGGCAATGTGTCTGGTAAGTTGATCGTTTGCTTTAATGAAAGAATGCGATTAGATATAAAAGAATCTAGGTATTTTGAAATATTAAACGCCCAAGATTCTATTAAAAAAGGAAAAGCAATAAAAAAAGGACTTGAAAAATATCTTAGTCCAAGTGGCAGGGTAAGAAAAAATGAATTAGAGGTGGCCGAGGAGTTCGATGGATATTCATGTATTTTTTCAACGAAGAATATTACGAATAAGGAAGTTGTTAGATTGTATTTTGAAAAAGATATTGTAGAGAAGGCATTTAAAAGTTTGAAGGGTGTTGTAAACCTTAGACCTATTCGTCATTGGTTATATAACAGGGTTATTTCCCATGTTTTTATTTGCTATTTATCTTACTTATTACTTTCTGTTTTAAAGCTTAAATTAAAGGAAATTGGGATTAGTTCAGAAAAAGCGATGAAAGAACTAGGGGGTGTTTATAAAATATACTTGAGCAATTCAAAGAAATATGAGTTTTCAAAAATTGTCACTTTTACGAAGAGTCAAGAAAAAATTTTAAAATCAGTTAATAAAGAGCTGCTTCGAAAACGGTAGTGTATACTTTTTGAGGCAAATTTAGGTAATCTAGTTTAGAGGATATTGTTTTATGGCGATGTTTGGGAAACCTGTTTTTCTAATTACTGTTACACGTTATTTTATTACTTATTTTTATGTAAAGAAATCTTGTATTCAACCGAAAAGTGTTATGTATTGAATAACAGGTTAGTTTAAAAAGTGGATTAAAGGGAATTTACCATGTATAAGTTTCTATTTTTATTTAAAGTGATATTTTTTCAGATAAATTTATATTGCGCAATACTGCTGATATCTTCTGTTTTTTTATTAAGTGGTTGTGGTAGCGGTAATGAGGCTACTTCAAAAAATTTAGTAAAGACGCCAATTTTATCGCTTATAACTCCTACTCCATCGATGAATAAAAAACCGTTATTTGAAGTAGCAAATTTAGAAATTGGTGGAGATGTAGGTATTTATTCTGATTCAAATTGTACTCAATATATTAGGATAGATTTAAGCTCAATTACTCCTATTAGTATTGGCATAACAAGATTAACTATTTTAAATGAAATCCCTACCGATGGTAATTATTCTTATTATGCGAAACAGACAAATAAAGATGGTAAGATTTCTTCTTGTTCTTCTGGTATTTCATATAAGCTAGATACCGTAGCTCCATCTGTCTCTTTTGAACTTACTATTCAATCTCTATCAAATGTTGCTAATCCTGTGCTAAATACTACTGGCACTATAGAATTAGGAGATATAATAGAGGTTTTTATAGATGACACTTGCACTGATAAGCCAACTCAATCCATCAGCAACGGGCAACTTACTCTCACGCTAACTAGAGATCGTAATTATACTTTTTATACAAAGCAAAGCGATCAAGCAGGAAATAAAACTCCATGTGCAATTATAGGTATCAACTATACGCTGGATAGGGTAGTTCTTACGCCTACTTTATTGCAAGTAACATCTAGTCCCTCAAATGAACTTAGACCCACCTTTAGTTTAGGAAATATAGAGTCAGGAGCTACCATCATATTATATTTAGACTCGCGTTGCTTTGGATCTGAATTAGCAGCAATCAAAACTAATAATAATATAAAGCTCGATGCAGATTTGAATGGTGGCGATATAACTTATTCTTTTTATGCAAAACAAATAGATCGAGCAGGAAATGTATCAAATTGCACTGCCAATGGAGTGAATTATGAATTAGATACAACAGCTCTTACACCTCTTTTATCGCTTATAGGAAGTAGCTCTTCTAATAATTCTAATCCTGCTTTTAATATTGCAGACTTAGAAATTGGAGGTACAGTTCAATTATATTCTAACGGGAATTGTACTGCTTTGGTAGAAAACAAGATCATAGAAGGAAATAAGATGAAGATAATTTTATCATCAGCTTTAATCGAGTATAGAACTAAATATTTTTCCGCAAAGCAAATAGATAGTTTAGGAAATGAATCAGATTGTTCTCGAAAGATAGAATATACATTACTTACTGATTGCAGCGAAAAAACTTTTGCAGCATCTGATTCTAGTTCATCTATTACTGAAGATCGTATATCTTGTTCAATATCATATTCTGAGAGTGGGACTTTCTTTGGAGCTTGTCAAGATGTTTCTTCTAATTTCTACTTTGAAGGAGAGGGGATTAATCGTGAGAAAGTCTATATGAGGGCAGAAGGTTCTTGTCAATATTCCTGTTCTAATAATATTTGGACAAAAATAAAAAATAACTGTAATCAAGTTGTTCAAAGAGAGCCTGCTGTACAATATGCTAGGAAAATTTTTTCTGGAAGAAGGCACTCTTGCGTACTTTTAAGTGATAAAACTGTAAAATGTTGGGGAGATAATAGTTCTGGGCAGTTGGGCGCCACTAGTTCGGATACTTGTTTTGTCGATAATAATCAAGATTACCCTTGTAGTAAAACACCACTTACAGTTTCTGATTTAAGCAATGTACGTCAAATTGCTTTGGGACAAAATCATACTTGTGCAATTTTAGGTGATGATATCAGTACTCCTAGTAATGAGGAGGGTACAGTAAAGTGTTGGGGAAATAATGCGTCTCATAATTTAAGTGCTACTAGTACAGATATCTGTTTTAGGGGGAATGATTACGCTTACTCTTGCAGCAAAACACCACTTACAGTTTCTAGCTTAAGCGGTGTAAATCAACTTGCTTTGGGTGACGCTGTTAGCTGCGCATTTTTAAATGATAAAACCGTCAAATGCTGGGGAGGAGGAGGACATGGAAAAACACCCTATATAATTCCTAATTTAAGCAATGTAACTCAAATTTACTCGGGATATTCACACCACTGCGCACTTTTAAATGATGGGACTGTGAAATGCTGGGGAGGTAATCATCATGGAGAATTAGGTAATGGTAATACGAGAGCACCAGTTTTCACACCAACGGCAGTTTCTAATTTAAGCAATGTAAATCAAATTACCTTGGGATATAGTCACTCCTGCGCACTTTTAAATGATGGGAGTGTGAAATGCTGGGGAGATGACACTTATGGGAAGGTGGGTGGTGTTGCTCTGGGATATGCTATTACAGCACCTGTTGTAATTTCTAATTTAAGCAATGTAAGTCAAATTTACTCAGCAGGCAATCGCACCTGTGTAGTTTTAAATGACAACACTGTAAAATGTTGGGGGGATAACAGATATGGGCAGTTTGGTAATGGTAGTTTTACAGGTAGTAGCACACCAGTTACAGCTTCTAGTTTAAATAATATAAGTCAACTTGCTTTGGGAAGTGATCACACCTGCATGATTTCAGATAATAAAACAGTAAAATGTTGGGGGGATAACAGATATGGGCAGTTAGGTGGTGGTAGTTCTAGAAATAGCGAAAGACCAGTTGCAATTTCTGACTTAAATAATATAAGTCAAGTTGCTGTGGGAAGTGGACACTCCTGCGCACTTTTAAATGATGGAACTGCAAAGTGTTGGGGGGATAACAGATATGGACAGTTGGGTGAAGGTATTGAGGAAAGAAGAAGAACATCAGCTATAGTTTCTGGCTTAGGCGATGCAAGTCAAATTGCCTTGGGAGATAATCATTCCTGCGCACTTTTAAATGATAAAACTGTAAAATGTTGGGGAAATAATAGTGTTGGGCAGTTGGGCACCACTAGTGCAGATATCTGTAAGCTAAATTACTTTTACCGAAAATATCACTGTAGTAGAACAGCAATTGCAGTTTCTGGTTTAAGCAATGTAAATCAAATTTTTTTAAACCGTTTTCAAAGCTGCGCACTTATAAATGATGGTACAGTGAAGTGCTGGGGTGGAGTATATGGAAAAATACCTGTTATAGTTTCTGATTTAAGCAATGTAAGTCAAATTTCCTTAGGATATGATCACTCCTGCGTAGTTTTAAATGATGGAACTGTGAAATGCTGGGGCTATAATTATCTTGGGCAGTTGGGTGATGGTAGTAGAAATAGCAGCAGTGTGCCAGTTGGAGTTCTTTATTTAAGCAATGTAAGTCAAATTTCCTCGGGAGGAACGGATCATACTTGCGCACTTTTAAATGATAATATTGACACTACTGATATTGATGAGGGAGGCACTGTAAAATGCTGGGGAACTGAATCTTTTGGGCTGTTGAATCTCACTAGAACTAGAGGATATAGCACCAGACCTGTTGAAATTTCTAGCTTAAGCGATGTAGGTCAAATTTCCACGATAGGCAATCGAACCTGCGCACTTTTAAATGATGGTACTGTGAAATGCTGGGGAGATAACAGAGAGGGGCGGTTGGGCAATGTTAGTGAAGATATCTGTAGACCTTGGGGCACAATTAAGGATTGTAATAAAACGCCAGTGACAGTTCCTAGCTTAAGCAATGTAAGTCAAATTTCTTTAGGATATGGTCATTCTTGCGCACTTTTAGATGATGATGTCAGCACTCTTTTTAATGAAGCTGGCACAGTAAAATGCTGGGGAGATGACTATTATTTTGGACAATTGGGTTTTTCAAATATATCTGATAAATATAGTTTGATACCTATTTTAATTCCAACCTTTCCAGCAGAAATCCCATAGAAAATATTGCCTTGATAATTTTTGGTTTTTATATTCTATCTATCAGGCGCATAATAAGAAGCTCTATTTTAGTCAATTTAAGTCAAATTTCTTACCTGCTTACTAGAATAATTTATATTCGTAATAAAACTTCAACTGATTAATTAAATTCAAGAAAGGAGAGAATATGGAAAAAGAAAAAATAATAAAAATATCCCTCACAAAAGAATCCAGCGATTCATTGAAAACTATGCTGGAATCCTTAAATAAAAATATTAAAGCAAAAATAAAAAAGACAGACCTTCTGTCTTGGATTATTTTAAATTATCAAAAGAAACATTTTTCAAATAACATGAAAAAAATTCAAACTGAAACGCAAAATCCTATTGATTACACGAAAGCAATACTAAAAGAACTGCAAAAATCCAAAAGAAAAGTAACTTTAAGTGAGATAAAAACTATGCTTAAAACGAAATAATAAACTCTTAATATATCGAAAATAGGTTTATATTCGTATGTGCTTATGATAACCTAACACCCTTTTCAATAAAATAGTACATGTTTCAAGGTTACATAAAAACCTGTTTTCTGAACTACTTATGCTTAAATGCTAATTACCTGTTTTTTTTATTAAAGTAATTCTAAATTGTTCCGAAAGGTTGTAGCGCTGTTAAATTTTGGATTTGAAAGATAATAAAAGGGTATTTAAATGAGTGTATTTGAAATAAGTTTTTTAAAACGATATATATACATCATAATGGTACTGTTTTCTGTGACTGCACTGAGTGGCTGTGGCAGTCTCAATGGCAATGTCAATGTCAATGATGATAGCAGTGACAATGATGTTTCAGAAGACATAATAGCACCAGAAGCGCCAACAATAGCATTAGCCCAAGGAACCACAACTCCCTCTGGCATTTTTGCTCCTGTTTTTAATCTTACAGGTTTAGAAACTGGAGGTACAGTTCAGTTATATTCTAGTGAAGATTGTTCTGATTCGGCGCAGAGTCAAAAAATAACAGAAACCAGTATAGAAATGGCTCTATCTACAGCTTTGGTTAATTATGCTACCTATACTTATTCTGCAAAACAAACGGATCGAGCAGGAAATTCATCACCTTGCTCCAATAGCATATCTTATGAATTTATTAATAGTGGTTTTGAATCTGTTTGGCGTGTTGGAGACTCAGAATATGGAGATGGAGATTTTACTGCAACCATTCCTCTGAGGAAGAATGATGGAAATGGAAAGGAATTTGAATATGATTTCACTGTTGATTGGGGTGATGGCTCTGAACTTCAAGCAGTTACTGCTTATGATAATGATCTTACTCATATTTATAGATCAACAGGAAACTATACCATTAAAATAAATGGGAAATTGCCAACTTTGTATTTTAATTATGGAGGAGATGGAAGTAAAATAATTGAAGTAAAAAACCTTGGAAGAATGGGTTGGAGAAATTTAGCTAATGCTTTTTCTAATTGTGTGAGACTCACTAAATTTACTGTTGGCGATACAGATACCTCTAGTGTGACTGATATGAGTTATATGTTTTGGAATGCTTCGAGTTTAACTTCCCTTGATTTGTCTAATTTTGATACCTCTAGTGTAACGAATATGAATACTATGTTTGCTGATTCTTCAAGTTTAACTTCGCTTGATTTATCTAATTTTGATACCTCAAATGTGACAGTTATGGGTTTTATGTTTAATGGTGCTTCAAGTTTAACTTCCCTTGATTTATCTGGTTGGGATACTTCTAAAGTAAAGTATATGTATTTTATGTTTAATGGTGCTTCAAGTTTAACTTCCCTTGATTTATCTAGTTTTAATACAGAAAATGTAATGGATATGAGGGGTATGTTTTCTTATGCTTCAAGTTTAACTTCCCTTGATTTATCTAATTTTGATACCTCAAATGTGACAGTTATGGGTTCTATGTTTAAAGGTGCTTCAAGTTTAACTTCGCTTGATTTATCTGGTTTTAATACAGAAAATGTAACGGATATTTGGGGTATGTTTAAAGGTGCTTCAAGTTTAACTTCGCTTGATTTATCTGGTTGGGATACTTCTAGTGTAATGGGTAGTATGGGCTATATGTTTAAGGGTGCTTCAAGCTTAACTTCGCTTGATTTATCTAATTGGGATACTTCTAACGTGTTGTCTATGAATCATATGTTTGCTGATTCTTCAAGTTTAACTTCGCTTGATTTATCTAATTGGGATACTTCTAACGTGTTGTCTATGAATCATATGTTTGCTGATTCTTCAAGTTTAACTTCGCTTGATATATCTGGTTGGGATACTTCTGGTATAACGGACTCTAGCGATATTTTTAGTAATACTAATTCTTTTCTCGAAATTACTTGCTCTAATGATCGAGATAGTTTTTTCGGGAAAGCCTGTGCTACTGGAGATTAAACTCTATTCTTGTCACTTCAATAACTTGCCATTAAAGATTATCAAAGACGGTCTAACGGCAAACCCTACCTGTTCGATAGTAATCGTGACCGACCAAGAACAATTACTATCTTTATAGCAGCAGGCATATATTATGAGCAAGTTGATAATTTCTAATCTTACTAAAAATAAACTTACTATTTTGCTTAGAAAAATCTTTAAAAGTCATGAAAAATGAGAATCTATAATTTCTTACAAGTCTCTGACATTTTCAGATCTGAGGCTATGGCTACATTTTTAAGAGTAGTAAATCAAATATCTTGATCAGATTCAATTCTTTGACAGTGCTTCTGTGTGAGGTATGGCATTGTGTGCTGATAAATAAATTAAGAAAGGAGAAAATATAGAAAAATAAAAAAAATGGTAAAAATATCTATCACAAAAGAATCTAATGATTCATTGAAAACTATGCTGGAATCCCTAAATAAAAATATTTAATCAAAAATAAAGAGGGCAGATTTCTTGTCTTGGATCATTTTAAATTATTAAAAGAAACATTTTTCAGAAAATATGAAGAAAATTCAAATCGAACTCCAAAACCCTATAGATTATGCCAAGGAAATACTGAAAAAATCTAAAAAAAATGTAACTATAAATGAAATTCAGGCTGCATTTAAGAAATACTAAACTTTATTATTAAACTATATTTCCATTTAGTACAAATAACAGAAAATAAAAAATTATTTATACCCAACCATTTCATATCTATTTGTTCGTTTTTTCTCCAAATTTTAATAAATGATTGCTGTGTAATAGAGAAAGAATGATTTTAAAGGTTATGAGAGGGTAGGGAAGAAAGGAAAGTATGAAAAAAAGAAGAACAGAAAAAGAGAGGCGTTTAGCCAGAGAGTCCATAGATTTGGATTCAATTTTTAAAAATACAGTAGTTGACAATAAAAGAAATAAGGTATTTAATGAAAGTACTAATATTACTACTTGTAGTTCTTGTGCTACGGGTGGGAATCGTTCTTTGACAGTCAAAAATGATCAGTTTCTTACAACTCAGGAAGCAGCAGACTTTTTGCGATTATCCACTCAGTCACTTTTAAATATGGTGAGTGCAGGTAATGTTCAGGTTTATAAACTTGGAAGCAGAAATCGCTACCTGCTTTCTGATTTATATGGCATACATCTCCTAAAAACAAAAGGAGATTAATATGGGTATGAAAAAAGATGATAAAACGAAAACATGGACAGTTTGGTTTTCAAAACGAAATAAAGCCGCTAAAAAAGTAGCTTCATGTATGAGAAAGAATCTAAAAACAAAAGCCGAAGCAATAAAGATGGAACGAAAGCTAATAATGCTTGTAGAGAGAAAGGTAAATATGACTATTTATCCAACTCCAACTTGGGCAAAGGTTATAGATGAGTATACTGAGGCGCAGCGTTATTCTGGACTTTCAGAAAAAAGTATTGAGAATTGCGTTTGTTGTTTACAAGCACATACTGTACCTCTTTGGGGTGATAAGCTTGTAAATGAAATTATTGGTAGTGAGATTCGTTATGTTATAAATGAAATTCTTGATGGTAAGTCAGAGGGACATAAAAAAAGTGTTCTTAAATTCATTCGTGGAGCAATGACTTATTCGTTAGAGCAAGGATATATTACTTGTAATCCAACGCCAAAAATGAATTTTCGATCTGGAGATAAAATCAAAAAGGTTTTGACTCTTGATCAAGCAAGGACACTTCTAACAGAAGCTAAGCTAACGGAAAATGAATGGTATTCAATATGGGCAATGGCAGTCTATACAGGTTTACGCAATGGTGAATTGTACGCCCTTACTTGGGATAAAGTAAACTTAGAAAATCGCCAAATTTTAGTAGATTGTGCTTGGAACAATAAAGATGGTTTTAAGTCTACAAAATCTGGCGATGACCGAATGATAGAGATAGCACCTAATCTTTTGCCTATTCTAAATAAGTTAAAAGTTAAAAGAGAGAGTGGGAATTTTGTGCTTCCTAGAATTTATCGCTGGGATAAGGGAAGACAAGCCAAATGTTTAAAAGTATTTCTTTTGAATATAGGACTTCCTCCTGTTCGATTTCATGATTTGAGGGCGACTTGGGCAACTATAATGTTGAGCAAAGGAATACCAGCAATAAAAGTAATGAGCATGGGCGGCTGGAAGGAAATGAAAACCATGATGATATATGCGAGAAAGGCAGGAGTGGAGATAAAGGGAATTACAGATTGCCTGAATATTCACAATCCAAGAGTAGAGGCAGCAAAAATTCTTGATTTACAGGAAAAAAGCTAACTTTTGCTTTTAAATTTTTCTTGTATTTTATGTATTGCTAGAAAATAAAAAAGTTAAAGAAACCAATCATTTAAAAGAGTGCGCTAATTTCCACCACCGCGCATACCGTGTGGTTGGTGGAACCCAAAAAAATTAACTGGCAAAAACAAAACCTCTAAGTAACTGAAATAAAACAACTAAAAGTAAAAAAATGGAAGATGAGATTATGATCTGAGTTTGCACTGTATTAGTGAAAGTTAGTGAAAATTAGGCATTTTTGTCACGTTTTTTTTACACTCTTGTCACACACTTTGCAAATGATCTTAGTAAGCAGCAGGATTCTACACTCGTAGGAAAAAACTACGAGTGTAGTGTGTTGAGCAAGTTAAATTTCAAGCAGTTATGAATCCCATTCTACGAGTAGAGAGAAAATACACACGTAGGATTGGAGAAAAATGTATAAAAAAAATTAAAAAAATGTCACTAACTGCAAAGCTAGAGACAAGCCCAGTTGTTAGCTATTCGCATTATGGTGCACCGTCTATATCAGTAACATTGAGAAATGCGAAATCTGCTAAAAAATCGGAATCATGGCTTAAAGATGAGCAAATATTTAATGCGATTGCATTAAATAAAAAGGTTATCCAGCGGCTGCAACTTTGCGGAGAAGGTGATCAAATTTGGATTGTCGGAAATGTAAAAATAAGCCAGCTCCTAGACTGTGGCTGCACTGATTTTGTAAATGAAGTGCATATCGAGGGAGTTAAGTTTTTAGAGTCAGCAAAAGCGTGCACAGCCTCTTAATCGAGAGCTGTGCACTTGTTATGAGGAGGCAAGGGATAGGATATTTTAAAAAAACTTAGCAGGATCAGGCTCCCGATAGGAACATCTGACCAAGTGCGTCGCCAGGGACTAGGAACCCCCCATTATTTTTAAAGTGAAAGAAACCCGTCCTGCCGCCTATCATCTTAATTAATCTAAAGGGTTCTTTGGGCAATCTAGTGTCAGTGTTCCTCAGTACCTGATGTGCATTTTTACAAACCTCTTTTATTTTAAATATCTTTTGCGTTCCCTTGGGCTTGGACGCTACAGGTGTGGATTGGGCAATAAATGGCATAGAATGGAATAGGTTGCGAAAAAAATCAATTGATGACTTTGGTAAAAAATTTGGAGGATATTTAGATGAATACAGCGGTGTATGCAGAGGTGCTAGGCTAAATTTAAGTGGTTTTAGCCATTATATTTTTACTCTTTATCAGCACATATATAGCAAAAGAGCAAAATATATAAAGTACTGGGAGAAAAATATAAAAGAAATTATCCTTGAAATTGAATCAGACCTGAAATCGTGCAGCAAATGTTAGAAAATAATTTTAATTAATTAAGAAAGGAGAAAATATGGATAAGGAAAAAATAATGAAAGTATCCCTCACAAAAGAATCTGGCGACTCATTGAAAACTATGCTGGAATCCCTAAATAAAGATATTAAAGCAAAAATAAAAAAGACAGATTTATTGTCTTGGATTATTTTAGACTATCAAAAGAAACATTTTTCAAATAACATGAAAAAAATTCAAGCTGAAACGCAAAACCCTATTGATTATACAAAAGCAATACTAAAAGAACTGCAAAAATCCAAAAGAAAAGTAACTTTAAGTGAGATAAAGACTATGCTTAAAACGAAATAATAAACTCTTATATATCGAGAACAGGTTTATATTCGTATGTGCTTATGATAATCTAGCACCATTTTCAATAAAAAATACATGTTTCAAGGTTACATAAAAACCTGTTTTCCTAATTCTTTATGCTTAAATTCTAATACCTGCTTTTTTACTAAGTTAATTCTAAATTGTTCCGAAGTGGTGTATGGCAGATAATTTTTGAATTTGAAAGATAACATGGAGGTATTTTAAGTGAATTTTTTAAAACGGAATATATATATCCTAATGGTACTATTTTTAGTGACTGCACTGAGTGGCTGTGGTAGTGATTCTTCTCCTGTTTCAGGAACTTTAGAAGTTTCAGTAAAGACGCCAATTTTATCGCTTGTGACTGATAGTCCCTCTAATGAAAGGAATCCAATATTTAGTGTTGGAAATTTAGAGTTTGCAGGTATCGAGGGTACGGAAGGTACTGTTGGCTTATATTCAGACTATAATTGCACTACCTTGCTAGAAAGCAAGAGCATAACAGGTATCAGTATGGAGATAACCCTTACTGACAGTTTAATTAGCGGCGAACACTCTTTTTATGCAAAGCAGACAGATGTAGCAGGAAATAGTTCAGAATGTTCTAATAAAGAAGCCTATAAGCTCGAATCAGGATTTATATCAACTTGGCGTATTGGAGTTAGAGGTTATGGAGATGCAGATAATACTGTTACTCTTCCTCTAAAACAAGATAATGGAAATGGATATAACTTTGTATATAATTTTACTGTTGATTGGGGTGATGGATCAGACCTTCAAGAAGTTACTGCTTATGACGATTTGGATATTCATCATACTTACAGGAGAACTGGAGATAAGACAATTATAATCGAAGGCATAATGGAGTCGTGGGGGGGGCAGTCTAATCAAGATAAAGATAAACTGATTGAAGTACAAAATCTTGGGCATATGAGTTGGAAAAATTTTGAAGCTGCTTTTTACGAATGTTCAAAGCTCACAAAATTTGCTGCTGGCAGTACAGATACCTCCAATGTAACAACTATGCATGGTATGGAGCCTGTAAAGTAAATTGTGTAACTGCTTAACTTAACTATGGTGGAATCATCAAATGGTATGATGAATCATCAGAAGGAGAAAGTAGTTATGGATATTGATGCGATAGGCAAAGAACTTGCCAGGGGTGTAAAAACACAAAAAGATATTTCAGGGATCATGGGTCAGCTAACAAAGACGATTTTTGAATCTGCGCTCAATGCAGAGTTAGATGATCACCTGGGCTATGAGAGAAATGATAAATTGGGTAATCGAAGAAAGAATACTCGCAATGGTTACATTTCAAAAACGATAAAATGTGATAAGGGTGAGCTTGATTTGAGCACTCCTAGAGACAGAGACGCCTCATTTGAGCCTAAAGTTATCCCAAAAGGGAAAACTCGCTTAGAGGGCTTTGAGGACACTATACTGGCTCTGTATAGCCGAGGTATGACCACACGAGTGTTCAGGAAACAATTAAGGAACTCTATGGTTTGGCAGAAATATCCCATTTATCTCTAATGTCACAGATGCAGTTATAGATACCGTTAAGGAATGGCTAGTCGCTCCCTAGATAAGGTATACCCCATACTATACCTTGATTGTATAGTCGTGAAAGTTCATGAGAGTGGTCGTGTAAGAAATAAATCGGTCTATCTTGCATTGGGAGTTACACAGTCGGGACACAAGGAACTCCTTGGTCTTTGGATTGCAGGTTGAAGAAGGAGCTAAATTTTGGTTAAGTGTTTTAACAGATTTGCAGAACCGAGGAGTTAAGGATATTTTTATTGTTTGTGTAGACGGTCTAACTGGTTTTCCGGAAGAATTACAACGGCATTTCCTAAGGCTAAGATACAGTTATGTATCGTCCATATGATGCGTAATTCTTTTCGATATGTGCCCTCAAAAGATAAGAAGGCAGTAGCTAAGGATCTAAAAGCAATTTACGGTGCTCCAACACTGGAAGCTGCCCAGACAGCGCTAGATGCATTTGGGAAAAAATGGTCGGATAAATATCCTCAGATAGAGCGTTCTTGGAGGAATAATTGGGAAAATTTAATTTCTATTTTTGATTATCCCTATGAGATCAGAAAAGTTATCTATACAACGAATGCGATAGAGTCTTTAAACAGTGTTATCCGTAAGAGCATTAGGAATAGAAAAATATTTCCAAACGATGGGTCTGCTTTAAAGTTAATTTATTTAGCAACACAACAGGCATCTCGTAAATGGACAATGCCATTGCATAATTGGCCTTTAGCAATGAACCGATTTGCAATTGAATATGAAGGCAGGTTCGATCTCTGAGGCAAAAGAGAGTAACCTTTCGCTTGAAGTAAAATATAAATTATTTAGCTAGTCTTCGCTATCTAAAAACTACCCCTTGGGTTCCAGGGGGTTGTATGGTTTTTGCTTAAAACTCACTTAGTGAAAGCTATTACCCGTTAAGATTTTACATTTTTTTTAATTTCATGATTGACACGGAGAGATGGATTTGATATAAATAATTTTCTAGCAGTTAATGCTGCTGGAAAAAAATAGAAGCGGCAGTTGAATTAACTTTTCATTGACGATGAGAGTTGATTTGGTGCTAAAACCGCAGTTACACAAAATAACTTACAGGCTCATGGTATGTTTTCTGATGACCCTAGTTTAACTTCGCTTGATTTATCTAGTTTTAATACCTCTAATGTAACAACTATGTATGGTATGTTTTTTAAGGCTTCTGCTTTAACTTCGCTTAATCTATCTAGTTTTAATACCTCTAATGTAACAACTATGGTTGGCATGTTTAATGGTGCCTTTGGCTTAACCTCACTTGATCTATCTAACTTTGACACATCTGAAGTGAAAGATATGAGTGCTATGTTTGCTTTTACCTCTGCCTTAACTTCGTTGAATCTATCTAGTTTTAATACATCTAATGTAACAGACATGAGCTACATGTTTTCCACTACTACAAGTTTAACTTCCATTGATCTATCTAGTTTTGATACATCTAGTGTAACGAATATGTTGGCTATGTTTGCTAGGACTACAAGTTTAACTTCCATTGATTTATCTAGTTTTAATACAGCTAATGTAACAACTATGGGTGGTATGTTTTTGGATGCCTCTAACTTAACTTCGCTTGATTTATCTAATTTTGATACATCTAAGGTAACAGATATGAACGGTATGTTTTTGAATACCTCTAGATTAACTTCGCTTGATTTATCTAGTTTTGATACATCTAATGTAACAACTATGCATGGTATGTTTAATAGAGCCTCTAGCTTAGCTTCACTTAACTTATCTAGTTTTAATACCTCTAATGTAACAACTATGTATGGTATGTTTTTTAAGGCTTCTGCTTTAACTTCGCTTAATCTATCTAGTTTTAATACCTCTAATGTAACAACTATGGCTGGCATGTTTAATGGTGCCTCTAGCTTAGCTTCACTTAACTTATCTAGTTTTAATACCTCTAATGTAACAACTATGGGGGGTATGTTTTTTAAGGCTTCTGCTTTAACTTCGCTTAATCTATCTAGTTTTAATACATCTAATGTAACAACTATGGTTGGCATGTTTAATGGTGCCTTTGGCTTAACCTCACTTGATCTATCTAACTTTGACACATCTGAAGTGAAAGATATGAGTGCTATGTTTGCTTTTACCTCTGCCTTAACTTCGTTGAATCTATCTAGTTTTAACACATCTAATGTAACAGACATGAGCTACATGTTCTTGGTGCTTCTAGCTTAACATCACTTGATTTATCTAGTTTTAATACAGCTAATGTAACAGATATGAGTGCTATGTTTTATGATGTTCCTGGCTTAACTTCACTTGATTTATCTAATTTTGATACATCTAAGGTAACAGATATGAGCATCATGTTTGGTAAAGCCTCTAGATTAACTTCACTTGATTTATCTAGTTTTGATACATCTAATGTAACAGATATGCTCGGCATGTTTGCTGCTGCGTCTAGCTTAACTTCGATTGATTTATCTAGTTTTGATACATCTAATGTAACAGATATGGTGCAAATGTTCCTTGGTACCTCCAGCTTAACGTCACTTGATTTATCTAGTTTTAATACATCTAATGTAACAGACATGAGCTACATGTTCGAGAGTGCCTTCAGTTTGACCTCGCTTGATCTATCTAGTTTTAATACATCTGATGTAATAAATATGTATAGTATGTTTTATGATGCCTCCAGCTTAACGAGCCTCAACATAAGTAGCTGGGCTTTAAATACTAACCTTGATAGTGATTTTATCTTCAGTAGTTTGACAAGCGATCGGCAACTTAATTTAATTTGCAGTGCCATAAATGAGCGTGCCGTTGAAGATAGGTTTTCTAGAAACTGTGACCAGTTTGAATAAAGTGCGATAGTTAAGAATTTTCACTTTTAACCCCATTTCCACTAAAGACGAGCCTGTAAGTTATTTTTTGTAACTACCTAACTTATAATACGGTAAAATCATCAGAAATACGGTGGTTATTGTGATCTTTCCCAAAACCAAGGACTGCCTTGTGTGGATCAGAGAGTACCGCAGGCAGCTTTTAAAAATGGGTGCTCTCACCCGACAACAGGTAAAATCGGGGTATGCTTTGATTCAATTTATATGCGGAAGGTTTACCTTAAGTCGTTCATTATTTTTTGCGCAAGGTATTTTGCAAAATTAACAGGCACAGCATTTCCAATCATTTTATATCCGTCTGCAATATTTACATATTTAAAAATAAAATTATCGGGAAATGTTTGAATGCGTGCGCATTCCCTAACGGATAAACGCCTATATTTTTTTTCTTGTCCTGGTACAAAAATTCTTTTATTTTGTGAAATAAATTTCATTTCAGGTGCTTGTGGGTGCATTGGCGCATGTCTTCCACTTGCTTGAATAGTAAAAGAAGGTTCACTCCATGGACGCACACGATTTCTAGACATATAGATACTTGAGAATCCACCGCTCATGTATTCATGATTAGGCACCAATAAATCATTTTCACCATTTGTTTTATTTCCCTCTTTTGCTTGTTTTGATTTTCGTAAATCCCAAATAGCATCTTTTAATACTGGCTTATAGCTTTGAGATTTTGGAAATTCAAATTTTTTCTTTAAGTTTTTTCGATAACCGATTATGATTACACGCTTGCGATCTTGAGGAACATCAAAGTCATTAGCGTTTAATAATTTATAAGACACATTATATCCCGAGTTTTCAAACTCATTTATGATATTTAAAAATGCTTTTGAATGTTTTGGATGCAAGATACCGGAGACATTTTCAGCAAGAAAAAACTTAGGTTTCTTATCTTTCAAAAGGCGAATATAATCATGAAATAATTGTCCACGAGCATCAGAAATTCCGCGACGAGCGCCTGCTTCACTCCAGCTCTGGCATGGCGGTCCACCAATAAATCCGTCTGCTTCTGGTGCTTCGCTAGATTTAATATCAGTAATGCTTCGTTTATCTAACTTAGTATGAGGAAAATTAGTTTGAAATGTTTCCCAAATTGATTTATCAAATTCGTTAGCCCAAACAATCTCAAAACCAACTTTTTTAAAACCGAGGTCAAGACCGCCGGCACCTGTGAATAATGATACTAATTTCATATTATTTTTTCCCATAAATTATGTTTAAAGTATTTTTGAAAAGATTTTTTGGCGCATCGATTAAACTTATATCAAACTTTAATGACGGTTCTATTCTTGAGCTTGCATTATGTATTCTAAAAGACAAGACCCAATCATTGTCAAAAGAAACAATAATCGTTGTTTTGCTATTTTTTTTGAAGTCAATGTCTAAAATTTTTGTTGGTAAAGCTACTTTTGGTATTTTATATTTAGGTTCAATATTCTTAAAAGGCAAGTTCAGTTCCCCAGTTAGATTGTAGGCATGTATTTCTATTGAGTTTTTAATTTTAATAATTTTATAAAAATCTTTATTGCCAACTAAGTATGCTACAAGATTTCTTGCCACTTTTTTTGGATTTTCTTTATCTAACTTTTTAAGATCATCAATAAAAGCATTTAATACTGGAACATAAATTGATGAGTGGCAATCTTTTAACTCACTCCATTTTTTCTCATTATTACTTTCTTCTTTAAGTTTTTTAAGTTTTTGAAAAATTGGAATTTTTGAAAAATTCTTTACTGTATTAAAATATTTTTCTGATACTTTTATTCCCAGCCATTTTTTGCCAAAGTCAATATCAGACGAAAGCCTAGAGTGATCTTTCCCGAAAAAACGGACACTTTTATACAACGCAGTGTTTTGTTTTTCTAATTTCATTTAAATTTATTGCCTTATATATTTGTTAATACAAGGAAGCTGTTTAGTGTAAATTATTTAATAACGAAAGTTAGGAGGTTCCTACTTTACGCAATAAACATTAGCTGTTCTAGGATGAATTACACCCCAAGTAGCCCCTGAGATAAGACCGTCGAGAACACTTTCTTTGAACTCTATGGCACCAACTTTCATGTTGCCCATTCCTTTACAGTATCTTTTGGCCTTTAGTCGTTTCGTTTGAGCTATGCCAGACACGAAGAAAATTTGCATATTGTCGTCGCCCTCATTAGAGGCTTCCATAGGAAGTGACTTTGAGAAAAGGAACTTCTGCGTGCTGCAAGAACTTAAAATTAGTACCGATAAACATAAAATTAAAGTTTTCATAAATTTCTAATCCTTATTTTTTACAATATACTTTCTTATTTCGAGGAGCATAAAGTCCAAGTGTTATGGCTGTTAAAAATCCATTACTTCCAGTCAATTTGGATTCCACATAACTAACGTTACTGCGTCTCTTACAAATTTTAAGGACATCTATAGTATCCTCTTGGCCTAGACCCCAAAAAAAGAAGTGAGAGGTTTCGTTATAAGCAAGTCTTCCTTTATTGTCGTTCATAACTCTATCCTGCATTATGCCTCTTTGAGTGGCACAAGAAGAAAGAAATAAAAGCGAACCCATAATTATTATTAAATTTTTTGTCATAATGATTGTTTCTCTTTCTTTACATAGTTTAGGGTGACAAATGCTAGGGAGTCAATAGTTTTTTTAAAAAAAAATATTTAATGCAACGAGTAATCTCTTTTATTCTATTAAGTAAAAGCTAAAATCCATAGAATAGATTATTCCTTTTGGGAGTGTCTGGTATTTAGAGGGTCATCTCTTTTTAGGTCGCCCTGGTTTTCTTCGTATTCCTGATTCTAGCTCTACTTCATAGCGGGCGAGAAGAAGGCGAAGCCAAGCGATGATTTCATCTTCTGAATATTTTGTTCTTACGCTTTCAATCAATTTATCTATTACAGATAATTTTTTATTTTTTGTCGTCATTGCTTTACGAATGTGAGGGATTTTTTCCAGTATATCTTTGGGAGAGAGTTCACCTCCATGTATCATTAGTCCAGTTATGGTCTGTGCACTTCCTTTATTATAGTCTCTGGCTTGTCGCACAGTCTCTTTAGAGATTTTTAGTGCTTTAGCTGCTCTTTCCAGGCTTTTAGCGTCTGGATACATGGATTGGAGTATTGCACGGTGCAGCCCATTGATTTGTTCATTTAATTCTTTTTTATTCACGATTAATCGCCTGTAAATAAGATATAATAACTTGCATCAAAAGTCACTGAAATAAAAGGTAAAACGTGGAAAGGCCTCTTATCCTTCATTTTTACTGCAAATTTGAGCTGTGGTGCGACTATATGAGGCTGATTTTTTCATCTTAGTCCTATTTAAATATCTTTTATATAAAATTTCTCTAAGTTAGCTTGCAATACGAATAGTATTAAAATACTATTCGTATATAAAATTTAGTTTTAACGGAAGGAAAATATAATGAGCAAAAAAGAAGATGAGTATCTAAATATAAGTGCTCCCGATCTAAGTGCATCGAGAAAAAGTGTGATGCGGTCTGAGGAAGATTTAAAGTACGGCGTTGGGGGAATTGTTAGAATTTTAAGCGGGAGAGGCAGGAATGGAAAATGCGACTATTTTTTTGAAGGCTTCAATGTGGTTTTTTCTTCAGAAGTTGATGAAAATATTGACTATGAAGAAGTATATCTAGATCATAAGAATTTAAAAATTATTATTAAACTTCCCGACCCCAATGATATATCAAAAAAAGAATCCATTCGTCATGCAGTTACAATGGATTATGTGGCCAGTGCCGACGATTTAAAATCCAGAGCCGCACTTGTATTGTTTGAAGGTCTTACAGATGAAGCTCGACAAGCGCTCATTGAAAAAGAAAAAAAATTAGAGAAAAATAAAGAAAAATAAAGAATTTCATTTCTTCTTTTCCTTGTTTTATATTCAACTATAAATGAAACAAATCCTCAAATACTAATTACTGGCAGTCTTTCCCAAGAATACTTTCCACGTCATCAGAACAAATGATAGCAAGATCAGCATGAGCGTAATTAAAGATTCCAGAGTAAGTCGTCATACTAGAAATATCCCAATTAGATAAATTAAGGGAAGTTATTTTGAACGCACCATCAAACATTTGATTCATATTCGTTACATTAGAGGTGTCTGTGATGCCAGCAGTAAATTCGTCTCAGGCAAGAATGGAAAGAAGATGCTAAATTTTTCCAACCCACTATTCCAAGGTTTTTTACTTCAATAATTTTATTTTTATCTCCGCTACTATTAAAATACCAAGCCGGAAACTTTGGACCTGTTATTTTAATTGTGTACTTTCCTGCATGTTCATAGTTATGAGTAATATCAGCGCTATAAGCAGTAATTGCTTGAGGTTGAGAGTCATCACCCCAATCAACGGTAAAATCGTATTCAAAGTTCTTTCCGTTTCCATCATTCTCTCTTAGAGGAAGGGTAACGCTTCGATTTCCATCTCCATGTCTTGAACTTCCGACATGCCAAACGGATTCAAAACTAGTATCGATAAATTCATAAGATATAGCACTAGAGCAATTTGATAAATTTCCCGCTCGATCCGTTTGTTTTGTAGAATAAGTATAGGTATCGTAATTAAGCAAAGCTGTAGATAGATCTATCTCCATGCTTTCTTCGGTTATCTCAATCGAATCCTGTACCAAAGTGTTGCAGCTATCGTCAGAATATAATCTAACGTTACCTTCGACTTCTAAACTCCCCAGACTAAAAGTTGGAGTGGGATTACTAGAGGGACTAGATGTTACTAGCGATAAAGTGGGCATAGCAACCATTGTGTCTAATATATAACTTACACCATTGGAGCAAGAAGAAATAGTGCCAGTTCCACTCACCTGCTTTGCATAATAGGTATAGACACCATCATTACTTAGAGCAACTGTCAGTTCAATAGAGTCGCTACTAGCTGTGCCTGATACTACTTTGTTTACCTCTGTACATTGATTATCAGTATATAGGCTTACTAGAGCGCCATCGTCCACATTAGACACAAGAAAATTGGGCGCTGTATTGCTATTTGATGGACTTGAAGCTATAAGTGATAAATTTAGTATCTTTACTGACTTTTTTAAAAGCGTGTCACTGCCACAGCCATTAAATATAACAATAGAAAATAATAACATTATGGACTTTACTCGAAAAAATATTTTTCTAAATAAAAATTGATACACGATAATTTCTCCTCAGCTAATTTGTTAAGCTGTCATCCAATATGAAAAACATGTATTGTCTTTATTGGTGAAAGTTAGAATTTTAAGAGAATAAAAAAAATAGTGTTTGTTGGTGCCCAGGAAAGGATTTGAACCTTCACGACCTTACGGACAATGCGCCCTCAACGCATCCTGTCTACCAATTCCAGCACCTGGGCAGTTCCTATGTTTGAATGATTATATGAAACCTAACCCCTGCAAGCAAGCGTTTAATATTCAAAGCGTAGCCCCAACCCGATCGCTTTACTGGACTCCGTATCCTGCTCTCCATTTCGTGAAGAGAGAGTAATGGAAAGGTCAAATTTTCGAATTCCTGTGTTGGCTAGAGCATCTGATGCTGTCTTTGTGTCCAGTCGATTTAAGTTTAACAAAACTCCTCCACTCCAAACAAAAGTATTAAAATTTTTATTTCCAATGTCGGTACCATTAAAAACAACGTCATAACCAATATTTACAAAAGGAACAAAGAACTGGCCAATAAGAAACTTTGCTTCATAGGTGATGAATGGACCTATTGTCGTAAAACGATGCTTAATAACACTGTCCTCTGAGCTTGTGTCTTTAATAAATGTGAATCCCGAGTGTAGACCAAGACCTAGTCGTCCCATAAGTTTGTTTTGTAATAGAAAATGGGCGTAGGATAGGTTCACAGAATAGGTACTAAAATTACTTTGAGTGTCGGATTGGTTGGAGTGGTTGAATTGGTCTAGATCGTTGAAAATAAAATCAATACCAATGTGCTGATTGGCATAGTCGTAAAATAAATGCTCTTTTATAAAAGTAATATTTTCTCTTTTTTCTTTAGCTGCTTGATAATCTTCCAACTCCTTTCTTAGATCTTCTTCCTTTGTTGTTACTTTTTCAGAATCCCATTTTTGGGCAAAGGCTTCAGGCAAAGGAAATAGCAATATGAAAAGTAGAAAAAGTCTCATAACTTTAATTATTCTATATAGAAGAGCATGCATCAATGAATAAATTGTTTATTTGATGGAAAATGGACTAAGCTGGATTATTTTAGTCGGACTATGGGTGTGGTGATAAACAATGGATAAAGCGAGGAGAACAGGATACACTCTTTCTTATGGCTATGGAGAAAATCCTTAAAAGCTACTTGGGGTTTTTAGAGGGTACGGGGAAGGCTCGTTCGACTATCTCTTCCTATCAGGGAGATATCCTTGTTTTCCAAGAGTTTTTAAAAAAGAAGAAAATCCCATTTTTAAAAGTCATGAAGCGGGATTTTGAGAGCTATCACAATTATTTATTAGATAGGGGTTTGAAGACCAATACCCGTAGGCGAAAACTCATTACAGCACGATCGCTGTATCGTTATGCATATTCTCGAAAAAAAATCGAAATTTCTCCAGCAAAATTTATTCGTCCTCCCCAAGCCATAGAAAAACTACCTTGGTTGCCAAGGCCAAAAGACTACCGTCGATTTTATGGAGCTTTTTCCCAAAAAACACCTTTAGGTTGCAGAAATGTACTCGTAGTGAAAATCTTGGGAGAAATGGGAATTATGATCTCTGAACTTTGTTCTTTGCGCTGGACCCACTGGGATGGGTCTGGATTGAAAATACCAGGTAAAAGAGAACGTTATTTGAGGGCTTCTGTCTCGTTGCAGAGAATACTCAAGCTGTGGCGAACCCATCATTCAGGAAATTTTTTATTTCCAGGGTATAACCGCCATGGACTCATTAGCCTACGAATGACTCCAAGGGGAGTGGAGCTTTTATTTTCTAGGGTGGCTGGTCGTCTGGGATATCCTGAAATGAAGCCAAAAACACTGCGTCATTTTGCTATTGTACAATGGTTAAAGAAGAAGGTTTCTGAAAAGGAAATCCAACGGCGAATAGGGGTACGGGAAGAGTATTCTTTAGCAGAGTATAGGGAATACTTAAAAAAATTAAAAAATGAAGAAAAATATTGCAAAAAAAGAAATACATCAAAAAAATAGTTCCAACGTTTTACCGACAATAAAATTCTCTTGGTTATTTTTTATTTTTCTGGTGGGAATAGTATATCTCCCTTTTATGGGTTCCTCCTTATTTCAAAACTCTTTAGGATATAATGATATACATTTTATTCTTATTGTATTGGGTTCTTTATCCATTATATCTATTGTCAATGCAAACCTAGATCGATCCGACTGGTCTTTTTGGGCAGGATTAGTTTTTGCTATAAACGCAGGTATATTCTCCCTTATATTTTCTGCCCATGCTGGATTAACAGCTCTATTGGCAATTACCCTATATTTTTTAAATAAAAGCGATAGGGGAGAGGGAGATTGGAAATTTTGGGTTTTTGTGGGAGTGATGGGAACGCTATACTCTCCCGTACTTATTCCAGCAATGGGTCTATGTGCTTTATTCTTTTGGTTTTGTATGGGCGAGCTCCGGGCGCGCCTATATAAAAAAACAAAATTCTTTTTAGCCATATCCACAGCATTAGTTCCTTATATGCTTGCCCTCCTCTTTGATTTTAATAGAGATGCACCACTTATCCCCAATGCGAATTGGGGATCCATAGTACCTGCTTTTACATATTACCTGTTTCCTTGGACTTTCATTGCTTTGGTTGCCTATGGAGATGGTGTTATTCGTTTTACTCGTTATTGCTTGATTTGTGTAAAAGAAAAGAAAAGAAAATTCTGGCAATTTCCCCAGCAATCACGCCTAATTGTTTTGGGTTTATCTATCTTTCCTTTAATGGGATTATGGGGCAGTCTGCCCCTTATGGCTGGGCTGATTTTAATTATAGTGGCTCTGTGGTCTACCTGTTCAGAAAAATTCTCTAAATACTATACAAGTTCTTTAGTCCTTACGGCGATAGCTCTTTTACTGTTTGCTGTTGGGTTGACTGTAGTTATAGACCATTTTAAACCTCTTCCTCTTTGGTGGTCGAACTGGACACTACCTTTTTTCTGGGTAGGGGTTGTCCTAACAGCAAAAGGTTTTTGGAACGAAGCGACCAGATTCCATCTATCTCGTCCCATGGCAATAGCTAAAAGGAGTATTTGGCTTTTTTTAGGAGTGGGCATTTTATTGATGGATTTAGGCCAGAGAGATAAAAAACGTGTGACAGAAACATTTTTTTCCCCTGATAAAGAACAAGCCCTGACGTACTATGATCCAAGTAAGCAAGGTCAAAAAAACAAAGCGCTGAGAGGAAAAATTACCTTTTTTCGCATACCCGTAAGAACCCTACAAACCCAGAATGAATTGGCTCAATCAATTAGGCAAGGGGATAGGATTGTGGTATCAGGGGAGGAGGACTTGAATCGTCTCAAAGTATTTGCTCGACAACACTATCCATCTCTAACTCATAAAGAGAACAGGTGGCAGGAGTGGAGTGGAGAGTTTCCTTGGAGAGATGCATGGCAAAAACAAAGCCTTGCTCCGTTAGAAAAGAATTATTATATGGTTCAATTTTATGGCACAACCCCTTAAATTTCCTATTCTTAAAGATAAGCACTTAGTACTGGTGGGAGGAGGGCATGCCCATGTGGAGGTCTTGCGTCGCTGGCCATCCTTACCTAATGTTCGTGTGACCCTTATTTCTCCCGACGTAAATGCATACTACTCTGGAATGTTGCCTGGGCTTTTAAGTGGCAAGTACACCAATATTGGTATTGATTTAGACCATTTATGTAAAAAAGCTAATGCCGTATTTTACCAAACTTCTGTTACTGCCTGTGATCCAAAGAAACGAAAGCTTTCTCTGAAAGGGCTTCCTGATCTATCCTACGATGTGGTTTCTTTCGACATAGGTTCCACCAGCAAAAAAATCACAGAACCATCCACACGCATTATTGCCACACGCCCCTTGTCTCAGATTTTAAAAAACATAGAAATTTGGGATAAAGAAATTCATTCTTCACAAAATTTGTCAGAAGAAAAAATTATCTGCGTTGGAGCTGGAGCCACTGGCTTTGAAATTGCTCTAGCCCTAAGAAATCGCTATAAAAACCAATATATAGAAAAGAAACTCAAACTCATACTTTGGGAACGCACGAGTACTCTATACCCTCTACAGCGTAGAGCCTTAGAAAAAAGAGGAATAGAAGTGCACAATATAACCTTGGAGAATGTTTCCGTTAGAGAAGATGGTTTGGAGTTACAAACAAATCAAGGAGTGGTCTCAGCCACTCGTATGGTTTGGGCTGGAGGGGCTGCCTCCCATGTCTTGTTTCAAAATAGTCTGTTAGATAGGGAAGGCAAGGGGTGGATACGGGTGAAAGATTCTCTACAAGCTTCTGATTTTCCAAATATTTTTGCTGTGGGCGATTGTGCAGAATTGGAAAATTATCCCACCACCCATAAAGCTGGAGTATACCCAGTACGACAAGCACCCATATTGTTTTATAACCTCTTGGAAACCATAAAAGAAAGCGGTCTTAGGATGAAAAACTACCGTCCTCAGAAGAGTTACCTACGTTTACTTAACCTTGGTGATGAAAAAGCCATTGTTGAGTATAAGTTCTTTAAGAGTATGGGCTCAATGTATTGGAATTTAAAGGATTGGATTGATCGTAGGTTTATGGAGAAATATACGTTTGAGCCATTGGACCCCATGAAAGATCCAAATTGCGGAGGATGTGGCTGCAAGGTGAGTGCAAGTGTACTGGATAAATCCCTTGATATTCTAAAATTAAGCAATTCTAAAGGGGTGCGCTTAGGAGTGGAAGAAGGAGATGATATTGCCGTAGTAACAATGGGAGCAGAAACCATTGGTCTTACCGTGGATCAATTTAAAAACTTTGGAGCCAATCCCTATCATTTTGGAAGAATCGCTGCTGTAAATGCTTGTTCGGACCTTTACGCCAAAGGAGTGAAGCCTCAATACGCACTGGCAAACATAATGCTTCAAAAGCAAAAGGAAGAGATGGCAGTAAATGAAATGCGTTTTATTTTAGCAGGTGCTCAGTCCGTAATGGAGCCAGAGGGAATTGAGCTTGTGGGAGGACATACGATAGAAGGTGAAGAATCTCAAGTGGGATTTTTTCTTTTAGGAAAGCAGGAAGAATCCCAGGCATGGGGAAATGGAACGCTTCAACCCGGAGATAAAATTATACTTACTAAACCCTTAGGAACAGGGATTATTCTCGCAGCAGCCATGCGCTTTGCTGTATCCGGTATCGACTTTGCTCAACTAATAGAGCAAATGGGACAAAGTCAGGTATTTGCAATGGAGATTTTAAAAAAATATAAAATAGGTGGATCAACGGATGTGTCTGGTTTTGGTTTTTTGAGGCATTTAAAAAATATGTTAATAGCTAGTCGTATGGGAGCTTCTTTAGACATGTCTCAAATTCCTGTGCTAGAGATAGCAAGTGATTTACGAAACCGTGGCTATTACAGTCGCATGGAAAGGAAGAATTTCCCTGCCTTGCCTGGAGCTCCTTCCATTCTCCACGATCCCCAAACCTCAGGAGGAATTTTATTAGGAATTGCGACCAAAGATGCCCAACGGTGTTGTGAAGAGTTAAAGCAGGTATACCCCTATAGTGCTATCGTGGGAGAGGTTTGTTCAGTGCCAGAGGAGGGGTGGGGTACAGTTAAAATTTGATTTTTTAAAATTTGATTTTTTAAAATTTTATTTTTTAGAAAATTGTGTACTTCTTTTCTATCGCCCGAAAAAAGTATTTTTCTTCCCGCCCTCTTGGAGCTAAATGCATAACAAGGGTCGTAGTGCTCTTTCAATATTCTTTCAATCCAATGATAGTGTTGTATGGGATCATTATTATCAAAAGCAGCAGTCATGGCATCTTTTATTTCATTATATCTTTGGCTGCCTAGGCTTTTATATAATTTATCTAAAGCATTACTATAGTGTTGGCGAACTATTTCTTGTGAATGCTCTTTTTCGTCTTTTAGAATATAATCTTCATAGATATTTTTAATACGAGTTTCTATAGGCGCCTTTAATTCAATTTTCGGCAATAAGGAGAAGTGACGAAAAAAGGTATTGGGTAGGTAGGTGCGACCAATGGATTTGGATTCATTTTCAAAGAGCAAGGGAAGGCTTTTATTCTTATATAGGGTCCAGGCAAGTGTATTTTCAAAGTTTGCAGCCAAAGGTTGTTCTTTATTAATGATACCGCCAAAAGCACTTCCCTTATGGGAGGCAATACCTTCCAAGTCAACAAAAGCACTTTTATGGCATTCTTTTTGAAATTTCTGTAAAAAAAGAGTTTTTCTAGAACCTGTGGCTCCACTTAAAACAAGACCAGAAAAGGGGCGCTCTAGGATAGATAGTAATAGTTTTCTTACTTCCTTATAGCCACCCTCTACCCGCAGGCAAGGGGTATTTTGTTCTGCCAGCCAAGATTGGGCAATCTTGCTTCGTAGGCCGCCACGCCAGCATAGCAATACACGCGCTTCCTGTTTTATAAAATGTGTTTGCCAGGACTGGATTATGGCAGGTTTATTTTTTTCTGTAAGTTCAAGCCCTAGTCGAATGGCCTCTTTCTCCCCCTGTTCTTTGTAGCAAAGACCCACTAGGTGGCGTTCTTGATCGTTTACAATAGGGATATTGACAGTATTTGGCAGGGAGCTTTTTTGAAACTCTTTAGGAGATCGAACATCAATAGGGGAGCACCATGGGGGCAGATCAAGAAAGGCACTAGCGAGTATGTTTTTGTAGGGTAATTCCATTTTTCTTCTTTTTACCCTTTTCTTCCATAGATGGGAAATATTAAATTAATCGACATGGAGCATTATTTCATGACAAGGGCTTTTATGTTAAACTCTATTCAAATGCAAAAAAGTAACACCAGAGATAACTACAGAGATAAGAATAGCCCAGAATCCGGGCAGTCTTTTATTCTTTATTTCTTTATATTTGCCTTAATTCTAGGATGGAGCTTTATTGGGTATAATTTTGGAGAGTTCATTGGTCTTGGAGCAGGGTTATTTTTTGCATTATTAGTAAGCGGTTATGCTTTGACTATTGAAGAGGGTAAATAGTTTCCACTAGAGGTGGGAGAGTATTTTACGTTGCATATCCTCCATTAATTCTTTTTCTCTTTCACAGGCTTTTGTAAAATCCATATCTTTGAGGCTCCAAAGGGGTATGAGGTGGTAGTGAAAGTGGGGTACTTCAAAGCCCACAATGGAGGTTCCTATCCGTTTGCATTGGGTTGCTTTTTGAATAGCTGGAGCAATTTTTTTTGCTGTTTGAAAGACAGCGGAATAGTATGGTTCTTCCACGTCTAGGAAATGGTCTACTTCTTTTTTAGGAATTACAAGGCTGTGGCCTAGGTGGACGGGGCGTATGTCTAAAAAGGCAAAGGTGAGTTCGTCTTCCCATAGTTTAAAACAAGGAATTTCTCCTTGGATAATTTTCATAAATATTCCATGCATGTTTTTTATTCCTCTTTTTTATTTTTCAGTAGAGCATTAAGATCGGCAAAAGGATTAAAGGTGGCTGCTTTAGCTTTTGTGGCAAACTTTTTCTGCTGATCGCCTCTTCGTTGACTGGTATAAATATTAGTGTCTTCTTTCAAAATAGCCCCTGTTTTTGTATCTCGTTTTGGAGGACGTTTCTTCCTTGGTTCCATCTTTGGCTTTTCTGTTTCTTTTGGCTTAGTATCCTTTGGTTTAAAGAATTCTTTCTTTCTGTTGTCTGGTTGAGGATTTCTTGGGGCATAGGCGCGTTTTTTCTTACGAATACTTGCAAGTCTTTCTCTTTCTTCTGGGGTTTTGAGTGTAAGGGATATTTGCTGCTTTTCCTTATCTATATTATTTATCCAAACCTTTATTTTTTTTCCCACAGTTGCTATTTCATAAGCACTGGAGGTATAGAGTATTTCTGAAATATGTATCAATCCATCCAATTCTTGTCCTAAATCTACAAAAATACCAAAATTTGTAATATTTGTGACAGTGCCAATATATTCTTCTTTCATATCGATATCATCTAGTGATATGAATTCATTTTTTTGTTCAGGAAATTTATATGTATTCTCTGAATTTGAGATTCTTTCCAGTTCTCTTTTTATTAAAGATAGGTATCTTTCTCCTAGTTTTTCTTTAATCTCTGGTGTTTCTGGTATTTTATTATCTTCTATTAATGAGAAATGATCCGGATGAATTCTTGTTTGCTCCAGTGGGTTTGGTGCGTCTGAGGTTATAAATCCAGCAATGTCTTGGTACAGAGAGTCGGTTATAAAGGAAATATTTTTCAGCTCTTCTATGGTGGAAAAGTTTCCATTTTTTTCTCTATGCTCAACTATTTCATCACTTAACTTCCTATTCAATCCAGGAAGGTAAGAGAGTAATGCGCTGGAAGCTTCATTTATGTTTGCTCCCGCTTCGCACACAGCATTTTGTATGGTTTGATGAATGGATTTGGTTAATTTTTCTTGATTCATTTTTAGCGAAAAGGATGAGGTCAGGAGAAATTTAGTATCTAGTTTTAGCAAAGACTCCAGTGGACTCTGGAGATATTTTGCGAGAAATATGGCTTGACGAACATCAGGATCCTTATCCGGGTGTTCTTTCCTCGCAGTACTACTGGTGGAATAGGTTGTAATAGCTTGATCATAAATTGTAATAAGAGGAATGCTCATTTTTTTCTCTGCTAACACTCTCTTTATACGTCTGATACCTATTTTTTCTTTTGACTCATGATTTACAGCAATGGCAGCTATTTTTATTTTGTCTAAATTTTCTCCCAATTCTTTTTGAATTTTTTCCCAGTCTTCATCTGTTTTATTGGGGAAAGTATTGTGGGCAAGCAGTTCTCCTTTCTCGCTAATGAGAGCAATGGATAAGAAGTTTTTATTATTTAGCTCAATTCCTAGTACACAATATTTTCCTAATTGGGGTTGTGATAATCTGTATGTAAGACCTGATAGTAAAGTTTGTTTGATTTTTCTTTCTGCTTTATCTTTCAGGTATTTGGAAGCTTCATGTTCTATAGCGGTATAAACATTTCCATTTAAAGAGAGTCGAGCAGCATTGAGTAAAAATTCATCTACAGGTGATCCTGATTTGCTACAAGCAAAGTCTTCAAAAAGTTTTAGGTGATTTTTTTTATTTGTACTTTCTACGCGTACCATTAACTCATTAGAATCTACGCCTTTTAGTATCGTTAAGTATCGTTGACTGCCTCCAGTGGATTTAATAGAAGCCATGGATTCTTTATAATTATAGAATCGAGTATATTTAGATTTTATTTTTGTTCTTGTGCCTTTAGTGGTGGTTAAAATACTTTTTTGCATCACATTTTCTCGAACAGCAGCTCTTAATTTTGTAGTTTCTGCAATTCGTTCAACAATAATACTTTGAGCGCCGTTTATTACAAATTTTTCATCTTTACTTGGGTCATCTTCCTTTATAAACTCTTTGGCTTTTTCTTCTAAACTTGGAGTGTCGGGAGAAGGTTCTGTTTGGTGACCCACTTCCCATATCCAATTGGCAAATTCTTCTAGTCCATTTTTCTTTGCTTGGGTTGCTGCTGTTTGCTTCCCATGTTTATGAGGTAAATATATATCCTCTAGATCTATAAAATTGAATGCATTTTTGATTTGCAATTCTAACTCAGCAGTTAAAATATCTTTTTCTTTGAGCTCTTTGATGATTGCTTCTTTTTTTTCTTTCAGCTCTTTTTTCATACTAAGGCGTTCTAATGTGTTTTGAAAATACTCCATGCTCCAATCATTGGGCACATGGGGAGTATAGTGGTACACATAGGAAGCGCTATGGCCAGCTGACATTTGCTCTAGAGCATTCTCTAAGATAGATTCTATTTTTCTTCTTTTATTATCTACCATGGCATTTTTTATATTTCTTTCCACTTCCACAAGGGCATGGATCATTTCTCTTCACTTTTTCTGTTGCGTGAACAGTGGGTTGAGGCGATGATGAGCCGGGATTTCCAAGTCTCATGGCCATATCTATATTTTTTTGTTTTTCTTTTTCATAGCGTGTAATCTCTGACTCTACTTCCTCTTCTCTAAGTTGTACATTGAATATTTTTGTTATAATATCTTGCTTGATCTGACGCAACATATTTTGGAACATGTGGAAAGATTCTTTTTTGTATTCCAAAAGAGGATCCTTTTGGGCATATCCTCTCAGTCCGATACCCTCTCTTAAATGGTCAATTTGCGCTAAATGTTCCTTCCACAGTTGATCGATGGTCGAAAGACTAAACATTCGTTCTACTTCCTGAGTATGCTCCCCTAATTCTAAGCGTTTTTCTTGGTAGATTTTTTTTAATTTATCCGAGATGGTAGTATATAATGCATTATTTGAAGCATCATCAATATCACTGATTTCAATGGGTATAGGCCGGTAGAAAGCGGAATGGAGTGCTTGGTTTAGCCCCTCAATATTCCAGTCCCTCAGGGGCTTTCTTGCCATGGCAAATGCATTTGTGAATACTTTAGCTAGAGATTCAATAAAGGTATGCAGTGTTTTTTCTAGGGTTTCTTCCTCTAATATATCTCTTCTAAGATTATAGATTGAGGTTCGTTGGAGATTCATAACGTCATCGTATTGCAGTAAATGCTTACGAATATCAAAGTTATGACCCTCTACTTTCTTTTGGGCATTGGCAATAGCTTTGGATAACCATGGGTGCTCAATGGCTTCATCGTCTAAGCTGCCTCCCATAAAAGTTTTTATGCGTTCTCCACCAAATACTCGGAATAGGTCGTCTTCCAAAGAAAGGAAAAATCGAGATTCTCCGGGGTCTCCCTGACGACCTGATCGTCCCCGTAATTGGTTATCAATACGACGACTCTCATGGCGCTCCGTTCCTAAAATCATCAGACCTCCAGCCTCAACCACTACGTCTCGGTCTTTTCTGCAAATTTCTTTAAACTCTTCCACTTTTTCATTAAATTCAGGAGTTCCCTCTTGAGTTTCGAGCTTGGCTAAAGCCTCAGGGTTACCCCCTAGAACGATATCCGTTCCCCGTCCTGCCATATTAGTGGCTATGGTTACAGAACCCGATCTTCCAGCTTGGGCTATGATACTGGCTTCCTCTAAATGGTATTTTGCATTTAGAACGTTATGAGGAATATTTCGTTTCTTTAAGGCTCTTGACAACCGTTCACTGTTCTCAATAGAGATTGTTCCCACAAGCATGGGTTGTTTTTTACTATGTAGCTCTTGAATCTCTTTTGCAATAGCTTCAAATTTTGCATTTATATCTTTATAAATTAAGTCATTTTGATCTTTACGATCTAGGGGACGATTAGTGGGAATGACAAGTACATCTAACTTATAGATACTTTTAAATTCTGCGGCCTCTGTGTCTGCTGTTCCTGTCATGCCTGAAAGTTTTTCATACATACGAAAGAAATTCTGAAATGTCACAGAAGCTAGAGTTTGGTTTTCTTTTTCAACGGTTACCCCTTCTTTGGCTTCAATGGCTTGGTGAAGACCATCGCCCCATCGACGTCCTGGCATTACTCGTCCTGTAAATTCATCTACAATAAGAACTTGATTGTCCTTGACCACATAGTCCACATTACTTCTATACATGGAGTGGGCTCGAATGGCTTGTTGAATATGATGCAAAGTATCTATATTGGAAGGGTCATAGAGGTTTTCAATATTTAAAATTTTCTCCACATGGGCGATCCCATCTTCATTTAAAGCACAAGATTTTGCTTTCTCATCAATTGTATAATGGATATCTTTTTGTAGTTTAGGTGCAATTTTATTAATCGTTTGGTATTTATCTGTAGAGTCATCGGTTGGACCAGAAATAATTAAAGGAGTTCTAGCCTCGTCAATGAGAATAGAGTCTACCTCGTCCACAATGCAGTAATAGAAAGGTCTTTGGGTATAATCCTCTATATTGAATTTCATATTGTCTCTTAGATAGTCAAAACCAAATTCATTATTTGTTCCATAAGTAATATCTGCGTTGTAATTATTTTTACGTTCCTCATCTGTTAAGCCGTGGAGAATAACTCCTGTACTCATTCCTAAAAAAGTATAAACTTTTCCCATCCACTTTGAGTCTCTTTCCGCCAGATAGTCATTCACCGTAACCACATGTACACCTTCTCCAGCTAAAGCATTGAGATAGATGGGAAGAGTAGCCACTAGGGTTTTTCCCTCACCTGTTTTCATTTCTGCGATTTTTCCTTCGTGAAGAGCAATGCCACCCACTAACTGCACATCATAGTGACGCATTTGCTGAACACGTATGGAGGCTTCTCGTACCACTGCAAAAGCCTCTGGAAGTAGTTGTTCAAGAGTTTCTCCCTTGGAAAATCTGTCTTTAAAATGGTTTGTTTTTTCCTTGAGCTCATCATTCGTAAGAGCTTGCATTTGAGGCTCTAGGGAATTTATTTTTTCTATAGTAGGCACTAGACTTTTTAAGTCTCTATCATTTTGAGTACCAAAAATTTTTCGAGCAATATTAATTAGCATTAGTCAAAGTCTTCAATTATTAAGTATATAGTAAATAGGGTCTACGGGTATACCATTTACACGCACCTCATAATGTAAATGCGGGCCCGTAGAACGTCCTGTGCTGCCGACGGATGCAATTTTTTGTCCTCGCCGTACCCGATCTCCTTCTTTCACATAATAATTGGAGACATGTCCATATTGGGTTTGTATTCTATATCCATGGTCAATGGTCACTATCCGTCCATAACCAGGACGTACGCCAGCAAAAGAAACGATACCGTATGCCGGCGCTATAATAGGTCTACCATAGTGATTGGCAATGTCTAAGCCTTCATGCATATTGGGTTGGTTAGTAAATGGTGATTTCCTCATTCCAAAACCACTAGTATACCAGCCTTTTGTGGGCATCAAGGTGGGGGTTCTCATTAGATAGTCTTTCTGATCAATAAGAGTGCTACCCAAGAGTTGCACTGTAACTTCCACATTTTTGCTTAACTCTTCGAGAGATCCAAAATTTTTGTCGAGAGTATAAAACTCTTTTTCTAGTCGTTGGTCACTGGCAAAATCCTGGTCTTGGTGAAGGAGGTCGCTTATCTTTTGTATGCTTTTATTGTTTTTTGTTGCTTGCCTTTTTTTTTTCAATTCTTCTTGAGAAGGGGGAGGGAGTAGGAGGTTGGAAATTTTACCGTCAGATGTTCTGTTTATGGGGGTCAGAGCAGAGGAATTGGTTTTTAAAAAGTCCTGACCTTTGAGTTTATAAGTTTGGGGAGGATCTATATCTCCAGGATCATTCCATGCCCCAAGACCGGGCGGAACGGAGAGATCGTCCATGGGAGTACCAGGGATGTCTTTATAGGTCTTTTTCTTCAATTCCTCTACATTTTTGTCTCCTTGATTTGTAATAATGCGAAGTTTCGTGGCAAAAATTTGGATTCGCTCTAAAGAGGATTCCAGGTTAGTGAGCTTATTTTGAAAGGATTGAATTTTTTTCCTAAGTTGCTTGTTTTCTGTTACTAAATTTCGATTTTCCACGAGTTGTTGCATAACACTTACATAGTCATAGAACATAAATGCAATGAAGAAGACGGCAAGCAGGCTAAGGGCCGCTCCTACACGTATATGGGCCAAGGGGAGAATGAATTTTTTTACTTTTTTTGTCTTTTCAGGGATAAGTAAAATGGTAAAAAACTTGTTCAAAAGGAACCTCCTAGGAGCTTTAATACTATTATAAGATAAAGGAATTTTTTGCAATAGTCACGAACAGAAATCAAATTAATGCTATGCATAATTCTCTGCTTTTACTAAAACTACTGTAGTATTGTCCAATCCTCCCCGATTATTTGCTGATTCGATAAGCCTGTCAATCATATTACTAAGATTTTCCTCACTGGGAGTTGCTGTTTCCTCTGTTTTTTCCACAAGGGCTAGGATTTCTTTATCCTTGAGCATGGAGTTTAAGCCATCTGAGCAGGCAAGATAGAGATCCCCGGGGGCGACTTTTTTTGTATACACGTCAACCTCAACTATGGATTCAAAGCCAACGGATCGGGTAATCACATTTTTATTTGGGTCTGTTTCCATTTGCTCTCTACTGATGAGCCCAGATCGGAATTTCTCATTTACTAAGCTATGATCATGGGTCAACTGCCAAATTAGCCCGTTCCGTATCAGGTATACACGGCTATCACCCACATGACCAATATAGAGCATATCCTTCTGGAAGAGTAAGGTGTCCACTGTGGTGCCCATTCCTTGCAGGGTTTTTTCTTCTTGTCCTTTTTTAAATATTACATTGCCGGCATGGACGATGGCTTTTGAAATCCATTCTTTGGGATCCGTTGATTTTGGATTCTTCTCTTGAATGGACTGAATGATTTGTTCCACACAAACTTTGCTGGCATATTCTCCTCCAGCGTGTCCTCCCATTCCATCAGCCAGTACATGTAATTGGTTACTAGGGTCCGTACCAAAGCTATCTTGATTTGTTTTTCGCTTGCGGCCAATATCTGTTTTACTGGAGGAAATAAATTTCATTGTTTTCTTGTTTTAATTTTAACAAGTTCAAGTATTCTTGTATAGTAGACTAAAAGATATTTAAGTGCGGAAACCGTGTTATTGGGCTGATTTTTTGATCCTAAAATAAGGACGGGTGCTATACTATATTTAAATGAAGGAGGAATTTATGCAGGAATCAAGATCAGAAATTATTGATACGATTAAAAAGCTACAGAAGCCCAAAGACTACCAGAATTTGCATTGGGAAGGAAGCTTATCCGAATATGTGGCAATGTTGGAAAAATCGCCAAATCCAGCCAGAAATGCATTTCAGCGCATGTACGATATGATTTTAAGTTATGGAACTAGTACCCATACGGATTACAAAAAGAAAGTAACCCATTATAAATTCTTTGACGACCCTGTTAATGATGGAAAAGACGCTATCTATGGCTTAGATATTTCCTTAATGAAATTGGTGAATTTTATACAGAGTGCAGCCCTTGGTTATGGCACAGAAAAACGAGTGCTCCTGCTCCATGGTCCTGTAGGATCCGCAAAATCCACGATTACCCGTCTTTTAAAACAAGGATTAGAGCGCTATTCCCATACAGACGAAGGCAGTATTTATACTTTCCGCTGGGAAGATGAGAGTGAGGGAAGCGAGGAACTCCTTGGGGTTTCTTCTAAGACAATGAATTCCCCTATGAATGAAGAGCCTCTTCTACTTATTCCCACAGAGTTTCGTCCTCAGGTGGAGGAAAAATTAAATAGAAATAATAAAAACTCTTATAAAATAAAAGTTAATGGTCAATTGTCCCCTCCTTGTCGTTATATTTACACTAAATTAATGGATCGTTATAATGGTGATTGGGGAAAAGTAGCAGAGCATATTCGAGTATTCCGTTTTGTGCTTTCAGAAAGAGATCGACGGGGGATTGGCACATTTCAACCTAAAGATGAGAAAAACCAAGATTCTACGGAGCTTACAGGAGATATTAATTATCGGAAGATTGCTGAGTATGGTTCTGATTCGGACCCAAGAGCGTTTAATTTCGACGGTGAATTCCAAGTTGCTAATCGTGGATTGGTGGAATTTATAGAAGTTTTGAAGTTAGATGTAGCTTTCCTTTACGACCTTTTAGGGGCGTCTCAGGAGCATATGGTAAAACCTAAAAAATTCGCTCAAACCTATATTGACGAAGTTATTATTGGTCACACCAATGAGCCAGAGTTTCGAAAACTCCAAAATAATGAATTCATGGAAGCCCTTAGGGATCGAACCATAAAGATAGATATTCCATATATTACAAAGCTTCATGAAGAGATAAAAATATATGAAAAAGATTTTGGTAAGGGAAAAGTAGATAATATTAGTATTGCTCCCCATACCATAGAAATGGCTGCCATTTGGGCCATTCTCACCCGACTGGAGCGACCCAAAAAGAACGATCTCACTCTCATGCAAAAGTTAAAGTTATATGATGGAAAAACCCTTAGTGGTTATACGGAAGAAAATGTAAAAGAGTTACGCAAGGAAGCCGTTAGAGAGGGCTTAGATGGTATTTCACCTAGGTATATTCAAGATAAAATATCTAATGCTTTGGTAAAGTATGGGCATCTTGGTTGTATTAATCCATTTATGGTATTTAATGAGTTGGAGAGCGGTCTTTTGAGAAATACATTAGCCTCTGATGAAGAGTCTTGTAGAGAGTATCGAGAATTATTAGTTTTGGTAAAGCAAGAGTATGAAGATATTGTTAAAAATGAAGTTCAGCGAGCTATTTCATCAGATGAAAATGCTATTGCCAGCCTATGCGGAAATTATATTGATAGTGTAAAAGCCTATACTCAAAAAGAAAAAATTCGTAATAGCTATACAGGACAAGTGGAGGAGCCTGATGAGAGGCTCATGCGTTCTGTTGAGGAAAAGATCGACATATTGGAATCTCGGAAAGATGACTTCCGTAGAGAAATTATGAACTATATTGGAGCATTGGCTGTAGAGGGCAAAAAGTTTAACTACAAGACGAACGAGCGATTACATAAAGCATTGGAATCTAAATTATTTGAAGACCAAAAAGATTCTATTAAGCTCTCTACTTTAATTTCAAACGTGGTGGATAAATCGGCACAAGAAAAAATTGATGTGGTGAAAAACCGTTTAATTAACGATTTTGGTTATGATGAGATATCTGCTACTGATGTGCTTAATTATGTGGCTTCTATTTTTGCTAGAGGAGACACTAAAGAGAAAGAAGATTAAGTTATGATAACAAAAATCATGGTTTTAGCAGGCCTTTTATCCTTCCCTGCTCATTCTCAAGAACGAGGTCTTGGAGTGATACGCCCGGCACAGCTATTGTTTAAAGCATTTCAAGTGGAGAAAGGTCGAATCGAGTTTCTCGGAGGTCTTTCATCTGAAGTTCCCACCCATATCCGTTTTATAAGCAAAGATGAAAATATCTACAAATTAAGTGAAGTTAAGGGGAATGATAAATGCAGGGAAGGAGAATTAAGTAAAGGTTGTGAATTTACTTTTGAAATAAAAGGAGGCATTTATACAGTTTCATCGGATAAAATGAAGCTTATTATTGAGCCCACTGAAGGTCATGTTATGAATACTGAAACTAATTGCAATGCTTTAAGGCAATATGCTGATAAAAATTTAGTTAGCCAGATTGCTATGATTGATGCAGTAGTAAAGGAAATACCCGATGCTCTTTGATGTTAGACAAGACCACGCCCGTTTTAAAAATATTATAAAGGGCAAAATAAAACAGGATTTAAAGAAATACATAACTAACGGGGATATGATCGTTCGTAGGGGGAAAGATAAAGTAGCTATACCCATGCCTCAGATAGAGATTCCTCACTTTCAATTTGGTGATTCTAAGAAAGGCGTGGGGCAGGGAGAAGGAAATGCTGGAGATCAAGTTGCTCAAGGTTCAAAAGATGGAGATGAGGGAGGACTGGATAAAGCGGGTAATACGGCAGGAGACCATTCTCTAGAGATAGAATTTGAATTGAAAGAGTTGGCAGATATTCTTGGAAAAGAGTTGGAATTACCTCGAATAGAGCCTAAGGGACAAAAAACCTTAAAAAGAAAAAAAGATAAGTATAAGGGGTTAGCTGTTCAGGGTCCAAACTCCTTAATTAACTTTAAACAAAGCTATAAAGAGGCTTTGAAGCGTCAAATAGCTTCCGATACCTACGATCCTGAAAACCCGATTATTATACCCATTAAGCGAGACTTTCGATACCGGAGTCGTAAGCAATCTGAGGAGCATGAGGCAAATGCAGTTATTATATATATAATGGACGTTTCGGGATCAATGGGTGACGAGCAAAAAGAAATTGTTCGCACAGAGAGTTTTTGGATTGATACATGGATTCGATCTCAATATAAGGGCTTAGAGAGTCGTTATATTATTCATGATACGACAGCCCAAGAAGTAGATGAAAAAGTTTTTTATTCCACCCGTGAAAGTGGAGGTACTTTAATCTCTAGTGCGTATCGAGCAGCTCAAAAAATATTGGAAGTACATTATCCTGTGGATCAATGGAATATATATGTATTCCATTTTAGTGATGGGGATAATTGGAGTGGAGAGGACACCAAAATTTGCTTTGATATCATGGAAAAATATCTTTTACCTAATATTAATATGCTTTGTTATGGTCAAGTGGAAAGTCGTTATGGCAGTGGGCAGTTTTTAAAAGATTTAGAGAAGCAATTTAAAGGGAATGAAGAAAAAATTGTCACATCAAAGATTCAAAATAAAGAAGGCATCATGGACTCTATTAAGGATTTTCTTGGTAAAGGGAAGTAATTTTGATTGATTCTAGTTTACCCATAGCTTTAACAAAAGTACAGAAAGAAATAGAGAATCATGCCCGTGATTATGGATTAGATTTTTTTGATACTATTTTTGAATTTCTTGATTATGATGAATTAAATGCAGTGGCTGCTGGAGGTGGATTTCCCAAGCGTTATCCCCATTGGCGAACAGGAATGATTTATGATCAATTATCGGTTGCTTATACATGGGGTATGCAAAAAATTTATGAGCTGGTGATCAATACAGATCCTTGTTACGCCTATTTAATGAATAGCAACTCCCATTTAGATCAGAAATTAATTATGGCGCATGTATATGGTCATTCTGACTTTTTTAAAAATAATTATTGTTTTAAGCAGACGAATAGAAAAATGTTAGATCAAATGGCAAATCATGGGGTACGCATTCGTCGATATGTAGATAAATATGGTCAAGATAAGGTGGAGAGCTTTATTGATAAATGTCTGTCCATTGAAAATTTAATCGATCCTTATGCTCCATTTATTGATAATAAAAATACAATAGATGAATCTTCTGAGGTGGAACCTAAGTCAAGGTTGAATTCACCAAGACTTTATTTAGATAGCTTCATCAATCCAAAGGAATATGTTGAAGAGCAGGAGATGAAAATAAAACGGCAGCTTCAAAAATCTAAAAAATTTCCAGTAAGCCCGGACAGGGATATTTTAAAATTCATCATTGATTATGGTCAATTAAATTCATGGGAGTCAGATATTCTTTCCATAATTAGGGAAGAATCCTATTATTTTGCTCCTCAAAGAGTCACAAAGATTATGAACGAGGGTTGGGCTAGTTATTGGCATTCAAAGATAATGACAGAAAAAGCTTTGGATTCTTCTGAATTAATAGATTTTGCAGACCGACATTCTGGAATAATGGTAGTGCAACCCAATCAAATCAACCCTTATAAATTAGGGATTGAGTTATTTCGCTATATTGAGGATCGATGGAATACAGGAAAATTTGGAAAAGAATATGAAGATTGTGATAATCTTACAAAGAAAAAAAATTGGCATAGAGACACAAACGAAGGAAAGGAAAAGATTTTTTCTGTTCGATCCATTCATAACGACATAACATTTATCGATACCTTCTTTACAGAAGAGTTCTCTGAACAGGAGCGATACTATACCTATGGATTAAACCCAAGAACAGGCAAATATGAGATTAAAACAAGAGATTGGCGAGAGGTAAAAGAGGAGATTCTCACCGACATCACCAATGGGAGCCAGCCCGTGATTCAAGTAAAAGATGGGAATTATTTAAACCAAGGAGGCTTGTTATTGGAGCATAGGCATCATGGGAGAGACCTTGATTTAAAAACTGTAAGGGCCACTATGGCAAACGTCTCTGCACTATGGGGAAGGGCTGTATCGTTAGATACAATGCAAGAGAATAAGAAATTTAGGTATACCTATAGTGAAGAAAAGTTCTCAGAGCAGAGAAAAAATTAAATAATTATCTCAAAATCTGCCGATTATCGACCGATTATCCTAGAATTACCACCTGTTCCAAAGGATGATAAAGAATTTCGATTCATTCCGATTGTAGCATTATCTGTAGTAATTTTTTGATCCAATGAAGTACGTTCTGTTAGAACAGCAGAGCTTCCATTAGAACATCGAGAACTTCCAGATATCTCTTGGCTATTATACAAACTGCCTAGCCCATAGAGCATAAAACCTCCAAAGCCAAAAAGGCCAGAACCATTGCTGCCACTGTTATTATATTTTTATTTTTTCTATTTTTCATAATTATTTCTCCTTTTTAAACTTAAGTTTACTGTCGTATATAATTTGTTAATGCAAGGAAGATGGCACAATTTTATAAGACAGGGAGATTAAATAAATCTCTTTAATTTTAAGCACTTACAAAGGAATGGGGGGGTTTTTTGCAGGAAAAGAAATATATAAAATCTCTCGGATTGATTAAAAAGTAGACAGTTGTTGAAAGTTTAATCGTATTTTATATTCGCAGATCCATAGCAAAAAAAAATATTTCCAAAACTAAGTACCAGGGAGCCTCTCCTTAAAACTCTTAATTTGATCTTTATCCAAGCGAGGAAATAACACTTCAAGACTTGCTGGCAAGGGCAGCCCCTCTTGAAAGAAGTCCAAAATCCTATCTGCTTTTCCATTATAAATAGCTTCCATGGTGTCTTCTCTAGGCTTTGGAAAGGATTTTAATATTTTTTTGGTTGCCTGAGGAAGGATTGGTTCCATAACAACGGCTATACCTACTATATAGAGCATGGAAACAGCAATTGTGTCTTCGGTAGCTTTTTTATCTTTTTTGATTTGCGCCCAAGGCTCTTGATTGTGAAAATATTCATTAGCGATTTGTCCAAATTGCAGGAGTTCGGCTTGGGCTTTCGTGAATTGGCATTTATCCAAATGCTGAGTAATTTTCTTTATCTGAGTTTCAATACGATTTAATTCTTCATGATTTTTTAGGGACATAAATGTGGTTTGAGAAAATCCTTGAGGCCAATTTTTCATAAAAAAACTTAAACTTCGATGAATGAAATTCCCAATTTTATTACCAAAATCTTTATAACACTGCTCAAAATGGTCCCAACAAAAATTTGTATCTCCTGCTTCTGGAATAATAGCACAAAGGTAAAATCTCAGAGCGTCGGCATCAAAATATTCCAAAGCTTGTGGGATATCAACATACCAACCAGAGGATTTGGAGAATTGATGATTCTCCAAATTTATAAATTCGTTAGCTGGAATTTGATGAGGGAGATTAATAAACTTTGTTCCCAATGCCATCATTGGAAAAATAAGAGCATGAAAAATAATATTGTCTTTCCCAATAAAATTGGAAATCTCCACATTAGGATTTTGCCACCAATCTATTTTATAATCCTCTTTACTTGATTTGAGATGTTCTTTTAAGTTAGAGACATATCCAATGGGCGCATCAAACCATACATAGATTTTTTTCCCTTCGCAGTCCTTTAAAGGCACATCAATTCCCCAGTTTAAATCTCTAGTGATACAGCGATCTACTAAACCTTGATCAATGAGTCCTTGTATAAATCCTGTTACTAATTTTCTCCAAGTTCCTTTTTTTTCTGAGAACCAAGATTCGTAATCTTTTTGTAATTTTTTAAGTAAAATAAAATGATTTTTTGTTTCTCGTATTTCAATATTAGAGCTTCCGCTTATGGCACTTACAGGATTTTTTAATTTCGTAGCTGTTATCCATTCACCACATTTAGGACATTCATCACCACGGGCTTTTGGATAATCACAAACATAACAAATGCCTTCTATATAACGGTCAGGAAGAAATTTTTTGTCATCCAGAGAATAGAGCTGTTTTTCTATACGAGGCTCAATAAACCCTTTATTATAGAGATCAAGAAACCATTCCTTTACTTCATCTTCGTGGTAGGGCAGTGATGTTCGTCCAAAAAAGTCAAAATCAACGGAAAAAATTTTAAATAGCTTCTTGTGCTCTTCATGCCATTTATCTATCCAGTCGCCATAAGAAGCACCTGCTTTTTCTGCGGATAGAGTAATAGCTACACCATGCTCATCTGAACCAGAAATGTGCTTTACCTCATGCCCCTGCAACTTACGGTGACGGGTATAAATATCTGCAGGAATGTAGACTCCTCCAAGATGACCAAAGTGTAAGGGACCGTTAGCATAGGGCAGAGCAGAAGTGATTAGGTATTTCTTCTTTGAACTACTCATAGTACAGTTTTGCCATAGACTATCATTGTATGCAAGAAGTAGGGGACACGGAATGTTTAAAAAATGGGAGCTTTTACTACTGGGATTTTTAGGTAGCTTTTTTTCAGCTCCAGGACAAACCTATCTTATTGCCATTTTTAACGACTATTTACAGGAATCGGCCCAAATCAGCCAAACCACCATTGCCTCTATTTACGCCCTAGCAACCCTGTGTGCAGCCTTTCTGCTGCCCTTCCTAGGGCGACTCTTAGACAAAGTCTCTCTCTCTCGCTTTATATTACTGCAACTAATCGGTCTTAGTATTACCTGTTATATTTTCGGACAAGCGGATAGCATTATGCTTATTTTTCTTGCCTATCTAGGGATGCGATCCCTAGCTCATGGAACACTAAGCCTAATTGGACGCACTATTATTTCTATTGGATTTTCCAAAAATCGAGGAAAGGCACTGGCTTTTGCTAGTCTAGGGTATCCTTTGGCAGAATGTACCTATCCCATATTAGTTGTTCTAGCTGTTCAACGATTTGGTAGAGAAAATACCTGGAACTTTTTAAGTGCCTACTATGGGTTACTTGCTTTGCCTTTATTATTTTTTCTAGCAAAACAGATAGAAAAGAAATATAAGAAAGCCACAAAAAATATAGAACTACTGGAAGAAAAACAATGGAAAGTGAGTGAAATTGTACGAACAAGAAAATTTTATTTACTTCTTCCTGCTTGGATTTTTCCTCCTTTCGTTATCACATCATTATTTTTCCACCAAACAAGCCTTGTGGCAAAAAAAGAATGGAGCGTGGAATTGCTTGCCAGTGGTTTTATTGCTTTTGGTATTTTGCGAGCGATAGGCTCAATTGGTATTGGTCCTTTAATTGATCGTTTTACAGCAAGGCGCTTACTCTATTTTTATCTATTCCCAATGCTACTGGGCATTGCTTTTCTTATTTATGGCATGGACCCCATCTTCTCTTTTTGCTACTTAGGATTACTTGGCTTCACAGTAGGGGTAGGTGGAAATATTAAAACAGCACTTTTACCAGATCTATATGGAACAAAAAATATGGGCGCTATACAAGGATTTATGTCTGCTGCACTTACCTTTTCCACAGCAATAAGTCCTCCTATTTTAGGCTTTCTTTTAGATCAAAATATAGATTTAAAAACAATTTTATTTACTTATATTGCAGCAGGATTTGTAGCCACTGCTTTAATATGGCCGGGTTTACGAAAATGATATTTCCACTTCAATGGGGCAATGATCGGACCCCATAATGTTTTCATAGATATTTGCTTTCTTTACCTTATCTTTTAAAGATTTAGAAATAAAAAAATAATCTAATCTCCAACCTTTATTGCGTTCTCTAGATTGCTGGCGATAGCTCCACCATGAATATTTATCTTTTCTCTCCGGGTGAAGTAGGCGAAATGTATCAATAAAATTTTCGCTAAACCCATCCATCCAAGCTCGTTCTTCTGGTAAAAATCCACTGGAATTTTCGTTTGATTTTGGATCATGAATGTCAATTTTTGTATGAGCAATATTATAATCTCCACAAATAATAAGAGGTCCATGGGTTTTCTCTAACTTTTTCAGATATTTTAAAATAGTTTTGAGGAAATCCATTTTAAAATAATGGCGTTCCTCAGAGGCAGCGCCATTTGGAAAATACAAATTCACTAAAGTAAAATTTTTATGAAAAGCAATATTTCCTCTTCCTTCCATATCATATTTAGGCAGTTCCAATTTATTTACTAATTTTATATTTTGATGGGGAGTAAACAAAGCGCATCCACTATATCCCTTTTTCTCAGCCCAAGCCCACACTTGCTCAGTTCCCTTGGGTAGGACACTGTCTATTTCCACTTGTTCTGGATGGGCCTTAGTTTCTTGAACACAAAATATGTCTGCTTGGAGTTCTTTATAAGTATCAATGAAACCTTTTTTCAGGCAAGCTCGAATCCCATTTACATTCCAAGATACAAAACGCATCACCGGACATATTGACGTAATCTTGCGGAAACTGCATCAATACTCATAACTAAGATAAGGATTACCAATACCAGTGTGGCTACTTTCTGGTATTGAAAAAGACGCATATATTGGGTGAGTAGGAAACCAATACCTCCAGCTCCCACAAGACCCAGCACTACGGCTACACGGATATTCAGTTCAAATCGAAACAGGTAATAAGTGATAAATAGTGGTGCTACTTGGGGCCAAATCGCCCAGCGAATAATGGCTAACTTGCTAGCTCCTGCGCTTTCTAGGGCTTCTACTGGGCCCTTATCTATAGATTCGATTGCATCAGCAAAGAGCTTACCCAACATTCCCACAGAGTGTATTCCTAGGGCAAGGGTACCTGCAAACGGACCCAATCCTACGGCACTGACAAAGAAAAGAGCTAAGATGAGAGCATCAATGGCACGGTCCATATTGAGAAAAAATATGGTGCATTTTCGTATCCATTGATTTTCAAAAATATTAGAAGCAGCAAAGAAAGCAATGGGAAGGGAAAAGAAGCCTGCAATAAGGGTGGCAATCCAAGCTAGGGATATGGTTTCTAAAGTATCGGGTAATACTCTTGGTAGAACAGAAAAATCTGGAGGATACATGCGAGATAAGAAATCTGCCATAAAAGGCAAGCCTTCAAATAATCGTTCAGCACTGAACTCCACTCTTAGTACTGCCATATAGGTTAGGTAAAGCAATATTAAAAATACACAAAATAGCACGGGACTGCTCCAGCTAAATGGTTTTTTCATACTCTCTTTTATCTTTCTTAAAGATTCTTTACTCAATGATGTTTTTTCATTTGCCATATATTTAGAGTGCCTCTAGCTCTTCAAAATTTATTTCATAAATTTCTTTTACTCTTTCTTCTGTTAGACTATCCGGTTTGCCATCAAAAACAATGGTCCCCTTTCGGAAGGCGATAATTCGGTCTGCAAATTTCTTAGCTAATTCAAGAACATGAATATTTACAATTATTGTAATACTTTTTTGTTTATTAATATCTCTCAAAATCCCTAAAACCACTTCAGATAGTTTTGGATCCAATGAAGCCATAGGCTCATCTGCTAAGATAATTTTAGGATTTTGTACAATAGCTCGCGCAATGGCTACTCGCTGCTGTTGCCCTCCAGAGAGATTGGATACTCGTTCGTGGTATCGTCCACTTAGTCCCACAGAATCCATTGCTTTTTTCGCCAGAAGTTTATCTGAAAATGAATACATTCCCAAGAAAACTCTCCAAAGAGGAGCGGAGGCTACTCGCCCACAAAGTACATTTTGAATAGCAGAAATATTTTTTACAAGATTAAATTGTTGAAAAATAAATCCAATTTTTTTACGCAGTTGTCGTAATTGCTTTCCTCTTAACTTTGCAACGTCTTGATCTAGAACTTTTAATTCCCCTGTTCCAGGTAAATTTGTTCCATTGATAGCGCGTAAAAAAGTTGTTTTTCCAGCTCCAGAGAGTCCAATAATAGCCACAAACTCGCCCTGTTGGATATTTGTATTTACTTTTTCTAGGGCATAGGTCTTGCCACCATCAAAAGTTTTACTATAATTAGATACTAGAATTGTCATTTATTGAACTATAATATATCTAAAATCTTGGCTGCTTTTCTTACAGCGTCATAGTCCTTGCTTTTAGCAGGAACCATAGCATCAATGCGATAAAGACTTTTTAGCAACTCTTTTCCTTTTTTATTATTACCCATTTCTCCTAAAATGGATACCATCTCTTCCACAACTTTTGGATTTTCTTTTCTATATTTTTTGGATGTGGTCAATGTGTCTCCTGTAATGGGGTCGGTAACATAGACAACACGAATTTTTCCTTGGTCCTCTTTTTCTTTTAGAAAAAGATGCCAAGAACCAGTCTTGCCTTTAGGATCGTTAGCAAAGGTTGCTCCTGCGTCCACTGTTCCTCGAAGAACAGCTAAAACAAGAGAGTCATGACCACCAGCAAATATTTGTCGTTTAAAATAAGTGTCAGGGTCGATATTATATTTTGTCATTAAACTTGCTTTGGGAAATATATGCCCTGATGTACTAGCGGGATCTACCCAAGCAATATTTTTTCCCTTAAGATCTGCTACTGTTTTAATGGAACTATCGCTTCGAGTAATGATAGCACTATAAAAAGAAGCACGCCCTTTGCGAACAGCTTTCATCAACACTTCAGCTCCAGCCATTTGTTCAGCTTTTATATAACTAAAAGGAGGAAGCCATGCAAAATGAATTCTCCCACTACGAAGGGCCTCTACTAGAGCTGTATAGTCAGTAGCAATGAAAGTTTTTATGGAGTATCCTGTTTTTTTCTTATAGTAATCAGAAAACGCCTTGCTATTTACTTTTACCACATCCACATTTTCTGCTGGGTTAAACCCCATTAGAATGACTTTCTTTGTTTTTCCCATATTTGTATCTTTATTAATATTAGCTTGAGAGCTCATGGAAAGAAGCGCAACTCCTAGCATGAATGTGAAAAATTGAACTTTATACATAATTAATTCTCCTTTTGTAGGTTTAGTTTCGTTTTGACAGTTTGGTCGAAATTTAGCATAGTATACTTCATTAAATCCAGCCCAATTTATAAGAAAAAGTAGTGCCCTAAGTTATAATATGGATTCCCCATCTCTTATTGCATAAAAATGAAACTGTGAATTATTATCTACCGCCCATTGAAGATTAAATTCACTGGTAAATAAAAACACAGGATTGTGATGCAGGTCTTCCACCAACTGAAAACTCCCCATCAACTCGCTGAAATCGCCTGAGTAAGGGGTTTTGGACTTCACCCATCGCGCAATTTTAAATGGCTGAGGAAGAAGCTTCACTTTTGTATTGTATTCATCTTGGAGGCGATACAAAATGACATCGAACTGCAATAGACCAATGGCTCCTAAAATAGGATCCTGACTTCCCACATTAGGATCGGTGAAATATTGAATAGTACCCTCTTCACAAAGTTGACGAATCCCTTTTTGTAACGACTTTCGTTTCATGGGGTCACTTAGTTGGATTTTTGAAAAGTGTTCAGGGGAAAATTGTGGGATGCCTTTGAATTGTATTTTTTGGGTACTGGAATGCAGGGTATCTCCTAATAAGCAATTACCCATATCATGGAGACCCAGTATATCTCCTGCAAAAGCACTCTCTATGCTTTTTCGTTCCTCTGCAAAAAATTTCTGAGAATAGGTTAGGCGAATATTCTTGCCTAACCTTTCATTTTTTACATACATACCTCGTTTAAACTTCCCTGAAACAATGCGAATAAAAGCTACCCTGTCTCGATGTTTTTTATCCATATTGGCTTGAATTTTAAAAACAAATCCTGAAAAAAACGGATCTGTTGGGTGGACTATTGTATCTTGGCTGATCATGGCGCCAGGACCAGGTGCAAAGTCGAGAAATATATTTAAAAAATTTTCCACTCCAAAATTAGTTCGAGCGCTCCCAAACAAAACGGGAGTTTGCTCTCCTTTCAGGAAGGCTTCTTTCGATGGATTTCCCAAGGTGCTGTCCAGAAGCTCAATATCGTTTTCCAATTCTTGCTGCTCTTGACTAGAGAGTGAGTTATTTTTTCCCTCTATTTTTTGAGCAGAAAAATTTTTATTTTCATACGGATAAAACTTTTTTTCTGTCCGGTGATACACACCTTTAAAGCGTTCTCCACACCCGACTGGCCAAGTAAGAGGGTTACATTCAATATTTAATGTTTTCTCGATTTCTTCCATAATCTCAAGAGGGGCTCGTCCCTCTCTGTCCAACTTATTAATAAAAGTAAATACAGGTGTTTTTCGGTAGCGACAAACTTCAAAAAGTTTTTTTGTTTGCAGCTCCACTCCTTTTGCATTATCTAGTAACATGATGGCAGAATCAGCCGCTGCCAAGGTTCGGTACGTATCTTCAGAAAAATCGGCGTGACCTGGGGTATCTAACAAATTAAAATTTAAATTTTTATATTGAAATTGCATTACACTGGAGTTTACAGAAATCCCTCTTTCTTGTTCCAGCTTCATCCAATCACTACGGGCAAGTCGACGTTTCTTTTTGCTCTTTACCTCTCCTGCTTCATGGATAGCGCCACCATAGAGAAGTATTTTCTCTGTCAATGTGGTTTTCCCTGCGTCGGGATGGGAAATAATAGCAAAGACACGCCTAGATAGTATTTCTTTTTTATCTATGGAACTTAACTCTTCAGTCATTGTTAAATGGTCCTAGTTTATATTTCTTCCATTGCTGTTCATTGCACTTTAAAAATTCTTTTTTAAAGTAGTAGTTCGACAGAAGAGATTCATCCCAGTTATTTAAAAAAGCTCCTGCAATAAATATAGCTTCAATAGTGGCAAGCCCTCCTTCCGGATCGAGGTTTTCATATTTGCTTTTCCTAGGGTAAGCAGTAACAAAATCTCCCGGGATTTTCACAAGAGGGGGTAGGGGATTTTCCATTAATTTTAGTGCTGGTTCCACTTTCTTCCATACACAATCCACTACTGCAATGGATTGTATTTTTTTAGTATACTCTTGAATGGGAACTCCATTCACATGCAATAAAACGTCCGATTGGGGTTGGGATATGGGTGCATTTTTGTGGAAATAATAAAACCGGAAATCCTTTCTATATCGTAATGGATATACGGTACATTGACGTTTATTTTCTTTTTTATCCATAAGGATATTATATTCAAGAAGCATTTGTATTTTTCCATAACCTAAAGGGCAGGGAAAACCAAGGGGAAAAGCAGAGAAATATCATGAAATAAGAAAATACCTCTCCAAATTGTTTGTATAGGGTGAAAATTCTATCCTTGGGGATGGGAACTGTTCTCACCATTATTTCAGGCTTAAACAGTTTTGTCTCTCCAAGGGAAGCTCCTGTGGCATCTAAGATTAAGCTAATTCCCGTATTTGTGGAACGAACTAGGGGTAGACCATTTTCAATGGCACGGAAGACACTGAATATCAGGTGTTGATGGGGCTCATTGGTGGGACCAAACCAAGAGTCATTGGTTAAATTGAAAAAAATATCAGTGCCATTATTTGCCATACCTCGCATAAAACTAGGGATTAAAGTTTCATAGCAAATGGTAACACCAAGATTTAAGGTAGAGCCGTCTTGCCGATTCCAACGAATGGGGTAGGGTCCTTTTCCTCTGGCAAAATCTCCTAGTTGTGGATTAAGCTTTTTCAAGCTAGGCCATATATTAGAAAAAGGCATGTATTCCCCAAAAATTAATAAATGATACTTTCGATAAGAGCCTTGGAATTTTTGTTTACTATCTATTAGAATGGCAGAATTATATGAATTTGAACCTAACTGCTCATACCCACCAAACAGTATGGAATAGTTTCCCTTTTCTGCCTCTTCCATAATTTTAGCTGTGAGTAATTGAGCAAAAAAAGAGACGCTAGAAGTACGGGTGAGGGGGAAAAAAGTTGGATAGGCTGTCTCTGGCCAAACCACTAAATCTGGTTTTTGAACAGCCGCTTGTGCTGTAAGTTCGCTATAACGTTCAACCACACTACGAATAGCATTGTTATTACCTAACCGCTCCACAGCTTTATCTGCATTAGAAATATTCGCTTGAATCACTGCTATTTTTATATCTTTACTGGGCAGGGCTTGTATTGTTTTTATTCGCTGTTCCCCCCAAATATGAGCTGCTCCTAAAAATAAAATTGCTAGACAAAAAGGATATAGGGTTTTTTCTTTTCCCTTATATTGAACACAAAATAAAAGACTGGCACCAAAAAAAGTAACGAGGAAGCTTATAGCACTTACTCCTCCCAAGGAAGCTACTTGAGAAAGGCTTAACCAAGGCCACTGAGTAGCTCCTATGACATCGGGGAATATTTTATAGTGTTGCCATAGAAACTCTATAGCTACCCAAAGACAGGCCCAATACAAGGGCTGGAGAAATAGGGGGAGCTTAGCCACCTTAGCTTTTACTAAAAACCCTAGGAAAAAAAAAGTGTATAGATTGGGAAAGGCAATAAAGGAAAAAAGTACATGGAGAAACACAGACAGTGGCTTCCCAATACCACCGGTTTCTTGTAATACGAAACTCACCCAATCCAAACCTATAAGACAGCACAGTAAGCTGGAGACTGTTCCAAAACAAAACATTTTAAACCAAGAGTTGCCCTTATGTATGGCTATCAAATAGGCAGGTAATACAAGGAAAGCCAAAGGAAAAAGCCCCCACTTAGGAAAGGCCAGAATGTGTATTACAGAACCAAAAATGGCCCAGAAAAAACCGGAGTATGGCAAAAACACAGGCATATTATTAAGATATAACCCATTGAGCCTCTATTAGGTATGGGAAAATAAATCAATTTTGACCTCAGAATAGAATCATAACAGCGCTGGACCCGAATTCAGTGTAGACAGGTCGTAGCGCAACAAGTCTTAAATACAATAGCCCAATGGAATTTAAAAGAGGGAATTCTTTTACTTTTTATGAGCTATATTTTTGTTATCTGCTGTTTTTCTAGATGTTTGTCTGGGATTTTTTAACAATTTAAATGAAGAATTTTTAGTAAATCTTGTTTTCTTTTTCACTACTCGGCTTGCCATTTTCAATGCTGAGTAGACATTAATTCGTCCTTCAGACTTTACCTTACCCTTTAATAGCGCTTGCTTATCTACGCTTTTTAAAATGATATTTTTTATCTGAACATAGGTCAAACTGGGATTATGAGACCAAATAAGAGCAGCCAAGCCAGACACAAAAGCTGTAGATTGGCTAGTTCCTGTAAGGTATCCATAGGAAATTGTTTTCCCATTTTTTAATTTTTTTACAGGAAGTGTGGACAGGATATTATCTCCAGGGGCTGCCACATCCACCATACTTTTTCCCCAGTTAGACCAAGGAATTAAACTGTTCTTAATATCATTAGCTCCTACAGATATAATGTTAGAAAGTTTATAGGAGGCTGGATAGTATTTATTTTCCTTTTGGCTTAGTTTATGTCCATTATTTCCAGCTGCTGCAACAAATAGAATTCCCTTTGCCCTGGCACGCTCAATAGCTTGGAGTTCTTGAGAGCTAGGCTCAGCACCACCACCACTATAATTTATAATATCTGCTTTATTTTTAATAGCATAATTGATTGCCTTTATAGTGTTGCTTAAGTGGGCATTTCCATCGGACTTATTAGAAAAATAGCGGATGGCCATTATCTTTACTTTAGGAGCCACACTAATGGCAATTCCTGCCACATGGCTACCGTGTCCATTAGTATCTAAAGGATTTTTTGAATTGCGTACAAAATCCCAACCGTATTCATCTACAGTTCCAGGACGAATCCATTTATTTCTTTTTAATTCCGAATGTTTAGGATCAATTCCTGTATCAATGAATGCAATGACAATATCCTTTTTTGGCTTAAACTTTTTCAACGCTTTTTTAACAGAGATTTGATCTAGAAAAATATCCCTTCGGTAAAAAAACGATGAGGGATCAGGCGTTTTCTTCTTTTTTGCCACAGCAATCTTTGGCTTTGGCTTTGCCGTAACGGTTTCAGCATGGGCAAAAACCAAGCTCAAACAAGCAATAACTATTATATTCCACTTTATCTTCTTCATAACTCAACTCCAACTTCTTCAACATCAACATCAACTTCAACAGGGCTTTTATGGCTCCATTGTCTATGTCCCTTACTAATGCAAGTTCCATACCAATACGGTCGGAAATGAGAAATATACTCATAAACAACTGATTTTAAAGGGATTTATTTATATTCCTCCTATCTGCCCTCTCTTTTTTCAGGGTTTTTATGGGGAAATTAATGTAAAAAGTTTTAACAATTGTATAATTTATTGCCGATAGAGATGGGTGAGAAAAAATCAAAGTTTTTTGTTATTGGCCCTCCTGCTGCTCTCCTCTAGTCCCTTACTAGGGGCAGAGAATCGGCAACGGAGCCTAAAATGGTGGCAGGAGCCATGGTTGCCAGCCTCTACTTCTGAAAGGCAAGTATCCAAAGCACTCAAGGAAATGTTGGATATTATTGAACAAAGCAAACAAGGCTCTATTCTATTGAAACAACTCCCTCAGCCTGCTTCTAAGGTGCTAAAAGACATTCATTTAGGAGATCATTCCTTAACAGAGACCACTTTTTTTAGGATCTATGCTTTTCACAGTACAGAAGAAGAGTTTATTGTGAAAAACTCTATACAGGTGAAGCGTAATTTAAAGCGTATTGATTTATTTTACGACCTTGTCCATGAACTTACTCACTATACTTTAAGAAAGCCTTTAAACCCTTATAAGATCAATTTCTCCATAGAAAAGTTTATTCAACATGGAATTGAGGGAGTAGGGGGAGAGTTGGATGCATTTGAAATGGAATGCACTGTAGGCTGGGAAATAAAACGTGTAATGCCCATTCCAGATCATCCCCTTTGTGGTCAGTTTAGGTTTAAGGATACCTACGGTAAGGCTCGTTTTCACAAGAGATTAGCGCAAAAGAAATTCTACTCCGTAGGAAAACACTACAACACAATAGATTTCTTAAAAGAGCATCTTCATAACCTGTCCAAAGAAGCTCCTTTCTTCCAGTCCTCTTTGGAGGGAATGCCTTACCCCCTAGCTTTAATTAAAGAATTCAACACTATTCGTAGAACTGCTTGTGCAAATAATGAACTGAAGGTTCTGTTTTTTAAGGAGCAAGCTTCAAAAACGAAAAGATCCATTTCCACGAAAAAGAAGGAAGAGTATAGCGATCTTATTCAATACCAAAGGAAGCATTGTATATGAGGACTTTCCTCTACCTATGGACTATAGCTCTACTGTTTGCTTCCCACACGGCACAGGGGGGATATTCTTTTAAAAAAAAGGTTCTCCTTTTGGGGAAAGAAAAGTTAATGGTGGAGTTCGCTATTGGAGAAAAACAATTAGCTAGGGGCTTACAGGGTCGCCTTACCTTAAAAGATGGCCATGGCATGCTTTTCCAGTATCCAAGTCCCCAGGTGCTCTACTTTTGGATGAAAAAAACAAAAATACCCCTAAGTATTGGTTTTTTTAACCAGGAAAAGAAGCTAGTGAATATAGAGAAAATGCAGGTGGATCGAAGCTCTAAAAAGGATTCCGAGCTAAAGGTATATAAAAGCAGGGGTCTGTGCCTATACGCCTTGGAGGTTCCCCTGGGTTGGTTTAAACGGAAGAAGATAGCTCTAGGTACTCGCTTTACGATTGTAGAAAAAGGGAAGAGAAAGAAGAAGAAGAAATAAATGCGACGCGTCGAAGTTTTCTTAATTTCTAGGTTTGGATAGGCCAAGGTAAGGCAAAGTAGGGAAAAGGGTCGAAATAAATAGAAAAAAGCTTGCTTTTATTGGTGATAAGTTTAATTATCACTAATATAGGGGTATGCATGTTCCAGATTTTTTCTCTTTTGAACCACTTTTTCCACAAAATTCAAAATTGGATAAAAAATCGCTTTTTTCAAAAATCTCAAAAAACACCTGATATAAACCCAGAAAAAACGCTCTCCCTAACCCCAAAAATACCCATCACAATACACCCGACAGAACCCAGAAAGGACTGGATGCGTGGTGAGATCATCCAAGAAATACAGCGTTTTACCCAAACCCAACGATCTATTCACACACAAAGGGCTTATGGCAACGATCTAAAACAATTCTTAGGCTGGTTACGTATGGAGTCCTACTCGCCATCCCTAGATGCACTCCTTGAGTACCGTGACTGGCTTGTACGGCCAAAGGAGAGGAATGGAGCAGGCCTTAGCCGGAGCTCGGCCAATCGAAAATTTGCTACCGTACGATCATTTCTGGGCTGGCTTATGGGCCGGGGCTATTTAAAAGAAAACCCCGCTATTTGGGTACGTAATTTTCGCGCAAAAGTAGAATCACCCACTGAAGGGCTCTCAGATGCTCAAGTGGCAAGAACTCTAGATATGGCAAGCCAGCACACAAAAAGCGGACTCATGCACGCACTCATCCTCCGTATACTTTTTTATATGGGCCTTCGTCGTGGTGAAGTGGTGGCATTGAAATGCTCTCACATAGGACAAACAAGGGTAGGGGATAGTATTATTACCAGCCTAAGAGTTCCTGGCAAAGGAGATAAGGAAAGAATTTTGCCCATTCCCAAGCCCGTACTCCAAATCTTAACTATCTATTTAGAACGCTTCAATCTTGCCCCTGGAATGGACCGATTTCTATTTTCTGCTGTAAAAAATAACCGTGCCTTAAAAAAAGATCGTCCTTTGAATACCAATACCATCGCCTACATTGTAAAAAAATATACTAAGAAAGCTGGCGTGAAAGCTAAAATAAGCCCCCATTCCTGTAGAAGCACCTGTATTTCCAATGCCCTAGATCAGGGAGCTTCCCATCGATCAGTACAGCAAATGGCCGGCTGGAGTTCTCCCTTAATGATTGAACGATACGACAAGCGCACTACCGATTTAAAGAACTCAGCGGTTCATGTGGTTTCCTACCCTGTATAGCTTTTTGTATACAGTCTCGAACTCCAACAAGGTAGGCCGTACCAAAGTGGTTTAAATGGGAAAGTTGGTGATAGAGCAAATATAAATAAAATCGTTGTTCCCAAAAACCAGCAACAAAAGGAAAGTGATATTCATAGGCATCATAGAATGCTTGTGGATAAGCAGAGAACATTTTTGTCATAGCTATGTCAGCCTCTCGATGGCCATAGTAAAAGGCAGGATCAATGAGTACAATTTCACCATCTTGATCTACTAAATGGTTACCACCCCAAAGATCGCCATGCAAAGGAGCTGGCTTTTCTTCACTAACACTAAGAATTTCTTCCATGCACCCATAGAGCTTTTCCAAAGAATCCATATCACGAGACGACAGACTTTTTTTTGCTCGCTGAACCAAAGGCTCTATACGCATAGTTTTCCAAAATACGGACCAAGAACTATTCCATGTATTTTGTTGAGGAATTTTACCAATAAAATTATCCTCTCTCCAACCGTATGAATTTTCTGTGTGGTGCTTGTGCTGTTTTGCCAACAACATACCCATCTTTGCATACAAATTATCTTTTTTTTTCTCCACTTGATCCTCAATCCATTCTAAAGCAAGGTAAGATCTGGAGTGAGCATATACAACTGGAATTCGGAAAACACCAATATTTCGTAATTCCTCTAAACCCAAACTCTCAGATGAAAACATGGTAGAAGGCATACCCTTGCCCCCTTTGACAAAAATACTTCTACCTGAATCCAATACTACCTTCCAGGCCCTATGTATCCCTTCACTAGTAATGGGCTCATTCTTTACTATTGTCTCTTGAAGCTTATTTTGAAGGTCTGTCCAATCCATCAAGTAATTTATGCTCCTGTATCAGTGCTTGGAGAAACCCCAGACAAGCATCGTTGAGTAAATCAAATACGGATTGAAAACCGTTATAGCCACTAAAATAAGGATCGGGAACACTAAGCCCATGACGATGGCTTTCCGTAGAGTAGGCTAGGATATGATTTATCTTTGCCTTAACCTGTGGATTTTCTGCTGCCATAGTTTCTAGATTATCGTAGTTCGATTCATCCATAGCTAAAATATAATCAAAATTTGTAAAATCTTTTGCCTGCACAGGGCGACTATGACCATCAATTTCTATTCCATTTTCTTGAACCACACGAATTGTGCTGCTATGGTAATTCTTTCCCTCATGGTAGGATCCTGTACCAGCAGAATCAATGGAGAAGAATTGAACAAGACTTTGTTCTTTTATATGGTGCTTAAACAAAGCCTCTGCCATAGGAGAACGACAGATATTTCCCAAGCAAACAAATAGAATATGGATTTTTCCATCAATCATACCCATAATGCTATCATAAAGGGCATAATAAAAGGCACTAAATATTTAAATAAGTCCAACCTAAAGTATTGTAGAAAAACTTTAAGTTTCGTTTAGACATTTTCATTTTCACTCTTGAGTTTTTAATCACTCGTCCAGCGTGTTCATCTGAATCTGCAAAACATTTTTTCATTTTTTTCACTAAGGAATGCATATCATTATAATATTTAATCATCTTCTTTCCATTAAACTCAAGATTCTTAGGTGAAACAAACATAGGCGTTCCATATCTTGCAAAGGGATAAATATTATTCCACGGCCTTTTTAAATTGACAATATTATTTAGATCTTTTCCAAAAGGAGCCAGACAGTTGGAAAGACTTGTCATTTCATTATTTTCTTTGATATTTTTATAGCTAGCAGAAACAAACATTTCAAAATATTCAGCGATACCTTTTTTCAGATTATTTAAATAAGTTCTTTCTGTTACTGCTAAAAATGTTAGTGCTCTTTCTTTTTCGTTCAGTTTACTATTGAGAACCCATTGGAATAAATCCTTTCGAGCCTCTGCGCTTGTTTTGAGTTCAGAGAAAAATTCTTTTTTCTCATCTAGGTTCAAGGGATAACCAGAGTTCTGAATCCATGCTATCATCCATCGTGCTTCTTTATTATAAACTAAGCTATCAAAATTTAAGTTTTTACTACGAAATAAGTAGAAAGAATCTGCGATATCCGGAGAAGGATTAATTAAAAGATCTTCCATTAGATTTTCCATTATATTACTTTCACTATTTGGGATCGACATAATCATCCCTCTTACTTCAATATTCTTTTTACTTTCAAAACTCATAGAATTGTTTTGATTTCCCTCTTTCTTTACTTGTTCCATATGTTTCTTCACTTCATTAAGAGGACCCGGAACGAAAAAATTGTATTTTTCTAAAGTCTCAAACATATTAAATGGCGTAACAACAGAATCATTTAGAGCATAAAATTTGGGGTCCAATCCATCCACAACTCGAAGTAAGTATAGGCTCTCTGTAGCACAGTTTAAGCTAAGAAATTTATATCCACCAAAGTAAACCCAATAGCTTTCAAGGGCAGCATAAATAAATTGATTTTTTTGAAACTCATCAAAGTCAAACGGTATACTATAAAGATGTCTATTTTCATCAATAAGGTATTCTTTTTTTATGTCTACAAAAGAATACGTCAAAGCTCTTCCAACGTGCTTACCATTCATAGCCTTCAAAAGATGCATGCCTTCCAAATCCAAGTCCATTCGAAAACTTAAAATTACATGATGAGTTTCATCTTTTAAACAATCTGGACCAACTACTTTTCGTGATGGAGCACAAACGATGAAACGAAACATGGAGTGACCGAATGAGCCAATAAAATTATCACTAGCCTTATCTGCTAAAAGATAATGAACCTCGTAAATACGATTGGGATCTATCTCTTTGACCGAGTGACTGAATCTGCTTGGTTCTCTCCAAGAAGCTCCCACATGGCTGCCTTTTTCAACAAAAACCCAATTTTTGGGCTTACAAGCACCCTTGTTAGGGGAAACAGAAAATTCCTTAGATAACTGCATATAGGCTGCGGGTCTTCGACAGAAAAACTCAGGATCTTTGAAGAAATAAGTTATATTTAATAAAAAAGCTCTCCCAGAGTCCCTATATTGCTCCCCATGAATTAAGCTCTCTCTAGATATTTCTCTAAGATCTAATTCCCACTTGTTTTCCTTTTCCTGGGAAAGTGGGTCTGGATTTGATGGCAAGCCTTTTCTTTTTCTTATCTCATTTTTGATTGCTTTATAAGAGTTATTTAAATAAGCCCAACCAAGGTTCGCTCTTAATGGGTATTGTAAAGAAACATACTCCATATAATCATAAGCATGAAATATTCTCTGAAGGACTAGAATTTCACGCCAAACATACTGAGAAAAATCGGAACAACCAACTTTTGAGGTATTACTAACGAAATCATTGTGATTAATAAAGAAATTATAATCTAAATAAATTGATACATTTTTGTTGTTTTTATTATCAAATGGAGAATAAACAGTCTGTTTGCTCAATAAAGTTTCAGGTTCCTTTCTACTGTCAGAGGAAGAACCAGTTTTGCTACAGTTGCTTAAACTACGAATGAAGCTTTTCACTTCTTTAGTTTTAGAGAAATCAACAACAAAACTCTTATTTTTAGCTTTAAAGTAAGCTTTTAAATTATCAGGAACTGTTTTTTCAATTTTTTCTAAAAAAGCACTTACTATATCTTTATCCATGCCAGAAAGAATATTTGCTGTTAAAAAAGAATATTGTTCTCGCCCCTCTAAAGCAAAGGATGGCGTTACTCCAGAAAAAAACAACCCTATAAAGGTGATGGAGATTATGTTTCTTATATTTTTAATACTATTATTTTTCATGATTGAGTCACTCACTTTCTTTTACTCTTAATTGTTTGGGACAAGCACGATTGTGATAAAGCTCATTTACAATTGTAGCCATATCCTCTACCTGCACCTTGTCACCAGGAGTGTATGGGTATGTTTCTTCCAAGTCTTTTTTGCAAAGCATAGCTACACTTATAAATGCTGTATAAAGAAACATTGAATTCTGTGGGTAATTCCAAGCCTTTTCAGTTTGAATATAAAAATCCCCCCATTGATTATCTATATCTGATGGAGGAAATTGATTAGCGGGGGCATTCAAAGAAATCAAAAGCAAAGCTAAAATTGATAGTGTTTTTTTCATTATATTTCTTCCTTCTTAAATCTTTATTAAAGTTTCAAAAGTCCCCTCTCTAAAGAGATTGGAAAATTGTGCAATCAGTTAATTCTGAAGTTTTAGCCTACGAGCATCAACCCTGTCAATAGATTTTTATATATCGCACAAAATAAATTTAATGCATCAAGCTAAAATATGGTGGATTTAAAAATACAAATATTATCAACCTAGAAAGCTAATAAAACTGGTTATTTAAGGAGACTGACTGTGCGCATCATGCATTTTAAAATGCACATAGTCATGAAATAACGCATCAAATCAAGACGAACTCTAAAGAAAGCTTGTTGAACTGAGGTGCTATTTTGAGAACAAAAAAAATCCCCCTAAAAAGCGGGGGATCTTTTATATACTATCTATAACATGTCAAACAGTAATTGATAAATTACCTATTTGGTCTGTTTATTCCTCGTTCTTTTTCTTCCTCAACTGTTGGTGGTTGAGCATTTTCACCAGTTGAAGATCCTGAAACATTCTTCGAGCTAGAACCAGCAGCATCCTTACCTTTATTAACAACTTCTTTTCCAGCATCAGCAACATCTTCAACGGCGTTACCACTACTATCAGATACTCCTTCAGATGATCCTCCAAGATTATCTAAGCTAGAACTAACAGCTTTCTCACCTGTATTAACAACTTCTTTTCCAGTATCAGCGACATCTTCAACGACGTTACCACTACTATCAGATACTCCTTGAGATGATCCTTCAGTGCTACTGCCCCATTTTTTACTCATTTCAGGGCTAACAGCACCGTCACTCATTTCATTGTCTTCAGCAGCTGCCTCTCCACCACCAGTAGAACCAGATGTAGCTTCAAACCAGTTACCAAATGAACCAGATGAATCACTAGCCCAAGCACCTGTAGATACTAAAGCCAATGTTGTTGCACATATTATTGTTTTTGTTATTTTCATTTTTATTCTCCTTTTTATTGTTGTTGTAATTACACCTACAGTACTTAACCTTAAATACTATTTGTGCAATCAGTTAATTTAGGACTTTTAACTTAGGGGCATCAACTCTGTCAATACAATTTTTTATATATTGCATAAAATAAATTTAATGTGATGCATGAAAAAAATCAATGCGACGCATAAAAAATAATGAATTTAAAAATACAATGAAGATAGAGGTAAAAAATCAATAAAAACTAGCTCTTAGAAAAATGACTGCAAGCATTGTGTTTTTTGTGCTTATCGTCAGAAAAAGAATAGAATTCCCACATAAGAAGAGAACAATGGACCTGTGGTATCGGGTATGCCGCTAGCTAAGTACTCCTCTTCAAACCGATCCTTGAAGAAAACTTGGTGAACACGCGCTTCTATACCAATGCTAGTTTTTCGCGACTGGAGTGCAATTTCCAAACCTCCACCCACAGAAATAGCTAAAGCCCTGTCTTTTCCCACAAAATCTAAGTCGTGAAATACCTGAGTTCGAGTTATTTGCCCTACACCAGCTATAAGGTATGGGTTAGTCGAGGTAAGATCAGCACTAAGATTACTCGTTTCTAGGTAATATTTAAAATCCACATTAACACGTAAAAGATTTACCTCTACAAAATTATTGGGCACAGCATGAAATGCGTGGTTGGCAGAACTAACAGAAGCTTGTCCCACCATCCTAAAGTCAAAAAAATAGAGTAGACGAACCTCAAACGTGGGAAGAGCTAAGTTATATAAACGACCGATATTACCGCCAAAAAACTGCGAACCTGTACCCACACTTACCCCAAAAAATCGACCAAAATACATAAAACGCTCGTCTTCGTCCACCTCATACTCATCTTCAAAGGGAACATAGTCCGAGAAAGGATTTTGGTACTCTCCCTCAGGTGCATTTTGAGCAAGCCCGGGGGTAGAGCCAAGGATGAAGCACAACAGGCACAAGAATAGAGGTTTAAAATACATCATCACTATATAAAAGTGTAACGTCCCGTGATTAAAAATAAAAATGAAATCCTCCTATTAGCAAAAACTACTGAATAAAAATGCGCTTCATAATGCCATGCGCCGCTCCGCAACCCAGTAATTCTTTTCATAAAAACCTTTTTATAAAATCACTTTATCAGTGTTAGCATAAGAAGGTACAAAATAACGAGGAGGTAAAATAGTTATGGAAGACAGTAGTTGGGGAAAATTCTTTACGGAGAATATTAAGTCTCTTACCTGGGCTGTAGGGGCTGTTATTGCGATTTTAGTGCTGGTGTTTATGTCTTTAGAGAAACAAAATGCCAGGGATCAAAAAGCCATCGGCGCTTTTTTCTCCGCCTATCAAAAGACCAAAGATATTAAGGAAGAAGAGAAGATTACTAAAGGGATACCTTTACTCGATACTATTATAGAACAATATAAAGGAACCCGTGGAGCCTATCAGTCCATGATAGCGAAAGGCGATATTTACTATGCCCTGAAAAAATACACGCCAGCAATAGAAGTCTATAAAATGGCAGTGGAAGCAGCTCCCGACAATTTCTCCAAATCCTTGGCCTTTTATACTTTAGCCACTACTTACGAAATGAACAAAAACTATAAGAAAGCTATTGAAAGCTATGAAAATACAGTGAAAATAAAGGACGGTCTGTTTTTGCGTCCCGAAGTATGGATGGCCCAAGGACGTTGCTATGAGGCTATAAATAAGTACAAAGAAGCTAAAGAACTGTATAAAAAAATTCAAACAAACTATAAAAATGAACCCTACTATGGAAAAGCTGCTGGTGTATTGTATGAAAGCATTAAAAATACTCCTTAAAAAATCAATGACTTATACTTTCTATCGTAACAACTTCTTTATATTGGTTTCCGTGTTCTTACTCGGGGCTTGCAGTCCTTCCTCTTTTAAAATAGTACGCACAAAACCTGGCACTATCCAGAGAGGCTGGTCCTATATGGAATCAGAAAAAGTTTGGTTAAAGATGAAAGCAGGTATTCCTGCTTTAAATTTTTCCAGTCCTCGAATTTATAAGAATTATCTATTCTATAGCTCAGATCGATTTGGGGTAATGGCTCTCAATAAAAATACGGGAGAGGTGATTTGGCAAAAAGAAAAATATGGCAGTTCCTCTTCCAGTGTACTACTAACAAAGAAAACTTTATTTGTGGGTGGAGACAATGGATTTTATGCCCTCAAGTTAGAAAGTGGCGCAGAGATATGGCGTGCCGATCTGAAATTTCCGACTGTGGGTGCTCCCATATTAGCTGGTGGAAGAATATTTGTGAACACAGAAGACCACACAATACACGCACTGGATTCCTTCACAGGGAAACACTTATGGGCCTTCCATCGCCACAATCCAAATTTAAGTATTAAGGGAGGAGGCAACCCTCTCTTTCTCAGGGGAAAAATCTGGGTAGGCTTTAGTGATGGCTCCCTTGTGGTGTTAGAGCCCAATGATGGTTCCATAATTCGAGAAAGTCGCTACAAAGATAATCCTAAATTCCAAAATATAAACGCCAAACCCGTTGCTTGGAAAAGAGGGGTTTTTATTGTTACCTATGATGGAAAACTCCGCTATATAAAAAGGAATGGCTCCTTAATTTGGAAATTTCCCGCAGGAGGAGCTCACAGTCCTTTAATTTCCCGTCTTACAAATAGACTCGTTTTTCTTCCATCCTCAGATGGACATATATACGCTATCCATGAAAAAACGGGGAAACTCCGTTGGAAGTTTTTACTACCTCAGGGAATTCCCACAGGAATAACCATCATTCCTTCCTCTAAAAAGGCAAAGAAAAAAAGTAACACACTTATAGTGGCTAGCTCCAATAACTACATCTATGCCTTCAATGCAAGCAATGGAAAACTCTTAGACTTCACCAGCCTAGGCAATTCTTCAGGCACTTATGCTAGTATTGCTAAATCAAAAAATAATTTTTATATTGTGTCTCACTATGGACGAGTATACCAATACCATCTACAAGCCTTCTCCAAAATCAGTCGAAAAAACTAATCCTAAGATAGCAACAGACCTTAAAACTGTAAGCTGCTTTTTTTCCCCAGTAGCCTATCCTTACGATTTAAAAAATCCAATCGAGAAATATACTCTCCACCAAGCGCTTCTGTAATAGGAGTGAGCATTTGTATATCCATCCATTGATGATGCCAAGAATCCAATTGCTCAATAAGCTTCAATAAACAAAGCTTGGAAGCATTGGAAACATGGGCAAACATGCTTTCTCCGCTAAACAAGCCATCAACATACACACCATAGAGGCCTGCAATAAGTTTATTCCCATCCCAGCACTCCACACTATGGGCATAGCCAGCCTTATGGAAATCGATATACGCAGAAATAATTTCAGGAGTAATCCAGGTACCATCCTGCTTCAAACGTTTTTTCTTTGCACAATTTTTGATAACTTCCGGAAAAGCTCGATTAAAAGAAAATGTATAGTTTGATTTACGCTGGAAACGCTGGAGACTTTTGGGTATATGGAGTTTGCTAAAATCTAAAATACCCCGTTCTTCAGGGCAGTGCCAGAGTAGGGGATAGCCCTCCACAGGCCATGGGAAAATACCCAATGAATAGGCTTGTGCCAATGTTTGGGTATTGAGGCTTCCTCCAACATAGACAATGCCATCTACGCCAGAAAAATAGCGCGGGTCTGGAAAGGGTATAATTTTACCTGTCATCGACTAAATCCTATTGAAACTCCTATCTTATTATATTACAGTCAGTCATGAATTGGAGGGTCGAAATGCTTTTTTATTTTTTTACTCTATGGACTAGCTTAATCTTTCTCATCATACCGCACACCTCACTTGCTGCTATGAGTCTTAATCCTGAGATCGCCCGAAAATTAGCTTGGGAGAAAAATAAACAAATACAAATCATTCGATTCAATTCACAAAAATCAAGGCTTGCTCTTGGTCAAGCTCAAGCAGTCTTTGATCCCCAGTTTTTTGCCTCCGCTAGTTATCAAAAAAGCCGTACAGACTCCTTTAGTAAATTCTCCAACGAACAGGATAGAACCACGGCTTGGAAATTAGGTTTGCGTAAAAAGTTTTTCACGGGTACTGCCCTCGATCTTTCCTTTACTAAATTAAAACTAAAAAGCGAGTTAAACCCCACATTTATTAATTTAGGCACGCCTCCCGTACAATTTGAAAATAAACTGGAATTTTCCCTACAGCAACCATTGCTTCGCAACTTTTTTGGCTATGTGGATCGCGGTAAAGAAAAGTCTGCAAAATACGACATAAAAATTGCAGAATTGAATAAAGAAGAATCCATAGAAGAGCTCCTCCTAACTACCACAAGACTATTCTGGCAAACCTACATGAGTAACCAACGGTTGAAAAATGCCACATCTGCTTATAATAAATATGTGCAACTTGTACGCACACTAAGAAAAAAAGAAAAACTAGGTATTGCCACCAAAGCGGACCTGTATAGAGCAAGAGCTGTCCTAGAGTCCCAAAATAGAAATCTAGAAATTGCTCGCTTTGCCTACAGGAAAAACTCCAAGGAATTATTGCTATTCTTAAATATTCCCCAAGAAAAAATAAATTTTGATGTAAAAGAAGAACTCCCTCCATTGGATAAAAAAAATACTCCAAAAAACAAAAAAGCGGTGGAAAGCGCAAAACTAAGGCTAGAACAAGCAATGCTAGAGCGAGATTTTACTCAACAAAATACCCTGCCAACCTTAAACCTAGTGGCGAAATACCAAAGAAATGGCGTACACTCAGTGGCTAAGGAAGCATATAGAGAAGTCACAGACAATGAAAATCCCTCACATTCCATAGGCTTGGAATTCACCTGGCCCTTTGCTTCTAATCTGCACAAATCCCAACGAGCCTTTAAAGAAATTCAAGTACAGGAGGCACAAACCAATCTATTGGATGTAGAAGAAAAGAAAATAAAGGCTTTGGAAATTAATCTTTTAAAAATAAAACACTTATATGCCGGCGCCAAAGCAGCTATCGAAGAAGCTAAACTACGGAGCCGTGTGGTCCAAGCTGAAGAGAAGGATTTTCAAATGGGAAAAATTGATAGTAGTCAGCTAATACAGGATTACAATGCACTCTATATGTCTCGTACTGAAAAAAGCCAATCCATTGTAAATTATAAAATTGCCTTAGTAGAACTCGCTGCCGAAAGGGACGAACTTATTTCCACTGTATGGAAAAAATAATACTCTACTGATGCCTTTTTTTGTAAATATACCGAACAACCAATAGAGCAATGAGAATGAGAATAAAAGCAAGAATACCATACTCTATACCTCGAATAACCTTGAATACACGCTCCACCTCATCTCCAAAATAAAAGACAGCATAAATAATAAGAGGCACACTAATGAAAGTTGCTAAACCGTTATAAAAAAGAAAAACACGATAGGGAAGGTGAATAGTACCTGCTGTGAAAAATATGGGAGCCCTGAGGCCGGGCATAAAACGACCAGCAAAAATAACCTTATTGCCCCTTTCCTGAAAGCGTTGCTTTAATTCGTTAAAGCGACCGTCGGACAATATTCTCCTAAACGGCCAGTACTTTCGTAGCTTCGGACCATAGTAATAGCCAAGAGCAAAGGTAAGGGAGTCACCAAATAAAACACCCCACACGGAAAGAACTACCATAGCGTGCACATTCACCAAACCATAGTAAGCCAAAAGACCAGCTCCAAACAAAGTAATGTCCTCTGGCAGGGGCAATCCCAGACCGCAAATTAAGAGCGCAAAAAAAACAGCAAAATAGGCTTGAAGACCAGAAAAATTGAGCAGGAGTTCGGTAATGGATTCAAACATATTAACTCCTTATCATAGACCGCACCCAGTAGGATTATATTTCAGCAGTAGACACATGGATCCATTTATTACATAATATATATTATCAGACCTTTTATGCATAGCTGGAAATACACCCTAAAGTACTCAATTGCTTGTAAGCTACCTTTTTCAGTGATAAAAAAGGAACTATGGGCTTCTTTGATTCCTTCTTTTCCTCCAATTCTAATAAATCTGAATCATCAGTCCAACTCTCTCCAAAAGAAGAGGATGATCTAAAGCGTATAGAACTCGTTTTAGAGGAATTGACCCAAAACCAAGCCTATTATATCGCTGCTGTGGCCCTACTCCTGGGACAGGTAGCGTATGCAGATTCCGAGATATCCCAAAAAGAAAAAGACAGCCTGTATCATATTTTAAAAAGTAATTTGGGGTTGACCGAAAAACAGGCTCAAGAGGTGGCTCGACTCGCCATAGAGTCCACCCTGCGCAACACCCTGGAGGACTATGAGGTTTGGGAGCGGGTAAAGCAATATGGGAGTCCAGAACAAAAGAAAAAACTCTTAGAAGCATTATTCCAGTTAGCGACAGAGGATGGTATCAGCAATGTGGAAAATGAAGAGATTCGCGTAATTTCTAAGGCCATTGGCTTTACCCACAATGAATTTATCCAAATTCGACTAGGTTATCGGGAGCACCTATCCGTTCTCAAATCTAAAAAGCCTTTATAATGTCCAGTTTTATTCTAAGCTTTTATAAATTTATGCCACTTAAGGCCTTGGAGGAAAAAAAGGAAGCCTTCCAGCACAAGCTTGCCCAATATAACTGCAAGGGAACGATAATTCTTAGCCCAGAAGGAGTAAATACTACCCTCGCCTTCCCCAAACTATACAAAAAACCCATACTACAATTATTTATGGAGCACTTTGAATCATTGGACTATAAACAAAACTTTTGTACAGAAAACCCCTTTCGTCGTTTGTTTATAAAAATTAAACCTGAGATTATTACATTTCGAGAGTCTCCTCTTTCTGCCGGCAAATCCCCTGCCTCTTATATTTCACCTGAGACACTCAAGCAATGGTATGATGAAAGAAAAGATATGGTGGTTATGGATATTCGAAACGATTTCGAGCTAGAATTCGGTGCTTTTAAAAATTCTCTAAACTTAGAGCTGGAGAACTTTACTAACTTTAAAAAAGCAGCCAAACAGCTGCCCGGGAAATATAAAGATAAGACCATTGTAACCTATTGTACAGGAGGTATTCGTTGTGAAAAGGCTGCCCCCTACTTAAAGAATCTTGGTTTTAAGGATGTTTACCAGCTCAATGGAGGGATTCTGAAATATTTTGAAAAATGTGGTAACCAACACTATCAAGGAGAATGCTTTGTTTTTGATGGACGTGTTTCTGTAGGTAAGAATCTACAGGAAACAACAACCTCTTTCTGCAATGCTTGCCAGATACCCATCCACAATCCAAGGGTCAAGAAAGAGTTTTCCATACGAGAGCGCTATTGCCCGGACTGTGCTGATGCCGTACCTCCATATTTAAAAAATAAATGGGAAAATTTTTATGAAAAAACAAATCAAGTTTTGGAATCGAAAAAAAGCATGTGAGGAAGTGGAGTTTGTCTATGGAGAGCTCCCCATTCGGCTCCTCTATGGAAATCCCATTGGTCGCGCTATTAGCAATATAATAGCAAAAAATTCTTGGGTGAGTAGCCTATATGGTTCCTATCAAAATACAAGACATAGTCAAAAAAAAATCCGTCCATTTATCCAACAATTTTCCGTAAATATGGCAGACTATGAGAAAAGAAATTACCCTTCTTTTAATCATTTTTTCACTCGAAAATTTAAGAAAAATTCCCGTTCATTTGTACAAACAGAATCTCAAATTCCTGCTTTTTGTGAAGGACGCTATCTTGCCTATGAGAAACTAAGTTCTAAAAAATCCATTCCAGTAAAAGGCCTATGGTTACCTGTAGATAAAATTCTTGGACGAAAAAAATGGGCAGATACATTCCGTAATGGACCTTGCTATGTGGCCCGACTTTGCCCAACAGATTATCATCGATTTCATTATATTGACGAAAGCACTCTACTGGAACACTATCATTTAAACGGAAAGTTCCATTCCGTAAATCCAATAGCATTAAAATTCAAAAAAAATATCTTATTTACTAACGAGCGACAAGTAAGCATTTTAGAAACAAAAAATTTTGGAAAAATAGCTTATATTGAAGTTGGCGCCCTATTTGTGAGCACCATTATACAAAGCAATTTTTTCAAGCAATCCCAACGTGGTGACGAAAAAGGCTACTTCCTTTTTGGAGGCTCCACTGTTATTCTTATTGGTGAGGAAAACAAATGGATGCCAGATACTGACATTATCAAAAAAACAAAACAGAAAACAGAATGTTTTATTCAGTTAGGAGAGAAAATAGGAGAAAAAATACCTCATGACTGAAGGAAAACAAAACTTATTAATTGGAAGAATCTCCATAGAAAAAATCACAGATCTTGAAGTTCGGAGTGTTGCTCGCAGTTCTCCAAAAAAAAAATTAAATGAACTTCTTAGTACTGCTATCTGTGGTAACGATATTGGCTCCAGTTGTTTGTATGTTTCTGCTATTACTATTGGAGTGGCTGGAAAACTTGCCCCTGTAGCTCTTCTTGCCATAGGCCTCGTACTCTACCTATTTCGTAAAGTCTATACAGAAGTGGTATCTGCTCTTCCCTTAAATGGAGGAGCCTATAATGCTCTTTTAAATACTACAACCAAGCTACGAGCCTCTATGGCTGCTTGCCTCACCATACTCTCTTACCTAGCCACAGCCGTAATTAGTGCCAGTGAAGCTATTCATTATGCACAAAATCTCTTCCATTTTATTCCCATTAAGGAATCCGTACTTATTCTATTGAGTGGTTTTGCTTTATTGGCCATTGCAGGCATTGGGGAATCTGCTCGCGTAGCCCTGTGTATTTTCATCTTTCATATTTTCTCTATGGTGTTTCTCTCTGTCTTAGGTGTTTTTTCATTGATTCTACAACCTGAAATTTTTCTCAACAATATGGCTGCCCCCCTACCCCACGCATGGCCCATGGCACTGCTTATTGGTTTTTCTGCTGCCTTTTTAGGTATTAGTGGCTTTGAAAGCTCTGCAAATTTTGTGGAAGAACAGGAAAAAGGCGTATTTCCCAAAACACTGAGAAATATGTGGCTACTGGTAATTATTTTTAATCCTCTACTTGCCTTGCTGGCTTTAGGCATTGTTCCCATGAATGAAATTTCTAACCATTCAGAGGATTTGCTAGCCCATATGGGCGGAGAAATTAGTGGTTCTTGGTTAAAAACATTAATTAGTATCGATGCCACATTAGTCCTATCTGGTGCCGTACTAACGGCTTTTGTTGGCTCCAATGGTTTAATTCGTAGAATGACTTTAGACGGTTGCCTTCCTCAATTTCTTCTTAAACGAACTCCATGGAAAACAGATATTATAGCTATTACCACCTTTTGGATTCTATGTTGCTCTATTTATATTTCCACAAAAGGCAAGCTCACTAGCCTTGCCAGTGTATATACCATATCTTTCCTATCTGTAATGATTTTATTTGCGTTTGGAAATATGTTGCTGAAGGTGAAAAGAAGTCGCCTACCCAGATCAGTGAAATCCACTTGGTATGAGGTTGGTCTAGCTTTTTTTGCTGCCATACTGGGACTCATAGGAAATATTTTCTTTATTGGAAAAGATTTTATTATTTTCTTTAATTATTTTTTCATAAGTATGATTTTAGTAAGTGCCATGCTCCTGAGGTCTCAAATCATGTCTTTACTATTAAAAATTATACGAGATATTTTTCAACACATCACTGTCACCAACTCCCAGGTTCAGAAATATATTTTAAATTTCATTAAAAATACTAGAAAACGACCCGTAATATATTTCTCCAGAGGTGACGATTTAAAAAACCTCAATCGTGCACTCCTATACATTCAAGAAAACGAATCTTCATCCCATATCCAGATTGTCTACCTAGATAAAGACAATATAGAGATTTCCAGTACTTTCCAAAATAACCTTTTGTTTTTAAGTAAGGCCTACCCCAACGTACACCTTGACCTGTTAACAGTAAAAGGAGTCTTTAGCCCGGAAACAATACAAGCACTTAGCCGTCGACTAAACGTGGCCGTAAACTATATGTTTATTTCCTGCCCAGGAGACAGCTTACCCCATAATATTGCCGAATTGGGTGGAGTACGAGTAATTATCTAAACTTTTCTGTTCGAAATGTCGAGAGAAAAGCTATGAAGAAAAATGCTATTTTTTTTGCTCTAATGGTACTGGGACTATCATTCACAGGAAACCGTGTTGCCCATGGAAATACCGAGTTTCTTGTTATTGGCACCAATATAGATTTTCCCATGAGCGATAAAGAACCTCGCATAAAGGATTATTATATGAATATTGGATCAGATCAAGGAATTAAAGTGGGTTCTAAGCTAAAAGTAATCCGCAAGATCAAGGCAATAAATCAGTTAAAAGAAAATGAAAGCCAAGTTTTCACATTTCCGATAGGTATTCTAACCGTAATTAGTGTAGAAAATAATCGATCCATAGGGCGTGTATTGAAAAATAAACCCCTTCCCCTTGCTCGTGCAATCAGTAGTCGCCATAAAAATATTATTGCAGGAGATAAAGTTGAAATTATGGAAAAATAAATTGCCATTTTGCCAAAGGTTTTTTGCTATTTTGCCATTCCCTCATCCCTAAACTTCCCTATTAACACAATAATAGCCCTATTATAGGCAAAATACACGATAAAAAAAAGGTATAATTATGGCTGGATTCTTGCAATAATTTTCAAAGTGTATAGAAAATTATTACTACTTTTCAAGAGGCTCAGCCTCAAAAACATCCTGAAAAAAATAAAGGGAATCCCACCCTTTCCTTTTAAGAAAATGAGCTTCCCTTCTAAAGCCAAATTTAAAAATATCAACCTCAAGCCTAAAGTAGGAAAACTATCACAGGTTGCTTCCCACCTAGATACGAAACGATTATCTAAAAAAATAGCTCTTTATAAGAATCGATATATATATATCAACTGCGTTGCCATTATTCTATGTGCTTACTTGGCTGCTGATTTAGTTCTAGCCATAATGGGTGTTTATATACCTAATGTAGAGCCCATACAACCTATATCTAAAAAAATAAGTATTATAGGTATTCAAGAGTATAGTCAAATATTTAAAAGAAATTTATTTAATAAAGACGGTTTAATACCGGATATACGGAATGCTATACCAGATGTTGATGGTACCGCTGTAAAATCCTCACTTCCTCTTGATTTACTTGGAGTTATTATTCTTCAAGATAGATTGAAAAGTATTGCAAGTGTAAATGATAGAAAGGCCAATACAACTGTAGCTGTTCGAATCAATGAGCCAATGGATCCTGATTTAATCATTTACGATATAACAGATAATCAGTTAATTTTTATTAATAAAAAAACAAATAGAAAGGAATATATTGAAATTCCAGAAGAAGTAAACAGCCTTCCAATAAGAACTTCTTCTAGAAGTTACAGAAATTTCAATAATTCCTCTTCCTCCCAAGAAATTGAAGATAAAGTCATGAAAATTGACAGAGAAGAAGTAAATAATTCTTTAAAAAACATCAAAAAGATCATGCGACAAGCTCGATGTATTCCAAATAATGTGAATGGGCAGCAAGAAGGATATCGTTGTATGCAAATCAAAAAAGGCTCCATATATGATAAATTGGGCCTAAAAAATAACGACATAATATATGAAATAAATGGCGAATCATTAAACGACCCATCTAAAGCTTTTGAGTTATTTTATCAATTAAAATCGGCAGATAAAATTGAACTATCTCTTCAAAGAGGCTCAAAAAAGTTTAACATGATTTACAATATCGAATAAGGAGTATGAAAATGAAACAAAACACTAGATACATTAAATTAATTATCTTCGGATTCTGCTTAATCCTGACAATGTCAGGTGCACTATTTGCACAAGATGACTCCATAAAAAATCCGTTCAATAATTTACCTAAAAATCCAAACTCAGATAAAAAAATATTTTTTGATAATGATAGAGAAAGAGAAGGAATGGAAGGAAGAGAAATCGATATAAAAAAGCAAGAGGAGGAGGAAGAAGAAGAGGATTTGTTGAAAAAAGGTCTAAAAATAATAGAAAGAAATAAAGGAAGAGAACGGTCTGATTATGGTAGAAGTAGTGACAACAGCAGTACTAGAGACAGTAGTAGAAACAGTACTAGTAATAGTACCAATACTAAAAGCTCAGGAAAAGATTTAATAATATCTACAAAAAGTAAAAGGAATACAAACTTTGCAAATTCTAAAGAAATAGTGCAAAACTTTCATTATCCTGATACAGAAATATTAACCATAGTAAAAGCTATAGCTAAATTGACTGGAAAAAATTTCATTTATAATGCACAACAAATTAAAGGTAAAATATCCATTGTTTCTGAATCCTCCATAACTGTAGGGGATGCATGGAAGGCATTTTTAACTGCATTGGATTTAAAAGGATATACTATTATACCTTCTGGAGAGTACTTACGAATTGAACAGTCGAGTAATGCAAAAACAAAACAAATTCCTATTTATACAGGAAAAAATACACCAAATACGGATCAATATATAACAAGAATCATTTCTTTAAAATATATCAATGCAGAAGAAGTACGAAAGACATTTAGTCAATGGATACCTCGAACTGGTCGAATTGCTGCTTATAAACAAACCAATACATTAATTATCACAGATACTGCTGCACATATAAGACGAATCCTAGAACTAATTGAAATACTTGACGTTAAGGGATTTCAAGAATCTTTAGAAGTGATTCCAATTTTATATGCTGCCGCTAAAGATATAGCTAATTTGATTGAAAAAATAATAAGTTCAGACAGCAGTAGTTCAAGAAGAAGTAGTAGAAGTAGAGTTTCCAGCAGGCGTAGATTTAATAATAAAATGAGTGACACTAGCCAAGGAAATATTTCCATAAGTCAGATCATCGCTGATGAGCGAACAAATAGCTTGATTGTAAAAGCAAATAAATCTGGCATAATAGAAATTAAAAAATTAGTACGCAAATTAGATACTGAATTAGATTCTTCTCAAAAGAACAGTCGAATTCATGTATATCGTTTAAAACATTCCGATGCGGAACAAATATCAAAATCTCTTGGTGCCATAACTTCAAATTCAAAAAAGCAGAGACCCAAAAGAGGTAGCTCCACATATAATCGATATAGTAGATCTGGTCTAGATAATAATACAGCTAGTATTTTTCAAGATCAAATACTAATTAGTCCAGACAAAGCAACTCAATCTCTTGTGATTACAGCTTCACCTCAAGATTTTATTACATTAACGGGAGTCATTAAAAAATTAGATATTCCTAGAAATCAAGTTTTTGTAGAAGCTATTATTATGGAACTGGCAATTAATAAAACTGATGGATATGGATTTTCTTTTATCAATCCAAAAAATGGAATTTCTTTTCCTAGTGTCAATTTGCAAAATTTCATTGCAGGTTCTCCTTCGCCAGGATTATCTCTAGGTTTCAAAAGAGGAGGCTTAAAAAACTTACCTAATAGTGATTTAAAGGTTTATGATTTGCAAGGGCTAGTGGAATTATTACAATCCTCTGGAAGTGGAAATGTGGTTGCTGCCCCTCAAATTGTAGCCATGGATAATGAAGAATCAATAGTGGAAATTAGTGATGAAGTACCTTTTCGAAAAACAGTTGTAGGAGCTACTGGTGGCAATGTTACTACATCATTTGATTTACAAAAAGCAAGTTTAAAATTAAAAGTTACTCCGCAAATCAACAGAGAATCTGACTCTGTAAAATTAAAGATAGAACAAACATTACAAGAATTTACCAAATCCAATGTTCCTTCAGCTTTAACTGATAGTGCAGTAGGTAGAAGCTCCAGAAGCACGAAAACAACTGTAATAATAAAAAATAACGATACTGCTGTAATCAGTGGACTTATTAGAGAAAAATCAGAAAGAACTATCAATAAAGTACCTATTTTAGGAGATATTCCTGTGCTTGGTTGGTTATTTAAAAACTCTTCTATTAGTACATCAAAAGTGGACTTAATAATATTCATAACTCCCCATATTATCACCAAACATAGTAGAACTCGAAGCCTACTAACTGAGCGAATTAAAAGAAGAGAAGAATTTATTTATAATAACTTAGGCGGTAAAGACCCATCCTCAAGAGAAATACAAGCCATTAAAGATAATCTTCCAGATTTAAATAAAATAAAAGAAAACTCTGATGAGGATAAATTCAATCAAATAGACGATGATAATGACACAGAAAGAGATTTTTTTGATGAATAGTTTAGAAAATAATGAATCTCCACTTAAAATCGGGGAAATTCTATTAAAACATACAAAGCTCACTAAAGAGCAGCTAGCCGAAGCCATCTCAATAAAGGAAACTAGCGGAAAACGGCTTGGCAATATTTTATTAGAAAAAAAATTTGTCTTGCCTCATGAAATCATTCGAGCACTATGCGTCCAAATGGATTTAGAATATGAAGAAAATTTAAAACCAGATGAAATTGATCCCGATCTGATTATTGATATCCCCATAAATTATGCCAAAACGAAGAATATGATTCCACTCCAGAAAACAGATAATACTTTGATTATTGCTCTTGGAGATCCTTTTAATTTAGAAGTAATTGAAGATATGCGCGTCTTATTTAATGGAATTGACGTTCATATCATTGTAAGTAGTCCTATTCGTATACAAGATGCTATCAATCGTGTGTATGAAAAAGGAGCTGGAAACATGATTAAGGATATAGAGGAAGAAGATGATGAAAATGAATATGACTTCGAAAGCTCTATAGACATTCTAGATGCAAAAGAGGATGAAGCTCCTATTATTCGATTTGTAAACTCAATAATTCATAGGGCTATAAAAGAAAAATCCAGTGATATTCATATAGAAACTTTTGAAAAAGAAGTAATTATTCGTTTCAGAATTGATGGTGTCCTTCATGATATTCTCCACCAACCCAAGCGAGTTCACTCTGCTCTTACCTCTCGCATTAAAATTATGTCGAATTTGGATATTGCAGAAAAACGCTTACCTCAAGATGGAAGAATTTTTAGAAAAGTTGCAGGAAAAGAAATAGATATCCGCCTTTCTACTATTCCCACTCAATATGGAGAACGTATTGTAATGCGATTGCTGGAAAAGGGTGGGAAATTAATGTCTCTGCAATCTCTCGGTTTTGAAGGAAAATCCTTAGATTCAATAGAGAAATTAATTAAAAAAGAAAATGGTATTATTTTAATCACAGGACCCACGGGTTCTGGAAAATCCACAACCATGGCTGCTTGTTTGGAAAAAATAAACTCTCCAGAAATAAATATTTTAACCGTGGAGGACCCCATTGAGTACCAAATCAGTGGAGTGGGTCAGGTGCAGGTGAATCCTAAAATCGATCTAAACTTCTCACGTGCATTGCGTCATTTTTTGCGACAAGACCCCGATGTCATCATGGTGGGTGAGATTCGTGATGAAGAAACCGCAGATCTTGCAACCACGGCAGCACTAACAGGCCACTTAGTATTTTCCAGTATGCATACAAATGAGGCTTCGGGTTCTTTTCCTCGACTCATCGATATGGGCATTGAGCCATTCCTTGTTTCTAGCTCCGTTCAAGGGGTCATTGCCCAGAGACTCATACGCCGTGTTTGTGAGAAGTGTCGGGTAACATATGAACCCTCTGATGATGAGCTAAAAGAACTCGATGTGGATGCCATAAAGGGGCCCATCACATTATATAAAGCAGTGGGATGCGCTAGCTGCAATAATACGGGATATTCTGGTCGAGTAAATATACATGAAATCATGTTGGTAGAAGATGAAATACGATCTTTAATCATGCAACATGCAGATGCTGCCAAAATCCGTGATGCAGCCATAAAGAATGGAATGCTCACAATTCGAGATGATGGTATACGGAAAATATTAGCAGGAATAACTACGGTGCAGGAGCTTACAAGGATTCTTCATTTGAGAGATTGATATGGCTATTTTTCAATATACAGGAACTGATTTGAATGGGAATAATCTTCGTGGAATTGTGGAAGCAGACTCTTCAAAAATCGCACGTCAGAAGCTAAAGAGAAATAATATAGTATTGTTATCCATTCAGGAACAATCTTTAAAAAAGAACTCTTCCGCTATCTTTTTAAAATTTCTTGGTAAAGAATCGGTCTCTTTTGCTGAAGTTACTCTTATGACTAGGCAATTGGCTTCACTCATTAAAGCGAATATTCCTCTCGTGGAGGCTCTTGCAGCTGTTATCGATCAAATAGAAAATGAACGTTTTAAAGTAATATTGGCCGACATTCGACAGCAAGTAAATGAAGGTTCTTCCCTACAGGCCGCAATCGCCAAGCATGATAATATCTTTAGCCCTATTTTTATCAATATGGTGGGTGCTGGAGAGGCCTCAGGCACCCTTTCCATCGTTCTTATTCGACTGGCGGAATTTTTAGAGTCTCAATCCCGTCTTCGTAGTAAAATTATGGCAGCCATGGCATATCCCATACTAATGCTTTTCATTGGTGGCGTTCTCATGCTTGGAATTTTCACATTTGTGATTCCAAAGATAGCGAAAATATTTGACTCAATGAATAAAAGCATGCCATGGTATACAAATGTGATTCTCAAAATAAGTGAATTCACCCTTGCCTATTGGTGGATACTTATTATAGGATTTTTTGTGTTTATGTGGTTTTTTAGAACCTATATTGCTTCCCCTAAAGGGAAAAAACGTAAGGATAAAGTGATGTTAAAATTACCCGTATTAGGAGATTTAATAAGAGTTATTGCTGTAAATAGATTCTCCAATACCATGGCTACTCTACTAAATGGTGGGGTGTCTATTATTTCAGCCCTAAATATCACAAAAGCAGTTGTAAATAACGTGGTATTAGCTGAAGCCATTGATATGGCTATTGGTAATATATCGGAAGGACAATCTTTAGCAGGACCCTTAAAGAAAAGTGGAGAATTTCCCAAATTAGTAATTCATATGATAACTATTGGAGAGCGCACGGGCGAGTTACCTGAGATGCTTCAAAGTGTATCCAATACTTATGAAGAAATAGTCGATATACAAGTAACTAAATTGACCACGCTTTTAGAGCCATTAATGATTATAGTGATGGGTGTTGTGGTTGGTATAATTGTTATGGCTGTATTTGCACCCCTATTACAATTACAACAAGTAACCTAAAAATAAAGGAAAATAAATATGAAACAAAAAAAACAAAATGGATTTACAATAGTTGAAATAATGGTAGTTCTTGTCTTGATTTCTCTTGGCACTGCGTTTGTTGCTGTGAATGTAATCGGTCAATTAGGCGAAGGAAAGGTAAAAGCTGCTACGATTCAAATTAACTTATTTAAGCAGCAACTAACAAATTACCGTAGAGTTTGTCATCTATATCCCACAACAAGTGAAGGCTTAGAAGTTTTATTAGAGGCACCATCCTCTGGTTGTCCAAACTACCCTAAAGGTGGTTTTATTGAGAGAAAAAATATTCCACCTGACCCATGGGATACACCCTATTTTTATGAATCTGATGGAAAGACTTTTGAAATTATTAGTCTAGGTGCAGATAAAGCAGAAGGTGGAGAAGATAATGATAAGGATATCAATAGCGCAGACTTATAGATAAAAAGCAATGTCCAAGGAAGGGAAAATGAAAAATAAACAAGCTTTTTCATTAATTGAAATTCTTGTAACTATAGCTTTAATTGCAATAATATCTGCTATTGCAATTCCTGGCACACTTGTTTTATTTCAAGTTAGCCTAGATAGCTACGCAAACAAACTAGCTAGCTTATTTAGGATAACAAGAGATCATGCTATTTTAACAAATCAAGTGGTCCGGTTCCGTTTCAATTTAGATGAACAAGAATATTGGGTAGAATCAGCCCCAAGTGATTTCCTCTTACCCTCAAAAAAAGAAATTGCTAAGCGTGAAGACAGGGATTTTGAAAAAAAAGAGACTCAAACTGATGAAGAAAAAGAAGAAGAAGAAACTAGCTTTACTCCCGTGGAATCTATTTTAAAAAAACAACAAAAAGTTCCAAGCAGTATTATCATCTTCTCCATAGTATCGCCGAGGCACTCTCAAGAAATTACCTCCGGCATTGTGGATATTTACTTTTTCCCAGATGGTATTGCTGAAACTGCTAGTATAAATTTACAAAATATTGACGAAGAAAAAAAACACCTAACCATACACCCCATTACAGGGAAATCTGCTATAAAGAGCGGTTATTACTTAGAAAAAACGGAAGATAGATGAATAAAAAAGGATTCACATTGCTGGAAGTGATTATTGCTTTTTCCATTATTACCGTTGTTGTATTATCTGCTTATACCACTCAAAGCTACAGTTTATTTAATAGCAGTAAGACTAAGAATCTATCCATTGCAACTAATCTAGCTAGAACCTTTATCGCAAAGAGTGAATTAGAGTTGGAAAAAGAAAGTTTTACTTCATTAAGTGAAAGTGAAACCGGAGAATTCCCAAAACCATTTGACAAGTTCAAATGGACAAGAGAAGTTAAAGAGATTGATTTCTCTTATTTAACTGAACTTATTGCATTGAATTCCGCAGATGCTGATTTTATTGATGATGAGCCTGAGGATGATTCAAAAAAAGAAAGTGTAAATGACATTATATTAAAAGTTTCTCAAAATTTTTTTAAAGACAGTATTCGAAAAGTGATTATTACAATTCAATGGAAAGAAAATGATAACGATATAAAATTAAAGTTCAATACATTTTTGGTGAAATATGATGCTAAAATTAGAACGGGAAATTAAAGGGTTCACTCTACTGGAAGTGATAATAGCCATAGTTATAATGGCATTCAGCAGTATAGCCATATACAGTGCCATAACAAATAGCTATTCAATCAATACTCAACTATCAACAGAATTTGATAGGTTTTTATCCATAAGTACAGCCATGAAAATATTAGATAAAGATATTTCTTATCTGTATTCCCCTATTATAGGGAAAACATCCCTAATATCTGATAATACTCCAGATTTATTCTGGAGTGCTCCTCAACGAAAAGATAATTTAAGAAGGACTCGATTTAGTGGAGAAGAAAATAAAATAACATTCTTTTCTCTATCCAATCGAAGGATTCAAAGAGACGCACCAGAAACAAACTTACAAAAAATAATACTAGAAATTGTTCGAGAAGATAATGGAACCTATTCTCTAAAAAGAACAACATACAGCAATGATCTTTTTAATTATGATCAAGATGAAATAGAAAATAATTCTTTAAAAACATATACTCTGCTGGATAAACTAAATGATGCTTCATTCTCATTTTATAAATTAGATGAAGAATCTTGGGAAAAAACTTGGAATTCAGAGGATAATTATACAAAAAGTAAATCTCGATTTCCATCCATGGTTGCCATTGAATTTAAAATTGAAAACCCAATAAATCCAGATAATTCTCTGAAATTTCGGTCAGAGTTTCTTCCTGTTTTAAAGCTAAATACAGAATAATAGAAGTGAGAATTGATTTTATGATGAGAAAAGTACTTAAAAAATTACAAAATAAATCTGGCGTAGCTCTTTTGCTAGCCTTATCTAGTACAGCCATCATTGCAATCTTAGCCGCAGATCTTGTATATGAAGTAGAACTATATAATAGAATTGTCTATAATGATATAGACCAATTAAGAGCAAAACATATTGTAAAATCTTCACTAAAAATTGCACTGTTACGAATTGTGGCAGCAAAAAGAGCCAATGATAAAATTAAATCTTTTGGAAAAAATTCTCCTGTGAGTCAATCAGAGGTTGATGCAATATGGAGCGCACCATTCATCCTCCCCCCTCCCTTGTTACCTAATTCATCTCTTATTGCAAAAGAAGCGCATAAAAATTTTATCAGTGAATTAGGATTAAATAGCTCCATGTCTATTCAAATAGAGGGTTCTTCAGGAAAAATAAATTTAAATCGAATGATATGGACCATCTCTAGAAGTAGGGATCAAGTGAAGAATCCAAAAACTCCTCCTCCTCCTCCTACCCCATCCCCTGCTCCTCCTATTCCTCCTACTCCCCCCCTAACAAATGAGGAGTATTTAAACAATATACGTGAAAAAATTATGGATATTGCAGATAAAATCATAGAAGATAAAAAAATCGATGATGAAGAATTTAAATTAAAATATGAAAATATTACTGGAAGAATCCTTATTAAAAATATACTTTCCTGGATCGATATAGAAACCACGTTAGATGGAGATGAAATACAAAAAGATATATATTATTCAGGACTACCAGAACCATATAGTGTGAAAAATGCCCCGCTATACTCTATTTCAGAACTAATTATGGTGAAAGGATTTGATGATGAACTGGTGAAAATTTTCTCTGATAATTTTACTGCTACAATTACAGAAGGCATAAATATTAATGCCGTTGAACTTGATTTAATTAAAGTCATTTTTCCAAGTATTGCTGAAAATCCAAATTTATTGGAAAAATTTCAAGAGCGTATCACAGAAGGTTTTGAAAATGTATCTGACTTTTGGGCTTATATGAAAAGCGAGATGGAGTTTACCGATGAGAACAAGAAAAATATAACAGATGCTGGAATCCAGATTGTTACCAAAGAAACTGCTTTTCGTGTATTTCTAGATGTCACCAGCGGTAGTGCTCAGAAGAGCTGGATCGCTTATGTGGGTGGGGCACCACCTAGTTTGGATGCAAACAATAAGAGCTCAAATGCCGCTAGTCAAAAACTTCCAAATATTGTATACTTAAGGACAGATTAGTATGAAAATCCTAGCCATCGACATTGGTAGCTCTCACATTAAAGCTATTGCCTTAGACAGTAGGTTTAAGCACTATGATATCATTTCCCACCACACTATTGAAGTCCCGGATTTTCTAGAAGCAAAAGACGATAGCAAATCCCCTTCCCATCTCAGCCAAGGTCAAAAACAAGCCTTATACCAACTACAACAGCATTACTCTCACCACACCTATCGCATTGTAGTGAATATCCCCGATTCCCTATATACGAGCCGAACTCTCTCCTTCCCCTTTAAAAGCCCTAAAAAAATCTTAGCCAATACTAAGTTTCAAATTGAAGATGAAGTCCCTTTTCATTTAGATAAATCATTATTAGTAAATCAAATATTTCCATCAAAAGATAAAACAGCTAGAAGTATTTGTTGCGTTGCACCAAAATTGGGTTTAGAGGACTTTATAAAAGAAGTTCAAGGTGCTCTAGGTATTGATATTGATGTTCTCACTTCAACAAAATCCTCCTTTATAAACTTTTTATATAATCAAAAGAGCTTATATGAGAACAAGGGCATTGCTTTTATAGATTTTGGACATGAACAAAGTTCTATCCATATATTTGATAACTGCATGTTAGAAATGTACCGAACCACAACAATAGGGGGCAAACACATTACTACCACTATTTCTAACCATTATAATATTTCTATGGAAGAAGCAGAAATGGCAAAGCAAAATAATGGTTTTCTCGGTTCAACTGAAGCAGAGCTCTCAAAAGAGCAAGAAAATTTATCGAAAATAATTGCCGATACTCTAGAACCTGTTTTAAAAGATTTTTATCAATGTACAATGGCTTATTTTTCTAAATACCACAAAAGAGTCTCTCAAATATACCTAATTGGTGGCACTTCTCTTTTCCCTGGTATAAGCACATATTTATCTGATCAATGGAAAATCCCTGTAACTCCCTTTAATATCTTTTCTCAACTTCCCAATCTTTCCATTAGACTATCAGAGAAATCTTGCCTACCTTTGACTGAGTCGATTATCCTTGGACTAACCCAAGTAGAGAGACGTCACAAAAAAGCCTTGAACTTCCGAGCGCATATGTTTCGATCCAATAAAACCGTCTTTAACTTTAAAATGGAAGGACTAGCAAACTATATACGAGTCTTCTCCATAGTATATGTATTCGCAATTCTAGTATTTGGCATTGAGGGTTTTTTATTAAAAAAAGAAATAGCAAAATACACTGTCAAGCGAGATGCAGTTATCCGAAAGATATTTGGTCGACCTAAACCTAGCCTATTGTACACGCTGAAAAACAATCCTTCTCGATTAAAAAGACTTGTAGATGAAAAAATAGCGGGATTAGAAGGTGTTAAAATAGAAACTAAAAAAGAGAATAAAAACACTTTTCTGAAAGTAATAAAGGAAATTAGTCAATCCATACCTAGTAATATTGTAATGGAAATAAAGAAAATAACCATACTTCCAGAGAGTATGAAAATCACATTTGAGTCTTCTAGTAATAAAAATATTGGTAAAATTATTGACTATATCAAGAAAAATTCTTTTGTGAAAACCGTATCTAAACCAATAATGCAAAATGCTGGCAGTAAATATAAAACTGCATATATAGAAATTGAAAGAAAATCAATATGAAAATAGAATTTCTCAATAATATCATCTTAAATATAAAGCACTCCATAGAGGATAGCCATTTATATACTGAATTAAAAAATCAATATACAAATGCAGATGCAAAAACTCGAAGAATTGTTAATTTCTCAGCACTCGGAATTTTTGCATTCACTCTTTTCTTTATGCTCTTATATTTTGTAACTAATATTTATTCTAAGAAAACATCGTTAGAAAATATGAAAGTTTCCATAGATTATTTAAACGATGCTAATAATAAAATCAAAACATCCAATAGATTTAAAACCAATACAAGCTCGAATGCAATCAATACAGATACCCCATTAACAGACGTGATAAAAAGAGGCCTGCAACAGAATAAAATGGAATCTAAAGATTATAAAATAAAAGAAGACGCCAATAACCTTGTTGTAAATTTAACACGAATATCCATTAAGCAAATTGTTGGAATGATGCATTTCTTAGAAAATTCACCTAAAAATATCTCGATACATTCTTTGGAAATAGACTCTCAAAACAACAAAGCCGGCTATTTATGGTCTACTATAAAAATAAAAAAAAATAAATGAACATGGATAAAAACATTGAAATCACAAAAGAATCGATAATACCTATTCCCAGTAATAAAGAAGAAACTGAAATTCAAATAAAAAAAACGTTTGGCTGGGCAAAGTTTAAAAAAATCACGCTGTACTCTTCGCTTGGAATGTTTTTCTTTTTTGTTTTTTTACTTGCAAAAGTTCCTTTAAACCAATACTCCGGCTCCATATTAAACATAATATCTAAAAAAACAAATATTGCTTGGACTGCAGAGTCTGTAGATATTAGTTTAATCTTTGGTCTAAAAATAACGTTTAAAAATTTGCAGTTAGACCATACCTCATCTATTCGATACTATCGTGGCTCTAAAAAATATATTTATTCTTTATTAAAAGATGGTCTACAAATCAAAAAACTCGTCATTCGCCCAAGTATATGGAGCTTAATCCCCATACCCTGGATAAAAACTCCTGCACCATCCGGCAGTTTTTCCATGGAAATGCTGGACTCCAATATCCAAGGGTATCTAAATACCAATGATTTTGAAACAAGACTAAATATTGAAAAATTAAATTTAGATAAAATTCCGGAAATATTTAAATCCACAGGAATTACTGGAATTGTAAAAAATCTAAACATAAATATATCTTTGCCTGAATCTAAAGCAAGCAAGTCTAACGGGGATTTTAATATCACAGGTGATTTTTTAAGCATAGATTTAAGCCCATTTCCCATAGCAAACTATCTAAAAGGCCTGGATAAAATAAATATTGGACCTGCAAGCATAAAAGTGAATATAGATAATGGAAACCTAAAAATATTAAAACTTCTTTTAGGTCAAAAAGGAAGCGATATAGAGCTGGAAATTAATGGAGATATAAACTTAAAAGATCGCATGAAAGATAGTAAAATAAACCTAGTTTTAGACCTGAAAAACCCTAAGAAAAAGCTCCTTCGTATTATAGAAAACCCACTAATAAAGGGATTTATTCCTTTCTATAGAAATAAAAATGGGAAATACAGTATAAAGCTAAAAGGAAGTTTAAAGAATCCTCAAATTAAACCCAATAAGGATGGTTAAGGGCTTATTTCGTCATATCAACTAATTCTTTAAGACCTTGCTTCACTCTTTCAAAAGCCATCTGGTTGGTCTCATTCCACTCACCTCTCACTTGCTTCACCTGTCCTAAGGACTTATCCTTACGCAACTCTTGAATACGTTTTTTTGCTCCTTCAATGGAGTAGCGATCTCTGTATAAAAGTCGTTTAATGAGAAGCACATATTCTATATCTTTTTTTCTATATAAACGCTGACCTGATTTATTCTTTATGGGACAAAGGCAATTGAACTCTTTTTCCCAAAATCGTAGAACGTACGGCTTTATTTCAGTGATATCTGCCACATCACCGATACGAAAATAAATGCGATTTGGAATAATAGGCGGTCTTTTTTTCAAGGGATTTGGATCTTTATTCTCTATATTTGGAGACTCTATCAATTCATAACCTCAGCTTTTGCCATTCAGATTATTCTTTAATACCTGCGAAGGACGAAAGGTTAAAACCCTGCGTTTTGAGATTGTCATGGCCTCACCTGTCCTAGGATTCCTGCCAACCCTAGATTTCTTATCTCTAATAATAAAATTCCCAAAACCAGAAATCTTTATTTTCTTTCCTGAAGATAAAGTCTCCTTGATGGACTCAAAAATTAAATCTACTAAACTCGCGGAATCCTTTTTAGAAATACCCACTCGTTGATACACAGCCTCTACGAAATCAGCTTTTGTGATTCCACTTTTTTTATCATCTCCCATATTCTTTAATAATAAGCCCTGAAAACAAAAAATCAACTAGAAAAGTCCTATTTTCCAGCAAATTTTGCTCCTAAGTCTTTGCTCAGAGCCATCATAACCTTCTCCTGCACGGGCGCTATCTCCATTTCAGTGAGAGTATGGTCTGGAGAGGCTAGTATTACACGGAAAGCGTAACTCACCGAACCTTTGGGAATCCTGTCTCCTCGATAAACGTCAAAGAAAGTCAAATTTTGCACTAATGGTGCTCCCACCTTCATCACAATTTGCTGAATCATAGCAGAGTGAAAACTATCCTTCACTGTGACTGAGAAATCACGCTCCACCTGAGGGTATTTTCCAAATTTACGATAGCGATACCGGGGAAGAGTATTGGAAACTAAGCCCTCCATATCCAATTCTGCTACGTATACGGGCGTATCTATCCCCGTATGTATTTGTGGGTGGATTTGCCCCAAATACCCCAGTTTTTTCCCTCTAACAACCACAGCGGCTCCCTGACCAGGGTGTAAGAATTGAGGTAAGTTTCCAGATTCGTAGGTTACTACTCCATTACTTGCCAAGTCAAAAAGAGACTCCACTACTCCCTTCATGCTATAAAAATCAAAAGGTCTTTTAGCACTCGACCAGTCCATATCTAGATTCTGACCTGTGGCCACTAAACCTAAGCGTAAGTATTCCTGCACCCCTGTTGCCAATTTTTGATCCATGGAGCTATTTTTTTCTATTCTTGTAAAGATAGGTCGTATCTCAAACAAACGGACATCACTGCGCCTATTGGATAGATTATGATTTACATTGGACAATAAGCCCGGTAAAAGACTCTGTTTGAGAACATTTTGCTCTTCACCTAGGGGGCTATTAACCTCTATGGGCTCTGAGCCATGATGAGAAAACTTCCTTTCTATATTTTTATTGGAAAAAACCACATTGAGAGCTTCAAAAAAACCTAGACCGCATAATAACTCACGAAATTTGTAAATATGTTGATCTTGGTAAATAATATTTTTTTTCACTTTTGCAGGAACTAATGGGAGCTTACTGTCTAAGTTCTCAAATCCCCAGATACGCACAATCTCTTCCGTAATATTTTCCGCAATTCTTATGTCGTGTCGCCAACTAGGAATGGCTACTTCCCATTTTCCATTCCTTCCACTCTTCACGTCCATTTCTAAAGAAGAAAGGATTTTTTTTATCTCTTTCTTTTCAGGTGATGTACCCAAAGTTCTTTCTAATTGTTCTTGACTATAGGTCACTGTAACTGGGGATCGTCCAAGGTGCTTTTTTGCATTCTGAGAACTCACAATGGCCTGTGCTTGACCACCGGTCAATTCTTCTATTAAGTCAATCGCTCTTTGAATTGCCCATGAAATTTTTTGAGAGTCGATATTGCGCTCAAAACGATAGGCTGCGTCTGTTGGCAAGCTATGCCTTTGACTGGTGCCACGAACCCGTTTGCTACAAAATTCTGCACTCTCTATCAGTATATTTTGTGTATGCTCTCCTACTTCCGTATTGGAGCTACCCATAACTCCACCTAAGGCTGCGGATATATCTCCTTTTTCTCCACCAGCAATGACTATATCTTTTTCACTCAGTCGCAGGGATTTATGGGAAATAGTAGAAAAGTTCTCGCCCTTCTTGGCATCTCTTATAGTGATGCGAATACCACCATTATCTGTCATCGTATCTCCATCAAATATATGTATGGGCTGACCCAGCTCCATCATTACAAAAGAACTAATATCCACCACCGCATTGATGGATCGCAGTCCAACAGCCTTTAGATGATTCTGTAGCCATGGTGGAGAGGGATTTATTTTTATGTTTTTCACATAACAAGCAAAATAAGCGGGACAATCATCTCCAATTTGATTGTCGATGGACAAAGGCATCGATGTTTTTCTTTTTTGTGCTTTAGGCTCTTTAAGAGAATAAGGAATTTGAAATAAAATGCTTAGTTCTCTAGCGATACCCAAATGGGACAAAGCATCTCCACGATTGGGAGTAACGCTAATATCGAAAATAATATCATTTAGTCCCATATAATCTGAAAAACTTTTTCCCACGGGAGCCTTTGGATCTAAAATATAAATTCCATCTATCTCTTCCACGTTGAGTTTCAATTCTTCAGGACTGCAAAGCATTCCATGGGAAGAGGACCCTCGAATAGAGGATGCTTTAATTTTTAATCCATTGGGCAGTATGGATCCGATTGTTGCTACAGGTATTTTCTGTCCACATTGAATATTTTTTGCGCCACAAACGATATCCAATAATTCTCCAGAGCCCACATCCACCTTAGTAAGTTGCAAACGATCCGCATTAGGATGGGGTGAGATTTCTTTGATTTCTCCCACACGAACCCCCTCTAAACCCTTATTTTGAAATTCTATCCCTTCCACTTCCAGCCCAGAAAAAGTAAGTTTTTGGGCAATTTCTTCCGGAGAAATTTTAGAGAGATTGATATACTTTTGTAACCAGTGGAGAGAAATTTTCATTAAATATATTGCTCCAAAAATCGTAGGTCGTTCGTGTAAAAAAGACGAATATCATCAATACCAAATAAAAGCATGGCCAGTCTTTCAATGCCGATACCAAATGCAAAACCGCTATATTTGTCTTTAGGATACCCCACTTTTTCATACAAAGAGGGGTGCACCATTCCTGCTCCCAATACTTCTATCCAGCCTGTTTGCTGACAAATACGGCAACCATTTCCTTTACAAAAAATACAGGTGAAGTCCACTTCCACACTAGGTTCTGTGAAGGGAAAAAAACTGGATCGCAAACGGATTTTAGCCCCCAGGAACTCTTGGGCAAAGTACTCCAACGTGCCTTTTAAATCCTCCATGGTTACATTTTCGTCGATATATAAACCCTCCACCTGATGGAACATACAGGAGTGGGTGGCGTCCACTGTTTCATTCCGATAAACTGCCCCTGGAGCTACAATTTTAATGGGGGGAGCTTGATCCAGCATAGTGCGAATCTGTACTGTGGAGGTTTGTGTGCGCAGTACAAGCCCGGGTTCCACATAAAGAGTATTTTGCATATCCCGGGCTGGGTGATCAGCGGGTACATTTAGGGCTTCAAAGTTACAAAACTCAGTGTCCACTTCTGGACCGTCCACAAGAGCGAAGCCAATACCGAGGAAAATATCCAAGATACGTTTTCTTACTTTTATTAAGGGGTGTATGGATCCTAGCTTTCGCCTATAACCGGGTAGGGTTATATCTACCCTGTCGGTCTCTATTTTTTTCTCCACTATACGTGCTTGTATTTTATTTGTGGAGGTTTGAAAAGCGTCTAGGAGTTTATTACGTAAAAAATTTGCTTGCTCACCAATAACGGCCTTATCTTTTGCGTCTAGGTTTTTTAAGTTTTTGAGTACGTCGCTCAGAGAACTCTTCTTTCCCAGGTATTCTATGCGTAGTTGTTGGAGTGCTTCTCCAGTTTCAGTGGAGAGAATATTAGAGAGTGCGCTAGATTCCAATTTTTGAAGTTTTTCTAATAGAGCCTTCACCGCTTTATGTCCCCGCTATTATGCTCCCGCCTGCTTAGAGAATAAATTATTTCTTAGCTGGAATAGATTTTTTAACAATAGCTGTAAATGCTACTGGGTCGCTTATGGCAATTTCTGAAAGCATTTTTCGGTTTAACTGAATATTTGCTTGCTTTAGGGCGTACATCATTTTGCTATAGTTTAGATTATTAATTTTAGCCGCAGCGGACAGGCGCTGTATCCATAAGCCTCTAAAGTCTCGTTTTCTTACCCGTCGATCCCGGAATGCAAATGCCATTGCTCTTTGTAGGGTTTCTAAGGCTCTACGAAATTTATTTTTACGACCAAGCACAAACCCCTTGGTTTGCTTTAAAACTCGATTTCTCCGTTTCCTTGCTTTTGTTCCCCGTTTTACTCTAGACATAAATAATTTCCTTTCTTTTAATAGCCACTACCGTAGGGCAAAAGTACATGTATGCCCTTCTGGTCGGAGGGATTTGCAACCCCTGTACCTCGCAAATTTCGTTTACCCTTTCGGGAGTCTCCAGTCAATAGGTGTCGAACACCTGCACGAGAGAATTTCACCTTTCCCGTACCAGTAATTTTAAAACGCTTGGCTGCTGCACGCTTTGTTTTCAGCTTATTACGCTGTTTTGTTTTCTTCATTCTTGGATCCCTCTCCCTGTTCGGCTACTGTTTTCACCTGTTCGGCTACTGTTTTTGCCTCTTTTGCTCTCTCGATAGCCTCTCTCTTTTTCTTGGCTCCCTTTGTGGGTCCAAGCATCATTATCATTCTACGCCCCTCTAGCTTTGGAGTGGACTCTGCTGCCGCATACTCTTTTACTAGGTCTATAACACGATCCAGTAGCTCTGTCCCCTGTTTTTTTGCATAGCTCATCTCCCTGCCTCGGAACAAAAGAACCACTTTCACCTTATCTCCACGGAGTAAAAAGTTTTCTATACGTTGAAATTTCACCTCAAAATCATGTTTTTCAATTCTGGGTCGTAGTTGAATCTCTTTGATGGAATATATGGTCTGTTTTTTCTTATTCTCTTGCTCCCTTTTCTTCTTCACATATTTGACTTTTCCGTAGTCCAATATTTTGCACACAGGGGGTTTAGACTCTGGCGACACTTCCACGAGGTCTAATCCTCGATCCTTTGCCATGTTCAATGCATCTCTAGTGGATAGAACGCCTAGCTGATTGCCCTCTTCATCAATTACTCGCACCTCAGAAACCCGGATGCGTTCGTTTAGACGAGTCCGATTACTAGGACCTCGCCTGTCTCTATTCCCAAAATGCCTCAGAAAAATTCTCCTTTATCGCTGTTTAACCAATTAATTTATATGGAGATAAAACTAACAGCCCTTTGTGGTTTCGTCAAATGGACTTCCTCATTTTTCCGACAATAAATATACAAGCGCGTATGGTTGCTTTCCATTTATTCCTTGAGGCACGTTGAACCCCTTTACTGTAACAGTATACTCACCTTTTTCTAGCTGAAAAATATCAATATTTTCCACATTATTGAGCCTATCCGCAGTAAAGAGACGATTGGGGTAGTGTTTAGCCCCTGATGTAGCCTCCACCACCATATCTAAATCATTGACCAGAGCCTTTTGAGCTGTGAGGGTTCCAGGGGCATCCGTATACACCATAGTAACTTTTAAGGCCCTTGCCTCGCTAGGAACAGTGATGGTGAATTTCTGCTCTTCTCCAGTGCCTAAGCCTTGGGTAGGTAGCACTATCATATTTCCTAAAAAGGACGCCATATCGACCCTACCCCACCCTTGGTGATTATTGGGTCGAGCAGTTGGTTGTTCCTGGCCTTTTTCCCGGAATCCAAATTGACCTGGATATAAATCATGGGCTCCATTGATCATTGCAGCCTTCAATAGTGCTGCGGAAACGTTCTCTATCCCATGTTTTTTTCTTAGTATTTCTCGTAAAACACCTAACGCGCCACTAACGAGTGGTGTAGACATGGAGGTTCCCCCCATATAAAGATAGTGTTCGGAGAAGGGTCCCCAGCCTAGATCAGCATCTGTATGGGTAGATCGGGAAGAAACGATATTTGTTCCTGGAGCCACAATATCGGGCTTAATGCGACCATCATTTGTGGGACCACGACTGGAAAAGGCAGCCATACCTGCGCCAGAATCTGAAAGTCTGGAGCTAGCCAGAGGTTCCACTCCCCACTTCTCTTTTCCTTGGCGAAGATTTTTCATTTTTCTTTGGATTCCTCCCTTGAGAAGAAAGTTTTTGGAAGCTCCCACGGTCATCACATTTTTAGCTGTTCCAGGAGTAATGACTGAATTGGTGTCGATCACTCCATCCCTATCCATGTCTTCTCCCGAGTTCCCTGCTGCAAAAACAGCAAGAAAGTCTAGGTGCTGAAATGAAAAGGCATCCACAGCCCGAGCAAGTGTATTATACTCCCCACTTAATGGCATCCCCCAGGAGTTGGAGTGTATTCTTGCCCCATCCGTATAAGCCACACCAAACAGTTTATCCACTGAAACTGGAAACATTCCACCCATCAATGGACTCCACATTCCTTGAGCCACTAATTGTCCACCAAAAGCAGCTCCTTGAATCTGACCATTGGAACTGGAACCATTTCCTATAATGGAACCCGCTGTGTGCGTGCCGTGGGAATGGGGATCTTCCCAAGAGGTACCACCAAGACCCATTGCATGACCGCTATAAATTTGGTTTTGAAGGTCTGGAATAATAGTGTCTATATTTCCCGTATCTACACCCGTATCCGCAACAGCAATACGTTCTCCCTCTCCAGTATAGCCAGCCTCCCAAACAACCTCTGCATTCATAACTTTTGTGCCACTCTCGTAGCCCGTATACGTTGGATCAGTGGGTATTACCACTGGAGGATCATCCAATAAATCCCCTATATATGCTAATTGTATGGGATCGTATTTTTCTACCCAAAGCACATCCTCTCTTTGTACGAGCCTATCAATGATACTAAAATGGATTTTGCCCATATATAAATCCCGAGATATTTTTTGTAATCTGCTTCCAAAGTAGGCTTGCAGAGCTGTGAGATTTGCTTGGGCTGTTATTTGTACAACAACTATAATCTCTTGGGGAAGAGAGAGAATACTCATGTTAGAAAGGTCACTTGCTAATTTCATATTACTCGTGTAGGACAATACCCTATCCACAAAAGTTTTACTTTGAACTAGGGAAAGGTGACTGGCATCCATACTCACCAAGAAAGCATTATTCGGAATATAGCCGTAAAATTTTACTCCCATGTTACGAAGAGCTATTTTTTCTTTTTCGTAGACGTTTCCTTTCCATTGAACGAGATACAGTCCAGTGCCAGTCTTTTCCTCTAATTTTTGGGTTTTATTTTCGATTTTATTTAAGGAGCCTTTTGCTTTTAAAAGGATGGGATGTTGTGCTCCCGCTATACCTGCCACACCTGCCACACCTGCCACACCTATCAAACATATAAGAAGTATATTGACTAACAGTACCGTTTTCCTTGAAATTCTTTTCACCATTGAAATAACCCTCCTTGAGTATTTGTTGTTCTAAAAATATTATAACCGGTAAATTCATTTATTGGGGAAAATATTGTTTTTTTATAAAAACTTATAAAAAAATATACCTATAAAAGATTTTCTAGGTCGCCTTCCTCTTGGATTCGTGCCACAAATTTTTGCACCAATTGGGATTGTTCTTTTGCTGCAACTAATAATACGTCGCCCGTATCCACTATCATCATATTTGTAGCTCCTAGAAGAGCCACTGTCTTTCCTGGACAGTCGATTAAATTCGATGTGGAGTCTATTGCCATAATTCGTTTTGCATAGCCCACGCCTCCCTCAGTTTCTGGGTACAGTTCATAGAGAGATTGGAAACTTCCTAAATCATTCCAGTCAAAGTTAGCTGGGAGCACAGCCACATTTTTACTTTTTTCCATCAAAGCAAAATCGATACTAATATTTGGAGTTTTTTGATAAATATCTTCAAGGATTTTTTTATCTTCATTGGTGTTTTCACCTGGCTTATAGTCACGAAAAACTTCTTGTAAGTCTAAGGCCACCTTTTCAATCTCTTGGAAGAATGTGGAAACGGACCAAATGAAAATACCGGCATTCCAGAAATACGAAGTATCTTGAATAATAGTTTCCGCTACCTCCATGGATGGTTTTTCTAAAAAACGGTCTACAAAGCAAACCGGACCACCATCCACAGTTTTTCCACAGCGAATATAACCATAGCCTGTTTCTGCTCGAGTGGGGGCGATTCCTATGGTTAGGAGTTGGTTATTTTTTTTCACAAAATCAACGCCAAAAGTTAGGGTCTTAAGATAGGTGGGAATGTCTGTTATCCAATGGTCGGTGGGAACAATGATTGCGGTTGCGTTTGGATCTTTACAACGCAGCCATTCCATTGCCATCATCAAACAAGGTGCCGTATTTTTTTTCTGAGGCTCACAAAGAATAGTGCCTTGAAAGGAACCTATTTCTTTACGCGTAGGATCTTCCAACTCTTCGGTACAAATAATAATCACTCTCTCTTGGGGAACAAGGGAACTCAAGCGCTCTATGGTGCTAGATAGTAAGGTCTTTCCTCCGACTTTTAATAGTTGTTTGGGTAATTTTTTACGACTACGGGGCCAGAATCGAGTGCCCGATCCTCCAGCCATAATAAATAACCATGGTTCACTCATCTATGAACACTCTGTTTTTCTCCGTCAGTGCGTCCGTATGAATCGTCAAGACGAACAACATCTTCTAGGTGAGGGGTACTCACTTCAAAAACAGAACAATTGGAGATGGCTCGCATACGGTGTTTTTTCTGAGGAGCAATGTGGGCACTCTGACCAGGACTCATACGATAGGTTTGAACCTCACCATTATCGTCCTCTAACAGAAGTTCTAATTCTCCAGATTGTACATAAATAGTTTCTTCTTTTATTTTATGGTATTGCAAAGAGAGTTGGTGTCCCTCATTGATAATAAGTACTTTTCCCACATAATCTTTCGTTACGGCAAAAATCCTTTCTTCTCCCCAGGGTTTTTCCACTCTCGTAAAAGAACTATCCATCAATATATCTTTCTCACGAAATAATTTTTAATGAACCCTTTTTTCTTATACTCTTTGCCTCTTTTTTCGGCCAGCTTATACCTTGAAAATTTTCCTGTGGCCACACGAAACCAGGGTTGATCTTTAGAGGAGCCTGTTGGATCTAAAATGAAAAAGTCTAATTTTTTAGATTTTGTTCTCAATTGACGAATATATCTTGTGGCATCTTTCTCTGATGGAAAGCTTCCCACCTGTATCACATAACGAACGCCACTCCTTCCTTTTATTTTCAATGGAAGTTTTTTTCTTTTGGTGGAAGTAGACTCCATCCCTGCTTTCTTCAACGCCTCTAAAAGATACTCGTCGGAAGTAGAGGTAAGGGTGGCCTTGGGTTGTTTCCTTCCCTTTTTTAGTCCAGAGGCAAATAAAGTTTTTGCCGACTCATTTGTTTTTTTATTGGCTGTTTTCTTGGTTTCGTTCTTTCTCGCCTGCCCCACTGATCCAGTTTTGTTTTCCCCAGCGAGGTTTTGAGCATCATCATTTCCCATCAAACTCTTCACTGTGGAAACCACTTCTCCCAGATGGCCACCAGAACCCGTAGCGCCTAGCAGTTTTTTCTTAAAGTTTGCTTTTTCTAATGCTCCTTTCCCGGCAAAGGATTCTCCATATTTCACGCCCACAGTAAAGGAAAGCACGGTTACTAGGATGAAGAGTATGATTAAAAGAATGACTTCTTTTCGTTCGACTATATACAGTGATGGCTTTTTTGCCATGAAACCTCCTTGCCACTACGGCTAAATTTTTATACCAGTGGTTTAAAAAATAAACCAATTTTTGGAATAGATCGGCTTTTCTTCACAAGAACAGCCTTACAGGTGGCATGGTCCTTGCTTTATCCCTCTAAACCCTATGGGTTATTTTTAACATAAATTGGAGGGAAAATACTATGATGAGCCGAGTAAAAAACAATAATAAGGGACAAAGTCTTGTGGAATATGTAATTTTAGTGGCCTTAATTGCCTTGGTTTCCGTAACAGCAGCCAAGCAACTGGGTAAAAAAATAAACTACAAGCTCAAAGAAGTGCAGACAAAGCTGGATTCTGGCATTCCTATTCGACTGAGTCCAAAGTGACCTCTCGAGGAACTGTGATGGTGGAGGCCCTTCTTGTGCTTCCCCTTTTCTTTGCCATGTTAATGCTGTGCTTTAAAATGGAATGGTATATGGGAAAATACCACTGGAGTCAATATCTCTTGGCTCAATTTGCCCTAGCCAATATTCATAAACAGCAGGGGGCTTTTTTACAGTTATGTGCTGCCGATCCCCTCCATCATTGCCCAAAAATCCGGTTCCAATCCAGCAGCACAAAATTTCAAGGAAAGTTTTGGTATTCCCATGGAGTTCTTTCTCTTGAAAAATAATGGCTTTCTGTTCATAGCAACCCTTCCCATGTTGCTAGTACTCCTTGGCACTGCTCTGGGAATTCTCACCCTAACCTATTTAGGGCAGAACCAAATCGCCCTCCAGTATCGATTGGAAATCTGTACAATGAGAATACTGCGAGAACACCATATTCTCCTACAGCGCCTCATGCGACTCAATAAAACCATGCCACCCCTACAAAAAGTAGTTTATATCGCTCGTGGTGTTCAGTATATAAATCCCCTGTCGGGTGTATTGACTCAAAAGGCTGCCCTACTTGCTCTAAAGGCTATTGAGAAAATACAGGATACCCTACTTGCTCTAGGCTCTCTAAAAATCATTCCCTTGCGATACTGTGAGTCCACGCCCTATTCTAAAGAAATAGCCCTATGCTTTTGGAAGTTCTTCCAGAGGAATAAATTCCAACGAGCGGCTACTCTATATTCCGACGTACCTGGAACTCTCGCGCCAAAATCTGATTTTATAAAGCATCAAATCAGTTGTAAAACACTCAAATCATCCAGATCCCTTAGCTATTCCCTAGCTCCCCGACTCATGAATCAAAGGATGAATTATGAATACCCGTAGTAAACAACAAGGCGCTCTTCTCATAGAAACAATTCTTATTATTTCTCTTTTTTCCTCTCTGCTATTCGCACAGTGGAGGGCTCACTATTATTTAAAAAATAGACAAGAAAAAATAGAAAGGCATCGCAATCATGCTATTAAAAAATATAGACCTTAAAAAAGGAGCAAAGAAGAATTGGCCCACTCTAGTTATTATTCTTCTAAGTTGCTTAGCCATTTCTCTATTGTTTTTTTCTTTTTTAGAAGAGGAGAATGAGAAAAATCTCCATCTTGTGGAACTATTGGAATGGCAGTACATATCCATTGATATTCTTCCCTGTCCTCAGGTTCTCCAACCGAATAACTTCTATGAGCTAAACTTTACAAAAGGAAATCTGGAATTTTATTACCATCAAGATGCCACAGCTTTTCTCTCCAAAGAATCCAGCAAAAAACTCCTTGAAATAAGTGAAAATATTGTTTGCAACATTATTTCTCAACCCATAAATGTGGAGGAAATCCTATGAGATTTATTCGCAAACTACTTATTCTTGTTTTTATATTTCCATCCCAGGCCCATGGTGAGAATCAAATATACCTGTTACCTAAATTCAAAACTATTGCCATAGCGGACACGACCATTGATTTAATTCAATGTTTATTTGAACAGTCCACTACCCTTGTGGAGATCATTGAAGAAGGAGACCTGCGAGTGCCACAGTTGGAATTAACAGAAACATCCAAGGGCTTGCAAGTCATGTGGAAAAATAATCATCAAGAGGACTTGGGCATATACGCTTATAGTAAGGCTGCCAACAATAAGCTGTGCAGCCTCGTAGTTAAAAAAATAAATAATCCCGATGCAGACGACATAAGCATAAAACCAAAGCACCAAAGCATTGAGAAAAGCATTGAGCAAAGCCCCACACCTCCGGAAAGTAACTATGGCCTTTGGATTACTCTCGGTCTAGGCGTTTTGGCAAGCACATGGCTCCTTCTCCGTAGCTCTTCCTCCTCTGAGAAAAAAGTGGGGTTTCAGGTGAAAATTAAAATTCCTTAGCCTCTGAACGATCCTTTGGGCGATCCTTTGGGGTTGGTGCAAAGAAAACGGGTTTGTATATCACTTGTCCTCCTGCCACAGTCCACTGTGAGCCTTGATCCAGTTTTTTCATAAAAAGAACCTCTTTGTGGTTTTGTATTCCCACAGGCACTGCTTCTCGAAAGAAGGCAGGAATTCTTTGAGAGATAAACTTTTTTTTCAATGAACCCTTTGAAAATTCCGACCGTCTCTTAAAACGTATGTTGGTATTTTTTCGTTCCCAGGTACCTAGAATACTTTCCCACCTATCGGCCTTTTCTTTCCCACAGGCCTCTGCCTCCCACTTTTCAAGGTTTTTTGTCCATAGGCAATAGCCACAACTTAACCACAGCACGCCACTGGGTAAGGAGAGCTTTCCCCTACCCTTCTCCAATAAATCTTTAATAAAAATAATATGTTTTCTTTGACACTGAAAGTGTTGGATAAAGAATGTATTGGGTGCCTCTAGGAGTTCCCTTTGCTGATAGACCTCTCCTGCTGGATTACTCGCTATCGTAAGTTCCACTGGTTCTTTTGTTAAATCTTTTATGTCTTTTGCCAAGCTAACAAGGCGGTTTTGAAAGCCAGGCCGACGTTGCTCCAAGAGTGGAAAGATTTTTTTCCTAATCCAGTTACGCTCATATTTTGTGTTTTCATTGGAGCTATCCTCTCGCCAGAGAACTTTCCAAGTGCGAGCACTGCTTTGGATCTGCGAACGTGAAACGGATAATAAAGGTCGCAAAAAGAAACCTCTTTTTTCCTCCATGGCCCCAAACCCATTAGGTCCCGTACCCCGTAAAATTCGCTGAAAAATAGTCTCCGCTTGATCTTCCAAATGGTGAGCTAAAACAATATGCCCATTAGTATATTTTTGAAATACATCTAAACGCTTTATACGACAAGCCTCCTGACTGGGCTTCTCTCCATCCTCCCAAACCAAACGCTCCACAATACAAGGCAATCCACGAATCCGAGCCTGCTCCCGCACAAAATCCTCGTCCCCCCCAGACTCCTCTCCCCGCAAACCATGATTGATATGCAGTACAGATACATTTACATTCCCATACAACCGGTACAAACCCTCTAGGAGAACCATGGAATCCAAGCCCCCCGAAACACCCACAACCATTGTGGGAACGGACCAGTGGGAAAACTTCTCCCTTAAAATAGCCTCAATAGTGTCGCATCTTTTCTCCATCCCTAAGCTATTCCCCAAAATCCTAAAAATAGAATAATTACAAAAATGATCGTGAACAAGTTAAAGTGCTTCTCCACCAAAGTACGTCCCCTACTTCCATAAAAATACAATAAAGTCCCGATACACATAAAACGTAGGAATCGACCCGATATACACGCCAATAAAAAAGGGGAAAAAGGAACTCCAAAGACTCCACCCAATACTGTGAAAATTTTAAAAGGAATGGGCGTGAATGCTCCCGCAAAGACTGTCCAAAAAGTATTCTCTTGGTACAAGCCCTTCACCGTATCAAAAAACTCTGGAGAAATAACCCAAGTGAGGAAAAAATCCTGTAAAAACCCCCAAGCCCCCAAACCTAATAAATATCCACATACAGCGCCTAAAACAGAAAATAAAGCTGCCAAAAAAGCAAAGTATAGGGCCTTACGGGGAGCATTCCCCCCCATAACCAATAAAAAAATATCTGGAGGAAGGGGAAAAATAATCGACTCTAAAAAAGAAACAGCACAAAGAGCAAATGTAGCATAGGGACGAGTAGAGCAAGTAAGCACCCAATCATAACCCATCCTTGCCCAAGAGAGAGGATTCTTACGGTTCATGATAGCTAAACTACTTGATTTATCCCTTACAAGCAATAGCCTTATTTCCTTTACTATGTGGCTTTGCTATACTATTGGATATGGGAACACATACAGAGACTCAATTTGGCGTGGATGAATTTTTCTCTCCCCACTCTACCCATAAAAAAAAATTAAAGGGGAAAAGACTAGCATTAGTGGCCAATACAGCTTCAGTCAATCAAGATCTATGCCCCACCGTGAGCCTCTTTTTTCAAAATAATCTACCCTTATCTGCCACTTTTGGCCCACAACATGGCATCCACGGTGAGCAACAGGCGAACATGATAGAAAGTAATAGCTTTGTGGACTCCCAATATAACATTCCATCCTTTAGTCTATACGGAAAACAGCGAAGACTCAGTCCAGAGATGGCCTCCTCCTTTGATGTTTTAATCTATGACCTCCAGGACGTGGGCACTAGAGTATACACTTTTCTCACCACTCTGTTTTATCTTTTAGAGGACTGTGCCAGGTTTCAAAAAGAATTTTTGATTTTTGATCGCCCCAACCCGGCGGGCAGGCCTATTGAAGGTTCTCTTTTAAATATGGATTATACCAGCTTTGTGGGTATAGCTCCCATGCCCATGCGCCATGGTTTTACCATGGGAGAAGCAGCTCTGTGGTATAAGGCTCATAAAAAAATCGATGTGGACTTAAAAATTATAAAACTCAATCATTACCAGCCCGCAGATTATCCATGGCCCCAAGATCGATCTTGGGTACTACCCAGTCCCAATATAGGAAATAAATTCACAGCTCAAATGTATCCGGGTACAGTTTTGCTAGAGGGTACTCATTTATCGGAAGGACGAGGCACTGTTCGACCATTGGAAATACTGGGTTCTCCTACTATAAATCACGCTCTTACCACCACCCTAGAGAAAAACTTTCCTGAAGTATTAAAGGGATTTTCCCTGCTTCCCATTGCCTTTAAACCTACTTTCGATAAATTCACAGGTAAGCATTGCAAAGGATTTCAGATTTTCATCGACAATCATTTCTACGAATCTGAAAAGTTTCGCCCCTATCGTTTCATTGCTGCCGTATTAAAAAGTTTAAAAATCATGGAAAACCATAAAAATAATCTATGGATCGACCCTCCTTATGAATATGAAAAAAAACACCTACCCATTGATATTATCAGTGGCTGTGATTTTCTTAGGAAATGGGTAGATGATCCCCAAAGTGAATATGGTGATTTAGATAAAAAATTAAAGTCAGATGAAGCAATATGGGTGGAGACTCAGGCTCCATATCTCCTCTATCCATAGATGCCCATGCCTGGATAGATTCCATTATAGTATTTTATATAAAAATCCCAGAACAAGTTTAAGTTCTTTATCTGTTTCTGATATGGGAGATTGGGATACTTCTTTTCCATAGGATTTCATTCCAATGGAAGTGATAAATTGCCATTCTTTATACTTTAAATAATTTTCCACCATAAGAGCATATTGATAACTGTGCCTGGGTTTATATCTTGATTTACCTGTGGCCAAAGCTTCCCTTTCATTTACTCCAAAATAATAATTTATATATTTTTCATTCCAGTGATGAACAGAAAATACGGGCTTAATCGTCCAACGGGCGTTGGGGTGAAATGTTGGGGCTATTGATGCTTTAAAAACCGCACCATGATCGAAAAAAATATCTTTAATATATTGTACATTTAAAAAATCAAATTCCACCATAAGTCCAAAAAAATTTGCATTTGTTCTTTCTCGAATATGTTTATTCTTTGACTCGTAAGGCTCCCCATCTCTTAGTATAATCCCAAGAACAAGAAGCTTATTCCATTTTAAAAAAAGCGAACCCAAACCAGTATGATTTAAAAAAAATGGACCGTAGCGGACAAACACGGCAGGGATGGGTTCCATATTTACTCCTCCTCCATGGATAAACTTCTGGTTATCTCCCCTAATATCTGTATTAATAATAGAGCCAACACCAAAATAGAGCTCATAAAATGGAAGGTATCCCTCAGCATCTTGAGGTTCTAAAGCCAGTGTTTCTCCATTAGAAAAATCAAGATTAATGGACTTTAATGTGGGGAAATACAATCTATTATAATACTCTAGGTAAATCCCTTTCAATTCCCTTTCCCTATCATCTACTTTTGCAAATAAGCTAAACGCACAGCTATTTATTTTTCTATAAATAAATTGTATATTTTTAGCTGAATTCAAATAAAAAACCAGCTCATTTTTCTTTTCAGAAACCAAAGTAAATCCATAGTAAAAATCTGCCAATAAACTCGGTTTTTCATTATTTATTTTTACTCTCAATGTTTGGGGCTTAAAATCACAATTTTCTTTGTCAATATAGTAATCAACAAACACTCCTTTGGTGGGGTAGTTTATTTGAAAGATTTTAATCTCTTCAGCAAAAAGCTGAAAAGAAAAGAGAAACAGACTAATTGAAATTAAGTATTTCATCGTTATGAAAACTTTATTTTATGGAAATTTAAGTACTCCCTCACGGTCGACAGGAAATAGGCAATGTCTTCTTGAGATAAGTCACCTAGGTTAGAAATCCTAAACGTTCCCCTACTGTCAATTTTTCCTGGGTAAATTGTGATTCCTTTTTTATACAAAAAATCATGCATTGAATCAAAATTATAGTTAGGACATTTAGGTTCTAAAAAAGTTGTTAATATTTTAGAATGATAAGACTCGGGTAAAAGTGGGGCAAAGCCCATTTGGACCATCCCTTGAAACATATCTTTATACAGGCAAGAATAGCGTTCCCAGCGAGCAGAAATCCCTCCCTCAGCAAAGAACTCATCCAAAGCACTATTTAAGGAATAAACAATCTGTACGGGAGGTGTGAACAAAAATTGCTTTGTTTCTTTCTGATTTAAAAAGTTATTGTACAAATTAAAATAAAAACTCCTATTTTTATAGTTTTTTATTTTCTCCAATTCTTTTTTCTTAGCCAAAACTATCCCCAGCCCAGCCATACCCTGTATGCATTTATTAGATGAAGAAATAAGATAATCCACGTCAGTTTTTTCTAAGTCAATGGGGATTCCTCCATAAGAGGACATGGCATCCACCATCACTGCTACATTAAATTTTTTTGCTATTCTATTCAAATCCTCTAACGGATTTATCATTCCTGTGGTGGTTTCATGGTGGATAAAAGCCATTACAGAATATTTCTTCTTTTGTAAATGCTCCTTCACTTTTTGCAAATCAATGGGGCCATCATAGCCAAAAGATAACATATCGGCTTTAATTGCTAAGGATTTGCAAATTTTATTCATTCTATGCCCATAAGCACCGTTTTCTAGGATGAGAATTTTCTTGTTGTCATCTTGATCCAAACAAGAATGTAGGCAAGATTCCATGGCTCCCGTACCAGAAGAACCCAATAGAATTGCTTCATACTCTGCTTCTCCGTTTGCAACTAAAAGCAATTTTTTTCGTATATCATCTAAAAGTAAGCCAAATTCTTGTTCTCGTGGACAAATATCTTCCACCACTAACGAAGACTTCACTTGAGCAGAAGTTGTTGCGGGTCCCGGATTCAGTAAAATATTTCTTTGTATTTCTTTTGTTATTGTTTCTTTTTGCATCTCTCACCCTAAATTTATATACTTTTTTAATCGCATGGCAACATCCAGAGGTTGCACTGTGGGTCTAGCTAATTGGGCAGGGGATCCTGGTCGAATAAAGAAACGTATAAAGTGTAGGCCGCTTTCATTGTTTTTCTGTATAACAGTTCGAAGTGTGGATTCCAGGGCATCCAAAGAGTCCAGTTCCCAAGAGGAATCGTAGCCACAGTGAAGGGCCACTTCACAGAAATCTATTGTTTCTGAAAATGTTCTTTGTCCTCCTGTGGAATCGTGGATGCCGTTGTCTAATACGATATGGAGTAGATTTTTTGGTTTCATCTGCCCTGCCAAAGCCATATTGCCCATTCTCATTAAAATGGCTCCATCACCATCTATCACGCACACAGGATTCTTATATTCCGTTGTGGTGATTCCTAATCCCAGGGGAAGTGCGCATCCCATGGACCCCACCATATACAATTGATTTTCCGTATCTCCCAAAGTGAAAAGTTCTCTTCCCGTCTTTCCCGTTGTGGCAATATATACAGATTTATCTCCCAATGTTTCTTTAATGGTTGTTAGTGCTTGTGTTCGAGTAAATTCTATTTTACCGGTACGTTTTTTATTTACTCTAGCGTTGTATTCTTTTGTTATATATTCTTTGAGAGAAGATTGTAGTTCGTAGCTGTCCACGCTTCCCTTTTTCATTACAAAAAAGAATGGTGTCTTATTTTCCTCCATCATTTTTTCTGCATGGGAAAAAGCTTTTGTTACTTCAGAGCTTTCTTGGGGAAAATAGGACCAAGGAATTTCCATCAAGCTCAGTAGATCGGTTGTGATAGAACCCATTAATTTGTGTTGAGGCTCGTCCTTAGGACCGCCAGGCTCTCCCCTTAACGTAACAATTCCCAAAAAAGGTGCTTTCACTATTTGGCTAAGGGAGGTCAATGGGTTTACGGCATTGCCTAAACCAGAATTTTGAAACATAACAACGGAACGTCGCCCGCCGAGCCAAGCTCCTGTGGCAAGGGCTACAGCATCTCCCTCATTTGTGGTACCCACAAATTCTAAGCTAGGATCGTCAATCACTTGATTGATAAATGGTTTTAAGTAGGAACAGGGTGTGCCTGTGAAAAGATGAAATCCATGTTCTCTACACTTATCTAAAAAAATGTTAGCGTCCATAATTACGTCCTCACTAATGGTTCTTAAAAAACTTGAATTTTTTCAAAATCCTTATAGCTGTCCACATCCATCCATCCACCTTCGATATAAACTACTCCTATCTCCACATCCTTAGAAATGAGCTCTTGAAATAAATTAGACATCTTCAGTTCATTAAAATCAGCTTTCTTGGATAAGTGATCCAATGCGGTTCGAATGTTTTTTGACCCTTTGGGGTTAGCCTTTAAAATTCCAATCCATTCTCCATGGGGCTCGAAGGAAAGGTCTCCTTTAGCAGATAGGGAAATATTCAATAGTTTTGAAGAGTCTAATCCAAACTGTTTTTTATTTTCTTGACTACAAATTACATAATCTTCCACACAACCTTTATTCCTGTCCTGAATATTGCTATCCACTAAGATACAGATGTCCGACTTACTATCTTCTAAAAGATTTAAAACATAGCTTTTAAAAGCGATATCTCCATAGCCAATTAAAATATTCTCTTTAATTTTATCTTTTGCTAAAAATAAAGAATATAATTCTCCCGTTTCACTAAAATGATCATTATCAATATACTCACATCCCAAGTCGGGAAAAGATTCCTTTTTATAACCACGAACTACGGAGATATTATTTATTCCAAAATTCCTGATTTTATCGATGGCTTGCTGAAGAATAGGTACGCCATTTACATGAAGTAGGGCCTTTGGCTTGTCTATGGTTAGCTCTCCTAGCTCCTTTCCCTGACTAGCGGCCAATATAATAGCGTTGCTTTCCGTGTCCTGTTGAAAGTACTTTTTCTCTGCGTCGGCTAGTTCTTTATCATCTTGTAAGCGGAAAATTTCTTTTACAGATACGATTTGATCTTCCACACCCATCAAGCTTTGCTCTTTGTAAATTTGTTTCGCCGTATTTTGCATAGCTTGAATGGAAGTGCGTAGAACATGATTGGCCCATATTACAGTAGAAATTCCATGCTCTTTAAAATCTTTTGTGGGGGTGCTATAGTATTTTGTGGGTACGATGACTACTGGGCAGCGATTTCCCCACTCTTTCATAAAAGCAAAAATCTCACTGGGATTATTTTTTTTACTATGCATGAGTATCGCCGTAGCTCCAGCTTTTCGGTAGGATTCCGCTCTCTTTAAAGCTTCTTCTAGTCCCCAGCCTGCAATAAATGCTTCCACTCTAGCTACAATACAAAAATCTTCGTCCGTCCTTGCATCTAAGCCTGCCTTAATTTTTCCAGAAAATTCATCTATATCTGCAAGGGGTTGTTTTTCTCCTCTTAAAAAGCTGTTTGTTTTTGGAAATAATTTGTCCTCGATACAAACGCCGGCGATTTCCCGTTGCTCCAGTTTTTTCACAAGTCGTCTCATATTATTAAAATTTCCATAGCCTGTGTCTCCATCTAGGAGGATAGGGACAGAGGTGGCATCACTCATAAACTCCATGACTTCTAAGACTTGGGTCCAGGATGCTTCGTTATTATCTCGAACACCTAGGGCTGCGCTAATGGACAGTCCACTGCCCCAGATACCAGAAAATCCAGCTTCTTCCACAATCTTAGCTGATAGGCCGTTATGGGATTCCATGAGAAAGCTCATCTCTTTGCTCTCTAGCATTCTTTTTAGTCGCGTTGTTTTTTTCATTTTTTGTCTCCTTTTTGCTTAAGCCTTTTTGACTCTCTTTTTGTGCCCCTTTTTAGGCCCCATTTTTAGCCGCCCATTTCAACCGCCCATTTCAACCGCCCCCCTAGTTTTGGAACCATTGAGTGGCCATAATGACGCTCAAAGTTATCATGAGTATACCACTAATTTTTGTAAAGTAACTTAAATATTTCTTGAGGATTACTTCTCGGTAGCGGCGAATTACTTGGGTCAACACAACAAACCATAGGAATGTTCCCAGTCCTACTCCTGTGGAGATAAGGAGTATATTCCATTGGGTAAAAGGAAACAGTTCTAGGCTTTTTAAGAACGCTCCCAGTGCGGTCATTGTGAATAAAAGAGTGGGGTTGGAGGTATAAATAATTACACCTAGTAGAACGGCTCCTAGTAATTCTTTTGGTGTTGCCCGGTATTTAGGATCATGGAGTAGAATATTTTTTGCCATTAGTTCTCTTAGGCCCAGTAAAAAAATAAAACAAACGCCGATGAGTTTCAGGTAAAAGGCAAGGCTTTCGCTAAACTCAAGCCAAGATAGACCAGAAAGAACAATAAAAAAGTAAATGAAATCCATAACGGATCCTCCTAGAGCGATAGCCATGGAAATTTTCATTCCTTTCTTAACACAGGTTTTTATGACCCAAACATTGATGGGGCCAATCGGAATGGACATAACAAAGCCGCCGATGATACCAATCAGTAATGCCATTTACTTTTCCCCTAGAGCCTTTATTCGTTTATTTTGAGAGGACAAAGGCTTGATGGAGATATGGCGATTTATTTGTGTTTGAAGAGAAAGTATTATAACAAACCAAATATTTCCAAAGATAAGGGCGTACATAAAATATAAATCTATTCTTTGAAATACCAGGGTACAAAAAAGTACAAAAAGATGGGACGCTCCAGAAATCACTCCCCATAGTGGCAAAGTGATTTTATTATATTTTAGGTATTTTTCAGTTTCCATGTCCTTCCTAGGCTTCGGTTGAATCCGGTTATATACAAGGAACATACGAAGAAGGATTTTTTCAAAAATTCCTTTGGAGTGATTTTCATACTCTTGTTTATATTTATCTACTTCCTGAGCCCTGCCTTCGGGGTCCCCCTTTAGATAGAAAAGGTACTGTTTCTTATAGTGTTGGTATCGGCTCAGGTGTAGCAAAAGGCAAAGGGCAGAAAAGATAGCCAAGTATGGAGGAAGGGAGAGGGTTGTCGAATTGTAAAGACCTATGGATAGGCCAATATAAGCAGCAGCAGAGGAAATTAAATCCACAAACATGTCGATAAATTCTCCATATTTCGAACCGTTATTTTTGAGTCTCGCTAACATTCCGTCGCAGCAATCCCAGACACCAAAGGCAAGCATTCCTAGGCCTCCAAGTAAAAATCCATTGGGCGTGCCCGTCGACAGAAAATATGCTGATAGAATAGACACGATTAAAGAACATATGGAAAAATGATCGGGTTTTAAAGGAAGATTCCATGTGAGTTTTACAATAATATAGGCAATAGGACGAAAGAAACAATAGTCCATTGGTTCTTCTAAATAAAATGGTCGTATGCTACGTTTGTATTCTGCTAAAGAAAACACTATTTTCCTTTCAAAGTCAGGTCTTCAATTATAACCAAAAAGGGATTTTGCCATTTTAAAATCCTCTGGAGTATCAATCTCTATACAGTTTCCTTCTTGGGTCATATGGGCACCAACATCATTACTCAATAAATATTCGTTCATCAAATATTCCCAGTTTAAATTCAAATTTTTCGGTATGGAGAGAAAACTTTTAGCATGTTTTTTTAAGTTAGATGTTCCATTACTTGAAAATTTTAAAATCCCAATTGCTTCTCCCATAAAGCGGTATTTCAATAGTTCACTTTCTTGGATGGGTCTTTTATCTGCTAGCACTCGTATATGTTTCTTTTCATCCACTAGGGCTTTTGTGGCTTCCATATTATCCATACTTACTGGAGCCACTGCCATCTCACTATTGGGTCCATTTTTTAAAAAATCATCTAAGATGATGGGATCATAGGCAAGGTCTGCATCAAAAATCAGGCATGGTCCTTGGACGCCCTTAATACCCAAGTATAAAGAAAAGGTATTGCCACAATTACGAAAGTCCTCGTTCACTAGATAGGTGATTTGAAAGTGCTGGGTATATTTATTGGCGATAGGTTCAATGGAGCTTGCTTTATAGCCTAGGACAATATGAACATTTTGGATTCCTAGGTCCTTCCAGGTGTCTAGGTGCCTTTCTAAAAGGGTTTTTTTGCCTAAAGAAAGGAGGCATTTGGGTTTATCCGTTAGGCTTGCTATTCTCGAGCCATAGCCTGCGGCCAGTAGAACAGCTGTATACTCCTTATTCTTTCCATTGAAGTTCATACGTTTATGTATACGAAAAAAAGGGGGACAAGGGAATTGAATTAACGCATGGGAATTACTTTTTTATTTTCCATCCGAGAGAGCCAATAAATCTCACGCATTTCTCCTTCCACAGACTTTGAAGAGGAGTAGGCCCAGCTTCTCAACGTGTCAATTCCATCTTCTAAAGAGAGCAGGGTATCACCATGTGTGAGCAGCAGAGAGCTATCGTTCCATTCAATAATCTTTGCCCAAAGAAAACAGCCCTCCTGCACATTCAGGTCCAAGGGATAATAAGTCCAAAGTTCCTGTCCTAGGAGCATATCCTTTAGGTAAATTCGCTCCCCTTGAACATCTTTTTTCAAAACCTGATAGAAGGCTAGTACACTGTCCATGCTTTTCTGGATTAGCAGTTGATCTCTTTCTGCAATTTTTGACCCATGCCATTCTAAAAAATTTGCTGCAATTCTCTTACGATTCGGTGCCGTTGGTTTGCCTTTAGCTGTGGTATGGGAAAAAATCCAATTAAACGTATGCCAATCTTCAAAGGCTTCTTTTTCTGCTTCTGTACTCTCTTTTTCGTTTATAAAACCTAGATAAAAATATTCTTTGCTGGAAAAGAAGATGCTCTCTCCAAAAATATCGACGCCATGCGTGTATATATGTTTTCTGAATTTTCTATACGTACTTAGCGTCTCTTCGGTATCAAACATAATGTAAGAATTCTCCCTCTTCTCTTGAAAATTTATACAAGCACAAATAGTACAACATTTTTTATTTAGTAATACAACAAGTAAAAATCCAGTAAATCATTAAATAGAAAAAGAAAAAATGGAAGGTGCGACGCACTGTTTCCAAGCATCTCACATTCTCCTAAAGACCATAGAAAAGATCAGAGTGAAGACGAAGGCTTGAGCTCAATGAAAAATACCAGTTTTTTGGAAGATTCACACATATTCACGATACGATATTTTTTCAAGAATAACCTCACAATGGAAAAACTATCATCCATACCTGAACTGGCTTTATAGTCTAAAGAAAATGACTGGTTAAGTATAGCAACAATGGGAATAAATGGACTTAAAAAATAGGATAAAACTGCTTTTAGAAAAAATTGTTGAACTACAGAACTACAGTCTCTGTCCTGCAAGACAGATAATGCAATTTCAGAGGTATTTTTTTTGTTCTCCTGCAATCGTATCCGGAACTGTTCACTACATTCTCCAGAGTCAGTAGAAAAAGCCAGATTAAAAAATTTTTCCATAAACCCATGCTTCGTCTTTTTTTTAAAATGGAAAGGAGCATCTATTTTTATGAAATCATGTTTTTTAAGTTTTTTGTCTCGCTTGCCTCCTAAAACTCGGAGAAATTTTTCAGATTCAACTGTTTTTTTTCTTTTTTCAAAAGAAACCTTAAGGGGTTTGTGGAATTTAACAAACACACCATCTCCTTTATGAATCTTATTATCCTCTAATAAAATCATTTTATTCTCAATATTTGTTCCATCTCCAGAACTTTTTGACTCTTTAATAAAAAAAGTTTTTCCCATAAATCGTTCTTCATGAATTTTTTTTAAATATTGCCGTAAAGAATTCTTGGGCGCTACCAATTTAAAATTGTAAGCAAGAGGTTCTTCTTCAAAAAAACATTCTGATTCTACATTGGAGTCATCCTCAGAGGCATCACCTTTCATATAAAAAGAAAAATCAAGGTTATCCATTTTTTTATTAAGATTCTTAAAAACTAAAGGGAAAATATAGTTTAAATGAACTTTCTTTAACCAATCCACAAAAGCCGGGGAATTTGTAAAATTCTTACTATCTCTAAATATTTTACTATCTCTAAATAAAGTATACTGAATAAGTAATGATCTGCTTATATCCATTCCATTCAGTTGACTTGCCAAATAATATCCTCTAATAAAGAATGAGATAATAATATTTCCCTGATCATCGTATTTATTTTCATTCATAAGGCTGGCAAGATCAGCTCCTTTAAATAATTCATATTTATCGAGATCAGTCTCTTTCCAAAGCATCCTCTCTTGAATTTTAATATCATAAGAAATACCCAAAACAGAATATAATACATCTTGAATAGCATCTAATAAAACAGGCTTGAATTCTTTTTTGTAAAATGTTTTCTTTTTTAAATTAAGGTCAATTAATTTCATTTTTAAAATAAATGGCATTGTGTCTTTATTCTCATTAAAGTAAGATTTGAAATATTTTTTATTATTAAAATTCATGCTAAACTCAAGTTCATTCCATAATTTATTTTCTCTCAATAGGTCATATATCCGAATATAAAATGGATTATAATGAATCGAAAACGGTTTTTCCTTGCTTTCTAAAAAGTATTCCCACAATACATTTGAAGAGTGCTCAATTAATTCATCCATTCTAGTTTCTTTTCCAACAGACTTTATTTCTTCAAAGTTAAAGCCATTAACAAAAAGTACTTGAGCTTTTTCATTTAACTTTGAGCTATCTATGCCGCTAAAATAATTACCCATTAGCTCTCCGTATAATGTTAATTTTGCTTTTTTCAACAAAGGGTTTTCTCTAAAAAAGTATGTGCCTAAGCTTGATAATAGTTCATCTAAAGATTTGTGGCTCTCTGAAGATTCTTTCTTATCAGCATTCAAAACATTAAATGCTTTAACTCTCCTATCCATTTCATTCAGTTCATTTGCTAAAAGATTTCCTGTAGTAAAGAATGAGATTATGGTCTTCATCTGATCGTCATATCTGCTTTCATCTGTAGAATCAGCTTCATTAAAGAATTTATATTTATCAAAATCAATATTTTTCCAATGTATCCTCTCTGGAATTTGAACATCATAAGAAATACCCAAAATAGAATATAATGTATCTTGAATAGCATCTAATAAAATAGGCTTGAATTCTTCTTTATAAAGTATTTTCTTTTTTAAATTAAAATCAATTAATTTCATTTTCAAAATAAATGGCATTGTACCTCTATCCGCACTAAAGTAGGATCTGGAGTATTCTTTATCATTAAAATTTATATTAAACTCAAGCTCATCCCATAATTTATTTTCTCTCAATAGGTCATACATCCGAATATAAAATGGATTATAATGAACCGAAAATGGTTCTTCCGCACTTTCTGAAAAATATCGCCATAATATATTTGAAGAGTGCTCAATTAACTCATCCATTCTAGTTTCTTTTCCAATAGATTTTATTTTTTCAAAGTTAAAACCATTAATAAAAAGCACTTGAGCTTTTTCATTTAACTTTGACTTATCTATATCGCTAAAATAATTACCCATTAGCTCTCTGTATAATGTTAATTTTGCTTTTTTCAGCAAAGGGTTTTCTCTAAGAAAGTACGTGCCTAAGTGTGATAATTCTTCATTAAAATATTCTTTCTTATCAGTATCCAAAATATTAACAGAAAAATTTTCAGATTCAAACGTAATATCAGTTGCATTACTAACTCTAATCTCAGATTTACCGTTTTTATTATGCTCTATTATAAGCTGTAATTTGATACAAATAGGCGGGCTGTCTTTATAAGAGGCTAACAAATTAGGGCTATGGTGTAAAGGTAAACCTTCTTTTAGAGAAGAAAGAGTAATATTCCCCTCTATGGCAAAATCCTCTAGACAAGTAAGCATTTCAAATACATTATTTCCAAGATGAGACACTTCAAAATTTTCAGAAAGCTTAAACTTTGGAAAACGAAGTTCATGAAAATTAAAGAATGCGGGAATAGGATGGAACTCTCTTCCTATTGTACAACGAAAAGACTGGCATGAATACTTCATCTTATGTTCCATTATAGTTACGAGAGTATTGGGCATGCCCCAACATTTTTTCCAAATTTTATCTATAGGCTCTGTTTCAAAATTTTTATATTGATCTTGAATACAATAGGAAACATCTGAAGCGTGAAAAAAAGAATCCTTTAAATATAAACTCTGCAAATTCTCTTCAATAAAATTTTTTAAAAAAATGGAATAAAAATTTCGAATAAATAAATCAGTTTTTTGATTAGAAAATTCAATGCCGAAAGCTTCTTGATCTCCACTGAAAAAAGAACCGAGATTCCTTTCTTGGGAAATATCTTCCTGAAACCTAAAGAAGATAAAAAAAGAAGAAAGCACAAGAAGGCATAGAAATAGACCTACGAAAAACTGTCTATGCTTTATTTTCTTCCACATGAATAAAACAACTCCATTGTTTTAATGATCAAGGGAATAGTAAATCTTCCTGGCATGAGACAATGCGTCACATCCTTATACAGGAATCCATTCCCTCCTACACTCCATAGTCTAACACACTATCTCGCAGGCAGTACTCGACTGAAAAACTATTGTTTTAACGAATTGGCGTTCTCTTTGCTTTCTGAGAATTCAGCTCCATTACCACACCTAAGTGATCTGAGGGCCAAAGGGATGGTGACTCATCACTGCCAGGAGTTTTATCAGTACTTTTATTTCCTGTAAAAAATACTCGCATTCGCCTCTTAGTAACCACAGAGTTATTTCCCCTTCGATAGAGAATATGGTCAATGCGCCCTTCACTCAAGTCGCCTTTCTCTTCATCGAGAGTTTCACTAAAACAACAAGTGCTTGTAGCCAAAGAGTCTGCATTTACATCCAGAAAAGCATCCCGAAAACCACCCTCTAGAAAGGAAGTATAGGTGGCAGTGTTTGTATTTTCAGATTCCGAAGCGATGTTTGGAGCTGCGCTATTAATATCTCCCATAACAAAAGTGTCTGTGCCTAGGTCTTTCACTACCTCCATGAGTTCCCCAGCTTGTGCCAATTGAATACTAGGATGTAATTCTAAATGGGTATTCGCCACAGCAAAAGAAACGCCCCCTTTTTTTAGCTCAGACACTGTATAGCCTCTTGTAAACGTAACAGTCCCATCTCCTAGGGGGAGGGACAATTGAGCATTATATTCTCCCTCAACTGTATTGCTCACCTCAATGGACGGGTCTACAAGCAATAAATTGTAACCCTGATATCGTACATTTACGTCTCCAACATCTGGCAGACTAGCTGGAAATGTTCTGTCTACTCCAGGAGATCGTGCCACAGCCCTATAATGAAGACCTTGAGCTTCCAGCGCTCCCATCAAAACATCTTGAAAGGATAAATCTACTAATACATAACCATTACTTGCAAGCGCAATTGTATAGTGGCTTACTTCCTGTAGAGCAATTACATGAGGCTTGTGGCGAGCCATAGTTTTTGCTAAAGCCACTGCCCTATCCTGGAATCGGGTGTACTGGACAGTTCTCCAAATAGAGACAGGATCATTCCCTTCCCCCCCTTTAATTAGCCTACTAATATCAGCACCCAAATATAGGTTTTGGGTCATCATAGTCAGTTTACTATCGTTTTTACAGGCATTCATATTCATCATAAAAAAACTTGCGACTATAAGTACATATACTTTTTTTAACATTTTTATTACTCCTTTATAAAACACCATTTTATTTGGGAGGACACTGTTTTCCCTAAATCTAATGCTGCGAACCTATCATAGCGCTATTTAGGGCGTCAATAAAAAATGATTCTGTGTAAGGACAAATCTAAAAACTCACACCTCAGTAAAAGGAAATTTCATAACACGACGTATAATCTTATTGCTGTTTCCCCTATAAATTTAGGCTTTTAAATGAAAGTGAAAATACAGCGGTCTGTTAAGAGAATAAAAAAAAACACTCAAGAAATACGTTCTCTTGAGTGCTTTTATATTTTTAATTATTTTTTATTTTTTATAGTGCAAAAACCACACCAAGTGCAAGAATCACAAGGGCAAGTCCGACACCACTTACAATGAAGCCTGCTGTCTGTGTTTCTTGGTTCACTAAGTTTTGCAACTCAGCTATTTGCTCAGGGGTTCCCGTCTTTATATCATCTATATAGTCCTGTACAAGCTCTGCTTGTTCTTGACTAAGCGTACCTTCTGCAAGAAGAGCATCAAAGCTTTGAATAAACTCAAGCCGTGTATCCTCGATGTTATTGTTTGTCCCCTCTGCAGATGCAGATAAAGGTGCCTGTATTCCTAGCATTATTACTAGTGTTGTTACGATTATGTTTTTCATTATTTTCTCCTTTTATTAAAAGCACCACTTAACTTAATTGGGGAGGGCCTATTTTTCCCATTGATGAAGCCTTTCAACCTCATCAATGCACCGAACATATCGCACGGGGTTATACCTGTCAATAAAAATATCGCTTTGAATTATATTTTAAAAAAAATAATTCTAATTGTTAAAAGCTTTGTGTTTCAAGGGACTTACTGATTTTTAATTTGACTCTGAGAGTCTGATGTATTGCAAAAAGCTAATTATTCACTAATTAACAGTATAGTACCAGACTTTTATTATCTTATTTATTGGATTTTATTTTTTATACTTCGCACAATGGAGCCCCCTGTTTCAGGGAAGTTGTCCCTTTTCACGATCTGCGTGAGTTCGGCTGATTTTTCTTAAAAGCCGTAATCTCGTAGTTCTTTCATCAACAATAGGGGGCTAGAAAGGCTTTATTATGAAGCTATATTCAGAAGAAATAAAGAAAACGATGGTTCAGAAGATGTTATCTCCTCGTGGTCCCAGTGCTTATGCTCTCAGCCGTGAGGTTGATATATCACAGCCCACCCTATCCAAATGGGTAAGGGAATGTGGTAAAGAGCCTAGTATGAAAAAAGGAAATAAATACTGGAGTAGAAAACAAAAACTTGGAGCAATTGAGCAGATTGCAGAACTCAAAGAGGAAGAAAGTAGAGGTGCCTATTTGCGTAAGCACGGACTTTTTAATCGAGATATAAATGACTGGAGGCGTGAGCTTTGTGAAAGGGAGGATCCTTCCGAGAAACGTCAATTGAAAAAGAAAATTCATATTTTGGAAAAAGAAATTCTTCGTAAAGATAAGGCTCTTGCAGAAGCTAGTGCCCTGTTGGTTCTAAAAAAAAAGATGGAACTGATATGGGGAAAAAACGAGGAAGACGAACAGAGCTAGCAGATAGAAAAGATTGTTTAAAAAAAATTGAAGAGGCTGTCTCTAATGGGGCATGCCTCTTTAAGGCATGCATACAGGTGGGAGTAGATCCCAAAACCTATAGACGTTGGAAGAAAGATTCTGTTGGAGATAGGAGGAAGGATTCCAAGAATGTTCCAGCAAATAAATTAAGCGATGAGGAGAAAGAAAGAGTTCTTAAAATAGCAAACAGTGAAAGGTTCCAGGATAAGCCGCCAGCACAGATCGTACCCGCATTAGCCGATGAGGGAAAGTATATAGCCAGTGAATCTACTTTTTACCGCTGTCTAAAAGAAGAGGGAATGCTAGTCCATAGAGGTAAGCAAAAGCAGGGAAGTAAGGTTAATAATCCTCGAGAGCTTGTATCCACAGGTCCTAATGAAGTTTGGAGTTGGGACATAACATATTTAAAAACTAATATAAAAGGTGTGTAATTTTACCTGTACCTAGTGATGGATATCTTTGATCGCAGTATCGTTGGCTATGATATTAGCTCAGAACAAAATGATAGAGTTTCAAGTCAAATGATATCAAATTTATGTAAGCAAGAAAAGATAGAGGAAGGAGCGCTTGTTATTCATTCAGACAATGGAGGACCAATGAAGGGAGCTACCATGCTTGCAACACTCCAGAGACTTGGAGTGATTCCATCCTTTAATAGACCGAGAGTCAGCGATGACAACCCTTATTCAGAATCTTTGTTTAGGACACTGAAATATTGTCCAAGCTATCCCTTTAAACCGTTTGAATCTATTGAGGAATGTAGGGAATGGATGGATGAATTTATTTCTTGGTATAATGAAGAGCACTTTCATAGTGGTATAAATTTTGTAACTCCAGGGAGTCGCAGGAGAGGTGAAGATGTTAAGATATTAGCTAAGAGACGAGCGGTATACGAGCGAGCAAAACAAAAAAACCCAAATCGTTGGTCAGGGAAAACAAGAAACTGGGATAGGTCAGAAGTTGTAAAATTAAATCCGTTAAAAAGTATGGCCACAGGAACTTAGAGGCCAATAGCTGTTCTTTTTCATTTAAATAGCATTGAGCATACGAGACAAAATCTTGTCATTCACAAGCGAATGGAAGTACAGAGAGGCTCAATCAAATTACCTGATAGGAGTTTTATAAGACAGCGTTCAGAAAAAAAACAGAAAACTCTTGATGAAATCCAGATAGACTTGAATAAGCCATGGATTTTTATAACAAAGAGCACACGAATCGAGGGAAATATTGTAATGAGCGCGCTCCTGCGGAAAATTTTTCTCGGGATATTGATAAATGCAAGCAACTGCTTCATTACCACGGGCGGCTGGCGGCGCAAGCCCTACAGCTTGCTGGAGCCGCCAAAGTCGTCCCCTGTAAAAAAAGAGAAAAATCCCAGTGAAATAGAGTTTTAAAAATTAAGCTATTGAAACATGGTAAAAATCTTGCTAGACATGGAGTAGTTTAAATTTTAAAGGGACAACTATCCTGAAAACCACCGAGAGCCGAGCAAATTTTTTAGAAGAGACAGCTCCATCCAGAAAAATCTCTTACTTTTTTCTTTTGTTTGTGAAAGATACTCCTAATAGATTTCCCCTGAAAAAAATACTTATCTAGAGAAGGCTCTAAGTTTTTAAGAGTAGACTGCATTTCTGGGTGGACACCACAATTAATTTCTTCTTTAAGAGACCGACCAGTTACAACTTGTCCAATGCCTAGTTTGCCAGCAGATTCTCCAGAAGCTCGCTCCCTTAGCCCATCCGCTATTCTTTTACTTATCTTTCTTGATATTTTTTCTCCTTCCTTCAAAGCTTTTTGTAAAACCATATCAAAAGAAATATATCTTAAATTATAAATAGAAACAGCGTAATCTGCAGAAATAACAGGCATAAGGCTTTCCTTGTAATTCTCCTCTTCAGGAGAAAAAGACTTATCTAAAAAAGTCTTAATACTCTCATAAGTATCTTTATTACTGGAAAGGTGTTCTCTTAAAGAAAGAAGATCCCATGAAACTAAGGTTTCTAATGGTACTAATGTAGGATGAGCTATCAGTAAATCAGTGGTATTTTCATTATAAATTTTAGAAACAGTACTTAAACCAACAGCACAACTGAATAGAAAAAGAGCGTCAAGCGGACGATCTTCTCCATTGTTGCTGATCTTAGAAAATCCTCTTATAAAATCTAAGGCAGCATCAATGGAAAATTTAGCTTCTTTATTGCTTTGAAAAAATTCTCTGGAACTATCCTCTGGAATGTTATGACTAAAAAAGAAAGCAAATTGTTTATTATAATATGTGCTTTGAAAAAATTTACTTTCATCTATTTTCTTTAATTCCCTAGAAAAGTCAGTAGACCTGCGTATTAACGATAAAATAGGACCTATTTTGGGTATATTTCCCAAAGAGTCCCTAGATATAATTAAAGGAAGTTCATTTACAATATCTCCATTTGAATAGAAAAGGACACGACCAGATCGTTCGACTTTCTTGCTAACTTTTTTATGTTTATCTGGATTTACATATTCTTCGGGTACAACACTATATTTAGCACCACCAAAGGTAGTGCCAAATCGTTCCTGAACATAGTACTCTTTTGTTTCCGTATATGGCTTCACATGAAAAATAACAACATCGCAGTCCCTACAAGTTTTAGAAAATTCTTTTGCTTTTTTTAAGAAAGTCTCACTAGCATCTCCTATCACTTTTTCTTTGCAAGAAATTTCTCCATTTTTGCAACCCTTATAGTCATATTTAGCATCACCATTAATAAAGAACAGGTACAAGTCCGTAGCAGATGCCATGTGAGGTAGAAGAAGGGCGCAAAAGAAATACAGCCATACTATTTTTTTCATTTTCATAATTAAACTCCTTTGTTTCTTAAGTACAAGCAATATATATTGCGACGCAATATAAATCAAGTATTACTTTTAAAAATCGACGAATTCCGAGTTGATTCACAAAAAAGGCACAAAAATAGCTTTAAAAACAGTGCGTTACAGAAACTGGATTTTTCAGATACTTCCCATCAACTCCACTATCTCTTGGCTAAGACCCACAGGATTTTCCACGGGAGAACCCTCTTGGAGTAGGGCTTGAGAATAGAGTATTTTCGCCCAGTTGGCTTTTGCAGTGTCGTCCAGAGAAGACATTTTTTGAATGACCTTATGATCCGGGTTGATCTCCAATATACGCTTGGAAGCAGACATTTTTTCCCCAGTCGCATTGGCTATGATCCGCTCCATCCGAGCACTAGATCCAGAGGAAACTAAACATACAGGAGAGGATACCAACCTTCGAGAAAGGCGCACGTCCTGGAGTTTTTCGTTCAATGTGTTTTTAAAAACCATCACCACAGGGTTTAACATTTTTTCTGTCTGCTTAGCCTTCTTCTCCCTGTCTTTCTTCTCAGTTTCAGAATCAATGTCTAACTTCTCGTCTAAAACGGAAAGAAATTCCATGTCCTTATAATTATCAATCGCGTTTGTAACCCACTCATCTATGGGATCCGTCAGTAATAATACTTCATAGCCCTTGGATCTAAAACGCTCTAAAATAGGACTCTTGCGAATTTCATCGATCTTATCCCCAGTAAGATAAAAAATAGATTTCTGATCTTCTTTTTTTCGCTCCACATACTCAGATAAAGTGGTGTATTTGTTTTCCTCTTCGGTGCTGGTAAATAATAAGAGATCGAGAAGCTTCTCTTTATTGCCGTAGTCGCTATGAACACCTTCCTTAAATACAGCACCAAACGTAGCCCATAATTTTTCATACTCAGACCTATCTTTCTTGATCCAATCCTTGAAACAAGACAATACCTTACTGGTAAGCGCTTTTTTAATCTGCTGCACTTGATGATCTTGCTGTAACATCTCCCTAGAAACGTTGAGAGAGAGATCACTACTATCCACCACTCCCTTTAAAAATCTTAAGTAGGAAGGAATAAGCCCCTCACAATTAGCTGTGATAAATACACGCTTGGTATATAACTGCAACCCCCATTTTCCGTCTTGGAGATAAAAATCACGGGGCGCTTGAGAGGGAACATACACAAGAGCAGAAAACTCAGAAGTGCCCTCAGCTTTAAAATGAATATGCTTATGGGGATCGTTCCAATCATGGGAAATGTGCTTGTAAAACTCCTTGTACTCGTCTTTTGAAAGATCTTTTGCACTCTGTAACCACACTGCGGTCCGACTGTTTAAAACCTCATCTTCCATATACTTCTCTGGAGATTTTTCCGCAGACTGGTCTGCAGACTTGTCTGTAGATTTCTCAATAGGCTTTTCCCTTACACATTCCATCTTTATGGGAAAGGAAATAAAGTCCGAATATTTTTTTACGAACATCTTTAATACCCACTCCTCTGTAAAGTCCTGATCCAAATCCTCCTTTAAAAAAAGCGTAACCGAGGTGCCATGCCCCTTTTCTCGAGCCTTTTTTTCCAATGTATACGTGCCGTCTCCAGTGGACTCCCACACCACGCCAGTCTCTTCCCCTGCCTTTTGAGTGTGCAAACTCACCTTGTCTGCCACAATAAAGGAAGAATAAAATCCCACTCCAAATTGACCAATCAAATCTGGTTGATCCTTGGCCTCCTGTAATTTATCCAAAAACTGAGTAGTGCCCGATTGAGCAATGGTGCCGATATTGTCCTGTACCTCCTGGTAGTCCATACCAATGCCGTTGTCCTCAATGGTTAATGTGCGCTCCTTCTTGTTCGGTAGGAGTCGAATATGAAGCTCCTCTTTACTGCTAAGCTTGGTGTTGGATATCGCCTCAAATCGGAACTTATCCAGTGCGTCCGATGCGTTGGACACCAACTCGCGTAAAAATATCTCTTTTTTCGAATAAAGGGAGTGAACCATGAGGTGTAAAATCTTTGTCACCTCGGCTTGAAATTTCTTTTTTGTCTTTTTTTCTGTCTTTTTTTCTGTCTTTTTTTCTGTCTTTGGCATGTTGTTTTCTCCTTGTTCTGTTTTTTTGAGCCTGTCTGTATGAATAATTTGGTTATGATTGGGGATTTGTCAACCCACGGAAGAAATTTTCTGGGCCATACCCACTCTCCTCAAAGCTTCCTCTTTCCCAATCAACGGGAAAACCAACTTCAATTCAGGGCCCTTTAACTTGCCTGTGATACAGGCACGGAGCGGCATAAATAAATCCTTCCCCTTAGTACCCGTCTTTGCCTTCACCCCACTCTGTATCGCTACTAAACTCTCCACCGATGCCTCAGCCTGATCTTCTAACTCCTCCCGAAAAGCCTCCACCACTTTCTGAGCCTCAGGCGAACTTAACATGGCACTGGCCTCCTCGTCGATTTGATAGGTCTCTGGATAATAAATCTCCAGAGCAGGTCCAATGTCCGACAATAGGTGCAGGCTCTCATGAACTGAATCGAGAACACGCAAAAACCACTCCTTGCCATTTTTATCCACATTATAGCCCGCTTTTTCCACAAAAGGACGAAGGCGCACAAGCAATGCCTCCCTATCCATGGCCCGAATATACTCCCCGTTCATCCAACGCAATTTTTCCGTATCAAAAATAGCCGGAGACTTGGTGAGCTTTTCCAAATGAAAACTCTCAATGATCTTGGGAAGAGAACAAATCTCTTTATTGTCCGACGGAGACCAACCCAAAAGAGCTAGAAAATTCACTAACGCTTCAGAGAGATAACCCTCACTGAGATAGTCGTCCACCGAGGCAGCCCCGTGTCGCTTGGAAAGCTTCTTCCGATCACTTCCCAACACTAAACTAATATGGGCAAACGTGGGCTGAGGAATATCCAATGCCTCCATGATCATCATCTGTCGGAGAGAATTGGGCATATGCTCCTCTGCACGGATCACATGACTAATGTGCATAAGGTAATCATCTATCACCACCGCAAAATTATATACGGGAATCTTGTTGGATCGAAGGAGAATAAAATCCCCCACCATTCCATGCTTAAATGTAATGTTCCCCCGAATATGATCCCTAAGAATATAATCCTTGGGAGGAACAGCCATGCGAATAGCAAAAGAATCCTTTTGGGCTCGTCGATCGCTCTCCTCTGGAGACAAATGGGCACAAGTTCCATCGTAATGGGGAGGCCTACCCTTCTCTTTTGCCAACTTCGCCTTCCTATCCAAATCACTTTCCGTACAAAAACAACGGTAAGCCGCACCCTTTTCTAAAATAGCATGGGCAAAAACACCGTAAATTTCCAAACGCTCCGACTGACGATAGGGCCCCACATTTAAATCCGACGGCTTCTCCGGTCCCTCGTCATACTCCAAATTTAAATTATCAAGATCACTTAACACCATACGCTCAAACTCAGGCGTGGAACGCTCCTGATCCGTGTCCTCCACACGAATCAATATTTTTCCACCTACATGACGGGCATAGAGCCAATTAAAAAGATAGGTGCGAGCCCCACCAACATGAAGACTCCCCGTTGGAGAAGGAGCAAAACGAACCCGGGGCTGCCCCTCCAAAGGACCTCCAGGCAATGCGAGAATCGCTTCCTTTTCTTTTTTAGATTGGTGTTTTTCCATAATTCACAGTACGCTCCAAAACTGTGACCGCAAAGACAAAATTTACATTTTCCCTGCTCTCACAGGACGGAGAAGCCCGAACAGGTCGCCTAGAAACCTCCCATGGAATTTTTTCCACTCCACTGTTCATGCCCGTGGGCACATCCGCTACCGTCAAGGGCTTGCCTCCCAAGGAACTGGAATCACTGGGAGCCACCATACTATTGGCAAACGCCTATCATTTATATTTGCGTCCTGGCCATGATGTGGTGAAAGAACAGGGGGGATTGCACCAATTTATGCAATGGCCAGGGGGAATCCTTACAGACAGCGGAGGCTACCAAGTCATGAGCCTGTCTTCTTTGGCAAAAGTTACGGAGGAGGGGGTGGAGTTTGCTAGTCATATTGACGGAAGTCGTCACAACTTTACTCCCGAAAAATCCATGGAAATACAAAAAGCTCTCGGCAGCGATATCGTCATGTGCTTCGACGAATGCCTGTCCTATCCAGCAGAAAAAAGTGCGGCACGAAAAAGCATGGAACTGACTACCCGCTGGGCCAAACGATGCACCCAAATTCCCCTCAACCCCCACCAAGTTCTTTTCGGCATCCAACAAGGCGGTATGTTTCCCGACCTACGCAAAGAACATACCGAAAGACTTTTGGAACTACCCTTTGCTGGCTATGCCATCGGAGGACTGTCCGTGGGAGAAGAACCCAGCCTCCTCCAAGAAATGGTCTACTCATCTGCACCCCTCCTGCCCAAAGAAAAACCTCGCTATTTAATGGGAGTGGGTCGCCCTGAGGATCTCGTGGAAGGCGTGGCCGCAGGGATAGATATGTTTGACTGCGTCTTGCCTACTCGCAATGCTCGCAATGGGTCGCTCTTTACGTCCCGGGGCAAAGTGAATATTCGAAATTCGAAATACACTAAAGATTCCAACCCATTAGACATAGATTGCTCATGCTATACTTGTACGAATTTTTCCCTATCCTACCTGCATCATCTCCAACAAAACAAAGAAATGTTGGGCGCATATCTGAATACAGTCCATAATCTCCACTTTTATTTAAACCTCATGCGGAAAATTAAATTCGCTATTGAAGAAAAGCATTTTGACGATTTCCGTTCTACGTTCTATAAGAAACAAGGAAATATAATTTAACCAATAACGAGGACACCATGATTTTTACCATAGCTTTTGCCGCAGACAACCCCATCGCCCCACCCCAAGCCCCAGGAATTATGGCATTCCTGCCCTTTATTCTTATGTTCGTGGTTTTTTACTTTCTACTCATCCGCCCCCAGCAGAAAAAAGTGCAGGAACAGAAAAAAATGCAAGATGGACTACAAAAAGGTGAAGAAGTTGTAACACAAGCTGGAATCTTTGGTAAGATAACAGGAGTGACAGATAAAGTGATAACTGTGGAGATAGCAGATAATGTCCGTATTAAAGTACTCAAATCTCAGGTTGCAAGCATTATTAAAAATGGCAAATAACCAAAGAACGGAAAGAAAATAAATTATGCGAAAATCTTGGTGGTATAAATTCATACTTTTTCTTGGTCTCACAACAATAGCTGTCCTCCAGGTCATACCCACCCTGTTTCCCCAGATCGACCTGGAAAATTTCCCTATCAAAAATAGAATCAACCTGGGCTTGGACCTACAAGGCGGCCTCTATATGATTATGGGAGCCCAGTTTCCCGAAGTTTTTAAGGAAAACCTTACCCGCACCACGGAAACCATGATCAAAGAATTCAAGAACAATGAGGATGGCACTTTCAAAATCAAAGGCTTTGAATTTATAAAGAACTCCCCTCCCCTAGACCCCCAAATGGAAATAATCCTTGAAGACCCAAAAAATGCAGAAAATTTCCGTATTTCTCTTAAAGAAATCTACGGCACCACCTATAAAATTGTTCTCCAAGAGGGAGCCCGTTTTGTACTAGCCCTTAGTAACTCCCAACTAACCTTTATTCGCACGAAAACCATAGAACAGGCCATTGAGGTGATCCGTAACCGTACGGATAAGTTCGGCGTAAAAGAACCTGTCATTACCTCCCATGGATCAGATAAAATCCTTATTGAACTGCCTGGCGTGAAAGATGTGGACCGAGCAAAATCCATCATTGGTAAAGTGGCCAAACTAGAATTTCAAATCGTAGACGATGAAAGCATTACCCCAGCCAAACTTGCTGCGCTAGTGGTGAAAATAGAAAAAGAAAATAAAGATTCCTTTCCTAAAAAATTAGATCTCAGTACCTATGTGAGCAATATCAATAAATTTGTGGGCAAGGAAATACCCAAAGATACGGAAATTGCCTTTGGTCGTATAAAAGACCCTGTTACGGGAAAAGAAACCGGCAAACTACCCTATCTCCTAAAAAAGAAAGTGGACGTAACGGGACAGGACCTCCAAGACGCCTTTGCCTCCATCGACCAACAGGACAGATTTCCCATCGTTTCCCTAAACTTTAACTATAGGGGCACAGCTAAATTCGACAAACTCACTGGAGACAATGTGGGTAAACGCCTAGCCATTGTGCTCGACGGTGTGGTCTATACCGCTCCCGTACTCCAAGAAAGAATTTCCCAGGGTAGTGCTCGTATCAGCATGGGTCGAGGAAATTATCAGGACATCCTCAAAGAAGCCAGCGATATTGCCATTATTCTCCGTGCAGGAGCCCTGCCCGCAAAATTAGAATTCCAAGAACAAAGGGTGGTGGGTCCCAGCCTTGGTGCAGACTCCATCGCTTCAGGACGAAAAGCAAGCCTCATTGCCTTTGCCCTCATCTTTCTTTTTATGATCATATACTATAAGTTTGCTGGTTGTATTTCCGTTGTGGCCCTACTCCTAAACTCCCTATTTATCTTTGCTATTCTAGTGGGCCTAGGCGCCACCCTCACCCTCCCCGGTATCGCCGGCATCGCCCTTACCATTGGTATGTCCGTGGACGCTAACGTAATTATATACGAACGTATTCGAGAAGAACTACGCATGGGTAAATCTGCCGTATCCGCTCTAGAACAAGGATTCTCCTACGCATGGGCAACCATCCTAGACGCAAATATTACCACCGCAGTGGCCGCATTAGTACTCATGGAATTCGGCACTGGACCCATTCGAGGATTTGCCGTAACCCTACTCATTGGAATTATCACTTCACTATTTACCGCTGTTTTTGTAACCCGCATGTTGTTTGACCTTTGGATTATGCGCCCATCTAGAAAAAATGAAGCCATGATTAGTATTTAAAGAAGGATAAAATTATGCTAGAAATTATACCCACAAACACCAATATTGATTTTATGGGACAAAGAAGCACCTGGCTTGCAGTCTCCTGTGGACTTATTCTCATTACCTTCCTTTTGTTATTCACAAAAAATCTTAACTTCGGTATCGACTTTTCCGGCGGTGCTGTAGTTCAATTTCAATTCAAAGAACCCACTCAAACAAGAGACGTTCGTAAATGGCTCAACGATGGCAATATCCGATTTTCCATCCTCCAAAGTATCGGCAACGCTGGAGAAAATGAATTTCAATTAAAACTGGACGGTAACGCCGATAACCTTCAAAAAATCTCCACCCAAATAGAAACTGTTTTCACAAAAAGCGTAGGTGCAGGAATGTTTACCATTCGAAAGGTGGACGTGGTAGGCCCCCGTGCAGGAAAGGCGCTTCGTACTGCTAGCCTCTGGGCTGCCATATACGCCATTATCGGCATACTCATCTATATTATTATTCGCTTCGACTTTCGCTATTCCCCTGGAGCTATCATTGCCCTAGCCCACGATTCTATTTTAATCATGGGTGTGTTTTTAGTGACACAACAGGAATTCTCCCTGCAAATTGTAGCTGCCGTACTTACCATTATCGGATACTCCATCAACGACACCATTATCGTCTACGACCGCATTCGAGAAACCATAAAAGCCAACCCGAAACAAGACCTGGAAGTAAATATCAATGAAGGCTTAAATCGCACCCTAAGCCGAACAATTATTACCAGCCTAACCACCCTACTCTCTGTTAGCGCTCTATGGATATTTGCCGGCGGTATTATTCGAGACTTTGCGGAAGCCCTATTTATTGGAGTTATTGTGGGAACCTACTCCTCTATTTTTATAGCAAGCCCCGTATTTTTATTTATGGCTCGCAGGGAAGAACGAATTGCCCAAGCTCATAAAATGGCTTAGCTTTAGTTTTTATTTTTTTCAGCTCTCTTATAGAAGCAAAAAGTAACTATTTTTTGAACTATATTTTTTACATAATCGGAAAAGAATATTTTGACGCATTTATGATTTGCTATAATTCGTATAAAAAAGTTGCCTCAATTTATTAATGTGATATACTGTTTTTATAACAACAACTAATAGGAGGATATTATATGAACTACTTAAGAATAACTATATGTATTTTGATGTTGACAGGTGGGGGAGTATCAGCTTTTGCCCATAATAAATGTGATGAAGCTGATGAGGATTGGCATTGTAGCACAAAAACTGATAAACGTGGAGAATATGATTACTCTCGTTGTGGATCTAATCCTAAGGGAATTTATGCTTGCTATGAAGACATCAAAGAAACCTGTGAAGAGAAAATTTCAGGAAGAACCGAAAATTTCACAAGAACCAATTTTCTAGGTTGTAATAGTAGTAGGGCCAACTGTAAGCAGTTTCTTTAATTACTTGTGAACCAAACCCCTCATTGACTAGATAGTGATTTGTGGAATATTGAACCTATCGGTATAGGAATTGTGAAAGGGGTGCTCGCTTGCACTCCACAACTGTTGTTTATATGCATAGTTTAGGGTTCTCCTTATGAAAGCCTAAAGCTCCTGCCTAATCCAAGAACTCCCCTCAAAACAGGAAATATTCGAACTCGTACATTTCAGACTTTTATCAGGAAAGCATATTCAACTCAATGCAAAAATTAATTATTTTTTCTTCAAAAGGATGATGGCAAATTCCAAGCTAATAAGTGCATTAAAATATTTTTTATTAGTCGTGCCAAAAGCATCGCATAAAAAATGAAAGAATACTTTACGTTAAATAAAATTGCAAAATGCGTCGATAAAATTGTTAAAAATACTATTGACAGGCATATTTGCATCTTATAGCCTTTTAATAGTTTTTGCTTCTGTAAAAGCTAAACAAAATGAACGAAACTAAAATAAAGGAGAATAAAAAATGATGAAAAATAATATAAAACACTATGTACTGATATTTTTATGTGCATTTTCTGTATCAGCAATGGCCAATGTACAAAATAACGAACCACTGGCCAATGGGATGGGGAATGGCTCTTACTTCGACCGACTGGAAGAGAAGTTCAACAATGCAGAAACAGCACAGGAGATTGATATTCTTGGTTGGACAAGTGGACGATGCTTTTATCAAAGTACACCAAACGTTGCAAGGAACGTATTGATCGCTGGATTTATCGGCAACGCTCTGATTGGTCCTGGGTTCGACCCACAGCATAAATATACGCTCCTTGTGAATGAAGGAGGCGATCCAAATTATTTTGACAATATTGATAGTGCAAGTAATTTGCTAATAAACCATATAAACAATGCCGTAATACGTGAGGCAAAGCCGTCAATGCAGGAAGATGGAAGTCTTATAGTTAATGCCGGTCCTCGCACTATATATAACGTAAGAAAGGGATCAATAGGACTAGAATCAGATAGAGAATATCTTCTGTCGAAGATGAGTTCTCCAGATGGTACGATCTATTCCTACTGCTATTACTTTAAGAAAGTTAGAGAAGAATACTAAGATCAATATGGTAGTAAATAAAAAAATCCTCTGTCTATATATAACAGACAGAGGATTTTTTGTTTCATAGGCTGGCTCTGTAAACTACTTTGTGTTCATATTTTTTCGCATCACTGCTCTGCGTTGCCGCCTGCTAAGCACTCTTCTTGTTCATTAAGATCCTGAGGATACCAAGCCGATTCTGGACTATTATTCCAAGGATCTTTACAATATTCAGTAACACTAGGTTTGGAACCTATTCTCTTGCAGTATCTAGCCAAATCAGAAGTCATCGTGTATGATTCACATGACCGTTGACATGAAACATCGCATTTAAGAAACTCCTCCAAGCACTCCGTATTAGCCTCGGCAGTTGTTGATAAAAAGCCCACAGCTAGACAGAGGGCTAGAGTAGCGTATTGTTTTTTTATTTTTATATTTGTCATTCTTTATTCTTCCTTTCAGTTTTTATGTTAAGCGTTATTGCTTATTGGTTTCTCTTATAAAACAAATAAATCACCACGTCAATAGTTTTGCCCCTACATAGTTTTGCCGTAACTTAGTCTTTTGACCGCCCTATCTTTTCCTAATTATTTCTGAGGTGTTGTTGCATAAATAGCTCCAAATTGAGTCTGTGAGAGACCTCTAGTGCCCTCTGGGGCCTTCTGACGCGCCTAACTATATACCTTCAGCAAAAATATACTTAAATTGAAAGAAGGCAAGGAGGCCAACTATGAGTAAAAGAACGAAGAAAAACATCAATTGGTCAGAATATAACCGAGCATTGATAAAGCGTGGAGATATAAATTTATGGCTCGATGACGATATGATAAAAAATTGGTATGCTCCTAGAAATCCCAACCCCCAGCGAGGTCGTCCATTCATATATAGTGATCGCTGTATAGAGCTAGGACTTATCTTTCGTAGCCTATTTCATTTACCCTTGCGTGCAACCCAAGGGTTTATGTGTTCGATGTTTAAGCTCATTAAAATAGGAGCATTAAAAATTCCAAACTATAGTTCATTTTCTCGACGTTCAAAAGATTTAAAAGTAAATATTTCCTATAAAGCAAAGACCCAAGGAATTACTGATATCGCCGTAGACTCTACCGGAATAAAAATCTTTGGAGAGGGTGAGTGGAAGATGCGAACTCATGGTAAAGGGAAGCGAAGGACTTGGAGAAAACTACACTTGGCAGTAGACCCCGATAGCCATCAAATCGTGAGCATGGAACTGACAAAAGCCACTGTCCACGACGATCAAATGATGAAGCCATTACTAAAAGGTTTAAAAAATATAGGCAGAGTATATGCTGATGGCGCCTATGTCTCTAGAAATTGCTTTACTGCTATCGCAGAAACTGGAGCAAAGGCCAGCATAGCTCTCAGGACAGGTACATCAAAGTCTCAGGTCAGAGGAGACCCAGGTCTTAGTTTAAGGGATAAATTAGTTGAAGAGATTTGGAGTTATGGAGGAAGGCGAGCGTGGAAAAAACAAACAGATCATCACAAGCGATCAAATGTAGAAACTTGCATGTATCGCTTCAAAAAAATACTAGGGAATACGCTCTCTAGCAGAAAATTTGAAAATCAGCTCACTGAAGCAAGAACTAAGGTCTTCATTCTCAATCGGATGACTCATTTAGGAATGCCCCATTCCTCTACTATTACCTAAAAGATATGTGGATAGGCTCCCTATACCTCAAAATCAATCCTTACAAAATATTACGCAACAACCCCTATTTCTGAAACCATCTCCTTATTATTAAGGAGGTAATATGGAAGAAGGAATTCAAGAATTAGAGACCAAGATTAGTTCTCATTTGACACGTTCAAAAAACAGCAAGGGTATCCATTGCCCCAAAGAACTAAAGGAGGAACTCCTTGTTCTATTTAAAGAAAGCGGCCTCAGCATTCAAAACTTTTCTAGAAAGATGAAACTACCCAGGCCAACCTTGCACTCGTGGATATGTGCTTTAGAAAAGAAAGAGAAACCTCATTTTAAAAAAGTAAAAATTGACTCTGAAGATAGAGGTTTTTATACCCTAAGGAGTCCCAAGGGCTATGAGGTGGACGATTTGAGCTTTGAGGACTTGTCTCGATTGCTAGATGGGGGGCTTATATGATTTTTTGGAGTACTAAAGCTGAAATTTTTATTTATTCAAAAGAGATTGACATGAGGTGGGGCTTTGAGAGGTTGTCCTATATTATTCGGGAGAGAATGGGCAAAGATATAAACTATGGGGATTTATTTTTATTTCTTGGCTTTAATAGGAAAAGATTAAAAGCGCTTACTTTTGACGGCAGTGGTCTGATTTTAATGTCTAAGAGATTAGAGAAAAAAAATTTCATGCTGGTATCTGATTTAATTTCCCACAAAATAACAAGGCAGGAATTAAAGTTTTTAGTACATGGATCTGTTCTAAGAAAGTATTTTCCAGATAAGAAAATTCTTAGAAAAAAATAAAATTATTTTCATTTTATCCTTTATAAAAAGTAAAAATTATTTTATCATATACATGTATGGAGAATCTTCCTAGGATAGTTGAAAATGAAACAAACCCCGAACTGTTAAAAGGATATTTTCGAATTTGTTGGAACGCTAGTTTATCGCTAGATAAAGAGAATAAAAGATTGCGGTCCGAGAACACTGCTATAATGAAAAAGAAAGCAGAGGAAGATCAGCAAAAGCTTAAATTAGATAAAGACCTTACGAACTTCAAAGAAACTTATGATAAATTGAATAAAAAAAATTTGGAAAAAGTAGTGAAAAGCGTCCTTCTTCTAGGCAGAGAGATGTGGATAGGCAACTCTCGCTCCAATCCGAAAGCCTAGCTCCTCCTCCTAAGTCAGAAGAAATGGATAGATTGGAAGAAGTTCGGGTTGATCACAGGCTAACAAAGGAAGAGCTTGCTAAAATAGCAAAAGAATATGGCTACCCTAAAGATGCGAAGTGGGAGTCTCTAAAGATTTTTGATGAATCAAACGAAGTGGGGATAAGAGTTAAAAGTTTTATAAGAAAAAGGCAATATCTTTCTAAATATCGTCTTATAGCTAGCAAGGGTACTGAAAAAGAAATTATCGTTACAGCATCTGGTCCTAAAAGAATAGTCCCTGGTTCTAAATACTCTCCTGATTTTGCTGTAGATGTTGTAGCGCAAAAATATCTCTATCATCTTCCCTTAGAAAGAATTAGGCGTATGATCGCCTCGAACGGTTTAAGTATAGGCGTAAAGACTCTTTATTCCCTTTCCTTTTTTGTAAAAAGCCACCTAGAAGATGTGGCACAGAGAATTCAACAAGAGATTGGGGAATGCGGACTCATATTGCACATGGATGAGACTCCTTGGCCAATCAATAACTCTACAGAAAAAAATGGGTATATGTGGACTGTGAGCAATCAAGGAGGAAGTTATTATAAATTTGCTTCAACGAGATCGGGGGCTATTGCCAAAGAGCTCTTAGGCTCCTATCGAGGGCCTGTGCTAACAGATGCATACCCAGGCTACAACGCCCACTTTAAATATATAAAAGGCGTAACACTTGCGCACTGTTGGGCTCACGCAAGAAGGAAATTTACCGATATAGAGAAAAACTACCCCGAGGAATGCAATCAAGTCTTAGATTTACTTTCTGAACTTTTTGTTGTGGAAACAAAAGCGCAACACTACACCCATCTGTTAGAGTTAAGGCAGAGCAAATCAAAGAAAATAATAAACCAGCTTAGAGACTTGCTGTATGAACTAGCCCCTAAAACACGAGGAGAGAGCGAGTTACAAAAAGCCATTAACTATGTCCTTAAACATTGGAGTAATCTTGTGCTATTTCTAAATGATCCAAAAATTCCTCTAACAAATAATGAGGCAGAGAGAGCCATGCGCCACTGTGTTATGGGAAGAAAAAACTTTTACGGATCCAAAACAGCAAAAGGAGCAGAAACAGCAGCCACACTCTACACTGTCATAGAGAGCTGTAAAAAAGTGGAGCTTGATCCTAGAAACTATATCTCGATGGCCGTTAAAAAAGTTCTCAATGGTGAAACTCCTCTAACACCCCTGCAATACGCCAAACATATCCGCTCTTAGAGTACAAGGGCGGTCAAAAGACTAAGTTACGTTTTGCCCTTACATAGTTTTACTCTTAATATTTTTAATTAAAGGGGTCGTTGCATAAATAGATCTAAATCGAGCCTGAAAAGGGCTTTTAGTGCCATTTGGCGGCAGTCAACACATCAAGTTATGACTTTTTAGCAAAAATACATTTAGATTGAAAGAAGGCAAGGCTCTTATTGTTGATAGAAAAACTACGAGATTGCGGCTTTTAAGAAAAATCAACCGTACTCACGCAGATTGTAAAAACGGACAACTTCCCTGAAACAGGGGAATACACTGAGACCCTTTTTATAAAGGATTTAGTAACTGAATATTTTTTGTACATCAATGTTTTTTTGTGCATCAAGAAAACAATTGAACTTTTCCTCCATGCTTGAGGTGGAGTAATTAGCTATTGCAGTAAGAACTGCGCAGCAGTTCCTTGATTTGCGATTATTTAAAATTCTGTTGATCGCTATAAATCTTTTGCACTATATTTTTTACATAATCGGAAAAGAATATTTTGACGCATTTATGATTTGCTATAATTGTCACAAAGAGGTTGCCTCAATTTATTAATGTGATACATTGTTTTGATAACAACAATTAACTGGAGGATATTATGAACTACTTAAGAATAACTATATGTATTTTAGCATTAACGGGAATATCAGCTTTTGCCCATGACTCTACAGACAATGAAGAGTGGAAGTGTAGCTCAAGTGTCGAACGCAAACATGGACAATATGATTACCCGCGTTGTGGAAATAATCCTAATAAAAATTATGCTTGCTATGAAGACGTCAAAGAAACCTGTAAAGAGAAAAGTCTAAAAAGAACCATGACTTTTAAAAGAGCCATTTTTATAACTTGTACTGAAAGTCCCAGCAACTGCAGGTAATTTTTTTAATTATCTTTGGACTGGACCCCATTGAATAAACAGCGGCGGTTTGCAAAATAGCTATTGTCGTAGATCTTTAATTTGAAGATCGAGACGGGTGCGTCCTCGAAAGGTGGATACCCCAGGGATAACGGCTAAATCTATGGAATCTCCAGCGGATGGTTGCTTTTCCTTGGGAGCATAAAACCATATAGCCTCCATGTCTCCAGTACTTATGCTATCCTTTGAATCACCAGCAAGAAACAATTTTAAATGCTCTTCCTTTAACAAACGACTACTGTTTACTTTTATTCCCTGAAGAGCAATAATAGGACGAGGGTTACCCATACCAAACGGCTCTAGACGCGCTAATTGCCCAATCGATTCCACGTCTAAAGAACTTTGAGATAATTCCATATCAATAGAAATAACAGGATCAAGAAGAGTTTGCCCCGGACAAGTCAGTGCTTCCACTTGCTTGCCCACAGCCTGTGCAAAGGCTTTGCAAAAAGCAGGGAAATTTTTTCGTTCCACACTTAATCCCGCAGCAGCAGCATGACCTCCATACTTAACCAAAAGCGAATCGCACTCTCGTAAGCAAGCCAGCACATCTATGTTTTTGTACGAACGTACAGACCCCTTTCCCATGTGGTCTTTAAAACTCACCACAACCACAGGACGATGAAATTTCTCTGCCACACGAGATGCTACAATACCAATAACACCTTCGTGCCAATGGTCCGATTGTATAACAATACCCGCAACGTTTGTTTCCAAGGCAGCACTTTGTTCCATGGCTTCTTTGGATACTTGCTTTTGCACTTCTATACGTTTGTGGTTGATGGCATGTAATTGTTGGGCTAGATCTTTTGCCACCATAGGATCGTCGGTGGACAATAATTCCAAAGCAATGCTCGCAGAACCCAACCTTCCAGAAGCATTGATCCGAGGACCAATCACAAAACCCACATGGTAAGTGCTCACTTGCCCTAAAGGCGTATTAGTACATTCACAAAGGGCACGCAAACCAACACAGGGATGCGTTCTAAGTTTTGTTAAACCCAAGTGAGTAAGGATACGGTTTTCTTCCAAGAGGGGAACCATATCTGCAATCGTAGCCACAGCCACCAAGTCCAGCAACTCGCGAAGGTCCGGTCCTTTTTTAAAATACTTTTGTTGTCGCAAAGTGGATCGAACGGCAATCGCTAAATAAAAAGCCATGCCAGCACCACATAAATTGCGAATCCCCGAGGAATCATCTTTACGCTTGTGGTTCAGTACGGCTAACGCTTGAGGCATGGGATCAGGCACTTCATGGTGGTCGCAAATAATTAAATCCATTTGGAGCTCTTTCGCTCTTTTGGCCTCCACCACATTAGATATTCCACAATCCACACTGATGAGTAAGTGAACACCCTTTTTGGCAAAATCTTCAATGGCTTGAACGTTAAGTCCATAACCCTCTTTCTGACGGTCCGGCTGGAATACCAATGGCTCACAACCTAGAGAACGAAAAAATCTCCTAAGAATGGCAGCGCCCACAGTGCCATCCACGTCGTAATCACCATAAATAAGAATCTTTTCTTTTTTCTGTATGGCCTGGATAACCCTATCCACAGCCAAAGACATATCTTTTAGGGCAAAAGGATCGGGTAAGTCTTGAAGACGAGGGCGTAAAAAACGCTCCATGGACGAAAGGCTGGAATCAGCCCAAAACTGAGATCGTTGAGCAAGAATACGAGCAACCCAAAGAGGAAGATCTAGAGCATGGGAAGCCTCTTGGGCAAGTGATTGGAGGCTGGATTGTGCTTGGGCTAGCTGCCATTTGTATTTCATATCTCTAGGGTGTTTAATTTCTCTTGAAATTCTTTGACCTTTAAAAACGTGTCCATGGGCGTGCACTGATTGATGTCTAAACTTTTTAACTCTTCTTCTAGAGGTGATAGTCGCTTTTTTATTATTTTTTCTGGTGTTTTTGATGCCTTAGGCGGAGATGGAGGAGACTTCTTTTCCAATGTCTCTAATAAACTCGCTGCGCGCCTTACAACAACATCCGGCAAGCCTGCCAACTTAGCCACTTGCACCCCATAGGAACCACTGGCAGTTCCAGGAGAAACTTTGTGTAAAAATAAAATAGTACCGTCCCTTTCCTCCACCAAAACAGAAAGATTTTTCACCCCTTCTAGTTGTTTTTCCAAATCCGTAAGCTCATGGTAATGGGTCGCAAAAATAGTGCGACAACCTAGTCGGGAATGAATATCCTCTAAAATTGCCCAAGCTAACGCCAAACCGTCAAAAGTAGACGTGCCTCGACCAATTTCATCAATAATAAGTAAACTTCGTTTTGTGGCTTGCCTTAAAATACGAGCCGTCTCACTCATCTCCACCATAAACGTGGATTGACCCTGACCAATTCGATCACTGGCACCCACCCTGCTAGCAATCCTATCCACAAGCCCTATAACGGCTCTTTTCGCAGGAATAAAAGAACCCGTATGAGCTAAGAGAGTAAGCAAAGCCACTTGCCTCATATAAGTGGACTTTCCACCCATGTTTGGACCCGTCAATAAAAAGAATTTTTCCCTCTCCGTACATTCAATCGTGTTGGGAATAAAATGATCCCGACCAATCAATGCTTCCACTATGGGGTGGCGACCCTCCTCAATAAACAAATCCATACCCTCAGTAATCTCAGGACACTGAAATTGTTTTTCTTGGGCAACCGTAGCTAATCCCTGAAGCGCATCCAAGTAAGCCACTTGCTTCGCTGTTTTTAAAATCTCTTTGCTACTACGAGAAATAGTCTCAATAAGAGTGTTAAATAAACTTGCTTCCAAAGAAATCCTCGATTCCTCTGCACTCAATACTTTGTGCTCAAATAACTTTAATTCCTCTGTTATAAAACGCTCGGCATGTATCGTAGTTTGCTTTCGCACATAATGGGGCGGCACTAACTTTAAGTGAGACTTTGTTATCTCTATGGCATAACCAAATACCCGATTGTACTTGATCTTTAAATTATGAATCCCTGTTTTCTTTCTTTCCTCCTCCTCCATGCTAATAATAAGATCCTGAGCATGGGTGGAGAGATTAATAAGCTCGTCCAAATCCCCATTCCATCCCTTCTTAAAGATTTTTCCCTCTCTGGTATGAACGGGAGCGTCGTCTCGAAGACTTTTGGATAATAGACTGACAATAGAGGGAAAACTCCCTAACTTGGATTCGATATGGGATAACAGCGGACTAGAGGAAAGCTGTTGCAATATTTTTTTTATTTCCGGAATCCTTGCCAATGTCTCTCCAAGCACAAAAAGATCCCGAGGAGAGGCAGACTGCAATCCCAACTTAGCCACTAAGCGCTCCACATCCTTAATTCCCGATAGCTGGGAACGAAGTACAATCAGTAAATCACTTTGTAATAATTCTTTAATCGCCCGCTGACGTGCTTGAATCTTACTAACATTTTGCAACGGACGGAGAAGCATCTTTCTCAACATACGCACTCCCAAAGCCGTGGTGGTTCGGTTAATATGAAAGAAAAGACTTTCCGACGCGTTCCGATCTGCCTTGGGAAATAAATCCAAATGATCGATGGTACTATCGTCGATATGTAAACAATCAACACTTGTGTTTTCCCGGGGCGGTTGAAGGTGACATAAATTTACCTTACTCTCCTTCATCTTTCGAAAAATAGCATTGATGGAACCTAACTCTGGAGACTTACGAGATAGATTAAAGGCCTCTAAGTGATTCACTCCAAAGTGACGACACAAATCCTCAAAGCCAGCCTCCTGAGCAAAATAATAATCGGGGCAAACCGTGATACAAGGCTTTTTATCATCATAATAAGGCGCAACCTTCTCCCACTCTCCCTTTTCGTCCTGACTCACACTTAAAATAATCTCTTTGGGCTGGAGAAAAGAAAGAGCACTGAAGAAATCCTCTACAGAAGAAAAACTACCATAGAGAGAATCTCCCGTGGAAAGATCGGTGGCACAATAACTTCCCCCCCACGACATAAAGCTTACTGCCATTAAATAGTTATGCTCACTCTCCTCCAAAGCATCGTGATCATAGGCAACTCCCGGACTCACCACACGCACAATCTCTCTCTTCACAATCCCTTTTTGTTCCCCCGGCTTTGATACCTGTTCACAGATAGCCACCCTATGTCCCGCTGCTAATAATTTATTGATATAAGCCGTGGCACTATGGAAAGGAACTCCACACATGGCCACCGGGTGAGCCTGTTTTTTATGGCGAGCCGTTAGGGTAATGCCCAATACATTAGCAGCAATCACAGCGTCCTCTAAGAAAAGCTCATAAAAATCACCCATACGGTAAAATAAGAGACTATCCAAAGCCTTACCCTTAATCTCCCTAAATTGCTTCCACATGGGAGTATCTGGCAGTAACTCTAATTTTGCAGGATCCATGGATTTTATTTACCAGTTGGCACACGGAATTCACAAGAAATTTTCATACAGCGGGACTCCTGCGGTCGATGGTATGCCCACTTGGAGATATGCATTATCGTGTGATACAATAAAAGCAATGATGCCAAAGATCCAAACAGCCTTACTTGCTGCATTATTTTTGATTTCCCTCAATGCCTGCTCAGGCGCAATGCATGCTCGAAAAGGCCTCGATCAATTACCTGCTGCCCTACGGGGAGACTTTACATGGTTAAATAATGTGAAGGATGAGTTTCAAAAGGTCGCCTCTACGGGCAAGAGCCGAACTTTGGCTAGCAGTGGTCCCTCCCATGTTTTTTTCCAGACTGTGGGCATGTCAGTGGGCTATAAGAACGGAAATTTCTACCTTATTTTTAACAATAAAAACCATGCCCTACGACTCATCAATAAAGAATCCATGGACTACTATTCTTTCCTAGGGGACGAAAAAAGCGATCACCCCCTTATGCTCTCCATACTTCCAGGAAAAAACCAGTCCTCCTTTGATGAAGGCAGAACCCTGGCCAGCACCCCGTCGAGTTGCTCCATAGAACTACAACTCTGGGGTACAAAAAAATATAGTAAGAGAGATTTTGCCCTTAGCGCACAAAACTGCCAAAAGATACTAAATCAACTGGTGGATCACGCTCCTTAATTGATGAAAAAATAATTAGTGCTGGATTGGAGAGAGGCGCTCACCACTCACATCAAATGCTTCCAAGTGTAGAGAAGCGTCGCTATAGATGGAAATTCTCATGCCAAAACGTTCTTCCACCCTGTCGATAGTTTCCCGCTCTTCGCAATATAGGGAATCCATGATTTCTGGATGAGTCACCACACTCGCTCCTGTGATGCCTCCCTCTAGTGCAATACGCTCAATTTCTCGAAAAATATCATAACAAATAGTGCGTTTATTTTTAATAAAACCATTGCCCCTACAATACGGACAGGGAGTGCAAAAAATATGGTTCAGAGATTCTTTCGTACGTTTTCGAGTCATTTGGATCAAGCCCAACTCGGAAATACGCAAGATATTCGTCCTTGCCTGATCTTTACGAAGTGCTCGCTCTAGGGTGCGATAGACTTGCTCCCGGTGGGCATGGATTTCCATATCGATTAAATCGATGATGATAATTCCACCAGCATCCCGAAGACGAAGTTGGTAGGCAACCTCTGTTGCTGCCTCTAAGTTTGTTTTTAGAATTGTTTCTTCCAAGGATTTCTTGCCAATAAACTTGCCCGTATTTACATCGATTACCGTCAGAGCCTCAGCTTGGTCGATGATAAGGTATCCCCCACTTTTGAGCCAAACCTTTCGATTGAGCGTCCGGGATATTTCACTGTTGATACCGTATACATCAAAGATGGGATCCTTTCCTGTATAGCGAACCACCCTTTCCTTTAAGTGTGGTGCCGCATCTTGCACATATTCATAAATTTCGTTGTAGACCCTAGGAGAGTCCACCACTAAACGATAGATATTGTCGGTAAAATTATCTCGAACATTTTGGAGCACAATGCTGAGGTCTTCATGTAGCAAGGTGGGTGCTTTATTTTGCTCAAAGTTTTTTTTCACCGTAGACCAAGTTTGTAATAAGTAGTTCACCTCATTGGTAATTCGCTCAGGACTTTGCTTATCCGCCATGGTTCGTATAATAAAACCCATTCCTTTGGGACGAAGATCATCAATACAATCATGGAGACGAATACGCTCCTCTTCGCTGGAAATCTTTCGAGACACACCCACATGATCGGTGCTGGGAACTAGGACCACATGGCGACCGGGTAGGGCGATATGACCCGTCAAGCGCGCCCCCTTTGTGCCCATCTCTGCCTTGGTTACCTGAACAAGAATCTCTTGCCCCTCTCTCAATACATCTTGAATTTTAGGTGCATCATGCCTGGGAGTTCTTTTGCGAAGGAGTCCACTGGGGGAAGGTCGGCGACCCTTATTAGGAGGAAACCTTTCTTCCACATTTTTTTGGGAGGCAGTTTCCAAATTTTCTAAATTCTTGTCCTCTAGGTAGGCTCCCTCATCTATCTCTAAATCGCTTCTGATATTTTCTCGCCCGGAGGTATCGCTCTCTTGACTGGTGACCAGTGAATTATTATCGATCACCACGTCCCCCACATAAAGGAAAGCAGCACGCTTGAGGCCAATGTCCACAAAAGCAGCTTGCATGCCAGGTAGCACCCGATTCACCCGCCCCTTATAGATATTACCTACAATGCTCCTATTTTTCTCAAATTCACTGGAAAGCGTAGAAATTTCGCCATCTTCCACAAGACATATACGTATTTCTGGTAAAGTGGCATTAATAACAATTTCAGACGGCATAATAAATAAGTTATATGGGTTATAGACAGCAATTGTCAACCATGGGAGAAGAAAGAAAGAAAATAAAAGGGGAGAACGGGAGCAAACAGGTGCCATTAGACAAAATGGAGAAAAGAAAGCGAATTCGGGAGTTTATCTTCATTGGACTCACCGCACTCGCTATAATGCTCTGCAGCTATATAGCCACTCGCCTCTCTGGAGCCTCCAGTACCCTACCCTTTGTAAATTCCATTTTCTTCTTTGGTATTATCAGCCTCAACCTAGCACTGATTGTAATCTTTGTATTTTTCATTTTCCGCAACCTCTCGAAAGTATTTTTCGAGCGACAAACGGGAATCTGGGGTTCCAGAATGAAAATCAAACTCATTGTTGCCTTTGTGTCTCTGTCCGTAATTCCCACCGTAATTTTATTTATGGTATCCGCACTGTACATTAATTCCTCTTTCGACAAATGGTTTAATATCCGGGTTGGCAACGCCCTACAAGCTTCAATGGAAATCACCCATGCCTATTATAAGGATCACCAAGAAAGTGCACAACATTTTGGGGAAAAAATTCGAGAGGATCTTCAGAAAAAGCAGATCCTGTACTATCCCCATAAGAGAGAGCGTTTTTTAAAAGAAATTACCCATCAGAGAAAAAAATACTCCCTAGCCGCAGTGGAGATCTATTGGGAACCTTTGGGCGAACGTTTATTATCTTTCAAAGACGAATTAAAAAAAGATATATTTCCCCACCTTCCTCTTCAATCTCTCGAGGAAGTTTTCCAAGGGAAAGTGAAAAATTTAATACAACATGTGAGTAGTGGAGATGTCCTCCGGTCCATCATTCCCCTCTACGTTTCCGAAAGAAATAAAGAAGTAATGGGCGTGATTGCTGTAAATTACTATGTGCCCGTGAGTTTAATCGCAAAGGCCACAAAGATTTCCACAGCCTTTGAGGATTACCAGCAAGTAAATCCCTTAAAATATCCCTTAAAATCCATTTACCTAAGCATCCTGGTATTAAGTACCCTGCTAGTTATTTTTGTAGCGATCTGGGCTGGTGTCCATTTAGCAAAACAATTCACAGTGCCCTTGAATAGGCTACAACAAGCAGTAAAGGAGGTGGGAGAGGGTAATTTAGACGTGGAATTGAGTGGTAATGCTGGTCGCGATGAAATTTCCACTGTGCTCATGACATTCAACCGCATGACTATGGACCTCAAAGAAAGTCGAAATAAACTGCAATCCACAAACCAGGAGTTGGAAGATAAGCGCCGCTATTTGGAGGTACTACTTTCCAATATTAGTGCTGGAGTGTGCTCCATTAGTGCAAAATTTGAAATCGTAACTATCAATAAAGTAGCCGCTACTCTCTTAAAACTAGAGGAGAAAAAGACAGTGGGTAGGTTTACAGAAGATGTGTTCGTGGATACTTTAGAGGAATTGCAATCTGTGATTGAAGAGATTGTGGAGAGTGGGAAGAAGGAGACTGCTTTTAAAAATTTAAATCTGCTCTCCGAAAAAGGTAACTCCATTCCCGTATTGCTAAACGCCATTCCCCTATATGACGACTCGGGAATATACCAAGGACTGGTATTGGTATTAGACGATATTACCCATTTATTTGAAGCCCAAAGGGAGGCTACTTGGAGAGAAGTAGCCCAAAGGGTTGCCCATGAAATTAAAAACCCCCTAACGCCCATTAAATTATGTGCCCAACGGCTACAAAAGAAATTCACTCGAGAGCAACTTTCCCAAGAGGAGGATAAGCTACTCCAGGAATGCACGGGAATGATTATTCACGAAGTGGATTCTTTAAAGAAAATGGTCAATGCATTCTTTGAGTTTGCCCAATTTCCAGCAGCTAATCCCGTACTTAATAATTTAAACACCACTATTATGGATGTGGTAAATCTATACAAACAAGCCCATAAAAACATTGAGTTCCAAACATCTCTCGATAAGGACGTGCCTATTTTCTCTTTCGACCGGGAACAAATCAAACGTGTTGTCATTAATTTACTCAATAACGCTATTGCTGCTTTTCAAGAAAACGGGGTAAATAGGGTAAAAATAATAACAAGATTGAATCCCATTTCATCTAAGATTATTATTGATATTATGGATAATGGTCCCGGTATTCCAGAAAAAACCCTGCCCTTACTATTTGAGCCATATTTTTCTACAAAAAAGGAAGGTACTGGGTTAGGCTTAGCCATAGCCAAGCGTATAATAAACGACCATGGTGGTCAGATGCGGGCCACTTCACCTAAGGGAAATGGAACCTGTTTGACAATGGAATTACCCATGAAAAAAACCAATAGAGAGTTAGTTCATGAAGCGTAGTATTCTTATAGTAGACGATGAACCGTCTATTCTCCAGTCTCTCCTAGGAGCTTTAACGGACGAGGGTTTCGACGTGAGCACCACCGACTCCGGGGAAAAAGCTCTGGATGTCCTGAGAGAAAAAAACTTCGATCTTTTACTCCTGGATATCTGGCTCCCCGGCATGGATGGATTAAAGGTTTTACGGGAAATCAAGGAGCTCTATCCAGACCTGGTGAGCGTTGTAATGAGTGGACACGCCAATGTGGCAACGGCTGTAAAGGCCACAAAGTTAGGCGCTTATGATTTTGTGGAAAAGCCCCTTTCTTTGGATAAGCTTCTGGTGATTTTAGATAACGCCACGGCCTTTAGCGATTTGTATAAAGAAAATATACGCCTACGCACAGTGGTGCATGGAAAAATGGAAATGATAGGCTCTGCTCCAGCCATGGTAGAGCTAAAAGATCAAATTCACACCATAGCCCCCAGGCAAAGTTGGGTTTTAATTATGGGAGAGAATGGAACGGGCAAGGAACTGGTGGCTTCTGCCATTCATAGTAACTCTTCCCGACAGGATAAGCCTTTTATTGAATTGAATTGTGCGGCCATTCCAGAGGATTTAATCGAAAGTGAACTTTTTGGTCATGAGAAGGGAGCCTTTACGGGAGCCACTCAACCCAAGCGAGGAAAATTCGACCTAGCCAATGGAGGCACGCTTTTCTTAGACGAAATAGCGGATATGAGCTTAAAAACTCAGGCAAAAATTCTGCGCATACTCCAGGAACAGCGTTTTGAACGTATTGGTGGAAGCCAAACCCATCAAGTGGATGTGCGAGTGATTGCAGCTACCAATAAAAATCTTTTACAGGAAATTAAAACAGGGCGTTTTCGTAAAGACCTCTACTATCGACTCAATGTTATTCCCATCCATGTTCCTGCCTTAAGAGATAGACGGGAAGATATTATACCTTTATTTAGATATTATTTTAATCGCTACGCCCATGAGTTTTGCAAAAGCCCTAAACGCTTAAGTAAAGAAGCCAGCCAAATAGTGCAACAATTTGATTGGCCGGGAAATGTTCGTGAGTTAAAAAATATGGCCGAACGACTAAGTATCATGAAGCATACCGATGAAATCACTGTGGACGATCTTCCCATAGCAAACAAAAAATCATTTCTAAAAGACACTGTGAACACAGGATCCTTATATTTCATGGTAGACCCTGAAAACCCATCAAAAAAATCCCTTCGAGACGCAAAAAGCAATTTTGAACGTGAATTTATCTTAACAAAACTTCGAACCCATGAATGGAACATATCAAAAACAGCCCAAGTGCTGGGAATAGAGCGAACTCATTTGTATAGGAAAATGAAAATGCTGAATATTCGTAGCCTAGACCAAGAAAGGGATAAATAGAATGGCAAAAAAACTCACCAGCCGATCGGAAGATTTCTCATCTTGGTATTTAGATATTGTACACAAGGCTAAGCTTGCGGATTACTCCCCTGTAAAGGGATGTATGGTAATTCGACCATACGGTTATGCCATTTGGGAAAAAATGCAAAAAATACTAAACAAATACTTTAAAGACACTGGTCATGAAAATGCCTATTTCCCTCTGCTTATTCCTGAAAGTTTTTTAAAAAAAGAAGCACAACATGTGAAGGGATTTGCTCCAGAGTTGGCTGTTGTTACCCACGCAGGAGGGAAAAAACTAGACGAGCCCTATGTGGTACGACCCACTTCCGAAACAATTATTAACTCCATGTTTTCTAAATGGGTGCAAAGCCACCGGGATTTGCCCATTTTGATCAACCAATGGGCCAATGTGGTTCGTTGGGAAATGCGCACACGTCCTTTTTTACGAACCACTGAATTTCTTTGGCAGGAGGGACATACTTGTCACGCCACAGAGAAAGAGGCCCGTAAGGAAACTTTAAAAATGCTGGATGTATATCGTGAGTTTGCAGAAAAATACATGGCCATACCCGTAATCTGTGGTCAAAAAACAGAGTCCGAAAGATTTGCAGGTGCCGTGGATACTTTTTGTATTGAAGCCCTGATGCAAGATGGAAAAGCATTGCAAGCAGGCACATCCCACTATCTGGGGCAAAACTTCGCAAAAGCTTTTAATACAGAATTTCAAACTGAATCAGGCGGCAGGGATTTTGTATACCAAACCAGTTGGGGGGTCTCCACCCGTTTAGTTGGTGCTCTTATTATGTCCCACAGTGATGATAAAGGGCTTGTACTTCCTCCTAGACTCGCACCCATCCATGTTGTGATTCTTCCTATTTATAAAACAAAAGAGCAAAAAGAAAAAGTACTCAGTCAAAGCAAGTTACTAGCAGCCTCTATTCAGTCATGGCCAACCCAAAAAGTTGACCTGGGAGAAGCCATCAACGTACATATCGATTCAGACGAACACAATTCCCTGGGATGGAAGTTCCACGAATGGGAAATGAAAGGAGTACCCCTTCGTATTGAAATTGGTCCAAAGGATCTGGAAAAAAATCAAGGCATATTGGTACGCAGAGATTCTGGAGAAAAACGACCCACAGAGATAACCAATATACCTGCCACCGTAATGGATTTATTGTTGGAAATACAAAATGGCCTTTTGGAACGGTCGAAAAAATTCCATGAAGATCATACCGTAGACGTGAAAAACTATAAAGAATTCCAAGAAGCACTGGAAGGAAAAGGTGGCTTTGTGCGCGCCCACTGGGACGGAACAGCTGAAACAGAAGCGTTAATAAAAAAAGAAACAAAAGCAACCATTCGGTGTATACCACTCAACAACCCACTTGAAGACGGCGAATGTATTAAAACCAAAAAACCATCCAAGCAGAAGGTTTTATTTGCGAAAGCCTACTAGCTCCATGAAAACAAATATTTTTTGCGCACTAGACTTTTCCGATGAATCTCAAGCTTGGGATTTTTATCAACAAGTTCGTCCCATACACTCCCATTTTAAAATTGGATTAGAACTTTTCTGTGGGGCTGGGGCTCCCTTTGTTCGTAAAATGGTAGATGATGGAGCTAAAATTTTTTTAGATTTAAAATTTCACGACATACCTAACACTGTAGCCCATTCCATTAACCAAATAAGCCACCTAGGCGTGGGCTGGATTAATGTACACATTGCAGGCGGAGAAGCCATGATTGCTGCCGCTAGAAACGCACTGGAAAAAACAAAGAACCCTCCTAAACTCTTGGGCGTTACTGTACTCACCAGCCTATCTCAAGAAGATATGTATGGCGTCCAATCCATTGAAGAACAAACACTACATTTGGCAAGACAGGGAAAGAAGTGGGGCTTGGATGGTGTGGTGTGCTCTGCCCATGACCTGCCCTCCATTCGTAATAGTTGCGGTAAAGATTTTATCACTGTAGTGCCTGGCATACGATTGCAAAATGAACACACTAACGATCAAAAACGATCTGCCACACCCCAAGAAGCAGCTCAGAACCATGCCCATTTTATTGTTATGGGCAGATCCATATACCAAGCACCTGACCCAGTGGCCACACTCCAAGAAGTACTAAATTCCCTGTGATTATTTATGGTTTCCACAGTATCGAAGCCTTGCTCCAAAAAGGCGCTGAAATTTCTTCTATTTATGTTTCCAAAACCAAAGGAGCGAGCAATAGTGCCAGAACGGATGTCCTTAAGAAAATGGCACAAAAACAAAAAATCCCATGGCAAGAAATGAGAGATCAATCCTCCTATGGAAAAACTTTTCAAAAAATGGGAGGAAAAATAGAGGAGATCCATTCCAGCCAAGGAATATTCGCCCAAATACCTAAATTTCCCTATGCGGACTATGGAGAGTTAATAAAAAAAATCACCACTAAGCCCTCAGGCCTACTCCTATTTATTGACTCCATTACCGATCCTCAAAACCTAGGCGCCATCCTCCGAAGTGCCGCTGCTTTTTCCCTAGACGGTTTGGTAATTACAGAACACCGAACGGCACCACTTACTCCCACAGCCATTAAAATTTCTTCCGGCGGCTTTGCCCATGTGCCCATTGCAAAAGTTGTTAATATGGCAAGCGCCCTACAAACAGCTCAAAAGGCTGGGATATGGATATATGGATTGAGTGAGCATGGAAAAGAAAACCTAGGCAACCTAAGCTTTACTACTCCATCTGCCCTCGTGGTTGGAAATGAAGAAAAAGGCATACGCCCACTGGTACTAAAAAACTGCGACCACCTGGTACGGATCCACACTCAAAAAAACTTTCCCTCTCTTAATGCTGCCACCGCAAGCGCCATCGCTATGGCACTGGTACGGCAGGATCAAAGCTGATCCCCCTGTTGCCAACCATTTTTTTGCATCAATAGGGCAAGGCGCTGGGCTGGATAGGCCCTTTGATTGGACCACCGGGGAGCTAACAAATCCTCCTCCCTAGAGGCCGCTCCATGGATGCGAAGTATAACAATGCTGGGGTGAAGGTGGCGAAGGAATAGCATTACCATTTCCAAGTGCTCCTCTAAACTGAGTAAAGGAAAAGGAGATTTTTGGTATAAATATGCTAGCTTTGTTTTTTTCAAGATATGCAGGTTATGAATTTTCACACCATCTACCTTAAGCTCATTTAATAGGTGAGCTGTTCGAATGATTTCTTCCTTTGGATCTGTTTTTGTCGCAGTGAGGGGTGCTCCAAAAATCAAATGCACAAATACATCCAAAGTGCCTTGTTTTCCTCTGGTTCTGGCTTTTTCTTTGGCTTTGGCTCGATCGCGAAAGGCAACAGAACGCTGAATAGACTCTATGGCTACCTCTGCTGTATGTCCTCGCTGGTACCAGTCCAAGGTGGGGTTGTGGAAACTTTGGATCCCCAATTCTAGTTGTACGTCCACCGTATCTAAGTACTCAACAAGCATCTCCAAAAACTCATCAGGCAAACAATCCGGGCGAGTAGCCACCGCTAACGCCACTATGTTAGGGAAATGAATGGCATCCTGGTATTGATCTTGAAATTTTTTTAAATCATCCAAGGTGGTGGTATAGCTTTGAAAATAAGCTATAAATTTTTCTGCTTTAAATCGTTTTTGCACCCCCAGGGTGGCTCGCTCCAGTTGCTTTTTGATGGGAAGAGCTTGATTATTTCCTGCATAAAAGCTCGCACTTCCAGAGACATCACAAAAAGAACAACCTCCCCATCCCTTTTTAGGACCAAAAGTGCCGTCTCTTGTGGGGCAAGAGATACCTCCGTTTAAAGTAAGCTTATAGGTACGCACTCCATAGCGCTCTAGAAGCATATTCTTAAATGATCGAAAAGGTGGTTTTTCCATAATTTTTTCCATTTCTCAAAACATAGATTTCTTGTTGGAAATATTAGCTAACACTCCCACAGCAATCATGCAAGAAACAAGATAGGAGCCACCAAAACTCATAAAAGGCAAGGGTACGCCCACTACAGGCATAATTCCCATGCTCATACCAATATTAATCACAATATGGGAGAAAAATACAATCACCAGCCCAAGGGAAAATAACATGGCAAATTTATCGTTGGATCCACTGGAGATTCGAAGCCCTTGAAAAAGAAAAAGAAAAAAGAGGATTATGAGCAGAATAGACCAAAGGAAACCATGCTCCTCCGCAAACACACTAAAAATAAAATCTGTGTGCTGCTCTGGCAAAAATTTTAATTGAGACTGAGTGCCTTGATTAAAACCCTTTCCTAGAAATTTTCCACTACCAATAGCAATCATGGATTGAATGGAGTTGTAGCCGGCTCCAAGGGGGTCCGCTTGTGGATTAATAAAGGAAATAATACGTTGCCGTTGATAGTCCTTTAAAATAAATTTATAGGCTACGGGCAGGAAAACAATAATAGCTAAAGAAATTGTAATTAAAAGTCTGGAATTTATTTTTATAAAAATAAACATGCAAGCACTGGTGACTAAAAGAATTAAAGCAGTACCTAGATCGGGCTGCACCATGATGAGTCCCGTTGGTAAACCCACTAAGAGTGCAGGTATCCATAGACTGGTAATTCCATAGGAGTCTCGCCTCCTATCATTGTGAAAATATTTTGCCAAAGTCCATACCATGGTGATTTTCATAAATTCTGACGGCTGAATGGTCAACGGTCCCAAGAAAATCCAACGGGTGGAACCAAGCACGGATTCACCCAATACCAACACCGCAACTAAAGCCAGTATATTAAGAGCGTAGGCTAGGTAAGCAAAGCGCTCCAAAATTCTATAGTGAATAAATAAGAGAAAAACCACAAACACCAGACCCACGAAAAATCGAGATAGATGGGCTTTCCAATAGGTGAGATTTTGCCCGCCATCGCTAGTAGCTGAATAGAGATTCATCATACCCACGGCAATGAGAATTAAAGTTATAAAAATTATTTGGAAATTTAAATTTTTAATATTTTGATTCAACATAATTTTAGTCCACTTGCTATTTTATTGCTATTCTTCCGCTTGTCTTGCTTTTTTCAATTCCTTTTCTTTTTTCTGTCGCTCAATCTCTTTCATTCTTTTCCTCCAATACACAATATTGGCTTTTGCTAGGATTTTTTCTCCATATTTCTCGCTCATGGTTTTGCTCAAATATTTTCTAATCACCTTCATGGCAATGGGAGCTGCGCCACTGGAGCCTGAGCAGGCATGCTCTGCCACCACAGCCACCGCAATTTTCGGATCGTCTACGGGAGCGTACGCCACAAAAATTCCATGATGCCTGAATTTCTTCTCCAATTTCTTACATTTTTTATAAATATTCTCAGGAGAAAATCGAATCACTTGAACTGTGCCCGTTTTTCCAGCAACCCGAATCCCAGGAATAATTCGTCCCCTTGCTGTGCCTTTTTTATGATGGATCACACCTTCAAGCCCCTCACGAACCACTGCTAAGGTGGTGGGACTAAACTGATATGTAGAAATAATTTCTGGCTCCATGGTTTCAACAATTTCTCCATCCAAGGTTTCTATATGTTTAATCAATTGGGGACGATACAAAGTACCTCCATTAGCCACCATGGAAATCAAATTTGCAAGCTGTATGGGAGTGGTGGTTAAGTACCCCTGACCAATAATAACGGAAAGAGTTTCTCCCGCAAACCATTCTTCGCCTATTTCCTTGAGCTTCCATTCCCTAGTGGGCACAATACCAGAAATCTCCCCTGGTAGCGCCACACCTGTTTTTTTCCCTAAGCCCATTATACGAGAATATTTTGCTAAAATATCAATATCCATACGAGTAGCCAACTTATAGAAAAAAACATCCACACTTTGATATAGCGCTTTTATAATACTTGTTTTTCCAAAACCGGAACGTTTCCATTCATGGTATTTTCGTCCACCAAAACGGAAACTTCCACCCCCATTAACTACGGTGGATGGAGTAATAATCCCTTCCTCTAGCCCAGCAATGGCAGAAACAATTTTAAAAACAGAGCCGGGACTGTAATGATCTTGAATGGTTTTGTCTCTTAGGGGTTTGTCTTCGTTTCTAATTAGCTTTTGCCAGTCTTTGGAATTTATACCTATGGAGAATTTAGTACTGTCGAAACTGGGCCAACTCAACATACTCAGTATTTCTCCTGTATTGGGATCCATGGCCACTAATGCTCCCGTTTTTTCCTCTCCAAATGCTTTTGCAGCCTCTAACTGTAAGTCCATATCTATGGTAAGCACAATATTTTTCCCCGGCTTTGCTTTCTGAGACTTCAAACTACTTAAAACGGAATCACCCACAGATGTTGATTGCTTTCTCCCAAAAGCATCCACCTCTAAGTACTCCACACCGTCCTGCCCTCGCAAAGTAGACTCCCATTGTTGTTCCAAACCAGATTTTCCAATATAATCACTTTTGTTATATTTTTTGCCAGAATTCCAAAGCTTGGGAATTTCCGATGGAGAAATTCGGGAAATATAACCCAATAAATGGGCACCGATAGTATTAAATATACTGGTCCGCTGAATCCCAACATGCACCTCAGTGCCCACTAAATCAATTTTCTCCATCTCAATAAGAGCTACTTCATCCTGAGTAAGATTTTTTTTAATCATTACTGGTTGAAATCTTGGTTGGTTTTTAGCACGCTTTAAAATTTTCTTTATTCTTTCTTTAGGTACTTTCACAATGCCACTAACTTTATTTAAAATTTCTTCCTGTTCTTTTTTTGATTCCTTCCGAAAATACTGTGGTATAATAAAAAGATTAAAGTTGGGTTGATTATCTAAAATCAAAGTCCGATTCCGATCAAAAATCATTCCACGGGGAGCTGTTAATTTAACGGTCTTTAAACGATTTTCTTCCGAAATACGCTGAAAATTATCCCCTTGAAGAATTTGTAAATACCAGAGACGAGAACCAAGAATTAAACCTGCTATTACGAGAATAATATAAAAATATTGGAATCGGTCTTGATAGTTTTGTAATTGTTCGTCTTGTCCAAGCATAGTGTATTTATTCTTTACTTAATGGAATCTTAATTTCGTGTGACTTTCAAAATCCGTCAATCGCTCAATACTGTGACCAATAGAAAATACTGATTTTGCTAAAAGGGCTTCCACAACAAGAAAGGGAATAAGAAACTGCAATGTGGGCCTCCATACATTAGGAAAAATGCCTAAATATATGGCCAGACCAAGAAATGCAAGCTTCCAAACCAAGCCAGACATCACACCAGCTAATATGTTGGAAAAAGCCCCCTGTAATAGAAAAAAATCCTTGGTGAGCAACGTAACAATAAAACTAATGCTATAACAACTTAGGACCAAACCCACCGGTGCTCCAGAGTGGATCTCCACTATATGCACTATCAGCAAGGAAAGAATCGCTCCTTGTGTAATACTTTTAAATAACCCTAAATAGGTAACCAATAATAAAATTAAATCCACCTGCATCCAACTAAAAAATGGCAATTTCAAAAGCACGGTTTGAATGGCACAAAAGATGATAGCCAACACAAGATAACAAAGTACATTTAAAATCTGGTAGACTTCTTTTACCATTCCCCTACTCCTTTTTACTTTCCACCCGACTCTGAGGCTTAATAATCATTACCTCCTCTAGAGTGGAAAAATCCACACTGGGATGCACCTCAATGTTCTGGGTAAGACCGTAACTCTTCTTCGTAACCTTAACTACTTTTCCAATCATCACTCCCTTGGGAAACAAACCTCCAATTCCAGAACTCATCACATTATCTCCCACCTGTATGTCGTCTGTCCTACGCACATACTTCATGCGCAGTACATTTCCCTCATAACCCTCCACTAAACCACGGGTACGATTCCTTTGAATAAGAGAAGCCACGTTGCTGGAACTGTCCACTAGTGTAAGCACGTCCGAATAATGGGAATCCACACGCAAAACTCGACCCACAATCCCCTCATAGGTCACAGCGGCCATCCCCTTTGTCACACCGTCTGCACTTCCCTTATTCAGTCGCACCGTTCGAAATGCAGATAAAATGTCCTGAGCAATCACTTGAGCCATAATTTTATTTCCCTGAGTGGATCTGGAAAATTTCATTAACTTCCGAAGACGCTCATTCTCCAAAGCCAATTCCTCAAAAGCGTCTAACTCATGGAGCAGTCTTCGATTCTCCAAAGTTACTTTCTTGCTATTCTGCTTGACATCCAGCAGCAGAAAATAATCGCCCACACCCGTTCCCACAAAACCAATAACCCAACTCAACGCACCTTGGACTGGCGCAACTAGTCGCAAAATCCCTTTATCCCACCAATACAGCTTAGCTGGCTCCCTATTGCTAGTATTCAGCGCAATGAGGGGCAAAATAACAAGAAGAACCGCAAGGATATAGTGACGATATTCTTTGATTGCAGTCCACATTTCATTTATGAATTTTAGTTCGTAAAATGCATAAAAATCAAGCAATATATAAGGATATGGAAAATTATAGATAAATAGGAGGAAAAAATGATTGTAGAAGATCTGAAGAAACGACTGAATAAATGGTTTGTCATTGCCATTATTGGACTCATTAGCCTAGTTTTTGTTTTTGTGGGGGTTTTTCCCGCAGCAACGAGCTTTATCAATGATCAAGATATTGCCACCGTGGCAGGTGAATCTATCTCCTTAGCAGAGTTCCAAAAAGCCTATGACCAGCAAATGAAAGTATACAAACAGTTTGCCGATAAAATGCCCCCCCTTTTTATGAAGCAGCTCAGAGACCAAATTGTAAACAATTTAATCCAGAACCGCCTCATACTCCTAGAAGCGCGCCGTATGGGCTTTTCTGTAAGCAGTGAGGAGGTCCGGAAAACAATTGAAAAACAAGCTGTTTTTCACAATAAAGAGAAACGGTTTGACGTAGACAAGTACAAAAACCTGCTGGCAGCCAATCGCTTCACCCCAGGCTCATACGAAAAACTCATTAACGAAAGCCTTGTACAATCCCAACTACTAGACTTTCTACGACAACGCATTCGAGTAACCGACCAAGAACTCCGCCAAGACTACCAGCTAAAAAATAGCAAACGAGACCTGGAATATGTACATATCCGCAACGAAGATGCCTATAAAAAAATGAAAATAAGCACAAAGGAAATAAAGGATTTCCTGAAAATAGAGACGAAACTGAATCTAGCCAAAGAAAACTATAAAACGAACATACATAAATATAAAAAATCCCCTGAAGTCTGCGCTCGCCATATTTTATCCAAATCCAAAGGAAAAAAACCAACCAAGAAATTCCTAGGAATCCAACCCCTAAATGCTAAGAACTTTGCCAAATTAGCAAGAAAACACTCTGAAGGACCCACAAAATCCAAAGGAGGAGACCTGGGCTGCTTTGGTACTGGAGTAATGGATAAAAACTTTGAAGCCAGTGCCTTTGCGCTCAAAACTGGAGGAATTTCTAAGCCCGTGAAAAGTAGTTTCGGTTGGCACTATATTTATACCTATAAAAAAATTAAAGGCTTTGAAAAAAAGTTTGAAAAAGTAGAAAAGGAAATTGCAAAGCAACTCATTAAAAAGAGTCGCTTTGCAGAAGTACGAAAAATTAATAGAAAAACAGCTCAAGGTATAATGAGTAAATGGAAAAAAGGACAGAAGAAATCACTAAAACTCAAAACAACGGGACTCTTTACAAAAATGCAGCCAACCATACCTAATATTGGAAACGCTTCTGAAATCATGACCGCTGCATTCAACAACAAAGCTCCCATTCAAAAAGGACCCCAACTATTTGAAGCCGCTGGTGGCATCATCGTGGCTCAAGTGAAAAAGAAAATGCTCCCTGATTTTGCAAAGATGAAAAGGGACAAGGAAAAACAAAGCAAAACACTTATTGAACGCAAGTACCGCACCTTTCTTGACGCCTGGATGAAGGAACTGCGGGAGAATTTCTCCGTAAGCATCAATCAATCCCTAATAGAAAAAGCGGGGAAAATATAATCCTATTGGCTTTCTAGTAAATAATTTGTTTCTCAAAGATTATTGAACTGCTCATCCCTAAGACCAACTAAAAGTACTTTTCCCTCTTGCGTTATTTTTAATTCTGCATATTTGGCTTTTCCAAAGTGCTCAGCCTTGCCTTCTTGAAAGAGAAATGATTCTGCTCCAATGTAAATTTGTCTATTTCTTTTTTTAAATAAAAGCAATTTATCTGAATCATTAAAGTCAGATAAAACATCTTTAAAGATAATAACGTTATTTTGATCGGTCGTATAACTAATATATCCTTGATTTAAATTTTTGGCCTTTTCCTCAATCTCTCGGAAATCATAGTTGAGAATCATGTAGTCGCCTTGGATCAAAGAGCGTAGATCAAGTGGAGCAAGCGGAATAAAAATGGAAGTTCCAGCTTTAAGAATACGCTCCTGTTTATACGTAGAATAGAAAAAAACGCAAAGAATTACGAGTGTATTTAAAAGAAAGATTAGTTTGCGGATAACACACCTCTTTTCGAATATATGGCAGCAGCGATCAAAAGAAATCCTCCCAAAATCATTAGAGAGATAGATTTTTGAAGAAGAGTATATTGCAAAGAATAATATAAATAAAAAATTAATGCTGCTAACGAAATAATCGAAAGTTTTAAATTTGTTGTTTGCCCCTTTGAAAAACAAAGTATAACAAACCCAATTGTCGCTAGAATTCCTGGATACCGATAGGTAATAAGTCCCACCACAACAATAAAGCCAAGAGCTACATAATAGCTAATATTAATTTGTTTAATATACGTCTTTATCAAATACCAGTTTATGCATCCCCCAAATAACAGCAAAATAAAAGGGAACCTCATTTCTTTAACACCCATTATAGAGTTTATATGCAGTAAATATAGTGATGCTAAAAGCAAGGCAGAATTTATAGCATAGTATGCATCTGCACCTAACCTCCCAACTAGTTCAGATTTTTTAAGAAGGAATAAAAAAGAAGAGAAACACACTAAAGTTGTCATAATTTCAAAAACAAAAAAGCTATGGCGCGCAGTAACGAATATATCAAACGCTGCAATAGAAATTAGGGTGCCTAGAAACTGTGCTGTTTTGATGGGAAATACAGGAACGATAAGAGCCTGAATAATCCCTATTATTAATATTATCTCGGGAAAATTGCCTTTAAATGCAGGTATTGCGCTTCCAAGGAAAATCCCTAATCCGATTAAATTACATGCTGCGAGCATTTGCTCAAGAAAAATGTTCTCTCTATCAAATTCCTTATTTCTGGATAGTATGACTGTAGCTACAACGATAAACAAACCAATAGACATTCCAACCTTATCTTCTAGTAGGACGTTCATCAAGGAAAAAAGAAGACCTCCAACAATTAAAATTGATCCCAACCATGCGGAAGAAATAATTAGCAAGTTAGTATACCATGGACTGGTGTTAGTGGTTTGCGAAATGAGGGAATCAATCGCTGATGAATCCACGTTACAGTTTCCAGCAAGATAATTCCGTAGTTGTTTATCTGAAGTCATTCTGATTCTTCCTTCCATTTCCTAGATATGGATTGGAGTATATAAGCTGCCGAAACACCCATGCCAATCACAAAAATACCTATAGGAAGAAGTGAGCCAAATCCTTTACTGAGGATTGATGCATCTTTTATTAAAAAGAATGTAACAAATAACATGAAGTTCATGAAAGCAATGGCAAGCATGTATAAATCTTTTATGAATTTCATATATACCCAAATCACTCCTGAAGTTAGGATAAGATAAGCGAAGAATACCTTCTCGAAGTTCTTGTGACTGAGGCTCAAAATAGCACCTAAGCATGTATATGAAATTCCCACAAGCATAAAGATTCTAGGTATCCATCTTTCCTTGGAAATAAATAAGAAGCGACCTGCGTATTCGCCAAACCCAACTATTAGCATATTTGTTAGGGCCATATATAGAAAAATGTGATCGTTATTATATTTTTCAACCACTTGCTGATGATAAGAAATAATAGTGATATCTAAAAGTAAGAATACTAGAACCCATTGGCACTCAAAACGACTGATCAACGTCCATAAAAGAATACACAATGTCCAGATAAGAAATAGATCGTAGGCATCAGCTCCTGTTTGATAAATTTGCCCAAAAACCGCAAAAAATGCACCCACAAATATTGATCCTACTAATACTGAAAGATTTGAGGAGAATGAGTCTATTTTTTTTAAGAAAAAAAACGACAATGAAAGCAAAAATCCCGCAACGATTAGCCCTAACTTCACAAACTTGGTCAGTTCATCCCAGTTATAAGCGAAGAAAAATATTATTCCTGACATTAAAAAAGCTGTGCCACAAGCGGCAAGCATATATTTCACAAACTTTTGCCAGTTTTCACTGCTTGGGTAGATATCTAAATCGACTAATGCCTTTTCAAAGGAATTCTTATCGATTAATTTTTCCTCAAGTGCCTTATCAAGTACAATAGTGGTATTTGAGGAATCTTCCATTACGCAATAATAACATAACCATTAGGATTTATTACAATTAACTTAGTTTACATAACGAGCAAAATATTTCTTGGTCTCTTCCCGTATCTTGGGGAAAAGAATAATTACTGCTATTATGTTGGGAACAATCATGCATCCAAGCATGAGGTCGGAAAAATTAATAATAGTAGCTAGAGGCCATAGACCACCCATAAAAGCAAATATACAATAAAAAACCTTATAGGGAATGGAACCCTTTTTCCCGAAAAGATAATCCGAGGCACGCTCTCCATAATAGGACCAACTCAAAATAGTGGAAGTAGCAAACAAAGTAACCCCTATGGGTAAGAACCATTGACCAAAACCGGGCAAGCCTATATCAAATGCTGCTGCCGTTAGTGCCACCCCGTTTAGTTCTGGATTTGTCCATGCACCAGAAATTAAAATCACAAAAGCCGTCATGGTACAAATAACAACCGTATCAATAAAAGGACCAAGCATAGCGACCATACCCTCTCGCACGGGCTCCTTTGTGGCAGCAGCAGCGTGGGCAAACGGTGCTGTACCTATACCCGCCTCATTGGAGAAACAGGCTCTACGTACCCCTTGAACAATCACTTGTCGGAGAACAATTCCCGTAAAACCACCCACAGCGGCTGTGCCCGTAAAAGCGTCCTGTAGAATTTGAGCAAATACACCCGGAACAAGAGAAATATTGGACAGAATAACAACCAGAGCACCACCAACATAAATTACTGCCATCACAGGCAATAAAATAGAAGCCACTTTAGCAATTCTTCGTATCCCACCAATAATAACAAGCCCGGTGATTGTGGCCAGTGTAATCGCTGTAATCCAAGCAGGAATAGAAAAACTTCGGTCTAAAATATTAGCCACTTCCCTTACTTGAAACATATTGGCTGCTCCAAAGCTGGCAAAAATACAAGCCACAGCAAAAAATGCGGCTGCAGGCTTCCCTACGGGACCCAAAGCTTTTTCAATATAGTACATGGGTCCTCCACGAACCACACCATTTTCATCAATACGCCTATGGAGAATCGCTAACGTACACTCTGAATATTTTGTTGCCATACCCAGCAAGCCAACCACAACCATCCAAAAAATAGCTCCAGGTCCACCCAAATGAATGGCCACTGCCACACCAGAAATATTTCCTAATCCCACTGTGGCTGAAAGAGCAGTACATAATGCCTGAAAGTGGGTAATTTGCCCGGGATCATCGGGGTTGTCGAACTTTCCCCTTACTACGCGTATGCCATGGAAAAAACCGCGAAACTGCGGGAGACCAAGCCCTATGGTAAAAAATAAACCGGCTCCACAGAGCAATAGCACTGTGGGCAATCCCCAAACATAGCCTAAAAGTACTCCTAATATATTGTCAAATGCTTCCATAACTCTTAATCCCTTCTTTTTATTCGACTAATATAGTCGGTTTAGTTTGTCGCAATAAATGAAATTCACTCTCAAAAACAATAATTTACATCATATAAAGGGTATACCCAATAAAAATCAAAATAAAGACTTGACGCGTTGTAATGGAATTGATACAGAAGGAAAGAAATTAATTTTAACTAAAAAAGGAGTCAACAAAAACATGAAATCAAAAAACACCAGCAATCTACTGGCAATCCTGCTTTCCACTACTTTTCTCACATCCATAGCCCATGCCTTGAAAACACCGACAGTTCTTCCCAAAGGAATCAGCCGATTCCGTATGGTAGGTGTAAGCCTTAATTCCATAGACCAAAAATTCAACTCTAACGGAAATAAGTCAAAACTAAGTCCCTTAAACTTCTCTCTAAATGCAAAACAACTTTTTCATAACAACCCAGCTGCTTCAGGCTTAGTCAAGGGATTGAACGCAACATCCCCAGGTATGGGAAGTCAGCTATTGAATTTAAATTATACACACGATATAAAAATGAACCAAAATGCAGTAGTCTTGGCATACGAATACGGCTTAATGAAAAATTTCAACGTAGGCGTGCGTGTCCCTGTAGTCACTCGAACCTATAATTCTAACCTCAATGGAACGCTCACAAATAATGCGAATCGCGTTAGAGCAGGACTGGGTGAAAATCCTAATCCAGAACTAGCGGGTGCCTTAGATCAAATAGGCAAGCTCGATATTAACAATGGTTTTTCACTGGAAAACCTCGGCTATAGCATACCTAGCAGCTTTGCAAAAACAGAATTTGGAGACCTGGAACTTGGAGGCAAATATGCTTTCGTGAACACAGGAAGCGTTACCTCATCAGCACAATTAGGTATGCGTGCTCCCACAGGCAGCACAGGGAGTTTAGAAAATCCCTTCGACTCAGGATCTGGAAACGGCGTTTGGAGTGTTGGCCTATCCCTATACCAAGATGTAACTATGTGGAATGGTATTCTTACCCTAAGCGCTTATGCTAATGGAGAGTATAACTTCTCAGACACGAAAAATCGTGCTGTACCCAAAAGCTCTGCAGATATCCTTCCCAGCCTAGTGCCTGCTGCTAATCAAGTACAGTCCGTAAAAAGACAGCAAGGAGCTTTGCTAGAAACAGAAGTGGCAGCTACAGCGTTTATCCCAGGCAATATGTTCAAAGTCTGGGGAGCGTATCAATATAAGGAAAAAGGAGAGGACAGTTTCACTGGTCCTAGCGGTTTTTTCTATGAGGCTCTTGCCAAAAATACGGACCATACTGCAACCAGCGCAGAAGTAGGTTTAGGATTCTCCACATTTAGTATGTTCCGCAAAAAAGATTTCCCCGTTCCCATGGAAGTAGAGGCATTGTACAATAGCACCTTAAATGGAGTAAATGTTCCTGATGTTTCCTATGCTCGCGTAGACTTGAAATTATATTTTTAAATCCATAGTTTATATGGTTCTTCTCCCTTACTCGCCCGTATTTCCTTTCATTTTTTTTAGGGCGAGTTCGGCGGGAGTCGATAGCTTTTTCTCCGTATTACATTTTTTACAAGAAGGGGCTATATTCCCTTTCTTGCTTTTGCCTCCACGAGCAATGGGCACAATATGATCCATGGTCAACTCCTGTGGTGAAAATTTCTTTTCACAATAATAACAGATCCCTTTTCCTAACGTCGCCTTCCACCACTGGGATTGACGCAAAGTACGCGCCTTAGCCCGTTCTTTTTTTATCTCGGCAGGGGAAATATCAATGTTGTGCCAATCATCTTTATCTTTCATAGAATTCCATTATATCGTATTATGGAAGCTGTTATGAATTATTTTGCAGCAGATATCCAACAAGAAAACAAATGGCACCCTTTTTGGGTAGATCCTCGCCCCCACCGCATGCGATCGGTGAAAATACCCGAAGGAATTGGCGACCGTATCCGAGCCGTAGCCTTTGCAGAAGTTCAAGCACACCAAGGCTTCCTATGGGGTTACCAACGTTTTACACAGGCAGACCCCCTGTGGCGATCCACCTGGTTGGATTTAGCGAAGCAAGAGGCTCGCCACGCCCAACTGCTCCTAGACCATGCCCATAAGTTGGAAATAAACCTAGGGGAGCGCAAGGTTTCCGACTATCTCATCCGCATGTTCCGCTCCGCCGGTAGCCCCGAATTTTTCCAATACCTGATGGTACGAGCGGAGGCGAGAGGAATGGATATGGGTCTATCCATGGTGAAGGCTATTATGGAAGTGGATCCCCAATCGGGAGCGATTTTCAAGCGCATCGCTCAAGAAGAAGAAGAACACATACGAGTAGCAGAATCTTTTTTAAAAAATTACGACCACGAACAATTACAACAGCAAGCCGCGGCACTGGGAAAAGAAATGCATGGCTAAATTTTTTCACGGAAAACGAAAATACTATCCTCTGGGAATCTTTCTACTCGGCCTAGCTGGAAGCTCCTTCTTGGGCCTACTGTACTCCAACAACAGCAAATTACTCAACACAGAAAAAAAACTCCAATTCACTTTATTAGATTCCAACAGCCGGGCCTTTCAATTCCCCAACTCAAAAAGCATCTTCATTCATTTTATGCCCGATTTACTTACTAAAAATATCACCACTACTTTTAAAAATATGATTGAAAAAATGAAAACCTTGAAGAACATTGTATTAATCTCTCGAAAGAATGTTATTTTCACTATGAACGTAAAAAGATTGACCGGGTTCTCAGGAACAATACTCACAGACCCTAGTGCCAGTGTCTTAAGTCAACTGGACTCCCAATTTATAAACAATAAAACCAAGGAATGGATTTCTGTATATGCGGACAAGCAGGGACGAGTGCAATGGGTCCACCAAGGGAAAGAACCCGTTTGGGATGTTAAATAGATAGCCTTCACTCAACACAATCGCCCACGAATAGCGCAATGCGTCCGTCCTATTCCCTTGGTGATTGCTATTGGTTTACGAATGATAGCAAAAACTCTGATGATATCTTATGGCTTGCATTGGCCACTGCAAATTCAGACTTTATAATGAAATTTTATGAATATAAGTTTAACAATAGGTTGTACTCTGGTCGCTGCCGCTTTATGAGCCAATACGTTGAGCAATTTCCCATTCCCGACCCCAACAAGACTAATTCAAAGAAAATCATCACATTAGCTAAAAGAGGCTATCAAAGAACAAAGGATGGTAAGGATACTGCCAACCTTGAATCACAAATCAATGGGTTGGTTTGGGAAGCGTTCAATGTAAAAAGCCACTAATTTTTTATCAAATTCGCCATCAAGCTTTAGAAATAAAATTACAGGACTCTTCCACAGTTGATCTAGGTAAATATACTCCAGAATTTGAAGTTGAGATCCCTGACTGCCCCGGTTTTACAACAAAAGAAATACGCTATTTAATTGCATTAACAGATCAAAGAACAAATAAGGTAGAAGGAATTATTTTATGTCCGGGGAAATACCTCGAAAAAAATTTCACGCATGTTGGGAATAAGAGTTACAAATGTCAAAGGTCTATTCCCATGAGTTTCTTTCATTCATTTCATGGAAAATGTATATTTAATCCATAAGCGATTTCATTTCTGCCAAGGTCATCCTCGCCTTGAGAACAAAAGCTACTCTTCTTTTATGTGCTCCGCACTCACTATCGTTTTAATATTTCCTCGAACATTGAAATCCCCCGTAACCTCTATCTTCCAAGGATCAAGAAGAGCGATAAGATCGTTCATAATAAGGTTGGTAACATCTTCATGAAAAATGCCCTGATCTCGATAGGAGTTAATGTATAACTTTAAGCTTTTCAATTCCACGCACCATTTGTCGGGCACATAGCAAATATGAATATTGGCAAAGTCGGGAAAGCCAGATTTAGGACAAAGGCAAGTAAACTCTGGGCAGTGAAAATCAACCTTATATCTCCTATGCTGCGTACGGTTTTCAAATCTCTCTAGCTTTGTGTCCATGGAAATCTTTTAGTACGGCTTGAGTGAGGAATCAAGGTTTCTTTTTATCAGGAAACTACCTATCTCTTGCTCAACTTTTTCTTGACCATTTAATACATACTTATTATACTTATATAAAGTGTGTATAAAAAGATGAAATCCTGTGAAGAACAAGTCTTAGAAGAACTCAAAAAGCCTCAGGACAGGAAGATGAGATACAATTTCACTCTTTCTCAAAGCACCAAGCAAGCACTTTCGGCTTGGTGCAAAAAACACAATCACAAGGAGTCAACTACAATTGAGGCCATGATCAAGAAAGTTCTTCCAATAAAATTTTTTAAGAAGTAAAAGGGAGGTTATGAGATTGTTTAATCAGGAAAAGGAGCTTGTTTCTGCATTTGCATCTAAGTCAAAATTGTTTCTTTCAAAATTTCTGGATAAATCAGTTTCTCGTCATTTTCTTATCCAAGAATTTGATAGCTATTTTGGCGTTGCAGATATTGTTCTAGGAACATACCGTCCTTATCTATCTAAACGATCACAGAGACGCACTATAAACCTAAATTGGCTTGCTCCTTTATTGTCTTTTACAAAGAATCATAATTTTACGCTATCTGATTTTTCTTGTGCATACGACCTTTCCAGAAAGACTGCTCTTGCCAGAATCAAGGAATACAAAAATGCTGGATTTATTATCAATACAGGTGCTTATCGCTACCGAGTAGTTAATGAATACCAACCAATCACTGACGCTGTAATTTCTATTGAAGCAAAACTCAAGAACTGGGATAGAGCGCTACAGCAGGCAAGGAGATACCAAAAATTTTCAGACTTCTCATTTGTTCTTTTAGATGGGGATAGAGCAGCCCCAGCACTAAGAAATCTTCATGCCTTCAAGCAATGGAATATTGGCTTGATTACAATGAAGCATAATATTTTTTCTCTTCATACTCGTCCCAAAAGAAGGGAGCGAAAGAAAAATGAATATTTTGCCAGGATTAATGAAGCTGCCTATGAGCATTTTATTAAGTAGATTGCAGCTTGTTGATAACTCGATTCCATGCAGGTAAGTGAATACAATTATCATCAAAAAATATTAATATTTGCAAGTATTGAATCAATCGAAGACGATCAATTTACTTTAATCTGCGGCAATCCAGGAATTATTATTGGCTTTGACGATAGGGACGCCAGAACCTGTGATTTATAGGCTTCCATTCACTCGGATAATAAAGCAGTATCATGGACGCGTACTGCATCTTCTCCTAACTTTAACCTCGAAAGCGCTCTTTTCGTAAGCTCATGACCTGCTTCGTACTCCTCCCAAACAACTTCACTAGCTCCCAAGGCAGTCAATTTTTTCTTGTCCGACTCATACTTCACACGAACCAGTATGGGTAAATCAGGATAGGCCTCTCGTACCTTCAGAACAGAATTCTGCATAGAAATGGGATCGGGAATAGTTAGAACCAAAAGAACGGCTCCTTCAATATGGGCAGCATCCAATACCTTTTGAGAAGAACAATCCCCATAAACTGCCCAATGATTTTTCGCTTTTAAACTCTTTATCACAGAATAGTTGAGATCGATAAATACCACTTCCACTCCCGTGCTCTGTAACTCCTTTGCCACAATCACACCCGTAGGTCCATACCCGCAAACAATCACATGGTCCGTTTTTTTCTTTTCTTTAACAGCAATCTCTTTGGAAAAATACTGTAACTTCTCTAAAAACTCTATTTTTCTTGCCAACCAAGGCGCCGATTTCAATAAATAAGGAGTGGCAACAATGCTCATTAAAGCTGTGGCCAAAAGTAGTTGATAGAGATTAGAGTCGATAATATTCGACTGAAAAGCTGTTACTAAAATAAGAAAGCTAAACTCTCCAATCTGTGAAATTCCAAACGCCACCATTAAAGCTGTTTTCACAGGATAACGAAAGAAAAATACAACAACGAAAGTAACGGTAGCTTTTAATCCTATAACTAAAAGCACAGCCACAATCAAAAGAAACCAATGATCGAGAAATACGGATGGGTTTAAAAGCATCCCAAGACTAGCAAAAAAAATGGCACTAAATGTATCCTTTAAAGGAAGAATTTCCGACTTAGCTTGATTTTTAAAATCACCCTCACTAATAATAAGCCCAGCTAAAAATGCACCCAACGCTAAGTTCAGCCCAGATAACTCTGCCGTGGCTGCCACACCCAAACAAATACATAAAACAGCAATAGAAAACAATTCCTTACTATTGGTTTGGGCAATGACCCTTAGAAATTTAGAAACGAAAAATCGAGCCACCACATATAATAAAAAAGCGTAAACCAGCAACTTCAAAAGCAAGGGAAGGAGAAACTCCCAACTCATCGTTTTCTGGGAGGCTAGGAGAGGAATAATCATCAAAATGGGAATGGCTACAATGTCCTGAAATAAAAGCGTGCCTGTTATAATATTTCCATGACTGGAACCAATCTCTCCACGATCCGTCAAAAGACGTAATACCACAGCCGTAGACGAAAGGGCCACAATGCAACCAACGGTAAGGGACTGCGCGTTACTCCAACCCCAGCTCTTACCCAAAAGCCAAACAACCATAACAATACAAGCGGTTTGAATACAGCCACCCAAAATTGCCACCGTTCGTACCCGCAGGAGCTTTTGCACCGAAAGCTCCAGACCAATGGTAAACATCAATAGACCCACACCTATCTCAGTTAAAATCTCCACCTTGCTATAAGGAACGAGAGCCAAAACACCGGGACCAATAAAAATACCTCCTACAATAAAACCAATAAGAGTGGGTTGCTTGAGCTTATGGAAAATGGTGGCTGCCAACAGTGCGGCCGACAGTATAAATAAGATAAAAAGTAGTTCAGACGCTTGGTGCATCTCTTTTATAGTAACTTATTTTTTACTAAATATGGAATTTACAAATTTCTTTAAAATATTGCCTTCTTCTTTTTGAGGAGCATTTACAGGATTAGCCTTAGGCTTTCCTGTAAGGGTGCAATAAATAACGGGAGAACCTGTAATTACATCAGATGGACGAGTTGTCTTCGTTTTTGGGCGTTCACTACGTGGACCCACATTCCTGCCCCTACCCCTATAGGTGCTCGAATTCCCATCTCTGCTACGCCTAGGGGGAGGACGCCCCTCGCCTCGACTGTCTCGACTGTCTCGATTGTCACGACTTGAAGACCGACTATCACGGCTATCACGACTATCACGGCTATCACGACTATCCCGATTGTCACGGCTCAAAGGCCGGCTATCGCGGCTATCGCGGCTATCGCGGCTATCGCGGCTATCCCGATTATCACGACTCGAAGAACGACTGCGAGTAGAATCTCCTCCTCCTCTATTGGGGCGCGCACTGCGACCTGATCTGTCTCCACCACGGGGTCTCTCCACTGTCATAGATAATTCCTCTTCATTTAATTGACCCATGGGAATTTTTTTTCCTAAAAACTCCTCTATCCTCATCTGATTGTATACATCCTCAGAGCTTGCAATGGAAGTAGCTAAACCAGATTTCCCTGCCCTAGCTGTTCTCCCAATTCGATGAACATAACTGGCAGCCTCCTCTGGAAGGTGATAGTTAACCACCAACCTCACATCGTCAATATCCAAGCCACGGGATGCCACATCGGTAGCCACTAAGGCTTGAAATTCCCCCTCACGAAAGGACTTTAAAATTTGATTTCGCCTGTCTTGACGCAATAGGCTGGATATCCCTTTTGCCCGAATACCATTGGCATTGAGCAGATCTGCCACCCCAAATACCTTCTCCCGGTAGTTCACGAAAACAATAATGCCTCCCTTTTCCACCTGCTTACAAAGGACAACCAAAGCCACTGGCTTTTCATTCTCTCCAACATGATAAATACATTGCTGGATTCCCTCAGCTGTAATCTCGTCCTTGGAAATATTTATTTCCACCGGGTCCACATGAAACTCATAGGCAAGGTTGAGAACGGAAAAATTTAAGGTGGCACTGAAGAGAAGCACCTGTCGTTTGGGGTCGACCTTTTGAAGAATAAATTTCATATCGTCGATAAAGCCCATGTCAAACATACGATCAGCCTCGTCGAAAATAAGAATAGAAATATCACTGGCAACTAAGGTTCGACTACGAATATGATCCATCACTCTACCTGGAGTACCAACAATGAGACGGGCACCTGTACGCAACTGCTCCACCTGCTGATTGAGCGGCATCCCCCCCACCAAAGAAACCACCTGAAAGCTCATGCCCTTGCTCAACTCTATTGCTTCCTTTTCAATCTGAAGGGCTAACTCCCTCGTGGGAGTTAAACAAAGAACGCAAGCATGGGGAGGCAAATCCAAAAGACGCTGAATAACGGGAATCAGAAAAGCACAAGTCTTCCCCGTTCCAGTACGAGACAAACCAGAAACATCCTTCCCAGCCAAAGCATGGGGAATGACCTCCTCCTGTATCGTTGTAGCCTCAGTAAATCCCATGGCTTCAATATTTTTTAACAAAGAGGCGTGAAGAGGAAATTCTGAAAAACGTAGCATGAAAAAGGTATATCGTATTTTATACACTACTGCATGAAATATATGGCTTACTTTGTTTAAAATAGGGAGGCTTACGCTTACCTTAGAGCACCGGAAATGACACTGCCCGCATACCCTCCTCTACTCTTCTACTATTCTTCCCGTAACCACTCCAAAGTGCGAGTAATAGCACCATCTATGGAGTGGGGTGTGTAGCCTAGTTCTTGTGTGGCCTTAGAGGAGTCCACAAAAAGATACCAAGAGGCCATATTCCGAATCAATTCTGGCGTAACTGTTATGGGTTTTCCCATCCAGCGAGCGAGTCGCACGCCTTGGGCCAGTAAAGGCATGAGCCATGGAGGAAGGCAAAAGCGAGTTTCCCGTCGACCAAGAATACGATTCGTGCGATCAATAAGCTCCCTTAGGGTAAGGTTCTCTCCTCCCAAAATATAGCGTTCTCCACAGCGCCCATTCTTCCAAGCCAATAGGTGTCCAGCAACAGCATCCTCAATATCCACAAAGGAGTTTCCGCCCGGAATGGCGAATGGAGGGTTGAGCCTTTGGATCAGACCGGGATAGACTTGCTTTTTTTTCCGACTATCCTTAGGCCCTAAAATGGATCCAGGGTTGACGATCACATAGTCAAGGCCCTTGGATTTCAAGCGGTGCAGTTCTTGCTCAGCTCCATACTTTGTAGTGAAGTAAGCCATGCCCGAAGACTCAGCATTAAAAGTATGGGTTTCGTTCATTTGTATGTTTGGGTTTGTGTTAATTCCTAGGGCTGAAATAGAGCTGGTATACACCAATCGTTTTACTCCCAGTTCTAGGGCAATTTCTCCAACATTTCTGGTGCCCAAAACATTTACATTATGCATCTGCTGGTTCTTACTTGGATCGTAGGAGACAAAACCTGCCACATGAAAGACTGCGTCTATCCCCGACATAGCATCTCTTAGGCTGTCTTTATCGAGAATATCTGCCTGTATGTATTCAGTGGAATTGGCGTTTGATTGTGTCGCTACGTTCCGTTGTCCAATGCGCACCCGATGGCCCAAGCCCAATAACGCATCCACAAGATGGGCGCCTAAAAAACCCGTACCACCTGTGATAAAAATATTCATTAAATAGTTCCTTGAATTGAAAAACTAATTTATGGTTAGCCAATGATTACACAAATACCACAAACGCCCATTGATTCCATGGATTTTATTGCTTTTGATACAGAAACCACGGGCTTTAGTCCCAAGTTCGACGCTATTGTTGAAATTGCAGCTGTTCGCTTCCGTCTGAATCAAGGTCCTCTGGAATATTTTCAAACACTTGTCCATCCCGGGCGACTCATTCCAAAAATAGCCACCCACATACACGGCATTGACGGTACCATGGTAGCCAATGCTCCTAAAATATACCAAGTGTTACCTGCTTTTTACCGCTTTATTGAGGGAGCGGTTCCCATGGGTCACAATGTACGTTTTGATTTAGGCTTTCTGCATTTTCAGAACGAGCAGACGCCACTTCCCGTGCAACAAAGTCCTGTCCTCGATACCTATACAATGGCCCGAAGAGTATGGAAGACGGAGCCAAGCTACAAACTGGAAAAATTAGCCACCACTAACGGTATTACCGTGAAGGGTGCTCACCGTGCAATGGCAGATACAAAAGTCTGCATGGAATTATTCCTCAAACTTATAAAAGATTCTGTGGGCAGGGATGCCTCTTGGGAAGAGTTGGTAGAGGCCCATGGGAAAACAAAAATGCTTTGTAAGGTTTCTCAATAAGCATCTTTCTAGCATCTTTCTGGGCTATTTAGTCAAAAATATACACTTTTTGCATTATTACTTTTCCGTTAACGGAAAAATAAACTATCATTGAAAGGTGAGGTTTGTTCAACTATGGAGGGTGAAGAAAATGGTTTACAAGAAATCGGGTATACCGACGAGTTTTGAAGGTCTGCTGCTACGCTTTATCAGCGTACCACTTTTACTTATTTTTTTGAATGCATGCGGTAGCGACATACTAAATCCACCAGTGGAAATATCTCCCACAACCGTACTTACACAAGTCATCGCCGGGGGAAATCATAGCTGCGCACTTTCCAGCGATCACACTGTGAAATGTTGGGGAGATAACGGCGTTGGTCAGTTGGGTGATGGTACTGCATATGAAAGACATGAGCCAGTTAATGTTCTTGATTTAACGAATGTAAGTCAAGTTGCTTTAGGTTCAGACCATACTTGTGCACTGTTAAAGGATCGCACCGTAAAATGTTGGGGAGATAATTTTTATGGTCAACTGGGCGACGGCTCTGGTGTAGACAAAGAAATGGCAGCTACGGTTCCCGGTTTAAGTAATGTCCGTGAAATTGCTTTAGGCGATGATCACAGTTGTGCGCTCATTAATAATGGCACCGTACAATGCTGGGGAAAAAATGATTCTGGACAATTAGGCGACAATACCACCGACCAAAAATCAACACCACTTGAAGTTTCTGGTTTAAGTAATGTGAAACAAATTGCTTTGGGAAATTCCCACACCTGTGTTGTTTTTATAGATGGAACTGCTGCATGCTGGGGATATAATGGCTTTGGACAATTAGGTGATGCCACAACAGCCGATAGACACACACCAACTGTGGTTACTAGTTTATCCAATGTAAGAGAAATTGCTTTAGGAGAATTTTTCACTTGTGCGCTAATCAATGATGGCACCATACAGTGCTGGGGTTCGAATGAAAATGGACAGTTGGGTGATGGTACTGTTATCAATAAACTGACAATAAATCCAGTTTCCAATATACTCAATGCCACTCAAATTGACCTAGGAGATTCCCACGCTTGCGCAGTTTTGACTGATAGTAATACAATATGCTGGGGCTTTAATCCATCAGGACAACTGGGCGACAGCACTATTGATAGAAAACTAGAGCCAGTTTTAGTTCCTGATTTACTCAATGTAAATGAAATTTCCTTAGGCAGAGAACACACTTGTGCATTGTTAAAAAACCGAACCGTACAATGCTGGGGTTGGGATTACAATGGACAATTAGGTGCCGTAACTACAGAAACATGTGATGGAGATTCCTGTAGCACAACGCCAATTATCATCGATAATTATTCAACCCCATATACTTTCCCCACACAAATTGCCTTGGGATATAATCATAGCTGCGCACTTATCAATGACAGTACAGTACAGTGCTGGGGATATAATAACAAAGGTCAGTTAGGTGATGACACCACAACAGACAAAGTAGACCCGGTTACCGTTATTGGTTTATCCAATGTAAATCAAATCTCCTCAGGAACGGATCACAGTTGCGCACTTTTAAGTGATCGCACTGTACAGTGCTGGGGAGATAATAGCCTTGGGCAATTGGGGGATAATACTACAGGAGATAAATTAACACCAGTTACGGTTACTGGTTTAACCAGTGTGAGTCAAGTTGCTTTAGGCGGGCAACACAGTTGCGCACTTATCAGCGACGGCACTGTGAGTTGCTGGGGAAATAACTTTAATGGACAATTGGGCGATGATAGTGAAATAAATAAAAAGTCACCCGTTACAGTCACTGGTTTATCCAATGTAAGTCAAATTTCATTGGGAGAATCACACACTTGTGCAGTTCTTAATGATGGTACAGCAAAATGCTGGGGGAAAAATGAATTTGGTCAACTGGGTGATAATAGTATGGAAGACAAATCACTACCAGTTGTGGTTACTAGCTTAACAAATACTACTCAAATTGCTTTAGGAGTATCTCACACCTGCGCAGTTACCAATGATGGTAGTGCAACATGCTGGGGCTGGAACCTTTACGGACAATTGGGTAACGGTAGTAAAGTAGATAGCCCAACAGCAGTGTTAATCTCCAGCCTAAGCAATGTGAATCAAATCAGCCTAGGAAGGGATCATACCTGCGCAACTCTCAACACCGGTCCCATAAAATGCTGGGGGAATAATAACAAAGGTCAATCGGACGGTAGTACATACCAAAAGACAACACCAGTTACAATTTCTGGGCTACAGGATGTGAGTCAAATTTCCCTAGGAGGACCCCACACCTGTGCGCTTACCAATAACGGTATTACAAAATGCTGGGGATATAATAAATATGGTCAACTAGGTGCCACAACTTCACAAAGATGTGGTGGCGATAGCTGTAGCAAAGCACCCATCTTAGTTACAGACCTACCCAGACCATGATGAAACCATGATCCACGGATCTATGACCCATAAATTTTCTCTCTCCATTGTGGTGTAAGTTCGTATTTAGCAAATTTTCTACTATTATTGCGTGGGATAATGATATTTGCTTTTAACGTAGACTTTATTAGAGTTCCTGCCTGTTCATTCGTTATTCCAAATGCGTTCCGGATAGACTCATTGTTAATGAAATCATCGATAATAAGCATAATAATTAAGGTGAGTTGTTTTTCTTCGTAAGTAAATTGCTGAAAATCTTTTGGCCCGCTTAGAATAACCTTAAAAGAAGAATCTTGATCAACAAATTTAGGTCCAGGTACTTTCAATCTCCTACTCAAAGTATAAATGCGAGCAATACCCTGACCATCCATCTCTCCGTACTTCAATTTCTTCATAAGATTCGCCAGTGTGGGGTTTCTCCACTCCTTCTTATGTATCAAGCTCAAAGGTGTTAGTCCGGGAAGGAGCCCCCCTAGACTTTCCACTTCTATTCTGTCGGTAAATATCGCTATTTTAATAGGCTGGTACATTTTTTGATAGTCTCTGTGTACAATAGCGTTTGTGATTATTTCACGAAATACACTCTCTGAATATGCAGGAACATCTACTCGCTTTGCTCCCTCTATACTTGGCATAGTCCATTGATGCTGCATTAGAAATGCAATGGAGTCATTTATTTGATCTGGTAGAGTTCCCTGTATAGAAACCATCTTTAGAGGGTTGGCTCGAGTGGTGCGATTAAAAACTTGTATTTCAATATAAGCATTTTTAAATGCTCGATAGCTTTGTGGATTTTTAGCAAAGCTAAGCCAACCTGCTACTGTAATATGCGGATTTTTTTTGTTACCAGATAAGATATAGAAAGCTTATATCTCTATCAATAATAGGAGATTCATCGTAATAGGTTTTGGTTGCTAAGTATTGTCGAATTTCACTTTCCGTCATAGGCAGTGTAGCCGCTCCTGTTCGCTTAAAACAAGATTTTCCAGACCAGACGTCTTTTCCTTTTATAAATACTGGCTTTGACAAACCTGCACCTATATGAATACAAAGAATGGAAATATTATTTATTTCTATGTAAAAAATATCCACACTAAGAGGTGGCTCCTGACCATCCCTTGCCAGCATAGTAATGCTTTTAACTGCTTCACCTTGACTTGCCTTGGACCTAGGTTCAGGTTTAAAGTCCTTTATGCCAAAGACAAAGCAGCCACCATTACTAGAATTCCCAAAGGCATTAATGTGCTCTTTTAAACGAGACTTATTTTCCGATAGGGTGTACTTGAAATCTATCTCATTTGCCTATTGCCGGTTTTCAAGGGCATTCCTAATGAAACTCTCCCATTCTGCCCTACTCAAAGATATAACCCATTGAAAATAAAGGATTTTTGTATGTTTTGAGAATCCATCTCTGATAACCTCTGATAAAGATTAACCCACAAAAAGGTGTATGTCAAAAGCAAAATAGATGCTTACAGCTTTGAAATTCAAATAAACTTAATGCATCGATCTAATTGGAGGTCTCCACTAAATTATGGCGAAGATTTAAATAAAAGAAGGGCAGATGTGGGGTAGAAGCTATTGCGTACAGTGGTCAACCCCGTTCCCAGTTGACCATGAGTATTCAGTCCCCAGCAAGCAACTGTGTTTCCTTTCTCCTCACCACTAACGGTCTCAGTAGAAATTGCACAGGTATGGTGATACCCCACTGAAATTTTTGATACCTTTGTAAGACCAGCTACTTTGCTGGGAAGAGAGCTTATTGTTCTTGATCCATTGCCAAGCTCACCTTGTCGATTGAGTCCCCAACACATAGCTATGCCTGTCTCCCCTATAACAGCGCAAGTTTGATGACCAGCGGAAATATGGGTAACTCCAGAAAGAGAAACACTTACAGGACTTATTTCTAAAAGCACCTGAACGGGAAGATTGCTGAGAGTGAGAACACCATTGCCCAATTGCCCACTTTCTCCATCTCCCCAGCACCACATTGTTTTGTCTATTAATCGAGCGCAAGCATGGCGTGAACCCAAGGTGAGTTGTTCTATACCACTAAGATTTTTTACAGAAATGGGAATAGAGCTGCCTCTTTTCCAATACTGGTCATCATTATTACCCAATTGACCGTACCAATTCGACCCCCAGCATTTTGCCCTACCATCACTTAACCTTGCACAAGTAAAGGACTCACTAGTAAATACATCTATTGCATTATGAATGCCCGTTGCCTTAGTGGGAACTTCCACAAATTCAGTAACCGTTCCATTGCCGATCTGACCATGATTATTGGCTCCCCAACAATAAACTTCCTTATTTTTCACAGCACAACTATGACTGTGACCTACAGATATTTTATCCACATCACGGTTAAAGGCTACACCTGATACTAAAACAGGATTAACCTTAAACTCAATCTCACCCGTACTATTTCTTTCATTGAACCCTGCCCCCAATTTATATTTATCGTTACTCCCCCAACAATAAACTTTTTTAGCTGTACCTGCTATTGCGCAAGTATGGTTATAACCTAAAGAAATTTCCGTAACATTATCAAGATAACTGGAAAGTCTATCCTCTGGTATTCCCCTTTCCAAGACTGTATTAGGAACAGGATTATAAAATCCAGATTTCCCTATGCCCAACTGCCCCCAAAAATTAGAACCCCAACATTTTGCTGTAGTTCTATTACGGCTAGTAACTCTTGCACAAGAATAGTTTAAACCACTCTCAATTTGCTCTATGATTAACATTCTCTTTGTTTTTAGTGTTTTCCAAGCACCTCCATTGCAGTATTGTAATTTTCTATTCTTACTTCGTATGGTCCCTTTTTTAGAATTATCACAGCGTACATTTGTAGCTCTTTCTTTGAACCACAATACTCCTCTAGTGGCTTCTTCTATTTTCACATTTCCTTTCACGCCCAGACTACTAGTTGTTGATGCCCTGTCTAAAATAGCATTGGCACTGGAGGAGGATTGAGCAATTTGAACCTTTCCCCGCACCACTAATCCCAAAGAAGAACCCGGAGACGCGATCATGGCTACAGTGCCCTGAAACCGACTACTACCTTTTACATCTAATTTCACATTGGGAGCATTAACTCCAATACCCACACTCCTAGTAAGAGGTGCATATATAAACAAATCATCTTGTTGCCAAATATCTTTCATAGTTTTCCAACTATCATTGCTACAGAACTGCATAGAACTTTCACCATTAAAGATTCTGTGGCGCTGAGTTCCTTCCGTAGTATTCGAACAAACAAGTGCGTCCGCAGATCCCACATACATAGCACCATTCGTAACTAATTCATCAACGTCCATTGCTCCATCCACTCGAATATTTCCTCGAACGTCCAATCTTGAACGAGGGGCATTGGTTCCTATCCCCACAAAATTACCCATATAGTATAAATCTTCATTGGCTCCATACTGCCAATTCGCATCGTTTGTCCCTGCAATGCTAATACAGTTTTTTATGCTATTTCCATTGTTGGGGTCTAATTCTACAGAAAGACGAATTATTCTAGGATGAAAGGTGCCCACAAATTCAGACCCAAGAGCGTTTGCTCTTGGAAGAAATGTTAATGTTAAATCAGCTAAGCCATTATTGGAACCAGGAAACTCCGGGTAGAGTCTAGAAAGAGCTATAGAGCTAAGCTCAATATTTCCATTTTCATAAAAAGCATTTTCTTCGTATACCATATCTCCATTAACATCTTTTATTTGAGGAACAGAGGCAGTAGGCAGTCTCAAGCCTTCCAAACTTTTCCTACAAACTCTTGCATTACCCATAAATGTACGAATATCCTCAAAGATTTCCTGTACGGAATATCTTCGCTCCACATATTTTTGCCCACTGAGTATATTCTCTTGAAGCTTTATGGCAAACAGTGAAATTATCGCCAGTATCACTGCAGCTATCATCACACTGATCAAAGAAGTACCCGATTGCTGATTCATTTTATTCATGATTAGAATCCTCGCTTATCCATATTTTTCTACTATAAGGACAAAATTTCTAATATTTCCTTTTCGCAAACGTTTGTTGTTTTAATCCAAGTACCATTGCTACAACTATATATGCAAATTCCCCTACCCCATTCACAAACTCTTTTACGATCGAGTCCAATAACTTCAATACGACAAGTTTCGTTTTGGGTGCAAACACCAGTTTTAGATTCATTATGAAAACCAACACCCATCATACAAGATGTTTTATTGTTGAGAGCACTGGAGTTTGCCGAAGATATTATTTTACCTTTACAGGGTTTGTATCCCTGTGATGGCGAGTCTGGAGTATAATCAAATGTGGTAAGTAACTCATTTTGATTGGAAAAGTAATCATCTACCCCTTCGGCAACAACTATTGGCTCATTACTGGGATCAGTACTAAGATCATGTAACCAGCATAGGATTGTTTTATTTTCCTTCACTATGCAGTTATGATATTTACCAAGAGAAATATCTTTGGCAATCTCAAAATTTACAATCCTAGCAGGTGTATTTATTTCAATGGCTGACGGTATATTTCCCCAACAAAATACCGATTGATCGATTAAGACTGCACAAGAAAATTCATTATGAACAGCAATTTTTGCCACATTGATTAAACCGTAGACGAGTGTTGGTTTCGTTTTTGCTAAAGTACTATTATCACCAAGCTGCCCTTTATCATTCTTTCCCCAGCATCGGGAACTTGTATCTTCTAGCTTCACACAAATATGCTTTTCTCCCACGGCAGCAAACTCCACATCTCGAAGGATAGATTCTACAGCATCCTTAGGTGCCCATATTTTATTTCCTATTTGTGCCCCATCATCACCAATTCCAGCTTGCCCACGCCAACCCCAACATCCAAATTCCTTCTCCCCACCAGTGGAAAAAGTAATACAAGTCTGGTACCTACCCACATATATGCTCACAATATCTGGACGATTCATTCCCGGTGAAACGGAAACAAAAACAGGTGTGGAACTATTTGTGGTCTCCCCATTACCCAACTGAGCCTTATCATTTAACCCCCAACACTTTGCCTCTCCATTGTTCAATCGTGCACAAGCACTTTCATATGCCACAGAAATTTGAGTGGCACTGACAATCGTGCGAACTGTTTGTGGCCACCTCTCAAACTCACTAAAATGCCCATTACCTAATTGACCTCGCCTTCCATGCCCCCAACATTTCACACTGCCATCACTAAGAAGAACACAGGTGGTTTCATGGCTGGTATCAATCTGTAGAATACTCTCTAGTGGCTGACTATCTAGACTATTGAGAACATAAGTGGGTATATTACTATCGTTAGTAGTGCCATTACCCAACTGCCCAAAATTATTCTTTCCCCAACACTTTGCCTTACCACTGCTGAAAAGAGCGCAAGTATGGTTTGTACCCACCACCACTTGATCCACCTCTAATCTCTCTTTTTCCACTTCATTCACAACACTGCGATCATCCTTGGGCAGAAGAAGCTGCCAATTCCTTCCATCACAGTAATGAAACTGACTGGGACCAGAAAATTTGCTTATTCCACTATTGGTGGTATTGCACTCCTGAGTTCCTTTTTTCATATTTAGGATTTTCGTTTCTAAAGTACCATCGATTAACACATCACCTTCCACGCCAAGCTGATCGCCTGGAGCTAGAGTTCGAGAAGCAGAGTCCCAACTTTTCCCAATGGCAATTTTTCCTTGCAAAGCTAGCGCTTGGCTGGATGGATTATCTATCTGCATATAACCTATGAAATTTGCTTTGCCGTACAGATGGAATTTTTCTCCAGGTGTTACTATACCAATACCAATATTTTTTCCACCATTATAATAAACACTTCCATTGCTTGCTTGGGACCAAAGACCTCCCATAGATACCCAAACACTACCATTACAAAATTCCATAACCTTGCTGGTGATATTGTATCTTTGAGCTCCATTAGTACAGTCATCCAAATAACCAATTTGCATTTTTTTTATATTGTATAACTCCTCTGCCTCTAATTTTCCTGCGATCTTAGTGTCTCCTAATACATCTAATATAGATCTTGGTTCATCTGTACCAATACCAACGTAATCACCATCAAAGTAAACATTATTGTTATTTATTTTCCAAGAATGGCCACCTCTATTGGAAGATATAGTACTACAACTAATAATAGAATTGTTGCCATTTAAATCAATTTGAATCCTTAAAGGAACTTTTCTCGGTTTCATAGGAATAGCATTAAAATTTTGTGACGGTTTAAAATGAAAATATAGATCGGCCCTACCATCATAGGGATCGGAACTACTAGGAACAAAGGGAGAAAGATCTATTTTTGAAATTTCCACCTTATTGTATTCATAAAGAGTATCTATTGCATAGGCCACTGCGCCTGTTTTATCTTTTATATCAGGTATGCTGAGAAAAGTTCCTACATTAGTAGTAACGATTTTGCCCTGGAATGTTTGTTCGCAAGCTCTTGTATGAGATAATAGTTGGCGAATATGGGAATGAATAGTATTTAAAGCATATCGATTATCTGCTATTTCTTGACCACCGATTAAATTAACTTGGACTTGGACAGCAAGCAAAACAAGCATACCAAGTAAAGCAGTGGCTATCATTACACTCACTAGGGTTACACCCGATTGATTGGTGCTCCTTGCATGTGTCTTGCTACATAAGAACAGAAAAATAAAAAGCCTAGAAATACCCGATTTAGTACAAATCACCGATTCTCCCTTTCTGGAGATAAACCATAACCCTCCTTATTGTAACATTATTTTTCTATCAACTAGAAGAGAGGACTAGCATCAAATAACACAATGCAGAGCATTATTTTGGAGAGACGCGACTTGTCAATACTTATCCTAACTACCGCAAATTGTGTAACTACCGCAACTTATCTGGAGTACCACAGTTTTCGTCTTATCCAATTTTATTACGCTTCTTTACGTTCAACAGTAGAGGAAGATTATGTAAAATCTTTTTAAAAGTCACTCCTCTGATATTAGTATATCCCTCTGTCTCATATCTTGAAATCATTCTAACTGGTACATCTACTTTACGAGCAAAATCTTCTTTAGACAAATGTTTTGCGATTCTGTACTTAATCGGTAAAAGCATAATATCTTCTAGCATTTCAATCTCAATAGCTTCAAGTCCTTTGCTATAAAGAGTTTCATATTCCAGAACCTTATTTTCAAGCTCTTGAATCATGGTCTCAGTTTGAATAAGAGAAGATTTTGCAAGAACACCTCTTGATTTCTTTTTCATTGCCTTACTTGACTTTCTTAAAAACTCAATCTTCTTTTTAGATGCATTTAATTGTCTTTTGCTTGTAATCATAACAAAACCCTTTCTTTTAAATATCAATTCTGATGATTCCCTTAGAATCAGCATCTGTATAGGTCTTCTTCTTTAACTCCCTCTGATACCCAACATCCATCAACATAGATCTTCTTTACATTCACTTTTTTAAACTCATCAATTGCTTTCTTGAGTCCAGTCATTAAAAGCCTCCTTCTGTCAGAGGATCGACCAAATCTCTTCTCAATTTCTTTAATGGTAGCAGCATGAACCCCAGCAGGTAATTCACCGCTTTTCTCTACATTAGGTATCGACATCAATCTCTCCTATATGACTACTATAACATGACTGAAGTGTCCTTTTCAAGCTGTTTTTCAAAATGCGTCATTTTCGAAAATCTGCAACTTATGCTCAAATACTTTGACACCCCAATTTTCAGCGTTATTGCATAAATATCCGATATTATTTGAGAAAGTATTAAAAATCCTGACCCCATTACTTGGTTATTATGATGCGACAAAATCGCTTGGTGATCACAATAAAAAAGGATTAAGAGTAAAAAATCTATTCCAAATCAAAACTTCTCCAAGATTCTCCATCGCAGTACTGGAGGCTAGCAGCACTTTCATTATAATAAATAGTCTCTATGCCTTTGTTTTGGGTGCACTCTGGAGCACTAGAATCCAATTGTATGCTATGCGCCTGCACCGATCCTGTGGCAACAAAATTTCCGTCTGCAACTTTTAATTTATAGACTGTATTTTCTGCCCCCGCAAAGTCCGCTCCAACCCCAACATTACCACCAATGGCCAATGCCTTGGGGAAATTAGGGTCACTGGCATTGCCATCTATTTTAAATAGACCATTTTCTAGTTTACTATTTCCTCGAACATGAAACCTGGCTTGAGGATTATTGGTTCCTATTCCCACATTTCTGAACACACCAGCTGTATCCGCTATAAATATTTGGTTCGTGTTTTCCTCCCAGATCGACTGACCCATACTTTTCCATTCGCTTCCATTACAAAATTCCATTATATCTCTACGAAAGCGCTGAGTTCCCTCTTCTGTAGTGTCGCAATTCAATTCCCTTTCGTCCTGCATTTTTATGGGACCAGCACTAACTACGCTTCCAGCAGAAACCTCTCCTATCACCTTCATAATACCAATCACATGAAGCTTCTCTTGAGGATCATCCGTACCAATACCCACATTTTGCGTGCCACTTAAAAAAATTGCTGAGTTTGTGGGGTCATATTCCCAATTTTCTCCGTCACTAGCAAAAATCGCTGTACAAAACTGCTGTCGCACTAATGCCATTAGATCAAAATTATTACCCATTTCTCCAGCATTATTGCCAATATCTTCGTTACTGCCGTTTCCAAGTGCAGCGTCGCCACCTAAACCCCAGCACTTCAACCCCCCTGAAATGATAGCGCAGCTATGAAAAAAACCGGAATAAACAGCACTAACTCGATGGGGAGAACCAGTATCAGTACCATCAACGGTTCCTAAGTCAATAAATCCTAAATTATCCCCCATGTGGCTAGAACTATCTCCGATAGCAACAACAGATCCTGTATCCAAACCAAGCTGACCATTAACACCACTCCCCCAACACTTCACCCGACCATTTCTTAAGGTAACACAAACAAATTCTTTAGCCACACTAACGAATTTAGCTTCTATACCTGTACCCAAATCCACAAAAGGGAGATCGTTTCCCATCTGATCTGTACGATGACCCAAGAAAGCAGTGGATAATCCCAGCCCCAACATACCCCTATAATTGTTTCCCCAGCACTTCAATCTACTGCCAATATTGGAATCCAAAATAACACAGTTGCTGTTTCCTCTTGCACTAATGGCTAGAGTTCCTAGTGGAATAGAGTTTATCATTCCAAAATCCAGAAAGGGAAGGTTGTTGGACATATCACTTGTGGCATCACCTCTACTCTCACTACGATTAGTCAATCCAAGCTGACCTGAATTGTTGGATCCCCAACATTTGGTTTTCCTATTTTGAAAAACAGCACAGCTATGCTCTAATCCTAAGGCAACAGCGCTAACCTCTAGTTCCAATCCATTTTCTTGTCCCAAATCTAGAAAATTGAGGAAATCCCCCATTTCATCACTATCATCACCAATATTGCGTGTATGACCTAACCCAAGCTGTCCTGCTGAATTATCCCCCCAGCACTTCAATGCTCCTTTTCCTGCTCTATCTAAAATTGCACAACTGTGACTATCTCCACTAGCAATACCCAGTACTGCATAAAATTCACCTGCACTAGTGCCTCCCAAATCTACAAAAGGAAGATTATTTCCCATCTCTGAAGTTCCATCTCCCCTTGAATTATGATCGCCCTGACCTAACTGACCGCTTGAATTACTCCCCCAGCACTTCACCCTTCCCTTTCCTTGCACATTTAAAATTGCACAGGTGTATTGATTACCAGAAGAAATAGCTGTTGCTTTATAGGAACCAGAGGCATCAGAACCTAAATCTACAAAGGGAAGATTTTCCCCTAACTCATCGATAATATATCCTCTGGGATTGCGATCCCCATACCCCAATTGCCCTTGATTATTCCCTCCTCTACCACCACCCCAGCACTTCACCTTTTCATTCGTAAATAGTGCGCATGTATGGAATTTTCCAAGAGCAAGTTGCTTTGCTTCAAGAGGAGGGCGATCGATTTTGAGTGTAATGTCTTTTTTGGATTGGGTATTTGCTGATCCAATCCCACCACTAGCTCTTTGTTGAAAAAAAAGAGAAATTTTTGCTGTGCCAGTAATGAAATCAATGGGCGTGAATGTAGAGAATTCCATTCTAGAGATTTTCGTTCCACCAGATATCTCCACATTCACTCTATAGAGTTCCTGCCCACTAGGCCCTTTAATAGAAAAAATAGGACTGCCGTCTATCTCAGACAGGGTAACCTCTTTTATCGTCTCTGTGCAGGATTGCCTATCTCCCAGCACACCTCGAATATCCGCATGGATAACTTTTATGGCATGACGGGCTTCTACTGTTTTTTGCATCCCTAAGTGAAACTGAAATTTCTGTGTGGAAATAAGAGATATACTGGCTAACAATACACTCAAGGCCATCACTATAAGAAGGGCAGCTCCTGATTGAAAATGATTCCTATCTTTCGTAAGACTTACATTCATCTATTCGTTCCACAAATTAACCTATTCCAATTTTAATCAATTTAACCGTGAAATGCAAATAGAATTCGTTATTTTTATGCATGAAAGTGTTCTATTTAGCGCTACAAGTTTTATTAAAGAATTTCGACCCTACTGGAAGGCAGTGTACTTTTAAACGACTGTTTGTGGAAGCGAAAGCGCTACTCCTAGCTTTTACATTTCTGATATCCCACCCTTCGACATCAAGAGAAGCTAATTTATCGTTGTAGGCAAATATATAAGACATATCGTTCACTTGAGCAATATCAAAATGTGAAACATCAAGAGAAGTTAAAGAATTAAGTCTGCGAAACATCCCATTCATCCTCCCCAATCAACAATAAAATCATAATTGGAACCAGAACGTAATGGCAAGGTGATGCTTTCATTGGGAGCAGTTGTCTTCCATGTTGATACGAAAGATATAGGAATTCGATTTTCCGTCGAATCAGCCGCCGAATCAACCGCCACGCTTTCAATTGTATATTATTGTTTTTTAAATTTAATAAGTCGTCCAGTATACACCTTGTCGGAACAATTTAAAATTACTTTAGTAAAGAGGAAATAAGGTAAGGAAATAAGGTAATAAAATTAGGAATATAAAGAATTAGAAATTCTTCTGCAACCTGAAGGCGTGTGAGTCAGTTATGGAAGTCCAACCTCAGCTTTAGATAAAAATACCCGTTACGACGTAGAAATCCCTGATCCTGTCGATCTATTTTCAATTTTATTTGAACATTTTATTTCATTCAAGTAAGTTAACGAGATTAATGGGTGTGGTGCGATCATCTGTGGAACCGTCGCCTAACTGCCCATCACTATTCTGACCCCAGCATTTCACAGTATCATCATTTAAAACAACACAACTATAATGACCTCCTAATGAAAGTTGGCTTACATTGCTGAGTTCAGAAACTGTAACCGGTACTAGGCTTTTGTCTCCAGTATTACCACCATTGCCGTCGCCCAATTGCCCAGAACTATTCAAGCCCCAACACTTCACAAAGCCAGTCGATAATAATGCACAAAAATGATAGTAGCCAATATCAATTTGACTTGCATTAGTAATGCCAAAAACCTCAACTGGTGCTAAACTTTTATCTCCACTGCTACCACCACTGCCATTTCCCAATTGCCCGGACTCATTCTTCCCCCAACATTTCACAGAACCAGTGGTTAATAATGCACAAGCGTGAACATTGGACATAAGAATTTGACTTGCGTTATCAATACCGGAAACTGTAACTGGTATTGCGGTATGATCTGTACTACCATAACCCAACTTCCCATAAGAACTAGTTCCCCAGCATTTTACAGAAGCGTCACTTAAAATAACACAGGTGGAATCTTCCCCAGCTCTAATTTGACTTGCATTGGTAATCCCAGAAACGGCAACTGGCACCGTTCTTTGCTCAGAAGTACCGTCGCCTAACTGCCTAAAACTATTTCGCCCCCAACATTTCACAGAGCCAGTCGTTAATAATGCACAACTATAATAATGTCCTAAGGCAATTCGACTTGCATTGGTAATCCCAGAAACGAGAACAGGTGTTGGACTTTTATCTCCAGTATTACCACCATTGCCGTCGCCCAATTGTCCAGAACTATTTAAACCCCAGCATTTTACAGAGCCTGTAGTTAATAATGCACAATAATGATACGCTCCTGAAGCAATTTGACTCACATTACTTAAGCCAGAAACTTCAACGGGTGTGCTGCTACAAGGAATATTTGCAGTGCCACATGTCTGTGTAGTGCTAGCACCCAACTGACTATTTTCATTCTTTCCCCAGCACTTCACAGTACCATCATTAATGATTGCGCAAGTATGTTCCCAATATAATATAACTTGACGTACGTTAGAGAGTCCAGAAACTATAACAGGGGTGGTGCTATCATCCGTAGAATCGTTACCCAATTGCCCATAAAAATTATTTCCCCAACATTTTACAGTGCCATCACTAATAAGTGCGCAAGTATGATCGCGTCCCAAAAGTATTTTACTTGCTGTGTCTCTCGTGGTACCCGTCACACCTGTGGAATCTGCTGTAACTTCAAATGTTCCATTGCCACAGGAACTCATAAACGTCACAACTATCATTACAGCAACTAAACTCATACCTGAAGAGTTCAACCAAGTGGTTTTGCCTTTTTTTCTCATAATTCTCCTCCATCACACAAAACAGTTATAGCTAGTCTTGGAGCAACAGAAGCGTTGCTTTAGGAAGCAGACTGTGGCTTGAGCTATCCTGACCAACGCCCAGTTGACCCTTATAATTGGAACCCCAGCAAGAAACTGTACTTCCTTTAACTAAAGGGTTACCACCATTGACAGGCTCGTTGGAAACCGCACAGGTATGGTTATATCCTGCAGAAACTTTTTCCACATTTATAATATCAGATACTAGAGCGGGAGTATGGGTTTTCTCAGTTAATCCATTACCCACTTCTCCTTTTTTATTCAATCCCCAGCACATAGCTTTACCTCCAGTTAAAACAGCGCAAGTTTGGTATTGAGAAGCAGAAATATGAGTAACTCCAAGAAGCGCTACCCCTGGACTTGTTTCTACTTGAACGGGAATAGAACTGGAATCGAAAGTACCGTTACCTAGCTGCCCAGACCAACCAGCACCCCAACACCACATTGATCCATTCTCTAATCGAGCACAGGCGTGGCGCAAGCCTACAGCAATTTGCGCTATATCAGTAATTCCTTCTACATAAATATGTTCAGGACTACCTTTTCCTTTATACTCATCATTGTCATTACCAAGTTGACCATACCAATTAGCCCCCCAGCATTGTGCTTTTTTATTCGCCAATAATGCGCAAGTAAAAGATTCGCTGGCAGCCACATCTACCACATACCCATCAGTATTAATCTTAGTGGGAAGTTTTACAAATTTGTCATTACCAGACTCTCCATTTCCAATTTGACCATAAAAATTTCCACCCCAACACCAAGCCGCTTGATTCTTAACAGCGCAAGTATGATAGAAACCTGCGGATATCTTATCTATATCAGTAAATGGATCATCAGCAATAGTTTTAACAATTTCAGTAGGATGAATCTTAAATGTGAGCTTATTATCAGCGTCCCTCTGTTCAAAACCATCAATACCTAATTTATAGGAATGATTATTTCCCCAGCAATAAGCTTTTCTATTAGTTCCAGCTATTATACAGGTATGGCTATCACCCAAAGAAAGCTCTTTAATTTGCTTAAAAGGTATCGGGTTACTCTCAGGTGTACCACTTTCTAATACTGTAGTGGGTACGGGAATATTCTGTCCAAACTTTCCAATGCCTAATTGTCCCCAGGTATTAGAACCCCAGCATTTAGCTGTTGTTTGAATTCCATCGTTAATTTTTGCACAAGAATGATATAGACCACTCCCAATTTGATCCACTGTTGGCAATTTTTTTGTTTGTATGGTTTTCCAAGCTGTTCCATTACAATACTGTAATTCACTAACGTTACTTCGCACTGACCCTACTTTAGTAGCATCACAAGTTATACTATTCGCACCACCGTCTTTCAGCCACAATACTGATTTAATGGATTTTTCTATTTTTACATTTCCATTTACACCTAACCTTACTGATGTGCTTGGATCTTGCAAAACAGTGTCTGCATCAGAGGATGAGTCATCAATACGAACATTTCCTCGTACCACCAGTGCTTTAGAGGAACCGGACGGAGCACTCATAGCCATAAAACCTTGAAACCAACTATCACCTTTCACTTCCAATCTTTCAGTACTACTGGGGGTATTGGTTCCAATACCCACAATACTATCAGTGGGTGAGAATATAAATGAACCGTTTTCTTCCCAAATCTCTTTCATAGCTTTCCAACGATTTTCACTGCAAAACTGCATAACAATTTCACCACCAATAACGCTATAGCGCTGGGTTCCCCTATTGTTTCCAGAACAAGCTAAGGTACTTGCTGTTTGACCCACTTGTATAGCACCCTTACTCTCTACATGGTGAGCTCCCATTTGTCCCTCTATTTTAGCATTTCCTTGAACATCTAATTTCGATCCAGGACTATTGGTTCCAACCCCCACAGAATTACCCATATAGTATAAACTTTCATTGGATCCATATTGCCAGTTTCCACTATTTTTTCCCGCAACAGTAATACAGTTTTTAATAACACCATCATTGTTAGGGTCTATTTCCACATAAAGGCGAATCCTCCTGGGAAGAAATCCTAAGGATTGTCTTCCAGTCCTATTTTCTCCCTGAGAAAATACTACATTCAAATCAAGAAACCCTCTGCTGGATCCACTAAAGCTCTCTGTTAAAGCTGAAAGATTCATGGACTGAAGCTGAATATTTCCATCTTCATAAAAATTATTTTCTTGGTATACTACATTCCCTTTATCATCCTTTATTTCAGGAACGGATTCTGCGGGCTTTAATCCAGCTAAGCTTTCCTTACAAACCTCAGCATTAGCAAGAAAGGAACGAATATTAGAAAATACTCCCATTACGGAATGCCTTCGCTCCACAGACTTTGCTCCTCCTATCATTCCTTCTTGAACTTTAATAGAAAAAAGTGTAACTATACCCAATATCCCTGCCGCTATCATTACACTCACTAAAGAAACACCAGATTCCGTGCCCATTATTTTTTTTAAAAGAACTATTTTTTTCATCATTCTATCAACCTTTCTTCCCATGCTTACTCTCCTTTATGGATTTAATAATGTACCATCAACGAAGACTGGTGTAGATCTGTCGGTTGTATGACCATCACCCAATCGCCCAGATGCATTCCTCCCCCAGCATTTGGCTGTGCCATCACTAAGAACTGCGCAACTGTGATTATCTCCCAAGGAAATTTGAACGGCATTCGTTAACCCAGAAACTGCAACTGGTGTATATCTATCGGTTGTACTACCATTACCCAATTGCCCATATGCATTCCACCCCCAACATTTGGCTGTGCCGTCACGAAGAACTGCGCAACTGTGGTGAAATCCCAAGGCAATTTGAACCGCATTCGTTAACCCATCAACTGCAACTGGTGTGCTGCTACAAGGAATATTTGCAGTGCCACATGTCTGTGTAGTGCTAGCACCCAATTGCCCATTACCATTCCGCCCCCAACATTTGGCTGTGCCGTCACGAAGAAGTGCGCAACTGTGGTAACCTCCCAAGGAAATTTGAATCGCATTCGTTAACTCGAGAACTGCAACTGGGGTATTTCTCTGGGTTCCTGTACCATTACCCAATTGCCCATATTTATTCCACCCCCAGCATTTTGCTGTGCCGTCAAGAAGAACTGCGCAACTGTGGTTTTCTCCCAAGGCAATTTGAACCGCATTCGTTAACACGAGAACTGCAACTGGTTTAGATCTATGGGTTGTAGTACCATCACCCAATTGCCCTCTATTATTATTCCCCCAGCACTTTGCTTTGCCGTCACGAAGAAGTGCGCAGGTGTGATACCCTCCCAAGGCAATTTGAACCGCATTCGCTAACCCTAAAACTTTAACTGGTGTTAATTTATCTGCTGTAGTATTATCACCCAATTGCCCTTTATTATTATACCCCCAGCATTTGGCTGTGCCGTCACTAAGAACTGCGCAACTGTGATTATCTCCCAAGGAAATTTGAATCGCATTCGTTAGATCAGAAACTTTAACTGGTGTTGAACTACTGTCTTTAGTACCATTACCCAATTGCCCATAGTTATTCCACCCCCAGCATTTGGCTGTGCCATCATTCATAAGTGCGCAACTGTGGGTTTCTCCCCCAGCAATTTCCGTGGGAAAAAGGTAGGGAGTGGAAAAACCATCAACGAAGACTGGTGTAGTTCTCTGGGTTGTACTACCATTACCCAATTGCCCATATGCATTCCACCCCCAACATTTGGCTGTGCCGTCACGAAGAACTGCGCAACTGTGCGCTGATCCCAAGGCAATTTGAAGCACATTCGTTAACACAGGAACTGTACCTGGTGTAGATCTATGGGTTGTACTACCATTACCCAATTGCCCTCTATTATTATACCCCCAGCATTTGGCTGTGCCGTCACGAAGAACTGCGCAGGTGTGATAAGATCCCAAGGCAATTTGAACCGCATTCGTTAACTCGAGAACTGCAACTGGGGTATTTCTCTGGGTTCCTGTACTATCACCCAATTGCCCATAGTTATTCCGCCCCCAGCATTTTGCTGTACCATCAGTAAGAATCGCACAGGTGTGAAAATCTCCTAAGGCAATCTGAGCGGCATTCGTTAACTCAAAAACTTCAACTGGTTTACGTCTATTAGTTGTAAAACCGTCACCCAACTGCCCAAAATTATTCTTTCCCCAACACTTTGCTGTGCCATCATTAAGAACTGCGCAACTGTGAGTATATCCCAAGGCAATTTGAACCGCATTCGTTATACCATCAACTGCAACTGCTGTATTTCTCCTGGTTAAACTATTATCACCCAATTGCCCGCTACTATTAGCTCCCCAGCATTTGGCTGTGCCGTCACGAAGAACTGCGCAGGTGTGTTCTTCCCCCAAGGCAATTTGAACCGCATTCGTTAGACCAGAAACTGCAACTGGTGTATATCTATTGGTTGTATGACCATCACCCAATTGTCCATCTTCGTTATTTCCCCAGCACTTGGCTGTGCCATCACTAAGAACTGCGCAACTGTGATTATCTCCCACGGAAATTTGAACCGCATTCGTTAGATCAGAAACTTTAACTGGTGTTGAACTACTGTCTTTAGTACCATTACCCAATTGCCCTTTATTATTCCTCCCCCAGCATTTGGCTGTGCCATCATTAAGAACTACGCAGGTATGATAATATCCCGAGGCAATTTGTATAGGCCACACTGGTGGCGGTCCGTCTGGTGAATGAACTCGCGTTACTAGCTTTTCACAATTGTTTGTCTTTCTTGTCCAAGTACTATTACTACATGTATACTTACAGGTTCCTTGTGCAGATTCACAAACTCTCTCACGGCCATACCCTGAACCATCAAAAGAACAATTTAAGGATTGAACACAAACACCGTCTACAATATCGTTATGAAAAGCAGAACCTACTGCACAAGATCGCCTATCTCCTACTACACCAGTAGATTCACTTTTATGTCTAATTACACCTCCACAAGGTCTAAACCTGAATTGTCCAACCGTTTCAGCATGATCAAATATTTCAAGCGTCTCACTCTCGGTAGAAATAGAATTATCTGGATTACTAACAAGACCTTCTTGATTCGTAACACTGCTGGGGTCATTTGACCAGCACTTGCCTGTTCCGTCTTCAAATGTTACACAGTTATGATAATAACCAAGACGAACATCCACAACATTCTCAAAACCCACAACCTTAACTGCTTTGTTTGATGATATATCATTTGTTATCTGTCCCCAACACCACAAAGACTTATCTCTTAAGATAGCGCAGCTAGATCCATTGCGTACAGCAATTTTCACTGCACTCGTTATACCAATCACAAGCTTTGGCTCTGATCTGTATGTCTCATCACTACTAGTATGACCATCACCAAGTTGCCCAAATTGATTCAGCCCCCAGCATTGAACGGTTCCACTTTGTGGTCGCATACAAATATGATCTCCTGCTATAGCAATATCTACTGGCCCTGAAAAAAGTGAATCATCTGTATTACCAGGTGCTGTTTGATCTCCATCTTTGCCCCAACATCCAGATCTAGTCTCCCCACCAACCTCATAGTTAATACAAGTCCTATCATTACCTGTTTCTATACTTGTAATATCTTCACGATTATCTGTACCCGAAGAGTCTTTAACTAAAACAGGCGTATTTCTCTGGAATTTAGTACCATCACCCAACTGGCCTTCATCATTTGCTCCCCAACATTTTGCAGTACCGTCACTCAACCGCACACAAGCATGTTTAGCAGCCACAGAAATTAAAGTAGCTGTAGAAATATCATTAACTGCTACTGCATGATTCGAATCAGAAGAACTCCCGTTACCTAACTGGCCTTCATTATTTGCTCCCCAACATCTCACCGTTCCATCAACCATACGAGCACAGGTGGAATCGCTCTCTCCATGGGTTGAAATTGCAGCAACATCTTCTAAATGGTTACCTCCATCATCTTCAACATAAACAGGAGTACCACTATCATTATTCGTATTATCACCCAGTTGACCCTTATTATTTTTTCCAAAACATTTTACTTTTTTATTCGTAAAGTAAGTGCAAGTATGATTTTTACCCACCATTATTTTATCTACCTCTAAAATTTCATCATCTTCTTCCTTCACAAAGTTTACATCCTCAGGCAAAAGAACTTGCCAATTATTTCCATCACAGTATTTAAACTGACCTGAACCAGAACGCTTCGTTACTCCAATGCTCTCCCCATTACAGGCTTGACTGCCATGGCTTATTTGCATAGTACTCGTTTCTAGTGTGCCTTCAATTTCCACATCACCATCCACACCGAACTGTGTATCATCAGAAGCTAGCGTTGGAGGAATTACAATAGAAGAGCTGCTATCTAAATTTTGTCCAATGATAACTCTTCCCTGCACTGCCAATGCCTGGCTTGATCCAGAACTGGAATCCATCCTCATATAACCATCAAACTTAGCATTACCATCCACATGAAATTTCTTTTCTGGTGTTTCTGTTCCAATACCAACATTTTTTGCGGGATCAGTATAAAAGTTTCCAGTATCCGTTTGAGACCAAAGGCTCCCCATCGCTTCCCAGCTACCACTATTGCAAAACTCCATAGTATCGGTGCCCGTATTATATCGCTGAGACCCTGCATTACAGTCACCCGAAAATCCAACCTTTATTGTTTTCAGATCATATAAGCCTATTACATTCAAACTACCTTTAAACTTAGCGTCTCCCAATATATCCAGTTCATTTTCTGGATTCTCCACACCAATACCCACATAACTAGCATCAAAATACAGATCCTTCTGGACATTCTCTCTCCAAGAGTTGTCATTTTTTTCTGAAAATAGGGCACTACACTTAGTAATAGAACGAGTAGTAAGATTGGTTTTAATACTTAAAGCAATTCTTCTTGGTTTTGCATCAATAGTTCCAGGAACATTTGTTGCGGATTGAAAAAAGACCAGCAATTCTGCTGTACCTTCATGGGAACCGCTTTCACTGGGAACAAAGGAAGAAAGATCCATTTTTGAAATCAATACCCTACCACCCTCATAAGAACTACCTTGACTGTACGTTGCTGATCCCGTATCGTCTCTTATGTCAGAAACAGAAAGATAATTATTCGGTAGATTAGGAATGATCTGTCCTTCTAACGTTTCTCTACAAGCTTTTGGACTCCCTAACAATTGACGAATATTAGATTGAATATTATTAAACGCATACCGATTATCCGTTGTTTCCTGACTACCGATTAAATTAATTTGGACTTGCATGGAAAATAGGGTAAGCACTCCCAGCAAACCAGCCGCTACTACCACACCCACTAGGGTTACACCAGACTGATTACTAAAAGGACGCTTTCCACTTATTGGCTTTGTTAGCATTAAAATCCCCCATTACTTTTCTGTAAAAATACTCTACCTTTAGTATAACATTGTTTTTTAGTCAACTAAACAAATATTTAGAAAAATTAACATTTTTTGCTCAAGTCAAATATAATAAGGTTTCAGCCCTATTTATAGACTATTTATAGATTTTTATAGGATGGACTAGGGAGCTACCCTAAAACTTCTCCAGATATTCCCATCACAGTACTGGAGACTATTAATAGCTATATTATAGTAGAGAGTGTTTAAACCCTTTGCAGGGGAGCACTCAGGAGCAGTTGTAGCCTTCAACTTCATATGATCCATTTTCGTAAAACCCGTAGATACAAAGTTTCCATCCTCAATTTTTAATCTATAATCTGTACCCGTATTTTCCGCACCTGTAGCATCTCCCCCAACTCCAACATTACCACCAATAGCTAATGCCTTAGGAATGCTACTAGGACTAGCGGAATTGCCATCTACTGTAAATTCACCGTTTTCTAATTTACTTTCTCCTGCAACATGTAATCTAGCTTGAGGATTATCCGTTCCTATTCCCACATTTCTAGGCGTACCAGTAGCTGGTGTGGCTATTTGGTTAGGATGTTCCTCCCAAAGCGATTGACCCAAATTCCTCCAATCAGTTCCGTCACAATATTCCATTTCATATCCACGAAATCGCTGAGTCCCCTTTTCTGTATCAGTACAATCCGATCCTGTAAATTCATCTAATTGTATCGAACCAGAACTGAACACATTTTCAGCAGAAGCATCTCCCTCTATTTTCATAGTACCCTTCACATGAAGCATCTCCTCGGGTTCATCCGTACCAATACCCAGCTTTGTGCTATCATCACCCAAAAAAATGGACCCATCCTTATACTCCCAATTTTCTCCATCTTCGGCAAAAATTGCTGTGCATATTTTTTCTGACCCTATCAAAGCAAATCCAAGATTGTTCCCCATTTCACCAGCGTTAAAACGAGCAATACTTTGGTTATTGCCATACCCAAGCGCTCTGTCACCTCCCTCACCCCAACACTTTACTTTTTCACTCATTACAGCACAAGTGTGAACAAAACCAGCAAAAACATCACTAGCCCTATGGCGTTCACCAGTACTAGCATCAGTTCCCAATTTAGAATATTTTAAATAATATCCCATTTCGTTAGCTCTATTGCCAATAGGATCAGAAACACCTCCACTACCCAAACCAAGCCGACCATCACCACCCTCTCCCCAACATTTTACTTTACCACTTGTTAAAGTAACACAAGTATGCTTATTACCAACAGAAACGGATTTAGCCACTAAATTTGTACCCAAATCCACAAAGGGAAGCCCTACACTAGAGGAAATATAGTTTCCCATATGGTTGGGAGATTGTCCCTTTGAATTACTGTTACCAATACCTAACTGTCCTTTTGAATTATATCCCCAGCACTTTAACCTACTTCCGGTACTTATATCTAAAACAGCACAGCTAGTTTCTCCCCCTGTACTCATCGACAAAACATGTAAAGGATCAGTACCACCACTAATCGTTCCTAAATTAATAAAATTTAAAAAACTACCCATCTCATTTGCAAGTGCTCCTCTTTTACTAGCAGTAGATCCTGCCCCTAATTGACCAGCACTATTACTTCCCCAACACTTAATTTGCTTACCTTGCGTAGTATTCAAAATAGCACAGCTGTGGCTTATTCCTGCACTAATAGCAACAACCTCTAACTGTTGCCCTCCTCCTTGCCCTAATTGTATGAAGTCCAAAGCGTTTCTCATCTCCCCACCCTCATCGCCTCTATCCTCTGTATTCCCTCGCCCAAGCTGCCCATGCTCATTCTCTCCCCAGCACTTAACTTTTCTTTCTTCCCAAGCTCGTCCCGGTGGCGCTCTAGGAGGATCCACTATAATTGCACAGTTGTGACTATCCCCACTAGCAATAGCCAGCACTGAAAAATGATGACCGTCAATAATACCACCCAAATCTATAAAAGGAAGATTTGTCATATCATGTTCTTGATCTCCCTTTGAAAATATATTGCCATAACCCAACTGTCCAGCAGCATTATTTCCCCAGCATTTTACTCTTCCCGTTCCTTCCACATTTAAAAGTGCACAGGTATGCTGATTACCAGCAGAAATAGCTGTTGCTTTATAAGGACCATTAATACCGGACCCTAAATCTACAAAGGGAAGATTGCCCCCTAACTCATCTACAATATCACCTATAGTATCCTTATTTTCATAACCTAATTGTCCTTTATTATTCCCTCCGCTACCACCGCCCCAGCACTTCATCCTTCCATTAGTAAACAACGCACATGTGTGGTATTTCCCGAGAGCAAGTTGAGTCACATTAAGAGGTGGATGATCTATTTTAATTTTAATATCTCTGGCTCGAAAGGAAGGAAGTTCAAGACCAGTGCTATTTTTCCTTTCAAAAAAGATAGAGAGTTCTGCCATGGAGCTAGTAGTACCCGGGATAGGAGTAAGCTTGGAGAGTTGCAGTTCAGTGATTGTTGTTCCAGTGCTATCTGGCCTATTAACCCGGTAGAGTATCTGCCCACCAGAACCTTTAATAAATGGAAGAAGTTTGCTACTTACCTCTGAAATGGCAATTTTTTTTATTGTCTCTGTGCAAGATTGCGTGTCTCCCAATACACCTCGAATATCTGTATGGATCATGTGCAGTGTTTGTCGAGCTTCCGCTGTTTTTTGCGACCCTAAATGAATCTGATACTTTCGAAGGGAAAGGTAGGAAAGGCTAGATATAAATAAACCTAAGACCATCACCATTAAAATGGCAGAACCCGACTGAGTCTCTTTGCTTTGTTGCTTAAATGTGATCCCCAAACCCATATACTACTATTTTAGTCAATTTAATAGCGCACTGCAATACTTTATTGAAAATACACGCTATTATTCATTAAAATAGGTAAAATATGATAGAACGGAGCCATGCAGGCCATTGTATTGGAGGTAAATCGCAAAAACTGGTCCACCACCAAGGGCTATGTTTCCCGAGACGTAGAAGCTCCCCGTTTAGAGGAGTCCCAAAATCCCAGCGACGCTAATGCTGTACTTGTAGCTCCTATTTTTGGAGGAGTATGCGGTACAGATAAGGGTATTTGGTTTCGCAAAATCTTTAAAGAGTCCATTCTTAGCAGCCTAGAGCGGGAAAGGTTCCACTACCGTATTGCTGGTCATGAAATGTTAGGAAAAATTACTGCTCTTGGATCGAATGTAAAACGCGCAGGAGGGCTGCGTATAGGAGAAATAGTAAGCACGGAAAGCCATCTATATTGTGGTGAATGTTCGGCTTGTGCAAATAATAATCGCCATGTTTGCCTAAAGGATCGCATTATTGGTGTTACAGCTCATGGTTGTTTTGCACAATCGGTAAAGCTTCCTGCCAATACTTTATGGCCCACAGATTTGGATAAAATTCGTCCTGAGGTGGGAGCTATTCAAGAGCCTTTTGGCAACGCTGTTCACGCTTGTTTGCCTTTTGAAGGAGCGTCGTTGAAGGGAAAAAACATAGCCATCTTTGGTTGTGGTGCTATTGGTTTATTTTCTGTTTTAGTGGCTCGTAGTTTAGGAGCAAAAAAAATACTTTGTGTGGAACCGAATAAGGCGAATGGAGAGAAGGCCAAGCAAATGGGTGCCAACCATGTAATGGCTCCCCTTACTACGGGTGCGAAAGATGCCACAGGCCAAGCAGTTCTAGATTATTTCGACGGCATTGGAGCCGACTACTGCTTAGAAATGAGCGGACACCCCACTAGTTTCCTCCAAGCTCTAGTGGGAAGTGCCCGTGGTGGTAATATTGTATTATTTGGAGTCTCCAGTGGTGCTTTGGAAATCCCTTCCTTTGAGCAGTATATTAAATCGGGAAAGAGAATTTTTCCCATAATTGGTAGAAGGATTTTTTCCACATGGGAGCAAACAAAAGAAATTTTAGAGGACAAAAGTAATGGAGTGCAGGAGAGTATATGGAAGTATATTTTAAACGAAGGTAAGGGAACGATTCCCTTCCATGAGTTCCATCCTCCTTTGTTTGAAGAAAAGATCCGTACCTATTCTAAAGTACTTATTGATTTCCGGTAACCTTAAAAATGCGACTATTTAAAGACCATCTCCATGCAAGATTAAAAGAAATAGATTCTCAGGGTTTATATAAAAGAGAGCAGGAGATACAGTCCCCGCAGGGTGGAGAAATTCGTGTAAACAACAGGAAGGTATTAAATTTCTGTTCCAACAATTATTTAGGGCTTTCCAATCATCCCAGCTTAGTGGAGGCTGCCCATAGGGGCTTAGATCAATACGGCTATGGTCTTTCCAGTGTTCGTTTTATTTGTGGAACTCAGGATATACATCGATCGTTGGAAAAGAAAATTTCCAATTTTTTAGGGATGGAGGATACTTGCCTTTTCTCTTCTTGCTTTGATGCCAATGGAGGTGTTTTTGAGGCTTTGTTGAATAAGGAGGATGCTATTATTTCCGACTCTCTCAATCACGCTTCCATTATCGACGGCATACGTCTGTGTAAAGCTCAGCGCTACCGCTATAAAAATCGCAACATGAGTGATTTAGAAAACAAGCTCAAGGAGGCTAAGAACCATCGCTTTCGTCTTATTGTAACTGACGGTGCATTTAGTATGGACGGCACGATTGCTCCCCTTAAAGAAATCTGTGCCTTAGGAAAGAAGTACCAAGCCATGGTAATGGTGGACGACTCCCATTGCACGGGAATTATGGGGGAAAATGGGCGAGGCACCCATGAGTTTTTTGGCTTGGACGGTGTGGATATTATTACCTCCACGTTAGGAAAAGCGCTGGGAGGAAGCTCAGGTGGTTTTGTGAGTGCTAGTAATGAGGTCATTGCCATGCTTAGGCAAAAGGCTAGGCCCTATCTTTTTTCCAATACTATTACTCCTCCCGTGGTCATGGCCAGTTTAACTGCCATTGATATGGTAGGCGATTCCAGCATAGGGAAGCAATTACGACAGCGACTATGGGACAATACAAAGCTTTTTCGTACTCGCATACAAGAAGCTGGTTTTACTAGTAAGAGTGGTCATCATCCTGTTATACCTATTATGCTTGGTGAGGCTCGGCTTTCTCAGGTCTTTGCCCAGGATTTGTTAAAGATGGGAATTTATGTGGTGGGTTTTTTCTATCCTGTGGTTCCACAGGGAGAGGCCAGAGTGCGCGTACAAATTTCAGCTGCTCACACGACGGATCAAATCGATCGTGCCGTGGATGCTTTTACAGAGGTGGGAAAAAAACACAAAGTAGTATAGAAATGAGTTTTTCGTCAAAAAAAGTTAACGCCATACATACGATCTTAGTGGATTGGTACCAACGGGAAAAGCGCACGCTCCCGTGGCGGAAAAACCAAGACCCTTATCGCATTTGGATTTCAGAGATTATGTTACAGCAAACGCGGGTGGAGACAGTGCTGCCCTATTATGAGCGATTTTTAAAAGCCTTTCCCACTGTATACCAGCTTGCTGATTCTTCCATGGACAATTTACGAACCCTATGGACGGGCTTAGGTTATTACTCTAGGGCTGAGAATCTCCGCAAGGCTGCGGTGGTTATTGTAAATAAGCATGGAGGGTGTTTACCCAACAGTTATGAAGAGTTAGTAGAGTTGCCTGGGATTGGTCCCTATACCGCAGCAGCTATTTCCAGCATGGCTTTTAACCAGGCCTATGCCTCAGTGGACGGTAATTTAGAAAGGGTTCTCTCCCGGTTATTGGGATGGAGAGAAATCGCCAAAGGGGCAAAGCCTGTTTCTGATCTAGCCCAAAGGCTCGTGGAGCAAGGCCAGCCAGGGGATATAAATCAAGCCTTGATGGACATAAGTTCTGGTATTTGCTCCGTAAAAAATCCTAAATGCCTGGTCTGTCCCCTTACGAAACATTGTATAGGCTTACATAAGAATCTTTTGAACGAAATCCCTGTAAAAAAAGCCAAAACAAAGGTGGTGGATTTAGTGGCTCGAAGTATGCTTATTTTCTATGGCAAAAGGGGTGTGAGTGGCAAGGGTTTAGAGGTTCTGCTTAACCGTCGTCCCAAGGGGTCTTGGCTGCAAGGGTTATGGGATCTCCCGTGGTGGATAGAAGATAAAGCTATTTCTCCCTCGCCTCAATGGAAAAAAATTGGAGAGTATAGGGGCAAGCGCACTATCACCCATCATCGAATTCACTTCACCGTAGATTGCTTTTTTGTAGATAAAAAGCCCTTACAAAAATTCCTGCAAAAAAAATTCCATGGCGTTGGCAAGGAGTTCTCTTGGAAATCCACCCAAAACTTAACCATACCCCTGCCGTCTAAACGTGCGGTGCAGTCGATTTTGAAGGAGTGGAAGGGCCATAATTAAAGCAAAATATACTCTTGGATATTCGAGTTCAATGAATTATATTAACAAAAGAAATTGTGGTATCGCTTAGAACAATATCTATTTTTTGAGGTAAAATTACACTAAGGCGCAGAGCAAAATAAGATTATAAATAATGTATTGGCAAAATATTATGACTACAGCAACGGAGAACCTTAAATGGCAAAATCCGACATAATCATGCGCATCGTTAAATCTGGCTATTCTGGAGATATATCCCTACTTAAGAAAAGCGTTGAAGCTTTAATTAATGAGGAACAAGCAAAAAACCATCATGTTTTGGCCGACCAATTGCGCAAAATTTTAAAGAACGGAGCTAAAAAAACATTCTATAACACTGCAAATAAATGCGACGATTTATTTTTTGAAACTACTCCAAATAGAAATTTAGATAGCCTCTTTCTAAGCAAAACCAATCTCACTGTATGCGAAGCATTAATTGAGGAGCAACATAGAGCAGAACTGCTTCAATCCTATTCGCTAGAACCCAGGCATAGAATTCTTTTAGACGGACCTCCTGGAAATGGAAAAACAAGTTTAGCTGAAGCTATCGCCACAGAACTGATGATCCCTATGTTTACTGTAAGGTATGAAAATTTAATTGGAAGTTATTTAGGTGAAACAGCAACAAAACTGCAAAGTTTATTTGACTATATCAAAACAAGAAGCTGTGTTTTATTTTTTGATGAGTTTGATACCTTAGCTAAAGAACGAGGCGACTCAAAAGAAACAGGAGAAATTAAGCGAGTAGTGAGTTCATTATTACTTCAAATAGATAAACTACCTAGTTATGTTGTTGTTATCACAGCAACCAACCATCCTGAACTTTTAGATAAAGCAGTATGGAGGCGTTTTCAATTAAAATTAGAACTTTCAATGCCCTTGAAAAAACAAATAATTCCTTTCTTAAGTCAATTTATTGAAAAAACAAATCTAGGTTTTGATTATAATATTGAGCATTTGTCAGAAAAACTTTATAAATTAAGCTTTTCTGAAATAGAAGATTTCTGTTTAGATATTTATAGACAATCTGTCTTATTAAGATCAGGGAAAATAACCAAACGCACTATCACAGATAGACTTAGTCAATTAAAATCTTCCAGTAAAAAAAATGCCAGAAAATAGACCTCTCCTTTTATTTAACAAACCAAATATAAGTTCAGTACAAAAAATCCTACGCCCTATTTCTCAAGGTTTCATCAAACCAAACAGAGGTGAACAATGGGAACGCCTGAATAAAAAAATGAATTCTATGAATGAAGCATTTATTGCCAACACTCCATCTGAAATTTCAGCAATCGAAAAAGTTCTTGTTTTAGAGGTCCTCGGTGAAAAGATTACAGATCTGAGTGCTGCAGCCAAAAAAATTGGCCTTGAATGCTTAGACCAAGTGATTGAAGATTTTGAAATAGAAGAAAATATAGGTTTCAAGACAGATACAATCAAAGTTAATTTATTCAAAACTGAAAACATTACTAAAAAAACAGACGAATTAAAGGAAATTTATGCCTGCTTGAAAAACAATGACTTCATTTTAGAGAACCAAGAAAATAAAAAGTATTTCTGGAATGAAAAGAAGTCGCCGGGTGATTTTAGCCAATTTATTCCTGAAAAATTAAAGCACGCTGAAATAGAGATTATTAAAATTCTGAAGCAAGCAATTAAAAAAGAAGGGTGCCCTACTTCATTGCGTGGCAAACTTTTTCTTTGTATGAGCAATCAAGATGGCATTGAACAGTTATTAAGATTATGGAGGAAATATAAAAATAACGGGGTTTTTGAAAGAGGAACAACACCATGGCGAGATGTTTTCGACTGCCTCCATAATATCCGCTATTGGAATGAAAATGACAGATTAGAGGAAAGCAATATATTGCAAAATCTCAGAAATGATGCAAAAATTCAAACCGAAAATATTTCCTTTGAATTGGAGTTTTGGTACAAAGAAAATGAAGAGAAAAGAAAGATAGCTGAAAGAAACATCAGAGAAATAGTTCAAGAACGAGGCGGCAACGTTGGAGAAGTTAAATTTTATCAAAAACATGATGTCAAAATACATTTAGCCAAGGTTAACTTACCTCCAAATGAGGTTCAACTTGCTTTGAATGGGCAATTTAATAAATTATTTAAAAATGACAATATAAAATTTTTCAGACCATCTGGACAAAATTCTTTAAATATTAACAGTCAAGGAGGTTTTTCAAGTGCCAGAGATTTTAATCGTGTAGAGAAAAACAATAAACCTCCTATTATAGCCATGCTAGACGGGCTTCCATTACAAAATCATGAAGCTTTATCTGAAAAACTAACTATAGATGACCCTGATGATTTTCAGAGCTCATACCCCTCAACCTCCAGACTCCATGGAACAAGCATGGCTTCTTTAATCTGTAATGGTGATTTAGAAATAGAAGAAAAACCTTTAGAGCGAAAAATATATGTCAGACCAATTTTAAAAAATCATCCAATCATGAATGTAGAAGAAATTCCATCAGATTTATTTTTTGAAGATATAATTGAGCGGTCTGTTCGCAGAATGTTTGAAGAAACAGGTGACATACCTCCAATGGCCTCAAATGTGAAAATTATTAATCTATCAGTTGGGCATAAATCTAGATGGTTTTATAAAAATATGACCTCTGGAGGCAGGCTTTTAGATTACTTATCATGGAAATATAAAGTTCTCTTTCTTGTAAGTGCTGGTAATTTTTTAGATAATATACAAATTGAAAATAATAATTCTACAAATGAGGATTTAACAAAATCAATAATTAAAAAAATAATGGGTGACCATCGACTTCGAAAAATCATAATGCCTGCTGACTCTATAAACTCTATCACGGTTGGCGCCACTCATACAGATAACGTATCTGAATTTAACATAGGCAATAGAATTGATATTTTGCCTTCCGGTAAAGGCACCCTCTCCCCCATATCATCAATAGGATATGGTTTTAAAAACTCTATAAAACCAGATGTTTTACTCCCTGGAGGACGACAATTATATAACAATGTTAGAGATAGTAGTCCAAGCCAAAAAGAATATGAAATAAATAAATCCAATAAACCTCCGGGACAAAAAGTAGCCATACCATCTAACAAATATTCTTACACTAGAGGAACCAGCAATGCCAATGCATTAGCATCTAGAAGTGCAGGGTTAATTTTTGAAATGTTAGAAAAAAATAAATTTAATATTCCTAATGGAAACTATGCAGTAGTCCTAAAAACGCTTTTAGTTCACAGTGCCAAGTGGGGTGAAGCAAAGGAAAGCTTTCCTAAGGCTTCAAAAAAAGACCTCCCCAGATATCTGGGTTTTGGAATCCCAAATATTCTGGGATAGAGGTAGATGGACACCAAGAAAAAAGAGCCGGAACAATTCAACATTCAGTATTATCTTCAAAAACAAAAATTTCAGAATTTATTGACGATGAAAAAATAAACATTCAGATTAATTGTACTGAAAATGCTCCTGAAATAAATTCTTCAATACCATATAGCCTAGCTGTTACTTTAGAAACAGAAGAAGATATAGATATTTATACAGATATAAGGGAAAAAATTCAGCTTAAAGAAAGGACTCCTATACGTCTGTAAGCTATTCTGTAATTGCAATCTCAATATTCGAACAGGTCAGGATTTATATTTATTAAGGAACGGATTATTCATGGAACATAGTGGGCCTGTAAAGTAAATTGTGTAGTTAAGAGTTGCGTTTATGACACCCTCAGTTGATGCAAATTATTTTTCAACTAATTATCTATATTTTGACTTGGAATATTCTCTTTCTGCAATAAAGAAAGAAAAGGGACTCAAGGGCTTGAAATCAGCCCAATAATCTTCTTTCTTTTTTTTGGCTCTAGGTTTTTTAGCCGTTTTTTTCTTTGTTCCCACTTTCCTTCCGACGCTTCGCTTCATGGTCTCTTCCCTTCTCCTTCTATCTTAATAAAATTCGTATCATACATTGAAATGATAGGCAAAAAAAATTAAATTAGGCTTTTTAATTGCCCTTTCTCCTCGTTAAACTGTTTTTCACTGGTAAAAAAAGTTTCTGGATAGATTTTCTTATATAAATCAGTAACCTCACTAATACTCACATCATCTGTTGCAATTCTTGAAAAATAATTACCCATAATATTAAGAAGCCTATCTGAGAAACTTTCTGACAAGGATATCTTCCTATTTTTTATCAATATTTCCGGAAGCTCACCATTCCTTTGAAACTCTTTTTTTATTTTTAGAGTTATCATATCCTCTATTTGTATCACATAAGCCAAATCATGGTCCACGCTAGATAAATCTTTATGAGGTTCATAGAAGAAAATTCCTTGGGAGTCAAGTTGATTGCGAAATAGATTAACCAATGGCTTTGGTTTATCCCCTTTAAGTATGATTATACTTTTATCTATTTTTACAGGATTGTGTCTTTTAAGATTTTTCTTCCAAATAGAAGAATTTCTAAAAGATTCTAAGTCAATAACTTGCTGTTTATTTTTCTTGTTCTTATTTATATAACTAATGAGATAATCTAATATTTCTTCTGGAGTCTCCAATGACTCTATTTCACTCTCAACAGAGTATAAAAGGGATGTCACTGTATCCTTGAAACTGGGGATTGTATTTTTATTTTTTTGAATGTATTGATGAAAAGTCTCTCTTACAGATTCCATCGCTCTCTTTTGTTGGAATAAAATTTCCTTGACAGTTTTCTGCTTCAACACATTTTTCAACCCTTGGAGTGGAGATAAAAATAAGTTGGCTGTGAAGTATCTTTTATTTTCTCCATCATGAATCATATCGCAGGGTTTATTTAATATTGCCCATAGATTCCGTGGATATTGCAGATCTTCTGAATACTGTTTAAATACCTCAAGAATAGAGGGATGCCTAGCAATTCTACTCACATCCTCTAAAGTAAGGGTAATAACATCTCCTGCTCGCAAAACCTTAGATGGTTTGTCTGCATACATGCATGTTTTATATTTATTAAGGAATGGATTACTCATAGAACACAGTTAAAAATAAATACTTTTTTTAACTAATTACCTGTTATTTTAACCTGGAATGTTCTCTTTCTGCAATAAAGAAAGAAAAGGGACTTAAGGGCTTGAAATCAGCCCAGTGATCTTTTTTCTTTTTTTTGGCTCTAACTTTTTTAGTTTTTTTCTTTGTTCCTTTTTTCTTGCCTTGCATCATATCTCCTCCTTATTTATCTTAACACAGATGAAATCAATGGACCATCTGTAAACATCTTAATCATGTAAAAGCAATTTCCGTACCAGAAAAGCTGGCACAGAACCCCTTCTATGGCCTATATTCATTGACTGGTGTCCGTAATTAGGACGGTAAATGTCAATAAGCGCATGTATAGGTCCAGTATCAATGTTCCAGCCGATCAACAAAGTGTCTTACATAAAGAAAAAACCAAGGAATCAATTCATGCTTGAAATTTTCAAACGCTGGAAGAGTAACGGATTTATAGTCGATAGTTTCTAAAAACCCTCCAGTGGAAACTGCTAGACTTGCATCAGATAATTTAGGAGTTTCAACCGAGGCTTTAGCCAGCGCGAGAATTAGTACAGTAAAGTCAATCTCTGATCCTGTAATGAATTCCCATAATTTTTTACCCTGGAGTGTTTGAACAACTAATTTCTTGTTATTCTTTTCAGCAGTGAAGCTTGGAATTGCAATATTGTTATTTCGAATACAACTGCTCTTGATATGATATCCGTTAAATCTTAATTTCTCTTCAGCGATTCGGATAGCATGCCAATCCTTTTTATTAGATAATTTCGCTGTGCTATAATTCATTCCAATTATAAAAGTTAAATGGTTTTCTTGTATCGTTCAAACCATATATGATTATATTCTGCAATTGCGCTACCAATCTTATTAGCCATGGTATCGTTCATGCATGAAGGTCCACTTTTAAGCGCTATTAGTTTTATTGATTGAGAATCTTTTTTTATACAATCTATTTCAGAAAACGGATCATGACTGGCTGTTGCTTCTGTTGTAAATCCATAATGGAAGGGGAAAATATCTTCAATAATTTTTCCAGCAGACGTTTCAAAACTAGAAAATTCCTTACTGGATTGCAGAATTGGAACTAAGTCAGTTGGTTTACTAAACTTATTTTTAAATGAAATCATACTCAAGACAAATGGATTGAGTGATTTACCGTCAATTTTAGGTGGTGCTGTTGTTGAGGAACTAAATCTCTGTCGCAAGTCATATGCTATTTTCCCAACCTTAGTCGATAATCTGTCATCTGCATCCACTTTTTTAATGAGATCAACACATTTTTGTTTTGATAGTACTTGCTCGATATTAAATGCTTCTGAAAATTTATATTGCTTCCTCATAGTATTTTTTTTACGTCTTTATATCGATTTTCGCTCTTTGTAGATCTTAGTTCTCACTGTTGATTTTAGTACCTTACCTTCGGTTGTGCCATTTTTCACTATTGCACCAACTCCATCGAGAACTTTCAAGATTGCTTTCCCACAAAGCTCGCCCAGTTTTATTGGCACAGCATTCCCCACCTGTTTATATTGCTCACTAGGTCTACCTGCAAATTTCCAACTTCGGGGAAAACCTTGGATGCAGGCGCATTCTCGCACAGAAAGTGCTCTAGTTTCAATAGGGTGACAAAGAGAAGTGCCAGCATGGTTTGGCATGGTTACAATAGTGGGACTTGGTCTATCAAAACTAAGCCTTCTCCACCAACCTGACCGCCCTCCCTTTGCATAAAAAGCTTTTCCCATAGATTCTTTTGCAATTTCATTAGGCAATGTCCTCCAGTTTTCTCCGGGAGGAATCATGCTCAAGTATTTTTTCTTTCTAGGGCTGAAATCCATAATGACTGGGTTTTTTTCTTTCAAGCCAGCTAAAGCTTGTTTCACTGTTTGATAGGGCTTGGTAAATTCTAAACCATGATTGGGTTGAGGAAATTCAGTCTTTAAACCTAATCTATTACCAAAAAATAAAGCTCGTTCTCTTAATTGAGGAACCCCATAATTTACAGAATTTACGGCGTAGTAATCTACTCTATAATTAAGCAATGCGAACTCATTGATTAATTCTCTTGCAACGGAACCCAAAAAAGTAGCGCTAGTAATGGATACATTTCCTGATTCATGCATTAGTCTTGTTGAATTTTTAACCGCTGATAATAACCCTCTTACATTTTCCATTATAAAGGCTTTTGGTTTCACCTCTTCAACAATTCTGAGAAATTGAAATATTAGAGAGCCTCTAGGATCGGTGACTGTTTTTCGATTACCCGCTGTAGAAAATGACTGACATGGTGGTCCACCTACGATCAAATCTACTTCACCTTTTTTGCATCCAAGTGCTTTTAAAATATCACGACCCTTAAGTTCTGAAATATCTTTGCACCACACCTCTATATCAGGCCTATTCATTTCAATTGTTTTACATGCGGTAGGATCAATTTCAATAGCAAGATCGCAATAAATTCCAGCTTTCTCTAAACCTATGTCTAAACCAAATCCTCCGCTAAAAAGGGATACGCATCTTAATGATTTTTTTACCATATTATATAAACCGCCAAAAACTCTTACTAGAGAATAACTGAAAATCTTAATCATGTAAAAGCAATTTCCGTACCAAAAAAGCTGGCACAGAGCCCCCTCTAGGGGCCTATATTCATTGACTGGTGTCCGTAATTAGGACAGTAAATATCAATAAAACGAACGTATAGGTCAAACTAGGGGAAATGCTTGATTCTAAGAATTACTAATATTATAGTATTAGTAATAGGGATTTACTGGATATTAATAATAAAATGGTATTATTTATAACAGCATCAAAAGCACAAAAAAAACTGGTCGAAAACGTCCGTGAACAACGCTTAGGCATGAACCTAACCCAAGAAGGATTGGCAAAACGATCTGGCGTAGCTTTACCCACATTACGCAAATTTGAACAGAAAGGATCCATCTCCCTAGAATCTTTTTTAAAAATCTTAATGGTTCTTGGTGGCTTAGAAGAATTACTGAAAGCAAGTCAAGCATCACCAACTTCATTCGCTTCAATTGATGAAGTACTAAATATGAATAAAACCACTCGACAAAGGGGGCGTCGTAAATAAAAAATCCCCTTTCCACTTAGGAAATGAAATTGATTCATAATGAATTTTCTAAAATAACCTCCAAGTAATATGACCCTTGCCAAGCAATCTGGAGGGGATTGTTCCATAAATATCCTGTGCTATTCATATTTTTAAATTGAGAGATTTCAACCTCCCTCAAATGCGATTTAGACCTATAAATACCTATAATTTCTAAAGAAAAAACCTTTGCAAAAAAAAGTATCATATGATACCAATAGATGATACTATAGAGGAGGAGGAATTGCACAACTCAGGAAACTCTGGTCGAAGACGACCATCACATAAAGAGCTAACAGGCAAGATAGAAAATGCAAAAAAAGCTCTAAATGAAAAGAAAGGAATGTTTGCAACTTCTAAATTCGTAAATGAACTTATGGAGCTAGAAATAGGAAATTCAGCAGATGTCTGGTCATTAATATCAGACTTACTAAAAGAAATCGATCCATCTGATTATGCTGGAGGAAGGCCACCAGACAAGTCTTATGAATCTAAAATTAAAGGAAAGGAATTAATTGCATTCGCTTGGAATAGTCAAAAACTATCCAAAAGGATGTATCTGAAATATGTTTTAATAGATGATTATTTTTACTATATTTCCTTACATAAAGATAAATAACAACAGTAGTAACAAAAAAGAAGAGGAGAACCATGAAATGCTTACACTGCAACAGCAAAGATTTTGAAACAAAAAAAATTAGATTTAAGCCAAAACTAAAAGGCGAAACTTTAGATGTATTATCACCGGCATATGTGTGTACAAATTGCGGAGAGTCCTTAATGGATTCAAAGCAAGCAGATGGATTAAGAAATGCTGCCGCAGACAAATATAGAAAAAATCACAATTTACAGACTTCAAAAGAAATTATAGCGATAAGAAAGAAATTTGCTATGTCGCAACTAGAATTTGCTAAATACTTAAAGGTAGGTGAAGCTAGCATAAAAAGATGGGAAACATACTATATCCAAGACGCAAGCCAAAATGAACATATTCGCCTAAAAACTAATGAGTTTAGCGCTACACTGAACCTCTTAAATGTGTATTGGAAAAACCAAAAAGAAGATATTTATTCAGGAAATAGAAAATTCAGTTTTGATTTATTTTCAAATCTTGTCCTTTCTTTAGTTAAAGTATGCAAAACCCCTTTATATATAAATAAAGCATTATTTTATGCTGATTTCCTCCACTTTAAAAATTTCAAAGTAAGCCTTACAGGTAGTAAATATATTCGTTTAGAACATGGACCATGCCCTGATAAATTTAGAGAAATTTTTCAGCTAATGCTGGAGAAAAAAATGATAAAAGAAGACCGTGGACATAATCTAATACCAAATAAAAAAATAAATAAATCAATATTTGATGATCGGGAAATAGAAACAATTAAGAAAGTCATCAATTTCATCAAAGAAAAAGGATTAAATGGAATATATAAATCCTCACATGAAGAAAAAGCATATAAAAAATCAATCTTTTTGCAAACCTTAAGCTATAAATATGCCAGTGATTTAAAATTGAAGTAAGCTATTCAATACAGCCAATAAACAAGAATCACAAACCCCAGCAGAAAACGGTATATGGCAAATGGCAGATAGCCTATTTTTGTCACATACTTTAAAAGAAAGGCGATGGAAGCATAACCGAGAAGAAAAGAGACTGTCATACCCACCCAAAAATTTATATCGCTATACAGTTGCTGCTCCATTGCCGACGGGATTTGAAGAAGCGCAGCTCCTGCAATAATGGGCACGCTCAAGAGAAAAGAAAACTCAGCAGCGGCACTTCTTTTCATGCCCAATAGAAGAGCTGCTGAAATGGTGGTTCCTGAACGAGAAAAACCCGGAATAATGGCAAACCCTTGGAACAATCCGATGATCAGACAATCCTTGGTATTGAGATCCGTAAGTTCCCTTGTTTTACTCGACTTGCTATCACATAGCCACAACACAATACCCATAAAAGCAAGGGTGGCAGCAATTAAAATAGGCGTACGAAATACGGTTTCTGCATAGCTTTTACCCAAAAGTCCAATAACAGCTCCAGGAATAGTCGCCAAAAGAATTTGAAAAAAAAGCCTGGACTCCGGTTCTTTATATTTTCCCTGAAACAAGGCACTTGCCATTTGCGCCCATTTTTTTCGGAAGTAAATCACCACTGCCATAAGAGTGCCCACATGAAGAGCAACGTCCAAGGTTAGGCTGTGCGGTGGCCAACCCAAAAGCCATGGAATGGTAATAAGATGAGCAGACGAACTAATGGGAAGAAATTCACTAATGCCTTGGATAATACCTAGGACAATGCTGTGCAAATTAATAGGAAATATTTCCTTTCATCGTGCCTTCCTCTAGCCATGTATATTTACCTTTCATAACGTCTTTGGATAATTGAAGAGACTCTTTGTCCTCGTTACTGCGCATTTTACGAAAGTGGTTTTCTATTTTTCTTCGAGAACTCCTGCAAGCCAAGTTAGCTAAAATTTCAGGTGTGCGGTTGCTGGGATTTTTTTTCATCATGGCGTGAGCCTTCCCAACAGTAACTGAAATCACAAAAAGCTCCGTTCCGATCTCCACAATTCTACCCAATAAAAGCTGACGGCGTTCCAAAGATGGACCATGGCAAAGCATGGAATGAAAAATAGTTCGGGCAAGCCTATGGCTAGTGCGTTTTGCATAACGAAGGTGCTTGCCTAGCCTCAAATTAAAATACATGGGCCAATAACTCCAATGGAACCATTGTCTGGGATACCATAGGGAATAAAAAGCAGCACACCTTAAGAAAGTCAGTAATTTAGTGGTAACCGGTGTGTGGGGCTGTAGAAGAGGCATTGCTAGGCGCATGTGCATGTCCAAAGCTTCTCGTGCAATAAATAGGTGCATAATTTCCGTGCTTCCCTCTAAAATTGTATTAATACGAATATCTCGCACCATACGCTCCAAAGGAATGGGAGCTTCTCCTCGCTCTTTCAAAGATGTGGCACGCTCATAGCCCCTTCCCCCTCGAGCCTGCAAGGTTTCGTTCGTTATGCGCCAAGAAGTTTCCGTGCAAAATAATTTACACATGGCTGCCTCTAGGCGAATGTCGGCCCCGCCCCTGTCCACCAAATTACAAGTCCAGTAGGTGATGGCTTCCATGGCAAAAGTATGGGCAGCAACGTCGGTAACCTTCGCCGCAATCTCTTCGTGGTTTCCTATCTTAGTTCCCCACTGCTCCCGCTCTCGAACCCAGTGACGTAATATCTCTAAACATTTTTTCCCCAAACCCACACAAGTACCCGGCAACCCCAGCCTTCCTGTATTGAGCGTGGTAAGAGCCAAACGAAGCCCACCGCCCACTTCTCCTATAATATTCTCGTGGGGAACTTCCACGTCCTTAAATTCCAAAAATCCATTTTCAATGCCCTCTAAACCCATAAATCTACAACGGTGTTTCACACTAAAACCAGGCATGGTCTTCTCCACAAGAAAAGCCGTGATTTGTTTTTTCGCCCTACCGTTGACAATCTTATCCGGTGTTCGACACATAACAACGATAATGTCCGCAGCCGAACCATTGGTGCACCATAATTTCTGACCAGTGATTTTCCAAGTTTTTCCGTCCGACGAAGGAGTGGCCATGGTACTCATTCGAGCAGGATCCGAACCCACATCTGGCTCAGTGAGCGCAAAGGCAGAAATCTCTTGGCAAAGTCGAGGAAGGTATTTTTCTTTTTGCGCTTCTGTTCCAAACACAAGGAGCGGTTGTGGTGCGCCAATACTTTGATGAGCAGAAATCCAAGCAGTCATCGTGCCACAATGACCACCCAACATTTCCAATGCCCGCGTATAGTTTGTTTGGCTCAACCCCATACCTCCATATTTTTTAGGAATCTTCATGCCAAAGGCACCAAATTTTTTAAGCGCTTGAAGAGTTTCCGGAGGAGTCTTTTGATTCTGATCAATGGCGTCTGGATCGACATTCTCTCGAACAACGTTTCCAAACTTTTCTAGAAAATCGTCGCCCTGAATTTTATCCTCAGGGTTTTGTTCTGGAAATACATCCTCCATGGAAAACCTGCCAGCAAAAATGTTTGCCACAAAACTGGGATCTTCCCATTCTTTTTGTCGAGCGTCCTCAGCTATTTCCATCGATTCTTTATTTTCATGCACTCCCATTATCACCCTCCATTATTGCCACCATTATCACTATTATTGCCCCTCATTACCGCACCTCACTATTGTAGGGAGAAATTGTATATTCGTCAAACTTATATTAGTGCCCTGTACTTTGCGTAGCATAGTAAACACACTCCATAATCGCCAAGAACCATAGAAAGACCGCAAAACCAATACGCAGTTTTCTCACCGGCACTTGGTGACGAACTTTCGTCAACCACCAAGAACACACCAACCCTATGGCGGTTAATGAAAGAAAGGGCAACCAACGCACATCGGAGGAAAGCAGAAAAGATAGGGAACCTAAAAAAGCAAAACTACTCGTGGCTAAAATAATAGTAATGGACGTACTCATCGCTTCCGTAAGCGGCAATCGACAAAAGCGATGTAAAATGGGGACCAGCAAAATCCCTCCACCCATACCCACAGTGCCCACAATGGAACCCACAACGGCAGCAAAAATAAAATGCTGGAAAAAATAAGGCAGAGTCAATGGGCTTCTATACCCACGACTATCCTCTAGGGAAGGTCGAGAGAATAATATGGAAACACTGCTAAGGATTATTAAAGAAATAAAAAGAATAATGCGAACGTTGGGAGACACACCCGGCGCATACAAAGCACAAATAAAAGCAAACACAGCCGTGGTGCTGCCATAGACAATCACATGGGGAAAGGATCGCGTTTGCCCACTCCGTACAAAAGAGGCAAGAGCAGTGCAAAACATGAGTAGGGGAGCAAGCCCCATGGCATGGGCCGCGGGATAGCCCAAAGCATGGATCAGTATGGGAATAGCAATGATAGCCCCACCACTGCCCAGTAGCCCCATAACAGTACCGATGGCAAGACCTCCAGCGATGACGATAACAATCAGGAGCATTGAGTTTCCTCACAAGAAAAGTTAGACTCCTTATACTATGAGAGCATCACCACAACCTAAAGGAAAAAGTTGGATTGTTTTACAAAAGGCCCGAAATTCCAGCGAATTTCAGCATTTTTGGGCTTATAGTCAAGAGGATGCCAAGGTATATGTGGGGGAAAAACCATCCTCCATAATAGATAAAATCACAAAAGAGAAAGGAGAACGCTTTGAGGTACCCAGCCACTATATTTGTGTGCCCACAGGTTTCGACCTCCAAGTGCACCTGCGTTTTCCCGGCCAGTCGGACAAGGAAACCCTAGAGGGAGGATTGCTATCTGCCTTTATGGGAGGCTACGACTCCCTTCTTACCATGCCCAACTCCCAACCCTTCCTAGACAGCCCTGAAATTTTAAAAAACGCAAGGGAACGTTTTTACCAAGAGGTGTCCACCTTTTCCCAATTCTCCACCCAACAATATTCCCTGCCCACCGTATTTTTCTCAGGATCAGGAACCCTGGGAATGAAAGGCGACAAAGTAAGCGACATTGGGGGTTTAGTAGAAGCAGGGGCGGCTGCCATCACGGACGACGGTTGGGGTATCGGTTCTTCTCAAGCTATGAAACAAGCCCTGGAACTCTCAGCAAAACATAACGTTCCTTTTCTCCAACATGCCGAAATGCCCGGTCATGGTGGAGTGGCCAGTGCCAGTGCCATTCAAAAAAAATACCACTGGCCCTTATATCCCGACACAGCAGAAAGTGAAATGGTCGCTCGAGACATTCGTTTATTAAAGCAAGTGCCCGGGGCCCATTACCATGCACTCCATATCTCCACAAGAAAAACCCTGGAAGAAATTCGCAAGGGCAAGGAGGCAGGACTCAATATTACTGCAGAAGTTACTCCCCATCACTTATTTTTTTCCAACGAGGATATTCCACCTCCCACTCACCCACAATCCACTTTTTTCAAAATGAACCCTCCCCTATTTAGCCCAACAGATCGTGGGGCCCTACGGGAAGGACTGCAAAGCGGTTTAATTGATTGTGTTTCCACGGACCATGCTCCACACACACTTCAGTCCAAAGAGCTTTCTTGGGAAAAAGCCCCCTTTGGCACCAGAGGACTCATTACTGCCCTTCCCACTTTGATTACATTGATGAAACAGGGAGCGCTTTCCTTGGAACGATTGATTGAGGTCTATGCCCTTAAAGGAAGAGAGATTCTGCCATCCGCTCCGGAGCCTAAAGGCTATCTTTTTGTAGACCCGGAAGAAAAATTTACTCTCAGTGAATCCTCCTTACCCGGCATTTCTTCCAACTCTTGTTTTCTTTCCCAAGAATTATTGGGAATCATTGCTCTACGGGTAGAACCTGAGTGTATTTTTACGAAAAAAAAGAAAAGCGCTTCTTAAAAAATGGACTCACTTTAAAGTGAGTTGGTGTTCCATACCCTTCTCGATCGTCCCCCAAAAGAATGCCTAAAAAAAGACAAGCATCAATAAGAAATTGATGATGAAAGCAAGTTATTGCCTCTTCTTTTGGTGTTTCATAGAGGGGATGGGACGAGCTCTTTACCACCTCGGGAAATATACTGATATACGTTTCTCCCAAACGCTCAAAAGAAACCCAGTCTTGGGCTTTTTGGTCCAGGAGGTAAAAATTAAACGGGGCTGTCTCCTGTATAATATCAAAATCTGTAAAACGACCCATATAGCTCCAGTAAAAATGGTTCACACAGGCGTGGAAAGATTCACTGTAAATAGTGGAATAATCCTTCTGATCTAGGAGTTCCTCACCATAGTCAGTTAAATAAAATTTATTGCTCCTGAATTCCACTATTTCTTGCAAGCAAAGAATTGTTCTCAGTCGTGTGACTTCTGGATAATTGTCTTCTGTGTGGGGAAGGAACATGACTATGGTAGGGTCGGCAAATTCTCGATAAAAATCTTGAACGAATTTTTTAGATAAATTACCTTTTGCTGTGGCCTTAATGCTCCCTTCTTTTTTAAGCGTATTGAGAAAATAGATGATTTGTTTCATCATGGGTATTTTCAAAAAATCCTCACTGGGATTACTATTGTCGAAAGTAAGAAATGGATTATTGAATATGGCCTCTACGGACAGTAGGTTCTTAAATTGATTGGGACTAAGCCCAAGCAGCTCTGGATTGGGCTTATTCTCAGGCGCTAATGGAAGTAGCATATCTGAGTCGTTCTCCACATCTTTTTCTGTATATTTAAGTGTATCCCTATTCTCTGTATATTTAGGGGCATCCCTGTAGGAAAAATGCTCATGCTCCCGTTCATCGAGAAATTCTTCGATCAACTCCAGAGAAGAACTTTTTCTGTCACTCATGGGAGGAACAGGAAAAGGAATGATCTTCCCTCTACAGCAATTTTTTAATTTTTCCCCTGAACCACAACTGCAGAGATTGTTACCCGTCATAATAGTCCTTCGTACAATACTTCCCTTCCCTTGTCCACTTTTAGATATGCTTTTAGACATGATAAATGGAGGGAGCGACTAAGAGCGGTTGACAACCATCCTAGCCTTAATTATATAGAATAATAGCATGAAGTATGATGAAACAGACACTAAGGGAAAAAAGGTGGAGTTCTCAACCATGGACATCCTTGCCCATGTACGTCCCTCCCCTATCTGGAAAAACGATCTCCTGGATGAAGAAAAGCACAAGAAAATTATGGAGCACTTCCAAGGTATTTTGGAAACTCTGGGCCTAGACCCCAAGGACGAAAGTATCCAGCGCACCCCCCACAGGGTAGCTCAAATGTATATAAAAGAACTATTTTCTGGTTTGGATCCAAAAAACTTCCCCAAAGTTACGGTGGTGGAAAACAGTATGCATTATGATCAAATGATCATTGTAAAAAATATTAATATGCTTTCCATCTGTGAGCACCATTTTCTACCCATACAGGGACGGGCGCAAGTGGCCTATATTCCTAAAAACAGGGTTATTGGCTTATCGAAGATCAACCGTATTGTTCGTTATTTTGCTCGCAGGCCTCAGATCCAAGAGCGCCTTAGTATGCAGGTGGGAGATTGCTTGAGCTATGTGCTGGATACGGAGGATGTTGCCGTATATATAGAGGGCAAGCATTTCTGTGTTGTGGCCCGTGGAATAGAGGATATCAATAGTGTCACTGCCACCTCGGACCTCCGTGGTGCTTTTAAGACAAATTCAGAAACCCGGAGTGAGTTTCTACGGGTTTGCTCTTAGTAGATCGTTAGACTCGACGTGCTAAAACCAGTTTCATCTTGCCCAAACACTTCTTTTCTTCCATAATAATCACTATGCGAATTATTCTTTCCCTAGTTTGTTGCTCCCTTCTTTTCTCCTGCGCTCGTGCACCCCTCATGAAAAGAGATCAAGCTATGCGAAAGGTAAGCCCCGATGATGTTCCCCAATGGAAGGAAGACCTTTCCATTGATTCCCTTCTCTTAGCCATAAAAAGACAGATTGTTTTTTTTCGTAAGAGTAAAAGAACGAAGCCCTTTCAGTTTGGTAACCAGATCATTAGCCAAAAGGACTACCTTCGAAGCTTAGAGTACTTTACCCGTCTCCTAGGAAATCATATTAACGACAAACGGATCATTCCAAACAAAGAAATGCTTTGGAAAGAACTACACCGTTACTTTGATTTTTATGAGGTATATGGGAGAGACTCTTGGGGAGAGGTCTTTATTACTTCCTACTACGAGCCCATTATAAGAGGATCGAGAAGAAGGCGTGGCAACCATACTCAGCCCTTATATAGGCTCCCCAAAGATTTAGTGGAAATTAAAATAGAGGAGTGGGAAAAGCTTATGTCAAATATGCCGGACACTGTGGATATTCCCTCGGTCCTTAGGGGTCGTATCATTCGATCCAAGGGTCTTATACCCTCTGTTGTTCCCTATTATTCTAGGGAGGAAATAGATAGTTTGGGTATGCTTAGGAATAAGCGTTTAGAGTTATGCTGGATCGACCCACTGGATGCGTTTATTCTACAGATTCAGGGATCTGGAGTGATTACTTTGGGTAAAAAACGAAGATTGAGGGTGGGCTATGCGGGACAAAATGGTCACCCTTACGAAGCTGTTGGTCGTTTCCTAACGGACGTGATTCCTAAAGAAGACATAACTTTGCATACAATTGAAGGTTACCTGCGTTCCATTCCCAAAAAAGATATGCTTTCTTTTTTTAATAAAAATCCCAGTTACGTATTTTTCAAAAAAATGCGACAAAAAGCCGTAACCTATTTAGGTGTGCCTGCCACTGCGGGACGAACCATTGCAACCGACCCCAGATTTTTTTCAAAGGGCGCACTGGCCTTTCTTTCTTTTAAAAAACCTATTTTTCAGAATTCCAACGATATGACTCCCTTGGGTTGGTTGCCGGTGTCTCGTTTTGTAGTGGATCAGGATGTGGGGGGAGCGATTCGTGGTGGGGGCAGATTGGATTTATTTTGGGGCAGTGGAGACAAGGCTAAAAAATCGGCTGGTGTGATGAAAGAGTATGGAAAATTATTCTATGTGGTTCCCAATAAAGATCTCCTCAACAGTCTAAGACAAGAACCTAAGCGTATAGGAAAGAACTCACTATGAATAAAATAAGTACCATACAGATCCTCTCTTTTTTCTTTCTCTTTTATTCCTATCCCGCACTCACTGCCACCAATCCTCTGGAACCCATACGGGTGGATTCTCCCAGGGAAACCATGCGCACCTTTATGGACGCTATGAATAATTATAAAAAAGGCATAGAAAAAAAAGACGACAATCTTACTGCAAATATAAATAAAGCCATTCAAACCCTAGATTTAAGTCGTTTTTCCAGCATATCTCGTTATGTGGAGGGAAAGGAAGCAGCTATCTTCCTCAAGGAAGTCATCGATCGAATCACAGTCATTGACTACAATGAGATTCCCTTAAAGATAAAAAGTGGATCTCCCACTTGGACGATAAAAAATACGGAAATTGCTATTGCTCTTGTGAGTAAGGGAGAAGAAAAGGGCAAATACCTTTTTACAAAAAACACTGCGAACCGGGCAAAGGAGTTTTATAATAAAGTAAAGAAACTACCCTATAAAAAGGCTTCGGGTCATGGCGCTCTCTATAAAGAACCTTACTTCACTTCCTTACTACCCAGTTGGACTAAGGCTGAGTTTTTTCTTCTGCCCAATTGGCAGTGGGCGGGTCTTCTATGTGCCATCTTTCTGGGTTTAGTTGTGCGAAGTATTTTCCAGTATTCCGTGTCTCTCTTCCAAACGTTTATTGCTGCCAAAAAAGGTTTCTACTGGCAGCACCAGCTCCTCCAATCCACCACTAAACCATTGAGCTATGTTTTAATGTCTGTTTTTTATTTCCTAGCGATTCATGCTTTATATTTCGACGGCTTTGCCCTCATCTTTTTAACCTCCATAGTAAGAGTTCTATTTAGTGTAAGTATTATATTGGTTATCTATAGTTCCGTAGATGTACTCACCGACTTCCTATACAAAGTTACGGCAAAAACGGATACAACACTGGATGATCATCTCATTCCTCTTATAAAGCGTTCCCTGCGTTTCTTTATTCTTATTCTCGGTGCCCTTGTTATGTTTGAGAATTTAGGAGTAAACGTGGTGTCCGTACTGGCAGGACTAGGTTTAGGAGGACTCGCCTTTGCACTTGCTGCTCGGGATACCTGCGCCAACCTGTTTGGATCCATTATGATTGTTTTAGACGCTCCCTTTAGAGTTGGTGACTGGATCGCAGTGGGAAAGGTGGATGGTGTTGTAGAAGATATTGGTTTTCGATCCACGCGAGTGCGCACCTTTTACCATTCCCTCATTACCGTGCCCAACGCCACAATGGCTAGTGAAAATATAGACAACTACGGCTTGCGACACTACCGACGAGTGCTCGCCTACTTGGGCATTTCATACGGCACTCCTGTTGAAAAAATAGAGGCTTTTTTAGAGGGGATAAAGAATATTATACTGGCAAACCCCCATACTCAAAAAGATAATTTCCATGTGGTGTTTAACTCCTACAGGGGACCAGATTTGGAAATCATGCTCTATTGTTATTTAAAAGTTCCAGGATGGGATGTGGAACTTGTGGAACGTCAAAATATTTTTCTAGAAATCTACCGACTAGCGAAAAAGCTTGGTGTGGAATTTTCTCCAACACAAATAATATCTATGGAAAAAACCAAAGATGCCGAAACCTTGGACATTGCCAATTTAAAGAAAATCGCTTCCAATTTTGGTCCCAACGGAGAATATGCCAAGCCTGGGGGACAAGGAGTATTTACCCCTCCATTTCAAGATGTCTAAGCCAATCCATACTATTTATGAACCAAGCGCAGAAATACTACCCATTATCATCAGCGTGCCCCATAGTGGAACCTTCTTTCCCTCCGACTTAAAAAAACAATACAAGGAAAAGCACATTCACCATCCTGAAGACACAGACTGGTTTGTGGACAAGCTATATGATTTTGCACCACAAATGGGTATTACCATGATAGTGGCAAATTTGAGTCGTTATGTGATCGACTTAAACCGTTCCCATGAGCAAAAAGCCCTCTATGGAGACAATCGAATAGAAACCAGTCTAGTGCCCACAAAAACATTTGCTGGGGAGTCCATATACCTTTCACCCCCCGACCCTGAGGAAATTCAAGATCGCATAACAAAATACTATTGGCCGTACTATAAAAAAATAGAATCACTATTGGCTGGGCTTCGAGAAAAGTTCCCTGCTGTTTTATTTTTTGATGCCCATTCCATTACACACAATGCCCACCACATCCCTTCCTTTTCAGAAATGACTATAAGTAATTGCGATGGCCTATCGTCCAGCATGAAACTCATAGATGCTGGTGCCAACACACTCACCCCTCCCTACTCTTTTTCCATAAATACTCCCTTTAAGGGCGGACACCTCACTCGCTATATGGGAAAACCCAGCAAAGGTATTCATGCCATGCAATTGGAAATGGATCAAAGTATCTATATGGACGAGTCTTCTTGTACTCTTATTAAGGAAAAAAAGGTTCGCTCCGTTCTAAAAAAATTATTTTTCGAGCTCAACAAAACATTAGGCCATTTATGAAGCATTGGCGCTTTGAGGGATTATTGCAAAAAAAAGCACAATGGCTAAGCCCTGCTTTTGTGGAAACAGATGACAAGGGTATTATTATTCGCATATCCTCCTCAAAAAACAAAGATCAAGAACCAACCCGTTATGCTTGGGCCATTCCTGGTTTTCAAAACGCCCATTCTCACGCCTTCCAGTATGCAATGGCTGGGCAAACGGAATACGCCCATCCCAGCCACAAGGAAAATAATTTTTGGTCTTGGCGAAAGTCCATGTACGGGCTAGCAGAAAGCCTTAGCCCTGAGGACATGGAAGCTATTGCCACTCAGTTATATGTAGAAATGATCCGTCACGGTTATACCTCAGTGGCTGAGTTTCACTACCTCCACCACGACCCCTACGGCAATCCCTACAACAACCCCGCAGAAATGGGAGAGCGCCTAGTACGAGCAGCCCAACGAGCAGGGATTCGCCTCACCCTCCTTCCCGTTTTTTACTCCCAAAGTAATTTTCAAAGCCCAGCAAATTCCCAGCAACGCCGCTTCTTAAGTAAATCTGTGGAAGATTATCTTTCTCTATGGGAAGCTACAAAAAAGATGACCCAAGGATACAGTAACGTGCAACTGGGTATGGCAATACACTCCCTACGAGCAGCCAAACCAAAAGATGTGCAAGAAATTGCCTCACTTTCTTCCTCATTGGCTATCCCCCTGCATATCCATATTGCAGAACAAAGAAAAGAAGTGGAGGATTGTACAAAAGCCCTGGGAAAACGTCCTGTGGAATGGTTACTAGAAAACACTCAAGTGGGAGAAAATTTTTTTCTCGTCCATGCCACGCATACCAACGAAAAAGAAATACAAGCTTTGGTAAACGCAAAAGCCACCGTAGTGCTTTGCCCCTCTACTGAGGGAAATCTAGGCGACGGTTTCTTTGCCATGGAACCTTTTTGGAAAGCAGGAGGACGGTGGTGCATAGGAACAGACAGCCATGTGAGCCTAAGCCCCATGGAAGAACTCCGATGGTTAGACTATGGCCAGCGCCTACAAAAAGAAAAACGAAATATATTTTGTTTGCATCCAGAGGAAGACAGTGGAAATATTTCTTTTCATGAAAGTATTCGTTGGGGACGAGCCGCAATGGGAAATTCCCATACAGAATACTTCTCAGTGGGGCAACCCTTAGACGCTGTTGTAATAAACTCTCCTCTCATTGAAGGAGCCCAACTCCAAAGAAAATTATCCACTTTTCTCTATTCCAGCGACTCCACAGCCATTCAAACAACCATTGTGGCTGGCCAATGCCACACAAAAAATAAACACTATGAAATTGCATCTAATTTTTCAAGAGCATTGAAAAATACTAAATTTTAGCCAATACGCTCTACACGATATAGTTTATTTTTTAGAATAAAATTAAAGAAACACTTTAGGAGAAACTTTGAATCGCTTGGCAAGAGCTTTAATTTGACGAATATTTAATTCCCGTTCTCCCTTTAAAATTTTTGAAACCACGGGTTGCCCACCAAGTTCCCTAGAAAGGTCACTTTGATTCAGTCCTTGCAGTTCCATCAAATAGGAAAGCATTTCAGTTCCACTAACTACAGAGGGTTTGAATTGAATTTTTTCATAATCACTAACTAATTTAACTAAAATATCAAAATAATCTTCAACTCCTTTATTAGAACTTCCTTCTTCGTTGATATGAGAAATAATTTTTTCCAGAGTATGGAGGGCTATTTTATATTGATTCTTTGAGGTAATGGGCTGGATGGGGAATATTTTTATAAGCTCCATATAAGTGGGGTTTACCTTTTGCAGGGATACCTCTTTTTTCAATGCATTTATCAGATTCTTTGCGGTACTCATGTTTTATTCCTTCTATTTATTCATATACTCTTTGTGGGTCAAAATATGAGTTACAAGAACAGTTTCAAAGCTTACTTTCGCTATCAATCGAAATTTATTACCTCCGATGTTAAACACAGTTTGTCTGCTTATAAAATCCACTTTATTCCCAAATACTTGTTTCATACCTTGAGGGTTCTTAAATTCAGCTTCTCCTATCAGCTTCATCCATCTATCCAGTGCTTTTTCACTATTTGCATGCTTCCTTTTGAAAGCAACTATGGCTCCCTTACCCATAACATTCATTTTTCAGAATATAGTAGATTACTATATTTTAAGAAAGGAAAAATACTAAGCTTTAACCAATACGCTCTACACGATAAGTGATAAAACATCACGAAAATGGGTGAAATAATTGAAATTATGCTCTAAAAAACTTTGCGCTAATCCCTGCCATGCCACATACTAGTAATATGTTTTCTATTCTCCCATCCTCTTCCCATTCACTCTGTATTGTTTTTTTATCTATTGTTTTATGCCTACCCATAGCCCATGGAAAAAACCCTCCAAAAAAAACATTGAGCCAAACTCTTTACAATAATATTGCCACAGACACAGGAATCTCCCTCAGACAAGCCTATAATGCCGTCTTTAAGGGAGAAAAGGTTTCTCGTACCAGACTCTATAAGTATGCTCTACTCAAGGGCACAAAAAAAATATACCAAGAATTCCAAGCAAAAGTAAAAAAAATTCATAACAACTGTAGGGAAAGAAAACAACAGGAAGAGGAGTGCCAGAGACAAATAAATAACGTGTGGGAACAGTGGCGCTTTGTCCAGAAAACACAAAAAGAGATGAAAAAAGACCCAAGCTTGCGTTTATTTTACAGCTTATTGGTACTTAACCACACTATCAGAACAGAAGTTTTACAAAAACATTATAATAAATGGGCTGCCGCTTGTTCGAGCCAAGAAAAAATAAACACTCCCAAATGCAATGCTTTATTTAAACAAGTAGACGCAATTCATGAAATCTCTACTGGCTTAGCCCAAAGTGCCTATATGATATCCAAAAAGCGTGAAACTTCTCAAAAACAAAAAAGGAGACTAAGTTCATTAGTAAAACGACATGAAATATAATTTCTTTCTCCATCCCTTCCTCCTATTTCTAATCATCACTTCCCTTCCAGCACTAGCTGAGGAGAGTGTCTGTAACGAGTGTAGTGTTTCTAAAGAACTCAATGTGTGCTTTGTAAGCAAACGTATCCAAAAAGATGGAAAACAAGCGATAGCTCAAGCAAGAAGAAAATGTGGTAATGCTTCGCAAATTTACTGGATCAAAAATATTAACACTTTTAACAAACATTATCCCCTATCCGATTCTTTGGAAGGTAAATTCAAAAGTTTATCAAGAGGATGTAATAAAATAAAAAATCTTTCTTTTTATGGCTTTGGTTTCAATAATATCCCTGAAGCTAAGACTAGAAAAGGGGAAAACATACTTCGTCAATACAGCTGCTTAATGGCAAAAAATGCAAACGTAAAAACCTTGGGGCATGATCCAATTCGTCCTTGCTATCGTGATGTCCAAGCACTTAATATAGCAAAAAATCTTTTTCATGATAAAAAGGGCACAGTACTTTCCTCTCAAAACTCTTACTTCTCACTCTTTAGTCGCAATGGTACTTTTCGCACCCTAAGCTATGACCCTCAAAAAACCAATCCAGCACAATGGAGAAAAAAACTGCTCATAAGAACTAGTAAAGGAAAAAGTCTTGAAGAAGTTTGTGAAAAGAATCTGAAAGGCGTCCTCGATAAACTAGCTAGATTAAAAAGGAAATCAACAAAGTGCTACCAAGATAATCTTATTCCGCATTTTGAAAAAGCTATTCGCCTTGGAAAAAGAAATCTAACAAAAATTAGTTCAGATGGAACCATAAGAACTGCGGAAGGTAAAAAAGACATTACATTCATTATCGCTGCCATTGGCTCTATGACCCACAACGTGAAAAGATGCCAAAGCAAAAACAAGAGCAAAAGGAAAAAACGCAGCAGCTCTCGAACATTCAGCTTCCCAGGAAGATGATCTACGAACCCAATATGCATAATATCAAACAAGAATAAATAAAGAGACTACGTTCATTTGCTCTTAACTCCTATAATTTCACCGCAATAGCTCGGCGCATTAACTCCTCCTGCTCTTCCAGCAACCTCAAAATACCGGGAAAAACAGAAGAATAATCGGCATGGGGGCGGGTTCTTCTTCTTTTATGACCCATTCGGGCTTGTCAAAGTGGGTTTTTTTTGTCATAAATGCCTTACATTTCAACTAGGAGAAATATACTTATGTCCATAGAAACAACTTTTTCAATGATTAAACCCAATGCTGTACAGAAAAATAATATCGGCAAAATTCTAAGCCGATTCGAAGAAAATAACTTAGAAATAGTGGGAGCCCGAATGATCCATCTTCCTAAGGAAAAAGCAGAAGGTTTTTATATCGAACACAAAGAACGTCCATTTTTTCAAAGCTTAATCACCTTTATGACAAGTGGTCCAATACTAATACTGGCTCTACGTGGAGAAGACGCTGTAAACAAAAATAGAACAATCATGGGAGAAACAGACCCCGAAAAAGCCAATGCAGGCACCATTCGAAAAGATTTTGGAGAAGGCATTGAGGCAAATGCAGTTCATGGTAGCGATTCCACAACTTCTGCTGTACGAGAGTTGGCTTATTTTTTCGACGATCAGGAGCTTATCTCACGGAAATAGAGAAATGAAAATAGCTCTCATTACCCTTAATCCCATTGTCGGAGATTTTTCTGGCAATTTAAAAAAGGTCTGTGATTTTTGCCAAGAAGCTCAAAACGCCAATCTTGTTGTCTTCCCTGAACTAGCCCTGATTGGATACCCTCCACAGGATCTATTACTACGCCCCTCCTTTCCTCAGTTTGCAAAAAAACAACTCGATGATTTAGCCACATTTCTAAACAAACCTCCCTTTAAACATTTAGGCGTGGTGGTTGGAACCATAGTGAGTAATCCCACCAACAGCGGGCCACCTCTAGTCAACTGCGCTGCCTTTATACAAGGAGGAACAATTACCTATAGAGCAAAAACCCTGATCCCCAATTATACTATTTTCAATGAACAACGCTATTTTGCCTCTGCTAAAAATTTGCCCCAAAACTTTTTAGGTCCCATTCTTTTTCAAGAGAAAAAAATTGGACTGCTTATTTGTGAAGATTCTTGGGAAAAAGAAGAAAAGTATAATCGTAAGCTCTATGTGGATAATCCTGTAGCAGACTTAGTCCGAGCCAAGTGCCACTTTGCCATAAATATTTCAGCCTCTCCCTTTAGTATAGGTCAAAAAGACCGTCGGAGACGCATGATTCAATCCGGAGCCAAGCAAATAACCACACTCTATGTAAGCCAATCTGGAGCCCAAGACGAACTGATCTTCGACGGCGACCAATTCGTCATGGATAAAACCACAATCATTGAAGGTAAAAGATTTGTGGAAGATGTACTATACATAGACTTGGAAAAAAAAATCACAAGCCCTAAACCCAGCAAAGAAGAAACATTGAGTGAAATGGAAGAAATAAAAAGAGCTCTATGCATGGGCATCCAAGACTATATGGCAAAAAATAAATTCAAAAAAATTATCCTGGGCCTCTCCGGTGGAATTGATTCTGCCGTAGTGGCCGCCCTAGCAGCAGATGCCGTGGGCCCCGAAAATATACTGGGTGTAACTCTACCAGGCCCCCACTCCTCATCCCATAGCGTGACGGACACGGAAGCCCTAGTAAGCAATCTTGGCATACAGCTATATACCATTCCCATTAAATTTCTAGATAGTGTGATCAAGATGACACTTAAGCCCTACTTTGAAGGAAGAACCCGGGACGTAACAGAAGAAAATATCCAGGCCCGAACCCGGGGCCTATTGCTCATGGCCCTAGCCAATAAGTTCCAATCCCTACTGCTTGCCACAGGAAATAAATCGGAACTAGCCATGGGATATGCCACCCTCTATGGAGACATGTGCGGAGCCTTGGCCCCCATCGGAGATTTATACAAAACCCAGGTCTATGCATTGGCTCGTCATTTGAACCTTTCCAAAGAAAGAATTCCAGAACATACTATAAAAAAAGCACCTTCGGCAGAATTAAGCCCAAATCAGACCGACCAACAAACACTCCCTCCCTATAAGGACTTGGATTCCATGCTGTACTATCTTATTGAACAAGAAAAAACACTGGAGGAGTGCTGGACTCAACTCCAGTCCGATGGTCTCAAGGTGAAAAAAGCCACTCTCAGCGATATAGAGCGACGCCTTTGGCAGTCGGAATATAAACGAAAACAATTCGCCCCCATCCTTCGGGTAAGCCAGCAGGCTTTTGGCATGGGCAGAAGATATCCCATCACCAAACAAATTCCAATTTTTAATTAAAAGCCTTGTATTTAGAATAATTTAGAGCATATACTATTCTTGTATCCGAACACACAGAAATAAATAAACTAGGAGGAAAAATGAAAAGAGATTTAAATAAAATGCTAAAAAAAGTAAGAGACGCTCAAAAGATGATGAAAACTCGCATAGACAAAAGTGCTGTAGTGAAGGAAATGAAGAATTTTGCTCGCTCGAAAACCGGAGTACTGAAAAAACAGCTAAAAAATAATGGGGATGTGAAACGCCTTCTAAAATATGTGGAAACTCGCAATAAAGAGCTGGACCGCTTCATAAGAGCACTTCCCAACGAAGTAAGAACCATGAAAAAGCAAATAAAAATTCGACAAAAAGAGTTGGAAAAAGTTGCCCAACGACTGCTACAAAATATTAAAGACTCCCAAAAATCCATTCGCACCAAAACTAAGAAAAAAGCGAGCAAAAAGAAAAGAACAACCAAAAAAACAACCAAAAAGAAAACCACTAGAAGAAAGAAAAAAAGATAAGGGAAGAGACTTACTCACCCTGGGCTAATACCCCCTATGCCACTAACACCCCCGTGCCTGCTAAAAAGCAGGCACGTTCGTTTGACCTGAATTATTGTCTCCCCAACACATAGAGGACTGATCGGAAAGAATGGCACAGGTGTGCAACCTACCCGCACTAATTTTAACAAAAGTCCTCGTACCCACGTCTGGCACCGTTGACCGACCGTTACCAACATTTCCCCAACAAACCGCACTTCCATCAGATAAAACACCACAAACGTTCTGATCTCCAGATGAAATTTGAGTAAAGGTATTCGTGCCTATATCAGGCACCTCAGCTATACTGTAAGTATCCACTCCCCAACATTTTGCACTTCCATCAGATAAAATAGCACAAGTATGCCGTCCACCAGCTGAAATTTGAACGAAAGTATTTGTATCTATACTAGGCACCGTTGCTTCACCAAAAGCATCCGTTCCCCAACAAACAGCACTTCCATCGGAAAGAATAGCACAGGTATGGTAAGCACCAGCAGAAATTTCAATTGCAGTATTGGAACCTAAACTAGGCGGTTCTGTCCGTCCATTCGAATTATACCCCTGACACTGAATAGATGCCCCATCCTCTAAAATAGCACAAGTGTGAACACTTCCAGCACTAACTTGGACAAACTGATCAATAGTACTAATATTTCTTCGCCCGTTGCTGTTACTACCCCAACAAGTCACACTGTTGTCCGAAAGAAGAGCACAGCTATGATACTGACCAGACGAAATTTGAGTAACCGTGGAGCTAATACTTGGAACCACTATTTGAGTCAAACTATTATCTCCCCAACACTGAGCCGATCCATCGGAAAGAATCGCACAGGTATAATCAGTACCAGCAGAAATATCAACAGCCACCGGAGCTTGGAACGCATATAATAAACCCTCGGAACAGGTTGATATATTTCCTAACACATCCACTTGCTTCGCATAATAAGTATAATCACCATTTGCCACAATATTAGAAGAAAACTGAACTTTTCCCGTATTTCCCATTACAACAATGGAGTCCAATAACGTGGAACATTGATCATCGGAATATATACTTACTACAGAACTTTCTTCTAAACCTGAAATTTCAAAAGCAGGTCTCCTCTTATTGAAATTCTCTGACGACGGATCGAGCAATACTATAGTAGGTATTGTAACTTGCGTGTCCAAAGTATAGACGACTCCAGAGGAACAAGGAGACACATTTCCCAACACATCTGTTTGTTTCAAGTAATAATTATAAACACCATCGGCAATCAACTCAGGAGGCCTAATCTCTATGCTAGCCACTTCTGGCGGAACGAGATTGGATTGAATTTTCTGCTCACAAAGATCATCGGAATATAATTCAATACTGGCACCAGCCTCCACCTCAGTGGCACTCAATTGTGGATTTCTAAGATTAGAAAGAGCCTCACCTGTTAATGCCAAAGACGGAGTGCTTACTATTGTATCCAACTCATAGGCCATATTTGTAGGAATACAATCAGTGGATATTCCACTCAAAGGAATGTGTATAAAATAAAAATCATAGACACCATCCAGAGCCGTGGATTTTAAAGTAAGGCTAATGTCTCCATCTCCAGTACTCTCTCCTATTTTTTTATCAATACCACAAAGACTATCCGTATATATTTCTACTTTTCCCGCCGTTAAACCAGAAAGATTAATATCTATTCTCTTACTATTAGACGGTGTACTGCTCCTAAGTAGATAGTCAATGTCTACTGGCAAATCAGGTAAATCAGCAGCTATATTGGCTCCACAACCACCCAAAAAGAATACTAGGATCAGTATATAAATAAATGTTTGCATTTTCATAGTTCCTCTCCCTTTGTTAAAAAAACAAAAAGTTTACTTTATTTAACAATTGTAGCACGAAAAATATGAAAAAAAAAGTGCAAACAAATTCCGTTTAAATACCGCACACAAGTATCAAGATACAAGGTACAGGTATCAAAAAAAATGTATTGCAGATAAAGTAGCGGAATACTGAAAAAGGTAACTAAAGAAGTTTTAAAATGATTTCCTCTCCCAACATAAGCCCACGAAAGGTTGGCTTCCAATGTTCTTTATTTTTCTTTCCCAAACCAATAGCTTCCATCTCTCGAAAAACATCCTGCTTCTGAAGAAAAAGGTCAACTCCAAACCGTTCATGAAAATCCCCATTATGAAACCCATTTATGTGACGAAACTTCGTAAGCAAATATTCAGTGATTTTTTCTTTTTCACTAAGCGTCTCTAGCTCAACAATGGGCAATTCATTGTTCTCCAATTCTTCACAATATTGCTTCCAATTGGAAACATTTTTCCAACGCATAGATTCCCCATTAAAACTATGGGCAGACGGACCCAACCCTAAATAAGAGTTTCCAGACCAATAGTTCTCATTATGACGAGAACGACAACCAGGACGGGAAAAATTAGAAACCTCATACTGGTTCCAACCCAAAGACTCCAAGGTTTGACAAATGGCATTTGCCTGATCCATGGCAATATCACCGGAAGGAAGCCTAGTATAGAGAAAGTGCTCAGACTTAAGCGTAAGAGTGTAGGCAGATAGGTGTGCAATAGGAAAAGCACAAAGCTTTAAAATATCCGCCTTCAATTCAGAAATAGATTGTTCAGGAATCCCGTAAATTAAATCCACAGAAATATTTTTAAAATATTTCGTGGCAAGATGAAGAGCATGGAGAGCTTCCTGGGAAGAATGACCCCGCCCCAATCTTTTCAAATGTTTGTCCGTAAGACTTTGCACTCCCATACTGAGACGATTAATACCCATGGACCTCCATTGCTGGAGCTTTTCCTCTGTTACCGAAGTTGGATTTACTTCCATGGTTACTTCCACGTCGGGATGAGCCTTGGGAAGGAGTTGCTGGAGAAAGTGCTCAACAGCTGTAACTGGAGATTCACTCGGGGTGCCACCACCTAAATAAATTGTTTCTATTGGGTTTTTTATTTCGTCCCATAGGGCAAGCTCCCTATCTAAGGCCTGGAAGAATCTGTCCTGATTGGTGTTCTTAACTTTTGCTACATAAAAATCACAGTAATGGCAAATGATTTGACAAAACGGCAGGTGCACATAAATATTTTTAAAACTATCCTTAATTGTAATTTTCAAAAGATCAGTTGGCATGGGAATTGGAAAGCATGGACTCCGCATTGGCCAATGCTTTTTCATCATTTTCCACGCCACTGAGCATACGAGCAATCTCTAGAGTGCGATCCTCTTTTTTCAAAGAAAGCACGGAACAAATAGTTCGCGCTTCTCCATTTTTTTCTTCGATAGACTTCTCCACACGAAAATGATGATTAGCAAAACAAGCCACCTGAGGTAAGTGGGTGATGCAAATTACTTGATTGTTTTTTGCTACTTGCTGGAGCTTTTTTCCTACTGTGGCCGCTGTTTTACCCCCAATGCCAGCATCCACCTCATCGAATAGATAAAGATGTATTCTATCTTTTGCGGAAAGCACATTATGTAGAGCAAGCATAATCCTACTCAACTCTCCACCTGAGGCCACCTTTTGTATGGCTTGTGGAAGCTCTCCCGGATTGGCTGCAATTTTGTATTCCACCCTGTTAGTACCATTTACCGTAGGGTCTTCCAATGTATTCACATCCACAATAAAGCGAGCCTCTAACATATTCAATTCGGAAAGCTCCTTTTCCACATCCTGACCGAAAGCTCTAGAAACCACACTTCTTTTTTCTGATAAAACCCGGGCTTCCGTATCCAATAACTCCCTAGACTCATGAACTGCTGCCTTAGCAATTTGCGAAGACTCCTTGTGATTTTCAAAGGACTGCAACTCCTCTGTAAACCTATCCCTAGAAGCCATTACCTTTTCTAACTCTGGACCGTATTTCCTCTTTAATTGATTTAATATATTATAACGAATATTGAGCTCTTCTAGGCGAGATTCGTCAACAACAATACTCTTTGTATAGTCTCGAAAGAAATAACCAGCCTCCTCCACCGTAACTTTTAAGGAATTCATTAACTCGTATGCTGGAGTTAATTTTGGATCGGTTTTTACTAAACTTTCTGCCTTTTGCACCAATCCATTTAAAACGTCTAACATAGATTTTTGGGAATCATCTATACCATAAATAGCCGCTTCCGACTCTTTGGCAAAAGCACATAAGGTTTCCGAGTTAGAAAGAACTTCCAACTCCTGCTTAATTTCTTCGTCTTCATTAGGATTAGATAATTCTGCTTCATTGAGTTCTTTTAATTGAAATTTTAAGAAATCTATTCTTTGGGCACGGTCCGTGGAATCCGCTTCCAATTTCTTCAATGCCCCCAACCTTTCTTTCCAAAGCATAAACCTTTCTTTTACAAAGTTGCGCAAATCCGTAAGGTCTCCATAACGATCCAACCACAGGAGTTGCTCCTCTGACTTTACCAATAATTGCTGGTCCCCTTGACTACAAATATCCACAAAGGGCGCTGTGATTTGCTGCAATGTTTGAAGGCTGGCCATGGAATTATTAATATAAGCCCTACTCTTACCTGAAGGCTGAATCACCCTACGTACAATGAATTTTTCTTCATCAAAAGAAATACCAGAAGATTCCAACACTCCTGCAAGGAAAGACTTGTCCTCTATTTCAAACAACGCCTCTACAGAAGCAGACTCAGCTCCCTGGCGAATAATATTGGAAGAAGCCCTCCCACCTAAAATCATGTTTAAGGCTTCCATTACAATGGATTTTCCTGCGCCCGTTTCCCCAGAAAAAATATTTAGTCCCGTTCCGAACTCAATCTCCATGTTCTCTATGATGGCAAAGTTTTGTATTCGTAGAAGTTTTAGCATCGTTTATTTTCCTCCCGTGTCTTCCCCTTTGTTTTCTCCTCGGGCACCCAGCTTTAATTTCTCTCGTAAAGTCTCAAAAAAATCATGCCCCACCATGCGAATTATCTTTAAAGGATGATCCATGTATCGTGTGACCACCAAGGTGTCCTCAGAGTTTAAATCGTAACCAAATTGCCCGTCTAAGGTCAATACGAAACGCCCACCTTTTTGACCTATATTCACCTCAATGTGTGAGGTATCGGGCACCACAATAGGACGCACTGTCAAGCTGTGGGGGCAAATCGCCACAATCGTAAGCGCAGACATACAGGGATGAATAATAGGCCCTCCAGCTGCCAAACTATAGGCCGTGGAACCCGTTGGAGTGGAAAAAATAAGCCCGTCGGCTTTAATGGAGGCCACAGGTACAGAATCAATTTTTAAGTGCAAGTCCAATATCCGAGCAATACCATTATTGGTAATAACCGCATCATTTAGCGCCGGCTGAGTAAGAACCGTCTTTCCATCACGCAACACTGTGGCAGAAAGCATGGTTCGATCCTGAATCTCATACTCGCCCGAAAGAATACTCTCCAAAGCAAGCCCCACTTTTTCCACAGGCGTTTCCGTGAGAAACCCCAACTGACCCATATTGATACCAAGTATGGGAGTGGAGTGCTTGCGCATTTGACGAGCAATACTTAAAAACGTTCCATCCCCTCCAAAAACTAAAATAAGATCAGTGGCTTCGGGAATAGACGACTTGGACAAGTGCTTGGCTTGTGGAAACTTTTCACACAAATGGCTAGCCTCTTTATCAATAACAATGTCACAGTTTCTATCCAACAACCACTGGATGGATTCCCCTGCTAACTTATTGGCATGATCGATTTTATATTTCAATACAATGCCAATTCTTTTTCCCGTTGCTTTACTCATACACTTTCCCTACATCACCACAATACACTCTATTTCCACTAAAGCATTCTTAGGCAAGCAAGAAACCTCCACAGTGGATCTGGCTGGTGGCTCTAACGTAAAGTACTCTCCATAAATCACATTGACGGTCTGGAAGTCTTCCATGCTTTTTAAAAAAATAGTGGTTTTTATAATATGATGAAACTCGGCACCCACCTCCTCTAATAAAGCGGAAATATTCTTTAAAACTTGCTTGGTCTCCCCCTCTATCCCTTGGGAAATAAATTCCCCTGTTTGGGGATCAAGGGCAATTTGACCGGAGAAAAAAATAGTTTTTTTCTGATCGGATACAACAACGCCCTGAGAATATGGACCAATGGCCTTGGGCGCTTTAGCTGTTTGTATGACTTCTTTTTTCATTTTTCACTGTATCCGCAATATGGACCCTCATTGCTGTTATTGTCGTCATGTTCACCACGTCCTGAACCGTGGAAACCCGTTGTAGTACATTCACCGGTTTGTTCATTCCAATCAAAATGGGACCAATGGACTCGGCTCCCCCTAAGCGCAGTAAAAGCTTATAAGAAATATTAGCCGAAGCAAGATTGGGAAAAATAAGCACATTGGCATTTCCCTGGATTTTAGAGAAGGGGAAAATTCTGCTTGCCACATCCGGAGAAATCGCCGTATCCACTTGCATCTCTCCGTCCACAATTAACTCCGGGTCCAATTCCCTTAAATACTCCATCGCTTCCCGTACTTTTCTTGTCTCCGCAGATGGAGCCGATCCAAAGTTAGAAAAAGATAACATGGCCACTCTGGGCTCCGTCTGTAAAAAGTTTCTCGCTATTTTAGAAGTCTCTAAAGCAATACCGGCTAACTCTCTTGCGGAAATATCAATATTCACTGTAGTGTCTGCAAAAAATAGTATTCGAGACTTACAGTTCATAATGTAAATACCTGCAAGACGGTGCCCCGGCTTAGCACCAATGGTCGTTACCATGGGACGAATCGCCTCAGGATAACTTTGGCTAATTCCGTTGATCACCCCATCCGCATCTCCCACTTCCACCATCATTGGACCAAAATAATTTCTCCGCTTGAGACTCTTTTCCGCTGTAACAAACGTCATCCCCTTACGCTCTCTTTTTTTAGCAAACACCCTGGCATAGTGCTCTGCCTTTTCCGATTTCTTCGGATCAATGATGGTAACATCCCTTAAACGAGTCAGCTTGTACTCCTCTATTAAACCCCGGATATGCTTTTCATCTCCTAATAATATGGGAGTGGCTATTCCCTCTTCTTTCACAATTCTACAGGCACGAAGAATGGTTTCACTATCCCCCTCTGGAAAAACAATTTTTGGAGCTACTTTGCGCTCCGCTGTTCTCTTACGAACCGTATTGCGTAACGATCGCATGGCCACCATAAAATTATTTCCCATTCTCTGCTCTAACTTTTCCTTATACTCCTCTATATTCTCTATAGGTTCACGAGCCACACCCGAATCCATGGCTGCTTTTGCCACCGCAGGCGCCACCCACAGGAGCACCCTGGGATCAAAGGGCTTGGGAATTAAATACTCAGGACCAAAACTAAAATGATGACCACCGTATATGCTTGCAATTAACTCAGGCACCGGCTCTTTTGCTAGTTTGGCTAAAGCATGCACAGCCGCTAACTTCATCTCCTCATTGATAGACTTTGCATACACATCTAAAGCTCCACGAAAAATAAAAGGAAAGCAGAGTACATTATTCACTTGGTTGGGAAAGTCGGATCGCCCTGTGGCAATAATCACGTCGGAACGAACTTTCTTTGCCCTAGAGGGAAGGATTTCAGGCTCCGGGTTGGCCATGGCAAATATAATGGGCTTTTTTGCCATGGATTTTACCATTTGATCACTCAATAACCCCGCTGCACTCACACCTAAAAAAGCATCGGCACCCTTCATGGCCTCTTCCAAAGTACGTAGCTTCGTGTCCACCGCAAAACGCTCTTTGTAGGGATTCATTCCCTCTCCTCGACCCTTATAAACCACACCCTTAGAATCACATAAAATAATATTTTCTTTTTTCAAACCAAGAGAAACCAAAATACCCGCACAAGCAATGGCTGCAGCACCCGCACCAGAGAACACTGCTCTCATTTTTTTAATATCCTTGCCCGTAATCTCTACAGCATTGATAAAGGCAGCACCAGCAATGACAGCAGTGCCATGTTGGTCGTCATGAAAAACGGGAATCGATAGCGTTTTTCGTAGTTGCTCCTCTATATAAAAGCACTCTGGGGCCTTAATATCTTCTAAATTAATTCCTCCAAAGGTCGGCTCTAAGAATTTACAAGCCTGGACCACTTCTTCTTTGCTTGTAGTATTGAGCTCAATATCAAAGACATCAATGTCTGCAAACTTCTTAAATAAAACACCCTTACCCTCCATCACCGGCTTGGCTGCCAAAGGCCCTATATTTCCCAAACCCAGAACCGCAGTTCCATTGGAAACCACACCCACCAAATTTCCCTTGGCAGTATACTTGTATACATCGTTGGGATTTTTGGCAATATGTACACAGGGGACAGCCACACCTGGAGAATAGGCCAAGGACAAATCCCTTGACGTAATACAGGGCTTGGTGGGGTTTATTTCAATCTTGCCCCGGGGCCATTGGGAGTGGTATTTCAGTACTTCTTCTTCATTCGACATACAATTCTGATCATAACCCCCTCTACAGGCTTTGCAAGATATTAGAGAAGATGGTAAGGTATTTTGTCATGAGAATGTTTTACATCTGTTTTTTCGTCCCATTTTTAGTCCTGTTTTTTGCGACTTGCTCCACTCCCCAACAGTCCATTTCCATGTTTCCAGCACTAGAGGAGAAAAAAATCCAAAAGCTAGAGCCAGTAAAGGGTCGAGTATGGATCTATAAGCCAGACGGCTCAAAGTCCTGTGGAATCAAAAAGGGTGAGTCCCTGGAAAGAGAAAAAAGGATCCTTAAACGCCTAGGACTACGTATTTTCAAGGCCCGAACTCGCCATGACGGGAAAATGCGAGTCCTGGTCTGTGGCGCAGATACTGGAAATCTCTTTGAATTTCAAATAGATGGCAGAGGACTTCCCATTGCTGGGCGCCAAGGCTATTTCTATAAGAGAAAACGTTGACATTCCCAGAGAATCCTCCTATTTTTGCCTATAGTAAGGCAGGTGATTACTAAATATGGACAAACCAACTATTCGACTTTATGACGGAGAGTCATTTGAATCTGCCCTACGACGGTTTAAGAAACTTTGCGAAAGATCCGGTCTTTTAGCTGAGGTTCGTAAGCGAGAAGCGTATGAAAAACCCAGTGTAAAACGAAAGAAAAAATCTATTGCTGCTCGCAAACGCGGGGAAAAACAGCAACGTACCAGCAGTAGTAGAAACGAAACATAAACATATTGATTTGAGGAGGCATCTTGTCCATTAAATCAAAACTGAAAGCGGATTTGATCGTGGCAATGAAGGCTCGAGAAACCCAACGAGTCGGCGTGATTCGCCTAATCCATGCTGCCGTTAAAAATAAGGAAATTGCCCTTGGCAAAGAACTCGACGACCCCATATTACTATCCCTACTCAACGGGATGGCAAAAAAGTATGCGGAGTCCATCGACCTATTTACCCAAGGCAATCGACCCGACCTTGTGGAAAAAGATACAGCAGAGCTCGCCATTATACGATCCTACCTACCCAAACCCCTCACCCCCGAAGAAGTGGAAAAAGAAATTGCAACGGCAATAAAGGAAACGGGCGCATCCAGCCTCAAAGACATGGGCACTGTAATGAAAACCATAACAGAGAAATTTATGGGTCAGGTGGACGGTAAAAAACTAAGCAGCTTGGTGCGAGAAAAATTAAAATAGGCGACTATGGCAACAAAAGAGTTAATACAAAAGATTAAGGTATCTACAAATATTGTTGATATCATTGGGGAACAGGTTCAATTGAAACAAGCTGGAAACCGTCTCAAAGGACTCTCCCCCTTTTCTCAGGAAAAAAGCCCTTCTTTTTTTGTTAACCCGGACCTCCAACTCTACTACTGCTTTAGCACCAACCAGGGCGGCGATGTCATTGATTTTATTGTACAAACCAGGGGCTTGGACTTCCAAGAAGCCCTAGCTTGGCTGGCAGAAAAAAAGGGGATTTTCATACCCAAAAATGCATTGGAGTCCAGGGTCGGCGTCAATAGTGATAAAAAACAAGCAGAACTACGCGCCTATAAACTCAATCGCTATGTAGCAAACTTTTTTCAAGAACAACTGGAATCCAAAGAAGGCGCAGGTGCCAAAAAATACCTAACCCAACGAGGCGTATCCCTCACAAGCCAGAGAAATTTTGGTTTAGGGTTTGCTCCCCCTTCTTGGAATCAACTACGCAACTTTCTCGTTCGTATTAAAGCTCCCCTACCCTTAGCACTGGAGCTGGGACTCCTGAAAAAATCCACAAAAAACAACGACTCTCAGTCGAAAGGAAATCCCAATACAGCGAATCTTTACGACGCTTTTCGCAACCGCATTATATTTCCCATTCGGAACGGAACAGGGGAAATTGTGGGCTTTGGCGGACGAACCCTAGACCCCCAAGACCCAGCAAAATACCTCAACAGCTCCGAGTCCTCCATCTATAAAAAGGGTGAGTTACTCTATAACTGGGACCGGGCGAGACGACACCTGAGGGAAAAACAATCCACCATTTTAGTGGAGGGCTATATGGACTGTATTGCCATGGATCAGGCAGGAATACCCAATGTGGTGGCCATGCTGGGAACCAGTCTCACCTCCCACCATGTCCATTTTCTTTCCCGTTCGGACAATCCGATAATCAGTATTTATGACGCCGATACGGCAGGAAAAAAAGCCGCTCTTCGCAGCATGGATTTATTTTTACAAATCTCAGGCTTTCCCCTAACCTCCCTATTCCTACCCGATAGCAAAGACCCCGACGAGTTCCTAAAAACCCATGGAAGCGCAGGCCCTGCCAAGCTAAGAAAGCTCATTCACCATGCCCCTGCCACCATTGATACATGGATAGATGGAGAGATAGGATCGTGCGCTAAATCCCTACAAAGCAGGGTGGATTGCTTAAATCGGATAGGAGAAAAGTTAGGGTATTTGAAGGATCCCCTGTGGATTCAGGCTAGAATTTCCAATATAGCCAACCGTCTCCTTTTGGAGGAAGCCCTTGTGGAGGCGACCGTTTGGGGAAAACACAGAAAAAAGGCAAAAAACATGCCAAATACCCAAAAAAATACCCAAAAAAAACCAGCCGCGTCACAAAAAATGAAGACTTTTCTAGCACAAAGTGATAAAAATAGGTTTGAGCGGCGATTTGAGATACAGTTTTTAAGCTATCTATTCGGATATTCCAAGTGGTTGCCAGAGTTAAGGGAACGCTTTCAAAAAGATGCTCTCGTATTGGCACCCTTTTTAGAAAATGAAGAGATTAGCCAGGCAGTGAATTTTTTGATCCAGCCACTACGAGACGGGGAGACAGAAAACGCGCGCCTTGGAGATCTGATGGAGAACTTAAGTGCCCGCAATAAAACGCAACTGCGTAATGTAATTGCACTAGCCACCGTTCCTCAAAAAGGAGTGGTGAGAGAAGGAGAAGAGCCGTTATTAAAACATGCGTTACAAAAACTATATATACAGGAATCCCATCGCAACCGAAAAAAAATGAACCTAGCGATTCACCAAGCAGAACTTGAGGGAAATATAAGTAAGTATAAAGCGCTTCAAAAGGAACTGATTATGGCAATAAAGGAATTGAAAATAAGACTGGAGAAATTAAATGATTAAAAATAAAAATAAAATTTATAAATCTTTGTCTTTCTTAAAAGAAAAAGAAGTCAAAAAACTTTTAGAGCTTGGAAGAAGTCGGGGCATTCTCACCTACGTAGAACTCCACGACCTCATCCCACCTGAAATAACAAAAATGGAAGATATTGATGCCGTCATGAACTTCCTCATGGATAACGACATTGAAATATCTGACGTATACAAAGCAAAACCCGCTGAAACAGAAAACACTCCGGAGAACACCAGACCTGAGAGCACAGTGGGAACTCCGTCGAAAGGAAAGAAAGTCACGGGCACTGAAACAGGTGCTAAGCCAGGGGACCCAGTAAAACTATACTTACGAAAAATGGGCAGTGTCTCCCTTCTCACAAGAGAAGGAGAGGTGGTAATTGCCAAGCGAATTGAGAAGGGTGAAGAAGAAATTATATGCTCCTTAGTGGCGTGCAAACTTGGAGTAAATATAATCCTATCTTTAGCCAAACAGGTGGCCGATGGTCAGCTTCGTGTGAAGGATGTTATACGGGGAGTTGACGAAGAGCTTTCCGAAGAGGACGAACGCGCTCACAAGGCAAGGCTAGCTGTTTCCATTGATGCACTCAAAGAGAAAGTCGGATACCTGAAGCAAAAAGAAGAAGCGAAAACAAAACCTCCAAAGGAACGTGATAAATTAGAAAAAGATCTGGAAAAATTCAATGAAAAAATCATGAAAGACTTCCTTTCTGTTATCTTTAATCGAAAAACAATTAACCTACTCTTAGCTGAAATCAGATCTATAGACAGGGCATATTTAGGCGTTAAGGATGAAGTGAAAAAAACCTTCGCATTTTTTGGAATAAAAAAAGAAGAGGACTTGCAAAAAATACTACTTGCCTATACGGGAAGTGAAACTTCCAAACAAGATGTACTAAAAGAACAGGACGTGACCGAAAAGAGAATAGAAGAAATCATTACTCGCTACCAAGACGCCCTTATTAAATGCAAGGAAATAGAAGATTTGGTTGGACTAAAGGGCGAGGATCTAAAAAAAGTATGCCAGTCCGTTCTTGGTGGAGAAAGGCGAGCAGATTTAGCGAAAAGCGAACTAGTGGAAGCCAACCTTCGCCTCGTGGTATCCATTGCCAAAAAATATACCAACCGGGGATTGCAGTTTTTAGACCTGATTCAAGAAGGAAATATTGGACTCATGAAGGCCGTGGATAAATTTGAGTACAGGAGAGGATATAAGTTCTCCACCTACGCCACTTGGTGGATTCGTCAAGCCATCACCCGTGCCATTGCGGACCAAGCTCGTACGATTCGTATCCCAGTGCACATGATTGAAACGATTAATAAGTTGGTGCGCACATCTCGACAACTGGTTCAAGTACTGGGACGGGAAGCCACACCGGAAGAAATTGCAGAGAAAATGCACATGCCCACGGAGAAGGTCCGTAAGGTATTAAAAATTGCAAAAGAACCCATTTCTTTGGAAACACCCATTGGTGAAGATGAGGACTCCTACCTATGCGACTTCCTCGAAGATAAAAATATCATTAACCCATCAGAGGCAGTAATGAGCGTTAACCTATCGGAACAAACCAGAAAAGTACTTGCCACACTCACGCCACGGGAAGAGAAAGTCCTAAGAATGCGATTCGGTATCGGAGAAAAAAGCGACCATACGCTGGAAGAAGTGGGTCATGATTTTTTTGTCACTAGGGAAAGAATTCGTCAGATTGAGGCAAAAGCTCTTCGTAAGCTACGCCATTCATCGAGGGTACGACTCCTAAAAAGCTTTGTAGAGAGCTAAAGAAAAGATGCAAATCCGTTATTTTCTTGCTCCAGTCCTTCTTGGCCTGTTGATTATCTCCCAAGCTTCCCAAGTCTATGGGAAAAAACCTGATCTACTAAAATTGGAAACACTCTATAAAAATCTGGGTTCCATAAAAGCAGTCTTTACCCAAAGCGTTTTCCAGGCCACCTTGGATCGCACAAAAGTGAGCCACGGCATCCTTTACTTACAAAAGCCCCATAAAATACGATGGGAAGTGCAAAAACCCACAAAATCACTCCTGGTCTCCAATGGAAAAAAAGTTTGGTATTACTCCCCTGCCCATTCTGGAAAACACAAAGGCGAGGTGAGCGTGCATTCAGCCGACTACCTGAAAAACTATGTATTCCTTCGTATCTTAGACGGAAGCATAAAGCTAAAAGAAGCCTTTACCATAAAAAAGAAAGTAACAAATAAAAACAGCTATACACTATTCCTCCAACCGAAAAAAGAAATGAATGGACTCCTTCGTCTGGAACTGACGGTAAACTCTAAATCCCTCATAGAAAAACTAGTGCTCCACCAAGAAACTGGCAACCAAATAAAAATCGCTTTGAAAAATATGAAATTAAATGTTAATCTGCCCTTGACTTTATTTCAATTTAACCCAGCAAAAATGGAATAAGAACGGAACAAACAACGGAACAAACAGGAAAGGAAATACCCCTCATGCCCTCTTTTGATATTGTCTCTCAGATAGATAACCAAGAAATTGATAACGCAATTAATCAGGTGGCCCAAGAAATTGCCCAGCGTTACGACTTCAAAAATTCCAAGTCTAAAGTGGAATGGAACTCCAAAGAAAAAAAAATTACTATTATAGCCGACGATGAATACAAACTCTCCCAAGTAATGGATATCCTACAATCAAAAATGGTGAAGCGAGAAGTACCTTTGAAAAATCTCCAGTACGGAAAAATTGAAACCGCTCTTGGCGCACAAATTCGCCAAGAAATTACTGTCCAAGAAGGAATTTCAAAAGAAAATGCAAAAATAATTACCAAAGCTATTACCCAGTCTCGACTAAAAGTGCAGGCCCAAATCATGGATATTCAAATCCGGGTAACCAGTAAAAAAATAGATAGCCTACAGGATATTATTTCCTTACTCAAGACAACGGAAGTGCCCGTGGATCTGCAGTTTATTAATATGCGTTCCTAATTGTTGTGATGTAAGATAATGAACAAACCCACTCCCTTAGAACTATCCAAACCCATTAAATCCTATTCTGAATCCGACCCCAATATCATTGCGTATCTACAGGGCTATGGTTTTCCCAGAGGTTCCAATATTCGCTACGGCAACCAATTCTTCGAAACCCACCAAAGGCGCAACCAAGTAAAATTGTTTGGGCAAACATGGATACCTCCCCATGCCCGTGGAACAGTCCTCATTATCCATGGATTTGGAGAGCACAGTGGAAATTATGGAAAACTCGTATGCGACCTAGTGAAAGCAAAGTACGGAGTGATCACCCTAGATCTTAGGGGGCATGGCCTATCTGAGGGCCTTCGAGGTCATGTGGACCACTTTGATCACTATGTAGAAGATATACAGCAATGGCTAGAAATCACTCGTTCCACCATCCCCCCATCCACTCCCTTATATGTTTGGGCACATAGCCTGGGGAGTACTATTGCCCTAAAACTCCTAATGAGTCCCCAGCCATGGAAAAAAATTTCTGGCGCTTGCCTCTCCAGCCCAATGCTAGGGCTACCAAACGTACGGGGCAAGAAAAAGCTGTTAATGAAAGTAGCCACACTGTTGTATTATATTGCCCCCACCCTGCAAATTTCCGTGGATACACCTCCCGCTGCCCTAAGCTCAAATGAAGACTACTTAAAAAAAAGATTGGAGGACTCCCTTATTCACAACAAAATAACTCCTGCATGGCTCCGATCTGCTAGGAAGGCAATCCAGAAACTCCAGGTAAAAGCCCCTGAGTTTTCCCATGCCTGTCCCATACTTTTGCTCCTTTCAGGAAGGGAATATGTTACGAACTTGGGGGAAGCTCGCAATTTTGCCTCCAATGGACTGTCCAACCTAAAGCATAAAATTATTGAATTTCCCCAAGCCCTCCATGAACTGGAAAAAGATACTGTGCGTAGTCGAGTGGTACAGGAAACATTGGCTTGGTTTAATAGCCACCATTAAAAACACCATAACGGGAATAGTGTGAGGCGTTACTTTTCTTTCCTTTTTTTCTACCCCAACACTATATTTTTGTAGAAAATAGCGATATCATTAAGAAATAATTGTAACGCAACAACCAACATTAAAGAGGAAAATCCAAAAATGTCCAAATCCACGAAACCCAAAGTAACCCGAAAACTTCCACTACAAATTCTAGCCCTATGCTTTATTGTCTTTCTTTCCTGTTCAAAACAGACCAATAGCCAAAAACTCAATATAATAGAAAAAAAGCCCCCCACCCAAGGTGCTGTGGCTAATATCTTTGGTACTGTCATTTATGATAAAGACTTTGCTAGTAATATGAAAATCTTTGAGAAACGCTTGGAGTTATACGAGGCTCAAAAAGGGGAATTAGAAGGGCGAGTTCGCCAAAGAGTCTTTGAAATATTGGCAAGCAAAGCAAAAATGCCTGTAGAAGCTTTTTTAAAAAAACAAGAAGATGTTGCTAAGAAAAAAGTCTCTAAGAGAAAAATTATTGCTTTTCTGGAAGGTAAAATCCAAGACCACAAAAATCCTCCGGAACACATTCAAGTTCAAGTGAGAAACATAATACATCTCAAAAATGTGGTAGCAAGATATACTAGGAAACATCCCATAGAATTTTATCTCGCACGCCCACGTGCTACTGAAATTTCATTTAATGAGAGTAATGTGGCTAGCTGGGGTAACAAAAATGCACCCATAACTATAGTAGAATTTTCCGACTTTGAGTGCCCCTACTGTGCTCTTGCCAACAAGCAGATAGTGGCAAAACTAAAAAAACACTACGGTAAAAAGAAAATTAGAATTCTTTTCAAACACTTTCCTCTCAGTATGCACCCAAGGGCAAAGCCTGCCTCAGAGGCTTCCATGTGTATACATGATCAAAATCCGAAAAAATTCTGGACCTTTCATGATCTATTATTTCAAAACCAACGAAAGCTTGGGGACGAAGATCTAAAAAAATACGCAAAAAAAGTTGGCGTAAATATGAAAAAATTTGAAGACTGTTATTCCCAAAAGAAATTTGCCAAAGTTGTGCAAAATGATTTCAATGAAGGCTTGAAAATTGGAGTAAATTCCACACCGAGCTTTTTTGTGAATAGCCAGCCCGTTAAAGGCGCTCGAGATGTGGAAAAATTTGTAACTATAATTGATGCAGAGCTGAAGATGAAGAAAATGAAACGATAAGACTCTTCCCTACTTAAAGATTACTATATGGCCATAATGTGAGACGAGCTAAAATTGTATGTACACTTGGTCCAGCCACCTCTTCCTATAAAGCTGTTAGCCAGCTTATGGAAAAGGGCATGGACGTGGCTCGTCTGAACTGCAGTCATGCCTCCCATGAAGAGCTCACCCAAGCCGTACAATATATCCGCAAAGCTTCCAAAGAACAAACCCGTCCCGTAGCCGTTCTTTTAGACTTGCAAGGTCCTAAAATCCGCTTAGGTCATTTCCCAGATGGCCCCGTGGAAATCCAAGCTGGAGACATCGTATCTATCACAACAAAAGAACTTCCCCATGGCTGTAATGCCAAGAAAATTAACACTGTCTATAAGCGGTTGGTAAAAGATGTTTCAGTAGGAGATCGAATTTTAATCGACGACGGCAATATTGAAATGAAAGTAAAAAAAATCATAAATAGCACAGAAATAGAATGTGTCTCTTTATTTAATGGAACACTATCAAGCCACAAGGGAATGAATCTTCCTGGTATAAAAACATCCGTTCCCATACTAAACCAAAAAGACAAACAAGACCTCCTCCACGGGCTCTCTTTAAACGTCGATTATGTGGCACTATCTTTTGTACGCCAACCACAGGACGTACTGAAAATACAAAAATTTATCCAAGCCCAGGGAAAAGACACACCTGTCATTGCAAAAATAGAAAAACCAGAGGCAGTGAAGAATATAGACAAGATTATTGCTGTTGCCGATGGAATTATGATCGCCCGGGGAGACATGGCCGTAGAAATCTCTCCACAAAAAGTCCCTAGCATACAAAAGCAAATTATTCAAAAATGTAATGCAAAAGGAAAGACTGTGATTCTAGCCACTCAAATGCTGGAAAGTATGACCTATAACCCTCGCCCCACGCGTGCAGAAGCCTCAGATGTGGCCAACGGAGTGTTCGACGGTGCCGATGCCCTAATGCTTTCCGGAGAAACCGCTTACGGAAAATATCCCTTTAAAGCATTACAAATAATGACCGATATTATTGGGCAAGCAGAGCAAGATAGGCAAAAACTAAAACTCACTCCCAGCCCCACACCTCCCATTTCCAATGTACCCGACGCCATTGAATACGCTGCTGCTCAAATTGCAAAAAATTCTGGCGCGCGAGCTATCTGTTGCATCACCAATAGCGGAAAAGGTGCCCAAACCCTATCCACCTTTCGATCCACTGCACCTATTTTTGCCCTTACCAATAAAAAACAAATACTCCAACGATTGGCTCTTACCTGGGGGGTAAAGGGAATTTTAATCCCTAAGGTTTCTGCAGTAGATCATACTTTTTTGTTTGTTAGTAAAACAGTAGTGGACTGGTGGAACACCTACCTTACTGGAGCTTTTCGTCCCATGGAAAAGGGAGACTTGCTGGTCATTACCATTGGCCTACCCATATCTAAAAACACGAAAACCAATACCGTAAAGGTACATACTATTGATCCATAAAGCGATCTTACTCCTTAGCCCGCACAGTGATCTCGATCCTTATGCGCCACCAGCCAACTGGAATATGGGTAAGTACATGGCAATGAGAATAGTAGCCACAACTCCACCTAAAACCACAAGAACCAAAGGCTCAATAAGCTTAGTTAAGGCAGAAACAACCGCCTTTACTTCTTCTTCATAAAAGTCAGCAATACGGATAAGCATTTTATCTAGGGCACCAGTATTTTCACCAACACTAACCATTTGCACCACCATATGGGGAAATAATTTCGTTCTTGCCAATGGTCCAGCAATACTTTTTCCTGCAACAATTTCAGCTTTTACTTTTGTAAGAGATCTTTTCATTACTTCATTGTCTATTACATCCTTGCAAATTTCTATGGCATCCACTAGATTCACTCCAGAAAGCAGCATAGTGCCAAGTGTACGAGTAAATACTGCTGTGGACGATTTCGTGATAAGCGTTTTAATGCCAGGAACGGACAATAAAAATAAATGCCAAGCCATACGTCCATTGGGTGTGCTGATTATTTTTTTAAAAATAAAAATTACAGCTATTACTCCTCCTATAATAATATGGGCCTGTGAACTTGCAAAATCACTGGCAGCAATAACAAAAGCTGTAATAGCAGGAAGTTCACCGCCACCACTTTTAATCATTGACTCAAATTGAGGAACCACAAAGGCCAATAAACCAAAAGTTACTCCCATTCCCACCATAGCAATGACGGCTGGATATATCATAGCTCCCTTCACCATGCGCTTAAGTGCCACGCTATTTTCCAGATAGGTTGCTAATCGTTTTAATGAGGTTCCCAAGGAGCCGCTAAATTCACCTGCACGAACAAGGTAAATATATATGTTAGGAAAAACTTTTTTATGCACAGAGAGTGCTTCCCACAAAGCACCACCACCAGAAATGGATGCAGAAACTTTCTTTAAAATTTTCTTTAATGCTGGATTTTGTTCTCCAGATTCCAAAATTTGCAATGCTTGTAGAATGGGCAGTCCTGCTTCTAGCATAATAGCAAGTTGTTGGGTCATGATAGATAACTCCACTTCTTTTACCGGAGATCCAAAAGATAAATCAGCATTAAATATGGAAGCTTTTGATAGTTTTTTTAAACGAATACCCTGCTGACGCAAATGATTGCGCACATCATTTTCCGTAGGTAAATCGATCTCACCATCAACATTTGTACCATCTCTTTGTAATCCTACATATTTAAAAACAGGCATTATAAGTTAAAAGTTCCCTACTTTAGATGAAGTACTTAACATTCGTATAAGCTCCTCTTGCTCAGAGGATTTTTCAATGGCTGTTTGATCAGAAATTTTACCTTGTTCATAAAGACTCAATAAACTTTGATTCATAGTTTGCATTCCAGTTTTTTCTTGATTAGATTGCATGGAAGAGTAAATCATCTCTATTTTTTGCTCTCGAATAAGATTCCGAATCGCCGGCGTACATCGCATTATCTCCATAGCCAAAGCAAGTTTTCCTTTCTCTGTATGTATAAGTTGCTGAGAAACAATTCCAATAAGCGTGAGACTGAGCATATTACGAACTTGATTCTGCTCGTGAGCAGGGAAAATATTAATCAATCGATTAATTGTTTGCACTGCTGAATTTGTATGGAGCGTACTAAAGAGTAAATGGCCTGTTTCTGCAATTGTGAGTGCCATTTGCACCGATTCTCTATCTCGCATTTCTCCTAAAAGCACATAATCTGGGTCTTGGCGCAACAATGCTCTCATGGCAGAGGAGTAGGACGGAGCATCGGGTCCGATTTCTCTTTGGTTGACCACACATTTTTTATGCAAATGAATAAACTCAATAGGATCTTCTAAGGTTATAATATGCCCTTGCCTAGTTTCATTAATATAATCTAGGAGACTGGCAAGAGTAGTGGTTTTTCCTGAACCTGTGGGGCCGGTAACTAAAAGCAAGCCGTTTGGAACTTCCATCATTTTCTTTAATGTATTAGGAAGTTTTAGAGATTCTATAGAAGGAATTTCCACAGGAATATAACGAAAAGCTGCTGCCAGACTGCCTCGTTGAAGGTATATATTTCCACGAAACCGGGAGGTTTTATCCAAAGCAAAAGAAAGATCGATGGAAAGATTTTCACTCAATTCCTTTTTCTGCCTATCCGTAATAATTTCATAACAAAGAGATTTAGTATCGTCACTATTAAGAGATTCTGTTTTTATGGGAAGCATTTTTCCCTGTACTCTCAGAAGAGGTGGAGAACCAATAGTAATATGCAGGTCAGATGCTTTTTGCTGTATTACTGCTTGAAGAAGTTGTTTAATACTTAATGCTGGCATAAATTCATCCTTCTCTATAAGTCATTGGATGTATTTCCTATCGCTTCTTCCAATGTTGTCTTTCCTCGAAATGTATTTTTTAAAGCATTCATTCGAAGAGTAGTCATTCCACCCTCTAAAGCTAGTTTTTTTAACTCAATGGCATTGGCTCCTTTTAAAACAGCTTCCTTGAGTCTAGTGGTGAAATCCATGATTTCGAAAACAGCAAACCTACCTTTATATCCACTATTATCACATTCACTACAGCCCTTGCCTTGAAAAATCTTTACTGTATTGGCAGCTTCTTTATCTATACCCAGTTCAATCAAACGTTCCACAGGAACAGATATCTCCTCCTTGCATGACGAGCAAATAGACCGAAGCAATCGCTGGGCAATAATCGTTCGTACCGAGGCAGTTACTAAAAAAGGTTCTATACCCATATTTAAAAATCTAGTGATCGTAGATGGGGCGTCATTGGTATGTAGAGTAGAAAAAACTAAGTGCCCTGTTAAGGCTGCTTGTATGGCTACTTCTGCTGTTTCAAGATCTCGAATCTCACCCACTAAAATAATATCTGGATCTTGACGAAGAAAGGTACGTAGTGTTTTTGCAAAATTTAAACCAATATCAGCATGGGTTTGACATTGATTAATACCCTCTAAATTATACTCCACAGGATCTTCTGCTGTAGATATGTTTTCAGAGGGTTTATTTCGTTCCGCCAAGGCTGAATATAGGGTAGTGGTTTTTCCTGAACCTGTAGGCCCCGTTACTAATAACATTCCATTACTTTCATAAATAGATCTATGAAAAAGTTTATACTCTTCTTCACTAAAACCAAGGGCGGTGAGGTCTGTTTCTAAACCAGATTTATCTAAAAGTCGTAATACAACTTTTTCTCCATTTACAGTAGGCATACTAGAAACACGAAAATCCATCTCCCCATATTTTGTACGAATTTTGATTTTTCCATCTTGAGGTAAGCGTTTTTCTGCAATATCCATTTTTGCCATGATTTTTAAACGTGCAACAACTGCATTACGAGTTTTATACGGTGGTCTTATGGTTTCTACCAAGGTTCCATCTACACGCATACGTATACGAAAAATATTTTGATAAGGCTCAACATGAATATCAGATGCTTTTTTTTGTACAGAATTAATAAGAATAGAATTCACTAATTTTATAATAGGGGCATCTATTCTATCACCTGACCCATCCATTATTTCTATATTTTGATTGCCTATACCATCCAGTTCGGAATCCACCTCTTCCTCCACAGGTGCATTTTCCATATCATTCATATCTTCTATATCTTCTATAGCTTGCTGAGAGCTGTAATATTTTTCCACAGCTTTTTCAAAAGCGCTGAAAACAACAAATACAGCTTCCACATTAAGCTGAGTAAGAAATTTAACATCATCTAAATTCTGCAAAGCAAGAGGATCTGCTATGGCAACAATTAAAGAGTTTGCTGTTTTCTCCACAGGAATTATAGAAAAACGTCTCACATCATCTTCACTTAATAATCCCAATGCTTCTGGTTCAATTGTATAATTAGAAAGATCAAATGGCTGAATACGGTATCGCTTACAAAAAAGTTCCAAAACTTTCTTCTCTTGAACTGCCTTACTGCGCAATAAAAAAATATGATGAGATTCTCTTGTTTTTTCAAAATTTTCATCAGCAGAAGTCAACTGTTCATCTGTGATTAGATTTTCTTCTCTAAGTAACTCTGCTAGTGGATAAGACATTAAAACTCTTTTTTTTTAGTATTTTGGATAATTCTTGTAGTACTATAATTATAATTTATAGTGATAATTATTGTCAATTTCTAAGAAAAATATAAAGGGTGACTATAACACGTTATAATGTTGAATAATAAGATAGTTCTAGAGTAGATTCAATTTTTTCTAAAGCAATCTTTAATCCCTGTGTTTTTGTGCCACTGGCTTGGGCTGCCTCTGCCTTCCCTCCCCCTCTGCCATCAATATAAGAGGATACGGATTGAATAATTTTTCCTGCATGTATACGAGAGCTAAGATCCTTGGACACGGAAACGTGGAGAAATGCCTTACCTCTATCCTCTCCAGCAAGAGCAATAACTCCTTGGGGAGTGTTTTGACGAACTTTATCGGAAACCATACGTATGAAATGTAAGTCAAATTCCTTGCCAATGTAATAGGCAATCAGAGGAATTCTTGACTTACCCATATTCTTTTTTATTTCTTTTGTTGTAGAAATTTTATGAGCTAAATACATTGCTGTTTGTTCCAAGGAGCGCTCTAAGCGTTTTTCTATTTGCTGGTTTTGTTCTTGTAGCTTTTGCACTCGATCCATGGTCTCTCCAGGCCCACTTACTCGTAAAATATTTTGGAGTTGCTTCATAGTCTGGATATGAGTTTGGAAATACTCTAAAGCATGGACTCCCGTTAGTGCTGTTATTCGTCGAGTTCCAGCAGCAATTCCCGTCTCTCCTGTAATGACAAAAAATCGAATTTGTCCAGTGTTCTCCACATGGGTTCCTCCACAAAGTTCCACAGAGGGACCGATATGAAGAACGCGTACCCTATCGTCATATTTTTCTCCAAATAAGGCAATGGCCCCAGCTTTAATAGCAGCCTCCTGTGTACTCACTGTTGTTTCCACAGAACATTCCTTTTCAATACATTCATTTACTAAAGATTCAATTTCTTCCAGCTCTTTGGGTTCTAAGACCTTATCGTGGGTAAAATCAAAACGCAATAATCTCTCATTTACTAAAGAACCAGCTTGTTTTACATGAGTACCTAGAACTTTTCGTAAAGCCCAGTGTAGAATATGAGTACTGGAATGGTTTTTAGCCGTATTTTTTCGTAAAATCTCAGTTACATATTGTTGATAAAATTTTCCCACCTCTAACGATTTACCCTCTAATAATTCACCATGAATAATAGATAAATCATCGAACTTCTTTACATCATGCACTTCCATAAGCTTAGATTCTTGGGACGTATCCAGACATATAATGCCTTTATCTCCCACCTGTCCCCCACTTTCGCCATAAAAAGGTGATGGGGAGAAAATAGCTTGAATTTTAGCAGGGCCCCGCACTTCTTTCACACGACCACCCTCTGTGATTAAGGCTAGAAGTTTTCCCTTATCTATTGTTGTGGTATAACCAGTGAACTCCACCGTTAATCCTTCCTGAATTAATTCCTTATATAAGAGCAATTCTTTAGCAGAACCTTTCTGAGCTTTTTGTTTTTTGGATTGAGTCTTTTGTTTTTCCATACATTTTAAAAAACCTGCTTCATCCACGCCATGCCCATTTTCTTGTGTAATGACTTGAGTAAGATCCAAAGGAAATCCAAAGCTATCATAGAGAAGAAAAGCTATATTTCCCGATAGCGCTTCTTCTTTTTTCAGTTTTTTCATTTCTTCCTGAAGAATTTGTAGGCCTCTTTCCAATGTAACAAAAAATTTCTCTTCTTCAGATTTCAGTACCCTCTGTACTAAGGAAAGGTTTTTCTGCAAAACAGGATGAGCTTTTTCCATTTGTTTTGCCAATATGGGCACAAAATTAGATAGAAAGGGTTTCGTAAATCCTAATTTTTTACCATAACGGACTGCACGTCGTAAAATTCTTCGCAACACATAACCTGCACCTTCGTTGGAAGGAAGAAGCCCATCGGCAATAAGAAAACTCATTGCTCGCAAATGGTCTGCAATCACTTGAGTGGCAATCCCTATATCATCTTGTTTTTTAGGATTATAAATAGTGCCACTAGATTTAGAGATTTCTTTAATAATTGGCATAAATAAATCTGTTTCATAATTTGTATGAGTACATTGTAAAACACTGGTCATGCGCTCTAGACCCATACCCGTATCCACAGAAGGCTTGGGCAATGGCCACATTTTTCCTCCTTCATCCCGGTTATATTCCATAAACACTAGGTTATATATTTCCAAAAACCGATCGCCATCACCACCTAGACAATCTTTCTCAGGATCTCCAGTATTATATTCCTCTCCACGGTCGAAAAAAATTTCAGAGCAAGGTCCACAAGGACCCACTTCACCTGCGGCCCAAAAATTATCTTTATCAAAACGAAAAATTCGATCCTTAGGTATTTTTTCCTGCTTATTCCAAAGGTCAAATGATTGGTCATCTTTAGTGTGTATGGTTATATAGAGCTTTTCTTTGGGAATTTTGAAAACATTAGTCACCAAATCCCAAGCAAAATGAATAGCTTCTTTTTTAAAATAATCACCAAAGGAGAAATTTCCCAACATTTCAAAATACGTATGGTGCCGTCCAGTAAAACCAACATTCTCCAAATCGTTATGCTTTCCACCTGCTCGCAAACATCGCTGAGAGGTGGTGGCTTTTTTATAAGGACGGGTTTCAATACCTGTAAATACATTCTTGAACGGCACCATTCCCGCAACAGTAAAAAGTATGGTGGGATCGCTTGTGGGAAGCAGGGAAGCTGATTTTTCCCTATAATGCCCCTGTTGTTCAAAATAACTAAGAAATGCTTCACGTATTTCTGAAGAATTTAATTTTCTCATTATGGTTCCGTTCTTTTTAATAATTCCATATTGCTGCGAGATTTTTTTCTCCAGTAACCGCTTCTAGAGTATTTAAAAATTCAAGTGTGTAAGTACCTAAAAAAGAATCTCTTTGGAAAGCTCCCATATCCGTATTTTCATTGGACTCATCTGGTCTCCCCGTCTTTGCATGGGGGCTTCCTGGGAGTAAACGAAAATCGTAGTCCTGTGGTCTACGAAAATCGGACCGCCCTATAATGAAATCTAAATCATTTATTTTTTTATTGTTATGGAAGGCAAAACTTTTCCATGCACCGTTACGACCAATCTTTTTAGGGAGAATAGGGCGAGTGGTAAGAATAGAAAATTTATTTTTAAAGAAAATATTATCCTCTATAGTCATTTTAGGAATTTTTCCAAAAAACCGAATGCCTGCTTGTGAATTCAAAAAAGTATTTTTTTGTATTGAAATCTGCTTACTCTCAGTTGAAACCGCAATGGAAATACGATTCTGAAGAAATAAATTATTCTGAGCTTGGAGATAGCAACCCTTTCCCACAGCAAGTGCCTGTGGCCACTTTCCAAGAAAAGAATTGGCTTCCACCATAAAATTAGATTTTTGACAATAAATAGCTTTTTCCCCACCAGAGGGAAAGGAATTACCTTGGATAGATACTTTTTTTGATCGCAATGCATAGATAGCTTGTGATCCCTTCGATCGTATTACATTTCCAGTAAGACTTATTTCTTGGGAGTTCCTAATAGATAGGGTAGCTTTTTTTTGACCAATGGGTGGGAATATCTGAAAGTTGGAAATGGACACATTCTTTGCGTTCCTAACATCAATCACATTGTATTTTGGATCTGTACCATAGAGCATGGTCTCTTTGGAACTCACACCAGTAAAAGAAAGATTGGATGGCAAAGAGATTGCTTTTTTTAATTTATATTTTCCCTTGGATACTTTTAGTATCACTTGATTGAAACCTTTTTTCTTTTTCTTGGATTGTATATAATATTGAGGTTGTGCTTTAGGCGCCTTTCCCTGTTTAATCGCTTCAATCGCACTTTCTATGGTGGGATAGGCATCTTTTATATTAGGATCCACTAAAACTCCCTGCCCCAATACCACATTTAAGAGTCGGGGATGGAAGGCAGTTTTTGATTTTAATCTCAAAATCGCATCAAGAATAGCAGAGGACAATATACCAACGGAATTGGGGAGAAGCATGCCCACCAACTGCCCTTGCGTATTTAAAACCGCTGTTCCCGGTCGCAACTTATTGATATCTTCTCCAGTAATCGCTAGTGTTCCTGCCTTTACATCCACAGCAGCTAATACACCTTTCAATGCAATAGGTTCAATTTTTTTCTTACTATCTTTTTCAAAATAAATGGTAATAATATCCATCAAAGGCCTTTCGTTGGACGGATCTATAAAACGAATCCCAGCTGGTTGATTCTTCGGCTTGATAAGAATTAAATTTCTTTTTTCATCCACTAGAGCAACACGGCCCGTATAGGTAGTCCCGGAATAATGCTTAATCTTAATGGTATCGATCCATTGTCTTGCATTTTTGGGAATAAGAGAAAGAGCTGTGGCAATATAAATACTCTCACCCTTTTGTAGCCCGTTGGCAGTAATCCCCACTGCCACTCCCATGTTGGAACTAATTTCGTGCCCAACTCCATCGTGTGTGGTCACCTCCACCACAGAATTTTTATAGCGATGGAGTAAAAGGTCTGCTGTTTTTACCAGCCCATTTGAACTATGGAATGGACCCGGGATTTTCGTTTCGTCAGTATCTGACCTCTGAGACGAACCCCCTCTTTGACACCAAGCAATGGGGGTGGCAAGAAAACAAAGGACTAGAAGAAAACGAAGAAAATGCGACATACACAACTAGCATAAATCATATTTCCGTGGGTCGCAAAAAAAAATAAAAAGCCACCCATCTTATAAGGGTGGCTTTTCACGGTTATTTCAGTGCTTGAGAGTATTTTCTTTTTTATCTGTCTTGTTTCCAGTCTCTTTCGTTGATGTGCCCTCAAGACCCGATGCCTGCAATACCTTTGCCCTTATTTCCTCACAAAGCTTAGGTTGCTCCTTAAATAATTTCCGCACCTTTTCACGTCCCTGTCCCAAACGCTCTTCTCCGTACGCAAACCAAGTGCCACTCTTTTTAATAATCCCCGCATTGGTCGCAAGGTCCAAAATATCGCCTTCTTTGGAAATACCTTCGTCATAGAGAATGTCGAACTCCACTGTTTTAAAGGGTGGGGCCATTTTATTTTTTACTACACGGACACGTGTTCGATTGCCCACTGCACCTTCTTCGCCTCCCTTAATGGTGCCAATGCGCCGAATATCCAACCGTATGGATGCATAAAATTTTAATGCATTACCACCAGTAGTCGTTTCTGGATTGCCAAACATTACTCCTATTTTCATACGAATTTGGTTAATGAATAGCATGAGAACCCCTGTTTTATGAATGGAGCCCGTGAGCTTTCGTAGGGCTTGACTCATAAGACGTGCCTGCGCACCCATCTGATGATCACCCATATCTCCTTCCAACTCTGCACGTGGAACCAAGGCAGCAACTGAGTCCACAACAATGATATCCACTCCAGAACTTTTCACTAGCATGTCTGCAATCTCTAGGGCTTGCTCACCTGTATCTGGCTGACTAATTAAAAGTTCTTTCGTGTTTACACCAAGCTTTTCAGCGTACTTAACATCCAAGGCATGTTCCGCATCAATAAAGACTGCGGTGCCGCCTTTTTTCTGACATTCTGCCACTATCTGTAAAGCGAGAGTTGTTTTTCCAGACGATTCTGGACCAAACACTTCCATGACCCTTCCCCTGGGAACCCCTCCAATACCTAAGGCAATATCCAATGATAGAGAACCTGTGGGAATCACCTGCACTCCCTCACACATCTTCTTATTATCTCCAAGTTTCATCACACTTCCCCGTCCAAACTGTTTCTCAATAGATTGAATGGCAAGTTCCAATGCTTTCTTTTTATTTTCGTTTTTGTTTATTTCTAGGCTCATAGTTGAGACCCCTCCTTATTGTTTTTAGTTTATCTTTCAATTTGACTATAAATTACTTTAACTCTAGCCGTATCATATCCAATGCAAGGTTGGAAGCATAGTCACGGTTTTGTGCGCGGCTCCCATGGCTTTTCTTAGTCGACGCATGTTTGAAAATCCTACACTGGTTGCCAAAAATAACGACAAAAGTAGTGCCCACCGGTTTTTCTGCACTGCCACCACCAGGTCCAGATATTCCCGTAATCCCAATACCATAATCAGCGTGTAATTTTTCACAAACTCCCCGTGCCATTTCCTCTGCCACTTCCTTGCTAACAGCTCCGTACTTTTTTAAGGTCGCTGGGCGCACGCCAACAATTTCTTTGGCTTGATTGGAGTAGGTCACCACACCTCCTTGGTATACCTGGGAAGCTCCTGGGTAATCCGTTAATCGTTTTCCTAAAAGACCGCCCGTGCAGGACTCTGCCGTTGCCAATGTTTTATTTTTCGACGATAAAAGTTCCAGCACTATTTTAGGAAGGGACTCATCAAAAACTTTACTATCTTGAGACACTCATCAACCCTCCTCTTCACTATAGGAAATAAGAAGAAATAAAAAATAGAAGTACAACGATCAGTCCTGCAACCACGTCGTCTAGCATAACTCCCAATCCTCCAGAAACATTCTGATCGAACCAACTCACGGGAAAGGGTTTCCAGATATCAAAAAAACGAAATAATAGAAACACCATCGCATAATCTAAAAGACGGTGTTGAGCTAAGGAGGCAGCAATAAGAATGCCCAGGACTTCATCAATTACAATATGTTTATTATCTTTGGTCCGGCTTTCTTTATCGTATTGGTGGGCAGCCCAAGTTCCTAGTATGGCAAGCAAGACAAGAAAAATACATACGATGGGAAGGGAGTATTGCCAAAGAAACCAAGCTAGGGGAAGAGCTGCCAGCGACCCCCAGGTACCGGGCATTTTGGGAAGGTAGCCAGTAAAAAAAAAGGTTGCTATGGGTGTGCTAATAAATTTCATTTGCATATTGTCTTTTATTTTGACGACAGCAACACATAAAGTCAACAAAATCTAGGGATCTGCTGTGGTAATTTTATAAAAAATCATTTAGCCTTAGCTGGAAAGGAACGTTTTTTGCATATAGACTTAGAAAATTATTTAGACTCTTTGCGACTCGACCGGGATATTCTAGATGTAATGATCGGTGGACACAGTGCAATGGACACTAACATATCCTTGATGGACGATGAAAGTGGCATCATTGATTTTATGCGATCCTATGGATATAATTTAGACGACCCCATTCAATCCGCAGAACTCATGGGCGTATACCATGAGGCCATTCAGTTTATCAAAAAGCACTTTTTGCAGCCAGAAAATCCCCATGGATTGCTTCAAGAAATTCCCAGTTATTTTTTAAACATTTCTGATTTAAAGAAACTCATTGCCTATAGTTTAGATAAAGATATTAAAAGTGCGGAACGTACCCATTGGACTTGTGCCATCATGAAGGTAATGCACACGATTATTCATTTGGATAAGGACATTCGTGCCGACTATTTTGGAATTATTCAGCAACAAATTTTCGACCGATTTTATAAAGCTATTCACGGGGAAGAGAATACTATTTCTTTAGGTCCCGTGAAATCTTCTGAATCCATACCACTGGTGAAGTTCCAGACAAAGCCTCGGAAATCTAGAGAATCTCAAATATTAAAACTTTTACATAAGAAAGAAAATGTGGCAGAGGATATATATGATCAGGTGGGGGTTCGATTTGTGACCGGCACACGCGTCGATGCCCTAAGGGTTCTTAAATATTTACGAGACAAGTATATTGTAATACCTGGAAATATTAAGCCCTCCCGTTCCCGAAACAGTCTGATAAATCCCTTTCTTTACCGACGAATTTGGAGAGGAGCACGCTTTGAAGCACGAAAAGACTTGTTACGTTCCACTGGTGAGATAGATGCTTACATTGAGCGTGCCCTACAAGGTGAATTGACAAATCAGAAAGATTTAAAAAATCCATTTACGAACAACAACTATATGGCCATACAGTTCACCTGTCGTCAGTTGGTCAAGTATAGAAGTTCTGTTTTTGATGATGTGAAAAATTTAAAGAATGCCATTAAAGAGTCTTCTGATAAATCGTTAAAAGCTTACGCAGAACGAATCGACCTAACCCATATCTTTAGAGAACAGGCTTTCTTCTATCCCTTTGAAGTGCAAATCATGGATAGCCAGGGTTTTGAAGAGTCACAGGTGGGTTTAGCGGCCCACAAAAACTATAAGGCTGCGCAAGTGCAACAGGCAATGAAACGAGTTCTTAGTCCTTTTTATAGGAAAGACCACCAGTCAAATAATTCTTCTCCCATTTCCATGCATTACTAAATGTTATTTCATGAGATTTTCTAAACAACGTTGCAAATTCATGTTTGGATCATGGAGAAATTTCAGCTTCTTTGGTTTGCTTTTTTTATCATCAATAACAGTAAGGCAACCATAAATTTTATACGTTAGCATTTGGCGCACTTCTCGAAAAGCGTTGCTCTTTAATTCCATTTTTTCTTGAACGGGAAAGGAAATATTTTTTTTCGTTATCAGTTCAAAAAAACAACTCACAACCTCTTCAACAAAACTATCCTTGTCGTTATACTCGAAATCATATAATTGTTTTTCAAATATCATGAATAAAGGGTCAGAACTATACACTGAAAATGCTTTTTTCTTTGCTCTACTCCGTTTTCTTTTATTTACAACACTATCCATATAATACCTATCGGTAGCCTGCGTGTGAACTTTAGGGTGTATTACAATTATGGTGTTTTTTTAAAAGTTCACAGAACAAAAGCAGGTATCTCTACCTGTTTTCTGTCTTTAATTACTTAATTTCTTTAATGTCTCTGCTATATTCAATTTTTGTCCTCGAAGCACATAGGGTCTTAGGTGTTCTGCTTTTGTGGCTCCCTTTAGGAGAAAGTATTTCAACTCTGGTCCTTGTAGTCTGGGATATAGGGATAGTATAAGAGCTGCGGCTCCTGCCACATGGGCTGCGGCCATGTCCGATCCCCCTCTAGTTAAATAATTACTCCGGGGAGCTAGCACATTAAGAGCCTCTCCTGGTGCCGCTAAACTTACAAGACTGGGGCTGTAATTACTATGGCGAGCAAACACTTGAGAAATATTTCCTTCTTTATTTAAAGCAGCCACTGTAATCACATGAGGATATGTACCCCATTCCCCTGGGTAGTGAACCTCTTCCTCTAAATTTTTCCCATTATCTCCTGCGGCAGCCACAACAAGTATACCAGCTTTTCCTGCAAGCCTAATGCCATCCTCTAGTGCTTTGGATTTTCTCTGAGTATCCCAGGCTGTTACAATAATATGAGCACCATCTGCAACTGCTCTTTCAAAGGCAGCATAAATAGCGGCAGAGCTTGTCTCTCCATAAGGATTAAAAACCCGGTAGGACAATAGCTTTGCATCTGGAGCAATACCCACAGGCTCCCCTCCTATACCTTGGGCAGCAATGATACCAGCAATAGCTGTGCCATGGCTATTGTCATCAAATGGTCGTTCATCATTGCCGAAAAAATCCCAGCCAACATTGCTGCGTACAAAGCTTTGGAATAAATTATTATGATTATAATCCACTCCACTATCTATGATAGCTATTTTCACTCCACTCCCTAACCCTGAAAGGTTAGGAAAGAAATCACGCCAAGATTCAGCCGTTTCGATTTCTTTTAAATTCCACTGCTCTTGTGCTTTTTGCATTATATTTATTTTATTTTGGAGGTTTCGTTCCATGACCACACCCTGGTCGTACTGACGCCAGCGTTCTAGCAAACGAAACAATACTATTGTTTTTTTCAATTTATTTAAATCGCTGGAATCTCGCCCATCTGCATAAGAGAACTCTGGAGCATCGAAATAAACTTTCTTTGTTTCTTTTGTTTCCACTGAACCTGACCTATCGATCCCACTATCTGAAGATGAGCCTTCCAATAGAGCGAAATTTTTAGAGTTATCTGACAATTCATTTAATGCTAATTCCTTCAGAGTTATCTTTTTTAATCTTTTCAACGCTATATTTTTCACACTCTTGCTGGAAATTTTCTCCACTTTTTCTTTTCTTTTTTCATTGATAGTGCCATTCTCGTCCCATGTAATTAGTGCTTGCTCTTTAAGAACTTCCGAAGATCCATCCACCACCTCCACCACAGATCCAATATGAAACGCTTCTATTACTTTCAACGTTGTGGTTTCTTTCCCATAATTATGCTTAAAAATATCACCAGCTTGAATCCCTTCTCGTCTACCAGCATTAATAATAATGCCATCTGTAGTACTTATGAACTCTATTCTAGTTTGAAATGGTATTTTTGCTAATTCGATTTTAATTTCTTCTGCTATTAAAGCCACCGATTGCTCAAAAACTTTCTTTAAAGCATCATTTTTTACTATACCAAAATTAACTGAGAGTCCAAGAAGATCCACACCTAATGCAAATAAAAATCCACTCCCCTGTGCTAGTATGGTTTGTTCTTGAATTTTTCTTTTTGAGAGGATTTTTAATCGAGTATTTAATTCAGCCATTGAACGAAAACTATCTCGCCGGTAATGTACGTCTGCAACCACAATGCTAAACTCTCCCTCTTGTCCAGCATTCACTCCAGAAATTGTATTATCTGTTTCATCCCCTATGGAATCAAATGTATTTCCAAACCAATTGCTTTGAAATTCATGGCTTCGTGATTTAAATTCATTTTCACTACTTAGTTCACCACTATTCCAAGGAGTGCGAAAATCCTTCTTAAACCCATTGAAAGTACGTAAGGCTTTACTATTGTGACTGAAGCTTAATCCTTCTATATCGGCAGAGAATTCTGCTGCTGCCATTGGAGGAAAGTTGAAATGCAACCTATCACTTGGATCATATTTTGATAATTCCTCTTCTTCCGACCCTGATAGATTTCTTTTATCGCTCTGTTTTTCTGAAGGATCATCGAGGTTTTCCCTATCCACTAAAACAATGAAGTGACCACTGTTTTTTAAAACAGTGGTTAATCTATTGTATAAATTTTCCCCCATTCCATATCGAGCGCCATCTTCCAATTCAATAAAAACAGTGGGGATAGATTTTAATCTTATAACACGTTTAACTCTTGGTGCGGATTCTTTCTCATCATCATCCTTGCAAGAATTTAATATAAGTATAGGGCTGATAATAATGAATATAGTTAAATATATATTTTTTTGCATTACATTCATACCCCAATCTAAAACAATTTCCTAATCCCTACTTAATACTTTCACATATAGAAGATCATCAGATTTAACTCTTTCTATGGAATCACTACTAGTGAGAGGAACGGCTGTTGATGAGTTAATCTTTGTGTTGATAATTTTTATATCTGAAAGAAATCGCTGAAAGCAACGAGGCCTCGAATTACAATGACTATATACTGAATACACCTGGTTTTTTCGTAAACCAGCCCTTGTACCAACATTAATAAATAACTCACCTCTATTGGAATCTACGCCACTCACTCTTGCATTCCAAGGTACGGAATGGAAGTCTGAATGACCTTCCATATTTTTGAGTATATCCGAGGTAGCCGTGCGAACGGCTTCAGAAAGTTTACTCCTCGTAACAAAATTTAATTCTGCTTGAATTTCACTTATTCCTGCAGAAAGCGTAAAACGTAATTCAGAAAGAGTTTGATCTGTATAAGAGGATAGGTACGTTTCTCCAGTAACACAGTTATATACTTTTACGTCTATGGATAGGTTACTTAGACTAATATCCAACTCACCGCTAATATTATTAATTATAGGTACGGATACAGCACCTTTGGGATTCCAACCAATCTTTAAATTTAATTGCAATATATTAAGTTCTAAGCTGGTAATGCTGGGACTAATGCAAAGTTGATTTTCATCATTTTCATTATTATTTCTAATACGAAAATAACTACTATTATTAATTTCATTTTCCACAATCCTTTCCAGATTAACGTTCATGTCTACACGGTTACCGTCAGGCAAATAAAAGGAAGGCACTGTGAAGTGTTCCATATTCACATAACGTATGGGAATAGCTTGTATCGCTTCCTCCTTTTTCGATTTTTTCGCTTTTGAACCAAAGGCCAAGCTCTCACTGGAAAACAGTAACGATACTAGCGCTATGCATAGTATTTTCAGTGTCTGACTCATCGTATTTTTTCTCCCTTTTCTCCCATATTTAATTTTCATCATTCTTATTAAGTTACCATAACAAGACCTTAATAGTCAACTATTTTTGCCGAATGAGTAAGCGCTACATGGTAAGAGGTGCACCCAGTGGGATTGGTTTTTTTCTTTACACGGAAAAGTCCTTTTCCTAAGGAACAAAAATAACATAATAAAAAAATGATATGACGCACATTTCTAATTCTGTTTTTTACTACTTTTTTTTAAGAAAATGCTGTATTAAAAGGGAAATCATTTTTTTGCGCGTCATGGTCGTCATGATTTTTTTTAAAAGGTGAAACAAGGTCTCTGGAGGGCTTAACATGAAACATACGAAAACCCTATTATTACTTTTTATTCTTGCTACACATACTACCCATGCATTGGGATCAAATAAGAAAATTTGGGTAGATTCAAAATCTGTGGTCCCAGCACCGGGCAGTCTAAAAATTCCCGGCTCCATAGATCGACTGGACTACTACCGTTGGCTCTATAAAGTAATAAACACTCTTTCTATAAAGAGAGTAAAAAACTTCGAGGATATGGAGGAAAAAATTACTGATTTCTCTAAGAAATTCAAACCCACAAGTTTTGAACAGTCAAAAAAATGGAAAAATCTTCTTAAAAAATGGTTAAGTAAAACGGCTAACTTTGACCCTGAAAATCCTCAGCACCAAAAAGAAAAAAATAAATTTCTTATACATACCTATGAAAAAGAGGTTTTTATTAATAAAAAGAGAAGTTATTCTAGACCCCAAGGGGGAGCTTTCCTTGACGTTGTTTGGTCCTGGTATAAAAAAGAGTTGGCATACGAGAAAATGAAAGCTACTTCTAGCAGTCTTACTATAGGAATAACAAACAATTCTCGATCGAACTCCTTAATGGAAGAAAGTAGATCGATTTATGCTGTAAATAAAAATTTCCATAAAAATGCAAATGAAATTCTCTTTAATTTTTCAGAAATATATACCTCAAACCTCATAATAAATGAATTCATTGATGATTTTAAAAAATTACGAGAAAAAGAAAGCTTTCTTCTTTTACAGGATAGGGTAAAAGACTTTTCTAAAAACAGTAATTTCTCTAAAAAATTAAAATTCTTCCGACCTACGGTTCTTAAAAAGATAGAAAAAAATAGAAATAAAATTTATGTAGATGTAAATCGTGCGCTAGCGGAAACGCTTTCAAAAGAAAAGGACGGTGATTTAGAGAAATATAGAACCATTGCTTTCGATATCTACGCCATCGTACCTACTTCAATAGACTCCATACTCAAGGCTTATTTATACCTGCATGGTCTACCCACTGCTGGCTTTAATGGAAGCAATACTGCGGAAACCTATCCTCCAGATAGCTTATTTGATCATAGAAAAGAGACAATGGAAAATAGAAGTGCTTTTTGGGGAGAGGGAAGCTATTTAAACCACTCTACAAAGAAAGATGCAAATCAGTTCTTTGTAGAAGATATAAATGCCACATATGCCATTTTAAAAAGAGGAAACAAAAACGATGGTTATGATCTTATTATTCAGTTCCTAGGCTTGAGCTGCACACCTTCAAATCAAAGCTCTATTAAAGAATGCACTACTACCGTAAAGTCCCATTCTACTGTACTCATGGTACGACCAATAGATGAAAACCATACAGCTTACAAAATCACATCTCGATTTGTAGGTCAAGAACAATCAATACTTCTTAGAAGGACAGTGGGATTTAATAAAGAAAAATTCTACTCTGGAACAATGAATATTATAAAAAAAGCTAAGGAAATAGACAAGCAAAGTCTACGATAAAGGCACATAGTCCAAGCTTGTACAAGGAATCTTGCAAATCCTGCGCATAAACCCACTCAGTGTTCTGCGTGGTCCAATTTCAAAACACTGTTCTATACCCAGTTGTGGTAACTGCTCCATACTCTGTTCCCACAACACTGATTGATCTACCTGCTGATAAAGGTTCTTCACTATCTGATGGTGATCGTCGCAAAGATGGGCCCACACGTTGGGAATATAGGGAAGGGAAAGTTCATGGACTATAAGCTTGTTTAAAATGGGAAGAAGCTCCTCTGCAGCTGGACGCATAAGGGAGCAGTGAAATGGTGCTGAAACAGCTAGGGGCACTGCTCTAAGTTTCTCTTCCGTTGCTAGGATCATAGCCACATCTACGGCTTTCTTATGACCAGAAATTACAATCTGCCCACCTCCATTGAAGTTGGCTACTTCACAAACACCATGGGTTTTCTGAGCTTCTTCACAAATCTTTTGGGCAATAGCATGGGAGCAGCCAATGAGCGCTGCCATGGCTCCCTCTCCTTCTGGAACCGCTCTTTGCATACATTCCCCTCGCTTATGCACCATACGCACAGCTTGGGGAAATTCCAATGCACCTGCGGCTACCAGCGCGCTGTATTCCCCGAGGGAATGTCCAGCCACTAAATGAGGCCTTAGATCTGTTTCTGCTTGTAGCACTCGATAAACTGCCGTGGAGAGTCCCAGTATGGCAGGTTGTGTATTCTTTGTACGTTGGAGTTCGTCCTCCGGTCCAAAGAGGCAAAGTTTCTTTAGATCAAAGTCCAAGGCTTCACTGGCTTCTTCAAAAACTTGATTCGCTAACGGAAAATCTTCCAGTAATTTCTTTCCCATGCCCACAAACTGGGCACCTTGACCGGGAAATAGAAAGGCAGTTTTTTTTGTTTTCTCTACAACCATTATGCTTTTCACTATATCGGCAATGTTCTTATCGTTTGTCCAAAAGATAATTAATCGACGCTATAAGTTTTTCCAACTCCGTCTTGCTGATGTTGGGAAAAAGGGCAATACGAATTTGATTTTCCCCTAGTTTACGATAGGCCTCTATATCTAAAATACCATGGGACCGGAGAGTGGTGCAAAGATCTCCATGGGGAATATCTTTTACTAAGTTAATAGTAACGGTTGTTTTGGATCGATGTTCTGGGTTTTTAACATAAAAACTTAACTCTGGTCTACTCTCCACCCAACGCTCCATCAAAGCAAACTTCTCCTCTTGATCCTTTTCAATGCGTTCCATTCCCAGTTCATTATAATATTCCAGCTGTTGCTCTAAAAGATATAAAGTAACAAGCGAGGGTGTATTATAGGTTTGGTTGGACTCTCCATTACTAAGGGCAGTGGTAAAATCCAGCATAGCTGGAATATAACGATTTGTTTTTTTTACTCGCTCAATTTGCTCTATACAACGGGGAGAAAAGAATCCTATCCAGAGTCCTCCCTCGGACCCCAATGCTTTTTGAGGAGAAAAATAAAAAAGGTCCGGCTGATCCCAATGTAAACATCCAGCAGCAGAGGTGGCATCCACGGCAAGTAAGGAATCTTTGCACTTAGGAGCACAGGGATACATTACTCCTGTGGAGGTTTCATTCCATGTAATACAATGAACGTCGTAGTTAGGATCCTCTTGAAAAGCAGGCAAGTCCCCTGGAGCGGCCTCTATTTTTCCACTTTCAATAAAATTACTCATGGACGCAGACTTATACCACTTGGAGGAAAACTCCCCATTCACAAAATGCAGGGATTGCTTTTCTACCAGCCCAAACGTAATCATGTCCCATACAATGGAGGCAGACCCATTGCCTCCAGCAATTTTGTAGTCTTCGGGAATACGGAAAAAAGAACGCAAAAGTTCGAAAACATGACCAACCCTGTTTTTCACCCCCGGTTTGCGGTGGCTGGTGCCTAAATAAGTGGTTTGTATCTCTAGGAGACGGTGTAGGAACTCAGGGCGAATCCTTGACGGTCCACACCCAAAACGCCCATCCTCTGGAAGTAGGTCTTTTGGAATTTGTATTTTAGAAAACAAGAGTTTTACCCTCCTATATTTTAGCCCGGACCTATATTTTTGTGTCTATTGAATAAGGTACCCTTGTAATGGTATAGCAATGGAAATGTTTTTTCAAATTATAAGGAGTAATTTTGATTCTACCCTATAACCCCAAGGAATTACCCCGGGAGCTCAAGCGCCATTATATTTCTGCCACAAACGAAGAGGTGCAGGAAATGCTCAAAAGTTTGGGTCTGGAGTCCATAGAGGAGCTTTTCCATCAAATTCCCAGCTCCGTTCGTCCCCAAACAGATCCCTCGCTACCTGAAGAGCTTAGCTATGAGGATCTTCAGAAAGAACTGGTGGCCTGCTCTGAGAAAAACAATAAAAAAATTTCCTTTCTCGGCGACGGGCTCCCCCAATACACAACGGCCCAGGTGGTCCCCCATGTGCTGGGTATTCGTAAGCTCACCACAGCCTATACCCCCTACCAGCCTGAAAGAAGCCAGGGCACCCTGATAAGTCATTGGATATACCAGTCGGCCCTATCGGCCCTAAGTGGGTTTGAGGCTGTAAACGCTTCCTTTTATGACAGGAGCACCGCTTGCTTTGAAGCCATAAAATGCGCTATGCGTCTTCGCCCCAAGGCCTCCTCCGTTCTCGTCAGCCGCTCTCTATACCCTGGAGACATTGAGGTGCTAGAGACCATGAGAAGTTTCACTGGTCTATGCTTGGAGTACGTGGATTTGGACCCCAACACGGGTTCCACCAATATGGATCAACTCAGAAAAAAAATCCAAGAATTTAGCCCTGCTGCTGTTTGCTTTCCTCAGATTTCCTGCCTAGGCACTCTCGAAGATGTGGATGAAATGACGGATCTTACAGCAAAATATGGAGCTCTAAGTATTGCCGTAGTGGATCCCATGCTTATGGGTCAGCTCAAGCCCCCCAAAGATTTTGGATCCTTGGGAGCAGATATGTTTGTGGGAGAGGGTCAGCACTTAGCCATTGGACCCAACTGGGGAGGACCGGGCTTAGGAATTTTTGGTATTCGTTTCCATTCTGAGTGTAAGAATAATATTCGTCAAACTGCGGGTAGGTTTGTGGGTAAGGGCAAGGATATAAATGGTCGCACAGCCTATTCCGTAATTCTTTCCACACGGGAGCAACATATTCGTAGGGAAAAAGCCACTTCCAATATTTGTTCCAATCAGGCGTATATTGCCACCGTGGCAGGGGCAGCGCTCTTGGAGCGAGGGGGAGAGGGAGTGGCCCAAATAGGTGCTATTGCCCATGGGAAAGCAAAAAAAATGGCCCAAAAACTTATTACTCTTTCCAACGTGAACCTAACCTATCCTCAAGTTCCATTTTTTAATGAGTTTACTCTAACGCTTCCCATGGATGCCAAAAATTTCATTCGTCTGGGTGCTAGGGCTGGTATCCATGTGGGTGTGGATGTCTCTTCAAGAATAAGTAATTCAAAGGGGAATCATTTACTTATTTCTTTTTCCGACATGCAATCTCAGGAGGATTGTGAAAAATTATTGGAGTTTTTTCAAAAGCAATGCTGTAAAAAACCAACTAGCACAAAAGAAGAACCAACGAGCATTCCAAGATCCCAGTTCCGACGAGAAAAAATCCCTCTCCTCCAGGTTCCTCTCCCTGAACTCAAGAAATTTTATACGAGCCTAGGGGAGCAAAATGTGAGTCCGGATGAGAACATCTATGCCTTGGGTTCTTGCACGATGAAATATAATCCTTATATTAATGACTACGCTGCCCTTTTGCCCGGCTTTACAGATCTTCATCCTCAGGCACCTGTGGAGGATACGCAAGGTGCTTTAGAAATACTGTATAAAATTCAACAATACTTTAAAAGTATTTTTTGTTTACCTGGAGTTACCACTCAGCCGGTGGCTGGAGCACAGGGAGAACTCGTGGGAATTAAAATGTTCCAAGCCTATCACGAAGAAAATGGAGATACGCGAGATATTATTATCCTTCCCCGCACCTCTCATGGAACAAACCCAGCAACTGCTACCATGGCAGGATTCCAGCAAAGAAATATTATTTGGGTAGAAGCAAACCGTGGTGGAGAGATAGATATGGAGCATTTCCAATCTCTAGTGGATACTTATGGAAAGCGCATTTGCGGTATTATGGTTACAAATCCCAACACGTCGGGTATTTTTGAAACAAATTTTAAAAAAATTGCGGACAGTATTCATGCGGTGGGTGGTTTGGTTTATATGGACGGTGCCAATATGAATGCCATTGCAGGTTGGGTAGATTTAGGGAAACTGGGAGTGGACGCGGTTCACAGCAATACCCATAAAACATGGACGATTCCTCACGGGGGTGGTGGTCCTGGAGATGCGGTTGTGGCTGTGAGTGAGCGGCTCTTGGACTATCTTCCGGGGGTGCAGGTGGTAAGGAAAAATGGATACTATGATTTGTATCATCCTAAAAAATCCATCGGGTCCGTACATCGTCACTTTGGAAATTTTGCCCATAAGGTTCGTTGCTATACCTATTTGCGTGCGTTAGGCAAGGAGGGAATACGGAGAATGAGTGGAATAGCTGTGTTAAGCGCTTGCTATCTCTATAAAAAATTATCCCAAGTATATCCCACCCTACCTCAGGGAGCGAAAGATACTCCTCGTATGCATGAATTTATTTTAACACTGGAGCAAGAAGTATTTTCCAGAGCAGAGGCTGTGGGTTTGAAGAAATCAGAGGTCATTCCTAGAGTTGGTAAACTGTTTTTAGATTTTGGTCTCCATGCTCCCACTGTGGCTTTCCCCGAATCCCTTGGTTTAATGCTGGAGCCTACTGAAAGTTATAGCAAAGAAGAGCTAGACAGGTTTTGTGATATTGTACTCACGATTTATGATCTTGCGAAAAAACATCCAGAGGTTTTAAAAACCACTCCCCATTTTACACCTGTGGATCGGGTGGATGAGGCTTATGGCAATCGAAACCTACAGTTCTCAGAGCCGTTACATGAACTCCCTCAAGTGCTTTGTAATCGGTTCGGTATGGATGAGCTTGAATCTATGAACACTATAGAAATTATGGAAAAAATTCTAGAAGTGCATAAACACTCCAAATAGGCTTGTTGCCTATTATCTCCACAAAGGCTTGTTGCCTATTATCTCCACAAAGGCTTGTTGCCTATTATCTCCACAAAGGCTTGTTGCCTATTATCTCCACAAAGGCTTGTTGCCTATTATCTCCACAAAGGCTTGTTGCCTATTATCTCCACAAAGGCTTGCCTATTTTCTCCACAAACGGTTAGAATACTAGGGAGGTTGAAGCATTAAAATGAAAAAAAAACCATCTATTTATTTTCTCCTATTCTTTTTTAATTTTTTTCTTATGGACCATGCCTTGTCCACTACTCTTCCCCAGAAGGTGATAAAACTAAGTTTTAAGGAAAAAACTCTACAAAACGCTATGAGAAAGCTGTTTGCTGTGGTAAGTTGGCAGGTGAAATTCTCTAAAAATATAGATTTGGAGAAGACCTTTTCTATAGACGTGGAAAGTACCAAGTGGAACTTAGTCTTTTCTGCCATGATTGATGCTTACGATTTAAAATATCGAATTGTAGAAAAAAAAATTATCGAAATATACGAATAAAACTCCCAATCCACCTTATTAAAAAACAATGATTAAAATAGAGCACATTACAAAATTTTATGGAAAAAATAAAATAATCAGTGAAATAGACTTGGAGTTGGCTTCTGGGAAGACCCATGTATTGCTTGGATCCAGTGGGTGCGGAAAGTCCACCTTAATTAGAATCATTTTAGGTCTTATCCCGGCGGACTCTGGAAAAGTTTTTCTAGATAACAAGCAGGTTCTTTTAGAAAAACAAAAAGAAATTGCACAGCAAGTGGGCTATGTAATGCAACAGGGTGAACTATTTCCCCACCTTTCCACTTACGACAATATTTGTCTCATTGCTAAAGTTCGTGAATGGTCCAAAGAAAGAATGGACCAGCGAATAACAGAACTGTCTGAAATGATGAGTTTTGATAAAAAAATACTATCTCGCTACCCTCAGCAACTTAGCGGAGGACAGCGCCAAAGAGCTGCCATTATGCGAGCTCTCATGCTCGATCCAAGGTATTTATTCCTCGATGAACCCCTAGGGGCATTGGACCCCATTGTGCAAGCTAGTTTACAAAAAGAATTAAAAATTCTCTTCAATTCTCTCAAGAAAACTGTTCTCATTGTGACCCATAATATTGCAGAAGCAGCTTATTTTGGTCATACAGTCACTCTATTGAATGACGGTTACATCGCACAACATGGAACAATGGAAAGCCTCTTCCAAAAACCCAATAACAACTTTGTGCAAACATTCATTCATGCCCAATTACCTTTATATATGGGTCTAGAGAGTATGGCTCAGACGAAGGAAAATTCATGAAGAATCTATATTTCTTGCTTCTATGGATTATAAGTTCAACGGCTATGGCTAAGGAGCCCATTACAGTGGGTTCGAAACCATTTACTGAGTCCTATATTCTTGGAGAGATAATAGCCCAAACTATTGAGAAGGTAGGAGAAACTTCTGTTATACGAAAATTTGGTTTAGGGGGTACAGGACTGATTTACAGCGCATTAACAAATGGCTCCATAGGCATGTACCCTGAATATACGGGCACCCTATCCAGAGTACTGCTCCATAATCCTAACCCCATGTCTATAGAGCAAATCCAGGCTCAAATTAAAAATAAAAATCTTATTTCCACAAAATCTCTAGGCTTTAATAATACCTACGCCCTGACCATGCGAAAATCTACAGCCAACCGTCTTGGTATTAAAAAAATTAGTGATTTAACTCAACACCTAGGCTCCATAAAAGTAATTTTTGACCGGGAGTTTTCTAACCGCAAGGACGGCTATCCTGGGCTGAAAAAAACCTACCAACTCTATTTTAAGAATATTACAGAAATGGAGCACTCTCTTGCATACGAAGCCATTAAAAATAATAAAGCAGACCTTATTGTGGGATATAGTACGGATGCTAAAATCCAGCGCTTTGAACTGCTGGTTCTTCAAGATAATAAGAATTTCTTTCCCACTTACAATGCAGTGATTCTAGCTAAAAAACAAATCTTCGATCAATACCCTAAAACATGGGCTGCCCTAAAAAAGTTGGAAAATTCCATAACAGAAGAAAAGATGAGAGCACTCAACTCAATGGTGGAAACGGATAAAAAAAAATTCTCTGAAGCAGCTTCATTTTTTTTAAATCAGGAACTGACAAAAAAAGATAGCCTTATCTTTTGGCATAACATTTGGAAATACACAAAACAGCATAGTTTTCTTGTATTTGTTTCTTTATTTTTTTCCATTGCGGTGGCCCTGCCACTGGGTCTACTTGCGGTAAAAAATCCATGGCTTGCTCAATTTATCTTAGTCAGTAGTGGTCTGTTACAAACTATTCCTTCTCTTGCCCTACTGTGCTTATTGATTCCCATTTTGGGAATAGGTCTCATTCCTGCTCTCTTTACCCTTTTCCTCTATGGTCTACTCCCCATTGTTCAAAATACCTATACGGGACTTTTCACCATTGATCCCAAGTTGATAGAGTCGGCAAAATCCATAGGACTTTCAGGTTCTCATCGCTTACTTCTAATCGACTTGCCGCTGGCTTCTCCTGCAATTATGGCAGGGATTAAAACTTCAGCTATCATTAACGTGGGGACAGCCACGCTAGCTGCCTTCATCGGTGCTGGAGGATATGGTGTTCCCATTGTTACTGGTCTAGCGCTCAATAATACAAATACAATTCTTTCTGGAGCCATACCTGCTGCTATTTTCGCTCTTTTTATTCATGGGTTATTTGAACTTATAGACAAGGTAATTACTCCCAAAGGATTAAACATAAAGTCCTAAAATACCCCCTTCCGTGTAAGACCCTCTACTCAGCAAACGCAAAACACTCTACAACTTACTTGCTCACAGTTATATAGCTATCGGTACTTTTAGAATTATAAATTTTAGTTACTATTCATCAAGACTCTAGCACTGAGTCGATAAAGATGATACCATTGAATTATAAAGAAAAATTAACAATTATGCCGATATATGATGATAAATATAAGAAAACTTTTTAATTTCACTACGCCCTTAAGACAAGCGAGCCAAAATAAGGTTTATTTTTTAATCAGCCTTTCCGTCCTCTCCCTCCTGAGTGGCTGTTTTAGAGAAAACGTGGCAGTTGCTCCCATTGAGGAAATTAAAGCCCTGTCCATAAAGATCATTGGAAATAATATATCCAATGATCCACGCCCTAGCCTGCAAATTTCTGGCATAGGAACAGAGTCCACAATAGAGCTATATTTAGATAGCTGTAATGGCACAACAGTAAACTACACTGTCACTTCATCATCTGAAGGTGAACAAACCATAAGACTAGATATTAGTGCCGAGGGAACGTACGCCTATTTTGTTAAAGATATCGAACAAGACATTTGTACTAGCACAGGAGCTACTTATACATTAGATACAAGTCCTCCATCCTTTGCATTACAATTTGCTTCCTCAACCCCATCAAATATCCGCACTCCTATACTCACTATTAATGGCACCTTAGATACAGGAGATAGTATAGAAATTTTCACAGATGCAATTTGCATGGATAAGCCAACCCAATCTATCAGCAATGGAGAAATCACTCTCACACTAACTGAAGACAAGACCTATACTTTTTACACAAAACAAAGTGACCAAGCGGGAAATGAAACTTCATGCACAACCACAGGTATTACTTATACACTGGACACCATAGCCCCTTCTCTTTCCTTTCAGATCCTCACTTCATCTCCATCTAATATTACCACTCCTGTGCTAAATACTATAGGCACTATAGAATCAGGAGATGTAATAGAAATTTTCACAGATACAATTTGCACGGATAAGCCAACCCAATCCATTAGTAATGGAGAAATCACTCTCACACTAGCTGAAGACAAGACCTATACTTTTTATACAAAACAAAGTGACCAGGTGGGAAATGAAACTCCATGCGAAACCACAGGTATTACTTATACACTAGACAGAACTCAAAATATTTCTTTTCAACTCAACTCCTCTTCTCCGTCCAATAGTACTAATCCTGTACTGACTATTAATGGAACCTTAGAATCAGGAACTACAATAAGAGTTTTCATAGATAGTGCATGTAATAATGAGCCAGTTCAATCCATGAGCAATGGACAAATCACTATCACACTAACTGAAAACAAGACTTATACTTTTTATACAAAGCAAATTCACCAAGGAGGAAATGAAACTCCATGTGCAACCACAGGCATTACTTATACACTAGACACGATAGCTCCAAATATTTCTTTTCAACTCCTTACTCCATCTCCATCCAATATTGTAAGTCCTGTACTAAATACTATAGGCACTATAGAATCAGGAGATACAATAGAAATTTTCACAGATGCAATTTGTACCGTTAAACCAACTCAATCCATCAGTAATGGAGAAATCACTCTCACACTAAGCGAAAACAAGACATACACTTTTTACACAAAGCAAAGTGACCAAGCGGGAAATGAAAAAACCTGCGCAACCACAAGCATTGCTTATACACTGGACACCATAGCCCCTTCTCTTTCCTTTCAGCTCCTTACTTCATCTCCATCCAATAGTACCACTCCTGTGCTAAATACTATAGGAACTATAGAATCAGGAGATAGTATAGAAATTTTCACAGATGCAATTTGTACCGTCAAGCCTACCCAATCCATCAGTAATGGAGAAATCACTCTCACACTAAGCGAAAGCAAGACCTATACTTTTTATACAAAGCAAAGCGACCAAGCGGGAAATGAAAAAACCTGCGCAACCACAGACATTACTTATACACTGGACACGATAGCTCCAAATATTTCTTTTCAACTCCTTACCCCATCTCCATCCAATATTGTAAGTCCTGTACTAAATACTATGGGCACCATAGAGCAAGGAGATATAATAGAAATTTTCATAGATTCTAGTTGTACGGATAAGCCCATTCAATCCATTAGTAATGGAGAAATCACTCTCACACTAACTGAAGACAAGACATACACTTTTTACACAAAACAAAGTGACCAATTGGGAAATGAAACTTCATGCGCAAGCACAGGCATTACTTATACACTGGACGCCACAGCCCCTTCTCTTTCCTTTCAGATCCTCACTTCATCTCCATCCAATATTACCACTCCTGTGCTAAGTATTATAGGCACTATAGAATCAGGAGATGTAATAGAAATTTTCACAGATTCTAGTTGTACGGATAAGCCAACCCAATCCATCAGTAATGAAGAAATCACTCTCACACTAACTGAAGACAAGACATACACTTTTTATACAAAGCAAAGTGACCAATTGGGAAATGAAACTCCATGCGCAACCACAGGTATTACTTATACACTAGACAGAACTCAAAATATTTCTTTTCAACTCAATCCCTCTTCTCCATCCAATAGTACTAATCCTGTATTGACTATTAATGGAACCTTAGAATCAGGAACTACAATAAGAGTTTTCATAGATAGTGCATGTAATAATGAGCCAGTTCAATCCATGAGCAATGGACAAATCACTCTCACACTAGCTGAAAACAAGACCTATACTTTTTATACAAAACAAATTGACCAAGGAGGAAATGAAACTCCATGTGCAATCACAGGTATTACTTATACACTGGACACGATAGCTCCAAATATTTCTTTTCAACTTGCCACCCAATCTCCATCTAATATTGTAAGTCCTGTACTAAATACTATGGGCACCATAGAGCAAGGAGATACAATAGAAATTTTCACAGATGCAGTTTGTACCGTTAAACCAACTCAATCCATTAGTAATGGAGAAATTACTCTCACACTAAGCGAAAGCAAGACATACACTTTTTATACAAAGCAAAGTGACCAAGCGGGCAATGAAAGTCCATGCGCAACCACAGGCATTACTTATACACTGGATACCATAGCTCCAAATATTTCCTTTCAACTTGCCACCCAATCTCCATCTAATATTGTAAGTCCTGTACTAAATACTATGGGCACCATAGAGCAAGGAGATACAATAGAAATTTTCACAGATGCAGTTTGTACCGTTAAACCAACTCAATCCATCAGTAATGGAGAAATCACTCTCACACTAAGCGAAAACAAGACCTATACTTTTTATACAAAGCAAATTGACCAAGGAGGAAATGAAACTCCATGTGCAATCACAGGCATTACTTATACACTAGACAATAGCTCCAAATATTTCTTTTCAACTCCTTACCTCATCTCCATCCAATATTTCAAGTCCTGTGCTACCTACAATAGAGATTTTTACAGATGCCAGTTGTACGGATAAGCCAATTCAATCCATAGTAATGGAGAAATCACTCTCACACTAACAAAACAAGACCTGCTTTTTACACAAATCAAAATGACCAAGCTCCATGCGCAACCACAGGCATTACTTATACACTGGACACGATAGCCCCTTCTCTTTCCTTTCAACTCCTGACCTCATCTCCATCCAATATTACCACTCCTGTGCTAAGTATTATAGGAACTACAGAATCAGGAGATGTAATAGAAATTTTCACAGATTCTAGCTGTACGGATAAGCCAATTCAATCCATCAGTAATGGAGGAATCACTCTCACACTAAGCGAAAACAAGACCTTTGCTTTTTATACAAAGCAAAGTGACCAAGTGGGAAATCAAGCTCCATGCGCAACCACAGGCATTACTTATACACTAGACACGATAGCCCCTTCTCTTTTCTTTCAACTCCTTACCTCATCTCCATCCAATATTACCACTCCCGTGCTAAGTATTATAGGAACTATAGAATCAGGAGATGTAATAGAAATTTTTACAGATTCTAGCTGTACGGATAAGCCAATTCAATCTATTAGTAGTGGACAAATCACTCTCACACTAAGCGGAAGCAATACCTATGCTTTTTACACAAAGCAAAGTGACCAAGTGGGAAATCAAGCTCCATGCGCAACCACAGGCATTACTTATACACTCAATAATGCATCGGGAACTGAATTTTCCATAACCTTAGCTGCCGATTCTGGTTCAGTTCAACCAGAATTTACTCTCAACAACTTCAGTTCCGATAGAGTAGAAATTTTCCATGATAGTACTTGCGGCAATCTGGTAGGAGAATTTTATGAAAGTGAGCCAACTTTTTTCGAAAGAGCAGCCGACTTGCCCCATTCCAATACTCCATACCATTTCTATTATATACTTACAGACTCCATTGCTGGTTCATGTACAGACGCTGGAATCACTTACACACTTGCACAAGAAACACTAAATGTGCCCACAATAATAATAACAACAGATAATAAATTCATCAATGGTTATTACTTATCGAATCAGAGTAATATTACCTTTCAATTCTCTGACGTATCGTCAGGAAATAGAATTACTTTTTATTCTGGAAATAACTGTAATGAATCAAACCTTATAAGAGAACAATATGAACCCAATATTCAGCCTACAAGTCAATCTGTAATAGTAAATACAACAGTAGCATACGTGGATTATTATTTTTCTGCAAAACAAGGAAATACAAATGGCACTGATTCTGCCTGCACATCCATTACTTATAGATTGGATAGCACTGCTCCTCCTCCCACACTAGAGCTTAGAGAAGCGGTAATAGGCAGCGAACCCAATGCTGAAAGAGTGTTTACGTTTACTATTTCTGATATTGAAACTGAAGCCACAGTAGCATTATATAAACTACAAATAACAGACCCAACAGAAAATATAAATAATATCCAATGTGATGATAGTCGAATTAATCAAGTAGTGGATTTCATTGTTCCCACCAATGATAGTAATGGCAAAATAATTACTTATTCGGAAACTCCTGATGATGAGATATATGTATATTTTGCCAAACAAAAAGACCAAGCAGAAAATGAATCTTCTTGTTCTGCTCCGTTCAAATACCAGCCAGACACAACACCCCCTTCTTTTTCCCTATCATATAGTCCCACTCTCCTGCCTCAATCGCCAGAAGAAAAACAAAAGATATCAAGCGAAGTAACTTTTAAAGTATATATTCATGGTGATGATATAGAGACGGGAGATGAAATAAAAATTTACACAAAAAGTAATTGCACATTAGCACCAGGACAAACAACAGACACAGCGGATAAATCCATCACCATAACAGTTTCCGCTTCCGATCATATCTATAATTTCTACATGAAAGCCAGCGATAAATTTCTAAATGAAACTAGTTGTATTAACACAGAACTAATCTATGAAGTAGATCGCACCCCTCCCCTTAAAATAACTCTAGGGAGTTTACCTGCAACATCTATGCCCATATCTGAACTTTCCATCACCAATAACTTAGAACCTGAAGGCAAAATTGCCATATACCACCTTATCCCAACCACAGAGCAACAACGAAACAATCCTCAATGCACTGATGCCACTCTTTTAACAAGCTTCACTACTCCCATTGATAATAAATTAACTATCCCATCAGCAACTATCGATGAAACCCATATATATTTTGCTAAACAAAAAGACCTAGCAGAAAATGAATCTCCTTGTTCCGATCCAATAGAATATCAGTCAGATAACACACCTCCTTCTGTTACCATAGCACTCAAAGAAAACTCTCTCACTGTATCCAATCAAAACCCTATCGTAAATGCACAAGGAATAGAAACAGGCGATATAATAAAAATATTCTCTGATAACCTTTGCACAAATGAAATAACTCCAAATATTTCAGGCGAAGAAAATACTTTAGTAAATGGAGAGAACACATTAGAATTATCAACAACTATTACTACCAATACTCTCTATACCTTTTATACAACGAAAATAGATGAATGGGGAAATGAAATCCCATGTAACTCTACGGGAATCAGCTATACATTAAATAACATTCTTCCCAGAACACTCGGATTGGTACTGAATAATTCAAACGCAAACAATACGTACAACGAGAGAACCCCTGAATTTACAATCTCTAATTTGGATGCTGGAAATACAGTTGAATTATATCAATTAGAAATAACGTCTACAGAGCAATTGAGTAGTATTCAATGTGATGATAGTCGAATCAATGAAGTAAGCGGCATTGCCATTAATGGCAATATAATCACCATTCCAAGTATTCAAGAAGATAATATATATGTATATTTTGCTAAACAAACAGACAGCATAGGAAATGAATCGGTTTGCTCTAATAAAACAGAGTATTATTTAGATACCATTCCTCCTAATGTTATCATAACAGTCAGTGGAGGCAAATCTATATCAAATCAAAACCCAGTAATGAGCCTTAGTGGAGTAAAAAGTGGAGATATAATAAAAATATTCTCTGATAGCCTTTGCGCTAATGACATAACTCCAGATATCCCAGGTCAAGAAAATACTTTAGCAGATGGAGACACATTATCCCTATTAACCTCCTCACCTACCGACATCACCTATAATTTCCACACAATACAGAAAGATGGAATAGGACATGAAGTTGCTTGTGCTGATACAGGAATCACTTATACATTGGATACCATTCCTCCTGATGCTGTTGTTTTAAGCAATTTGTCATCCAAATTAAATAGTCCTGCAACTCTTCTTTATCTCGCTGAAGATATAGAACCTGGAGCCATCGTATCCATATACCATTCCAGCCGATCTCCACTAATGCCCGGTGATATTCCTGATTGTAGCAGCAGTACTTTTTTAACGAACCCTCCCTTCAATCCGAATACTAATACTCTTTCCATTTATGCAGTCTCCCCAAATAATATTGCTATCCATACATTCTTCGCAAGACAGCGGGATCTGGCAGGAAATATTTCCAATGATTGCTCAAACAGGGTAGAGTATCAACTTTATTCTCAATTACTTATAAACGGAAATTCAACTTCAACAGATACTAGACCTCGATTTTCTTTGAACTATCTGACAATTGGAGAAACAATTTCTGTTTATTCTGATACAACTTGCACCAATAAAATTTTATCCGTAAATATTGATGCAAAAAGTATGACTCCGAGAATTATTGACCCTCTTCCAAATGTCCAAACCTATTCGTTTTCCACCATACAAACATACAATGGAACTCCACTTCCTTGCCTTAATCAAGGTGTTAACTATGTACTCAGAGATGGTCTCCAACAGCTTTATGCTGGGAATGAATATACCTGCTCAACTACTAATAAAGGAGAAGCCTATTGTTGGGGGCTAAATGATAATGGACAACTTGGAAACAACTCTACCACAAATAGTATTATTCCAGTAAAAGTAAAAAATGGAACAGGAACTGATGACTTCCTCTCTGATATAAAACATTTTTCTGTAGGCAAAAATCATACCTGTTCCACCATATCCGATGGCACCGCCTATTGTTGGGGGCTAAATGATAATGGACAGCTTGGAAATAACTCCACCACAATGAATACTATTGCTGTTCAAGTAAAAAGTGGAACAGGAACTGATGACTTCCTTACTAATGTAAAAAAAATAGCAGTGGGGCACGAACATACCTGCGCTATTTTAAATGATAATACAGTTAGCTGTTGGGGAGCAGGAACAAGTGCTAGGCTTGGTACTCAATCCGATAGCGATAGTTATATTGCAACCCCAACCACAGTTTTAAATGATATAAGCGGCACAAGTGTGGATGAAATTTTTGCTGGCTCAATGCATACCTGCGTTCTTCTGGGAACCGGAGCCGTAAGATGCTGGGGAGAAGATTCAGATAATAAACTTGCAGAACGCACAAATGTAAAACAACTCTCTGTTGGAGATAATCATAACTGCGCTATCTTTACGGACGATCCAAATACCGCTGAAGAAGAAGATGGCACGGTTGAATGCTGGGGATTAAATACAAATCAACAACTTGGGAATATTTCCAATTTCACCAATGTAGCAAAAATAGCGGCAGGTTCTAAACATTCCTGTACCATTTCTGGCACAGGTGATCAACCTGAAGTGAAATGCTGGGGCGCAAACGGAAGTTATCAGTTGGGAGTAACTGGAACTACTCAAACTGCAAACCCTCAGAACGTTCCTTCTCCAGCTTTATATCTCACATCATATCCTGAGAAAATATCTGAAGTTTCTTTAGGCGGGAATCACTCCTGTGTGTTTCAGCTAAAACGTAAAGTAACATACCCAGCACTTTTTGCGAATGATATAAGGTGCTGGGGAAGCAATGAACACGGACAATTCGGGGCTGTGGATAGTAGTAACGATAAACTTAGCGGCGGAGCTAATTCGAGTTTTTCTGCTGAAGCTGTAATCAGAGTTACAAAAAACCCCATCAACTATTAAAAACTAGGACTTTCATTCAGTTTTTGAATATGCAAAGATAGAAAGAATGAAGCGCAATAAAAATACAGTAGAGCTATTGCAGGAATTTTCTATTCCATTAGTTATGGGAGTCTTAGCGTCACTCCTTTGGGCAAACCTAGATTATAACTCCTATGGAGAATTTCTTCGCTATCCCCTCACTCCATTTGAAAACTCCATTGACTTTGCCTTTTTGGTAAATAATGTTTTTATGGTTTTTTTCTTTGGCATTGCCACCGTGGAAATTACCCAAAGCGTGCTGCCCGGAGGGGACCTGTACCCCCCCAAACGTGCCATTGGTCCCCTCTTTGCCACGTTTGGTGGCATAGTGGTACCTGTCCTTTTCTATTTGGGTCTTTGTTTTGCCTATGGAGATCTCCACTTAATTCGTGGTTGGGGAATTCCCACAGCTACAGACATTGCCCTAGCTTGGTTAATCGCCCGATTTATATTTGGAAAGAACCATCCAGCAGTAGCCTTTCTACTCTTGCTTGCCATTGCCGACGATGCCATTGGTTTAGCTATTATTGCCATCGTTTACCCCACCCCCGATCACCCACCTGCCCCTTTATGGCTACTGCTGGTTCTTTTTTCCATGATCCTTGCCTGGTCTTTACGAAAGCAAAAGGTGAAAAATTTTTGGGTATATTTATTCACCGCTGGTCTATGTTCTTGGTTTGGTTTGTTCAAGGCTGGAATACACCCTGCCCTAGCCCTTATAACTGTAGTACCTTTTATGCCATATAAAACGCGCCAACCTGGTCACCTATTTGAGGAAAAAATAGACTCCCACTCCGCCCTAGAAAATTTTGAACACCAATTTAAAGTCTTCGTGGATTTCGGTCTTTTCTCATTTGGTTTAGCCAATGCTGGCGTTTTATTAACAGGAGTAGATGATGTAACTTGGTATATTTTACTTTCTCTCTTGTTGGGAAAAACCATTGGTATATTTGGGTTTGGATTATTGGGAATAAAACTGGGCTACCCCTTGCCAAAAGGCATGAACGGGAAAGACTTAGTGGTGGTGGGAGCTATTGCCAGTGTGGGTTTAACGGTGGCCCTTTTCATGGCTGGAGTGGCATTTGAAAATCCCACTCTTCAGGGATCCGCTAAAATGGGAGCTCTTCTTAGTGTCAGCGGTGTCCTGCTCGCTGTTTTCTTAGCCAAAATTTTCAAGATTCGTTCATCTAGTACCTAAGAGCTATAAATTGACAATCCATTATAACTATTGTATAAAAAAACCATGAAAGTAAGCTCCTATACACCTGCCATTGTCTCTATTACCTTTGGATTTTTGTGCCTCTCCTATCCTTTTATCGCTGTATTTTTCGTCAGCGGTTTTGCTTTTGTTTTTGGTCTTCTGTATGCCCTAGTTGTTTGGCGAGTTCATAAACTACGGGTAGGAAAGTATACTTCGCATGCTAGCTCCAGCTCTCGCACCAATTCTAGCACCCCTTCCAGCGCCCCTTCTGACACTCGCTCTCCAACTTGGTATAGCGATGAGAATATTTCCACCATTGAAAATCCTTCTTTCCGCAAAGTCTCCACATTTATTTTCTCCAATGGACGTTGGATAAAAGAAGAAACAAAAACTAATAACGATAATAATCAGGCTTAAAGGGTCCCTGTTCTGGAAGACCCAAATACTTCGCTTGCTTAGAAGAAAGCTTCGAAAGCTGAGCACCCACTTTTTCTAGGTGAAGAAATGCCACCTTCTCATCTAATTCTTTAGGTAATCTATATACTTTTCTCTCCCCATATTTACTGGACCCTTTATTGGTATATAACTCTATTTGTGCCAACACCTGATTAGTAAAAGAGTTACTCATTACAAAAGAAGGATGACCTGTGGCACAGCCTAAATTCACCAATCGACCTTTTGCCAATACAATAATAATTCGACCATTTTTTAGAGTATGCTTGTCCACTTGGGGCTTTATTTCCTCTAGTTTGGAGTGTCCATTGAGCCAATCCATATCAATTTCAATATCAAAGTGACCAATATTGCAAACAATAGCTCCACCTTTCATCTGATCAAAATGGGTGGACGTGAGAATGTCGCAACAACCAGTAGCGGTCACAAAAATATCTGCCTGAGGAGCTGCTTTTTCCATAGTCGTTACCTCGAAACCCTCCATAGATGCTTGGAGAGCACAAATAGGGTCAATCTCAGTAATCAATACCCTGGAACCATAGGACTGTAAGGACTTTGCACAGCCCTTACCCACGTCACCATAACCCGCAACAACTACCGTCTTTCCCGCAAGCATCACATCTGTGGCTCGCTTAATTCCGTCGGCAAGGGACTCACGACAACCATAAAGATTATCAAATTTAGATTTTGTAACAGAGTCATTCACATTAATCGCTGGCACGGGAAGCTTTCCATTCTGAGCTAAGCACTCCAAGTTATGCACACCTGTGGTGGTTTCCTCAGATAGACCAATAACCCGATCCATTTCTTTTGCGAAACGCTCTTCACACATCATATTGGTTAAATCCCCACCGTCGTCTAAAATTAAATTATAACCCTGATCACCCCAGCCCGTGATGGTTTGTTCAATACACCAATTGAACTCCTCTTCCGTCTCTCCTTTCCACGCAAAAATAGGCACCCCTGCTGCTGCCATTGCTACGGCTGCATGATCCTGAGTGGAAAAAATATTACACGAGGACCAACGAATTTTGGCTCCTAAGGCGATTAACGTTTCTATAAGAACCGCAGTTTGTATGGTCATATGAAGACACCCAGTAATGTGCGCTCCTTTAAGAATTTGCCGAGGACCAAACTCTTTTCGTAACGCCATTAAACCCGGCATTTCTGACTCTGCAATGGTAATTTCCATGCGCCCCCAACGGGCTAACTCCTTAAAAAAGTCGGGGTTTTCCATTGCCTTGGGACAAACACGATAATCTTTCATAATAGCTCCTTGTTGGATTTCATAAGAATTTTCCTTCTTTGTTAACATGAAAAAACTGTATACGAACCTAGCTGGAATTTCTAGCACTATTGATCCACTCGCTCCATGGAGCTAGAAATTATGGGGAAATCCCCCACTTTTCAAGGGTACGCCTCTCCTCCTCTTCGTCCCGACATTTTTTAAACCTAGCTCTCGATACCCCCTTCACCCGCTCTTGACAGGCATTCCAGGTGCTGTCCCGAAAAAGAACCCCGTCGACATAGCTCATATAATAGGGCTTGGAGGATCCTTTACTAGAGGCTCTGGGCAGCACTGTGAGATCCACACCATAGTTGACCTGGGATCCAGTATACAATTTTGGATGGGTGTTTCGGCTAAAGGCTACAGCAATCTCGTCGCAACGTTCATTTCCAGGGTAGTTGGAGTGAGCCGGGATATGCTTCCATTGTATGCGTAGTTTGCTGGCTGCTTGGATGAGTTTTTTCCATAAACCCATATTGAGCACTGGTTTGCCTTGACTGGTTTGCCATTGGTTTCGTTGCCATAGGTATGTCCATTGTTCCATGCCTTGGATAAGGTACTTGGAGTCCGTATAGAGAGTGATCAACGGGAGTTCTGTTGGAAATTCTCTCAATTTTTCTAAGGCCAGGAGGGCTGCAGTGAGCTCCATGCGATTATTCGTTGTTTCTGGGTGGCTTCCTCCCATTTCTAAAACCCGACCATCTGAAAAGAGTACAATAGCTCCCCAACCGCCAGGACCCGGGTTTCCCGAACAAGCCCCATCTGTAAAAATTCTCGTTTCTTTTTTATCTGCCATCTTTTTTATTTTTAAGAAAAACTCTACGTTAACGTATCAATACACTCAAACATATTCCATTATTTTTTCTTTAGTAAAAAACAATACTATTACCAACAAAAATAACGCATCAAGACTAATTGTTTTAAACATAAACCATTCACTGCAAAGTACAGTAGTAAGATCTGTATTTAAAGAGAATTTTGCATTGTCCATCTATAAAAAAATAATAATTGATTTAGTTCATTTAGTAAGTTTCTAACCTTAATTTTATAACGCAATGCATTTTAACAAAAATTAAAAATAAACTATTGACACATCACATCTGCTTCAATATATTGCACACAGACTTAAGTTATATTGTGAGTCATCACTGTTGGGGATGAGGGTGCGAGGCATTGACTCTTGTCATTATTGAGGATTTTGAAAGTGAGACATGTAAAAATAAAAAAAATATTTACAAGGCTAATTGGTAGTTTCTTCCTATTCTACTTCACTGCTAATCTAAGTGCTTTTGCCCAAAGTCTTCCCTTATACACATTGCTGTATCCCTGCAACGTTGGAATTTCTCCTGCTCCCAATTATGGAGAGGGAAACTCATTGTATACTAGTGATGATGTGGTTACCACCAGCACGGTTAACGGGGAGAATAAACGGAATCATATTATTTATACTACAGAGGAAATATCCTTGAATCCGAATGGATCTCAAGAAACTGTATCCTCTATGCAAAAAATTTCAAGCGATCCTCAACAATGGAAGGTCTTTGTGCTTCACTCCCTAAGATATTTTTATTCTGGTAATCTTAGCGTCCATAAAAATACCAGCCAGGATGCAGTAGTCGCTATAAAGGATATCACATTCGAGTTCAATTCTGAGAGCTATGGTTTCCAGTACTTTATAGATATTTGCTATTTCAGCGGAAGGACAAATCCATTCGCAAGCGATAGGCTTAAAAATAATGATTATTTAAATAAGCCATTATATTTAACCATAACAATGGATGATCTATCAAGGACAGTGGCTAACTATGCCATTTCAGCTAAGCTTACACATTCTTTGATAATAAAATGTGATGGACAAGAGGTTTATTCAAAAGAGGATTCAATAATTTCTAACACAAATTCAACGATATTAAGTGATTATTCTATTTCTAGTTATTTGCCTAAAAAGTGTGTAATGAGACATACGTTTTCCGAGAGCAATCTGAAAGCTCGAGAAAGCCCCTCAACCAAACTTACAATGAAAATTAACACATTAACTGGGGGAGAATTAAAATGAAATTAAAAATTTATTTATCCCTAATACTATTTTTTTCTTCCGCACACTCTCTGGGAATTGATGGAAATCGTGTAAATACTGGTGGGTTATGTTCTTTAAATAGGCTAAAAGGAGGAACAGTGATCTATGGTGGTTCACTGGTTACAAAAGATACCTTTAGAACTATTGCCAAAAGCTATACAGGTTTAGACTATAATGGAATAACTATAGATGACTGCGACAAGCGTGCTGCAAATAATAATTCTCTTTATATCACATTTACTGTTGCCTCCTCCCCCATAGTTTTAGATGCAGTAAAAACATATATAGATCCATCGAAAGACATGCGTGAGACTGAGGATGAAGAAAAATTGCTGAACGCTAGATTTCCAGTACAAAGTTTCAATGCCAGAAAAGAAAATATTGTGCAACAACACAAATTTTTGACCCATTGTTTAGAAAGAAAAATCACATCCAATCTACCCTTAATATTAGATAAGCCACCCAGTGATTTTAATCTTCCCCAATGTGAATTGGAAATTATATCGGACCGAGAGGTTATCATGAACACCACAGCAGACTGTTTTTTCCATATTGGAAAAGGTGCTAAATTTCAGATAAAATCTAAATTTAAAAAGTCTTGTTTAAATGAGAAATTCCTTAGTAAAAATAATTTTGCTCCAATTGAGTTTATTTTCTATACCTCTGTTCGAATAATAAATAATCCAAAAAATGTAGCAACCCCCGGGGAAATAGGACAAGAAACTATACTAATGGGAAGTATTCCAGGTCGATTGCACTTAGAATCATCACAAAAACCTGAAATTTTAGCTCGTGAGATAAGAAATCGCCCCATTTATATTAAAGAGTATTATACGCCTGAAGTTGAAATGGGCGTTTTAGAAATACAAGATCTTGGAGAAAAAGGAACAAAAGTAAAAGCATCCATTGCTGTGAATAATGTATGTCCAAAGGTGTGCCGCAATGGCATATGCACAAGTAATTGCTCATTCTTAAAGCCCCTAGCGGCAGAAATTATATTTTACAAAATTAGCGAACTAGGAGAAAAAATTCCCAGCAAGAGTCCATGGACTTGGCGAATGGGAAGAATTTTATCACCTCAATGGCAAGGCATAATCAAAATATCTAAAATATTTAAAGATTTAAAGATTGAAAAAGAACAAAAATACGGTCTAGCAATATCATTCAGGAATCCAAAAACAGACTATTGGAGATTCAAACAAAATAACATCATAATACCAGTCAATCTCATCGACAAGAACAGATCATTTAACAGTCTGATGGAGGATGGACTGCAGGAGATTCCAACAGTTCCAGAAACAAATAAAATAGAAGAAATACAAAAAATAAATAGATTTAAAGTAGGCGCTTCTTATACTATCCCTTCATCCTTTAAAAATGGATCAAGCTTAGGGGCAAATAGAAATTATATTTGGCCAAATTACAAAAAAGTTTGTTATAAAAATAATAAATCCTGCACCTCAGTCCAAAGATATCATCCCTACATAAGATTATTAGTTGAATTAAAGGCTTTGAAGAAAAGGGAATTTACTGAACAAGATATACTTTGGGAACTGGATTTTTTAACAGTGAGAAGAGAGTCAAGGCTATTGGAAGATTATGAAAGAAGCATTCAATCCGTATGTGATTTGCCTAGAAAAAATCGAACAGAATTCTACGATTATTTATTCTTTTCTAACAATGAAAAACAAATTTGTGAGAAAAATACTAAATAAAAACAAAAAAAGGAGATGAAAATGACAAAAAACAAAAAAACAAAAATAATGAAACCCATATTTTTTCTAGGAGTTTTGCTCTTAGGGATAAGTATCAGCAACCTTGGCGTAGCAACAGATCAAACCACGCAATATGGTGAAGCTGAAAATAATGAGAAAACCCTTAGTAAAGGGGTGCTTGATAGATTAAAGGAACTGGAAGAAGATGAAAGCCGTGACTGTGACGGGGGTGGTTGTACATTAATTACCTATGACTGTGAACTGAGAGACAAAACTGAAACCACCTTCGGCGCATCAGTAGGAAAGGGCAATTACAATAACGGCGGTAATAACTCTTATTTTTTCGGATCAAACCCAAGTAATGGGACCAACAGCGATAGAAAGCTCAACTATAGTCTACAGGCCCAGCATAAGATCACCCAAGGACGCGCAACTGTAAAAGTTAGGGTAACACGACAAGTATATAAATCAATTACAGGAACTCTCGCCAACATGCACGGTGAAAATCGCGAAGTACAGGAATCGTTAACGCATTCAGAACAACAGATAATGTCACTTTTCATTACTATATCAGGTGACAGTGGAGCTAGCTGCTCTGGAATGATTCAGTAGGTTATCTCTTCATTTATGGGAAAGCGAAAGTATGTTTCAATTTGAAAATAAAATACTAGTTAAAAATAGGAAATTACCTCTGTATATTTCTGTTCCTATTATTGTAGTAATTTCTTTTTTCGATCTGAATGCATTTGCAAATAACTTTCCCCCAAGAGTAGAAGGCAATGATAGTAGTATTGATTTTAGCCAAAGTATGATAGTAGGTAGGAAAAAATCAGTAGACTTCCAAAAGCCTATTTCATTAAATCCACTACAATTTAAAAACAGAGCAGCTTGTGCAGATGCATCCCAATACCCAACAAATACTATTTTTATCCTTCTCGATTCCACAAATGTGGGAAAGGCAGCCTACCAGTTAAGTAAAGAAACGGGATCAGATACAAATTCCAGAATAAATGAAGCTATTATTGAGTATAAAAATACCTTATTGTTATTGATCCGCAATATCCATGAAAGACTAAGTTCTGGCTCATTACCTCTCCTGCCTTCATCTTCCAATGAAAAGTCCTTAAAAAATAATGCCGAATATTGGAAAGTGGTGCAATCATGCCAAGGGAATGAGTGGAATTGTTCCAATATGGACAATTATATTGAAAAAATATGGGGTAACAATAATAAAAATAATCCTAGCGTATTGGGAAACCTTTCTTGTCATTATATAAAGAAATTTTCTCCTCTACAAAGCCATCTAGTGAAACCACGCCCAGATGATGATTCGATCTTTAAGTTAAATAAAACATTAAAGGAAAAGGGTAAATATATAAGCTCCTGTGATAATCCATCTTCAGAAAAAAATGGAACTTATCAATTAGATATTTTAAATACAAATACGGATTCATGGGAAAAAAATGGATTCGATTACTGGAATAGTTTAAAGATTTATTTATCTTGGGCATGGAGAAACTCAGATGAGTCCAAAAAAAACAAATACAGTTATTTACTTAGAAGCATAAATTTAGAAGAATCGATTATATTTGTGCCAAATGGGTGTGCTTCAATTAATGTTCCTTCATGCAGCAGCAATCACATATATTTGAACTCCATGCGAAGGCTAGCAGATCCCAATCAAAAAATTCAGAAACTTTATGATGATTACTTCACATCACTGCCGGAGGAATTGGAAAAAAGTCTATTGAAAAATCCTCTTCCTGCGGTAAACAATAATTCACTCAGAATATACTATGAGGATAATATTGACCAATCACCAAGTGCATCGAAATGGACAAGCGATCTATTTTCTAAAGTATCAAAGGCCGGTATATACACTAAAAGAAAACTGGCTTCTGCCCTAAAAGTTCTATCTTTCATAAAAAGTCAACTCACTAAAGAAAAACTATTAATAAATTTCAATAATGATGCTTGGGTCAAAGATAGTTCAAAAGACAATAGACTTTACTTTATGTGCTCCGAATATACTTTCACTAATAATAATTTTATCAATGGAATGAAATCAAAGATTGATTCCATGGAGAAGATAGGTCAATTAAATAATTTATCTGGTTTTATTCCAGCTTCAACTATACGAGAGAGTTTAAGTTACTATCAAGAAATAAGAGATGAGGTTGTACGTTTCTGTGAGAAAAGAGACCTCAGATTCAACAGAAATAAAGGCACTAAACGCGGTCACAGTCAATGGTTTTTAGATGAATTAAAGAAAGTTGGAATGATAGAAAATGAAAATATAATTAGCAAAAGAAACTATGGTAGAGACTCATTAAGAGAGCCATTTGCTGTTTTACCTGGATACAGTAAAAATAAAAATTCAAAAAATATATTATGCGGTACTCTACTTGATTGCACACTTCTGCTTCAAGATTCTATAATGAATACATACTCAAGCATGAATAATATGGAGCCACTTCTTGCTTTGTCGGGTGAAATTCGTTCACCAGCCATGTTCAATCCTTATTCAGAGAGAGTTGCTTGCGAATTATACGATCCTTGGGCAGCAACAAATGAAAGAATATTTAATATTATTGCTTCAATCTTTAGAGGTGCTTTATTCGCTGTAAATCCTTGGCTAGCCATTTTGAATGTCCGTTTAGACCCGGGGGAAGTGATTAGCTTAGAGAGATTGATTGAAGATGGAAAAATTAAATTTAAAACCAATAAAGAAAAACAAACGATCAAGGTTGGATTAATAGCAAATCTTGGACCTTTATTCAATATACCGTGCACCATATCCATCGATGAAAAATTAAAATATGCTACTATTATGCCTCCCGTGTCCATTGGAATCACTACACAATATTGTGGTAGCAGTCAAAATATAGATCATATTATTGGCAATGATGGTAAATTAAGTAAGAAAAGCTCTAACTTCGCCGGCTGTGGCGCTTGTTATATAAGTCTCAGTTCCCTCCCTATTATTCAAGATTACTTCAATCCTCTATTTTTCATTGAAAGCCTTTTGTCTTACTCTTATAGAAAAGAAAACGACCCATACAATATTCCAGACTCTCGCACAATAGATTTAGATAATCTACAGCTTGTTAGCTCAGAGTTTGGCGATGATGAGTCCATACCTAAAATTTGCTTGAATCAAATAAAAAATGGCAGAAAATGCTGGCCCTATCCATATCCAAAATGCATGAAAAACATTTATTACCAAACACAGAAATATTTAAAAAATAGTAATTTTATATCAAACATTGATATGAAAGAATTCGCCAAGTTTGGTTATGCAAAAGTTAAACTTAACGAATCAAAAAACTCTATAAAAATTTATGCAACATTAGATTATCAAGGAGCGTCTAGTCTTGGAAAACAAAAATCAGATGGAAATTGCACAATAAGGAAAAGTAGGCTACCTAAAGAATACTTTAGGTGATCGGTTGGAAATATGAAAAATAATACAAAAAAAATAATTCCTATTTATTTTCTACTCCTATCCGTATGCTTCCAACATACAGCACAAGCAATGGAAGAATTTAGTGATTTAAAAATTGAAGTAAATTTCACAGATAATGGCATGAAGTATCAAAAATATGTCTCCATTTCCTGCAACTCAGAAAGCACATTTTGTGCTGAACTTTGCGGAGACCAGCTATCCTGCGATATAAATGAAAAATACTGCCGTAATTGTGCAAGCAACAGCCTTACAATGCACTTGATTTTTAATCAAATGGATTCTTTTTTTAGAGTATCATACCAAGATAATTCAGCAACCGAAGGACTAAGGGAACTCTTAAAAACAGGAGATTTTGTAACACTTCATCCTAAAAATATTTTTAATCAATTTGAAAGATATTCAGACCCAGCCAGAGAAGAAAAGTATTTAAATCTATGCAAAATGAATGAAAATGAGAAGAAAACACAAAAAATAGTATTTTTCAGCACAACAAAATTTAGAAGAACAAATTTAGCCAAGTACGCTTATTGTAATGGAGAAGTATTTAATATTGAACTAAATATAACAACCCAAATAAGGCAATTACCATGAAGAGTATACTTTCTATCTTAACTTCATTTCTTATCTTATTTAGCGCAATGGGAGCTTCGAATAATTTCTCATTTCGAGTTATTACCACTGGAAATAATCTTTACCCATGCAATGCTGGTCTAAGGCGAATAAGTTCTACTGAAACAGTTGAGCCACCTAACAGTCTTGGAGATTTATCAGGAGATGAAATACATTATCAATTTGCTGAATATGAACCTAGAAAATTTATGAGAAATGACCTAAATGATAACTCTTCCTATTTCACTAGACCTCCATCTAGTAAGCGTTCTAAAAATGATGAAAAATGGGTTGTTGCAAATAATGAGACTGGAGATGATAGAACATATTCCAGTGACACAACAAAACATAGAGTAAAAAATGCAAACGGAATTGATCGTTTAATTGTCTTGAAAAACCTAAAATACTACCTTCAATCAGATTTCTCTGGATCAGAATATTTTGTGGATATCTGTCATTATAATGGTGCTGGAGGAACAATTGTAGCTACCCCTAATGACCCAAACACTGATGGTTTGGAGAAAGAAAATAATACAATGTATTTCAGATCTGAAGTAACTCTTCCCAATAATGCAGATTATATAAAAGATTCATATCTATCCTTCAAGTATGAACTTTGGTGCAATGGAGAAAAATTGTTGGAATCAGAATGGATCCATGCCACCGGAAAAACTTCTTTTGAAAACAAGGAATTTAAAATTAGTAAAGACAACGATATCGTTAGAAATAAATGTGTAACCAGATATAAATTCAGGGAGAATAATATTGATAAGAAAAGGAATGACAGAAATATAAATATTGAAATATCCACATTTACAGAAATAAAATCCATCAATGAAAATAAATACAATACTGAGTTTAAACTCTGAACTAGAATGATTTTGATTATGTACATAAACAACAACAATAAACAGAAAGGAAACAACAATGAAAACAACAATAATAAACAGAAAGGAAACAACAATGAAAACAACAATAATAAACAGAAAGGAAACAACAATGAAAAAAATAACAACGTGTCTAATTATGGCTCTTTTTTCTACTCAGGCTTTTGCTGCGGTAGAAGAATTTGATTTCACAGTGCTGTCCGGTAAAGGAGACCGACTGAGGGTATGTGATGCTGGTTTAACTCATGAGAATCAATCAGAAGCAGACTCTATGATTTATAAATTCAGTGGTCAAACAGCCGAGGTTACTCAAAATGCACCATCATCTGGAACACTTGTGGCATCTGCTAACAGTTCCGTAACTCCAGGAGGAGAAGGAGGTCTGCTTGAGAAACTTGTATATTTGATGGATTCTACTAATTACGGAGCAGTCTACTATGTGGATCTCTGTTATGTGGATGATGTGGCAGGAGAATATAGCGCAGAAAGAACATATAAACTAGAAGCTAATGCTACTTTTACAATATATAATAATGACTATAGAACTAGATCAAGCCTGCAAACACGAGTTGCAACTGTCTGCTCAGATGGTGAATCATCAGATACTGTTACTTATCTGAATCTAGACTGGACGAATGTGGGAAGCAGTGATTTGATTGCCTACACAAGTGCTCCAACTGTGGTAGGACTACAATCCACAGGTTGTAGAGTTCGGTATGAATTCAGAGAAAATTCTACAAGTGTGCGAGAGGGCGAATTAGTTAGGATGACAGTAAGAGTACACGGTATTGTTACTGCAGAATAAAACAATAACCTTATAAAGAAGAAGGAGGAAAAAAGTGAGAAAAAAATCAATAAAAAAACATATCTTTTTATTACCAACACTCGCTTTTTTCCTATTCTCCAAGATCTCCTTGGCTGTTGATAAAGAATTGTCTTTCATTATTACTTCCGGAACAGGCGTTTTTCTGCATGCTTGCGATGCTGGTCTGCGGCATGAAAATGCCGGCGAATTAGATAAAATGCTCTTTTCAGTGTCTACTGATCAATACCTTCCTGATGACCACATCGGAATTCTTAGTTATAAGAAAGAACTAGCTGCTCCAATATCTGGTGAATTGATTGCTTCAAACGACATTACAAGAAAACTCAACCTAAACTGGGATGTAGATAGAGCCCTTAATACGCGCAAATTGTCAAAGCTAGTTTTTATTTTACAATCTAAGAATTATGGTGCTAGCTATTTTGTGGATATATGCTACGCCAACATAAGTAATTTTGCCACTAACACTGGAATACCAAGGACCGAACTCTCAGCTACAATTGATTTTGACAATGTATATGATGATTCACAATATAGGGTGAAATCTGCTCTTGAAGCACGAGCTTTAATAGTTTGCACAGAACGATCAACTGATAGAAATGGTGGAAATGTGTGGAGAAATACTTTCAAAACAATATCATCGGGAGAATACACACGTCTTAATACTGGAACCACTATCTTATTTGAGAACTTCTCCGTAAAGCTTCAATCTGCTACAGTTACCTCATGCAGAGTCCGGTACGAATTCAGAGAGGCTTCTAGAGGAATACGACTGCCTAGAAAAAATGGGTTAACGGACAAAGTGAAAATTAACACTAGAACAGAGGCAGTAAAAATAATTGAAGGCAGTTAAATGATGAAAAATTTAAAAATAAAACTATGCTCACTACTATTAATAACTGCGCTATTCTATCCAAGCATCAATGCCTTTCCTATTAAGCATCAACTCAAGATGCTTCTTCATTTTAATACAGTAGAATTAAGTATTTGTAATGCTGGCATAATGCGCGGTATACCCTCAAGAGATGCCATTCTTTACAAATTTGAGGGTGAATCAATATCAGAATACAAAAGTATAACACCAAGTGCAGAAAACACTACTGAAGCTATCACAACAGAAAACGATACTTCAAAAAAAATTGGGTCAGATGGCACTGGCTTAAATATAGCTTTATTCTCAGATAACTACGGAGCAAAATATTTTATTGATTTTTGTATAGACAATCGATCTGTAGCTGCTCAAGGTGTAAAAAATGAATACTTTTATATAGATTCAAAATTAAGTTTTCTATTCAATAACTACCGCACCAGCGGTCAACAAGCATATAATATCATTTCTGGTTTGGAGGTGAAATACCAGTTATTCTGTAAAATAAAGGACAGTAATAGCTGGACGCAAATACCAGTCTCAAACAGCGAAGACTGGATAGTTGCGAATGCTGAGATAATAGATTTGGCAAGCCAAAAAAAAATACTCATTGGTTCCAGTCAAGAAAGAATTTGCCGCTTCCGCTATATTTTTCAAGAAAAAAGCGCTGGTCCCCGTGGTCATAATCGAACTCTAACAAACGAAATAAAAACAGTACTTAAATTAAGTGTAATAAGGAGATATGAATAATGTTCAAAAATAAAATAATAAAAATACTATTATTTAATATATTCTATACCACTACAGCTTGGTGTGAAATAACTCCTCAAGAAGAAAGATCAATGGTGGAATCCAGATTAGAATTTACCTTTGATGTTCGTAGTTCAGGACAAGACCTCTATGCTTGTAATGCGGGGATTTCTAAGGCTGATGGGAAAAATGGTATTCAATACACCTCGAGATACTCATCCAGCGATTCTAACGGCACTGCTGAAGCTAAAACCCTGTATAGTAGCACCTATGGTGAAATTACTTTAAATCAAGTTCCTTATTTAGCTGTTCATAACACCACAGATCTGCACTCTGATAAACCAAACTATAATCTTGGAAGCAGACTTGATGATGACCTACAAAGGGTTTCTCTTAAAACAAGACTTACGAAAGTATTATTTGATATAGGATCGGAGCACTATGATTCCAGTTTCTTTATTGATATTTGCTACGACAATGGATTCCAGTCAGAAAGTTTGGTAAAGAATTTTAGTGATGTTTTTCAAGCCAATATTTTTCTACTAAACTCTCGGGATGGCCAAACCTACCAGCAAAATGCCATTCCAAGAGTAACGATACTATTGGAATGTGACGGGAAGGAAATGTACCGAACAGACCAAGCATTTAATTCAAGCGAATTAACTTCGGGTAATATACAAATAGACTGGCCACAAGGTCAAGACCCACCTAAAAAATGTGTGATTCGTTATTTCTTTCAAGAAACCGCAGTCCAGAAAGTACGAAAGCACTTTGTTATAGGAGACAGGTTCCTGCCAATTAAAACCACCACATTTGTTAACCCCTAAGCTACGGGTAATTTGTGGCAATTAAATCCCGGCCAGGACGTTTTTCTGTGAGTCGGCGTATGGCAATAAAAATCCCCGCAATACCTGTTAAAAGGAAAACAATCCCCACTAAGGTATTAAACCACACCATATAACGACGTTTCGCCCAGTTTATATCTGTCTTTCCCGGACTTTGACTTAAAACCCAACAATTGGGTTCCTCACTGGCATAGATAATGGAAAACTCAGTGGGGTCTTCTCCCGGCGCATAGGTCTTGACCGTATAGCGCTTTCCCTTCAGTACTTGACCACTGAGGGTAGTGAATTGTAGGGTGAGAGCGAAATTCCCCTTCTTTTTCTTTTTTGCTTTTAATACCTGAGGCGCTATCCGCACAGGAGTTCTCTTTAAAGCTTGAGAGCAAAAATTTTGTGTATAACTCTCCACAAATAGCAAAGTAGAAAGTAGACAACACAGGAATAAACTAATAAATATCATAAGAATCGCAGCACTTTTCGGTGGCTCTGAATAGTCGAAGGCATTCTTTTTGGCTTGGCTGGGAAACTTTCTGGACCATCGCGTGTAGAACTCTATAACAAGGGGCACCAGCTCATTCTCAGGTAGTCGCAGAGGAATGGTGTGCTTTCCTCGAATGGAAATGAGACCCGTCCAAATAGAACAGTGGAGTCCCTTTACATTCTTCCAATCCAGAAGAACTTCCTTTTCCTTATCTTTTTCTTTATATCTATAAAGAATCCCATCATCTCGGACTTTTACCATGCCTTCTTATACAGCGATTTTTTCCATATTCACACCCTCCTTTTATCTTTCTGTTTATTGCTTTTCCTGTGTATACTTGTTACAAAAGTCAAGGAGCAAAGCTATGACAATACGTCAAAAAATTCTTCTCATTCCTCTCGTTTTTATTATTCTTCCCGTTCAATTGGTACAATCTGCCGAACCCATCCCCAAGGAACTGGAAAATATAGGCATCCGCCCTTCCTTAGGAATCTCCCTTAGCCTTTCCACCACATTCCAAGATGAACAAGGCAAAACCGTTCCACTAAAAAAATATTTTGACGGCACCCGACCCGTCGTTATAGTAATGACTTATTATGGGTGTCCAATGCTGTGTGGTATTTTACTAAATGCGCTGCGTGAATCCGTAGAGCAACTCTCCTGGAAGCTGGGGGAAAAGTACCAAGTCCTTGCCATCAGTATCGACCCCCGGGAGGACTTCCAATTGGCCGCTAGTAGCAAAAAAAAATTCTTTGAATCCTGGGAAGAAAAGGAAAGCACGAAACATTGGCACTTTCTCACAGGAAAAGGAGCGAAAAAAACCGCCTCAGAATTGGGCTTTGGCTATCGATTCAACCCCGAACAAAATGATTTCGCCCACGGAGCAGGCATCTTTATTCTTTCCCCCAAAGGAAAGCTAAGCCGGGTACTCTATGGAAGCAATTATGGTGGACAAAATTTAAAATTAGCCTTACTCGAAGCGTCGAAGGGAAAAGTGGGGACAATCACTGAAAGAATCCTTCTTTTTTGTTATAATTATTCTCCAAAGGAAAATCGTTACGTTCTCTTGGCTAGTCGCTTGATGAAGGCTGGGGGAGGCGTAACCGTTGTTCTAATATTGCTTACTTATATAACATTATTCATTCGTCGCAGGTATTTTTTAAAGAGAGGCAAGCCTTGACCATTCTGTCTTCGTTTTTTTCTACCCTACCCATCGCTTCCGATAGTGCTCAAAACTATCAGGATTTCTTCGTCTTTTTATTAGCTGTAAGCCTAGTTCTATTCCTTGCTGTCCTCGGATCGGGCCTCTTCTTTGTGGTGAAATACCGCAGGCGATCAGAGTCCGATACAGTTGCCTATATTCCAAACAATCATTGGTTAGAGTGGGGAAGCATGTTTGTTATCGGCTTGATTGCTGCTATTACTTTCTTCTGGGGCCTCCGAGATTATATAAAAAATATTACTCCCAAAATGAACGAGTATGAAATAAACATTTTGGCCCGTCAATGGTCATGGGAAATGCAATATGCGAATGGTAAAATCCTTGCCAACACACTCTATGTGCCGAAAGGAAAGGATATTAAACTCATCATGACATCTAAAGATGTATTGCATAGTTTTTTTGTTCCTGCCTTCCGTATTAAACAAGATGTGGTGCCCGGTCTATTCACAACTCTTCGGTTTCGCCCAACTAGGATAGGGGAATATATCATCTATTGCGCAGAATATTGTGGCACTTCCCACTCTATGATGTTAGGCAAAGTGCATGTGCTAGAACCGGAAAATTTCCGACGATGGGAGCAAAACCTATATGCTCCAAAAACATCAGAAAATTCAAAAACCCCAACAACAGCAGCAAAAACAAAGCCCCCCAACGTCCTAACCATAGCCCAACGAGGTGCAATCCTATATAAAACAAAAACTTGTAATGTATGCCACTCCATAAACGGCAGTCGCCTTGTGGGTCCCACCTTTAAGGGCGCTTTTAATCGCATCACAGAATTATCCAATGGAAAGAAAGTAACCGTAGATGAAAATTATATTCGCAGGTCTTTAATGGACCCCATGAAAGAAGTAGTAAAAGGATACCCTGCCAGTATGCCCACGTTTCGTGGGACACTTACAGATGAAGAAGTGAATGAACTCATTGCTTATATAAAAACGTTAAAGTAGCTATTTTTAGAAAGGAAAAAGATGTCTGGTCATTTGAGTTATATAGAAGAAAAAAAGGGGCTGTTGAGTTGGATCTATACCTTTGATCATAAACGTATTGGTATCCTCTACCTATCCACCACTCTGTTATCTTTTCTTGTTGGCGGCATCTTAGCCCTTGTAATACGTGCAGAACTCTGGACTCCCGCTCAAGATTTTTTAAGCGCAAACGCTTATAACCGGACATTTACTCTCCATGGAGCTATCATGGTTTTTTGGTTTATCATTCCTGCCATTCCAGGAGCATTGGGTAATTTCTTTTTGCCCCTTATGATTGGAGCAAAGGATGTGGCCTTTCCAAAATTAAACCTAGCCAGTTATTATATTCTATTAGCGGGCATGGGTTTGAATCTCTACGGCTTAATAAGTGGCGCAGGGGCAGACACGGGCTGGACCTTCTATGCCCCCTATAGTATGCAAACCAATACTGCTGTTCTAAGCATGGTGGGTGGTGTATTTATCATGGGATTCGCATCCATATTTACCGGTCTTAATTTTATGGTCACTGTCCATAAATTACGCTGCCCTGGTATGACTTGGATGCGCATGCCCCTATTTGTCTGGGCCATCTACGCCACCAGCCTTCTCCAATTAGTAGCCACTCCCGTACTTGCCATCACACTAGTGCTTCTTATGATGGAACGACTATTAGGCATCGGATTCTTTGACCCTGCCCTCGGAGGAGATCCCGTCCTCTTTCAACACTTCTTTTGGTTTTATTCCCATCCTGCCGTTTATATTATGATCCTTCCCGCCTTTGGCATTATCAGTGAAGTCATTACCACGTTTGCTCGTAAAGTAATCTTTGGCTATAAGATGATTGCCTACTCCTCCATAGGCCTAGCCTTGGTAAGTTTCTTTGTTTGGGGTCACCATATGTTTACCAGCGGAGAAAGTCCTCTAGCTAATATACTATTTTCCGCAATGACTATGCTCACAGCTATTCCCACTGGCATTAAAATCTTTAACTGGACAGCCACACTATATAAGGGCTCCATTAGTTTACAAACACCCATGCTCTATACCCTGGGTTTTCTCTTTACTCTTGCCATTGGAGGACTAACGGGAATTTTCCTCGGAGCGCTGTCCTTGGATCAACACTACCATGACACGTATTTCGTTGTTGCCCACTTTCACTATGTGATGGTAGGAGGCACCGTAACCGCATTACTATCGGGAATTTTCCATTGGTATCCGAAAATTACGGGAAGAATGTTCCATGAATTCTGGGGAAAAGTAAGCTTTGTACTTTTCTTTGTGGGCTTTAACATCACTTTTTTCACCCAGTTTTTCTTAGGTGCTAACGGAATGCCCCGTCGATATTTTTCCTATATAGAAAAATTTCAATTCCTTAACCAAGTCTCCACAGTAGGCGCGTTCCTCATTGCTGCGGGCATATTTATTGCTTTCTTCAATTGGATCTTCTGCCTATTCTATGGAAAAAAAGCTCCCTCTAATCCTTGGGGAAGTACCACTTTGGAGTGGACGGCTGCCTCCTCCCCTCCCATTACCCATAACTTTGAAAAAGACCCCTCTGTGAACACAGGACCGTATGAGTATGGACGAACATAAACTATGAGTAGTAAAGAAAGAACACAAGATTTCGCTCCTTGGTTTAAAAGTAAGGAGCATGAGTTTGAGTCCAGCAAATTTGGCATGTGGCTCTTCCTAGTCCAAGAGGTGATGCTCTTTGGAGGACTCTTCGTCGCTTTTATTCTCTTTAATTACCTCTACCCAGAAACATTCAAGGAAGCCCATCACCACTTAGATAAAGTTATGGGATCCATAAATACCGTAGTTTTGCTGGTCAGCTCACTAACAATGGCCCTTGCTATTGCTTATGTTCAACGCAACCAACTCGGCAAAGCCATGATAAATTTAATACTCACCTTTCTTTGTGCTGGTGTCTTTATGGTCATTAAATATTTTGAGTACAGCCATAAAATCCATGAAGGACTTCTACCAGGCAAGTATTTTAACTTCCCTGCCATGGAACATGTGGAAAACGCCTCCCTGTTTTTCTCCCTATATTTTATGATGACAGGACTCCATGGCATCCACGTTATAGGAGGAATGATTTGCCTACTATGGTTAATGTGGCGACTCAGACGAGGCGATTTCAACTCTGAAAACTTTACTGCTGTAGAATTTGTGGGACTATATTGGCACCTAGTGGACTTAATCTGGATATTCCTTTTTCCCTTATTTTATTTGGTGGTATAAACGATGAACAATAAAAAAAATCATAACGAACATCATATTATTCCCTTAAAAATATATGTTATTACCATCACTGCCCTGCTTGCCCTTACCGCTCTAACCGTGGCCGTTTCCTATCTTAACTTTGGCAGTACTGCCATGAATGCAGCCGTAGCCATGGCCATTGCATCCGCTAAAGCTTCCCTCGTACTCCTATTTTTTATGGGACTAAAATGGGACAGCAACGCCAATCGAATTGCCATCTTGAGCTCAATCCTAACACTAGCTGTTTTTGTTTGGCTAACCGCTAGTGACCTCTGGGCTCGTCGCCAAGAAAAATTTATTACCATAAAAAAAGTTGCCCCCACCCTTTCTTTAGCAGATGTAAAAAAAATGGAGATATCCTCTCCCCAACAAATAACCCAGGGAAAGGCACTGTATAATACGAATTGCACTGCCTGCCATGGCACGAAAGGACGGGGAGATGGCGTTGCCGGTGCTGCCCTAAAACCACAACCTAGAAATTTTTATGCTCCCTCAAATACATGGACAAACGGAACATCTGCCAAATCTATTTTTGTTTCCATCAGCCAAGGCATACCCAACACAGGTATGGCCAGTTTTACCGTACTTTCCATTCAAGACCGCTGGGCCTTAACACATTATATTCGCAGCAAAGCGCCCAACCCCCAAACCACAAGCAAGGCCGACGGAAAATACATCTTACAATTAAGTAGCGAAGGAATCGGCAAGGGCTCCGTTAAAAAAACCACCGTTCCTATAGATTTGATAATCGACACAATGGTAGAGGAAAACAAAAAATGAATACAAAAACCCTATTTTATATTTTCCTATCCTTAGTCTTCTTCACCTTTTGCACCATGGTTCTAGGTGGCTGGGTTCGTAATGAAGGCGCAGGTCTTTCTTGTCCTGACTGGCCTCTTTGCCACGGTCAAATCATTCCTCCCATGGAATATCGAATTATGCTGGAGTATGGTCATCGATTAGCTGCCACTCTAGTGAGTATTCTTCTTCTTATTGCAGGATTTTTTATCTTCCTTAAAGATCAAAAACAATTAAAAAAACTTTTTGGCGTTGCCCTACTCCTACTCTTTGTTCAAATTTTTATGGGCTACCTCACAGTGGCAAAACTTTTGCAATGGGAAATAGTCGCCCTACATTTAGGCGTCGCTGTACTCTTCTACTCCATACTGCTCTGGATGACCCTGAGAACTTTTTTTATTGCCTATCCACCAAACTCCCCCAGTGTTTCAATACCCCCTACGTTTTTCTATGGCGCTCGCATAGCCCTAGTGCTTTTATTCCTACAAATTCTTTTGGGCGGAAGCGTGAGCTCTAACTATGGGGGCCTAGCCTGTCCCGATTTTCCCACCTGTCATGGAGAGTGGTTTCCAGGATTTTCTGGTTTGGTCGGACTACAATTCACCCACCGCTTGATGGCCCTGCTCTTCACCCTAGCTACGATCTATTTTTTATGGCAATGGCGCAAACTACCAAAAACGAAACTATCCCTACGCTGCTTTGTCCCTTGGTCTATTGCCACTCTACTCTTCACCCAATGGTCCCTAGGGGTGGGAATGATTGTTGCTGGAGTAAAAAGCAGCACGTCGACAATCCCAGCATGGATAAGCGTAGCCCATTTAGGTATTGCTATTTTGCTTCTTAGCCTTATACTGATATCCCATTATGTATTCTACCGTAAGTCATTACATTAACCTCACCAAACCTAAAATTGTGATCCTATTCACAATCACTGGTTTTGCCTCCCTTGTTTTAGAGGGAAGCCTCTTGGACCAACCCCAAGCAATCGTATTGGTCTTGCTTGCCATGACCCTGACCGCAGCTTCTGCCAACGCTCTCAATATGTATTGCGATAGAGATATAGATGCTATCATGGAACGCACTCGACACAAACGCCCCCTTCCCCTAGGCCTATTAAAAAAAGAGGAAGCACTCTTATTTGGAATCATTACAGGTACCATAGCTTTTCTGTTATCTCTGTACCTGAATCCAATGACAGCCTTTCTGAGTCTATTTACCATTATGTTTTATGTTTTTATTTATACCCGATGGCTCAAACGCACCACACACCACAATACTTTCCTCGGCGGTATTGCTGGAGCCACGGCTCCTTTAATGGGCTGGGCTGCCGCCTCAGGAGAAATCTCTCCCCTAGCCTGGTCCCTGTTTGCCATTATTTTGTTTTGGAGCCCTCCCCATTTCTGGGCATTAGCCATTACCCTCAAAGAAGATTATGGACGAGCAAATATTCCCATGCTACCCGTAAAATTTGGAGAAGCGAAAACAAGAAAAGCTATTTTTTGGTACACACTAGTACTGGCTGCCGTTAGCCTTAGCCCCTATTTCATCGGCGGCGTAAGCGCTTTCTATCTTTGCTGTGCCATTGTTTTAAATTCAGTCTACATCTGGAAAACCGTAGAAATGCTACAAAAAAAGACCCACGCATACTGCAAACACCTGTTCTTTGTAAGCCTTCTCTATATCACTTGGCTATTTATCTTCCTACTCGTAGATGCCATCTTTTTTCGCCCCTTTGTGTAAGAAAGTTGACAAGATCAAATTAATCACACATGCCGGTGGACCAAGCAACTATGTTGTTTTCTTTGAAGACCCTGACCATATCAAAGTTGAGTTACGTTATCAGTAATACAAAATCCATACTATCTGCCCTATAAAGCTTTATTGGTTTCTTGCTTGAAAAACTGGATTTAAAGCTGGCACGGGACTACATTTGATATCATTATCAGTGCACAGGATTTTGGTAGAAACACCCAACTGCCCCTCGACATTACGTCCCCAACAATGTACTGATCTATTACCTGAAAGTGCACAGGTATGGTATCCCCCTGAAGAAATTTGCTTCACATCGCTTAAACCAATAGCTTTAACTGGCACGCTTTTTTCTGAAGTAGTACCATCGCCTAATCGCCCAATGCTATTATCTCCCCAACATTTTACTGTGCCTGCCTCATTAGCAGTGGTGCTGGTATCATCATTTAAGATTGCGCAAACGTGGGAAGCTCCCAAGGAAAATTGACGTACATTAGTTAAACCAAAAGAATTAACTGGTATGTTTCTATTTGTTGTACTACTACCACCGAACCATCCGTCGAGATTATACCCCCAACATTTTACTGATCCATCATTAATAAGTGCGCAGGATCGAAGATAAGCTAAGGAGATTTGACTTACATTACTTAGATTGGGAACTAAAATTGGTGTTGAACTTTCTTCGCCAGAACTGTCATTATCCAAGTAACTATTTCCCCAACATTTCACTGTGCCTGCCTCATTATCAGTAGTGCTGGTATCATCATCTAAAAGTGCGCAAGAGTGATCCTGCCCTAAAGAAATTTGACGTACATTGCTTAAGCTAGAAACTAAAACTGGCGTTACACTTGAGACAGAGCTTTCGGCACTCCCCTCGCCAGTAGTTGAACCTTGAGAAGAATCCATTGAAGGATATGGAGGAGAACCTTGAGAAGAATCTGTTAGACTTACATTGGACTGCTCACCTGCATTGACTGAGGATCCCATGGATACAGAATTTTGCTTATTAAGGTTACTGCTACCACTGCTATTGCCCAACTGACCGTAATAGTTATACCCCCAGCATTTTACTGTTTTATCACTTAAAACTGCGCAAGAGTGGTTATCTCCCAAAGCAATTTGAATAACATTGTTTAAGTCAGAAATGGTAACTGGTTTTTTACTACATGGGTTGGTCCTTGGATTTTCACCACATACCTCATTCGCCTCGAACCCCAACCTCCCAGAAGAACTGTCTCCCCAGCATTTTACTGATCCATCATTGATAAGTGCGCAGGAGTGGTTTTTTCCTAAGGCAATTTGACGTACATTACTTAAACCTGAAACATCAACTGGCCTTGTACTGCACTGAAATGAAGTTTCATATGCTACCGCTGATCCATCATAGATCTTCTCGATACATACTTCATTTGTCTCAACACCCAACTGCCCATAGCTATTGGACCCCCAACATTTTACTGATCCAGTAGCTAAAAGTGCGCAAGTATGTTGTCCTCCAGAGACAATTTGTGTAGCGATTGCTCCTTCGGAAGCTTGGGTTCCAGTTTCTTTAATACACCCAATTAGTGCAGTCACACTGGATAAAGTTAGTACAGCGTAAAATATAGAGAATAGCTGTAGAGAATAATTATTCCTCATCATAGAATGCCCCCATTCATTGTGTTAAAAATATCCATCTTTTGTTAAGAATACCCGACAATTACAGTATATCATTAATTTTAATAATTTCAATTAATTATTTTTATGCTGATCTCTTCGTAGGAGAGTTTAGGCTAATTTTTACCTGTTTTCAGGTGAGAATTGCAATGCGGCTAGGTTGAATCACGTTATCAGTAATACAAAACTTCTATGGAATCCAGTATTCCATGGCTTCTATTTGATTCTGTACAGTGTAGAGAAAGGAATCCAAATTTAATGTATCCTTAGGCAGTTTTAAAACTTCCGTAGGTATATGCATTTTACTTTCTAGATCATGGTAATCCTTAGACTCCAGAAGTTTCTCCTGTAACTCTAAGGGACTCATAAGAACTTGAAATACTTCCTTTGCCTCCATCAATCCCTGTTTGTTTTGTGGGTATGTGGAAGAGACAATAAACTTAGCCAGCAAGCGATTTTGGATCATTTTTATTTTCTTGCCCTCTTCCATGGAAAACTTTCTTGTAAAATCCAGTGCTATTTTCCTATGCATCCTTTCTTTTTCCATAATAACCATTGCATACACTAGCTCTTCCAATTCTGCTGTATCCACAGGAGTAATTTTTCCATTCGATGAATAATTTTTAACATATTCTCTTACTCTCCCAGCCTCTTTGCGGAAATTCCACCTTGACCAGCTAGTTCTCTCAACATCTTCATTACGTGAGGAAGAAACTCCGATTGAAGTTCCATATTTTCTACCAGTATAATAGCGTTTTCTGTGCACGCCCAAAGATGATCCATCCTTGTCCATAATATGAATTGCTCTTACGGCATGCCATTGGAGATAGTGACGTCCTGAAATATGATTAGCGCTATTGGCATAATAACGTTTATTCCCCATCCCCTCAACAGTAAACCAAACATCCACAGAAATCTTCTCTTTTACAAGACCCAGTGCCAAAGCCAGTCTAACGGTATCTATTTTTTTCAAGTCTTGATTTTTCAATAAAAGAAATTCATTTCCTTTTAAATTCTTCGACTCAAAAAGAGTGATTTCTGATTTTATATTTTCCAGTATTTCTTTCATATTCCATTTAGTATCTGAAATAATCATATTCAGAAAATTTTCATTCCTTAATTCTCCTAAAGTGTCTATTAATTTTTTACCTTCTTCTTTCATGCTTCCTAGAACCTCACTATTGATCCTAGTTTTAGTCTCTAAAGCAAAACTTAGGTAATTTTGAACTCCTTTAGCCCATTCTCCTGGATGAGGCAGATCCTTTATATGAAAATTGGAATTATATTTTCGTATTAAAGTGGGCAGAAGTCCGAATATTTCCTCAGGCTTTTTGTAAAACAAGTTATCCCAGTTTTCTTCATAAGTTTTTCCTGATATAAGCGGATTTTTCGATAAATGGGTGGCACGGCTCGAGAAGCTTCCAAGACATTCATATAATATATTCCGTGGAAGTTCTTGCGATTCCTCTTTAGATGCGGAAAGAGCAACAAAACAAACCTCTTCCTTATTATCGTACGGCTGAGTAAGGGTATGCTTAAAACCCTCCATTCCAATAAATTTAATAGATCTGTTCTCTTTTATAATCTTGTTTAAAGCTATCTTGATATCTGAAAAATTTTCTTGATTTACATCAATACTTTTTAAAATCAATTCATTAATCTCATCCAACTGATCACTTATTAAATTAAATCTCTCATGTATTTCTTCCCTTAATTCCTTTATTTTTTCCTGTATCTTCATAAGATTATCCAAAATGGCTCTATTCCCAAAAAATCCAAGGTAGGAGTCTCCCTTGATAAGAGAAATAATACTTAAGGCAGCGTGGGCAATACCACTCACAACTTCCTCTGGACTTTTCTTTTCTGCAAATAAATCAGATATATTTTTATAGATCGTAAGCAACCCTTCAAGTCTTGTTTTTAATTCTTTCGATTTTTTTGGATCTTTATCCTCTAAAAACACCATATATGTGCGAATAGCTTTTCCCGTTTCCTCTTCTTTCTTCCTTATTTTTCTATAGAGAATTTCTCTTGCTTCCAACGAAGTATTATCTTCCGATTTCAATCGCTCCTGTAGAGAAGAAATTTCATAAATAGCATCTTCAAAATACTCTTCAATACTGTCTTTTTTCAATGTCAGTTTTTGAATCAATAAATTTACCTTTACGTCAACTGGTTTATCCTTTTGCAAATACTTAAAAAGCGCATCAAATGCAGGAGAAAGTACAATTTTATTCTGAAACGGCATCCACTGACTGGGAGAGGACTCCGGGCTTTTAATCGTCACATAATTGCTCAACTCATTGATTCTAGAAAAAATAGTACCTAAGTATAACTCTCCATACTCCAAAACTGTATCCTCTCGATTCCCATGATAAAAAACAAAGGATAGTATGGATGGCGCTAATGCAGACAATTTCATTCCTTGATTCTCAAACACCTTGGATAGGAAGATTGCTTCCCTATGGAAAGCAGACCTCTGTGCCTCATACAACATGCCCAATATTTCTAATACACTACGAGAAGGAACACCCTTAGGTAAACCCCGGGATAAAAGTAAAGGGATCCATTTTTTATTTTCCGACCGAAATTCATCATATACCGTGGAATATGGATCATTTTTAAACTCCTGCTGACGTATTCGTCGCCAAGCAAAAGCACTATTCATACAGGACTCAATCTGAGGCAGTACTTCAGAAACATCGGCGTTATGGCTATTTTGCATAGCTATGAGAAAACAGGGCAAAGTCTCTAAAAATTGAGACTCTTGCAATACTTGAGACTGAGACTGACTGTACACCGTCCGGTATAGAGAAAATGCCCTCTCCTGCGCCTGAGTCTTCCTTTTTAGAATAGGTGGTTTTGTTTCTGTATCACCTGTGGTTAGATTATTATCCCGCTTAGACTCCGATACATCTCCAGAAGGATCAGAGGAACAGGCCGCAATACTGATACAGGCAATGATTATACTAAGTTTTTTGATTTCCATTATATATTTCCTTTCATTTATTTTCATTTATTTTTTTAAAGCCCATCACAGGCTAAGCACCATAATGCAAAAGGAGTGCCAAGACTGGAGATAACTCATAGTGTCATTTCTGTGACTCCGCTATTCTCTGAAAAATAGTGCGTATTTCAACTCGTTACTCCCCTTCTTAAATTGTGATTCTTACCTTAGATGCCTTAATATGTCTGCTGGGGCAGGTAGCAATGCCTTTTATTTCCATAATAAGAACAACAGGTATTTAATCACATTCAAATTGGGGTTTTGACCCGGTTCATTAAAGTGCGAATTCCTTGGTATACTATCGTGCGAACGAACATATTTATGTAACAGGGTCCAAAATAATTATGATAAAATGAGCCTAGAGGTATTATGAAGGCGGCATTTTTGATAATAGGTATCTTGCATAATTTAGCATTTGCTGAAATAAAAATAAAAGACAAACCAATATGGAGAGAAAATAATTCCTATAAAGATATTTTAATTGATGACCGCCTTAACAAAATCAAAAAAGATCCTAATGATTTAAATTCTTACTTAGAACTTGGACAAATATTTTCACAAAAAAATCGACATCACGATGCTATTAAATATTATAAAAAAGCTTTGAAGCTATCATCTCAATCAGTAACTGCAATCAAAGGTCTTGGGTACTCATATCACCGTTTAAAGAAATTTAAAAAAGCAAAAGAAATGTATATAAATTCTCTTAAATTTGAAAAAAAAGATGATATTATCTATTATAATCTTGGAGCGCTATCCCTTGATCAAGGAAATCTAAAAGAAGCAAAAAAATATTTCAAAAAAGCAATTAATATAAATAATAAGAATATTTCCGCTCTATTTGCAATAGGAGAAATTTATAAAGAAGAGAACAATTGCAAAAAAGCTATTGATAAATATTTTGAAGTACTTAAACTTAAAAAGCATGCTCTTTTAGCCCATTTCAGGATAGGGCAATGTTATGAAATTTTAAATAATAAAAAGAAGGCCATTCAACATTTCAACGCTTTTATTGAAAATGCGGAACATCTTGAACCTAGCGCATGGCTTAAACAGATTAGAGCTGCCAAATTTCATCTTAATAAGCTTTATGAGGATATGAATAAAAAATGAGGAAAGCTTTACTAACAATACTTTCCATTTTTCTTTTACTATCGAGCACATCCTTTGCTCAAGACGTCAATGAATTAGAAAGTGAAATATATAAAATATTAAAGGAAAATCATGGATACAAAGGAAGCGGATTTGGTAATCCAAGATTTTTTGGAGTTAATGAAAAAATATATCTGGAGGGTTTAAAAAAATTCAAAGATGCCTTGAATAAGACAAAAAATATTCGCAGTTTCAAAGATATAGATTCTTTGTGGATATCAGATAAAGGAGATGTTGCCACGCATAATGGATCGATTGGAAGAGATAAGAAAATTGATCTCTATTTTCCAGCAAATAATCCTGCAGAATCTTTTATTAAATTAATTTCAAGCAATCCTGATAAAGAACCTGAATACAAAAAATATTTAAAAGATAGGCGTAAAAAAGTTAACAAAGCTATTAAAGAGCAGTTTGGTAATTGGTTTAAATTTCATAAAATTGGAGAAAAAATTCTATGTGAGCATCATGACGAAATCTTCGATGAGGAAAAAATAAAAAAAATTGTGGAACAATTATCTGGGAAAGTTGTCAAAAAAATTAAATATCCTGATTCTAATCATGACAGTGACAATAGAAGGGTTGAGATATTGTTTGGCTCTCCGCCACCATCAAGCATTAAAATAACTATCTATGATTACAAAAAGAGTAAAGAGGGATCATATATCAACGTTAATAACAAAAAAGACCGGGATGAGAGTGATAATGGATTAATCGAAGCAGGTTATGACTCAAATTGTAATTTTATTGGTGGACAAACATGGGAATATAATAGTGAGAATCATCTTAAAAAAAAGCAATGGCTTACAGCAGATGGAGAAGTGAAAAGGACTGTATATGTAAACAGAGCTGTGAAAACTTTTGAAGAGATTTATTCCCACTGCAATCACCCACAACAAATTTCTGAATTGCTTGAAATTGCAGTAAATAGAGTTGATAGAGTTTTAGTCACTATACTGGACAGCGGAGTGGATTATAATCACCCATACTTAGCTTACAAAATTCCACGCCCCAACGGAACTCTTAATATCGGTTGGGACTACCGAGATAATGATGCGCAGCCGTATGACTATAATCAATTTACTATCTCCGATGATTCATCAAATCATGGAACCCACGTTGCAGGTATAGCATCTCAGGGAAGTGACGAAATTGCCATATTCCCTATAAGAACCTCAAAAATTATGCATAATTTTTTATCCGATGCAGTTGCCCTTGCCCATAAGAAAGGATCAAGAATTATAAATATGAGCCTGGGTGGTGCTAAATCTGAAGGTGCTTGGAAGCTCTTCAGCAAAGCTATGCAAAAATATCCAGATATATTATTTGTTGTTGCCGCTGGAAATACAGGCTCGAATTTGAGTAAATCACCTCAATACCCTGCTGTGTATGAGCATGCTAATATGTTAGTTGTTGCCTCTGTCGATGAGAATAATAAACTATCTCGTTCTTCAAATTATAGTAAAATAGCAGTAGATGTAGCCGCTCCCGGAGAAAATATCAGCTCTCTTGAACCAGAAAATGCAATAGGCAAAAAATCTGGCACCTCAATGGCCGCTCCTTATGTCACAAGAATTGCTGCCAAGATTAAATTCATCAATCCTTCTCTTTCACCTAGACAAATTATATCTATAATTCGTGATTCAGTAACGCCGATTGATTCATTACGATTTAAAGTAAAATATGGCGGTGTCGCAAATGAGGAAAAAGCCTTAGATATTGCTAGAAAATCTCTACATTAAGTTGCGGAGCACATACGCTACGATGGCACTTATGACAATTCGTGACCTATCTGCGATGCAAGCAGCTCCTGGTCATACGGATATTAAAGATCACCCAAAAGTATGCAAAGTCGCTGGCACTATTAAGCTCCGACACAGCAGAAAAAACAGCAGCGATGATCCTGAGTTCATGGGTAAGAGCTGATGCGAAGAATAAATCCCAGTTAAGCTGTGATTCTTACCCTAAGCGCCTTAACTCCTCCGCTGGGGTTACATTAAATTGTTAATAATAAAAAATATTATACACCGTGGCATGATCTTTCCTTTTGCTCCTACACCCCCTACAAAAACTATTGACATCTCTGAGCCTTTCCTTTTAAAAGAACTACAGAGTTAAGCAATAATGCTTAACACAAATTAAATAAGGAGAACCCAATGAAAACTATCAAAAATCTATTTATTATTTTCCTACTCACAATCAGCACCCAATCTTTTGCCAACACAACATATCCAGAAGTTGAAAAAGAAGTACTATCTAGATTTTCTCAAATGGAAAATGATAACCGAAAAGGTGTGGAAGAACTACGAACCAGTCTACTCCAAATAATCGATCAGTCAGACCTGTCTGATGAAGAAAAATCAAAACATCATAACACCGTCTTAAATTCCTATACAGAAAGATTTTATCAAGCAACTCTTTCCGGTGGAATGAGGAAAATGCTCTCTGTCACTTCCCAGCTAAAGGTGTCTCCCAAAAATGCCATGGAAATGGAGCAAAAAATATTAAATCCTCTCGAAAAAGTTTTAGCTTTTGTGGAAGAAACTGTAGCATATCTTGAGAATCATCAGGAAACTTTAAGCAAGGACGGCACTGATTATGGATCTACTCCTTATGCCTTACTCCTAACAATCGACGCATTAACTGATGTGGCCTTTATAATTCCCAGATTAGAAAAAATAACTTCAGAACAAAGCACACTAACTGAAAGAGCCGTAAAACTGATCCAGAGCGCATTAGAAACTCATAATGCATATCCTTCAGAAGTATATAAGTATGCCAGTGCTATTATGGAATTAAACACATCTGTGGCAACAAAGGTAGCAGTGCTTGAGCAAGCTGCAGATAAGAACGATGGCGACCATAATGTCGCTGCAGATATTGAGGAATGGCTCAAAGAACTTCAAAGTTTAGCGCAAGCAACACAAAAGAAGTAGAAAAAAATTGAAATACTGCTGTGACCTCCAAAACTGAATTCCGTCCTGTCCTGCGCTGTCGTACGTATTGACTCATAATAAAAGAGTTTGACGCATTGCATTTTTTATGGTAGGATATAAAGCCTAACGTGATAATAAGAAGGAGGTACCAGTATGAAAAGTATAGTAATAATAAGTTTTCTTGCTCTATATTCAAATTTGGCATTGGCAACAGTTGGACCTGAGGGAAATCTTCCAGAATATGCCAAAGATGTAAAAGCAACCTATATAGGTCATAATAATAATAATCGACTCTGTGTTGTTTCAGCCGACTATGCCAATACTCCTGAAGTCAATGAACAAGGTAGAGTTGGATGTTGGAATCAATCTACAGACACTAAAGTAACTTGGATTTCTGGTATAACAAGTGCAACCGAAGTTTTTGTTGGACTTTCCCACGCATGCGCACTTTTAGCAGATGATAAAAGTACTTCTACGTTCAATGAGGGCGGCACTATGAAGTGTTGGGGGGAGAATTTTTTTGGTCAGTTGGGTAATAATACTAAAATGAATAGTCCAACCACAGGCGTTTCGGTTTTGAACTTAAAAAATGTTGTTAGAGCTTGGGTAGTGTGGGGAAACAGTATGTGTGCAACTGTAAGAGATGATCCTAGCACTACTGACGTCAATGAGAGTGATACAAAATGTTGGGGACTGAACCCTGGTGGGCACATAGGCATTAATGCTAAGGAAATATGTGCTGAAAAATATCCTTGCAGCAGGAAACCAGTCTCACTTGTATTTTAAGCAATGCGCTGAATTTCTCTTTATTTGGGAAAAATAAGCTTGACCTGTCGCAATACTTCCTATATTTTATTGCTATCCATCAACAATGATGGGCAGCAATATTAAAGGAGAAATAAAATGAACAAAAAATACATAAAAGCCGTTCTTTTAAGTACGGTAATGATAGCAAGTCTTGCTCTTTCTAGCTTAGGAAAAACAGAAGAGGAAGTACCCAGAGTGACACCAGGAGTGGAACCAGGAGTGGCACTAGGAAAATATACGGGCGAAGGACATATGGATGCTGGAGACTGTACGATGACTGTTGTTAAAAGTGAGGATGGAACTACTACGTTAACCACAAATCTTTTGAAACCGGGTCCAGTGTTTACGCTAGAATTCTACGAAACGATTGAGGGGCTGGCATATTATCATGCTGTGTCTGATCAGGAAGGTTCTGTCAGTATGGTATTAGTTGTGGTAGTAGTCGATGCGAATGGAAGACCTGTAGATGGATTTACAGTTCACGAGAGAGAGAGCGAAAACATGCGTGGAGTAGTACTGAAGCAATGTTTGTTCCCAGAAATATACAGCCGCTAAGAAGATTCAAAGGATTAAATCTTTAAGCGTATAAGAGAAAAGGAACCCCTAGGTTATAGGGGTTCTCCAAAAAATTTTCTTCTTCATTCTTTCTTGAGTGTTTTTCCCCATTATAAAGAAATTCCCGTGATTATCCTTTGATTCCTCGTAAGCCGCGTTTATAAGAAGAGAGAGGAATCTAATGTTAGAAGAGCAATTTGAAAAAAGAAAGCGAGATCATATACGGATCGCCTTGGAGGACGGCTCTCAAACTGAGAACTTTTCCGACCTCCATCGTATCACCCTGATCCACAACGCCCTGCCCGACTTAAATTTTACAGACGTGGATATACGAACAACATTTCAGGGCGAGATCCTCTCTACCCCTCTGTTTATTAGCTCCATGACCGCAGGGCATAAAGACAGCCTCTCCATCAACCAGACCCTGGCCCTAGCCTCGGAAGAGAGGGGGTGGCTTATGGGAGTGGGATCCCAACGTCGTCAATTGGAAGATAAAACGGCTCAACAGGAGTGGCGCCATATTCGACGTTCTGCTCCAGCCGTGCAACTTTTAGGAAACCTAGGACTATCCCAAGTAATCCACCTACCCACCTCGCGTATCGTGGAACTAGTGGAGTCCCTCGAAGCCAAGGCCATGATTATCCACACCAACCCCATGCAGGAATGCATACAACCCGAGGGAACGCCCCATTTTCGAGGTGGACTGCATGCTCTAGAAAAATTAGTAAAAGACTTACCTGTGCCGGTGATTCTCAAGGAAACGGGTTGTGGGTTCTCCCGTTCCACTCTGAAGAGTCTAAACAATACGGGAGTCTATGCAGTGGATATCAGTGGTTTGGGTGGCACCCATTGGGGACGAGTGGAAGGAAAACGTTCCACTAGAGGCAGCAAATACAATATGGCAGCCCAAACATTTAAGAACTGGGGAATTAGCACAGTGGATTCTATTATGGAGGCCCTATCTCTCCAACCCTCCTATGAAGTTTGGGCTTCTGGCGGTGTAAGGACGGGATTGGATGCAGCCAAATTGCTTGCCCTTGGATCAACAATGGTGGGTTTTGCAAAGCCAATAATGGAGGCAGCTTTGGTCGACAAAGAACAATTACTCCGACGAATGGAGCTTTTGGAGTTTGAATTAAAGGTGGCCATGTTTTGTACAGGCAGCCAAGTTCTTAATGATTTACAAAAAGACGGCAAATATTCCTATAGGAAAACATAAAATGGAAACCTTCGCTATTCCCAGTAAAACATTTCTTGCGGGTGAGTATGTGGCTCCCTTTGGAGGTCCGGCCATTGTGATCAATACAGCCCCTAAGTTTACCCTAGAGGTAGGCTCCTCTAAAGAGGTTCAAGAGAAAAGGAAAGATGGTATTTCTGCTGCTAGCCCTGCGGGAAAATTTATGGACAAGTACAAGGATTTTTTTCAAAACATGGTGATTCGGTTTAAAGACCCCCATGGGGGCAAGGGAGGCTTGGGCGCATCGAGCGCTCAGTTTGCATTTTGTTATTTTCTGAAAGAAAATCAAAAAAACAACCTGAAAGAAAATCTAAAAAACAGCCCCAAAGAAAACAGCCCCTACTCCAACCTCCACCAAGAATATCTCGCAGCAGCCTGGAACGGCCTCGGCACTCCTCCCAGTGGAGCCGACGTAATAGCTCAACTCCTAGGCGGACCCATCACCTTTTACCACAAAGAGGCTGCTCGTCTGGAGCAGATGGCATGGCCCTTCTCTGGCATTAGTTTTAGCCTTTTTCATACAGGTCATAAGGTTGCGACCCATGAGCATTTAAGTACACTGGAGTTGAAACCAGATGACTTTTTAGATCAGTTGGTGGAGAGTATTTGGGACAATATGAAAAGGAAGGATGAAGAATCTTTCCTAGAAAATATGAGAATTTTTATGGAAAAATTGGGAGAAAAAAAATTAATTTGTGAGGAAACTCGTCGGTTGGCAGAAACCATAAGTGCATGGCCCTGTGTTCGTTTGATAAAAGGCTGTGGAGCTCTAGGAATGGACGTGGTGTGTGTTCTATATACAACAAATGAAGAAAAAGAAATTCACAGAAGGGCAGAAAATTTAGGTCTTTCTCCTTTTGCCACTTCCCTGGAACTTGTGCCTGGATTGTTGGGGAGTGCATGAAGCCATCGACTTGGACAGCATGGGCGCCCTCCAATATTGCTTTAATTAAGTATATGGGAAAAACCGACCATACTCAAAATCAACCCATCAATGATTCCCTTTCCTATACTTTGGACAATTTAAAAAGCCATGTGGAGTTGGAGCTATACAACGGACCCCATGATATATGGAAACCCCTAGACTCTGAAAGCAAATTCCTTCTTCCCCAAAAGTCGCAAGACAGATTTTTAAAGCACTTACATTTTTTGAAGGGTGAATTAGGATTTCAAGGAAACTTTATTGTTCGCTCTAAAAACAATTTCCCTTTTGGTTGTGGTCTTGCCAGTTCAGCTTCTAGTTTTGCTGCCCTCACGTATGCAGCAGAAAAAGCCATTCGTGGTTGTGTGGGAGAGAAAGCTAAACCCTATTCAAGAAAGCAGTTGAGCCTTCTTAGTCAAAGGGGTTCTGGATCCTCCTGTCGATCTTTTTTCCGACCCTGGTCTGTGTGGTCCTCTACGGGAGCCAGTGCCCTGGATTTGCCCTATAAGAATTTATACCACCAAGTGGTAATTACCGACGAAAAAGAAAAGAAAGTTTCTTCAGGAGTGGCTCACCAACGGGTAAGCAGCAGTGCTTTGTTTGCTGGTCGTGCCGAGCGTGCACAAAATCGTAAGGAAGAATTGATAAATAATTTCCAATCGTATAACTGGCAAAGAGCTTTTGAAATTTGCTGGGAGGAATTTTGGGATATGCATGCTCTCTTTCGATCCAGCAATCCATCTTTTTCCTATATTACCCCAGACTCTAAAATAGTACTAAAAGAAGTATATTCCTATTGGATAAAGGAAAATGATGGACCACTAATAACTATGGACGCTGGACCCAACGTTCACCTCCTCTACCGACCCGATCAAAAACATGTCATGGAGGCTATTAGAGGATTGTTTGGAACTCGATACCTTTGTTTTTCAAACATAGAGATGAAATGATGACTTTTAATACCACCGTCTATGGAAAATGGATTTTAGCTGGAGAACACTCTGTTATTCGAGGGTATCCAGCCCTAGTGTTTCCCGTGAAAAATCGTTCCTTAACGTTTTCCTATCAAGATACAGACGATATTTTTTCCATCGAGCACCTAGATGGAGAATATTCCATCTGGCCTCTCCTATGGAATAAGGCTTTTTACCAAGCCAAGAAAACCTTGGGTATGGAAAATAAGGATTTTAAGGGAAAATGTAGTCTCTCGTCTACCATTCCCCTAGGTGCTGGCCTAGGTGCATCGGCTGCTCTTTGTGTAAGTATGGCAAGATTTTTTCAGTGGAAGGGATACCTGGCAGAAAGTGAAATATGGAGCTTTGCCCGTAAGCTAGAAAATATTTTCCATGGAACAAGTAGCGGTGTGGATATAGCTGCGGCTTGTACGGGAGAGGGAATTCTCTTTGAGAATAAAAAATACCAATTGATTGAAAAAAACTGGCAGCCAAAATGGTATTTATATTATTCTGGTAGGCAGGCTATTACGTCTGAGTCGGTACAAAAGGTGGCACGCCTATGGGAAAAAGATAAAGTCTTGGGGAAAAAAATTGACGAAAGTATGGCAAAAAGCGTGGAGCTTGCCCAACAATCTTTACAAAAAACCAATGCTGAGGAAGGCTTCCCCCTTCTTGTGGAAGCAACCAATAGAGCTGCTTCTTGCTTTGAGCAATGGGACTTAATCAGTACTCAAGATAAAGAGAAAATGGATTATTTATTCACCCAAGGTTGTGCAGCGGTAAAGCCCACTGGTTCAGGTGGCGGAGGTCATTTATTAACCCTTTGGCAAGAGGAACCTCCCCAATCCCTTCACTCCCAATTGATTCCTTGTGGAGGAACAGAAAATGTCCATTGATACGGTTATTCAAAATAAAGCCACAGTGGTGAAAGAATATTTCTCATCTTACTTGAAAAATATACAAATACCCTCCTCCCTAAGTGGCGCAAAAGATTTAGAGGACTCCATCTGTTATTCTGCCCTCAATCCAGGAAAATGCTTTCGTCCTGTGCTTACCATACTTACCGCAGAAGCACTGGGTGGAGAAGCCAAAGACGTACTGGCATTTGCCACAAGCGTGGAAATGGCACATACCTATTCCTTAATTCACGACGATTTACCCGCACTCGACAACGATTCCCAACGTAGAGGTAAACCCAGTAACCACACCGTATTCGGGGAAGATATTGCACTCCTTGCGGGAGACGCCCTACTCACAGAAGCCTTTTATATCTTGTCCAAGGAATATTCCCATATTCCCGATAAAGCAAGACTCCTCATAGAAAACCTAGCCTTTGCCATTGGCCTACGAGGCATGGTTCGTGGGCAAGCCATGGATTTAAAAATACAAAAAGATCTCTCTCAAACCTTGACCATGGAAGAAGTAAAAGAATTACACAACCGAAAAACAGGAGACCTTATAAAAGTGTCCATCATGGGAGCAGCCCACTTAATACAATCCTCTGAACAAGAGCAAAAAAATCTTGCGACATACGGAGAAAATCTAGGACTTGCCTTTCAAATCAAAGACGACTTGCTCGACTATGATCCCAAATCTCCAGAGTCCACTGGCTTTCCAGCTATTTTAGGCAAAGAGGAAGCAGCTATGTACTTAGTGACTACTACGGAAAAAGCCATTAAAAGTTTAGACACATGGGGAAGCTCCGCTAAGCACCTGCGAGAAATTGCCCTATACAACCAAAAAAGAACACACTAACATGTAGGAATTTCCTACACCGTACATACACCAACCCACTCCAGCACCCTTCCCCCTACTGGCACCATAGTACACATCTTGCAGAACTCGTTTCCTATGAAAATAAACCATAACTAACTATAGGAGAAAAATATGAGTACGCAAAATAACCTAAATAAAGTAATACTAATCGGAAATTTGGGAACCAATCCCGAACTTCGCTATACAGGGAAAGGCACTGCTGTAGTAAATTTAGCAATTGCCACTAGCCGTAATACAAAAAACAACAACGGAGAGTGGGAAGAACATACCGAATGGCACCACACAGTCACCTGGGGAAAGCGAGCAGAAAACTGCGCAAAATTCCTCAACAAAGGAGACCGTGTATATATAGAAGGTCAGCTACAAAAATCTAGCTGGCAGGACTCCGATAATAACACCCATTGGAAAACTGAAATCCACGCCGATGATGTTAAATTCCTCAGTCAAAATAAAAAAGGGTCGGAAGATGTTGAAAGCACTGAAGAAAAAAAATAAAAAATAATACTTAAGCTTTTAAGCAAACCGTCGAAAAGACATGTAAGCACTGTGAGAGGAAGGAATTCTCTCACAGAATACATCAAACTTAGGAGGAGTTTCATCATGACTAAAAAACAAAGTAACAAAAGACCGTGTAACCAAGAAAAATCCCAGCTAGCCAAGGTTCTCTACCAACGCTTAGGTGCAGACATATATATGTTCACTGAACTGGAAGGAGAGATATATACCTCTCGAATGAAAGCTGAAGAAAAAGCAAACATATCGGAAGAAGACTTTCCCGACATGAGCGACTTCTTTGACCTGCAAAGACACAAAGCAGACCAAGCAGCTTAAAACTAGTCAGCTTACAGCCAGTCAGCTTTTTCCATGGAGTCCTAAAGCACAGTACATCTGTACTGTGCCCATCCTTATTAATTAATTTTGTTGAATTAGTTAGCCGGATCTTCAGGAGCTTCAGGAATTATTGAATAAACTTCCAAGTTCAAGAAGTTACTTTTAGCAGGACACCTCTTGACAATCTGCCTACGCGAGTGGTCACCATCAGAACAAGTAACTTCCAAAACACTATTGTTTGTATCAACGCACGCAGCGCATTCATTCCGATACTTGGCACTATCCATCTGATTTGGATCCAAACTACAAGATAAAACTTCACCAGTTTCACATACTCCTGCAGAAGCAAAGCAACCAGAGTATTGATCGTGTGCTTTATGACTCGGCGTAAGTGATTTGCAGGTCCAATCTAGTTTTAGAGAGCATTCATCTTTTGCGAATGATACAGATGCTACTCCAAAACAAGCAAGAGCTACAGCAGTTAGCGTTAGATACTTTTTCATATTATTTTTCTTTTTCATAATTATTTCTCCTCTTTCTTTAGTTAAGTTTTGTTAGCGAAGCCCATTGCCACACCTTACAGGTAAAACGTTATTATGTATAAAAAAATATTCAATAAAAAAGTAAAAATTTCTCTAATGCAGAACAATGAGTACTGAGGATGGGACGTGGCATTTAAGAGAAAGCGTTGCGCAAATGCTCCAGATTCCTGCCGTCTAAACCCACTATGTCAAAACGAAATTCTTGGATGCCCTGCTTTTCCCAAAAATGTACCTTATGGTTGCGTAAAAAAGCATGGGCAGTGCGGATAATTCGTCGCTGTTTTTTCCAATCCACGCTTTCTATGGCAGAAGAAAATGGAGTGGAAGAACTACGGTAACGAACCTCCAAAAATACAAGACAATCTTTCTCACGAGCAATCAAATCAATCTCCCCCCAAGCACTCCAGTAGTTTCGGAAATGAACCCTCCAGCCATGGGCTTCTAACCAATGGGATACAAAGATCTCGCTTTTGGATCCGCGAACTTGACGTGAGTTGAGTCCACTATGTTTCATACCAATCCTGTATAGCAAAAAACGTGCCAAAGTACGGGAACTATGAAAAAATAAATACTTACAATCGACCCGGCAATTTCACCTTGACCCCGAAAAATACGCGAGTCTCTCCACCAAAACTCTTATTCCATCCCCGGTGCAACCCCAAACGAAATAACAGAGGCAAAGAATAAGCAACCTTTGTGCCAAGTAAAAATTCCAAACTACTGCTAAAAATAAAATTCTTTCCAAAAGAGTTGGTTTTGTAACCTAAGAAGCTTTCACCATCGTTAGAATACTTCCCCATCTCACTGGCTGACCCCGCATCCAGTAAAAGACGAACACCCGTTTGCTCAAAAAATATGGGGTGCACATCCCAACCCAACTGCGGATAACCCAAGGGAACGGTATAGTTTAAGTTCAATGTAACGATTTTTTTTCCAAATAAAGTTCCAATGGGATAGCCTCGCACTTCATAAGATGAACTTTTACTGCCAAAAGAGAGTTCAGTGGATTCACCACCACCTAGAAAAAATTTATTAGGGGGAGCATCGTTAGAAAAAAATCCAACATTTGCCTGCAAACCCAAATTATGGCTTTTACTCAAGCCAGAAAAATATAACTCAACGCCAGGAGATATCCTCCAAAACGACTCCTCCTCATTACTCGGTGGATAGTACACAAGAGAACTCCCCATCTTAAAGCCCCTATTGGAAAGGGAGGATTTCGCCCTCACAAAACCCATACGAAAATTAAAAAAAGCAGAAGGAGTTTTTCGAGTAACACCCAAGTATTCACTCACCTCATAATCAAAACCACTGCTGAAGGAAAAAAATCCACGTGGAATAAGAAAGTTAATTCCGTATGAATTATAACGATTACTACTTTGAAAGCTACTGATATAGTTATTGCTTTGGGCAATAGTTATACGAGGAACGATACTATCAAATGCATGTATGTAGCTTAGAGAATAGGTGGGGAAATCTGCCCGTGAATCATACATTCCCAAAGCTAGAATGGCTTTGTGATCAAAAGGGTCTTGGAAAGAGGTTATTCCTCCCACCACAAATCCGTCCGTTACGAGTGTTCCTATGGGCACTATATATTTTGGCCAAAAGGAAGCCGCTGGTGTGAAAGAATATGTTTTGCCCTTAGAGGGATTTTTATATTCTACGGGCGGTGGCAAATCTACTTTTTTCCCCACAAGATATTCATGCATGGGTTCTTCCCCCTTGCGTGCTTGGCGCACACCCATGGTTTTCTTGGTGGACAATCGCATAATATTAAATCCATTTAAAGTGTAGCCAGCTACAAGCAAATCATCGTTAGACTGTTTATCTTTAGACTGTCGGGACGTTTCAATCGGTATGGGCCAGAGGCTTAGACCCGAAATTGTCCAAGTAAGGCGCTGAGGTTTGGTGCCTGCTTGCCAACGATAGATTTCCCAACGAACACCGTCGTTTGTTTTTTCCCCATACGTTCCCGTATAATAAATAACCCCCTGGGGTGTAATATGGGGGTGACGCTCTGAAAATTGTTTTCCTTTTCGTGAGTAAGAAATAGCTGGCACAGGAGAGCCAAATATTTTATCTTTTTGAGTGACTTTTATAATTTCATCCTGACCTTGGTTGTTGTGACGAGAAAAATAAACAGATCCACCCTGTAGCACAGGAGTATCCAGTCGCTCAAAAGCCTTTCCCTTGAAAACATCCCGCACTTCCTTTGTCTCTACATTCATCATTTCTATTTTCTGATAACCACCCAAATTACGCACATAAAGAACATGGCTACCATCTGGAGTAAATGACGGAGAATGGGCTCGTTTCTCAAACGTCAAACGTAAACTTTCTTTCTTTTTCATGTCATAAAGAAAAATATCATTAAAACTGGTATAGTCTGTACGAACAATATTGGCATAAGCCACCCAATTTTCGTCGGGAGAAACACTTACCCTTGCAGACCTACTCCCAATTCTTTTTACCAACACTTCAAAACGCTTCTTTTGCTTTTGAGGACGAAGATCGTCGACCTCTTTCTTAGATAAACAAGGACTATCTTTATGTATTCTTGCCAATACCGTGCCTGTTTCAGGATGGTCGGCCATGAAATAAATCCAACCACTCTTGTGAAGAGACATTCCACCCGTGAATTTCCCCGCCTGAGTAAGTTGGCAAATTTCATTTGTTATCTCTTGCTTTTTATAACGACGCTCTATTATTTTTTGAAAAGAACCCAGCGCTTGCTCCCAATCCATACCCAAAATATTTTCTAAATTTTCATTTAACGTAAACGGAATACGAGAAGAATTGCCACTACTAATAAGACCAGGAATACTTTGCCCAACCTTAGAGTATCGCATAAGAGAGGCCTGAAGAGCATAACCCATAATATAGGGAGTATTGGAAGCGGGCCACCACAATACACCATCGTTGAGCCTATCCAGTCGTATATAATCTTTGCTATATAACTTGTTATAACGAACAATCGTTCGTAAAAGAGCCTCAGTAAAAACAGATCTGCCCCGCCCTCCTAAAGTAAGCTGACTTTCTTCATAAACAGCCAACCCCTCAGTCAACCAACCCGGCTGAACCCCATTGGGACGAATAGCTGTACCAAAAATACTTTTCAGAACGTTATAAAACCCGTTTACAGTGTCGTTAGCCACAATATGGGTAAGCTCATGTACCGCTAACTCCTCCACCCAATTATGATATTCCATCAAAGAAGACTCTCCACTAAACGGCACAGGAAATACCTCTATACTGTTTATGGGAAAAGAACGGGCCAACCCGTTAGATTTATCTGTATTGTCATTTACAATAATATCAATGGGCGTAGAAGGAGTCCATGCAAGGTCCACTGTAAGACTAAGTAAATGTTTTTCTAAATAAAACCCAAAAGACTGTGCAAATACTGTCTGTTCTTTGGTATGATGAACGTGAAAGTGGTCCGTTTTGAGGGTGAGCCATGGTAAAGAAGGCTGTACCCTAGCCAAACTTTTTTGTACGAAACTAAGGGACAAAAGAAAAATGAACAAAACAGGTAGTCGCATAAGTCGCATAAATATAAGCACAAATAGCAGTATACACATACTTAAACAGACTGGATAGAAAATCATGCTCACATACCCAAACATCGATCCTGTTATTATTTCATTCGGTCCATTAGCAATTCGCTGGTACGGAGTTGTATACTTACTAGGCTTTCTCTACGTCCATTATTGGCTGCGCAAGGAATGGCGCTGGCTAGGCATGCGCAACAAGGAAGAAGTAGACTCCATCCTTGGCATACTCGTCCTAGGAATGATTCTCGGCGCCCGCTTCACCTATGTACTCTTCTATAATTTCGACAGCTATATACAAGGGCCCTGGTGGGAAATATTTGCTGTTTGGCATGGAGGTCTCTCCTTTCATGGAGGCTTCTTCGGTGCCTTCTTTGCCACCCTCTACGTCTCTAGGAAATATTCCATTTCCTTACCTCGCCTATGGGACGTGCTACTCGTACCCACTCCCTTAGTTCTTGGCTTAGGTCGCATTGCAAACTTTATCAACGGAGAACTGTGGGGACGGGAAACAACAGTGTCCTGGGGTATGGTTTTTCCCGGAGGAGGACCCAACCCTCGTCACCCCTCCCAATTTTATGAAGCCTTTCTCGAAGGTTTTCTCCTATTCCTTCTTATGCAATTTTTATGGCGACGCCACTTACGACCAGGCACCATCGGAGCAAGCTTTTGCATAAGCTATGGAATACTCCGCTCCATTGGAGAACTATTTCGAGAGCCAGACAAGCAACTGGGTTTCGTTATAGGAGGCTGGACTATGGGGCAGTTGATGAGCGTCGCGTTGTTTTCCCTCGGCGTTGGAGCCTTCTGCTGGATCCACTCTCGCAAACCCATAGAACTAGAAAATAACGAATATAACCAAAGGAGTGATGCGTTGCGAAGTAAGAAAGCAACGACAAAAAAGAAAGCAAAACCCAAGAAAAGGAAAAAGCAGAAAAAAAATTGATTTCTTTAACACTTTTGTTCATTCTAACTAAAACAGCGACAAACGCCCAGATAGCTCAGTCGGTAGAGCAGAGCCCTGAAAAGGCTTGTGTCGGCGGTTCGATTCCGTCTCTGGGCACCAAGAAACTTCTAAGCAAAGCAGCCGAGAAACGGCGCGCACACCATCAAGTTAGGAGACCCTTTAATGCGCCCTCCCTATTAAGTTGTTAATAATAAAGAGGATTATACACCGTGGTGTGATCTTTCCTTTTGCCCCTACAAAATCAAAACAATTCTTGACTAATGCATCGCATTGTGGAATGATGGGTCCACTGAATTAGCGCAATGCGCTGTTTTGGCAATGAAAATTAACAAATAATAAAGGAGCAATATAATGAAGAAGAAAAATAATATAACAACAATAATAGCAATGGTGCTTGCCATAGCATTACCGACAGTTGGATATGCTAATGAACCCTCACCACCTGCTGGGTTTACTGGAGACTCTAGGGGAGCAGAGTTTATGAGGGAAAGGTACCCTGCAGAAGTACTGGACGAATTGGTGGAAAGGTGCGGTGGAGAGCAAGAGGTTTGGAGAAAATTCTTTAGACTATATGACGCTTCAGAAGCATTAAGTGTGGGGGGGCTAGTAGTATTTGCAGTAACAGGGACGGGTATTATTGTTGGAGCGATTGCTAAAGCTTCTGCCGCAACGCTTAGTTACATTTCCACTGCCTTTGCAACTTCAGGTGGAACATATGCAATAGGAGTGGCGGGTCGAATAACTGCTAATATTAGGACTTCTCTCAATTTTTCGCAATTGAGTTGTGCTGTGGAAAGTGGAATATGGTCGCCTATATTCAATCGGTGGTATCAGCAATAAAAAAAGTGTAAATACAATAACTGGCTACAAGTTATTCCGAATATAAAAGCCTTCTTTAGAAATGAAGAGGGCTTTTTTTGCGCTTAAAATCTCCTAAGCCAACAATATACTGCATCTTATATTTCCAGCTAGTCGCACCGACGCCCTTCTGCTGGAGTTTTTTCTAGTATGGATTTTTCTGTTACAGGATTCTGGGCACCAAAATAAAAATCGATTTTGGTGTGATTTCGGTGTGATTAGCTGGGAAAGTAGAGGAATTATCAGATTCCAGTGGGAACCCGCAGAACCGTTCGGGAAATGTATATTTTTGTTTTTATTGTGTTTTTAATAATTTCAATAATTTACACTTAATGCTGCTTGCTGCCGTCTCTGGACACCAAAAAACTTCTAAATTATTGATTTATTTTTTTCTAATCACACTATCAAGTTAGGAGACTCACTGTTCTCAAAGCCATTTTGGTGACGTTTTTTGTGAGTCAATTCGTGCCCCTACACTTAAAATTAAAGCCTGTAGGCGCAAAACTAAAACTTCACACCTCTGCAAAACTAAAACTTCACACCACGGTGTATAATCTTCTTTATTATCAACAATTTAAGGGAGGACGCATCAATGGAAATGGAAATGGAGATTAAGATGATGAAAAAGATCAGGGATAGGGAGAAGGCGATGTGGGACATTGCGTCAGGTCTGATAACACAATCAGAGGCTGCTAGAAGGCTTGGTTTAAGCCGAAAATGGGTGAATTACCTCTTCAAGATATATCGCAGGGATGGTGCTAGGGCTTTAGTTTCTAAGCGGGTTGGAAAGTCAAATACGAGAAAGTTCACGGATGATTTTAAGGATTGTATAAATAAGGTTGTTAGTGAAAAAATTTATGAAGGCTTTGGACCCACTTTGATGTCGGAGACTTTGTTAGAGAAATTTGGAATTAAAATTTCCAAGGAAACTTTAAGAGAATGGATGACGGATTGGGGTTTATGGGAACCTCGTAAATCGAAATCAAAACGAATACACTCTTATCGTGAACGGAGAGAAGGGAGTGGTGAATTGGTGCAAATAGATGGAACCCATCATGCTTGGTTTGAGAAAAGAGGTCCTAAGTGCTGTTTGATTGTTTTTGTAGACGATGCTAGCAGCAAGATAATATGCCATTTTTCTCCTGCTGAAACAGCCTTTGCATACATGGAGTGTTTGGAAAAATATATAAAAAAATATGGGATTCCCAGAGCTTTTTACCACGATAGACATGGAATATTCTCGGTAGCTACCTCTGAAAAAAGGAACCAAGGTGTTAAGTACACTCAGTTTGGTTCTGTTTTACATGAGCTAGGTATTAAGTCTATTAATGCCTATTCTCCTCAAGCTAAGGGTCGAGTGGAGAGAGTGAATAGAACCCTACAGGATCGCTTGCTAAAAGCTATGCGCTTACAACAGATTAGTACTATCGAGGAGGCCAATGCTTATCTTCCAGAATTCATAGAGGGATACAATAGGCGTTGGGGTCATGAGGTCACGGAAGATGTTCATAGAGATGCAAGAGGCTGGGTAAACAGAGGACTGGATAGACTCCTTACATGGAAGGAGGAAAGAGTTATAAGTAAAAATCTTTCGATCCAACATAAAAGTTGTTTATACCAAATTAAAAGTAATGGTGGAGGTCATCACCTCAAGGGTCAAAGAATAACTGTCCTCACCTATCGTGATGGTAGAGTAGAATTAGATTTTAAAGGCAAGCCATTAGACTATGAGATTATTAATAGGAAGCCAAGACCAGCTCTAAGTAGTGATAAAACCATAAACCAGGAAGTAGACCGGCTGTTAAAACCAGAGTTGCCCCACAAACCCATGCTTCACTAATATCATTTAGGGGTGGATACACCACAGACCTCGCCTCACTATCATCATTGGGAGCGGATGCCTCACAGACACCTATGCCTCACTGAAATCAGAACTATCACGAAAAGTCGATTGGACCCACGGAGATCGTTCAACGGACATCCTTCATAAAGCGAGGGAATACCTCTATGTCGCAAGGAGTTGAATAAGGGAAAATATAAAAGAAAACAAGTCGGAAACTGGATTTTGACTTCAAAAAATGCTACACCGTGGTGTGATCTTTTAGTTTTGCTCGGAGGTGTGAAGTTTTAGTTTTGCGCTTACATCAATCAAAAAAGTGTTGACACATATAAAAACTTCAATTATTAAGTAACTCAACAAAAGGAATGTGTAGTGCATTTTTTAAAATAACAACTAACAACAACTTAATGAAGGAGAGAAAATTATGAAAAACAGAAATATACTAACAATAATGATGCTAATCGCATTTGCTGTGGCATTACCAACAACAGGCTATGGTAATGGTGCGGCAAGTAAAGATACAAGCGTAAATATTAATCCCAGTGATTTAGAGCAAAATATTCAAGTGGGAACAGGTGGAGTAACGCTTAATGTCCATGTTCCTCTTGATGAGGATAAATATGAGCCTAACCGACAAGACAGTGATGATAATACTCAAGCCGAAAGAAGGTACTCATGCGAGTACTATTCTAATCGGGCACTAGAACTTGTCATGGATGGTAATTCTCAAAACTGGGAAATATACTTAGCTAACCAAATTTGTTCCTACTATGCTCTCGAAGCGTTCAAGGATATTCGAGATATAAGCTATTACGAGTGGGAAATGCAGTGGGCAACAAGAGTCAATAATCCTGATGCGTTATTAGCGTTTCAAGACGTAACTGATGCTAGTTATCACGAGTGGGAACTGAGGTGGGCAACAAGAGTTAATAATCGTTTTGCACGCAAAGCCTTTTTAATAGTCTCTGATGATAGCTACTATGAATGGGAGCTAAGGTGGTCAACCTTTATCAATACAAAAAGAGAATTAAGACTTCTTAAAAAACTTCGTAGACGTGGCTCATATTCAGAGAGAGAGTTAAGGTCAGTTGCTTTTCGTGATGGGGGAGAGAGGGACATTTAAGGTTCTAGTGAGTAGATAAATCCCAGGCTTTAACTTTTTAGAGATCCCTTTGGACTAGAAGGTAAAAATTTCAGACGTACAGAAAAAGGACTGCACAAAAAAAATGCGGTCCTTTTGCTCTTGGCACTAAGGAATCTCTAAGCAAAGCAGTCGAGGAACAGCGCGCACACCATCAAGTTAGACAACCCCTATCTATTGCCAGTTGGAAAGAAAGACTATTTTTTGCACGTTTAATTGCTCTTCTGTCTTCCAAAGTTAGAGGTAATGTCGGATCGTCCGAGGAGTCTGTAACTATGTCAAGAAATTGTTTAAGCGTACCTTCATTAAAATTCCAATAAAACTGTGCATTTATTAGAAATCCCTCTTGTTCATAAATTTCTGCTAATAAATTCCCTGTTGTTTCATCAGGCATCAATAAAAATGATTTTCTAAGCATTTCCAAAGCACGTTGTTGATCGTTGCAATTCTCACTTTCAATTAAGCTTCTTGCTTCCCGCCGCAAGTTGGTGGCATCTTCACGAAAATCAAAACTCGAGTCTGCTGCTAATAGTTCACTTCTGAATTCTGGCCATCCCAATTCTTTAAGTCTTAATGCCACCCTTACAAGTTTGAAAGCATTCAGCATACCAGCTCCATTTTTGAGTGGTTGTTGATAAATATTTGATGTGGGAATTGCAGTCTTTTGTAAAAGAACTTTCACTTCATCAAACGATAAATCAGAAAGGATGGCTTTGACATTTGCTATTGCTCCTGTAACTAATGGAGTAGCTCCACTTGTTCCTCCAAACCTTGGGTATAAACCTTTAGCATTCTCTGTCATCTGGCGTCCCCCTGCCGGTCCTGTGATTACAACATTTTCAGACTCATCTGAATCACCATCAACAATCCCATAAGAGTTTAGATTTCCCACTAGTATTAAGTCGAGTCCATCTGAAGCATCCGTAATTGAACCGTATGGATGGTGATTTCCAGCAGCAGCAACAACTATACTATTTTCAGTCATTTGCTTTATAAGACGTTTAAGAATAGTTGGCGCCTCAAAGCTAGGAAAATGACATGCAGTCAATTCACATAACGTATGTATTTCAAGATTCACTAGACTTGGTTTACTCCTGCTAATTTGATCTACAGCAGGAAGAAGTGTCAAGTGAGTGTATACATCAATTATATCTGATAGGAGTCCTTTTTCAGCCACACCGATAGGCTCTCTTCCGTTGATTAGGTTTGCAACAGAAGTCCCATGGTACTTAAATATTCCGTTTTTTAGCTTATCCCAATCAATATCATCTGAGATTTTTCCAGTAAGATGGCTTCGAGAAACACCAGCATCAACATTAGCTATCCTTATCTCACTGGTGCCTACTGTTTGTCTGACAAGTTTGCGAGCAAGTCCGGCTCCGATATATTCTTGTGACCATAACGGCGACAATCCCTCATGAACTTGCGGAAGACCTGTAACTCTTACTAATTCACATTTTCTAGACCCAGGTGAAAAAATCAACCGGGAGAGATTGAGTAAACCTTCACTTAGTGATCGCATATATGAGCGACCTGTGTGATCAAAAATTGAACGCCTATCTAGAACTTTTTCTTTGATAAGAGGATAAATCCTATTTATTTCACAAGTTAAAACACCTATCTCTATTCGATACTTTTCGCATAATTTATTTAAATATTTCGTGTCACTGATATGGTAAGATTTAATAGGCACTATGGAGTCTACCGGCAGGGTCTCCGACCTATAGACCAGTTTCATTTGATATTTTGAATGAATTTGATTTCTTTGACTGCTTACAGTATCATCAGCAAATTCTATTAATAAACCAGAACTTTTGGGTTCTGAGGCTTTGGCTAATAATAACCCACTTGAAAAATAAGCAAATTCAATAAATAAAACTAAGATCCAAATAATACGACTCATTATTTTCACCCTCTATGCTTATACTCCAAATGATCTTTCCCGAAAAAACGGAAACTTTCAAGATATTTAAAATTATCGCACGAAGAATAAAAAAATTGAGTGCTTGGTCGACATACAGTTTGAGGGGAGTACGCTCCCCCCATAACCGTATTTCCACTATTCTACTTTTTCAAGTAATCCACCGATATGTCGCCCGAAGTTACTTACTCCTTCCATCATTACTGTATACGCATTTCCATCTTGCTCTCTCGGAAGGTCTGCCACATTGAGCTGGAAACTTGCATTGCTGCATCCACCACCAGTACCTGGGAGTGCCTCGAAATCAAAATATACATCGTAGTGTAAGCTTAGACCCTTCTTTCTAGTACACTCCCCTTTACATTCCTGACCCCAAAGCATATAAGTAACGCTGCCATCCTCTGCAAGAGTAAACGTCTTTACATTGGGGTATTTGGTAGTGCGAGGATCAGCCATCTCAAGAGTAAGTTTATACCCCCCTGCCTTAAGACCTTTCCCAACACAAGAAACATAATCCGCCCTTGGATCACCTTGTGCAAAAGATGCGGTTGACGTAGCAAAAACTACCCCGACCAATGTTGTTAAAAGTAACGTTCCCATATTATTAGTTTTTATCATTTCTATTTCCCTTTCTTTCTGACAGTTAATTTATTTGAAGGAAGCTAAATTGTCAGAATACCTAGCGTCACTTCCGATATGAGCAAGCGACTTGACTCGACAACCCATCTGATACTATGCGCTTATTGCATAGAGCCTTCTGTTAGTAAAGGCGCGTCGAGTCAGTTAAAAATCATTGACACAAAGTAATAAGTAGGATTATGGTGCTCCTAATAAAAGAGATGCGCAGTGTATCTTTTTATAAATAAATAGGAGAAATTATGAAAAAACTAAGCAGAAGAAATTATATAAAAAAGACAGCCTTGTCGGCAGGTTCCATACTTGCTATTACAAGCGGTATCAGCAAAGCAGAGAGCTGCTTTTTAACACCTCAACAAACTTCAGGACCATTTTATCCAGAAGTAGATCAAAAAGATAAAGATAGAGATTTGACAAATATCCAAGGCTCAACAGAAAAAGCTTTAGGAGAAGTGGTTATTCTTAAGGGTGTTGTACAAAATGAAAGTTGCACGCCAATTAAAGGTGCTTTAGTGGAAATATGGCAAGCCTGTAAAACAGGGAAATACAACCATAGCGGCGACCCCAACACAGCAGAACTTGATCGTAACTTTCAATATTGGGGTCGAGCCACTACCAATGAGAAGGGTGAATATAGCTTTAAAACAATTATACCTGGAGAATATAAGGCCACGCGTGATTGGACACGTCCGCCCCATATCCACCTAAAAGCCCATCTCAGAGGTTTTAGAGAACTAACAACCCAAGTGTACTTTAAGGGAAATAATCTCAACAAAGATGACAGAATTCTCCAAGGACTAACAGCAACGCAAAGAGAGAATGTGATCGTAGATTTCCAAGCTAATAACACCGGGTCCGGTATAAAGGTGGGAACGTTTAATATTACAATGAATGAAATCATGTAGTATTTTTTCGACTGTGGTTTAGCTGTGATAAGCTGGGAAATTAAAGGAGAAATTTTAGATGGATATCGTTTATGTTCTAACCAATGAGTCTATGCCTGATTATGTAAAAATTGGTCAAACCCAAAACTTAGAAAACCGACTCAAGCAACTATACAGCACAAACATTCCTTTTCCCTTTGAGTGCTTTTTTGCTTGTCGAGTGAAAAATGCCAATGAAGTAGAAAAAAATCTTCATAATGCCTTTTCAAAATATAGAGTTCAAAAAAATCGCGAATTTTTTGAAATTCTTCCCGAACAAGTTTATGCCATCTTAAAAATGCTATCTATTGAAGATGTCACCCCTAAAAAAATTGTATTAGATAACCAAAAAGAAAATATAGAAGAAATTGAGAGATCATTAGTTTCAGTTAAGGAAAGACGGTCAGCATTCAATTTTCAATTAGCCGAAATCCCCATAGATTCTGAAATATACTTTTCTCGTGATGAAGGTATAAAAGCCAAAGTCATAGATAACAGAAATATTGAGTGTAACGGGAAGATGGGAAGCTTAAGCGCCATAGCTACAGAATTGTTGGATGCTAAACATGGCGTACAAGGACCAGCTTATTGGATGTATAAAGGCGAAACCTTAGACGAAAGACGAAAAAGAATCCAGCAACATTAAACGCTATATTAGACTCATAACGAAAGGAAAAATGAGATGAGTAATAAAAACGAGATCGATTTAGACTAGAATGCCAGGGCTTACTGTTAGATCTCAGTAATAGGAACTAGAGGGGGGAAACTTCCCACTAGGTCAAAAATAAATCCTCTGTTTAGCAATAGCACAGAGGATTTTTTGTTTCATGTTTTGCCAATCAGAACCAAGAAAAACATTATAAATACATCTTTATAATAAGTTAGTTTTTCTCAAATCTTCCCTAATCTAGTGTAACTCCCCAGCACATTTCATTGGAAGAAAGAGTAACCTCACGAGGAGGAAGGAAAGCATCATCGGAATCTAAAACCACACAAGTATAAAGGTCTCCTAAATAAATTTCAACTACTTGCAGATTCGTTAAAGCAGAAATCACAACTGGTATTGAACTATAGCTGACCTTATCATTACCCAACTGCCCAAACCAATTACCTCCCCAGCATTTTACAGTGTTGTCAATTAAAAGTGCACAGGTATGAAAACCTCCCAAGGCAATTTGACGTACATTCGTTAAATCAAGAACTGTAACTGGTGTTAAGCTACTCTTTACAGTACCATCACCCAATTGCCCATATGTATTATCTCCCCAGCATTTTACAGTTCTATCTATTAAAATTACGCAGGAGTGTCCATTTTCAAAGAAAGATTGTCTAAAATCTGATTCATTCCCTACTGTTTGTTTTGTAGATTGATCCTCATAGCTACTTAAAGTTGATGATAAAATTACATCCATGCTGGTTCCTGTTGCGCTCACCCTCTGTATTGAACCAGCACAAAAGGCTGTAATAGGAACCATAGTAATAATTAATAACAATAATATTCTTTTCATGTATATTTCCCTTCATTATGTTGTGTTTAAAAAAAATCTTCTAATTTTGATAATAACATGCAAAATGCACATCTACAGCTTTATACCAATTACAGAAAATAACTACGGCTTTACGGTGTGACGATCCGTAGAACTTGATATATCCGTTCGATAATACGAAAGTGTACTGGCAGATTCCCCGGATGGCTCACCATCTGGATAAAATTAAGTCATTTTTCATCTGACCTCATAGATATGAACTGCCTGTAATAGACTCAAGCCACGTCTTTTTGCGGAATGGATCTTAAAATATGAGAGTTTCTAAAGATTTGCCCACGACCGAGTGCAGAGCTTCTTAATATTGCCGTCACTATCACAGAATGTATTCCATGCTTCACAACAGGTATTCACAATATGCTCATAGTTTTTAAAACAAGTATTAGATAATTTTATTTTCCGGAGCTGTTGCCATACTTGTTCCATAGGATTGAGTTCTGGGGAATATGGAGGTAGTGGCATTAAGGAAATATTTTTAGGAATAATCAATGCTTCTGTTGTATGCCAGCTTGCCCTATCCATTAGAATAATCCCATGGTACCCCTCTTGAACTTCTTCGGAAATTTGACCCAAGTGAATTTGCATCATTCCAGAATTACATTCCGGCAAAATAAGTGCACAGCCAACATCTCTGTCTGGGCAAACTGCTCCAAAAATATAGGTCGATAAAAATTGTCTCTGGCGCACGACCCTTGGTCTTGTTCCCTTCGCAGCCCAAATTCTAGAAAGACTTCCCTGTTGCCCTACCCGGCATTCATCTTGCCACCAAATCTCTATTTTTTCAGAATCCAGCTTTTCTTTTATTTTCTCCGTTGCCTCTGGGAAATTTGCCTTAAACTGTTCAATTGCTTCTTGAGAACACTTAGGGTGCTTGGAACGTCCGGATATCCAAACAATATTAAGCCTATCTAGGAGAGCATACACTCCCGATAACGAATAACAGGAGTCGAATTTATTCGCTAATAAATCCCGAATCTCCCAAGCTGTTATCCTTCCACCATCCTTAGATTCTTGGAGCTTATCCAGCTCTAATTTAAATGATTCCTCTGCATCAGGGGGTAAGCGAGGCTTTCTGCCACGACCTTCTCTACATATAAGACCCTCATAGTCATAGGCTGCAAAACGCTCTAGCCAAGATTTCACAGATTTGTCACTATACCGAACAATACATGCAACTTCCTCGACTGTTTTCCCTTCTTGAAAATTTAATAGAGCCAGCAACTTGACTTTTATTGACGCATTTCTTTCCACCTTGTAGGTAGCTAAGAAATTATAATCATGAATTTTACTGGTTAGTTCCTTTATTTTTAGCACTCAAAAAGAATAACCCCATTTTATCAAAAACACCGGTCCCAGTGCGTCAGAAAACCGTAGTTATTTTCTGTAATTGGTATAACAGAATTTCTCTAGATCAGAGACTGCCGATCACCGACCGCTTACGACTAAGTTACTAACTGCGACAGTGAAAGCGCTTGATATTAAGAGTTTATGCGACAGGTCACGATATTAAGTGCCGCAACCCAAACTGAATTGTTCCATTTATATTTTTTTCTTTTTTAGTTCAGTATGAAAAAAAGCAGCCCCCACTGGGAGGGCTGCAGGTCGCTTGAAAGCGGCGCCTACGAAAAATAATTTTCATTGGTATGAAAAGCAAATTGATAGGCCTTGGTCGATTATGCTAATATATAAACGATACACTGAAGGTAAAGAATGAGCAAGAAAATATTAGGTCTAGATTTGGGCAGCAACTCCATTGGTTGGGCATTGCTGGAAGGAAAAAGCAAGACTCCAAGTAGTATTGCTGGCTTGGGATGCCGTATTTTCACTAAAGCGGTGGAAGCAAAGATCCCAACACCCAAAAATGTAAAAAGGCGAAATATGCGATCAGGTCGACGCATAATTCAAAGACGTGCAAGACGTAAACAAAGAATGCTCAATTATCTAGTATCGCTTAATTTGCTTCCTAAAGAATTACAAGATAGTTTCCAGCCGGAAGTATTATTAAATGAAATTGGGAGTCCTTATAAACTGCGTGCTAAAGGATTAGATAAAAAATTATCGCCGAATGAATTAGGACGGGTTTTACTGCATTTTGTTGCTCGCCGTGGATTTCTGAGTAGCAAAAAACAAATAGCAGGTGATTTAGTTGATGATCCAGATACTATAGAATATTTAGCTGAATTAGACAGTGGATCAAATGAAGATAAAGAAGAAACAGCATTTAAAGCAGATATTACTGAACTTAGAGAAGCCATAAAGAAATCTAAAGCAAGAACTCTTGGTGAGTATCTACACAAATTAAAGCAGGGAGAATGCAAACGAAACCGTAGTCATGATGGTGGTCATCTTCGCACCGATAGAAAAATGTACCAAGATGAGCTACAACTGATCTGGAAAAAGCAGAAGAAATATTTCGGCCATTTGCCAGATAACTTTATGGAGGATAAAAAGGGTGTGAAGCAAATCATTTTTTACCAACGCCCTCTCAAACTCAAAAAAAACCTTGTGGGAAGATGTTCATTGGAGCCTAAAAAATATCGCGCTAATATAGCACGATTAGAAGTGCAGCGTTTTCGCTATTTGCAAGATATTAATAATCTAGCTTATTCTGATAAATATTCTGAGAAATGGTTTTCACTAGACGACAAGCAAAAAATAAAACTCATTTCCTATTTTGAGAATCATCCAAAAATCACAACAGCAAAGCTTAAAAAAGAATTATGTCTGAACAAGTCGAACAAGATAAATTTAGAAGAAAAAAATTTAAAAGGCAATATCACCGCCTGTGAAATTCGAACTGTCCTAAACGAAAAATGGGATAAAATGAGCGACGATAAACAAAGGGATTTGTTTGAAGACTTACTCACCATCAAAAAAAAATCTGTTCTCAAAAATCGGCTGATTAACCATTGGAGTTTTGATAAAAAAATAGCAACCAAGCTGTGTTTGCTAGAGTTTGAGCCATCTCACTCTAATCATTCTCTTAAAGCTATAAAAAAAATACTGCCTTATTTAGAAAATGGCATGATTTACAGCGATGCACGACAAGCAGCCGGCTATAAATTTGATGGAAATGATAGCGCTACTTCACTAGAAATAGGCGAAGAAAAATTATCTGCACCACCTGAAACTTCCAACCCAATCGTTAATAAAGGTTTGCATGAGTTAAAGCGAGTAGTAAATGCTATCATCAAAAAATATGGCAAGCCAGATGCTATCCGTATTGAAATGGCACGAGATTTGGAGATGAATACCAAGCGCTACCAAGAAAATCAGAAAAAACAAAAAGAGAACCAAAAGGCCAATGAAGAGGCACAAGAAGCATTTGCAGAATTGAATTTAGGTAAGAGGTACGCTTCCAGAGATGATAAAATTAAATACCGACTGTGGAAGGATCAAAAGGAACTTTGTGCATACAGCACAGAATATATTGCTCTACAACAAGTTTTTTCTGCCGATACTGAAATAGACCATATCTTACCATATACGAAGTCATTAGATGATTCTTATATGAACAAAGTACTTTGCTTTGCCCGTGAGAATCGTGAAAAATCAAATCGGACACCAATAGATAAATGGGGAACTGATAGTGATAAGTGGAGTAAAATCAAAAGAGCGATTAGCAAGTGGGATAAATCATTAGAAACTAAAAAATCACGTTTTTACCAAACAGAAGATGACTTGCAAAAACGAGACTTCATCAGTAATCAGCTCAATGATACTCGCTACATTTCAAAAGTAGCCCGGAAATATGTCGAACAACTAGGCTGTGATATATCTGTTACTAAAGGTTTTGTTGTTTCAGAAATTCGCCATCAATGGGGATTTAATACCCTTATCGGTGAGACAGACACAAAAGAACGTACCGACCATCGCCACCATGCCATTGATGCTGTGGTAATTGCTGCCACTTCAAGAAGTTTGTATCAAAAAGCGGTTGATCAGATTCAACAAGATAAGCTTAAAATCGAACCGCCGTATAAAAATATCAGAGAGGAATTAGCTGAAAAACTCAAACATACCATTGTTTCACACGCACCACAACGCAAAATTTCCGGTGGCTTACACGAAGAAACAGGAGCAGGTTATGTCAAAAAACATGGCGGTCTAGTTTATAGAAAGGCTCTTACTGATCTAAATACTAAAACTATTGATAAAATTATCGATGAAATAGTCAAGAAAAATGTTAAAAGGCATATTTCAAAATTCAAATCTATCAAGGAGGCATTTTCTAATAGTGTAGTTTATCATGAAGATGGTAAAACCCCTATTAAGCGTGTTCGGATCCTACAGTCATCTACCAACAAAAAGAAACTAGAGCAAACTAAATTTGGTGTCAAAGACAAACAAGGGAATATTTTCAAATGGATGGCTTATGGCAACAACCACCATGTGGAGATTATTCGAAATAAACAAACAGAGAAAATCAAAGGTGAATTTGTAACAATGATGCACGCATCACATCGCGCGAGAGGTATTAACATACCTAAACAACCCATAATTAAAGTTGATCATGGTGCAGATTATGAGTTTATAATGGCAATGCATATTAACGATACGGTTAGTATTGAAAATGAAAATGGCGAATGCATCTTTTATCGTATACAAAAACTGGACTCAAGCTCAAATAAAATTATGTTAAGGCTTGCTACAGCAACTACCTTGAGCAAAGAGGATGAGAAGCTCCATCTCAATATTAACAAAGAAAATTTTGATAAATATAAAATCCAATTACGCCGCATAAATGCTATCGGATTTCTAATCAATGATTAAACGTATTGTGGACATATCCCAACAAGCCTATATCCGCGCCAAGCACCAACAATTATTAATTGACAAAGAGGGAGAAACGGTAGGACAAATTCCCATTGAAGATTTAGGCGTATTAATTTTACAGCACCCCGCCATTGTTATCACCCAAGCAGTAGTTATCTTATGCCAGCAGAATAATGTTGCCATGGTATTTTGCGATAAAAGACATTTACCTTATTCAGTAATACTTCCAGTTAGTGATGGTCATACTCTGCACCAAAAGGTGATGCAAATGCAAATTGATGTAAATAAACCCACAACAAAACGAATTTGGAAGCAAATTGTTCAGCAAAAAATCACTGAGCAGGAGAGGACACTGTCGCTGATGGGTGTGAAAACAGCACTTCTTGGACAACTGGCTTCAAAAGTTAAATCTGGAGATGCAGAAAATTATGAAGCACAGGCAGCACAACATTACTGGCCTCGTTTATTTGGAAAGTCGTTCAGAAGAAACTATGAAGCAGCCGGAGTAAATACGCTGCTAAACTATGGATATGCCATTATACGCGCCTTAATCGCTCGCGCTATTGTTGCAAGTGGACTCCACCCTGCGATCGGTATCCATCACCATAACCAATACAATTCACTCTGCCTTGCTGACGATTTAATGGAGCCATTTCGCCCATGGGTGGATCGGCTAGTTTATCAGATCTGGATGGAAGATAAAGAAGCGAAAATTGACAAGGATACAAAACAAACTATATTGGGACTTTTGAGTAAAACAGTGTATATGAACAAAAAAACAATGCCAATGATGATAGCTTGTCACTATCTTGTTGCCGATTTCAAGCGATGCCTAGACGGGTCTTTGAAAAATATTAAATACCCAGCATTGGTGAGCAAACCATGAACCTGGTATTCGGAGGCTTGAAAAATATGTGGTTAATTGTTTTGTTTGATTTGCCAACAGATACCAAGCAAGATCGTAGGCAGTATACCCTATTTAGGAAAAATCTTCTAAATGATGGATTTGGAATGATGCAATATTCAGTGTATTATCGACACTGTGCCAGCGATGAGAATGCCCTTGTCCATTCAAAACGAGTAAAATCAACCTTACCACGAGAGGGCGAGGTACGAATTATCAAAATAACCGACAAGCAATTCGGAAAAATCCAAATTTACTATGGAAAAGAGCAAAAACGAACTGAGAAAACACCGTCTCAAATCGAATTTTTTTGAATGGCATTGCCAGTATATCCAAAAAAATCATACAGTTACATCACAGCTAGTATAACCGACCAAGGTCTATCTGCAAATCACAACAAAAGATGCATATTATGTAAGAGAATCTGAAGTATAACCGACCAAGGTCTATCTGCAAATCACAACTAAAGATAATCTCCAATTACATTAGATAGAAGTATAACCGACCAAGGTCTATCTGCAAATCACAACTAAAAAGATACCTGCTGGTGCGAGGGGCTTAAGTATAACCGACCAAGGTCTATCTGCAAATCACAACTATACCTCGATCCCCCATACCATGATACTTAGTATAACCGACCAAGGTCTATCTGCAAATCACAACTATGAGCCGATGAGCTTGCCTACTGTTTCCAGTATAACCGACCAAGGTCTATCTGCAAATCACAACTCATGCTTAGCGTCTACTAATTTAAACTGAGTATAACCGACCAAGGTCTATCTGCAAATCACAACTTACTCCACCCTCTGGTTTTGGGGTTCCAAGTATAACCGACCAAGGTCTATCTGCAAATCACAACTAAAGACACTAAATGCTCATCTTGCAAGAAAGTATAACCGACCAAGGTCTATCTGCAAATCACAACGCTTCTTGCCTTCCACGTTTTTGCCTTTTAAGTATAACCGACCAAGGTCTATCTGCAAATCACAACTTATGACCGCTTGCATTGCATACTTCTACAAGTATAACCGACCAAGGTCTATCTGCAAATCACAACTAGTAACCCAGCCGTAGGGCTTAGGCTTACAGTATAACCGACCAAGGTCTATCTGCAAATCACAACGCTGTTTCACCTGCTCTATTCCATGTGATGAGTATAACCGACCAAGGTCTATCTGCAAATCACAACTAGATATCGGTGTTATACAAGACACTATAAGTATAACCGACCAAGGTCTATCTGCAAATCACAACACCAGAGTCATTGCTTCCCTTATCTCTTCCAGTATAACCGACCAAGGTCTATCTGCAAATCACAACTGATGGAAACTCCGTGCCAACAATTAAGTCAGTATAACCGACCAAGGTCTATCTGCAAATCACAACAAGTAGCCCAAAGGGTTGCCCATGAAATTAAAGTATAACCGACCAAGGTCTATCTGCAAATCACAACGGAATCAATTTAGTAGGCATGTATGCATATAGTATAACCGACCAAGGTCTATCTGCAAATCACAACAGATATTCCACATGTGCACGCATTACAATGAGTATAACCGACCAAGGTCTATCTGCAAATCACAACTTTAATTTTATAATTTCATTAGCAGCTTGTAGTATAACCGACCAAGGTCTATCTGCAAATCACAACCGTGGTGCACACAACCGACGCATTACCTTGAGTATAACCGACCAAGGTCTATCTGCAAATCACAACTAGCACGCCCAACACTATCACATAAACAAATTAGTATAACCGACCAAGGTCTATCTGCAAATCACAACACCGACCGAACTAAGAGGCATCAATATAGAAGTATAACCGACCAAGGTCTATCTGCAAATCACAACAAGTTCCATCATTACTTAACCTCTTTCTTAGTATAACCGACCAAGGTCTATCTGCAAATCACAACGCTAACCATAGCTTATAATGAACTATTTCAGTATAACCGACCAAGGTCTATCTGCAAATCACAACTACTCTTTCCCTTTGTACTTTTTAGTTTTCAGTATAACCGACCAAGGTCTATCTGCAAATCACAACTAAAGCTCGAATGGAGCGAGGAAGCTTATAGTATAACCGACCAAGGTCTGGCATTATAACAGAATTTCTCTAGATCAGAGACTGCCGATCACCGACCGCTTACTTTCCAAGTTGTAGCCGCAGAAAATAATATGAATATCACTGCGACTGCCAAACTTATTAAAAAGTATCCGACTCTCCACTTATTCTTTCTCCTGAGTTCATGCGTAGGATTGCCTTTTCTTTCTAACCTCTCGATATAATTAGCATTTATTTTTTTATTGTTAAGTGTCTCTTTTAGTTGTCTTCTGAAAATTTTTCCGATACAATGTAAAGAGAAATTAAGGTAAGGAGGAAACAATATGTATATAACAACGCCAAAAAGAAAAGGTGGAATTACAGTCGTGCGCTTAATGCATGGATACAGAGAGAACGGCAAACTCAAACAAAAGGTAGTAAAAACTATAGGGCAATCAAGGGATCCGGCTCGGATTGAATACATGAAAAATGCCGCAAAGGAAATGAAGAGAAGCATAGAATCTGGAGAGAAACAAAATATCAACTTTCATGCGCCAATTGCCATGAATCTATATAACCTGAAGGGGAAGGTCTCCGTAAACAACGGTGTTCCAGATATTTTAGGCAGTGTATACGATAGGCTAGGTTTCGACAAAATAATTTCGGATACAAGAAAGGATAAAGAATGGAATGAAATTTTAAAATACTGCGTTTTCTCTCGACTCTTAGAACCATCTAGCAAATTAAGATCAATTGAGGTGATTTTAGATCAATTTGAAAAAAAAATCAGCCATGATCAGGTATTGAAGATGATGGATCACCTTTCTAAGAGGGAGGAAAAGATAAAAACATATCTATCAAAAAAAATGATAGAAGAAAGCAAGACTCTTGATCTCATGCTCTTCGATGTAACAACGTTATATTTTGAGAATATAAATGTTACAGATTTAAAAAATTTTGGTTTCAGTAAGGACAGTAAATTTAAAGAGGTACAGGTGGTGCTTGCCTTACTCACAGATTCCGAAGGTCTGCCAATTACATACGAAGTATTCCCAGGCAATACAGCAGAAACAAAAACATTTATTCATTGCATGGAAGATCTCAAGAAGAAATATAAATTAAATAAGATTCGAGTAACTGCGGATAAAGCAATGTTCTCAAAAAAGAATTTCTCTTATTTTGAGGATAAAGAAATCCATGGTAATAGCTCTATGGAGTATATTATCTCCTGTCCGTTAAAGAAAATAGCAAAGAAATTACAGGAAGAAGTTTTAAACTTAGATAACTATACCCTGATAGATGAGGATAGAAGTGCATTTGAATTTCTCAATGATGGCAGAAGAGTAGTGGCTATTCACTCCAGGAAAAGAGCCGAATTAGATAGGCATAGAAGAGAAAAGTTGCTGGATATGATAAAGAAGCTAGAAGGAAAAAATGGAGAAATTGCAGTAGAAAAACTTACTCGTAATAGGGGGGTTAGTAGATTCCTTAAAAAATCAAAAGAAAGTGTAACAGTAAATAAAGAAGCTGTGATAGAGGACGCTCAATGGGACGGCATTGCTGGTCTTTGCACTAATATAAAAAATGCATCTCCTCGTGATTTAATGTATTCCTATAAAAGATTGTGGAAAATAGAAGAGTCTTTTAGAATCAACAAACATACATTAAAAATGCGCCCAATCTTCCATCGGCTTTCTAAGAGAATAAAATCTCATATAATGATATGTTTTCTCTCCTATATCATTTTAAGATACACAGAAATTTTCCTGAAATCTAGGAGGTTTTCCTTTGGTCCTCGAAGTTTTTTAAATACTCTTTCTGATATAAAAACATTGATAGTACAAGAATCTAAAAGTAAAAAGCAATATGCTATTCCTGAGGAAATGTCTGAAGAGGGACAAAAGATTTACAAGGCATTTGGAGTAAAACGCAACGAGATAGCGCGCCTGCTATTGGACCCTATCGATCTTTCCTAGAGCCACATCCAACACATCAGAATAAGGCAGAAAAAGTTAAGTGTCCTCCGAAATAATGTAATGCATAAAGTGTTTATTTTCAGCTACTCGGAAGTTTCGCAATGCTCCGAACGCATGAACTCAGGAGCAAGGATCATGAGCGAAGAGAAATTGTGTGCGAATAAGAAGAAGGCGTTTCGTCCAAAAACGACAATTAGTAATCCAAACGACAGGAAATCTGCAAGAATCGTTAAGGTTGAAGAATGTCGACCTGAAAAGGAAAATAAGGTTTGGGTATCTGATATTACTTATTTGCCAAAAGAGAAGGGACATTGTTACCTAGTAATGGTGATGGACGTATTTAGCCGAGAAATTAAAGGTTGGAATGTAAGCGATACGATGGAAGCAGAAAACACGAAGAAAGCCATAACTGATGCTATCAGCGAGGCTCCAGGCTCTCTTGAGAAGCTAGTATTCCACTCAGACCAAGGGAGCCAGTACTGTTCTACACAAGTGCGAGAGAGACTTAATTTACTGAAGATTACTCAATCAATGTCGAGAAAGGGAAATTGCTATGATAATGCTTACGCAGAGAGTTTTTTTCATACGATTAAAAATGAGTTAGGAAAGACAAAGTTTAAGGATGTATCAGAGGCAAGGAGAGCGGTTTTTGAATATATAAATTGGTATAATCGAGAAAGGCTACATTCTTCGATTGGATATTTGAGTCCAATGGATTATGTTAGAAAAACAAAACACTGCGTTGTGTAAAAGTGTCCGTTTTTTCGGGAAAGATCACTCTTATTCTTAGTCAATAATTAACTTAGCTTCAACTGCACGAACATGGTTGTAGTCTCTGAAAACGGATTTTCGATCTCCGGCTAGTGCAACGATACCCAGAACAGTGTCGAAGTTTACTGTGCGCCGAACATGGTCACCATTGCTTAGCCACATGTGCGTGGCTAGGTGAGTGGGCAGTTTTTGTAGTCGATCGAGTATCTCCACATTGCGTAATGTGCCTGATACTGGTGAGGCTAAAAAGACGGGAACAACAGTTTGTTTAACGTCATAGTTCTGTGTACTAATTTTTCCGTCCAAGTACGCTTCCACAATTCGTTCAACCTGACTGCTGCCCGTGGCTGCTCGTGAAAATCCAATCACTGGGCCTCCGCACATTCGTGCTCCAGTTTCAATCAGTCGAGGGCCTTTCGATGTGAGCATAACCTCGCTATGTGCAGCTCCCCAACGAATCCCTAGAGCGTCCAAGGCTCGCTCAGTATATTCAAGTAACTTGCCGTGCTCTTGGGAATCGAATGGCACAAACTCAACATAATCGAAAACTGTCATGTGCTTGCCTGTCGAGACTTTTTGATAGCGGTTCAAGAGTGCGAGCACATGTTTTCCCGCAGCACTGACAGTATCAACAGCATACTCCACACCGGTGACATGCTCTTGTACGATCACCGTTTCGTTCACTCGCCCCCCAAGTAATGATGGCGTGGCAAGAATATAATCGAACATCTTTTTCCAATCCCCACCAGGTGAAATATAAAATACTTTATCCGATCCAGCCGAAACGGGTGGTTTAATCACGAGGGCAGCATTTGTCAGATTATGGTCGAGCAGCCAAGTTGTAACCTCATCGACACTTGCCGTATTCAAAGTGCGTATTACCGGAAGACCAGCTTTTTCCAATGCCTCCTGCATTAAGCCCTTGTGAGTCCTAGCCTGCGAAAGCTCAAGAACATTGGCTAACTTTGGTATAAGAGTAGCAGCCAGTTGATCTGCCAACGGAACTCCCATCTCAGTACCGGCTATAATGGCAAGCGGGTTTAACTTTCGCAATCGATCCACCAAACCAGGATCATTTTCATACACCTCGAGAAAGTTCTCGTTTTGAATCTGACTTGCAAAGCCGATATAACCTTGTTTACTCAATGGCATTGGTCGCACAGCAATCGATGGAACATTTCTTTTTGCAAACGCTGGTGCGAGTTCCGAGCCTGAAGAGATAGGATTCACAATAATTACAGGACGATTCATACTGCTACCTCCTTGGGAGACTGCTTAATTAAAAGCAATTGCCATAAAAACGCAAATAACAGTAAAGTAGCTGCCATATAGGGCAGGTTTCTCGCATCAAATTCACTTGCTATGAGTAGGCCGCCGAAGGCTGCTCCAAGGACGCCACCAAGACTGAGTGCTGAACCGTTTAAAGCTGCAAGTGTTGCACCCTGTGTGGGTTGAAGTCCAATCAATATGTGTTGTTGGGGAGTAACGGTTGCCCAACCCATAGCTCCCCAAATAAAAAATGGCAAAAGACCTATAATCGGAAGAGAGTGAAGAATAGGAAGCAAAAATATTGAAACCATAAGAATCGCTAGAATCACTGCCATCACCTGACGAGGTTGTCTAGTACTATCGACAACATAACCAACAAGGTTGCTACCGATCAGGCCACCGAGGCTCCACACAAACAATACAGACATCAATGAATTTGTAACTCCAAAATGCATCGCCGACACATACGAATAAAGACCCAAACTTCCTGTGGCAGTGATACAGGTGATACCTATAACTGACAATACTCGATGATCAATAAGTAGTCGCAGTCGCTCTCTCAGCGATGGTAGCGCCTTCACATTGAGTTCCACTTTTTTAATCGCAATGCCTAAGAAAGAGAACAAAGCAAAAGCCAAAATTAAACCAATAGACGCCTGCCATCCGTATTTTTCCGAAAGCCAAAGACCTAAGGGAACTCCAATCACTGCACCTGCACTGTTTGCTCCCCAAACCATACTGAGTGCGCGCCCCCTCGCTTCCGACCCTACCAGTTGAACCGCAACCGCTACACAAATAGGAGAATACAGTCCCGCACCAGCTCCAGCAATTGCACGACTGAAAAGATAAAGCGAAAAATTTGTCGATAGGAGAGTGAGAACGTTGCCAATGGCAAAAATAGTCAACGAGATAAGAAGAATAAGACGAGCTGGTTGCTTGGCTAAGAGAACCGCAAAGATTGGAGCACAAACAACGTACGTGGCACCAAAGGCAGTGATACCTTGTCCCGTTGCCGCGATAGATGTATTAAGGGTGGAACCAATTCCTGGCAAAAGCCCTGCAATAATATAGCTACTACAGCCCATCGTAAACATACCCGCTGATAAAAAAATAAGTTTTTTCATCAGCTCTCCAGAATTTTGTTCGTCAAATCTCGTAGTCGAGCGCGAAGTTCCTCACAGTACGCATCTTTATGGGCCTCTGTGGGTTGATCCTCAAAAAAATAGGTACCCGTTAGGGAAGAGTCCAGCACTTTTAAAGTTGCCTCGCCACCGTGCTTAACCGTGTTGATTGGAACGCCTCCCCCACTACGAACTATATTCGTATCCATATAGGTTGCTGGATGTATGACATTCACCCTCAGGTTGGGCATCAATTGAGCCAGATCAAATGTGGCCATGACAAGTGCAAGTTTGGCTCGCCTGTAGGCCGTCACTCCATTGTAGTTTTTCTCAATATTTATATCGTCAAAGTCGATGGACTCTTGCCCCGCTGATCCGATGTTTAACACCTGTGAAGTAATGGAAGGCAGTATCAGGCGAGTGAGTAGAACGGGAGCAAGGTACATTACAGCAAATCTTAACTCGTGACCATCGATAGACAGTTCCCGTTCAGTACCGTAACCAATTCCAGCGTTGTTAATTAAAATATCGATCTTGGATTGATCGGCAAGGACTTCACCTGCAAGCCTGCGCACCTGAGAAAGATCACTCAAGTCTGCCACGTACGGTTGGGCATCGAGGTGGGCTGCTAATTCTTCTGTGCGCTGTTGGTTACGACCATGCAAGAGCAATTTATGATCAGAAAGTCGCCCCGCTAGGTAACGTCCAAGCCCTGAAGTTGCTCCAGTAATTAGTATGGTCTTCATGGCTGAAACCAAAGATGAATATGACCAGTGCCAATACCACTTTCATAGTCGCTGTATCGCTTGCCAGAAAGAGTGCAGGCGTTTCCTCCCAAAGCTCCAACGAGCATTAAATAATGACCAAAGCGCGCCTCTGGTTCAAATTTCATATAATCTGACATGGTCTCTATAACTTGCTTATGATTGCCAGCTTCAAGCCAAGCGATTCGTTCCAGATCTGCTGTGCGAGCCTCTTCTGAAATAATATTTTTTGGATCGCCGGCCATGTGTTCGCGCAAAACTGAAAGGGGTTGAAACACATGGGACAATCCTCCTGAAGCGATAAGCATTACCCGTCGACCTGTTTTCTCAATGGCACGAGAGATCGCAGCACCAAAACGAAGAAAATCCTCTGTAGTTGCCGTCTGGCAAATCGAAATGGAAACCCATGCTTGATTGGGTTTGGCGAGGTAGGATTGAAGGTTGAGTGTGGCGTATTGAATTGGAAGGTAAGGATCATCTGCTGGAGCTGCCCAAGAATTGTTGGCTTCTTCACATATCGCATGCGCAAGTTCTGGATCTCCAGAAAAATCGTAAGGGACTTGATGAAAAAGCATGGGCATTTCGCTTGAGGTGAATTTGCCGGATCGATTTTTATGAGAAGACACCACAAACTCTGTGGTTGTGGCCCAGTGGGTATCCAAAACAATCACCGTATCATGCTCAACTTGATCAAATACTTCACTTCGTAAACGCTTAAGCCCCGTAGCCAGTGTGAAGTCTTGACCGCCATTTGCTTCAATTCGCACAGACTCTGGAAACATAATCACTGGCGCATGAGAAAGCAGGCCAGCTCCAACAATTTTACTCATAGATCACCTCACGGAATTAATAAAAGTTTTCCTTTAGCGTTGCGACTAGCTAGATCTCTATGCGCATCAGCTGCTTGGGCTAATGGATAGGTTCCACCGATCGTAACGCCGAATTTATTATCAAGTATGCCCTGAAAAACATCATTTGCCCTCCAAAGAAATTCTTCCCTCGTTGCGCGAAAGTGCTCAAGATAGGGACGTGTGAGAGTTAAAGAACCAGCCCATGCTAGCTCCATGATGTCGAAAGGAGGAACAGGACCGCTGGCTCCTCCAAAAAGAACTAAAGTTCCTCGCATCCGAAGAGAGGCAATGCTCCCCTTGTATGTGGCAGCGGCCACCCCGTCGTAGACGGCATCCACACCTTTACCATCGGTGAGACGCCTAACCTCTGCTGGCCAATCTTTAATCCGATCGTAACGGATCACTTCATCCGCTCCATTCTCTCTTGCCGATTTTTCTTTCGACTCAGTAGAAACTGTTCCAATCACTCGACCACCCAGCGACTTTATCATTCGCACAAGAATCGATCCCACTCCCCCAGCCGCAGCATGCACAAGCAAAGTATCCCCTTCCTTCACCTTATAGGAATCGTAGACGAGATAATGGGCAGTCATTCCGATCACAAGAGCAGCGGCAGCGGTTTGCATGTCTATTCCTTCTGGAACGTGAATGGCTTTTTCAACTGACACAATCACTTTCTCTGCGTAACTGCCCATAACAGTTGTCCACGCAACTTTATCTCCAACGGAAAATTCACTGACACCAGAGCCTACAGCAATCACTCGACCCGACCCCTCCTCCCCCGGAACACCCGGAGGTGGCTGTGGGTAGCGTCCTTCCCGACGATAGAGATCGATAAAATTCACACTAATGGCATCAGTTGCTACCAAGAGATCATTTTCCCCTGGAGTGGGATCGGATCGATCTTCGTAAACGAGAACTTCCGGGCCTCCTGAATCTGTTACTCTAATGGCTTTCATTTTCATTACTCCAATCTGGCATTTCGATATTGTACTTAGTGATCCAAGCATCTAACCTTACTGTCGACTCCACAAGAATGCGCTCAAATTCCGATAGGGCAGCTTGATCGCTCTTAGCCACAATCTTTTCCACACCTTCTTTCGACAAGTATGCGTGCAATGCAGAGTTTGGATTTTTCAAACTTGAGTTCAACAGGGATGCTAATTCTTGATCGTATTGCGGATCTTGAACTGTCGGATACGCTGCCTTCTTACGTTGAACCACTGATTTAGGAAGAAGGTCTTTTACAGCTTCACGAAGAATTCCTTTTTCCAAGGCAAAGGATTTTTTCATCTCCCAAGGAATATTGAAAACGTATTCCACAAGTCGATGATCACAAAAGGGAACGCGACCTTCGATCCCCACTGCCATACTCATTCGATCTTTCTTTTCCAGCAGAATGGGAAGCCAACGGGTGAGTGTGAGATAGGCAATCTCGCGAAGTCGAGCTTCTTTCGAATTTTCACCTTCTAAGCGAGGCACTTCTTGCAAGGCCGACTGGTAGAGGTCGTTTTGGTATTCGTCCAGTCGAAGTTTTTCAAGGAATGATTTGTTAAAGAGAGCACTTGGATTCAATCCTTTATGGGCAGCTAGCTTGAGCCACGGAAAGGTCTCGGCTTGTATGGCGTTCTCATCGTTAAACCAAAGATAACCTCCAAAAAGTTCATCGGCAGCTTCTCCAGAGAGAACAACTGTTGCGTGTTTACGAACAGCCATAAAGAGTAAGTACAGAGAAATATCAAGGTCTCCGAAGTTAAAGGGAAGATCCCAGGAGTTAAGCACGGCTTCACGTACTTCTGGATCGATGAGACGTGCTTTGTCGAGTATAACTTCGTGATGGTCTGATTCAATATGGTCAGCGACTTCTTGGGCAAAGGGTAAATCTGGAGAGGGACGAATGGGATCTGCTTGGTAATTATCCGTCTGACCAATAAAATCCACCACGAAAGTTGAAATCTTCTCACCTTGAGAGCGACGAACTCGCTGAGCAAAAGCAGACACTGCACTGGAATCCAGTCCTCCAGAAAGTAGTGAACAAAGTGGCACATCTGAAACCATTTGTCGAGTTACGGTGTCTTCTAAAAGTTCGCGAACGGTTTTAATCGTAGTTTCCATATCATCCGTATGGGGTCGAGCTTCAAGACTCCAGTAGCGCTCCTCTCGGATTCCTCCACGGCGAACACGTAAAATATACCCGGGCTTGAGTTCGCTCATCCCTTGAAAGGGCACTCTCCCTGGAGTACGCAAAAAGAGAAGCGCGTCGCAAAGTTCCTCTCGTGAAACTCTTGCATGGGCAAGTGGATTAGCAAGGATGGCTTTAGGTTCTGAACCAAAGAGTATGCCGTCCTCAAGTGGATAATAAAAAAGTGGCTTAACACCAAGGCGATCCCGAACAAGTAAGAGCTCTTCGTTCTCACTGTCCCATATCGCAAACGCATAAATGCCATTAAGTTTTTGCACGCAATCCAACTTCCATTCAAGGAATGCGCGAAGGATAACCTCAGTATCACACTGAGTTCGAAATGTATGGCCCAAGGTTTTCAGTTCTTCTCTTAGCTCGCGAAAGTTATATACTTCACCGTTATAGGAGATAACCGCAAGTGGAACATTTTTTTTCGACTGTTCTGGACTCAACATGGGTTGAGCGCCTCCTTGAGGGTCGATCACTGCCAAACGACGGTGTCCCAAACCAACGTGCTTATCCATCCATACGCCGCTGCCATCTGGTCCCCGTCTTTCGAGGGTTTTCGTCATGGCTTGAAGAGTTTGAGTTTCTGGATTTTGGTTAAAGTCGACCCATCCTGTGATTCCGCACATCAGTTGCCCCCATTCTTCCAAGGGCCGCGCACCCAACCGTCCACATTGTAATCATCCATGCATTCTTGCACGAACCCTTCGAAGCGTTCCAGGGATCCGCTTTTTTTTGCCCATTTTAGGGCGTCCAATCGAACCTGTTCTCCGTTTCCAGAATAATTGCGTTCGTAGAGTTCGTCTCGTCCTCCGAACTCGGAACCAATAGCGTCCCATGCCAGCTTGAGGAGTTGAATTCGTTCTTCGGCACTACAGTCAGCGCCACGGTAGTAGCGATCGATGAGCGGCTTGAGTTCCTTGTTTTTTAAGTCGTGGCAACTGGAAGGAACGACAATGGGAGATCCTCCTAAATTTACTTCAAAAAGTTCATGCACTCGTGCCCAAATCTGCGCATTATACATGCGCATAGCTGTTGCGTGATCGAGGCGAGGAACCACAGTGCCACCCGTTGACGGTTCAGGATCGTAGGCCATCGCACTGGTCAGAGCCCAAACCATATTTCGCATAGAAATCATTTCACCCAGTGCTGCCTGAACGCCTCGAAAGGAATCGGTGCCATTGGATCGCACGCAGCGAGAGAGAAGCCCGGTCATAAACTCAAGCTTTGTAGAAAGTCGAATAGCCGATTGAAAGTTGTATAGGTTGGGAAAACCGGACTTGACATAAAACTGAGTGGAACGATCGATATCCCGGTATACGAGCACGTCCTCCCAAGGAATAAAGGCTTCATCAAGAATCAAAACCGCATCGTTTTCATCAAATCGACTGGAAAGTGGTTGGTCGAAAGGAGCGCGTGTACCAAAGGGTGCACGGCAAATTAAGCGTAATTTGGGATTATTCATTCGAACGAAGAATACGAGGGCAAAATCCTCGGCCCTGCCTGGTTCAAGAACAGCGGACGCCACTGGAGCAACAAAGCTTGCGTGTGTAATTGCTGAACCTGTGGCAAGCATTTTTGCACCACTAACGATAATTCCAGCGTCGGTTTCTCGAACGGCGTGGATAAACTCTTCACCCATCTCGTGAATGGGTCGCTTTCGGTCGATTGGAGGATTGATAATCACATGGTTAAGGTATAAACCCTTTTGTGTGAACTCCCGATACCATCCTTTCGCAGTCTCGGAAAATGACCCGTAGTAATCCGCATTCACAGCTAGTCCTGCCATAAACGATGCCTTATACTCAGGTGTGCGACCAAGAAAGCCGTATCCCATTCTTTGCCAGTGGGCAATGGCCTCTCTTGCTTCCACAAGATCCTGCACACTTCTACTGGGCTTAAAAAACTTATGTGTACGAGTTCCAAATTCATCGATGGCTGTGAGTGTTTCCTTGCTTTTAGGATCGTGAAGCGCATCGTACATTCGACTAATCGATAGAGCGCTATTACGAAACGCAGGGTGAGTGGTTACATCGCTAACCTTTTCGCCGTTCAAGTAAACATTTCGCCCATCGCGTAGGCTTTCTAGGTATTGGCTTCCTGTCAAAAGTTGGTTCATTTGTAGGATTCCAAACCGGGGTTATTCAGTGGGGGATCGCTGAGTACATGAACTCGTCGAAGGTGTCGTGGTGCTTTTGATACAAAGGATTCTCGACCATGCAAAAGGGTGAAATTGTCGGAAATAACAATATCTCCTGTGTGCCATTCATGGGCGTAAAAATTGCTGGGAGCACGGAGCGCTTCCTGTAAACTGCGATGAAATTCTGAAAGATCCTCAGCATTTAGACCAGTAAACTCCAGTACTGGAGGGTTAACAAAGTCTTTGTCTGTCTCCACTGGAGGCTCATTATAACGAATCACAGGGTAATCTCTCTGTGGGTGGCGAGTAATGATAGGTGAGACTGTTTTGCTGTTATAGAACTCCATCTTTCGGTGATAAACACCGGTGACCTTGCTCCAAAGTGAGCGTACATGGCTTGGAGCATGTTCTAGGGCAAGCACGGTGTTTGAAAAAGTAGTGCGACCTCCAGAATCTGCTGGGGGTGCCTGAACACAGTGAAATATCTGGTACTCGGGAACTTGGGGGCGATACATTCCATCCCAGTGTAGGGGAACGTAGCTGGAGTCGAAAATATGATCTTCTGGATTATCCTGCTCTACAAGCTCCAGCACTTTGCCAAAGGGCCATAGGCTGACTTCCCCCCAGCGTTCACAGTACTCGGAAAAGCCCTCTGCTCCCTTAAATGTATGAAAACCCCTTAGGGCAATGAGGTGTTCGCGCTGAAAAAGATCCCGCAGTTCCTCCACATCGAGGGTGTGTACATCGTCGTTTGAGTGAAGCGGCTCGATCAGTAAGCCAAAGGGTTCAAGTCTTGAGGTTGTATATTTCATAATGATACCTTAATTTTTCTGCTTTCTAAGTTAACCGCTGTTTGGCTTGCCGTCAAATCATAATGGCTGGGACGTCCATTTTCCGAGCATACCATTTGAGCTCCTAGGGCTTCGGCCTGTGAGCGCTTGAGAAGGACAAAGCCCTCATCTGTCTTCATCGCGACTCCATGCCAAGGAGTCATCCAGCTTTCGGCTTCCATAAGGCGAATACCAAGCTTTTTTGCTCCACAGGTTTGAGGATGAATGGAGAATCGAACTGCATCGGGGAAGAGTTCTCCAATGAGTTCACTCCAAGCATTGCTTCTACGGATAACTTGATAGGCTCTAATTCGGGAGTCTTTTTGGACTGCTGTACGGCTTTTTGTCTGACCGGGGTACATGGAGTCTTCGAACAAGAATCGGGTAATTCCGCAGTACATACGGTGTGCTTCTTGGTCTTCTGAGTTTTCAGAGAGTTTTCCGCCTCGTCGAACTTTTTCTCTAAGAGATTCCAGCGACTTTCCATATTCGTCCATTAGCTCGTTACGCATTTGAACGAAGTCTCTTCCGTCGCACAGTTCATCGAGGTTAAAGGTTGAAAGATTTTCAAGGTTGAGTTCTTTGATCATTTGAGCCAGTTCGTGTTGGTAGTCGGTTACGTCTTTCTCGCGCATACCTACGATGTCGCTAAAAACCCGACCATCTGAGCACAAGATAACTCGAGCGCCTGGCAAGTAATGCTTTCGAATGCGATTGCAAAGTTGATTTAGGAACTGGAGGGAGTGTTGCTCGGCTATGTCTGGCATTGCTCCAAGAACCTTCGCAAGATTGGGCGACTTACCTGGAAATGCGGGAAGTACGAAAGTAACGGGTTTTCCCTGTTGAATTGCAGAAGTGACTTTGGGTAGATGGGGCGAGAGGCACGAGGGGCAGGGCAAATCGCAATTTTCATGGTTCGGCATGCGACGGAACTGCATAACCTCTGCCATAATATCTTTTGCCACCTTCGTGGCTCTATCGAGGGAGGTGTGCTCCTCCTGCTTTTCAAAAATCTTTACGACATTTGTGAGGCCTCCATCGTCTTCTCGATTCTTTAGAGAGTGAAATGGCTCCTCTACTTGCTTGAGTGTTAAGAAGCAATCGTCCGACCTTCTCGCGCAACTAGCCATATTTAGCACAGAAACCATCGATGTAGCTGTTTTTGTTCTGTTTTCTAGCTTTTCCATAATCCCTATTCCCTTTCTTCTGACCCATGATACAAAAGCATTCCAATGTCCACGAATCAGGTATGTTGACTTCTCTTTCATGTACACTTATCGAACAAAGCTAGAAATAAATATAATGATATTTTTTATTCTTTGTGATTAAAAAAAATTATACCTTCGACAGTGAATCTGCCTGATAGTAAGGATTTATTGCGACGAGTTAAGGAGCTGAATAGCATAGCTCACACTGAATTGTTCCCTAAAACAGGGACTCTATTAATTTCTTGTAAATCTGAGGCCTAACAATTTATAAAAGTTCAAGCAAAAATTTCTCTCATATTAGCATTCTCAATTTATCCTAATAATTAGTTTCTCTATTTTTTATTTTCTATTCATGCACTATCTTTTTTTCTCGACACTAAAGATTGCTTAATAATAAAATCATCTTCATCAAAAATAAGATAGTCACCGTACATTTCTTCAGCCCAACGATTAATTTTATCTATAATCTTCTCTAATATAAGGTCATGTTCTTTTGCCATTTTTTGTAAATGATCTTTTTTTATCTTTGAAAACTCAAGTAATTCATGCAAAAATTTTTTCTCATTCAAATTTAAATCAAATGACTTATCTTGGGGAGCAGATTCAAATATTTCCATAGATTTTTCTTCTTTAAATATTTGGGAAAGAGAATCTTGAATGCTTTTTGTTTCTTCGTCTAAGTTTTTGAAGATTCCATCATTCATTTTCGATGACAGCTCATTTTCTTGTTTGGAAGATGATTTTCTTTTTACTCGAAAACTATTTTCTATTTTTTTATAGGATTCTTCAATTCCAAGACCTTTAAAAGTTTTTTTAATAAATGCCTTTTCATTTTCATCATAATCTCCATCAGCATGTGCAATTTCAAAAAGAAAATTGCCAAGATCAATCAACTCATCAACATTAAGCCTTTCAGATAATTTTTTAACCAATCCAACTATTCTTGGAGGACTGTCTTTATAAATCTGTAATCTTTTTGATACTCTTGTTTTTAAATTAATGTCATTAGGACAAAATCGTTTTAAAATTACTTTCTCAATAGTTTGAGCTTCAGTCTCATTATAGACTCCATCCACATGTGCCAAAGATACTCCTAAATCTATAAGAATGGACACTGTTGAGTAATCCGCACCTTTCAATAAGGGTAATCTACCTTTGAAAATACAAACATTATCATCATATTTAAATGATTTCCTAAAATATTCAGGATCTGGCTCAATGCTTAATTGATTGTCATTTAAAATATTTGAAATGCTAGAGCAATCTTTTAATGAATATTTTTCTTTGTATGGAACTCTACACTTTTCAGCTAATTCTCCAAACTTCAATACTTGTTCATTTTTATGATCTAAGATTTTTTCTAATATTTTCTGAAGCGGGTGGCTCATATTTTTTTTCAAATTATCTGGCAATAATGTAAATAGTTTCTCATTTGAATCTTTTCCGATTCTGTTTGAGTATTTTCTGAGATCTTCGATCGCTTGATTCCATTTTTTTCCAAGTTTTTCTTGAGTTTCAATGGGAACATGAACGTACTTTCCTTTTAAAATTCTATCCTCTATTACATGGCTTGAAGCATAATATCTGACGTTTCTATTCAGAATACTAGATTCTTTGCAATAGGCATCAATATTATCTTTTAATAAAAAATTTAAATGCTCATAAAATATTCCACCGACTTTTTCAGGAATCATGCTTCTATTAGAACAATCAAAAATTGGTATCTGTAAAAGTAATATTTTGGAAGTTACTTTATCTACTCCTTCGAGTATAAATATTAAACCTGACTGTGCCATAACACCATATGATTTCGAACTCTTCGCTATTTCTTTAATTCTTTTAACTGTTTTGGTATTTAATTTTTTAACCCCTTCAAATGAAATATAAGTCAGGAGGTTGTTTGCATAATTTTGGAATGAATTATTTTCATATATAGATAAAAGTCTGAGAGTCTCTTCTGCAATCCATTTATAATCTTTTTTATCTTTAATAATTCTCCATTCAAGACCATAAAAATAAACAAAAAGTAATCCTATATCAATATCTAAATCTTCTCTCCCAGATGATAGCCATTTTAAGAAATCATATCTATTTCCTACGCTCATTTCAGAATAACTAGACCAGTAATCTAAACTAATTTTAACATCACTACTTGGCATTGCTTTTAATTCTTGAGGAATGACATGAGGAAATCTACTTTTAATACCAGTTGTATTCGTATATATTAGCGCACCATTAATTTTCATACCTAGAATAGTTATAGAATTTGATGGAGATACTAAAACAGTATCTTTATCATGGCGATTATCATCATCATCACCATCATCATCATCACCATCATCATCATCATCATCATCATAAATATAACCTGATATTTCTTCTATTGAAGTCGAAATATTAACCCTTTTTTTTGAAGTATTAATTTTTCCTTTTGCTGATGCATTCGCAGTAAAAAAACTAATAAAAAGACCAATAAATATACATATAGTAGAAAGGGTTGGACTTATTATAGAAATTATGCTACAGACTACTATAGCAACAATGACATGAATTATGAAATAGTATATAAAATATATAGCTTGCATAAATTTCTCCTTAAATCTTTTAATCTCTCAAACATTATCTATTTTATCGGAAGGATGGACAAAAGATTAAGGAAAATTGTGAAACGGAGAGAATTCGTGTCAAAGAAAAAATAAATACAAGAAAGAGTGTTAAAAAATTCTTCATTTGAACTCCAATACCGTGTATGAAAAATAATCATGCGTTTTGATCAAAAATAATTTAACCTTTTAGAATGTTTCCTGATCTACCAATAATAAAAAATGATAAGAAAAAGACGATTGAATCACTGAAGAAGGGCATTATAGAGTCTGTTAGAATAAGCCAAAAAATGCCGGTCGATTCCATTGCCAAGTATGCTCTCGATGCAGGGTTCTTGCAGGATGTATTAAAGTCCTTTCCTGATCCAAGAAAAAGATACGAAGTTCCTATTGAGTTTCTTTTATTAGCGCAGATTATTCAACGGCTAAATGATGAACACTCGTTAGTTTCAGCGCCTTATATGTTAAATTCAGCAGAGCTTATAGCTAAATTAAGATACTCAGCCAAAGTGCTGGAAGAGGGGTTTAATGGAAAAAATAAGTACCCTAGAGAAGCTGCATTTCATGGAGAGACTCTAAAACACGTCTTACTATCAACTAAGGCAGAGGATATAGTAGATTGGTTTAATGGTATCCTAAATAATATATTCAAAGAGCAGTCGGTTGGAAGAACTCATCACTATATTATTGATGGAACTAAGTTACATGTTCCAAAACATCTTTTCGAAAGTTTTCAAGGTGCTGGAGTTTTAAAAAATGCTGAGAATGATTCTGAGTATGGATATAAGGTTGTCTGGATTCAAGAAATTATTGACCGAAAGGGAGTTATTCGTGCAATGAAATTTGCCCCTATCAATGAGCATGACCTCACCCTTGGAAGAGAGCTGGTAAAGGACTTTAATTTTGAAAGAAATTCCGTTTTAATCATGGATAGAGGTTTTTTAGATAGCAAATGGATAACCTCTTTAAAGCAGGATCGTGGAATTGATATCTGTATTCCCTTAAAAAAGAGTTTAGAGGTAAGTAAATACGTAGTCGCTGAAGCCTTGGCAGAAAATAAATGGGCGCCTCATCCCACAAGGTACCAACAAAGAATAAAAGAGCTTAAGGAGGACGATTTGGACTGGAAATCGTTTTCTGTATTTAAAAGTGGTGTATTAGTTAATTTTACAAAGAGAAACGGTGAGGAAGAAAACATTATTTTTGCAGATACTAGGAAGAATAAATCAGCAAAGGCAGTTTTAAGCACTTATGACTTGCGCACAGAAATTGAAGAATCTCACCGCCAAATGAAATGTTTCCAGGGACTAGAAAAACTGCCTTCCAAAAAATACACCCAGGTTGTCTTTAGGGTTGTAATGGGAACGATTGCTTATAATCTTTTTAATCTCTTTCTTAACTCGGAAGAGTGTGATTCACTTGATGATTTCACATTAAAAACATACAGGCAAAAGCGGCCAGAAGAGAAAAACCCTGATATTATCGTGTATACAGAAACAACTTTTGCTATCATGAAAACTTTTGACTTTATGCGATTGATCCTCTCATTCAAAAAGGAGGTTCGGAAAAAATTAATAAAGATTTTCGACGACCTATCAACAGAGATACATTCCACTGCATACGGTTAGATCATTTTTAAGCTATTCCCAGAAGTAATTTTAGAAAAATCCTTTTTCTCTGGATTTTATTATTCAATTTAGTAAACGGCAGTGAAATTCATAGGTTAAAGTAGCCTGAACGGGTAATTAGAGATAAATATGGATATAGCTTGATCCCTATACCCATAAAAATGGAGTTTGAGCAAGGATGATGCACTTATTTCCGTTTCACAGTAAGGAAAAAATACTAAATACATAATTTTTAATTATTAATATAATAATTATCCATTTATGGAGATTTAACTCTTGTTTCAGAAAAAAACACCCCTTACAGTGTAGAGATATCTAATCTTGAAACCAAATTATATGATCAGCAAGCGATTCTGTCGCATCATAACTACCAAGATATCTTAACAGCCACATTGCGACAGCTAAAAAATAAATATAGGATTATAATAATATTTATTTCTTTGGAATATGGAAAAATCGAGAAGTTTAGTATCTTGCGAAAAGGGGAATTGCTATGATAATGCTTACGCAGAGAGCTTTTTCCATACGATTAAAAATGAGTTAGGAAAGACAAAATTTAAGGATATATCTGAGGCAAGAAGAGCTGTTTTTGAATACATAAGTTGGTATAATCGAGAAAGGCTGCATTCTTCGCTTGGATATTTGAGTTCAATGGACTATGCTAGAAAAACAAAACGCTGCGTTGTATAAAAGCGTCCGTTTTTTCGGGAAAGAGCAATATTTCTTTCTCAAAATAGGGCCTGTAACAGGCTTAAATTCTTCTAATACTTTTCTTAGTTCAATTACCTCATTTTTATCTAACACTGATATTGTTCTTCCTTTAATTTAACCACTGGTTCTTCACTTCAACAAACTCTTCATTTGATGAGCAAACTTCTTTCCATTTCATTATTTCTTGAGGAACTTGTTTTTGTTCTATTTTTAACTTTTTATAAATAGAAAAAGCTAATTCGGCAGCTTGCTCTCTCGCATGTAACAAATCAGAGAATTTTCTAGACTGATTACTTCGTTCTGACTCAGTCTCATAGCGTAAATAATTTAAACCCACAATAAGTCTGTCTAAAACTTGACCTAATTCAAATTTATCCACCATATTTATTAAGTAAGATATATTCCCCAAGGCAGCAATTACATGAGGGAATACTCGCCAGTAAACCATTTCAACTAAAATCTCACTTAAATTTCTGTAATTAGAATATTCATCGTTCCTGTAACTAACTTCAATTATTCTTGTTATCGAAATTATTCCTCTAAAGCAGTTATCCGAGGATTTTTCACTTGCCTCATCTTTAACTATATCTAGGAACTTTTCATTCTTAGTTATTTTATTAGAAAACATTTCTTCTGCTAGACTAGAAACACTAACATCATTTTTAGACAATACCTCAATGAAATTCTCCAACTTGATTTTCTTCTTTTTGAATAATTTATCTGAAAAGAAAGGGACTACAGCAAACGAAATAATCTTGCCTACCTGCATAAATCTTCGTTGAAACTCTTTTTTTCTCTCTCCTATTGGATCTTTTTCCTTTTTCTCAAGATGTTTTCTATCCTTATCAAAGTAATCTAAGATAATCGTTAATAATTTTTCAGCATCATCAACATTCCATTCAATTTCTTTCCCAAGGAATTCTCTTGCACCAATAAATTCTTGATAAATGGCAAAGTTCCCCAAAGAAATACTTACATTATTTCCATCCTGCACTGGTGGTATGAGCTTCAAAAGATATACTTTAAACAACTTATATATTTCTATCTTATTAGGGTATGGTAATGTTGAGAACCAGTATTTATCAATATCACCTCCTACGGATGGAAAACCATCTTCACAAGTTAGAGACCATAATAACTCTGAAAATATTTTCTCCTGATTTTTGTTCAGTGCTCTAATATCATTTAGTATGGCTAGTCTGATAAATAAATTATGTCTGAATTCACCCTCAGCTTTAGAAAAGTCTGCTAATAAATCTTTCACGACAACATCTGGAATCGAAATCATAACATTATGATCTTTAATGCCTTTAATATTTAATGAAAGAAATGGATCAGGAAATTCTCTTTGAATAATATGATTACTTTCCTGCTGACAAGTAAAATTGACCAGAATTGTATTCACTAATTTATTGTAATCTTTTTGTGGCCAAGAAGAAATGAGCCTTTTACATAAATTTCCAATACCGCTATAATTACTTTTTGCTTTAAAGCTATAAACTTTTATTAAAAATTCTAATACTTTTTCACGATTTTCTAATGTTGTTTTTAGTATCAACCTTGACAATATTTCTGGAACCAGTTGGGCAATTCTAATTCCAATATTAGAGGTTTTCCAACTATCTGACATTCCTACAAGCTCTTCCACCTCATTGAGTAAGTCCAGATAAAAAGTTAGTAAATAATTAACTTTTTCCTGCTTCATTCTATATAAGGTTTCTCTATCTAATATTTTATCGAGTGATTTGCTATCACCAGCTCTTAACATCATACTCAATGCCCAATTAGGGGCTACTTGATGAAGTCGTAAGATAGCTCCATTTACAGATTCTTGCCCATATGTCATATTAGAAACTCGCAAAGGCATTGCAATATCTTCAATAAACCTTAAAAAATTAAACGCTCTCAGTGGCTCTGGATCATTCTCTCCTAATTTGTATGATGTAGAATAATGACCAATATCAAAGCCATCAATTTTGACTTCTCTCTCATATGGAATTGGCTGATCTTCCAATTTTAATTTAAAAAACTCTAGCTCACCCCATGGGTCACATTTGTAATCTTTAAGTGTTGACCAGCGATTTACAAATTCAGAGATATAATCACGACTATGTTTATCATTATCTTGTGGTTGATCTTCTGATTTTTCTTTATCATATTTATTCTTTTTTTCAGTTGAACTCTCATAATATTTAGTAATAGGATTTTTATCATTGGAATTACTTCTAGACCAAAAACTTCCCTCATCTTTTAATATTTTCAATATTTGCAAAATATACGATTCTTGAGAAAGATAAGTATAGTCGCTAGTAATAGGTTTTAAGTTTTGTAAAGAACGAATAGAGTTTAATGATTCTTCAAGCAGTGCTTTTGACTCTTTCAGGAGTCCAAACTCAGCCATCATTGAAGCCAAGCGAGCTTTTTCAAAAGGAGAAAGGTTTTTTCCTTTCAACTGCATAAATAATCCTAACAGTCCTTTTATATCTTGCCGATATAAGCAGAAGTAACACTCTTCAAATAACATTTTTATTTTATATAATTCAGGTAAAGAATCAGGCCTTGATTTAGTTAATTTCAAAGACTCTCTCCACTTATCATCCAAACCTTCTTCTCTTAGATACCTTAAATACGAAAAATTTAAATATAGCCATTTTTCATGAATTGCAGCGAATTCATTTTCATTCTCTAGTTTAGTTTTATCAAAAGAAAGAAAACCTTCTATAACTCTATTTACACTTTTTGCAAGGTCATCCCACAAGGGAACGAGGCATTTTTCTAATCGCCAAACCAACTCATACAAAAAAAGTAAGACTCTTTCATCTGTATCCTCTGATTGTAAGTGCCGTTCATAAGTCCAATCTTCCGTATAACTCCATAATCTTTTGCGATTCTCATACGGGCATACTACCCAACCGGGATATTCCTCCCTGACCTTTCTCCATTCGTTTGCAACTTCACTCATTTCTTTTTTTAAATCATTTTTTTTATCATAATTAGGAGGCCGTAGTGTTTTATCAGAAGGCCAGTCTAATTTTATTTCATCATCTTCTTTTTTATTAAGATATTTGATAAAAATTTCCAAAGCCTTTCGATGCTTGTCTTTACCTTGCGGAGCAGTATCAGATAAATCAATCACAGTTATATTTTTTCTTTCCAAGAGCTTCATTTTTGATGAAGAAATATCAAAAATACCTATTAAATAAATTTTAGGCGAATGTTCATAACCAAGATTGTCTCTAATCCATCCAATCCAATGTAAAAAATTTGGATCATCGCCAGAAAAACCAATCAAACACAATGTGTTTTCAATCAAAGATTGCTGGACAGTATTAAGATAAAGAGCAAAATGATCTGGATATGTGCGATAATCTTCTTCTGTTATTATGAAAGGTTTTTCCGATGGAAAGCTTCCATGTAGTTTTACTATTCTAGGATTTTTTGAATACACAAGGTCTTTTTGATTAATAACTATATCATACCGCTGCGTTGATTTTTCACCTGCTCGTTCTAACAAAGTATCATAATTTGTTGTAAAGATATTGTTCCACGGTAAGGAAACTAAATCTTTATGTAATTTTGCAGGAGAATAATCTAAATCAGGTAGACTATCCAATATGATTTTATCAAGAGTAGGTCTTCCAAATGCGGCCTGAACTTCTTCTGCAAGCTTAATAGGATTTAAATACCGATCTTTTTCATCCGGTTTTCTATCATATAATTTTTTGAAAAATATATCTGCTAATTCATTCCAATTTAAGAATGATTTTGAATCATTCGCATTTGGAACCGCATTTTTACTAAAACCAGTACCAATCATAATAGAGGCATGACCAGAGTAAAGTCTTTCTGAAATTTCATCTAAGTATATTTTTATATCAGGTTTTAATTTCTCACTCATTAAATCACCTAAACTGCTTCTTCATTATTAACCATCTCTCGCCAAGCTTCATAAATCATCACCATAGCAAAAGTATCCAACTCACAATATTTCAACAGAGCTTTACATAGCTCATCTTTTTCATAATCTGTTATTTCAGCAAACTGCATTTTCCCATAAGCGGTTAGAGCTGCGCCACCATTGGCAAGCTCATCATCTTCGGAGAGAACTTTCATGTTCTTTTCTGATATATCTTGGAACATTTTTGGTAATCTCTTATATGGATCAATAATAATGCCGTTTTTTATCTCTATCCATTTCCAATTATCAAAATTATGGCTTTTTATGTCTTTACCGTAGATAGGGAGTGAATACTTCTTTTGCAAATACTCTGACGAATTTAATATTGCAGAGAGTACCGCCTTAATCGAATTCGATCCTTTGGTTTGTGGTGAATAGTAAAACTTCTTTACCAAATCCCACATATCTACCATTGATCTTAGCCCTTTCCACTTTTCGGCACTTGAACTAACAGACTTTGTTATTGATTTAATAAAATCACATAACTCATTTTTATCTAGAATTTCAGATTCATCGACCAGCAACTGCCTATAGATTAAATTCAGATAAGTGTTTTCATGAGAAGTATATCTAAAAATTGTTCCCTCATCCTTTTCAAGTTGTAGCTTTAACTGTCTCACAAATTCATAATTAGGAAATATACCTCGTTCAGTATTTAAATATTCTCCCACATGCTCAATTGACCCATCTTTTGAAACAATATGGTGAGAAAATTGAAAGGCGATACCCTCGTAAGGTTTACGACCTTTGTTAAAAGGAATCGCAACCGCAGTTGTTTCAAAATCTATAAAGTGCAAAGGAAAAGTCCATTTATCCATTTCCAATTTCATTCCATGGGCATCAAAGAAAGGTTTCTCTTGCCCAAGCTGTACCATTTCTATTTGAAGCCATTGTCTCTCACTTGATGTAATTCCAGGATTACTATCATTTTTTGGAGAAATATCTTCTTCACAAAGATCAGTAAGTTTAATTTTTCCCTCTTCAATTAATTTATCTTTTCTTTTAAAGTTCCAAACCTCAAGAATATTAGACTCATAAAAATCAGCATCTTTCCATTTAAGAGCTTCACTCCAACATTCTTTGAAACCGCTTTTAGAATTTTTATCAGAACCAGAGATTTTAAACTCGCATTTTGCGCATTTCGAACCTATTGGACTTTTTATTTTTTTATCTGCTTTATATTTTTCAGATAGGAACTCAATATTTTCAAAAAATCCTCTCTTATTTACAATTTTTGAATCTTTACCATCATAAATTAGCTGTATTTTATCATCCACAGGAACCTGAATAAGAATTTTGTGCTTTAAGTCGTTAGCCGTCATTGTATTAGATATGCTTATTCCTTTTCTGTTTGATTCATCTCTCACAATTCTAAACTTTTGATTTAATCCCTCTGTCAGGCAAGAAGCATTTTTATCTGCCATCATCAGGTATGATGAAATACTTGCATCTGGATATACTCCGGCTAAGACATGCCTTTGAAAAGCAATGTCATAAAGGTAAGATTTCCAAGTTGCTTTAATCGTCCCATTTTTATTAAGAAATGGTTCTTCTTCTGTCTCGTCAAAAGATTTAGCCTTAACTTCAATTAGATCGAAATGATTCCATTTTTTTACCAGTACATCAATTCTTATAAATAAATCTTGAAAGCGTATCGCAGGCTCATAGATAATCACATTATCTTGTTTTAGAAGCTCAAGTGTTTGATTTTCAGCTTCTTCATAGTTAAGAGTTGTAATGTCATGCCCATTTGGAAAATACAGCTTTGCTAAATCTCCAACCTGAAATCCACCTTCGGCCAGTGCTGCCAAGAAGAAGTCATCCATCTTAGAGTCTGGATATTCTTTTTTACCTGTGTAAAAAAGCTTTGTAGGACATTCAATACCTAGCTTAAATCTTGATTTTGTTAAGTATCTTGGCTTACTCATTTTGCAAGCCTCTCATTTTCAGATGCTATTTTCCTTGAAGACTGACACCAGTCCATATTTTTCTTTTTACCATCGTCATAAGAATAAGCGAGGATATTTTTAAATTCATTTTTATCCATATCTGCCCATTTATTGAAATGAACTGAGGCATTTACTGCCCATAATTCACTTTCAAATTTTTCTTGTATTTCATTGAAATCATCTTCTTCTTTGCTATACCGGGTAAGCAAATATTTTTTATCCCATGAATTAGCAGAACTGATCGATTTTCTTAATAATTTTTTATTTGGGCAACCAAAAGACAATAGGAAATCAAAAATAAATCGCTCGTTAGTAAATTTCCCTACTAAATTTTTTACATTCTCTTCTATTTCTCTTATATGCATGATCAGGTTCGCCTATGAAAAGTTGCTGTGGTCAAAAAATATCTATACGTCATTTCCCATTTTAACAGAGGAATTAGTCTCTGGAAGAATTTTCATTGCCTTTTAGATAAATAATTTTAAATGCCCCACTTAAAGATTTTATCTACTCAAAGCATATAAGGCAAGTTCATCAGCTTACAATCAAGAAAAATAGATAATCTCTTATGATATCTAAGCACTGATGCCCACATAGAAAGGCAGTCTCTTCTTTACAGACCTAGTTATTAGTCAGTTTATTTTCTGAGCGGTTGGGCGGAGAGCTGGGAGGTCGCACGTCTGTGGTTTCTCCTATTACTTCTGGTGCGAGTTTTGCGTTGATTGCGGTCCATTCGGGGCTTACTTCTTCGTTGTCCACGATAGCGCCTATGGGGCATTCGAGTTCACAGGCGCCACATTCGATGCAGATGTCGGGGTCGATTACCATAAAGGGTTTTCCGTTATGGGGCATGCCTTTGGGCATTTTTTCCACGTAGTGAATGCACTCCACGGGGCAGACTCCCACGCAGGAAGCATAGACTTCGGAAACACATTTTTCTGTGATCACAAAGGACATAGTTAGACATTACCCATGGGATATGCTGGGGGGCAAGCCTTTTTTAGTTGTTGGGGTGGCATCCCATATGTTCTGTGCTATCTTTTTGTGGAGATGAGTTCCAGCCGAGGTCACATTCGTTGTATTTCCTGCCGCATGCATGCCGAGTTATGCATATGCTCCTTTTTCCAGCCCTTTCGGCTTTCCACGAAAGTGACTGTTTTTATTCATCATCGGGAGTATTGGAAGATTTCCAATACGGGGCACTTGGCAACGCTGGCTTTGGAGAATGCCAGTGTTACGGTGCTAAGGCAACCTGTTGACTATGGTATTACAAAAAAATTGCTCCACCCGGACTACCTGCCTGTGGTGTTGTTTCCCAATAAGGAGGCAGAGGTGTTGACGGGTCGGCAGGAGTATAGCAAGCCTTTGCAGTTGATTGTGCCAGACGGTTCTTGGAGGCAGGCGCGGAAGATGATTTTTCGCAACCCTTACCTTCGAGACCTTCCCCGGATTGCTCTTCCTGTGGGAGAGCCGTCGATCTACAGGTTGCGCAAAGAATCGAGACCAGAGGGCATGGCCACATTTGAAGCCATTGCGCGTGTGTTGGGAATTTTGGAGGGTTCTCAGGTGCAGAGTTCTTTGGAAAGAGGATTTGAGGCGTATACCGACCGTGTGTTATGGACTAGAGGGAAGAAAAAAACCTACCTAAAACATTGCGACCAGGATTGAAACAATAGATGGAATAATAAAAATGCGAGGATATAGAACTTTCTCTACAGCGCTGGGATATATGGGACTTGCTTGGCAAGAGGACAAAGTTTTGCGACTTTGGCTGCCAGACAGGGATAGGAAAAGTCTTCATCGTCGTATTGAAAAAGAAATACAGGAGAGTATGGGTGGTGCTTTCCCGGATGAGCCTCCAAAGTGGTTTGGGGGTTTGGTCGAAAGTATAAAAAAATATACTCGAGGGACGGTGGACGAGCCAAGCGTGCTGTTTTCCCAAGTGCCCCTATATACCCAAAAATTGCCTCCTTTTTATTCCGCTGTTTTCAAGCGGGTGAGGAAAATTCCCGTGGGAGAGGTTTTAACTTATGGTGAGGTGGCAAGGGATTGTGGTTCTCCCCGTGGAGCAAGGGCTGTGGGACAGGCCATGGCAAAAAACCCCTACCCTTTTCTCGTTCCCTGCCATCGCGTTTTGGGCGCAGGGGGAGCTTTAGTGGGATTTCGCGCCTATCGAGGTGTACATTTAAAGCAGCAATTGTTAGCATTAGAAAACTATGAACCAAAATAAGCCAAAGTCGTGGAGAGAAAATATAAGTATTTTTTGGATAGGGGTAGTCATAGCCGGTCCCCTTGCCCTTCCCCTTCTATGGCAAAATCCCAAAATTGCTCGCTCCAAAAAATTACTCATCACTGTTGTTGTGCTTCTTATTTCCGCTGTCTTTGTTTATCTTCTCGGCAAGCAATTGAACACAATAATGGAGCTCTTACAAGGTAGGCTTATTACAGTATCAGGATAGGATTTTTTCTACTTCCACGAAAATGGTCCGGAATTGTCCCACACGAAACTTTTGTTTGTTTTTTTCAAAATAGTCTTGGATGGTGCCGTTTTCTCTGAGAAGGAAGTGGATAATATCATGGGAAATAATAAAAAGACTAGAGAGGTGACTGATACGAGGGGCTCTTAGTTTGTGGGGAAATCCTTTCCCGTCGGGTTGTTCGTGGTGTTGGAGGATAATATTGTCTACGTCCGGTGGTATGGATTCAATATTTCGTACCATTTGAGCAATTTGTAGAGGGTGTTTTTTATACTCTTCCCGTTCTTTTTGTTTAAAAAGTTCTTTATTTTTTTCCAGATCTTCTAGGTTTTGAATGGCAGCAAGTTTGTGGTTGCTTAGGCTAATGTCGTGGAGAATGGCAGCGAGGGAGAGTTTATAGTATGAGGATTCTTGTCGCCATGGCATCACTGAAGCTAGGGCGCAGGTGAGGAAGGACAGGGCTGTGCTGTGAACATTAATATAAGCTTCTGGGTTGGATTCCAGCTTAGAAAAGAGTCTTGTGGAAATGTCGCTATCCTTTACCGTATCTATGGCCATTTGCATGTTTACTTGAATAAGCTCTTGGGCTTCGGGGGTAACTCCTAGGGACTGTATGCTGTCGTAAATAGCTAGGTGGGAGATTCTTGCTAAATCCATAACATTATCTTTGTGAGAAACTTTTATTTTCAAGGATTCTTCAATGCTTTTTAAAAGCTGTCGCATAAACGCTCTACTGTCTTCTTTTTTAATATATAGATACGCAAGCCCTTTGTTTTCATACCGATTGAAATCTTTTTTCGTAAATGCTCCACCTGAGTTCATAACCTTCACATGTTTTTTTTCCGACAATTGCAGGTATATATCACACACCATGGTTTTCATTTTGGATAGATTTCCCATGCGCACTCGAGTGTATGAGGATTTTTTTGTGGCTTTATTTTTTTTCTTTTTTAGCGCAGTTACCACGTTGAGAATCGACGGCACGGCTTGGGATTGAAGGATATAAGAAAAAATATCCTTCTTGTACTCCTCGTATTCAGGAATACTTTCTGCTTCCTTATCTCCAGACAGGGCAAAGGGAATCCTCCCCTGTGTTTTTGAAAAAACAAACAGATCTAAGCCCGATCCTCCTGGAAGGTTTTGATCGCAAATAATGCAATCTATATCTTCTTTTCTCAGTATGGTTTGGGCTTTTTGATAGGACTCTGCCTTGAGTATGACGAGGGACTCGTCCACGCTTTCAATGATATCTCCATAGAGTTCAAGAAGATCGTGCCGTCCGTGAGCTATAAGAAACTTCATGCTTCCATTATCCAAACTTTATTTGTTTATATTATTAAATTATAGGAGTTCTTGGAGCGGAATAGGAGAAAATTATTTTATTTCTCGATGGAGTGTATGTTTTCGTAAAGCAGGATTATACTTCTTTTTTTCTAACCGCTGAGGGGTAGCTTGCTTATTTTTTGTTGTGGAATAGCGAGAGGGAGATTTGCCTTCTTTTCGAGCTTCCGTACATTCTAGCGTAATAATTACACGAGCACTTTTTTTTGCCATAACTTTATCTCCTATTTTTTTAAACCGAGAAAACTATATTACCATATACCTATTTTTGCAATAGAAATTTAATCCAATACCCGCTCCAAGTCCTGAAGAAGATCTTTTTCGGCCTCAATGCCCACAGAAAGGCGTACAAGGCTGTCCTCAATCCCCAGTTTGGCACGAATCTCTTGGGGAACACTTGCGTGGGTCATAATACCAGGGTGCTCAATTAAGCTCTCCACTCCCCCAAGGCTTTCTGCCAAGGCAAAGATTTGGGTACTTTCCACCACCGTGCGAGCCTTTTCCAAGCCTCCTTTAAGGGTAAAGCTAATCATACCTCCAAAGCCCGTCATTTGCTTTTTGGCAATATTGTGGCCAGGGTGATCGGGAAGACCCGGGTAATAGACTTTCTCCACGTTTTTGTGGCCTACCAGTAGTTTCACTATGGCATTGGCGTTGGATTCATGGCGGTCCATTCTGATGGCAAGGGTCTTGATACCACGCATGGCTAGCCAAGCATCAAAGGGGCCTGCCACAGCTCCTATGCACTTTTGGAGGTAATAAATTTTTTCTGCGAGCTGGGCGTTGGGGGTCACCACCACTCCGCCCACTATGTCTGAATGACCGTTGAGGTATTTTGTGGCCGAGTGGAATACAATATCTGCCCCTAGGTCCATGGGTTTTTGAAAGTAGGGACTCATAAACGTATTGTCCACCACCAAAAGCGCGTTTCTGCTTTTTGCAAAACGGGCCACCTTTTCAATATCTACAATTTTTAAGAGAGGGTTTGTGGGGGTTTCTATCCATACCATTTTTGTGTTGTCGCGAAATTCTTTTTCCAATTGAGTCTCGTCCACAAGATCCACAAAAGAAAATTCTATTCCCTGCTTTTGTAAAACGTCATGAAAAAGCCGATAAGTGCCGCCATAAAGATCGTCGATACAAAGTACATGATCCCCAGGTTGGAGCAAGTGGATTAGGGTTGCCGTAGCAGCACAGCCCGAAGCAAAAGCAGCACCAAAGGCTGTATTTTCTTTTCCTGCCTCCAGCGCTGCCACGCAATTTTCATAGGCAGACCGGGTGGGATTTTTTGCACGAGAATAGTCGTAACCTTTGTCTTTTCCCGCTTTTTCCTGCACAAAAGTGGAGGTTTGAAAGATGGGAGTTATAATAGCACCCGTGTGTGGATCCGGCTCTTGACCAGCATGAACGGCAAGGGTTTCAAATGAAGAACCTTTAGGGCTTGCCATCTTTTGGATCCAACCCATTGTCTCGCAACCACTTCGAGTTGTAGAACTTACTTAAATACTTACCTCCTCCGTCGGGAAGAATAACTAACATATTTCCCTTGGGAAGCGTTCGGGCTATTTTCACAGCTCCAGCAATAGCAGCACCACTACTCGATCCACCAAAAATCCCCTCCTCCTTGGCTAGTCGGTGTAAGTAAGTTATGGATTCCTGATCGTCCACAGTAACCATTGTATCGATATAATCAAAGTGCACATTTTTAGGAATAATATCCTCGCCGATGCCTTCTATAAGATAGGATCCCGCCTCGCCGACGGTTTTTGTTTCATGGTACTGTCGCAAGATCGACCCCTTAGGATCCACACCAATGGTTTGAATACTTTTATTTTTTTCTTTTAAAAAATGCGACACTCCCGAAATAGTGCCTCCCGTACCCAGACCTGCCACAAAGTATTGGATATTCCCCTCCATTTGCTCCCAAATTTCTGGACCCGTGGTTTCATAATGAGCACGAGGGTTGGCCCCGTTATGGTACTGGTTGGTGAGAATAGCGTTGGGTGTTTCCTTCACAATTCTTTCTGCCACTGAATAATAGGACTCGGGATGGTCGGGCGGAACGGAGGAAGGAGTAACCACTGTTTTCACCCCTAAGGCATGGAGGGTATTTACTTTGTCTATGGATTGCTTGTCGCTCATTACAGCCACTACCTTGTATCCTTTTCTGGCACTAATGGCTGCCATGGCAAGACCAATGGCTGTGTTTCCACTGGTGGCTTCCACGATAGTGCCTCCAGGCTTGAGAGTGCCCTCCTTCTCTGCGTCGCCAATGAGAAAGGGCGCTATGCGATCTTTAATGGATCCCCCAGGATTACAAGCCTCCAGCTTTACATAAATTGTGGGTTCCAAACCACTAGATACGGAATGGAGGCGCACAATGGGAGTGTTTCCAATGGCGTCAACAACTGTATTCGAGATTTTCTTCATTCATTTCCTGCCCGTTAGCTATTGTGGATAGTCTCCCTAACATACCATAAAACTTCTCCAACACAATTGTTTGGGGGCTGGGATCTTTTAATAGGTTCGCAAAACATAGGGTTTTAAAGTATGCTCCCGGGGCGTTAAGGTTCTCCCCCTGACTTCGTTTGGGATGAATACGGAGAAAGCCTCCTATGGGTCGACTACCAGCAAGGTAAATTACCGGTTCTGCACTTTCGCCTTCTTCTAGCACGTCGGTGGGAATGCCCTCCATAAGTAGTACGTTGTTCACCTGTACGCCGCCCTTACCCGTATTCATTTTGGTTTTCGTTCGTCGGTTCATTTGTAAAATATCCGACCCACTTTTTACCACCATAATGGACCGACCATGGGTTCCTGAATTGTCCTTAATAAAGACAAAGGGCTCCACCTGTATGTCCTGCTCCTTATAATCCAAACGAATTTCCTCCACGAGCTTGTCCACCGCTTTGGCCAAAGTATCCAACCCCGTGCTTTCTTGAAAATCCATACCACTTACTTGGGAAAACCGTGCTGTTATAAGAAAGGGATCGATTTGAAGTATCTGAGCCAACTCCCTAGCAAGCCTATTATAATAAGTAAGGTGAGTGCTTTTCTTGCGCTGGAACCAACCCATCGACGGATTGGGACTAATTTTATAATCAAGACCCTCCAGTTCCTCAGGAAGCCCTCCACTCAAATCATTATTTAAGAGAATTAAATCTTTGTCCGAGGAAAAATTTGCTTGAGCAGTAAAAATTTCTTGCCCCCTACGCTCCACTCTTTCGAGAATAATTTTTTGCTTAGAACTGGTTTCCATTTCAGAGATTTTCCCATCACCCTCCAACTGTGAATTGCAGTGACCAATCGTAGTGGGAAAGCCTGCCAACTGGAGCATTTCTCTTAATACCCTTAGGTTTTCAAAGTAAAAGGGGTTGGAGGTATAGCTTTCTGCAATTAGTAGGATTTTTTGAGGTGATTGCTTGTTCTTAGCCTTTAAGGTTTTTTGAAACCCTTGGGCAGCCACCTTCCAGTCCTCTATACATATATTATTAAAGCCTGCTGGAAAGGTGTTGGAGTCCACAGGAACAGACTTAAACCCTGAATCCCGAAGGTCAATGCTGGTATAGGGAGGCACGGGACAACAGTCTTCTTTTTTTTCAAACCAACTCTCTATCTCCTGTTCCTTGGCAAAAATCTGTTGAGCCACATAGGAGCGAAAGCCAGTGCCCGGTGTTTGATCTAAATATTCCATATGAAAAGAACTTATACCATACAAACACACGGACCCCCTACGGCATTTTTACGGCATTTCTACGGCTTTGTGAAGTTTTCTAAGCACTTACGCTCATTATCGCTGCGGAAATAGCAGTTCCTTGCATAATCGCGAGGTACTGCCTTTTCCAAGCAAATTCCCTGTAATTCATCGTTACTGGTAAATATATCACAACCAGTAATACTATCGCGTGGTGGTTGCCCAAGCAAACAAGATCTCTGTAAACTATCGCCGCTGGTATGTATGTAACAATTGCGAGTAGTAGTAGGATCGGAAACTATTTTTCTACAGAACCGCTCTAAATCATCACTGGACGTATATGTATCACAGGCTCGTTTGCAGGCAGGTCCGCAGATCTCATCCTCACTTTTATTGAAGTCTTCTAAGCACCCGCGCTCATCATCGCTGTGGAAATAACATTTCCTTGCATAATCCCGGGTTACTCCCTCTTCTAAGCAAATTTCCTGTAACTCATCGTTACTGGTAAACAGATCACAACCAGTAATACTATCGCGCAGTGGTTGCCCAGACAAACAAGCTCTTTGTAAACGATGGGTGTTGGTATGTATGTAACAATTGCGAGTAGTAGTAGGATCGGATCCTATATAATTGCAAAAACTCTCCAAACTATCACTTGATGTGTATGTATCACATGATCGCTGGCACGCTCTTCCGCATTCACCTTGCTTATTTTTCTTTCCGACAATAAGAACAATTTCTTCTATGTATGCAGGTCCACGGTCTATTCCCAGTTCCCAGGAACCACTTGAGCTTTCATTATTTTTCAGAATAATTCTCTCAAGAGAAGTCTTCAAGCGATCACTACTCTGCTCATCATCGTTTACTACTAAGGACAACTCCGATTTCGTACTTTGAGTGCTATTTCCTTTGACCTCTATGGCGATTAAACTTTTGCCACGCAAAATATTTTTCTCATATTGTCGTTTGGCCATTTTTTTCAATCCAATGAAACTACCCGCACTATATTTACGATCCACTTTTAGAGTAAGCCAACGAGCTTCAGCAGTTGTTGTTAACAGCAAACCTAGGGCTAGGGAAAGCGCTAGAGTAATACCAGTATATTGTTTTTTCACCTTTCTTCTCCTCCTATATATTAAGCTTAGTTACGTTTTGTGTGTTTCTATATACAGACTAGGGAATAAAAAACAAAACATCAATAATAAAAAAAATGCTTTCTTGACGCGCGTGCCGTCAATAAATAATGCTTCGCAGTGAATTTTCGACGAAGATTAGGAATGTTTATAAATAGAAAAAGCCTGTACGCATATTGTTAGAAAAAAAAACAATAAACAGACAGGCTTATTTTTGACAGTTTTTAGGTGTTAGTTAAAATCTTTCTAAGCACCTTCGCTCTGCTCGTTGAGTACGAGTGTTTCGATAGCATCTTTTCGCATGGCCAGGATTTACTCTCCTGGATAAGCAAACTCCCTCTAACGAAGGGGTACTCGTGAAGCGTTTACAACCTTTAGTAACCTTAGGTCTGGAACCTATTTCTTTGCAAAGCCGCTCTAAACGATATGTGGATGTGTGTAGATCACAGGCTCGCTGACACGCACGCCCACAACGAGGATCTCTGTTTCCATTTCCATTTCCATTCCTATTTCCGACAATAAGAACGATTTCCTCTATGTATGCAGGTGCTCGATCTATTTCCAGTTCCCAAGAACCATTAGAGCGTCCATGATTTCTCATAATAATTCTCTCACGAGATCTCCTCAAGCGTTCACTACTCTCCTGATCACCGTCTACTACTAAGGACAGTCTTGCTCTCGTACTTCGAGTGCTATTTCCTTTGACCTCTATGGCAATTAATTTTCTGCCTCGCAAAACACTCCTGTTATATTGTCGATTGGCCATTCTTTTCAGTTCAATGACATTACCCGAACTATATCTACGATCCACTGTTAGAGTGAGCCGACGAGCCTCAGCAGTTGTTGTTAACAGAAACCCCAGGGCTAGGGAAAGCGCTAGAGTAATACCAGTATATTTTTTTTTGTTTTTCATCTTTCTTCTCCTCTATTGTTATGTTTAGTTTAGTTTCGTGTGTTTCTATATTTCTATATTAGTAATATAGACTAGAGAATAAAGAACAAAACGTCAAGAATAAAACAATTTTTTCTTAACGCGCGCACCGTCAACCGTTGTATGAAAATGCTTTGCAGCAGTTTTTTAATCATTTGCTGAAACGTGACAATCTATAAGATAGATTCTTTAATTATTTTTAAAATATTTTGACTGATAGAATTTCCATGACGCTCTTTTCTGTAGATCAAGCAAATTCTATCTATAAACTTTGGTGCGCCCGCCAACTTTTTTAAATTCTTATAATTGTTGGCAACTCTTGTGGGCAGGAGACCGTACCCTAATCCAGAAGAGCAGAGCTTTGCGATTACTTCTAAATTACTGGAATGGATATATTCTCTTGTATGCAGATTTAATTTTTTTATTTTTTTCATAATAAAAACCGACTGTGCCAGTCGTGGATCATAAATAATTTTCTTTAGGCTTCTACTCGTTGAAAATAATGTAACTTCATCTTTTCCAATCTCTTTAATAACAATATCTAGGTGTTCGATGGGGTTTATGGCAATGGCAAAATCCACCTCCCAGTTGATCACTTTTTTCGACATTTCTCGCGACAAACCATGAAGCAGATTAAAACTCAAGCGAGGATACTTACGGTAAACTTCCGGCAAAAATTTATCTAAGCTATATATTGCCACCGATGGATGGATGCCTATGGAAAACTCAGCAAAGCTATGGCGATCTTCCACTGAAAATATTTTTCTAGAATCCTCCCAGTAAAGGATTAATCTTTTTGCTCGCCCATAAAACTCTTCACCTAGTTTCGTTAATTGAATACCGTTTTTTAACCGTATAATAAGTTTTTCATTAAACTCACTCTCCAACCTTTTCATGGAATAGCTCAGTGTGGGTTGTGAGACTCCCAGAAACTCAGAGGCTCTTGTGATATTTAAATTCTCACTCACCGCAACAAAGTTCTTTATATCGTCCAAACTCATTGACATAAATTTTTTTTATCACAAAGAATGAAAAATATCATTATATTTATTTCCAGATATGTCCGAAAGTATCCTTGAGAGCAAAAAAACTTAACCTGACGTATGGGTATTTGAATATTTCATGCGTCAAAAAAATAGGAGGAATTATGAACAAACTAAGTAGAAGAAATTATATAAAAAAGACAGCCTTGTCGGCAGGTTCCATACTTGCTATTACAAGTGGTATCAGTAAAGCAGAGAGCTGTTTTTTAACACCTCAACAAACTTCGGGACCATTTTATCCCGCAGTAGATCAAGAAGATAAAGATAGAGATTTGACAAATATCCAAGGCTCAACAGAAAAAGCTTTAGGAGAAGTGGTTATTCTTAAAGGTATTGTACAGGATGAAAACTGCAAGCCGGTTAACGGTGCTTTAGTGGAAATATGGCAGGCCTGTGCAACAGGGAGATACAAACATCCACGTGATCCTAACACGGCAGCACTTGATCCTAACTTTCAATATTGGGGTCGAGCCACTAGCAATGAGAAAGGTGAGTATAGCTTTAAAACAATTATACCTGGAGAGTATAGGGCCACACCTACATGGGTACGACCGCCCCATATCCACCTAAAATCCCATCTCAGAGGTTTTAGAGAGCTAACAACCCAAGTGTACTTTAAGGGGGATGCTCTCAACAAAGGTGACAGAATTCTCCAAGATCTAACGGCAGCGGAAAGAGAGATCGTGATCGTAGATTTCCAAAAAAATGCTAATAGTGCCATAAAGGTGGGAACGTTTAACATTACAATGAATGAAATCATATAGTAGTTTTTCAGTACACTACTTCTGCTCGTGTGTTTCTTGAGGGTATACTATGAGTATATTATGAATTAATTGCTCGCAACGTATTGCATTCAAAGCTATTTTAGCTTTATGAGTCAACTCGAAGGAAACAGGAGGCAATATTTCTATTGACGTATTGCGCTGTTTGGAGTAAATTTCTGCATTGTTGGGACTGAAAAATCTCATCAATGGGAAATTTATAATACAAGGAGAACGCGAAGGATGAAGGTAATAAAAGTAATAATAATGTCGACCATTTCATTGGTCATGGCTCAGGATCCTGCTTTAGCAGCTATTAAATGGGAGCACAATTCCGCATGTGCCCTCTATTATGCGTATGCTGCGAAAGAAATTAATGAGGAAGAGTTTAAAGAGAAACTTGCATCCATGGATAGTAAAAATCATTTTATTACAGCTATAGGAACAGACCATAAATATGTGTATAGCCTTCTATGGGAAGTAAGTAATCAAACGAATTCAGAAACGAACCACTTGTCTACCTTAGTAGAAGAGATGCAACAGGGATATGCTCCCAATGCAAATAAGAAATCTGTTCTTGCCGCTTTACGATCTATGGATAAAACGCAAGAGGGAGGAATTTGCAAAACTTCTAATAAAACAGTCAATACTCCTGGTTGCTCTGCTCGAGGAGGATATTGCCTAAAGAAAGTTATTAATGTGGAACTTATGGGCAAGGATGACGTTGTTGAGTATTTGATTGATAAAGTAAATAACGAATCCTCAGATCAAGACTTGTATTAATCAAAACTTGCTACCCCTGGAAAGCCGATAACCGGTGTTGCTGCAGATTTATCTTCAGTTGTGCCATCTCCTAATTGCCCATTGTTATTACTTCCCCAGCATTTTACAGCGCTGTTAGTTAAATAAGCACAAGCATGAATATCTCCGAAAGCAATTTGAGCGATATCTGTGAGATCAGGGACTGCTGTTGGTGTAGTCGAACTTACAGCACTGCTAAAACCTAATTGTCCATAAGAGTTTGCTCCCCAACATTTAGCAGTCTTATCATCTAAAAGAGCGCAAGTATTATAACCTCCCAAAGCAATTTGAGTAACATCTGCAAGATCTGCGATCGCTGTTGCTTCTGTTTGACTTGCAGTACTCCCATTACCTAATTGCCCATAAGTGTTCCAACCCCAGCATTCCACAGTAGCATCATCTAAAAGAGCACAGGTGTGACGAGCTCCTAAAACAATTTGAGTAACATCTGTGAGACTAGAGACATCTACTGGTGATGTTTGATTTGTAGTTGTCCCATTACCTAATTGCCCATAAGTGTTCCAACCCCAGCATTCCACAGTAGCGTCACTTAAAAGAGCGCAAGTATGATAACCTCCCAAAGAAATTTGAGTAACATCTGTGAGACTAGAGACATCTACTGGTGATGTTTGATTTGTAGCTATGCTATTACCTAACTCTCCATAATTATTACGACCCCAGCATTTCACAGTATCGTCACTTAAAAGAGCGCAATTATGATAATTTCCTGAAGAAATTTGAGTAACATTTGTGAGACTAGAGACTGCTGTTGGTTCTGCTCGAGTTGAGGTTGTACCATCACCTAATTGTCCATAAATATTACGACCCCAGCACTTTACAGTACTGTCATCTAAAAGAGCGCAGGTATGATCAATTCCTAAAGAAAGTTGAGTAACATTTGTTAGATTAGGGACTGCTACTGCTTCTTTTTGATTTGTAGTTGTGCCATCACCTAATTGTCCATAAATATTACGACCCCAGCATTTCAGAGTGCTGTCATTTAAAATAATGCAATTATGATGTGATCTCATGGAAAGTTCTACAACTCGTGCCTCTATAAATTCATAGATAACACTTGAGCTAGAACAGTTAGAGGCAGTACCCAGATCATTTACCTGTTTTGCATAATAAGTATATGTTCCATAGCTACTTAGAGTAATTCCTAAAGTGATAGTGCTAGCTGTAGCTGTGCCTGATGCTACTTGACTTGAATCCGTACAAGTACTATCTGTATATAGACTCACCATTGCTCCATCTTCTACATCTGAGATGAGAAAATTAGGATTTGTGTTCGTGGAAGGACTTATGCCTCCTTGAGCTAGCGCTATGGAAGGTTCAGGAGGATTTGTTCTATCTAGCTCATATTCCAGTACACTGGAGCAAGAGGAAATATTTCCTAGACTATCCACCTGTTTTGCATAATAGTTGTATATTCCATCACTACCAATAGTAATTTCTATTGAAACAGAACCACTAGCGACTGTCTTTGACGCTATTTGATTTGAGTCTGTGCAAGTACTATCTGTGTATAAACTTACCACTCCCCCAATTTCTAGACCAGAGACAGAAAAACTTGGTGTTGCATTATTTGAAGGACTTGTACGTCCTGAAGGCAATGCTATTGTTGGTGTAAGAGCCGTTGTGTCCAGTTCATATTCCAGTGCACTGGAACAAGAGGAAATATTTCCTAGACTATCCACCTGTTTTGCATAATAGTTATATGTTCCATCACTACTGATAGTAACGTCTACTGAAATAGAACTACTAACGACTGTCTCTGACGATATTTTATTTGAGTCTGTGCAAGTACTATCTGTGTATAAACTTACCACTGATCCAATTTCTAGACCAGAGACAGAAAAACTTGGTGTTGTATCCGTTGAAGGACTTGTACCTCCTGAAGGCAATGCTATTGTTGGTGTAAGAGCCGTTGTGTCCAGTTCATATTCCAGCACACTGGAGCAAGAGGAAGCATTTCCCAAACTATCCACCTGTTTTGCATAATAGTTATATATTCCATCACTACTGATAGTAATTTCTATTGAAATAGAACTACTAACGACTGTCTCTGACGATATTTTATTTGAGTCTGTGCAAGTACTATCTGTGTATAAACTTACCACTCCCCCAATTTCTAGACCAGAGACAGAAAAACTTGGTGTTGTATCCGTTGAAGGACTTGTACCTCCTGAAGGCAATGCTATTATTGGTGTAAGAGCCGTTGTGTCCAGTTCATATTCCAGTGGACTGGAGCAAGAGGAAGCATTTCCCAAACTATCCACCTGTTTTGCATAATAGTTATATGTTCCATCACTACTGATAGTAATTTCTATTGAAATAGAACTACTAACGACTGTCTCTGACGATATTTTATTTGAGTCTGTGCAAGTACTATCTGTGTATAAACTTACCACTGATCCAATTTCTAGACCAGAGACAGAAAAACTTGGTGTTGTATCCGTTGAAGGACTTGTACCTCCTGAAGGCAATGCTATTGTTGGTGTAAGAACCGTTGTGTCCAGTTCATATTCCAGTACACTGGAGCAAGAAGAAACATTTCCCAAACTATCCACCTGTTTTGCATAATAGTTGTATATTCCATCACTACCAACAGTAATTTCTATTGAAATAGAACTACTAGCGACTGTCTTTGATGCTATTTGATTTGAGTCTGTGCAAGTACTATCTGTGTGTAAACTTACCACTCCCCCAATTTCTAGACCAGAGACAGAAAAACTTGGTGTTGTATCCGTTGAAGGACTTGTAAGTCCTGAAGGCAATGCTATTGTTGGTGTAAGAGCCGTTGTGTCCAGTTCATATTCCAGCACACTGGAGCAAGAGGAAGCATTTCCCAAACTATCCACCTGTTTTGCATAATAGCTATATGTTCCATCACTACTGATAGTAACTTCTATTGAAATAGAACTACTAACGACTGTCTCTGACGATATTTTATTTGAGTCTGTGCAAGTACTATCTGTGTATAAACTTACCACTCCCCCAATTTCTAGACCAGAGACAGAAAAACTTGGTGTTGTATCCGTTGAAGGACTTGTACCTCCTGAAGGCAATGCTATTATTGGTGTAAGAGCCGTTGTGTCCAGTTCATATTCCAGTGGACTGGAGCAAGAGGAAGCATTTCCCAAACTATCCACCTGTTTTGCATAATAGTTATATGTTCCATCACTACTGATAGTAATTTCTATTGAAATAGAACTACTAACGACTGTCTCTGACGATATTTTATTTGAGTCTGTGCAAGTACTATCTGTGTATAAACTTACCACTGATCCAATTTCTAGACCAGAGACAGAAAAACTTGGTGTTGTATCCGTTGAAGGACTTGTACCTCCTGAAGGCAATGCTATTGTTGGTGTAAGAACCGTTGTGTCCAGTTCATATTCCAGTACACTGGAGCAAGAAGAAACATTTCCCAAACTATCCACCTGTTTTGCATAATAGTTGTATATTCCATCACTACCAACAGTAATTTCTATTGAAATAGAACTACTAGCGACTGTCTTTGATGCTATTTGATTTGAGTCTGTGCAAGTACTATCTGTGTATAAACTTACCACTGCTCCAATTTCTAGACCAGAGACAGAAAAACTTGGTGTTGTATCAGTTGAAGGGCTTGTACCTCCTGAAGGCAATGCTATTGTTGGTGTAAGAGCTGTTATGTCCAGTTCATATTCCAGTGCACTGGAACAAAAGGAAGCATTTCCCAAACTATCCACCTGTTTTGCATAATAGTTGTATATTCCATCACTACTGATAGTAACTTCTATTGAAATAGAACTACTAGCGACTGTCTTTGAGGCTATTTTATTTGAGTCTGTGCAAGTACTATCTGTGTATAAACTTACCACTCCCCCAATTTCTAGACCAGAGACAGAAAAACTTGGTGTTGTATCAGTTGAAGGGCTTGTAAGTCCTGAAGGCAATGCTATTGTTGGTGCCAGGGCATTTGTGTCTAGTTCATATTCCACTGCATTAGAGCAGTTAGAGGAATTGCTAGCCCTATCCACTTGTTTTACATAATAGATATAGGTTTTATCATCCGTTAAACTGGTTGCAAGTGATAGTGTAATGGAGCTAGCTGTAGCTGTACCTGATGCTACTTTGTTTGCCTCTGTACAACTGCTATCTGTATATAGGCCTACAGTTGCTTCATTCTCTACACCTGAAACCACAAAACTAGGATCCAAATTCCTAGAAGGACTGCCTAGAACTAGGCTAGGCACAGTTGGTGCCACTCTATCCAATACATATGTTAGACCTGTACTAGAACATGCGGAGTTGGGTGGCTTTATTTGTTTTGCATAATAGGTATAGGTTTCATCATCCGTTAAACTGGTTGCAAGTGAGAGTGTGATGAAATCACCAGAAGATGTACCTGATGCTGTTTGACTTGCATCACTGCAAGCACTATCCGTGTGTAGGGTTACAGTAGCTCCATCTTCTATATTAGTAATAAGGAAACTAGGATTGGTATTCTGAGAAGGGCTTGTACCAGTACCGGCTAATCCCACAACAGGAATACCGAAAAGAGAGTCATCTAGTATATATTCCGCACTCAAGTTAGAGCAGCTAGAAGCATTGCCAGCCCCATCTACTTGTTTGGCATAATAGTTATAGGTATCGTTCCCATTTGTTATAATCGACTCTAGTGTAATAGAGTTACTGGAAGCAGTTCCGATGGCACTTGAGCTATCACTGCAAGCATCATCCATATGCAAGCTTACAGTTGCCCCATCTTCCACACCTGAAACAAGAAAATTAGGATTTACATTACTAGAAGGACTTGTAGTTCCTTGAGCTAGACCTATGGATGGTTCAGAAGGATTCTCCCTATCTAGCACATACTCTACCACACTGGAGCAATTAGAAATATTGCCAATTCTGTCTACCTGCTTGGCATAGTAGTTATATGTTCCATCGCTGTTTAGAGCAGTTGCTATTGTTAGTGTGGTACCTGTGGCTATGCTTGATGTCACTTTTTCATCTATGCAGTTACTATCTGTATGCAAGCTCACCTCAGATCCAATTTCTAGATCAGAGACAAGAAAACTGAGATTGGGTTCTGTGGAAGGGCTGCTAAGTTCATTACCTAGAGCAAGAGTGGGTCTAGCTGCCATCCTATCCAATACATAGTTTATTTCTATACAATTAAAAATATTTTCTCCCAAGGCGTGTTTTGCGTAATAAGTTTCGCTGCCATCGGATACAATACTTTCTTTTAGTTGTATGTCCACTTGATCCACTGTTGGTACTGCATCTTCACTGATTATCACTCCAGCACATTCTGCATCTTCGTGCAGAGTAACTAACGCTCCAGCCTTCACATTGGAAAATTTAAAAACTGGTGACGGATTTCTGGAATAGTATATACCGTTCTCAGAATAACCTTCCTCTATTGTAAAGGAAAAACTAGCGGAGAAAATAGAATTCAAGGCATTGCTACAACCCGTGATGAAAATAAAAAGTATAAACGGCACTAAGCGGAAATTTATTTTTTTATACTCTATCCGCCGAGCATCCCTCCTACGCTGTAAAATTAGTTTATAATGGCTCACAATCATTTTCATAAGTAAATTTCTCATAACTAAAAATCCCCCTAATTTAATTCAGATTCGTAAAAATTACATAACGACAAATTTTTGGAAAACTTTAAATATATTTTTAAACTTTTTTGGACTCTTGAATTTATTTACTAATTTAAAAGGTAATCTGGATTAAACAGTTATTTGTTCAATGAAAAAATAAGCACCTCTTACAAAAGAATCTACCGACTAAATGAAAACCATGTTGGAATCCGTAAATTAAGAAAAGATGTTAAAGAAAAGATAAAAAGATTTTTATGGGACACACTGCGCGTCTTTTTTATAAAGGGTTTAGTAACTGAATATTTTTTGCATGTCAGTATTTTTTTATGCATCAAAGAAAAACAATTGATCTTCCTCCCATGGTTGACGTGGAGTGATTAGTAATTGCAGCAAGGAGTGCGCAGCAATAGCTAGGTTTTGTTTTGCGCAAAGAGCAGGTTTATTTAATTTTAACAAGTTATGATTTTTTTTTTCTAACTTAAATAATTGGAGATTTGAAAGTTTTTTGCGTCAAATAAAATTACAAAACACGTTAATGAAATTATTAAAAAACTATGCAAGGACAAAACTATGTAAGGCTATGTAAGGGTAAAACTATTGATATGTTGATTTGTTTGTTTTATTCTAAAAGGGAAATCAAAAGCAATAACGCTTAATATAGAAATAAAATTAAAAAGGGAGAACAAAAAATGAAAAAAATAAAAAAACAATACACCGCTCTAGTCCTTTGTCTAGCTGCCGGCTTTTTATCAACAACTGCCGAGGCTTATACCCATACTGAGTGTAACTTCCCCAAATGCGATTTCGATTGTGAAATAACGTGTGATCTATACACATACACTCCTGCATTGAGTAGGTATTGTAAGCAAGTAGGTTCTGATCCTAGCGTTACTGAAAGCTGTTATGTTCCTGGTGGTATTTCGTTTGAAGGGGAAACACTTCACTATTACTCTCAATTACAAAGAGCATGCCTATCAAAGTAATAAAACATAAATGATCTAAAACAATAGTGAAACCTACACAAGATTAGTTCTCACTATTGTTTTATATGAGAGAAGAAGAAAGCTCACAGGCGCTATTTTATTTTCCTGGTCCACTGCGGTCTCCTGATCTGCTGTGAAAATACCTATTCTTGAATATTCTAAAATAGAGTTAGACTTAGAGGTGGCATAAGTTTTTTAAAGCCAAGGCTGAAAAGCCCAATTAATTGCAGTGAAATCACCGTAAAAATGAAGATAAAAAAAATAAAACTCAATAATTTCAGCTACTTACGATGGTGGACCCTAGGAGAGTCGAACTCCTGACCTCCTGAATGCAAATCAGGCGCTCTACCAGCTGAGCTAAGGGCCCCTTCTCTTTTCCTTTTATTCTTAAATATTACATAAATTTAGAATGGTGGTCCAATCATAAAATGAAAAACAGGATCATTATTGCCTGATTTTGAGTTAATGGGATAGCCCCATTCAAATCTTAGGGGTCCTAGTGGAGAAAACCAGCGAAGTCCCCAGCCATAGTCTTGCTTCAAAGAAAAGCTATGTGTTCCGCTATCGTTGCCATAGGCATCTCCAGCATCGTAGAAGGCAAGTAGTTTTAAGCCCAAATCCTTTACCAGTGGGTATTCAAACTCAAGAATATAGAACATCTTATTCAAAGCACCTTCGTTGAAAGTTGCTCCATCTTCTGCTGTACGACTAGGACCAATGGTAAATGCCTCGTATCCCTTTAAACTACTGGGACCTCCCAGATAAAAGCGCTCTGTGGATGGTATTCCATTTTCTTTTGTGGCAATTAAAGTGCCCACTTCAAATTTCGTTCTCAACACCAAATCTCCTAAAATTTTCTTATAGTATCGAGCATCGAGAACAAGTTTCAAGTAGTGTCGGTTTCCACCCAATCCAGCAAACTCATTTTTAATTTTCAGGTAATGCCCAGAGCTGGGTTCCCAACGATTATTTCTTTTATCCAGCACTGCTGTGGCCGTAAGAGCAGAAAGCAAGCCCTCCTCCCTATCCTTATTCTTTTCCACAAAAGAATCCTCTATCTCGTCTAAGGATATCTTCTCCAATCGATGCCCTAAAAACAGTCGGGTATAATCGAAAATAGGATAACCCACATTTAGGCTCACTCCTATGCGTTTTTTTATGTAGCGACTGGGAAAGACAGAGGATGTGTAGAATATATCACCTCCAACGCTCCAGTTTGTATCAAAGGCGTAAGGGTCCGTTAATCCAAAGGTGAAGCTTCGGGAACGCTTGTCTGAAGAAAGTTGTGCTTTTAGACGAAGATCCTGACCCAAGCCCCTAAAATTTGTTTCTGCCACTTCTGTGGTAAAGAAAAATTTAGAGGCTGTACCATAACCAGCTCCTAATTGAAATTGCCCCGTGGGACGCTCCTCCACATGCACTTCCACGTCTACTATGTCCGGTTGACCATGGGGAGAGTTCGTAACAACTCGAACCTTTTCTGGAACAAAAAATCCTAATCGAATGATATTTTCCTTAGACTCTCTCACCTTTGTACCACTATAGAGTTCTCCCTCTTTAATTCTCAACTCTCGCCTAATAACCTCATCCCAAGTCTTCACATTCCCCTTGACTGAAATTCTCCCAAAGTACACGAGGCTGCCCTTTTGGAACTCATAGATAATATTTATGGTAAGAGTTTCATCGTCCACTTCCATACGAGGAATAACGTTGGTGTTGGCATAACCCAAATCCTGGTATTTTTCTGTTATTGCTAAGGCATCTTGGTTACGTTTAATGATGGAAAAAACTGTGCCCGCATTCATACTAATCATGGAACTCATCTCTTTCTCAGGAAAGAGAAGATCTCCTGAAAAATCAACCTCACCTACCCTATATTGCTTACCTTCTGTAAGTTTAACTGTTATGTAGACCCATTTTTTATCTTCACTCACCGTTATAATGGGAGGGTCGTAGCTAAAGCGTACATAGCCCTCATTTAAATACCAAATTTGCAGCAACTCCATGTCTTGGCGAAAACCTGTGCCCTTGAAACTTCCACTACCCGTGAGCCAAGAGAAAAAAGATTCTTCCCCTGTATTTCGCAATACTCTCTTTAACTGTACATCCGTAAATGCTTTGTTTCCCAGAAAAGTTATCTTTTTAACTTTTACCTTATGATTTTCTTTGACCGTAAAAATAAGATTGACGGTATCATTTTTTTTATTATACTTTGTCCGGTGAGTTATTTTTGCTAGATAGAAACCTTTATCTTCATAATAATCCTTTATTTTTTTCACAGACTCGCGCACAAGATTTTCATCATAAATACCATACGTGGCTATGTTGAGTAGTTCCCGTAAATCCTCTGTATTGATTTCTTCGTTTCCATTAAAGGAAATGCTTTTAATGGAAGGACGTTCACGGACGAAATATACCAATCTCCCTTTTTTAAAATCCACTCTTATGGAATGAAAAAAGCCTAGTTTATGGAGTCGGCGAATATCTCCTTCCACTGTTCGTCTGGAAAGGCGCTTACCCCTAGCACTTTTAATTTTCTGGAGAATAGCTTGCTTTTCAATTTTACGATTTCCACGAATCTCAATTCTCTTTACCCGTTCCGCTCCCTGAGCGAAACTTGCCATAACCATAAAGCAAAGGCATAGGGAAACATAAAGTACACTGTATTTCCATCTGTCGTGTTGATTTTTCTTCATCATATTTAAAAAACGACCAATCCCAACCTATGCACGCACTATACTCTAAATATGGTGCTCTACTCAACTATTTGCGTGTTTATGGGGTGATAATTATCCAGCTCAAGAAAAAATACGGAAACACTGCATAGCGCCTATCTGCGGAACCTCTAGGAAATACATACTGCTTGCCCTATAATATAAGTTAGACATGAGAAGATATATCAAAGCGCTCACCCTTTTGAGTACTATCATTTTTCTGCCATTGACTGCCTACAGTAAAGGTCATCCAGAATCTTCCGATCAGGCAGAACCTCCAAAACTAAGCAAATGCGACAAGTTTACAAGTAATATGCTCTTTCAGATCAACGAAATCATACACCAGCTCACAGGCGAGAAAACAGCCAAAGAAGACACAAGCATGGGAAGGCAGGATCCCTGCCCAGAAGAAGACGTTGCGTTAGAAATAAAGCTCGTATTTCCAGAAGGCACGGATAATGTTGAGGTTATTGCCAAAAACTACGCTAGTGGAAGTACGATGACTGTGGTTTCTGCAGGCAAAATCTCTACCCAATGGAATGTGATGACTATGAGCAGTGCTAACTTTTTGAAAAAAGAGGATGTTTTAAAACTTCTGGAAGGCTCAAAAAATCTAAAAGACTCGAGCATTTTAGATAGAATAAAGAGCGCCGACGATGGTGAAAGTTTCGCTAGTTTTAACTATAGCAAAAGACTATCAGCAGAAATTCTTAGTTTAGTCCACTGTGAGTTAGGAGGAGACGAAGTAGATGAAAATTTTAATGGACCTTACCATCCTGAAAAAATTATGCAAACACTATTTCCCTGCGACCCTTCCGTGGCAAACCCCTCCTCTCCCGACGTTCAAGGTGACAGAGTGAAAATAACTCCAAAGTTAAATGCAACAACCTCAACTAAATCAACTGACTCAACTAAGACTAAAGAGAGTCGTTAGAACACTCCGTAGTAAATAATTATGTAACCACCCGACCGTCACGCATAAGAATCTGACGGGAAAACTTCTTGGCTAGACTTTCATCATGGGTCACAACCACAAGAGTGGAACCCCTTGAGTTGCAAAGTTCTAGGAGAAGCTTCGTTACCCGCTGAGCATTTTCCGAATCTAAATTCCCCGTGGGCTCATCTCCTAACACAAGCTTGGGATTTTGTATAAGGGCTCTTGCCACAGCTATTCGTTGCTGCTCTCCACCTGATAGCTCTCCCGGCCTGTGACTACGACGATTCCACAGATCCACATCCCTAAGAAGACGTTGAGCCCTATCCATATATTTTTCCTTGGGCTCACCAGCAATCAACGCTGGCATAATAATATTTTCTAAAGCACTAAACTCCTGCATAAGGTAATGAAATTGAAAAATAAAACCCAGATTTTTATTCCGAAATTCTGCCAGTTGGGCGCTAGAAAACGTCTCGGTGTCTTGACCCTCAAATAAAAGTTTTCCCGAACTTGGTTTTTCCAACGTACCAAAAATATGGAGCAAGGTGGACTTACCCACCCCCGATACTCCCTGTATTGCGGTACTTTCCCCTCGAAGTAAAGAAAGATCAATTCCCCGAAGCACCTCTGTGCATTGATCCTCTTTAAAAAAGTTCTTCATCAATTGCTTACACTGTAAAACCACATGCTGTTCATTCATATCGTAAAACCTCAATAGGAGACTTTCTTGCTACTCGTATAGATGGGTAAATAGTTGCCAGCAATGCTGTAACTATGGCAATACCCACTACTAGTCCCACTGTAGCAGGATGGATGTTTACAGGCAAATAGGAGATAAAGTATATGTCTGGCGGCAATGTAATAAAACTCGTCTTTGCTAAAAATTGTGCAATTCCTAAACCAAGGGCCACCCCTGCCGCAGAACCCGATAGAGCAATAATTCCTCCGATAATCATAAAAATATAGGTCGCGTGCCGGGGTAAAAGACCAATGGCACTTAAAATAGCCATCTCTCGTTTTTTCTCATCGGTCATAATCACCAATGTACTCATAATATTAAAAGCAGCCACTAGAATAATAGAAACTAAAACAATAAAAATAATTATTTTTTGAAGCTTAATAGCATACAAAAGATTTTGATTGAGTTGTGTCCAATCCCGAACGCTATAGGAATATCCCATGACTTGTTTAATTTTCTTACTCAACTCATGGGAAGTCTTAGGGTCTTTGGTTTTAATTCGCAAAGCACTGGCACTGTTGGGGGGAAGGCCTAAAAATTCTATACTATTTTTTTTCTCCATTAAACTGTATTTAGAATCGTATTCATACATGCCCGTGGACAATACACCCGCAACATAAAAACGCTGAGACCGGGGCACAATTCCCCATTTTTTTAAAAAAGGTGCCATGACGGATATGGTGTCGCCGGGAGAGGCTCCCAGTTGTTCCAAAAGTACGGATCCAAGTACAATAGGGGGAAGTTTGGAGTTACCGGTTGACTGTGTAGTCGATTGGCTTGTCTGCGATCTAAAGAGTCCTCCCTGCTTCTTGTTGTTTATTTTTTTTAAAATATCAGTTGTGCGCACGGAACTCTCCCGATCAATTCCCTCTAAAAGAGAACCCAAGACCCGTCCCTTATGGATAAGCATCACCTCACTAAATATAAAAGAACTGCTGGCCTCTATCTCCTCTGGAAATAGATCTTTTAATTTTTTTTCTATGGCTTTGCTGTCCTGAATATTCTTCGTCAAGGAATAGAGTAGGATATGGGAATGGTTGCTGGTGATTAATTCATGGAGCTTTTCTTGAAAGCCGTCGAGGACAGCCATCACAACCACCATTGCAGCTACCCCTAGGGCCACACCAAATAAAGAAAAAGCGGAAATAAAGGAAAGAAACCCCTTTCCCCCCGTCAAAAAACGACAAGCCAATAGACTAATAAATCCCATTCTACGATTCAGGACGCATTTGGGGAAAAAGAATCACGTCACGAATAGACGACTGATCAGTAAGGAGCATTGTTAAGCGATCAATGCCTATTCCCTCTCCTGCAGTTGGGGGCATGCCATACTCTAAAGCTCGAAGAAAATCTTCATCCAAATCGCAGGCCTCCTTATTTCCCTGAGCCTTTTCCTTAGCCTGTGCCTCTAGGCGCTCCCGTTGGTCAATGGGATCGTTTAATTCACTAAAACCATTGGCAATTTCTCTTCCATAAATAAATAACTCAAACCTATCGACTATATCTGGATTCTTCTCGTTAGAACGAGAAAGAAAACTAATCTCTTTGGGATACTCTGTAATAAACGTGGGTTGGATTAATTTACCCTCCACACATTCTCCAAATAATAATTCCAACAACACACCAGCTTTTTTATTCCTATCCACTCCCTTTACTCCTGCATGCTCCAGTGCCTTACAAAGCCCCCCCACTGTACTGAGTGCTTTTTTCGTCACCAGTTCCTTGGGAAGCCCACTAAACTTTTGCACAGATTCCAGCATGGAAAACTTCTGCCAAGGCGTGGAAAAATCCAACTCCGTATCCTGGTACATAAATTTCAAACTCCCTCGTACAGCAAAAGCAAGCTCTATAAAAAGTTTTTCCGTGATCACCATTAAATCCTCGTAAGTGGCGTAGGCTTGGTAAAACTCCAACATTGTAAACTCCGGATTGTGCTGAATGGACATTCCCTCATTACGAAAATTCCTATTGATTTCAAAAACCCTTTCTATACCCCCAACCACTAAACGCTTTAAATATAGTTCCGGGGCAATTCGAAGAAACAAATCCATGCCCAATGTATTGTGGTGTGTTTGAAAAGGTCGAGCTGCTGCTCCCCCTGCTATGGGATGCATCATGGGGGTTTCCACCTCAAGAAAATCCCGTTCTTGGAAAAACGTTCGTAGGTAGTGTAAAATCTTCGAGCGCTTTTCAAATACCTCACGCACACCCTTGTTCACCAATAAATCCACATAGCGCATCCGGTATTTCTGATCCATATTCACCAGACCATGGAACTTTTCTGGCAATGGACGAAGACTTTTTGTTAAAAGAGTCAACTCTCTGGCTCGCACAGAAAGAACATTTTTTTTGGTTCGAAATAACTCCCCTTCAAGAAAAACAAAATCTCCCACGTCGAAAGTTTTAAAATGCTCAAAACTCTCCTTAGGAATATTGTCTCCAGTCACATACGCCTGCAAACTACCCGAACCATCTTTAACCTCAATAAAAGAAGCCTTTCCGAAATAACGAAAAGCCATAATTCTACCTGCAATGGAAACCCTATCTTCCCCTAACTCATCTCCAGAACTTAAACCCCAACGACCAACCACATCTTTTATGGCATGGGAGGGAGTGAGTCCATTGGAGTAGGGATTAACCCCTGCCTTTCTAAGGTCAAGAAGTTTTTTTCGTCGATCTTTTTCTTCTTCGCTATACTCGCGCATGTTCACCCGCATCCTGCTCGTGTGCTTTGGGTACATGGGGACTTTCCTTGACCTTTCGACAGTTTAAATCTCTCAAACTCGTATAGGTATAAATACCCGTGGAGTGACCGTCCGTCCATATTATGTTTAAACCATAACGACCCACGGGAAGCGCTTTTTCAATATAAATATCAGAGTTAATATCCTTTGCTTGAATCTTTCTTTCCTTCGTCAACTCATCCACACAACCAGCACAAGGGCAACCCAAACGAAGATCCAAACAATCGTAGACGTACTTCATTCCGTCGGTCCAATAAATAGCAATACTATGTTTCTGATTATTTTCAGGGTCGTTGGGTATACTCTCCACAGCTAAGGGAGCCAAGGTTTTATCCTCTTCCGAAGTGCTCAACGCCTTTAAAAGAGCCTCGACCGTGGTCATATAGGCTTGGGCAGAAGGAGCCTGAGGGTCGCTTAAAATAATGGGCTTGCCCAAATCTCCACTGCGCATTAGCTCCACGTCCAAGGGAATCTCTCCCAAAACAGGCACAGAATTTTTCATGGATAACTCACGCGCACCCTTTTCTCCAAAAATAGGCGTAACACTCCCACAAGATCCACAAGCAAAACCACTCATATTCTCTAAAATTCCCAAAATAGGCACATGCAGGTGCTGAAACATCAAGAGACCCTTCTCCGCAATATTTAAAGCCACCCGCTGTGGCGTGGTCACCACAATGGCTCCTGTAATGTTTGCCTGCTGAGCTAAGGTCAACTGAATGTCTCCCGTCCCCGGCGGCAAATCAATAAATAAAAAATCTAAATCGCCCCAAACAACCCCATTTAAAAACTGGTGAATCATCTTCGTAGCAATGGGCGCTCGCCATACCGTGGGCTGATTTTTATCTATTAACATCGCTAACGAAATAACCTTGATTCCATACATTTCAAATGGAATGAGCTTCTCCCCTTGAGTTTTCACTCCAGCAGTGGATTCCAACCCCTTAGCTAACATGGTGGGAACAGAGGGACCATAGATATCCGCATCCAACAAACCCACCTTATAGCCCTTTTGAGCCACTCCTAAGGCGATGTTCACCGCACTGGTGGACTTTCCCACCCCACCCTTGCCCGAACCAATGGCAATAATATTCTGAATACGAGAAAGGTCTCCTGTGGACGACAAACGACTTGCCCTAGGTGGCGGCTTCTTGCTAAAACTCGGTAGCACTGCCTGTACACCAGGAATCTGCTTTACCACACCCACCACAACACTCCGCAAATCTTCCTGATTGCTCTCCTTTGGAGCGTGCAACGTAATGGAAACATTTCCAAAGCGGGTATCCACGTTACCCACCCAACCTAACGTTACAATATCTTTCTGTGTCTTTGGATCACGGACTCCCTGCAGGGCCTCCAGTATTGTCTGCTTATTAATTTCACTCATAATTTATAAAACCTCTTTTCCCTATTTCTTTAGCATATTGAGCATATTCTTTCACTAACCAAGTACTAACAGCAATAAGGAAAAAAATCCCAACCACTAAATATCAAAAGGAGTCGATCACGTTCCGGTCACACAGAAATAGGGACGCTTTAAAATGCTTTCAATTCAGCAAAAGGCATGACGCATCAAATCTGTTCTTTGCTGTTAGAATCCTTTTTTCATAAAGTAATAGCAGTATCTCTCTTTCATCTTAAACCCCAAAAAACCCTCAACCAATGGGAAACCTGTTTCATGTTTAGCCAAAAGGTATGTATCTGCTCCTGACCCTACTGTTCCCATTCTTACATTAGTCTCGCCGTCAAAAGGACGAACGATTCTAAGGCTTCCATTAGCTTCATGTGATGGCATCGAAAACCGCTTTACAATAGCCTGAGCCTCTTCCAAAACAGCCTGAGCCTTTTCCACATCGAAACGAGCAGTATCATAATACGTTGCTCCCTCGCTTTCTGCGTCAAGAAAAGTCCTAAATGTGTGCTTCCCATCCCTATCTAAATCTAAAAAGCCAGTGAGGACTGAGGCTTCAACGTAATTTTCGCTACCTTCACGCTCTTTATCAAAGCACCATCCACTCATCCAACCAACAATATCACTAGCCTTTGCTGGTTCTGCCTCCTCGAAAGCCTTTTTCATTTTGCTGTAGTCAAGGTTCACTACTGGACCTGTATCATTAGCGGGTGAACTCGTGTCCCCATACGTTGGTATAGTATATCCTGTTAATCCAATGGCAAGGGTCATTGCTAGTGTTGCTGTTGTTATGTTTTGTTTTTTCATTTTACAATTTCTTTCTGTTGGTATTAAATTTACACTGACAAGCCGAGCCATGCATCGAGTCAGTACGCAAATAGTGCATTAAGTCAATCTTAAAATCAAGCATTATTTTATACTTCGCATCAAAAAAAACCGACTGTTTTTATCAGCTTAAGCGATTTTGGTATATTACAGCTTCCTTCAAAATGGATAATGCCAGCAAATACCATACGAGGACTATTCACTTGTACCAAAAAATCCACAGTCTGAGAGCCCCAAAGTGTCTCCTATTGTGCAAACAGGAGTGCTTTGATTGGGGAGAGAAAAGGAGTAAGGGTATAAGTGCTTGAAAATTATCACTATTTTATTCCCTTTCTATGCGTCAACTCTTATTATATACTGGCACGACCTTTGCAGAGAGATAGGACGGAGTACAGCGATAATATGAAGTACCAAAAAACTATAAAGACTCTCATTTCCATTGACGGTATTGGTCTGCACACGGGAAAGCCCGTTCACCTAGAACTGCACCCTTCGGGAGTGAACACGGGTATCTATTTTCTACGCACCGACACTGAAACAAACAATTGTGTCCCTGCCAATGCAAAAAATGTGTATACCACCATGCGCGCCACCCGACTCGGCAACGGTCACATACAGGTGGCCACCGTGGAGCACCTCCTATCCGCCCTCTATGCATTAGGAATAACAAACCTAGCTTGCCACATAAATGCCGAGGAGTTGCCCGTACTAGACGGTAGTTCCGCTCCATTCCTTGCCATGATCCGAAAGGTTGGAATTGAAGAGCAAAAAGCAGTCCAAAAAATATTATTTGTTCAAGAAAAAGTGGAAGTACGGGATGGTGAAAAATATGCCTGCATTCGTCCCTCGGAAGAGCTACGCATAGAATGTTTTATTGACTTTCCCCACCCTATCATCCAAAAACAGCACCTTGTCTATACCGAAAGTATGGACTACGAAAAAGAAATTGCTCCCAGCCGCACCTTTGGCTTTCTTAGTGAAATGGAACTCATTCAGTCCAGGGGATTGGGCTTAGGAGGTTCTGTGGAAAATGCAGTTTTGCTGGACCCAGAGAAAGTTGTGAATCCAGAGGGCTTGCGCTTTCCCGATGAATTTGTACGCCATAAAATACTGGACGCTATTGGGGATTTTGCCTTGGGAGGTTACCCCATCGTAGGAAGTTTTGAGCTCCATAAATCTGGTCATGAGTTACAAACCACACTCATTCGTACGTTACTGGCAAAGAAGTCTGCCTATAGGATTGCCACCACCCGTCCAAAAGAGGAACGGGCGACGGAGGAAGTAAAAGAGACTGTGTTACAGCGAGAGAAATCCTCCTTTGTAGCCTCTTAGGTAATCGAAACACATGAAAATTTACCAAGGAATAGCTGATCTAGATACGCACTCTCAGAACTGTGTGACCACCGTGGGAAATTTCGACGGTGTACATATTGGTCACCAGAAAATTTTTCGTTCCTTGGTGGAATGTGCAAAAAAACAAAGTAGCAGTGTGCCCACAGTCGTCACCTTTCGTCCCCATCCTCAGGTTGCCCTCCAGCCCAAGAAATCCTCGGAACTGATCAATACTTACGGCGAAAAAATGGAATTTTTAGAAAAGTACGGTATAGAGTTAGTGATTGAAGAACCCTTTAGCAGAGATTTCAGCAATACTTCTCCAAAAACATTTTTAGAGGACTACCTCTTAAAAAAACTAAATGTAAGTACTCTATATTTGGGCCATGACTTTGCTTTTGGAAAAAACAGAACAGGAACTGTGGACTTTATCCAAGCTCATATAAAGGAAAGAATAAAAGTATGCAAAGTAGAGCCTTTCGCAAAAAATGGAGTGGTGGTATCCAGTTCCAAAATACGCGCACTACTAGAGAGTGGAGAAGTGGGCACAGCACATTCCTATTTGGGGCGGTATTTTTTCATTCGTGGCATTATCGTAAAGGGGCATGGCAGGGGAACTCAAATAAATGTTCCCACAACAAATCTGGATATTGGCTACAGGAAGATTCCTCGCCAAGGAGTTTATGCTACTTACTCTTTGATCGATGGGAAAAAATATCTTTCCATTACCAATGTGGGCAAGGCGCCCACTTTTCAATCAATGGAAAAAAAACCTCCCATCACTGTGGAAACCCATATTTTAAATTTCACGGGAAATGTATATGGAAAGAAACAGGAAGTACAGTTTGTGGATTTTATTCGAGAAGAAAAGCGCTTCCCTGGTGCCAAAGAGCTAGTGGAACAAATTCATCGAGATATGGAAAAAGCGAAATCCATTTTAAGCAGTTCATAAATACTTTAAAGTGCTTTACACCTAAGGGAAAGGAAGCGTAAACTATTTACCAAGGCATGAACTCTCTACCCATAGATTCCCATACTCACATCTCTCCCACCCATGGATCGCGCACTGATGCTCCTAAATTTTTAGTGCTCCACTATACGGCACAAAATTTCAAAAACTCTATCCGCTACCTCACCACAACGGTAAGTGCTCACTACCTCATTCCCTTACAAACAGACCCCACCTATCCCTTTGAAGACATGCGAATATTTAATCTCGTAAGCGAAGAGAAAAAAGCATTCCATGCGGGTGTGAGCCATTGGAAGAAATTTGAAAGCCTGAACAATACTTCCATTGGAATTGAAATTGTAAACCTTGCCCCTGGGTTCACCTACCCTCAGTCTCCCACAACGGGTCTCCCTCAATTTCCTGAAGAGCAGATTCAATTGATCATCAGTTTGTGTAAAGATATTCTCAAGCGACACCCAAGCATCGTTCCCACAAATGTGATTGGTCACTCAGATATTGCCTATACCCGAAAGGGGGATCCAGGTCCTCTTTTTCCATGGAAAAAGCTCCATAAGGAAGGCATTGGTGCTTGGTACGACGAAAAGAAAAAATTAGACTACGAAGAGCAATTTCAAAAAAAACTCCCTAGCCCTAACGAAGTTTTTACTCTGCTGGAGGCGTATGGTTACCAAAAGCCAAACTCTAAAGAAAAAGAAAATCTTTTATGGGCGTTCCAGCTCCACTTCCGACCCTCTTTGTACAATGGCAAGCTGGATGCAGAGACAGCAGCCATTGCCTTTGCTCTAGAAATTTAAGAATAAATTAAAAAACCTTCACAGCCCCCAAAAGTAAAAACTGCCATCCCCTAGGCTCTCCTCGAACAAGAGAAGCATTTTTATTTTTTGTCCCTAAAACTCCATAGTGCTGTATTTTTAAAAACGGAAAAAATGGATCAATTGTGGGTGGCAACGACAGGGAAAAGCCAATGGAATAGTCCGTAAAAGAAAACTCTTCAGCGCCCCGTCCGTATAGGTATTGATTATGGGCTTTGCTTCCTGCTCCAATTGTTATAAATAGAGCTGGCTCAATCGTTTTGGAATATATCTTTAGAGACATGGGCACTAGTCTTAATTGGGTGGACAAATATATTCCTCCATGGGCTTTTATATCTTGAGCAGCGGAAAATCGAATTTCTCCATGGTTGGGAATTTCCCAATCTATTATTTGACTAAATTCCATTGTTTTTTCTCTTTTATTTCTATCGGTAAGGGGAACTCTAGTTTTATAAACAACACGATCTTTTATGGTATTTAGTTGAGAACGGTAAACAAGATTAGGACGAAGACGGGTGCGGTAAAATAAAGAGCTCCCCAGCAATTGCAATTGGGGAGAAAAAATCTCTAGTGCAAAGATAGGAAAAATTTGCGGCGCATCATAAAAGGTAGCTCCCCTTTGAGAAAGGTTGGACAAGTACTCTACCCCAATGGAAAGCTTAATATGGGTCAATCGCCACTCAGCGTCAACCTCTTTCGAAGTATGAATTTGACTCAATGCAATTTCATAATAAAAAAGGCAACTTAGAAAAAACAGTAGCAAAGGCAAAAAAAAAGTAGTACGGATCGTATAAAAACGGGAAGACCAGAGCATAATTGATCATACACTTAAACTATTATTTTTAGTATAAAGCAAAAATAATCTAGTCATTATTCATAAATACCCTTGACTACATCGGCATTAATAGGCTAAAAAGGTTGCATATGGGGCGCAAAGGGTTCAACAGAACAAAAGGAGAAGACATGACTAAAAGGTTTGACGAAATAGGCGATTACATTAAACTCCATCGTTCAAAAGCTGGTTTATCCCAACTAAGCTTAGCAACATTTCTTGGTTATGACTCCGGTCAATTTATTTCCAACTGCGAACGGGGGCTGTGTACTCTACCTTTGAAAAAGTTTATTTTACTTACAAAGGCTTGTCCGTCTGCATCTTTAGAAAGAATATCTAAATTACTATTGAACGAAGAAGAACGTTATGTACGAAAAATGCTGAAGCTAAATACAAAAAAGAAATCCCCTACTCATAGCAACCGCTCAACACGATCTTCTCTAGAAATATAATAACTAAGCTATCTGTACCCTTAGAAAACACTCTATATGTTTGCTTAGTTCTTTATTTTGTTTAGAAAACTGCTTCCTTTCGGACACAATAGCGCGAAATCGAGCCAGAGAAATTGCCACATCATTATAGGGAACGTGTTGAACTTGAGAGTGATTCACTCCGATAGCGCATAATTTTTTATTGAGCTCATGGGAACTCAACGGCACAAAAGTATTGATTTGTTCCGGTTGAAAAAGATTCCAAGGGGTTTCATAGAACCAGACATATAGAGGACGGTTTATAGCTACCCCCTCCAGTGCCTTCAACGTAAGTTGGGTACAAGCATACCATCCCAACTCAACATGGTTTAATTTTGGCATAAAAATATGGCATGGAGCGAATTCATTAATTTGTTTTTTCAATGCTTCCACGTCCTGCATATTTAGTTTGTAGTCGAAATCGTAACCCATAAAATCTGCGAAATAGCTGGATAAATTAAGTATTTTAGCTTCCTCTAGGCTTTCCTTCCTACGCAGTTCAATCCTTTCTTCACGGGTTCCATTCAAACTAGGGTGACGATGGCCTGAATAAAAATTAATAATCTTTGTATTTCGCATAGTCGCCAATCGACTCAACAAGCCTCCTGCAACTAGGCCTGCCCCATTGGAATACGGAGACATAAATAATATATTTCCCTCAATAATATCCCGGATAACATGATTTTCATTTCCAGAAAGTTTAGAAATATTTTGCCAGTTCGATGCAGCCTCTGTATCTAGAAATACATCCACATTATCGTGAAGTCGAAGAAAACTCGCTGGATATTTTGGACTGATTTCTCCACGAAGCACATTAGCCCATGCCCGTGCTTTTTCTTTTCCAGTGACGATAAGGATAATTTTTTGAGAACGCAAGAGAGTTCGGATACCTAAACCAATAGACTCCTTGGGCACTGTTTTTTCTGGAAAAAATTTCTTCAAGGATTCTTGGGCATCTGGTTTTAGCTTTAATAGTCGAGTAGAAGAAAGAAAAGAACTACCCGGCTCATTAAAACCAATACCGCCATTTTCATCCAATCCCAATACAGAAACAACGGGTGGATCCCTTTCAAATTCTTTTTCCCAACCCAAAACCGCTTCCTGGGCTTTGGACCTATCTTGAGGCCAAGCATGGAATTTATTTTTATTTATATTTAATTCATTCATCAAATGCTTGTGGAGCATCTCGGCCAAAGGCCCTTCCCCCGAAGAACCTATAAGTTCAAAAGGATAGTACCAGTGAAACCTGTCTAGCTTGATGCTGGAATTTTTTATGATGTCTAAAAAGAAACGATACGTTCCCTTAACAGATATTTTTGAATCCAATACAACGGAACCTCGATTGTTGGAAATAAGCGTGTCCCACAGAGCAATGCCTGACCGCTCTGACAATTCGTTGTATTCCGAACAAAGATATATATTCATCTAATTCATTATATTATCTCCCGACGAATCCCCCAAGAAATCCTTTGTAAAAATTCGACCTCTTAGCACCTTTTTCACTTTTTCATTCTCTATATTCACGGAACCCATAAACAATTTCTTGTTTTCTTTTTCGTCACCACCGTTAATAAAAACCTTATACCTCCCCTTGGGTAGATCCACTTCTGTAAGCCCAATCCATTTAGGAAGTAAATTCCAAGCACGAACATCAGCCGCTTCAGATTTATCTATAATTCTTTTTGCTGCATACCATGAAGCCGTGGCAATCAATGCCTTCAATAACTTTGGACCTTTTATTTTATTGTATAAAAGAATGGTAGGCACCAGCGCTGCTAAATATTTCAAACCAACACGAACCCCTGTTTCGAAAGCCAATGCAGTTGATTTCCTATTTATATCTAACTCCACTATGTCGTTCAAAGGATTCATGAGAGCTATCTTCTTTTCAATCACCTTGGAATCTTTTTCCCGAATAAAACTTAAGGTAAGTGGATACTTAGTTGGATCTTTTTCCAAGGTGGGTAAATGGAATTCAAAACCAATGATTTGATCTGTGGTATCTGATAGGTGTACAGGCTTATCCTTTGGTTTACTTTTAGCTCTTTTTACAGCATCTCCTATAAGGGTCGCTCCCGTAACAACCAAGCCAAAATCAGGAGCTAATACGGTAATTGCCTGAAGGCCCAATAGTTCCAGTTGTGCACGTAATTTAGCATTTTTTACATTTTTGAATAAAGTACTTAATCCGATAACATATCGCTTAGATTTCTTTATGGGTACTATTCCATACTCCAATACATACAGCACGTTTCCTTTTTGTTTTTTTAAATTCTTTTGAGAAAATTGTATGGCTTCCTTTGTGGTTTCAAAATACGACGTTTTTTGAATATACTCTTTCAGCACCCTCTTCTCACCTATTTTAGGAAAATCACCATACTTGTCCACATACTGAGAACTTTTCTTATTGAATGTGGGATAGGCTCCATACGATCGCACTAAAGTTTTTTGAGCATCGTTATAGAGTATGCGAGAAGTGTCTCCCGATCGATTGCTCATGCGATAGATATAGGCTGCTAACGTTTTATTTAATAAATCATCCTTATAGTAAGGCTTTCCTTTATTTTTTCGTCGCACCTCTGAAAGAAAGGACTCCCAGGCTAGAAGCTGATTACTTGCTTGACTCAACATTTTTGCCTTCTCTTTTTTACTCAGGCTGCGCTTTTTATGCAGTTTTTTCGCAAAAATAACTTTTTTGCCCTCCCGAATTTCAGGCATCTCCCAAGCAGGTATGTGATCCCCTTGACTCATGAGAATAAAGTTCATCACCGTATAATAATAAATAAGGGATCGCTCGTAGTCCGTACCTCCATAGGAAATGGCATTATTGTTGAGCAGCAGGGACGCTGCCTTTTCACGAATAGATTCCGTATACAAACGCTGCGCTAGCTTCTCTGCTTGAAAAAAGAAAATATTGGATTTTTCCAAGTCTCCTTGGTAGTGGGCAATGGAAGCCAACTCCACTAAGGTAAGAAAACGATTCTTCGTTTCTCCAACCACAGCGGGAGTAATTATTTTTTTCTCTGCTTCCTTAAAGTTGCCCTTAAAAAAATCATCTCTGGCTTGTAACCTAAGAGCGGACTGTCCCGTGCCACAAGCAATGAGACCTGTGGATAAAAATAGCAAAATAACTTTTTGTAGAGACATTATCTGTTTTTTTTGCTCACCAACCGCTAGCAGACTGATCGATAAATTTATTTATTTTCGACCTCGTACGAAGCAATTCCTCTCCCGTCGATAAATCTGTGAGACGGAAATTGATTGTATAGGTCTTAATGGCTTGTCCATCTCGCTGAAAAGGACGCATATTTACAGTACCAAATAGAAGCGCATCAGCTCCACTCTGACGACCAATCTTTTTTGCTGTTCTGGCACTCACTGCTCCACTATTTTGGTACGTCAACTCTTTGAGCAAAGCAGTCCGCTGTTTAGCATCGATTAAGATAAAGGTTTCCGTGTCCGACAACTGCTCTAAGAGAGCCTCCTCCATATCTCCCACAGGAAAATACGCCTCAGAGGTGTTATTCTTAATTTCTCCCACAAAAAGCCTAAGAGGCTTATTGTTCCGAGCTTTCAAAAATCGACCAAACCTGCGGTGCTTGTCTATTTTTTTAATGGTTTTCTGAATAACTCGAATGGTATCTCCATCCACCCACTCACCCGTAATGGCTAAAGCCTCCTTGTCCACCTCAGAATCACTTACTCGCTTAGCCTGAAAACTCGAACACCCTGAAAGTGTAAGTAAACATATCAATAATGCTGGTATTAATCTCATAATGTACTCCTCTCTTTATTTTTCATTCGTTATAAATTTAAGTTGCAATCGAAACTATCCCACTTCTATTACTCTGTTTCAAGAGCTTAATTTTTAATGTAGAAACAAAAGGAAGCGTTACAACACAACGCGCAATGAGTCATCTAATCAACCACATTCACAAGACGCAAACCTTCTTGAAATAATTTTTGGGCACTTCCCTTACCTTTGCTATCCATAATCATTGCGTATAAAGACTGTAACCATGGCGTGTCCTTACGATCCAAATGAGCCTTCTGGAACGCTAACTCCATAACCTCCAAAATAAGCAACCACTCCCCATTACAATGCTTCTGTATGGATGGAAAAAAATCCTCCAACTCCTGAGAGGAAACACCGTTATACCGAAAGTCCTGGATCTTACGGTATAAGTCAAAAGTGCGAACCTCCTGCTCACTATACGCACTCACTCTACCAGGCGTAGTGGAAGCACTACCCACGTTATAGGAACCATACTCCTCAAAAGAAGCGGGTCCACCAAAAACAGAAACCACACTACAGCCAACAGCCATATCAAAGTCTCCCCAACTGGGTTCAAAATATACCTTCTCCCCACAACGTACAGTGCAGTTTCGCCAAGTAATATAAGTGAGCTTTCCCTGCCTGCGGTACCAGCCCCCAACAGTGCCTGTGACCGTAAAACCACTGGAAAAAACAAGGGTAGCCTCCTGTCCATGTCGAATCCCTAAACGCCACAAATCCTCGTCACTAGCCTCCCTAGGCAAACCCTCAAAGTTCTCCCACAGACCAATGGGGGAACTAAACCCCTTTGGGTGACGTTCTCTTCCATGCCCCAATAACTGCCTACCTTCAGCTGCTAATTGCACCGGCCCCTCCAACTTAATAAAGTCTATGGTGTCGCTGAATTCATAAAAATCTAATGTTCCACTCATCTGCAAACGGGAATCCAACTCTATGGTAATAACGGATTTCGCTCGCAACGCTTTCTCCAAACCCTCTTTTCCCCCTGTACAAAATGCCATTGTCTTTTCATATTCCTTCAATACATTCGTGAGGTTTTCCATATCTTTTGCCACAAACAGTTGGGGCTGAGGCCGGGTAATATCATAGGATACATTGACACAATCCACGCTTAAAGGAATTTTCTTTACCCTGTCCGACAAATAGTCGTGACTCTCTCCCACCGAAGATAAAAGACCCGCTCCATAGATAAGCGGCTTTTCCATGGAACCCAATAAACCATACTCCACCGTCCACCAAGCCATACGAGAAACCTCGGAAGCCTCGGATACATGGGTTACTGCCCGGGACATTTCCTGAAACCGCTCCTCTGCTTTCTTAACTTGAGCGGCTGTGGTGTCCGGGTTTTCTTTAATGTCCGACAGGTAACGAATGGACTCATATACGTCGATATCCTCAGAAGAAAAAATCGCTCGATGGGCCATCTTCGCATAGAGCTTTAAATAATTTGCATAGGACGGATCCGCAATAATAGGGGCATGGCCAGCAGCCTCGTGGACAATATCCGGAGCAGGAGTATACAAAATATTTTCAATGGTACGCATGTCGCAAGCAATGGCTAAAACTCCGCGAGCCTGAAACTCTAAAAAGGCCGCTGGAGGAATAAAACCCGAAACAGACACTGCTCCCCAACCAAATTTTCGTAAAGCCTTGTCCATCTCAGAAATTCGAGGAATACGGTCAATGGAAATACCCGTCTCAGCTAGGCCCTTTATATAAATAGGCAATGCGTGGGAGTCGAAAAAACTCCGATTTTGGCGCATGATATATCTCCATGCAGCCTGATCCCTTGCCGTATAGGCATTATAATCCTGCTCCACACAGTAACTACGCAAGTACGTGGGCAAGGATAGGTAGGTTTCCATACAAGACTCCTTTTTCCCCACCAGCCTACCACATATATGTGCAAATTCTTTGTTCAAGTGACGAAAAAATAGACAAAATAATAGTGTCAAAAAACAAAAAAACCCTTATTTTTCAAGGATTCCATACCGTGTACTGTTGGCATCATTCTTGCTTTATCTATTGGTATGAATATACAAAAAACCATAAGTCCCATACTACTCTTCCTCAGTGCCTTCACCGCCTTCACTCAGTGCTCTCCCCTATCCTCCAGCACCCTTGTGAACAACTCATCCCTACCAGAGGAGCTATTAATAAGTGAACTCCAGCCCCTAGAGAGCAGTCTAATTATAGAGGGCCCTCAAGCAAGAAATACGGACTCTCCTGTAATTCACAGCATATACATCAGCGGCGAAGATCTCCAACCATTGAAAAACCAAGAGAAGGAAAGCCTCATCATTTTCCTGAGCCAAGACGAACTATCGGAAGAGGCTCTCCAAGAGCTACAGGAAAAAGCCCCTGATCATATTAAGGTCTCTGTACATGTAACTCAAAAGTCCGACAAACGAGAGGATCGACTGGGATTGCTTGTTGGAGCAGAAATGAAGGCTAAAGTGAGAATGAGTATTATTGAGAAGAGTGTACTCATAGAGCTGAAACTAACGGGTAGTCCAGAGAAATGGCAACAGATTGAGTCCGTGGTTATAAAGATTGTGGACTCTTCCAACGAAAACTAAGCGGTAATTCACTGAGTCATCTTTCCGACCAAGCCATTTTCTATGGAAAAATTCAAAATAATGGGGTATTGGGAAGGAATGAGAGTTCCAGGTCAGCAACTTAATCTTAATACCACTGTGGAAGTGAAGGTGGAAAAATTCGTATGCGACTGCCTAACCATTATGTCGGAACATGCCTCTATGAGCAAAAATGAAATTGTCAACACAGCCCTTAGGCGATTTATTGCCACCCATAAAGACTATTTTCCAGAAAACTCTGTAAAACGATCCTTCAACAAAAAAAAGTCAAAATAAAGAGATCTAAAGATTCTTTCTATTGGCTATGCTCTCTAGCGTACTGAAATTTATCAATAGCAAAGCCCCATCCTGTTTTGTTCAAATCTGCTTTAAACTCTATGGTTATTTCATTTCCCAACACAAGCCATGAGTTCAGTCCATCTGGAGATAGGCCGGAAACACTATCCATACGCTTTCCATTACTACCAGTAATGTGTACAAAATCATAGGCCTCTTCCAAATCCAGTCGAGAGAAATGAACCCGCATAAACTTTGCATTTTCTGGACCACGAATCACCCATTTTTGAGAAAAATTGTTTTCATACGGATGGGAAGATTCAATGGTTTCTATAAGCTCTCCATCTATCCATTCATTTTCTTTTGGAATTTGAACTTGGGGAGGGAAAATACTGCGAATTGCATTATTAACATTTAATCGACCACCAACGCTTAACTTACGATATAGATTTAGGTAGGGATCCCTGGAACGAAGCAATCGATCTTTTATCTCCATTGCAGTCATTTTCTTATTCACACTCCATAACAAGGCTGCTGCTCCTGCCACGTGAGGAACAGCCATGGAGGTCCCACTGTGGCTAGCATACCCATCTCTCATCGTGCTATAGATATTTGTTCCAGGTGCTGCAATATCCACAGATTCCTTACCCCAGGTACTAAAAGAACTTAAATTATCGGAATTATCTGTTGCTGCTACGGATATGATATTTTCCTCTGAATAACCGGATGGATAGTGAGGATACGCATCGCTATCCTCAGCATTATTTCCAGCGGATGCCACAAATAAAATACCCGCTTCCTTGGCTTCCCCAATAGCGTCCTTGATTCCTTGAGAAAAATTGCTTCCTCCCCAAGAGTTACTCATAATATGGGCACCCATTTTTATGGCGTACTGTATGGCTTGAATAGCACCCTCAGTTGTTCCTGATCCTCTTCCGCCAAGAAATTTAATGGGTAAAATGCTAACGTTCCATGAAACACCTACGATGCCTTTGTCGTTATCGCCTTCTGCACCTATTATTCCAGAACAGTGAGTACCATGACCGATATGATCCATGGGATCATTATTAGAGATATAAAAATTCCAACCCATATGATCATCGATGAAACCATTGCCATCATCATCAATACCATTAGCTTCCTTGCCGTCTCCACTCTCTCCAGGATTATGATATATGTTAGCAGCAAGATCTGTATGATTATAGTCCACGCCCGTATCGATTACGGCTACTATTATATCTTTAGAACCTTTCGTTATTTCCCAGGCTTTTAATGCATTTATATCTGCACCAGCCACTCCCACCAGTCCTCTTGGATCTTTTTGACCGGTATTGTGTAAAGCCCATTGCTTTTGAAAATCCGTGTCGTTGGGAAGAATTTCTGAATCCTTATAGCCAACTGCTCTGTAGATATAATTAGGTTCCGCATACGATATTTCTGGATTTCTGTTGGCCTCTTTTAAAAAACGAACCATATCTTTATCATCAGCCAATTTAACTTTGAAAAATCGACTATCTGTTGCAAACACTGTAGAGGAAAAGACATTCATGGAAAGCAGCGTACTTTCCATCTGCACCACCCCTGCTTCTGTTCGATGAAACTTTACTATAGCTTCCCCCAATACACGATCTTTAGTATCCAACATTTGTGTATATTTATTTGTATTTGTTTGGGCAATATTGCCTAATAAAATCCCAATGCTAACCATCATTACGATAGAAATATATTTTTTCATGTTAATCCTCCACTGTTAATAAAATAATATTCTATAGTGGAAACAAAAGTCAACTGTGTAAGAAATGCATAGCTTCTCGTTACCTTTTAACAGCTAATCTCTTCAGCAATTTATATTAAATTTATAAATAAAGGAATAAAATAAAAAAATCACTCTCAAGGAGTTCCGTCCCCCATGAGAGTGATTCTAAAATTCTACTTTCTACTGTTCTGTACTGCTGGCTACGTTATTCTGTGACGTACTGAAATTTATCAACAGCAAAGCCCCATTTCACTTGGGAAAAATCTGTTTTAAACTCTACCGTCAATTCATTTCCCGATACAAGCCATGAATTTGCTCCATCTGGAGAAGTGCTAGTAATAGTATCCATGCGCCTACCTTTACTATCAAGAATGTATACAAAATCATATTTATCTTCCAATTCCAGTCGAGAGAAATGAACTCGCATAAATTTCGCATTCTCTGGACCACGGATCACCCATTTTTGGGAAAAACGGTCTGTATACGGATGAGCAGATTCAACAGGCTCAACAAGTTCTCCATCTATCCATTCATTTTCTTCTGGAATTTGAATCCTAGGAGGAAAAATACCGCGAACTGCATTGTTGACATTTAATCGTCCACTAAAGCCTAACTTGCGGTATAGGGCAAAGCTCGGATCCCTGGAACGAAGTAGTCGATCTTTTATTTCTGCCGCACTCATTTCTTTATCCATACTCCATAACAAGGCTGCAGCCCCTGCCACATGAGGAGTGGCCATGGAGGTTCCACTGAAGCTAGCATACTTCTCCTTTATAACTGTGCTATAGATATTCGACCCAGGTGCTGCAATATCCACAGACTCCTTACCCCAGGTACTAAAATAACTTAAGTCGTCGGAGTTATTTGTTGCTGCTACGGATATGATGTTTTTTTCTGGATAACTGGACGGATAGTGGGGGCGCGCATCGCTATCATTGCCGGAATTTCCAGCCGCTGCCACAAATAAAATACCTGCTTCCTCAGCTTCTCCAATAGCATCCTTGATTGCTTGAGAGAAAAAGCCTCCACCCCAAGAATTACTCATAATATGAGCACCCATTTTTGTAGCATACTGTATAGATTGAACAGCATGTGCAGCTGTTCCTCCTCCTACCCCAAGAAACTTAATGGGTAAAATACTCACATTCCATGAAATACCAACTATACCTTTGTCATTATTACCTTCTGCACCTATTACTCCAGAGCAATGAGTGCCATGACCATCTTGATCTATGGGATCATTATTAGAAGCACTAAAATTCCATCCCACGTGATCATCGATAAAACCATTAGCATCATCATCAATGCCATTGGTTTCTTTGCCATCTCCACTCTCTCCAGGATTACGGTATATGTTCTTAGTAAGTTCTGTGTGAGTATAGTCCACACCCGTATCGATTACTGCCACTATTATATCTTTAGAACCTTTGGTTACTTCCCAAGCTTTTAATGCATTTATATCTGCACCAACCACTCCCACTTGTCCTCCAGAATCTTCTTGACCTGTATTGTGTAAAGCCCACTGTTTCTGAAAATCCGTATCTTTAGGAATAGTTCCTGAATCCTCACTAGCGATTGCTTTATAGATATAGTTAGGTTCTGCGTACAATATTTTTGGATTTCTATTGGCTTCTTGTAAAAAACGAACCATATCCTTATCATCAGCCAATTTAATTTTAAAAAACCGACTATCTGTTGCAAACATTTCAAAAGAAGAAACATTCATAGAGAGCAATGTATTTTCCATCTGCACCACCTGTGCTTCTGTTCGACGAAACTTTACTATAGCTTCCCCTAGCACACGATCTTTAGTGTCTAACATTTGTATATATTTGTTTGTGTTTGTTTGGGCAATATTGCCTAATAAAATCCCAATGCTAATCATCATTACGATAGAAATATATTTTTTCATTATAGCAACCTCCAAGTTGTCACTGTGTTATTGTTATTTTTATAATTACAAATATTATTTTATTCCATACCGCATCAAAAAGTCAACGGTATAAAAAATACATCATTACCTACACGATAATCAGTATAAAAAAATATGAATGAAACTTAGCTATGCCTTTGAACAGGTATTTTCTCTCGATTAGCCTTATCTATGCTATTATAAAGGTATATTCAGAATCTTTGAGAATCGTTTTTATAAAAACAAAAGTCATGAAAAGAAAAAAAAAATCTTTCGCAAAAAAATCTCGAAAACGAAACTTTTCAAAAAAAAATCCGAGTAATACTATTGTCTGTGGTCGGGTTATTAAAAACTCTAAAGGTTTTGCCTTCATAGCTATCCAACCACCCGTTAAAGGGTTTAATGAAGATATTTTCCTAGGTGCTGACGAGGCTGCTCCCTTAATAACTGGAGATATCGTGGAGGTTCGAGTCTCCACTTCTCACCGCTCAACAAAAAAATATAGTGGTGAACTAATTCGTATTATCAAACACAATTTAAAAACCGTGGTTGGTACTTTTGTTTTAGACCGGAAAAAACCCATGATAGAGGTTCAAGGTAAGGGCATGGACCTTATGATTCCTCTCAAACTACACGAAAAGCAAACATCCATGAAAAATTTAAAGCCAGGAAATGCTATTCTAGTGAAAATCGTCTATGGCAAGAATTTATATGAGCTTCCTAAAGGAGAGATTGTTTCCATCCTAGGCGAATCCATGGATTTCACCACAGATGATCTATATATCACTTCTAAGCATAATTTAAATACTGTGTTTCCTAAAGCGTGTGTAGATCAAGAAAAGCGAATTCCTTCCCATGTAAAAAAAGAAGAATATAAAGACCGGAAAGATCTAAGAGACATGGCATTTATCACCATAGATGGTCCCACAGCTAAAGATTTCGACGATGCCGTATGTGCTGAAAAATTAAAATCCGGCGGTCATACCCTTTGGGTTGCTATTGCCGATGTATCCCATTATGTAATACCCAATTCACCCATAGATAAAGAAGCTTTCCTTCGAGGAACAAGCGTTTATTTTCCTCACATGGCTGTGCCCATGTTGCCTGAAAAACTCTCCAATGGAATCTGCTCTCTAAAACCAAATGTGGACCGACTAGCTGTGGTTTGTGAAATACAATTTAATAAAAAAGGAGAGGTAGAGAAATCTAACTTTTATAATGCTGTTATCCAAAGCCAAAAACGCTGCACTTATCGCGAAGTGGAAGATTTCTTTGAAAAGAAGAAAGACTTTGATTCTCCCATAAAAGAAAGCCTGAAATCCTTATTCGCCATATATGAATCTTTATTAAAAAATAGAAATCAAAGAGGAAATATAGATCTGGATATACAGGAGTCCGCTATCAAAGTAAGTCCTGAAGGAAAGCCACTTGGAGTAGAGAAAATTCAAAGACTAAATTCCCACAGACTAATAGAGGAATGCATGATAGCAGCTAATGAAGCCACTGCTAAATCTCTATCGGAAAAAAGAGTTCCAATTATTTTCCGTGTTCATGAGCCACCCGAAAGTAACTCCACAGAAACATTTCTAACCATTGCCCAATCCTTAGGTATACCTGTAAAAAATCAAAAAAATTCTGGCATTCAAACCTCCTATCAACATTTCTTGAAAGCAATAGACAATCATCCATCTAAAAAAGTATTAAACATACTCCTGCTAAGGAGCTTAAAACAAGCTATTTATAGCAAAAATAACTTGAAGCATTTTGCTCTTGCCTCTGATTTTTACACCCACTTTACTAGCCCCATACGCAGGTATGCGGATCTTACTGTTCACCGCTCCCTCAAAGCTACATTCCAATCACTACCTAAGGCTAAAAAATTATTTTCTCCAAAATACCTTTCCACGATTGCTCAAAATTGCTCCGAAAGGGACCGAGCTGCCATCGAAGCAGAAAGACAAATGATACAACTAAAACAAGCTCGCTATGCTAGCAAATACCTGGGACATACATTTACTGGCACCATCATGAGTTTTAATAGAAAAGGGGCTTTTGTGGAACTAGACACTCTCCTAATTGAAGGATTCGTAGATATTAATAGAATGGGAGCAGACTATGTGTATAACGAAAAATATATGTTTTTTAGAAAACTACGGTCTGGAAAAAAAATCATCCTAGGCGACCGGATAGAAGTACAAATAGCTCGAGTAAGTATCCATCTACTGAAAATTGAACTGGAACCCGTTGCTTATACAGAATCTAAACCCCACCACCATAGGCGTAGAGGAAAGAGAGCATCCAGGTAATTCTGCAGTTCCTTTTCACACTGAAAGTATGTTGATGGCAATTCTGGACCAAAAATTAACTTTAAAAAGTCAGACTCACTTAGATTTAATTCATTGCCAATCCAATAACGCCCTTCTTTTTTTTCCAAAGAAAAATCTTCTTTGGATAATTTCATACCCTCTATTTTTTGATAAATAAGCTTTTCAATAGCTGAGAAATCCAATAACTTCACCATGGACATATATCCCGCTTGGGCAAGAAACCCATTCTTTTCTAACTCATATAAGATAGGCGCCTCCTCTAATGTAAATTGAGGCGAAATGAATGTAAGAGAACCTTCCTCCAATGCTTTTGCCATGAGTAGTAGCAGGGGCACCGTATCTCCTGCCCACTCATGAATATGATCCTTTAAGTCAATTCCCTTATCTATCACAAGGTAGGCATCTAAATTACCTCTATACTGAGAACCCAACACCCTAGACTTAGGTAAAGATAATAATTTAGAGAATTGTTCTAAATCACGCTCCACACGCAAACTATGTTGATCCAAAAGTGCCTTACCCTCTTTCATCACACAGCGTTTTGCTTCAAAACTATCCAGTATGGTCCAATCCTCCAAAGACTTCCCCTGCTCTTCAGCTAATTTCTTTGCCATCCGTAGGAGCAAATACCTTCTTTCCTTTAATAGATGAATAAACCACTGACGACCCACCAGATCGAAGCCAAGCCTTCTGTAGAAGTCGAAATTACCTGTCCATAAAAAAGCCAGAGCAGCTCCCTGCTTCCTCAAATCTTGAATACATTTCTCTACTAAATCAGTGGCCAGCCCCTTTCCTTGCTTGTTTTTTCTAGCTACCACCCCTCCAATACCACCAACAGGCAAGGAAAATCCATCTATATACATTTGAGTAAAAAAACTTCCACTATGGGAATAAATATTACTTGTTGTATCTTCTTCGGAGGCATGTACCCATAAGTGCTTATGGTTGGACATGGAGAATAATAACGGGAAATCTCGACTAATTTTCTCTCCATTGGGATAGGAAAACTCATCGGAAACCATGGATATCACCTCTTCCAGTTCATGCGGATGTATATTTCTTGATTTTAAATCCATCTATTAAATTATATTTTATTTTTTCATAAAGTTCTATCCCAAAGTTCCGATTATATTTTTGAAACATGTAGAGCAAACAATAACAAAAACCCTCAAGGAGGAGCGGATATGAGTTTAAGGATAAACACCAATATATCATCAATAAACGCCCAAAGGTCGCTGGCAGGCACCAGTACTGCTTTAGAAAAATCTCTGGAAAGATTGGCTAGCGGTAACCGCATCAATCGTGCAGGAGACGATGCAGCTGGGCTGGCCATTAGTGAAAACCTAAAAGCACAAATAAGAGGATTGGGGCAAGCTGGCAGAAATGCCCAAGACGGTATCTCCCTGATTCAAGTAGCTGAAGGCGGACTCACGGAAGTAAGTAGAATTTTAATTCGACTAAGAGAACTCTCCGTACAAGCAGCTTCCGATACTATTGGAGCAGAAGAACGAAAATTTTTAAATGTGGAATATAGCGCTCTTAAAGATGAAATAGATCGAATTGCTAACTCTTCCGAGTTTAATCGAGTGCCTCTACTAAATGGTTCTGGTAAAAAAATAGACATCCAAGTGGGTACTCGAAATAATCCCACAGTGGATAGAATTACCTTTGATGTCAGCCGAACAAATGTTTCCTCAGCCGCACTTGAATTAGACGAAACAAGTGTGGAAGAAAAAGTAAATTCACAGAATTCTCTGGATACAATAGATAGCGCCATTGTACAGGTGTCTAGAATCCGTGCTAATTTTGGAGCCATACAAAACAGGCTACAGTCCACTCTAAATAATATTAGAGTAAGTGTGGAAAATATGTCTGCTGCAAACTCTCGTATAAGCGACGCAGATATGGCAGAGGAAACAGCAGAACTCGCAAAAAACAAAATTTTAATGCAAGCAGGTATCGCCGTCTTAGGACAAGCTAATAGTCATGGAGAAGGCGTAGTACAGCTTTTAGGAAGAGTTTAAAAATTTCATAAGCAGATAATAGTTCATTTCCTGCTTCAGATTCCGGCCCAGCAATGGGCCGGAATTAATCTTTAAAACAGCTCTTTTATTTTCTGCTACCATAGAGTGAATGGTAAAAAAACGTATCTTCATATTGGGAATCAGTGGATTTATTGGGTACAATCTAGCTTACCACCTAAGACACAAATACTCCGTAACAGGAGTTTATTTCAATCATCCCATATCCATACCCGATGTGCACTCTTACCCTCTCAATATGGATTCTTTTAAACTATTAATAGACAGGTATATGAAAATGCTACGCCCCAGCTATACCATCATGGCCAGTGGATTAAACAATCTAAAGGAATGTGAGGAAAATAAATCTCTTGCTAGTATAGTAAATACTTACATACCTCTAGCTCTCGCCCAAAGTGCGTCGGATAGAGAAATTCCCAATATTCATCTTAGCTGTGCTGAAATATTAGATGGAAAAAAAAAACAATCCAAAGAAGAAAACCAAAATTTTCATTCCCATGAACTTGCCCAAAGCAAGGCAACTGGAGAGGGCTATATTCGAACACAATCCATCAGCAGTACCATTCTACGCTTTGGAAGAGTATTGGGAATAAGCCATTTTCACCAACCCAGTTTCCTAGATACTGTTAGAAAAAATCTAACCCAAGACAAATCTCTACCTGTTAACCCAAACACTACACATAGTTATATCAGTCTATACAACTTAATCTATGCCATAGAGCGGTTGTTAGAAAATAAACCCGCTAACCTCTCTCCCATCTATCATTTAGGAGGAGTGGAAGAAAATGAGAAAAATATTTGTACACTGCTTGGCCAATGTCTTCAGTTTCCAAAACCTTTGAAACTTCTTTTAGAAGAAGATAGCGCAACTCAAAACTACACCCTTAGTTCAAAGAAATTTTCAAATCAATTTAATTGGAAACCAGAAACAAAGGAAGAGTTTTCAGCAAATATAAAAAAGCAATCAAACCAAATAAGCGATCATATTTAAAAAAGTGCTAGTATACTGCTGAGGTTTTTACGAACTCCACAAACATGTAACGAACCAGTGCTTCCATGTTGATTCTTTCACCGTGAAACGTCCAAGCCAATTCATTAAATGGATATATTTGAGCTATAATGTCGTAACTCTCCTTAGAGGAATTCGTCTTATTCTCAGTGTCTGTTTGCTGGGGCAAAAGGCCCATGCGGGAAATAAATGAAAAATTAATTACTCCAAGGTTTTCGTTACTCGTTAAGAATTTCAGGTTATTGCGAAAGAGAATGAAGTCTGCTGCTGTCTTAGAGACATGAAAAATTTTGATGGAGTTGAACATGTCCTTGTCGCCTCGATAGGAATTAAACATGTCCACACAGGAGGTAAACTCCTCTTTTAAACTTATTAGAAGCTCCACTGTGGCTTCTCCCACAACTTTCTTATGATCCTGGTGACCCACTAAATCCCCTGTGCCCGTATGGGATAAGTTCACTTCGTTGCGAACCAATTGTTTAATCCACCGTCTATTTCCTGAATAGGTATGAATGGGTCTTAAGGCTTCCTCGCCGTCTTGATCAAAATAAGTAGTGTTTCTATTGTCCATACCCTAATGACACCCTATCCTTGGTGGCGTTGTCAACTTATTGAATGCGCGCACAGTGTCAGCCGACGTTTTTTTCTGTTTGTGGTGGGTTTATCTGTGATGACCTAATAAGTACTTCTCTAGGCGTTCCATGCGCTTGGCTTCTTTTTCTCCTAGTTCATGGTCGTAACCCAATAAATGAACAATTCCATGGATTAATAACCGATCCAGCTCTGCCCGCAGGGTTATTTTATTTTTTTTTGCATCCACTCGGGCACGTTCCACATTGAGGACCACATCTCCCAGGCTCCATGAAGTGCGCTTCATGGGAAAGTTCTTCAGTTCTGCCTCTGTATACTGGGGAAAGGATAGAACATCGGTAGCTCGATCTTTTTTTCTCCATTGCTTATTGAGTTTTCGTATTCCCAGATTTCCCGTTAAAAGAATGGAAATCTCCATTTTTTTCAGTGCCGACGCACTCAGCAATCGTCGGCGGGATAAATTGTGGAATACTTTACATATTGCGTGCTTTAAGTGTGCCACCACCGGCGCGCTTATGACCGTTTCCTTTTGAATCCAAATTTCCATTTTCTTTCTTCTTTACATCAAGTTCCTTCGTAATGGAAACACCATAATCAATTCGTGCATGATAAATACCAATAAGCACGTCCACGAAGTTTTTTGCAATAAGGTCCAGATCCCTTAGGGTAAGGCTACACTCAGACAAGTGCCCTTCTGCAAAATATTTATTAAGCACATTCCTTACTAAACCAGACAGCCTTAGTGGCGTTGGATCCACCAGGGAACGGGTAGCTGCCTCCACCACATCTCCCAACATCACCAGGGCAGACTCCTTGGACTGTGGGCTTTCGCCATCATATTGGTAGTCCGTTTCCATAACAGAGTCCGGATCCTCTGCCAGGCCTCTTGCTTTATTATAAAAATAGGTGATCGTAGAGGAGCCATGGTGCTCACTCATGGCATCGATAATGGGCTGAGGAAGTTTATATTTATAGCCCAACTCTTGTCCCCTCTTAACGTGTTCTCGAATGATCATGGCACTCATGTGGGGTTGTAGTCCATCATGGCGATTATAACCTCCCCCTTGATTTTCAATAAAGTACAGGGGACGTTCAGTTTTGCCCACATCATGGTAATAGGCCATTACACGAGCTAAAAGTGGATTCGCCCCAATGGCATCGGCTGATTTCTCCACCAATGAACCAATAATGATGGAATGGTGGTATGTGCCTGGAGCCTTTACCATCAGTTCTTGGAGCAGAGGGTGATCCATGGATGCCAGTTCCAGTAAACGCAAATCCGTGGAGTGACCGGAAAAAAACTCAATAATGGGCACTAGGGTAGTAACAACAGCAGAAGTAAGGAGTCCTGAAAGAAATCCTGCCCAAAAAATCCAATACATATCGTCCCAAAGCAACGATAAATTAGCTCCATCACGAACATTCGCTGCAATACAAGTGATCACCACAATATTCACCAAGCCAGTAATCAGCCCCATTCGGTATATCACTCTCCTAGTTTTAATCCTATTGGCAAGAGTAGTTGCCGTAAGAGAGGTAATGAGTGCATAGCAAACAAAAAAGAAACTTCTATCCAAAAGAATTCCACAGATAACAGACATGATGATCATAAACATCAGAGCAGAAAGCCGGGAGCTAATCATGCGAATCACCACAGGACAAGCACCCAGGGGTAATAAAAATTGATAAAACTCTAGTGGAATTTGAGGAAATTTTTCTCTAAATGCTTCTATAGCCACAAACTGTATTCCCTTCACACTAAGAATTGTTCCCACCATCAGCGCCATAAAAACAACTAAGTCTCTAAATGTATAGGTATAGGATTCAAAGCCATGGGAGCAAAATTTGTATAATACATACAGCAATATTGTGAGGAGAATTACTGTGAATAAAAATCGAACATGGGATGCTTGATCTTTCTGTTGAGTTTCCATGTATCTCAGAATGGTAAGGTGCCTCTCTGTTATCCTATCTCCATAGCGAACAATAATATCACCTTTGCTGATCTTAATAATCACAGGGTTTACCTCGTCCACCACGGCAGTTTTTCTTCGTTCGGTTATTTGCTTATTAAAAGTTAGGTTTGGCACCACTAACTTGGACATAAGTTTGAAAATATTTTTTTCATCTTCCTTGCGACTACTTAAGAAGATTTCTGACCCTTTCGACAGCAAATTCTCTCTCGATTTTTTTATATCCACAATAGTAGACAAATTCTTAAAAACCTCTTCCCTATTTTCCAGAAAGGGATCATTGAGATGATTAATGATAATCCCTTTTTCTGGGCTACTATTCAGCACTTCCTTACTTAAAACTAAAAGACGGTTATCAATAGCAGAAAATAAATGAATAAGGGTTCGTTCAAATTTATAGGAAAAATTTAGTCGCATGGCTGATTTGAATTCCCCATCGGAAACCTCTAGACCCAAGGCAGAGGCAAATAATTTTCTAGCTTCCTGAAATTCAGAGAGTTTTTCTCCTCCGTCGGCTAAAGCCTTGCGGTGCAAACGCCTATTCTTCTTGACCAAATTGGGAAATTTTTTGCGCATCTGTTGAAATGCATTTCGCATTTGTTGCGTATTTTTATGAATAATTTGATGATCATAGTCATACACGGGCAGAACAGACTGAAGGGCTTGTTTGCGTTTCGCCTCTGTGGTGTCTTTGTCCACAAACTCTAAAATATGCTGAGAAATAAAGTGGCGCTGTGCGATTTCTCCTAAACGATAATCATAAAATGGGTCTGTAATTTTATGAAAAATGAAAAAAGACAAGAAAACAGCTAGAAAAACAATTACAATTTTAGGGCGCAAGTTATAGCGCTCGTCCAATGGTTGGAATTTTCGGCTTAATTCATCGAGCAAAGGTAGTCGTCGAAAGCCCTGGAGATTTTTATGACGAATCGGCAGTTCCACTCGACTTTTCTTAAACAAAGGATTATCAGAAAGCAATACCGATTTCGTTTTCCTGTCGGATCGTTTCTCCCCGTTTTTACCCACGTTTTTTTTCTTGTCATTTCCAGGCATAATAAACTCTACCTTCTCCTGTATGCTCTATCGGCAACCATAAAATAAAAAGTTAAAAACTGCCTCATTTAATTGGGAAAATACAGGAAAACACAGTGTATTTTCATAAAAAAAGAAATATAAATACGAAAACCGTGTATATTTGCCTCAAAATATGCTGGGAACAACAATAAAGAAATAGGTCGATGCGTTATTGCGGATCGAGAATAGTATTTTAATCGAAAATTTTAAGGGTCGGGGGATCCTGGAAATGTTTCCCTATTGTGGTGTGTGGTTAATGGTCATTTAATAGTAACTATGACCTTATCTCAAAAAGATTCCAAACTTTTTTGTGTCGTAATAGAAAAAACATTTTGTCAGCATCGTCTTTAAAAAATAAAATATTATTTTTATTTTGCCATAATACGGTTGTTCGCCTAGTTCGTGGATACAGAATAAATGGAAAAGTTAGGCAGGAAATAATCAAAACAGTGGGTCAATCCAAGGATCCACAAATGATAGAGTATTATAAAAAAATTGCTTTGAATATAAAAGCAGAAATGGAAACAAAGCAAAAGCAAGAACCCATTCCTCTTCCACTTACCACAAGCCTTTGTTACCTTGAGGGGAGGGATGCTATTAATGATGGTATTCCGGATATTCTCGGTTTCATTTATGATCAGCTAGGTCTTAATGAAATCATTTCAAATACTAGAAAAGATAGAGAGTGGAACAAAGTTTTGAAATACTGCGTGCTTGCCAGATATGTTGAGCCATCTAGTAAACGCAGATCTATCCAAGTAATGTTAGATAGATTTGAAATGCAATCCTCTCATAGCCAGATACTCAGAATGATGGACCATCTTTCTGAGAGAGAAGAGGAAATCAAGGCTAAATTATCAAGGAAAATGATAGATAAGAGTCAGGCTTTAGATATTATGCTATTTGATGTAACGACACTATACTTTGAAAATACGAATGTGACAGATTTAAAAAACTTTGGTTTCAGCAAGGATAGTAAATTTAAAGAAGTACAAGTGGTGCTTGCACTGCTTACAGACTCCGATGGCTTACCAATTAGTTATGAGGTATTCCCAGGCAATACCGCAGAAACAAAAACGTTTATCCATTGCCTAGAAAAAATTAAGAAGAAATATAAATTAAATAAAATTCGAGTGACTGCGGATAAAGCAATGTTCTCAAAAAAGAACTTCTCTTATTTTGAAGATAAAGAAGATCATGGTGAGCGTTCTATGGAGTATATTATCTCTTGTCCTTTGAGGAAAATGACGAAGAAGCTACAGGAGGAAGTTTTGAATTTAAATAACTATAACGCTATAGATGAAGATAGGAGCGTATTCGAGTTCTGCAATGATGGGAGACGAGTGGTAGCAGTTTATTCTCAAAAGAGAGCTGCACACGATGCATATAAGAGAGAGAAGATCTTGAGTGTGATAGAAAAATTAAAAGGAAAAGACGGCACCATTGATACAAAAAAACTTACTCAAAATAGAGGTATTGGACGATTTCTGGAAAAATCTAAGGGCAGCGTGGCTGTAAATAAAAAAATAATCGAGGAAGATAGAAAATGGGATGGTATTGCCGGTCTTTGTACGAATATAGAAGAGGCAACACCTAAAGAGCTTCTATCTTCTTATAGGAGGCTGTGGAAAATAGAGGCTCAGATACAATCCTTCTAGAATTATTCAGAGATCGCTCCCTCAAATCTTCAGCTCCTTCGTCAAATGCAAAACTAGTTGACACCAGTCCTACCCCTGCAAAAAAAACAGTTAACCATAGCGCATTATTTTTTGTTTTGTTGTTCATAACTTTCTTTCCTTTCTAATTTAATTTTTTAATTTTAAAAGGACACACCATATGCCCCCTCCGTTAAAGGCATTACTATACACTTTTCAATTTAGTGTCAATATTTTTTTCTTTAAATCTAATTACTTTTGCTATAATTAGGTACTTTAGCTCCGTAATCTTTTGTAACAAGCTTGAATTTACGGAGGAAATCAAAATGGAGCAGAAAAAATATAATAAAGTAATTTTATCTAACTTCAACCGGAGATTTTGGTCAGAAGAGGCGTTTGAATAGGCTTTTAACAGCCGGAGTCCTCAACAGCCCTACCCCCAGTAAATGAATTACGGTGTTTAAGGTAATAATCACAACTTTTGCGATCTATTAAATAATGCTCTATGCTGGCGCAGTCGACAAAACACATTTAAGTCTTTGACTTTTAAGTCTTTGACTTTCAGTGTTGAACTATGCGCAAACGATACGATAATCTTTCCTGAAAAATCGAATGCTTTTATATTGCGCAACATAATGTACATATTATTTAAAAACAAAAGTAGTTACGCGTCGTGTTGTGAAATTTTCATTTTGCTAGAGGGTGTAAAATTTTAATTTCGACCTTACAGAGAAAATAAAAGTATTGATTTATAAAAAAATCTCTATTAGACGCACTGATCAAATTAATTTTTAACAAAGAAAGGAAAGATTATGAAAACGAAAAAACTAAAACTATCGAAACTATCGAAATTGAATGTGAGTTCAACTTTTACTCTGGGATTTACTCCGGGATTTGCTATGGGGAATCCTACGCCCATGTGGTGGGGAGGGTCCGGTGGATAATACTTCAGAAAACAGTTATGGGTCTCATAACTGTAAGACAACGCCTGTTGTACTTAATAAAAATAATACAGAATCAAAAGAAAGTTATGGAGCTCATAACTACCGAACAATCCCTGTTACACTCAATCGAGGCGAGGGGATTTATGTATGGGATGTGGAAAATAAAAAATACTTTGATTTCCACTCTGCCTACTCCACCATAAACCAAGGTCATTGCCACCCGAAAATACTTGAAGCACTAAAGAGTCAAGCAGAAAAATTAATGCTTACTTCCCGTGCTTTTCATAATGATACATTTGAAGAGTATGAAAAGTTTGTCACAAATTTTTTCAACTACCAGCAAATGTATCCCATGAACACAGGTGCGGAAGGTGTGGAAACTGCTCTAAAATTATGCCGACAATGGGCCTATAGAAAGAAAGGAATTCCAAAGAATCAAGCTAAAATTATATTTATGGAAGGAAACTTCCATGGACGAACCCTAGCCGTTGTTTCTGGTTCCACTTATTCTTTTGTGCGAGATGGCTTTGGTCCGTTCCTACCTGGAATTGAAATTATTCCTTACAATAATATAAATGCTGTGGAAGAAGCTCTACAGGATCCTAATGTTGCAGGCATTCTACTAGAACCCATACAAGGAGAGGCTGGCGTAGTTGTGCCAGATGATGGCTACCTAAGAAAAACGTTCCAACTATGCGAAGAAAAGAATGTTTTATTTATCGCGGATGAAGTGCAGACGGGATTAGGCAGAACAGGGAGAAAGTTAGCCTGTGATCATGAGGACGTTCGTCCCCATATCCTCATTCTTGGAAAAGCTCTGTCTGGAGGGGCCTTTCCCGTATCTTTGGTACTGGCGGATGAAGATATTATGTCGTGTCTCAGACCCGGAGAGCATGGCTCAACATACGGAGGAAATCCTCTTGCTTGTTCCACAACCATGGCTGCCCTACAAATCCTAGAAGAGGAAAACTTGGCTGAAAATTCAAGCACTCTCGGTGCCATATTTCGTAAAGAAATGTCCACCATGAAATACCCTTGGATTAAAGAAGTTCGAGGTAAGGGGCTGTTCAATGTTATTGAATTTTATTCTCAGGAAGAGAAGAAAATATCAGCATGGGATATTTCTGCGAAACTAGAGAAAAATGGTCTTCTAGCAAAACCCATACACGAAACGATTATTCGATTCGCACCTCCTCTAGTCATTACAGAAGCACAAATTCTTAGAGCATGTAAAATTATCCAAGAAACTTTTGCGGAATATAATCGTAATATATAAAGCTTCTTTAGAAATAAAGTGAGTTTTCGGTGTTTAAATACCTGATAATATATTGTGACTATTGATAAAAAAGATACCCTAAGCCTCCTTTAGAAATAAAGGAGGTTTTTGGTGTCTACTATATGTAATAATATATTGTGGCTAAAACAATAAAAGATATCCCTATTATGGTGGGCCTCACTGGAGGGATTGGTTCGGGCAAATCCACTGTGCGAAAATTTTTTGAAGAGCTTGGTTTTCCCACCTTAGATGCAGACAGTATTGCCCGTGAGATTACTGCTCCCCAAAGCCCCATTCTTCCTAAAATTGTAGAAATCTTTGGATCCCAGGCCCTTGATCATGAAGGAGCCCTGAAACGACCATGGCTAAAAAAGAAAATTTTCACCCATCCGGAACAACGCAAGCAACTGGAAGCCCTCCTCCATCCTGAAATACGACGGCAGGCTCTCAAAAAAGCCCAACAGTTAGCCATAGAGAGCACAGGGAAAATTATAATCTACGAGGCTCCCGTACTACTGGAGGCTGGATCCACTAGTCATCTTAAAGCCGTTATCTGTGTTACAGCACCGGAAGATCTTCGCATCCAACGAATCACTCTTCGAAATGGAATGCCCGTGGAACAGATAAAGCAAATCATGAGGACTCAGATGCCTGAGGAAGAAAAGATCAAACATGCAGACTACATTATCCCTAACGAGGGGAATGAGGTTGAGTTAAGGGAAAATGTCCAAAAGTTGGTTTTTACACTGAGGAACCGTTTTTCTAGCTAAGCCTTTGGTGAACTCCATCTCACAAGGCTTTGGCAAGCATTCTCATTTAAAACAAGGGAGTTTTTATTGAGAACCTTCAATTCTAAATCATACTTTTGTATAATTTCTTGAAATTTTTCTGCTTTCTGACTAGCCTCTTTAATATTTCGATTTCCATCTTTCCACTGTGCGAGGTACTGTGCCATATCTTCATAAGTTTTACTCATCTCTTCCAATACTGGATTCAGATCCACACCACTATCAATACCCAAAAAGTCCATTCCTCCCGGGTGCTTATCAATAAAGCTTTTTAAGTCTTTTTCCACAGCTTCCAATTGATGAAAAAATTCAGAAACTGAAATAGAGAATTTTCTCACACGCCCTCTAAAAACATCTTTGTTTTCCTTGTCATTTAAGTTGACGTTAATAGCTTCTGATTTCACCCAATCTCTACATTCCCTCATAACTTCCACAGCTTCAGAAAAAGCTTTAACCCATACTTGCATTTGTTCCACTACTTTTTGCACTTGGTTTTCATAGCTTTTCGCCTTAGTATTAGCTTTATCTTTATTTTCAATATCGACAGTCAATCGTTTCCATCTTTGAATTAAATTCTCCAATCTATTCTCTGCAAGAGAACAATTTTTTGACAAAATTCCATCTGTTCGATTCAATTGCTCTAATGCGGAATGCAAGATATCTTGCTTACTGCTTAAATCCTCTGACTCCCTGTGAATATGGTGTAAAATTTCTTGCTCTTTTTGCACGTATGACAAGACTGCTGCCAACTCACTTCTAAAAATATCTGCTTTTTCATTCAAATGAATTTGCAAGCGTTTAAATTTCTCCAGTAATGGTAATACTTGTGGAGATACAGATTCTAAGTCTAAATACGGTAGCGGTTGGGTGCTATCTTCGGAAATCACCGTAATAACATCATCTAAAATCATTATAGTTTCAGTGATTTTTCTTGAAATTTCTTCCTCCGCATCGCTCCTATCTTCAAAACCTACCAGAATACCACCAGATAATTTTCCTGTATCTATTGGGTATATATATGCTCGAATTGGCAACATTTCTTGTTTGGTTGTCCTTAAAAATAAATCCAAACATTCCATTTCTTTTATGGAACTAAATTCATTATAAGGCAAAGGAAAGGATTCTAAAAAATTCCTATCTTTATCAAAGAAACTACTTTGATTAAAAAACTCTTTCAAAGAAAGAGAACCTACCTCATCATAGGAACCCACGCCCAAAGTACGGACTAAATGAGAATTCCAGTAAATTGCCTTTCCTTCTGAAGAAAAAACAACAAATGGGAAATGTGTACTCCTGCTCAAAGAAAGTTCTGCTGAATTTTTTTCTATAAACTTTTTCTCATGATAAGCAACTTCTCGTATAAAATCATTCCAGTCTTTATCTTCATCCATAACCTTATCTACTTCTTTAAGTACTTCTTCAGGTTTATCATAACCATACAAGCTCAAGTAAAGACCGAGTGTTTTCTTTTTCTTTTTAAATGCTGCTGAAATGCTTTTTCCACTCATTTTCACACCAAATATACTCATAAAAATCACAAACATAACAACAACTAAGAACAAATAAAAATTTCTCTGCAATTGATTTATATTTTTTAATAAGTTCGACTCTATTCCCGAAATCTCCTTACTCAATGCAATGTTAATATTTCTTACAGCACTCTTCTTGTTTTTTCCCAAGGAAACACTTTTCTTTGCAGATTTACTTAACTTATTCAAAGCATTAATCACATAATCAATACTCGAAATTGATCGCCTAGGCAAATTGGATAGACTTTTTTTCATTTTCAAAAATTTTTCTTTTTCTGTGTCCGTAAATAACAAGATGAACTCAGGGCGACTATTGGATATAAATAATTTATTTACATTTTGAATAGATCTTGAAATTATAGGTCGCATTTTTCTTGGTACAATATTTTTTTTATGCAGAGAAAAAATCTCAGAAAAAACTAGCCTTTTGTTTTTCATTAAGGTTTTATTCGATAGTGCTGCCTTATTGGACCAAGATTCAATCTCTTTTAATTCTTTTTTTATAAATCCATTAAATTTTTTCTTTTTTAGCTGTTTACGTGCAGAAATATAATCTTTTGGAGTTTCAATATTTTTAAAAGTCTCTTTTAAGCCAGATAAAACTCTTACTTTTTTCGTTGCCTCCAGTCCAAGGCGAGACGCATCATTCAGTGAGCCATACACCAAGAATAAAGCATAGAAAAGCAAGATTGACAGGCAAAGAATAGAGAAATAGGAAGTAAAGCTAGAGTTAACAGAAGCTGATTTCATATCCCATACATCCTACAGTAATTTTCTAAACTTTTACTATCCAGTAAAGGAACCACTTTTTCCTTACCTTCTTCATCAAACATTGCAAAGCCCTTATACCAAGAATCATCAGATAATACCTTTTCCAATAATTGCATACGAACCATTTGCCTATCAGGAATCTTTTCCGTAAGAATAGCCATTTTTGTCTCCACTGTTCCAACCACAATTACACAGAAGAAATCTGTGGAATAGGATTTTAATTTTTCTTGATCTAAGCGCTCTAAACCAGATTTTACTATAAAAATAGGAATTTTTTCATTTTTAAATCTAACAGAACATAATAATTTTTCATCAGAAATAAAGAAATCAGAAAAATACAGCTTTTCCATTTTCCCAATAACAGAAATTCCTGGAATAGCAAAAACTTCTCTTTCCCACTTCAGTATATAGGCCAAGGGACGAACTCTCGGAATGGGAATTTTCAATTCAAAATTTAATCCATATCTTTCTAATTTTCGAAACATGTAAATTCCAGAAAGCTCAACTATATTAGAAAAATCTATTTTTTCTCTCACAACACTCTCGCCATCTTTCGGTCCGTCATCCATAATTTTCACACGAAAACAGTCATGATCACTAGTTGCTTGGAAAAGCAATGTGGAGGAAGAAAATTTATTGCCTTCAAGTCTTTTCTCAATCCCTTCTTCACGTAATCGTTCCAAACAAATATATAACAAACTCTCCAAAATAGGTTTTACTTTATTCAAAATAGATTCTGGAACTTTCCCTATAAAATGGGTGAGCAAAGAAATATTAATTCCTTTTTTATTTGATTCCTTGATAATAAATCGAGATAAATTATCACAAAATTCCTCCAAAGAACGGTACTCTCCCCACAGTATATCTTCTTCTATCTCTTCTCGAATATGTTGCGATCGGATTTTTGCAGTTTGTATATTATCGATTAACTTATTTGCGTTTTCTTGTAAAGGACAATTAAGTACAATTGCCTCTAGCTCACTTAATTGCTCTTCCAATCTTCCCATATTTTTTTGTATGTCGCGTCTCATGAAATAATATTTTATTTATTAAACATTTGTACAAATTCATCAAATCTATTTTTAAGTCTAGATTTCAATCGAACAATTGCTTGCGTATGAAGTTGACTTACTCTTGATTCAGTCACATTCAATATTCCTCCTATCTCTCTTAAATTAAGCTCCTCATAATAGTATAAAGATAAAACTAGTCTTTGTTTTTCAGGTAAAGCATAAATAGCATTTTCTATTACTTTCTTAATATTATTCCGGCTAGCTTCCGCCAGCGGATTAGGCACTATTCCTTTATCCACAAGATCCATTACGGCTTTCTTATCTGCTTTTTTGAGAGTCCCTATATCTTCAAAATTCACTAATGATACAGTGCGTATCTCATATAATAAGTCATGGTATTCTTTTCGATTCATTTTGAGTTCTGTACGAACCTCTTCTTCCGTTGCTTGTCTACCTGTTTTTTGCATCAATTGCGCATGAGTCCGCTCTAATCGCTTGGATTTTTCCCTCACGCTCCTGGGAGCCCAATCTTGAGCTCTAAGCTCATCCAGCATACTACCTCGAATTCTGAACTCCGCGTAAGTTTTAAACTTATTTTGTCTGTTTGGATCATATTTATCTATGGCATCTATCAAACCCATTACTCCCACGCTAATTAAATCATCTAATTCAATATTAGCCGGCAATCGCACCACCAATTTCTGAGCTAAATATTTCACTAAATAAGCATAACGAATAACTAACTCTTCTTTCGTAAGACCCTCTATAATAATATTTTTTGGCGCTTTCGATTTATATGAGTCATTGGAAGATTTATTTTCTTCATTTTCCACACTCTTGTATTTTTCTACTTCTTTATTCACTTTAATCCTCCATTAATTTATTAAGCTCTATCCACTAAAGCCGACCAAAAACATTTCTTACTTAAATGAAAATTATTTTCATGTTGAGTGCGGTACACTTTTCTTGCTATTTCTTTGCAATTCAAAGAAGCCATTCCATTTGGATATTTTGATAAAAATGGATGACTCGTTTTTACAGAATCGACTACATTTGAATCCCATCTCACAGAACCAAGATAGTCAATTCTAACATTTAAAAATCTATCACTAACTTCATGAATTCTATTGTATATGGCAAGACCCTCATTATCATCTCGAACTTGATTTACTAATAAATTTACTTTTTTAATTTTGTATTCCTTATGAAGGATTTTTATAACAGCATATGCATCTGTTATTGACGTTGGCTCTCCAGTAGTAACAACAAAAATATCATCTGCTGAAGTATTTAAATAAATCATATCACTATTTATTCCTGCACCAGTATCCATAAGTAGTACGTCATATTTACATTCAAGCTCTTTCATGCAATTTAAAAACTGCGCCTTCTCATGAATAGATAAATTTGTCATACTCAACATTCCAGAGCTAGATGGAATAATATCTATGCCGTATTTACTTTTATAAATGATTTCATCAATGCTCTTATCTTTCTTTAAAACATCAAACAAAGTAGCATTTATATTTAAGTTCATTAATATATCAATATTAGCCAATCCAAAATCTCCATCTAATATCAATACACGCAATCCCATTTTTCTTATTGCTATTCCAAGATTCAAAACAATATTTGATTTTCCAACACCGCCTTTTCCACTAGTAACAGAAATAATACGCATGAAGTCCTCTCCATTCCATAATTTCTTTTTATTCTCACTTTTATTTTGTTTTGATTCCAAAAAATATCCCTCCTTTTTATGTAATTGCTATAAATCTAAAATTAAATCTGCCAATCTCTCTGAACTTGCCATTTCAATGTCATCCGGAACCTTTTGCCCCACACAAAAATAACTTAATGGCAATTTAGAAGACAAATGAATATTAAACATGGAACCAAAAGCACTGGTTTCATCTAGCTTAGAAAAAATCACCCCTTGAGGTTGAAGTATACTATATCTTTTAACAATGTCAGAAACATCAGAACCTCTAGTAGATGCACTTAAAACTAACAAAGATTTAATTCCCGAAATAGAAGAAAGCAACCCCTTTATTTCTGCTAATTTATCTTGATCCTTTTGACTCGAGCCAACTGTATCAACCAAGATTAAATCTAATGAACTGAAATCATATAAAATCTGCTGTAACTCTTCTTTTTTTCTTGTATTTCGAAAAGGGAGCTTCATTAATTTTGAATACATAGATAATTGATCTGCAGCACCAATTTTATAAGAATCTAAATTCACCAGACCTACTCTGATATTTTTAGCAGTGGCCTTGCTTGCAATCTTTGCTATCGTGGTTGTTTTTCCCACACCTGTGGGGCCTATTATGGCAATAATAGAGGGATCAGAAGTACCTGATATAGCACCCACATTCTTCAATGGATCCGCTATTGTTACTTTTTTCATCAAACATGTAGCTAATCTTTCTTGAACCAGTTCCTTATTTGTATAATCTGAATCTTTTAAATCAAAATTCACCTCTTGAATAAGCTCACGAACATAACTTTTTTTCATACCTGAATTAGCAAGCATGTGATAAGCCTCTATTAGTTCATCACTCCAATCCATATTAGATAAATCAGGGGAATCTTGATATTGAACTTTTTTTCGATCCGCAGCCATATCTCGAACCACTTGTTTCAATCCATTTACCTCTTTTAATAAAGAGTCAATATTTTCCTCTCCTTCACTTATGGGCTCGATATCATCCCCATCAATATAAGCATATCTTTTCTGAGTAACTACTTCTTGAGATTTATCTTTAGCCAAAGAACTTATTTCAATGCTGTCTTTATCTTGATTCGATAATTGATTTTCAAAATAATTTCCATACACTTTCTTTTGTTTTTTTACAGTCTTACTCCAAATCTCCTTTTTATCTTTCTCTGGTAAATCTCTTTCAATTAAATTTTTCTTTTCTATTTCTTCATTTGAGACCGCTGCTGTAACCTCAATAGATTTTTTACTCATTAATCCAAAACCTTTTTTATGCTCTTTTTTAGACAAAATAATCGCATTTGGACCCATTTCACGCTTAATAACATTAATGGCTTCCTGTATGGTTGGAGCTTCAAATTTCTTGACTTGCATTATTTAACCTCACTATTCCAATTGACTTTAAATTTACTTCTGGGGATATCTCATCATGAGATAAAACTATTAAATTCGGGATAAATCTCTCAATTAATTTCTTTAAGTGATACCTCACTGATGGTGAGCACAACACAATAGATTGGGAATATTCTTCTATGGAACGAGCCACATCCACATTCAGAGCACCTAAAAGTTTCTGAACAAAATCTGGATCAGGAGAAATTTCCACACCTGATTCCGTTTTTATTATAGAATTGGCAATATTTTCTTCAATTTGCCTCTCTAATGTTAAAATATGAATTTCCTTATCCTCATTCACCAAGCGGGAGCATATTGTCCTCTGAAGGCCGCAGCGCACGCGCTCTGTAAGCAGAATCACATCTTTAGAGCTAGCCCCTTCATCTGCAAGAATTTCTAATATAGTCCTCAAATCACGAATGGGAACACCTTCATGGAGCAAATTCTGCAGTACCTTTAAAATTGTACCAACCGGAAGAATTCCAGGAATTAAATCCTCAACAACTTTTGGATATTCCTCTTTAATACCATCCAGTAAAGTCTGAAGCTCTTGACGACCCAACAATGTATATAAATGCTTTCTTAATAACTCCGTAATATGTGTGGCTATAACAGTAGAAATATCTACAACCGTATAGCCATTCATTTGAGCTAATTCTTTATTATTTGGATTAATCCAAATTGCAGGTAAACCAAACGCAGGCTCTTTTGTATCAATACCTGGTACTGATTCCACAACACTTCCCGGATCCATGGCAAGTAAATGATCTGTAACCAAATCAGCCCTACCACAAGAAACTCCTTTTAAAATAAAATTATATTCACCTGGGTTTAATTGTAAATTATCTCTAATCCGTAATGAGGGAATAATAATTCCAAATTCTAAAGCGAACTGCCTCCTGATTTGATTGATTCTACTAAGTAATTCACCGCCTTGATCTGGATCGACAATATTAACAAGACCATATCCTACCTCCAACTCCAATACGTCCATTGCCAACAGTTTTTCAATTTTATTTTCAGCAGATTTCTCCTGTTCCATGGATTCTCTTTGAAGTTTCATTTCCTCTTCTTTCCGTTTGCTTTTCGTTACTCGATGAAAAATATAGGCCAAACAACCACTGATAAAAAGAAATGGAAAGGCAGGAAGCCCTGGAATAAGCCCAATAAAAGCCATTACTAAAGAAGCAATAGCCAATGATTTTGGCTGGGACATCATCTGAGATCGAACCTCACCACCCAAATCCTGAGAGCCGCTAGCATGGGTAACCACTATACCTGCTGCCGTGGAAATTATTAATGCAGGTATTTGAGTTACTAGACCATCTCCCACCGTTAAAAGTACAAAAACAGAAGCAGCATCAGAAATACTCATTCCATTTTGAATCGTTCCTATAATAATACCGCCAACAATATTCACAAGAACGATTAAGATGCCTGCAATGGCATCTCCTCGCACAAACTTAGAGGCACCATCCATTGCTCCATAAAAGTCAGCCTCTTTAGATATGGTCTCTCGCCTCTCTTTGGCTTCCTTCTCCGATATGGCACCTGCGTTTAAGTCCGCATCAATAGCCATTTGCTTACCTGGCATGGCATCCAAGGTAAATCTAGCTGCCACCTCAGCTACCCGACCAGCTCCTTTTGTAATTACAACAAAATTGATAATTACTAATATAATGAAGATAATGATACCGACTGCGTAATTACCGCCAACAACAAATTCCCCAAAGCTCTGAATAATATTTCCAGCTGCTGCAGCCCCCTCAGTTGGGCCATTTAATAACACTAAACGTGTAGAGGCTACGTTTAAAGCTAAGCGAAACAATGTTGCCGTCAAAAGTATGGACGGCAATACACTGAAATCCAACGGACGCCTAGCATATACCGCTGTAAGCAAAAGAAGGATACTTCCACCAATTGAAAGCGCCAAAAAAATATCGATAATGAAGGCGGGAAGGGGCATTACCATCAAAACCAAAATTCCTATCAGACCGACAGCAACGCTCAAATCTGCACTTTTTGTTACAGAAAAGAAAGTATTTTTTCCTTGAAGTTCAGACACTTAGCAATTTACTCCTTATCGACCTATTACTTTTCCTTTAAGACCATATACATAAGCTAAAACCTTTGCTACTGCTTCATAAAGATTTCTAGGTATGTATTGACCCACTTCTACATGCTTATGCAATGTTCGAGCCAAAAGCACATTTTCCACCCTTGGAATATTAGATTTTTTTGCAATACTTTTGATTTTTTCAGCCAAATGATCCGCTCCCTTGGCCACTACTCTGGGAGCTGCCATATTTTCATTGTCATATTTAATCGCTACCGCTATATGGGTAGGGTTAGTAACAATAACATCGGAATCAGGTATATTATCCATCATTCTTTTTTGTGCCATTTCTCTTTGCACACTTCGAACTCTCGCTCTTAACAGTGAGTCACCTTCTCGTTCTTTTAGCTCATCCTTTATCTCTTTCCTTGTCATCATTAATTTTTGTCTATATTCATATTTCTTATAAAGTAAATCCCCCATGGAAATAACAAATAATGCTATTGATATGGCTCCTATCATTTTAAATCCAGTACTGCCAATATAAGTAATAAAAGTATTTGTATCTAAATCTGTCATACTGAATGAAGTAAGAATAGAGTTTGAAATAATTAAATAAGCAATATAAGAGATTCCACCTATTTTTAAAATTGATTTTATACCTTCCACAACAGAAGTCATTGAAAATATCTTCTTTAATCCTTTTATTGGATTTATTTTTTCAATATTTGGTTCTAAAGGTTTCCAAGATAAATTAAATCCTATTTGTAAAATACTTCCTAAAATTCCTGCCAAAAACCCCACTATTGCCACAGGAAGTACAGTGAATAATATACTTTTAAAAACTGTCATTAATACTCTTTTAATTTCAACATCTGTAAAAGCAATCGTTGCGCTGGTTTTGAATAAATTTCTACAAACTTCTAAAAAATTAACTAAAAAAGATGGAGAACCTAAATAAATAACTAAAACACATGAAATCAGTACAATAAACGCATTTAACTCCCTAGACTGCGCTACTTGACCTTCTTTTCGGAAATCCTCATAGCGCTGCGCCGTGGGTTCTTCGGTTTTATTTTCTGAATCGTCATTATCATTTGCTTCAGGCATGGAGATACCTCAAAGCACCTAAAACTCTCATAAACATCTCGCCCATAATAGTTTCCACATTGGTGCCTAATGATGGAATCATCACAATTAAAACAAGAAATCCTACTAAAATATTAATTGTAAAACTTAAAATTAAAACATTTATCTGAGGAACAGCTCTAGCAATTACTCCAAAGGTTATATTCATTAAAAAAATAATAAGTGCCATTGGCGCTCCCAATTTAACTGCAATTAAAAAAAGTTGGGAACCAGTTTCAATAACATAAGAAAAAATATCTTTTTGTATAAAAACTTTTCCTAATGGGACCACATTAAAGGTTTCAGATATGGATAGGATAATCATGTAATGTCCATCAAATGTAATAAATAATAAAGAAACAATTACCATAAGAAATTTAGAAACTACTGGTGTATTTGCTTCAGTGTTTGGATCATACAAAGAAGAAAATCCAAATCCCATCTGCAGTCCAAGATAAGAAAAGCCAAAAGCAATAGATTCAAAAATGAGTTTAGCTAAAAATCCAACTGTTAGTCCAACAAATAATTCTTTTGCCACTAAAACAAAAATATCACCTAAAGAATCCATCCGAGGAACACCATTAGCGAAACCAATTTGAATAGATGGAAATAATATGACTAATAATGAAAAAGATAGAAGAATTTTTACTAATGATGGTATAGCATTATTGCTGAATATTGGTAAGACCAGCATGAAAGCAGATATGCGCACAAAAGCGCCGAAAAAAAGAATGAAATGTGCGTAATCAAAATCATATATATTCAAAAATAACCTCTATTACCTAACTCTATCTGGAACTGAGATAATCAATTCTCTTGTATAATTTGTCATAACTTCAGTCATCCAAGGAGACATGATTAAAACTGTTAGGACGATTGCCAGTATTTTTGGTATAAAAGTTAAGGTTGCTTCATTTATTTGAGTAATGGCTTGAATGATACTGATAAAAAGACCTGTTATTAGAGCCATTGCTAAAATAGGACCTGCAACTAATAGTGTAGTAAATATAGTTTCCCTGCTTAAACTCAAAATCATTTCTTCTGTCATAATATTTCACTCCTCTAACCACCAAAAGATCTAACAAGGGATCCTGTTACTAGCTCCCAACCATCAACTAAAACAAATAAAAGTAATTTAAAAGGCAATGAAATCACCACTGGAGGCAACATCATCATACCCATAGCCATAAGAACACTGGCAATTACCATGTCAATTATTAAAAATGGCAAATATAGCATAAATCCAATCTGAAATGCCATCTTCAGTTCACTAATAATAAAAGCTGGAATAAGAACCCAGGTAGGCACATCTTTCTTCTTTTTCGCATTTTTTACTTTTGCTAAATCTAAAAATAATACTAAATCTCTTTCTCTTGTTTGAGAAAACATAAATTTTCTCAATGGCATTTCCGCATTCTTTATTGCCGAGGATTGATCGATTTTTTTATCCATATAAGGCTTAATTGCTTTATCATTTATATCTGAAAATACTGGCGCCATTACAAAAAAGGAAAGAAAAAGTGCCAAGCCTATTATGATCTGATTTGGTGGCATATGCTGAGTGGATAACGCTTGACGAAGGAATGATAAAACAACAACTATTCGAGTAAAAGAAGTCATCATAATCAAAATAGCTGGCGCCAAAGACAATATAGTAAGCATGATAATAATTTTAATAGCTGCCACCATATCTGCTGGCTTCCCATCTGCCATGCTGATATTAATTGATGGGATTTTCACTCCCTGAGCTGATACAGCAGTCCCCAAAAATAGGATTCCAAGCAAAACCATCATAGCTAATAAAATATTTTTTTTAATCATTAATTTAATTTAACTGCTTAAACCCTCTTATTTTTCTCTTTATAGAGCTAATGACACTCATATCCTGAATGACTTCTTCATTCTTATCTTTGGCAGAAACTTCCTTAAAAACAGAATCAAAAGAATCGTTCTCATTAAAATCAGCTTCGATTGATTTAATTAAATTAATATTATGATTAGTAACGCCAATAACCATATACTGCTCACCAACTTTTATAACACTTATTTCTTTTCCTTGTGATAGGGTATGACTTCCCAGGACATTGATCATTACCTTTCTTTTAGCAACCTTGAGTCCTTTATTTTTCATGATTTTTCTTAATAAAAATGAAACTGCCCCAATGCAAAAAACAACAAACAACAAAGCGTATATCATTTCCATATTTTTACTATAAATATTCTTATTTCCTTCGTTTTCTTTAGTGGGGGAGAGATCATTTTTTTTACTTAAAGAACTAAATAGCAATTCCTCTTCTGCAGTAAATTCCTCTTCTAATATGGAGCTTTTGACTGTTTTTAAAAGATCTTCTGATTTAATTTCAATCTTTATTTTATTCCCATCTATAACCCAATGGACATATTTTTTAATTTTCTCAGCTTTCTCATCGAAGAAAATTCTAGTTCTTGAAATATTTGGTTTATATTGATAAGAATATATCTTTCTAACTTTCCCACCAGCAACTTTCTCTAATTTAGAGGGATAGGCACTAACATCTTGTAAAGAAAACTGAATGAAATCTCTATCAAAACTTGCTGTTATCTTGTCTTCTTGAATTGGAGAGTTGAAAACAATCTCAACTATGGATTTTTCTGGGCTGCTATGGATAACATCTATTTTATCAATTCTCTGTTCAGCAGCTTTTGCGCCTGAAATCATCCATAAACAAATAATAAAACAAACAAAAAATAAAGCTAACTTAGAAAGAAAAAATAATAATTTTTCACTAAATAAATTCGTCTTGAATTTCCTCATCGGTGTCCTCCTGACATCCTAAAATATTATCTTAATTGCTCTACACGGTCTTCTGGCGAAATGATATCTGTAAGTCTTAATCCAAATTTTTCATTAACTACAACAACTTCACCTCTAGCGATTAATTTATCATTCACTAGCATCTCTAAAGGCTCTCCAGCAAATTTAGTTAACTCCACAACTGAACCCTGCCCCAATTGAAGTAAATCTCTAACCAATATTTTCGTATGACCAACTTCAACACTCACCTTTAATGGGATGTCTAATATAAAATCCAAACTTCGTATATCATTGCTATTTATTTTTTTTTCAGCTATTTTCTTTTCATTATCTAAATTAGAAAAATCTTTCTCTGGAATATTTTCTTTTATTTCTTCATCTTTTTTTGCAGAATTAGTATCGCTCATGATTTTATCTCCTATTATTTATTTTTCTGGTAATTTGAATTGCCTTATTTCCCTTAGAATTTCCTAAAATGCACTTAAATTTAGGAATATTTTCAACTTTTAAATCTAATTCTTCATCTGCATTTCTATCCAAAAGAACAGTATCTCCTAAATTTAAACTAATTAAATCAAAAATAGTGAGATCGGCTTCTCCTAAACAAACCTTACTATTTAATTTTGTATCATCAAGATGATTTCCAACTTGTTCTGCCCAAACTTTTTCAAATTTCTCGCCATCTGGCTGAAATCCAGCATGCAATTTTTTCTTAATTGGATCTAATGTAGAGTAAGGAATCACTATTGAAATAGTTCCAGAAGTATTCTCAAGCTCTACTTCAAACGCAGTGGAAACAACCACGTCAGATGGAGGAATCAAGCTAACAAATTGAGGATTCACTTCAAGTCTTGTAAAAGAAATATCAGTTTTATGTACTGGCTCCCATGCTTCATTTAAATCAGAAATAGCTGTTTTAATTACTTTTTCTAAAATGGATAATTCAATTCGAGTGTATTCCTTCCCATCTCCTTTTTTACTGCTATGATCAGAGCCACCAAAATAAGAATTTATGAGAGCATAAACTAATTTTGTCTCTAATACAATGAGACCAGAACCTCGTAAAGATTCAAATCGCATTACACCAATACAAGATGGAATGGGAAGAGTATTCAGAAATTCTCCAAATTTCATTAAATCTGTGGATAAAATACTCAATGAAGCAATTTTCCTAAGTGAAGAAGATAAATTGATCCTAAATAATCGAATGAAACGCTCATAGATTACATCAAAGGTAATCATTCTTCCTCGTATTACCCTATCTTGATTACCTAAATCGTAAGGTGTTACATTGACTGCGCTGTGATTTTTCTCACTACTAGAACTAATATTGTTTGATTCTTCAGGCAACATTACTGCATCTAATAATGCATCTATCTCATTTTGACTCAACATCTGGCCCATAACCCAATACTCCTATTCAAAAACAAATGTAGAGAAATAAACTCCCTGCACTTTTCCTGTTTGCAAAAATGTATTAACTGCTATTTCAATCTCTTCTTTTAGAAAAAATCTTCCATCTTTTGATTGTAAATCCTGATGACGCTTGCTGTTTAGAATGGTTATAATTTTATCTCTAATTTGCGGAGATCTTCTCTTCATTTCCGTTTCTTGAATATTTTTGCCTAATTCAAAACTTAATTTAAGTCGAACATAATGTGCTGGACCAGAACCACTTAAATTCACTGTAAAGTCACCCATATCAAAAAATCGAGCTTCAATCTCTCTATTCTTCACGTTTTTATCATCTGATTCTTCTTGCTCTGCCGATCGAACTATTTGGTTAATATTTTGCAATTCTTTTTGTCGCTTTTGTCCTAAGAAAAGAACTACGGAAACTGCTGCAATAAAAAATATATTCAAAACCAATAATCCCATTAAAAACCCATTTCCTGCTTTAGCAGAAGAAGAGTGAAGGTATTTGGGCAAAATAAACGTCATAGAAATCTCCTGACAAACAGATTGCAATAGCTATGCCAGTTTTGATTTTATTCCGTGTATTTTGAAATTAAAAAAACACAAACATATCAACGATATGCGTCGTCTTATTCCTAGAGAAAATAAAATTGTATGAATATATTCACTAAAATGTCAAATGAACTCCATTAGGAGGCACTTATTGACAATAAATTGTCGATAGGGAAAGCCTGGCACTCATCTAAGAGTGCCAGACCTTATGTAGAGGGTTACCCTCTGCGAATATTCAGTATTTCTTGCATCAACTCATCAGAAGCCGTCATTGTTCTGGCATTTGCTTGAAATGCACGTTGTAGCTTAATAAGAGACACGAACTCTGAAGCAATGTCTGTAGTTGAAGATTCCACTGTTCTGGCAAAAATCTTACCACGCCCACCACGAGCAGGTGAGCCAAGATTTGCTTCTCCAGAAGATATGGACTTTTGGAAGAGGTTGCTACCTAGTTTATGAAGACCCTCATTATTCTGAAATTTTGCCAATGCAATTTGACTTACATCTTTTGTAATTCCATTAGAGTAACTCGCAGAAAGAATACCTTCATCGCTGAAAGATAAACCTGTAATACTTCCTGCTGCATACCCATTTTGATTGTTTTCATATACATCATTGGCTGACCCGTATTGTGTGGAATTAGATAATCCCTCAATACCCCTATCCTTATCATTTCCAAAAAGAAACTCTACTTGCTGATTAGACGCTGCTCCTCTTCCGAAATTAAAGGAATTCGAATCAATTGTTTGACGAGACAACTGACCCGACGATCCAAACTCAATGGTGCCACTAGCCCCAATAAAGCTCTGATCCTCCTTAATGATTTTTTTACCCTCTTCACCACTTATTTCCTGTCTACCAGTGCCTACGGCATTCCAGTCCCATGTATTATCTCCTAAACGTGTAAAATACACCTTCACTGCATGAGAGTTTCCAACAGAATCCACAATATTTACACTTGTGGAATAGCTAGACGTTTTATCTGCATTATTGAGATCAAAACCATTAGAAACCACTCTGCTCCTAACATCCAGATTCACTGCAAGATTTAACTGAGAAGTCTCTCTCGCACCAATCACATTATCTTCTATTTTAATAGGAGATAGTTTTGTTTCAAATTTACCATTCTCGTTTGCTTTAAAACCAAGAACTTTTTCGTCACCAGAATTAACTAGTTGACCTTCTCTGTTAAAATTAAACGCTCCATTTCTGGTAAATGTTTGACCTCTCAGCCCATCAAGAACAAAAAATCCCCCACCACTAATCGCCAGATCCGTGGGTCTTTCTGTTTGTACTAGACTCCCTTGGGAAAATATCTGCTTCACAGCTCCCAAGTGAGTTCCTCGACCGATTTGGTTTCCACCAACATCGCCCTTAATTGATCTTGCGATCACATCTTCAAATTCTGCACGACTTGTTTTAAATCCTACAGTATTTGCATTTGCTATGTTATCGGCAACAACGCCGAGTGCGGTACCATAAGCTTCAACGCCGCTTACAGCTGTATATAATGATGATAATATACCCATTTTTTTAAGCCTCCTGCTAATTATGAACATTGTTTATGTTTATATATGCAAAGCCTCCCTAACGGGTCCAGCTTTTTATATCTTTTTCAAATCACATTTAATTTATTTTTCATTTATATTTCATGTTCCACCTCCTATTTATATCATTATTGTTGAATCAATATTTGTAAAAATATTTCCCTTAGATGATTCTTTATCTAAAGCAGTAATTACTGTTTTATTAGAAATACTAACAATAAACGCTGTATCATCCATTAAAATTAATGCTTCTCTAGAGCCCTTTTCCGATGCCGCATCCACAGCTTTTTCCAATTTTCTCACTTGCTCTGCCTGCATAGAAATTCCTCTATCCCGAATTCTCTCTACAGCATGTTTACTAAAAATCAAATCAGATTGAATTGGTAGCTTTTTTTCTACATTCTTTAAATTTAACTTATTTTCAAGTAAATTTTTAAATTGATCATCAGATTTTATCTCTTTCTGATCGTTCCTTTGCAACTGAGGAAGATTATTATTCTTTATATTTGATATATTATTTGATATATTATTTCCCATAAAACACCTACTGTAAATCAGGCCTCCATAAATTTGAACCCATATATCCAGGAGAGATCGCATCTTCCGGATCTTCTTCTTTTTTCTCAACTACAGATAAACTCTTTTTCTCCACAACACTTAGAGCAGTATCATTCGATTTATTAAGCTCTGTTGAAATATTTTTTTTCTCTTCCACACTAGAAATTTTACTAACTGAATCCATTGATATTTTTTTATTATCTAAAATTAATACTGCCTGACTATTTTCAAATACCACTCCAGAAACAATGCCTTTTATCTGTGCAGAAGATTTAACTTGCTTCATATTATGATCGTAGGCAGTTATATGAAAAGCATATTCACCAGAGGGGACTTTCACACCATCATCATTTAAACCATCCCATTTCAACTTTTGAGCACCTTCATTCATATTCTTTAGAGTGATTTTATTTACAACTGCTCCATTTTTATTTAAAATAGAAATCTGACCACCTCGAATTTTACTTTCTAAGTGAAAATCTAAATCAGCTGGATTTTTACCATCCAATGAAACTAATGAAGAATTGGCTATTATTTCCTTTCCAATCAATGCTGTTGCCATAATATTATCTCTGCCTCTTGCTGCAGCACTCATGGCATTTAAATTTTTATTTACATTTGTCATCTGCTCTAAACTTGAAAACTGAGCTAGTTGAGCAGCCATTTGTTCATTATTTAATGGAGACATGGGATCTTGGTATTGTAATTGTACACTCATAAGCTTCACAAAATCATCTTTCCCCAACTCTTTTTTAATACTTGTAGCTGGCTTATCTGTGAAATTATTTCCAAATTTATCTAATAATCTTTGAATAGCATCATTAGATGTCTTTGGTATGCTTCCATTCCCATTCATTATGCATATCTCCTCAAATTAAACTGCTCTTCCTCTTGGTCTTGCCCATTTTTTTGCTTGTGATCAGCATATGTATCATCTTTACTAGGTGAACGCTTATTTGAATTATTCTGTTTATCCTCATTTTCAAAACTATTTAAGTCATTAGAATCTCGAACTATCACCTCAACCCCATTCAAACGAAGATTATTTGCAAATAATGCTTCTTTTAAATTTTGTCCCTCGCTACGAAGGGCAGAAGCCACCTCTGAATTTTCTACTATGAATTTAACATTTACATTATCTCCTTGAGTGGAAACTCTTACTTGCATTTCACCAAAATTTTCTGGAGTAAAAATTATCCTCATCTCACCACCACCTTGATTAGCAATATAATTCAAGTTTGTTGCTAATTTTGGAGCAAGTGTGCTGCCTAATGAATGTAAACTGTCTAATTTAATGATTTTCACTCCTTCATTTTTAGATTTTAAAGCAGTAGCTGACTCTGCATTGAAGAGCATTTCTCCTTTAGTATTGGAGTCTGTAGAACCTTCTTTCTTCGTTGTTTCTACTTTCTTTTCATTACTCTTGTTTATACGAATGAAGTCTTCCGTAGAAACAGATTTTTCTTGTTTAGATATTTCTGATTCTAGTTTTTTTACTAACTTTGCAATGGAGTCCATAGATGAAAATTGATTTACACCTTTCTTATCTATTACTTTTTCTAATTTTACAAGACTTGGCATTTCTTCTTTCAATTGAGATTTTCTTTTTTCTATAATATCCATCATTTTCCCTGTATCTTTATTTTGAATAGCTTTAGAAATATCCTCATTAAACTGAATCCTATTATTATTCAGCGTGAGATTCTTTTCATCAGAAACAGGCATTTTCACAGAAATGTCATTGAACTTCATCCCTATATCTTCACTCTCTGTTTTCATATTTTTTATGGACATTGTGGGTTCCTCTATTATATTTTTTGTTTCTAGTTTCTGCAGTACTGCCAAAAGTGGATCAAATTTCTCTCCATCAGCCATTTCTTCTGCTTCCTTCTCATTGGGCACAGTGCCGAATATGATATCCAATAGACCATACGCTGGACCAGAACTTGTTATATTTTTTATATCCATAATTTTTTCTCCTATAGCTATCCTGAAGGTTTTGATTTATATTTCTTAGAAAAATTATTTTGATAACCTGTATATAACTCTGAAATTCGAGCAGAAACTTCTTTATCTACTTTATTTAAAATTTTTGCTGCTCTTTTTGCTTCCAATTGCCCTAAAATCTCCACTGCCAAATATGGCTCCACAGTTTCAAAATATCTTGCAGCCATGTCTGGCTTCATTGCACTCACAATCGTAACTAATTTCTTTACTTTTCCAGCCATTGAATTACTGAAATAATCTAATTTTTTTGCTATACTCTTCTGTATACTTCCAATCTTTTTAAGCTTATCTTTCAATATTTTTTCTTGAATCTTTAGAGCTTTTTCTTTTTCTAATAAAAGACTTTCCTTTTCAGCTATATTCCTCTCCCTTTCTTGAAGCTCTTCAATTCCCTCCCTTGTAAGTAAAAGCGCCTCATTGCGTGCTCTTTTTCCCTTAATTTCTTGAGAAAAAGCAATATCTGCCAATAAAAATTGAAACGATAAAAATAATATAATAAATTTAGTCATAAAATAGTCCTTTAATGATTTTCCTTATTTTTCTGAAAACTTCTCGTTGTATATATGTCATCTAATTCTTTACGTTCATTCTTACGTAAATTCTTTTTATATTTTTTATAATCTTTTTCTCTAAGCATTTCTATTATTCTCTTGTCTTTCCTGGCATCAATATACCCCTCGAATGACTTTTTCAATACAGATTCTTGCTGTAGAATCATTTCTTGAATTTCTTTTCGCTTTACTTTCTGTGCATTTATAAAATTATCAATCACAAAAATTTTATTAAGATGAATATTTTCTGAACCATCTCCTAATTTTTCATAAACACTTGAAAATTTAGATTCATTATTTTTAATAATTAATAAGTTTTTTTCTATGCCTCTCATCTTTATTATTTCTTGACTCAAATGAGACTTCCTGTCTTTTTCAATCATTTTTTTATGCTTCTCTATTGCATGTAATTTAAATTTATACTTTTTCATTGACTCTCTCCTAAGATAGACTTCATCAATGCTTTTGTCTCATCAATGGAGGTTGATTCTCCTACTTGCTGTCGCAATAATCCATTTATAGTATTATTTACAGATATTGCTTGATCTAACTTGGAATTAATTCCTTTTACATAAGCTCCTATTTGAATTAAATCTTCTGAGTCTGAATATATGGCCATTAACTCACGGAGAGCTACACTTGAGTCATAATGCTCTTGAGAAGTAATACCTCTCATAACCCTAGAAATACTGGAAACCACATCTATAGGAGGATAATGCCCTCGATCAGCTAACTTTCTGGAAAGAACTATGTGTCCATCTGTAAAGGATCGGGCCGCATCACCAATAGGATCATCCATATCATCACCATCTACTAAAACCGTGTACAACCCAGTAATACTTCCCTTTCCATCCCTCTGAGTGCCCGCCCTTTCTAATAACTTTGGAAGTGCAGAAAAAACAGATGGGGTATATCCTTTTGTGACTGGCAACTCACCTAAAGAAAGACCAATTTCCCTCTGAGCTATACAAAATCTTGTAAGAGAATCCATAAGAAATAATACATGCTTACCTTGTCCAGCAAAATGCTCAGCAATAGTGGCCGCTATATAAGAGGCACGCATTCTTAGCAATGGAGATTGATCACTGGTAGCCACAACAAGCACAGAGCGGCTCAAACCCTCAGGTCCCAGATCGTTCTCAATATACTCTCGTACCTCTCTTCCCCTCTCACCCACTAGAGCAATTACATTAACGTCTGCATTTGTATTTCGAGCAATCATTCCCAAGAGCACACTTTTTCCCACTCCAGAGCCCGCTATAATTCCCATTTTTTGACCCCTACCACAGGTCATAAAGCCATTGATAGAACGAACTCCCAGGTCTAGAGGGTCGGAAATAGAAATCCTATCCAATGGATTTCTTGATGAAACATAAATAGATCTTTCTATGGCATCTGGAATCTCACCCTTGCCATCTACGGGCTTACCTGCTCCATCAAGCACTCGCCCTAATAAACTATCACTAACTACAGTAGTGGCTTCCTTACTAATAAATTTCACTGTGGATTGAGTACTAATACCCTTCATGCTATCTAAGGGCATTAAAACAGTTTTGTCATTTTTAAAACCAATTACCTCACAGGAAACCCTGGGAGCATTTGCTCCAACATTTAGCTCACAGATCCCGCCAACAGTGGCACTTGGCAAATCCACTTCAATGGTAAGACCCACAGATTTTGTTACTTTCCCTGAAAAATCATGGAGAACGAGGCGATCGAAGCCATCGTTATATTTTTTTTCATCTACTTTGTATAAAGCGTTCATGCTATGTATTCCTGTTCACTCCTTGAACAATTCAATATTTGCCTTACTATTAGATTAACACCCCGCAATAAAACAGGGAAGGAAAATCTATTCTATTTTTTCACCAGGCTGCTATAGCCCTTTCAATCTGTTTATCCACACTTGTATCTATATTTACCGTTTTCGCTACTATCTTGCAACCGCCAGCAGGTATATCTTTATCCACAGAAAAATGAATATTTTTAAAATCAGGTAATTCTTTTCCAATCATATCTTTTGCCCTGTCTAAAAATTTACTATCTTCATTTGAAATGAGTATTTTTAAATGATCTGTATTATTTGTTTGAGCAATTAAATCCAAAATTAGGCGACCAACATAATCGGGATCTAAGTGTATCTCCTTGAGCACGATGGCACTCACTAGGCGAGATAAAAAATTTGTTAGAAATTTTTCATTCCATTTAAACACTAGCTCTTTGGAAGAATCCAGTTCATTTAAAATCTGGATAAAATTATGTACTTTTTCCTCTAAAATTGGTCTTTCTGCAACTAGAGCTTCCTTTTTACCAAGATTTAATCCTTCCGTATAGCCTTCTATTTTTGCCCGTTCTTTTTCCTGTATCCATCGTTTTTCCAACTCTTCTTGAAATCTTTGTTCTATTTTATTTACTTTATTTTTCTCTAATTCAATTTTTTCTGCCACTAAATCATGAACTTCAAACGACACATTGGAATTTACTGCAACTCTATTACTTTCTCCAGACACGAAAAATTCCTGCAATGAATACTCTCTATTCTGCACCCTTAAATCATATTTTTTATTAAATTCATATTTAACAAATTTATCAGACATGAAAAGCCTTCCTATACAAACTCATCCTTACCCATTCCTCGATTGATTACTATCTTCCCATCGGCTTCTAATTTTTTTGCTATACTTAAAATTTCAGCTTGTGCAGTCTCTACATCAGAAACCCTCTGTGGCGCTAAATTATTTAAGTCTTCTTTTAAAAGTTCTCCTGCTCGTTTAGACATATTTTTAAATATTTTGTTAATAATATTGTCTGGAGCTGTTTTCATAGCAACAATCAATTTAGAATTAGGACACTCTTTGAGTAATGTTTGAAATCCTCTATCATTGATATGAATAAGGTCTTCAAAAAGAAACATAAGTCGCTTAATCTCTTCTGCCAGTTCATTGTCTCGTTCTTCAACATTAGACATTATATTTGTTTCTGTACCTTTATCCATAGTGTTAAACATTTCTGCAACAGCATCCACACCACCGAGAACTGTTTTGCTAATTGTCCCCATAGTAGCAAGTTCAGATTTTAATACTGAGTCCAACTGTGCAATTATATCAGGACCAACAAAGTCAATAACAGCTAAACGCATTACCACATCCACTTGTAATTCATCTGGGAATTGCTTAATGATATCTGCTTTTCGAGATGGATTAAGATATGTCATGATTAAAGCAATGGTTTGTGGATGCTCATTCATAAGAAAATTTGCCAATGTTCTAGTATCCACAAGTTCTAATGCCTCTAAAGATTGCCTTTCCGCTTTCATATTGATATTTCCTGTTATTTGAGTTGCTCTATCCTCTCCTAATGTATCTATCAAGAAATTTTTATTTTTAGACTTGCCAAAAAGCAAGGATTCTTCTTCGGATAATTCATGGTAAAAATTCTCTAAAACACCTTTAACTATGGCAATAGGCGCTTTATCAATCGAGCCCATAATACCAATCAAACGCTTAATATCGTTATCTTTTAGCTCTCCAAATATGAGTTTTGTGCAATCATTTCCTATGGCATTCAAAAGTATGGCAACTTGTTGAATTCCTGTTAAATCTCTTACGCTTTCAATCGCATTCATTTTTTACACTTCTCCCTTTGTAGATATCCTATTTCTTTTGTCATTAATCCATTCATGCACAACTTGTGCTGCCTTGTGAGGGCTATCAGAAACCAATCCAATTATTTTTTCTCTTATCATTTCTCCTTGAACCTTTATTGGATCTACTTTTTCTTCAATTTCAGGAAGAAGTGCTTCCATTCCAGGAAAATTAGCTGCCTGTTTAGCTTCCAATTCTTCCAATGTTTGTGGTAAAAACTCTTCCACACTTTCTCCAGTATTTTCCACAATCCATTTAATCAATGGACGAACTACAAAAATAAAAAATAGAGTAAAGAGAAGTCCTATAGCAGCCCAACCAACTATTGCTGCATATAATTCTTTTTGCTGAGCCGCTTCCCACAACAAATTAGCAGATTCTAAGTCTTCCTTGAAAAATTTCATTACTTTTATTTCAATATCTGGATCACGTCCTTTTGTCCATCCCACTGCATTGGCTGCTAATAATTTAAACTTCTCAATTTTATCTTCAGACCACTCTCCTGACGCAATCTCTCTATCAACTGCAGCGTTTGTTTGGATTGATTTTCCATTCAACATAATTGCCACAGAAATTTTCCTTAACGTTGCCATTGGCTTTTCTTTTTTTATGATAGTCTGCGGGATTTCATAATTCATAATATCTCTATTACGGTTTGTTTGATTTCTTACTGTATTCTGTCTCTGTTCCACACCTTCTATATCAGGAACTTGGCTTTGTGCTCCAGGAACACCTCCAGAGATAGGGCGAGAGCCAGACATAGAGTCATAATCCTTACTCACAGACCTTGGTGTAGCATTATCTCCATCAAATAAGGTTTTATTTTCCACTTCTCTACTAAAATCTAAATCAGCCGAAACTTTTGCAATTACTCGACCTTCTCCTGCAACAGGCCCTAATATGGCAATAATTTTCTTCTCCAACGCATCTTCATATTTCCGTTGATAATCTAACTGCTCTGCAGCCAAGATTGCTGCTGGATTTTTTATATTTCTAGATAGCTGCTTACCTGTTGTGGAGACTATAGATACACTATCTGCCTCCATGCTTTGCACTGATGAAGAAACAAGATTTTGTATGCTTCGAATATGTTGCTCTGTCATTTCAAAGCCGTTTTTCAAATCTAGTACAATAGACGCTGTGGGCTTGGTATTATCACTTAAAAATGGACTAGTTTTGGGAATGGCAAGATGCACACGGGAGCGTTTTATGCCTTTTATATAATTAATAGTACGAACCAGCTCACCCTCTGTGGCTCTTTTCTTATTTATTTTCTGTGCCAAACTAGTGGCACCAAAATCTTGTTTATCAAAAATTTCATATCCAACTACGCTAGTTTGTGCTAATCCTCCACTAGCCAATTCTAAGCGCAAATCATATACATAATCTTGAGGAATCATTACAGCAGCTCCATCTGCACTAACCTTAAAGGGGATTTTTTTATCCTTCAAATAACGAATAATTGATGTAGAATCTGTTGAATTTAAATTGGACAGCAAATTCACATAATTTGCCTTGGATACCCAAATGAACATTGCCACAATCACAGACAGTGTTAATAAGGAAAATACAACTATACCTACTTTTCTTCCAAAAGAAAATTCTTGAAAAGAATCTGAAATATTAACAAAAAAATCTTTCACTTATTTTTCCCCTTCAATTAAATTTGCATCCTCATTATTTCTTTATATGCATCTAACATTTTATTTCTAACTTGCATTAAAAATCGAAAAGAAATATCTGCTTTCTCAATAGAAAGTATTGTTCCATGAAGATTCTTTTCTTTACCAACCAGTAATCCTTTGATAGATTCCTCTGAAGTCTTAATGCTCTGATTAGATTCTGCTATTTTATCAAACAACAAGTCAGAAAATGTGCTAGATACATTTTTATTTTCAACTGTATTTTCCAGTGATATTTTTTTATTTTCTACACTAGAATTCCCTAAACTAGGATTGCTACTGATTAATTCTATACTATTAAAGTTCACCATATATAATTACTCCTATTTTCCAATATCCAATGCTTTAATTGCCATATCTTTAGCTGCATTCATTGCAGCAATATTTGCTTCATATGATCGAGAGGCATTAATCATATTAGCCATTTCTTTTACTATATTCACATTAGGCATCTCCACATAGCCATCTGATCGTGCATGGGGATGGGTGGGATTATATATTAATTTTGGAGGACTACTATCCTCTCTTATTTCCTTTACCATTACACCTTGCACATGCCTATCCATTTGGTTTTGTAATATCTCACCAAAATGACTTCGATCCACCACAGATTGAAATATGGGATCTTTCCTCCGATATGGCCCTTCTGGGGATGTGGTTTCCGCATTTGCAATATTAGAAGAAATACTATTCATTCTAATTTGGTGAGCATTTAAAGCACTCGCACTTACTCGCATAGATGAAAGAAAATCCATTATCTACCTCCTTCGTTTATAGAATATTTTACTAAAGCTAATTTTCTTTTAAGCATTTCTACTGCTGCTGTATACAAAAGCTGGTTTTCTTTTAAGGCCACCAATTCCGCATCTCGATCTACTGTGTTCCCATCTTCTCGTACAACATCATTTGGGTTGTTATAAATATCTGCTTGAATACTTCCAAACTCTCCATTCAAATTAATATGACGAGCATGAGTTTTAGATAAATTCACACCACCCGATTCAATCACTCTAGACAATTCTTGCTCAAAATCTAAGCGTTTCGCTTTATATCCAGGGGTCTCTGAATTTGCAATATTACTTGAAATAATATTTTGCTTCTGTGATCGAAGATCCAAGCTATTAGCAAGTGCTTTTATTGTTGACCCTAATAATTTATTCATCATATCTCTTTACTCCTAAAAATTAATACCAATTCCAACTGGAGGTGCTGCTCTTAAAATGGAAGAATATTTCTTCTCCCAACCCATTAGTGCCAATTCTTGCTCAGCAGATTCACTCCAGACATCATTAGAGCTATCCTTAAGTTTTTTCAAAATTTTAGTAGCCATTTCTTCATTTCCAATAGATATATAACTAATCGCTAATCTATAATTAGTTCTATTTAATCGTTCACTTTTAGGATATTTCTTAATAGCTTCTTGATATGATTTAATTGCCTCAGCATGATTTTCTTGATACCAAAAAGTATCTGCTTTCAAAAAAGAAAATCGTTCATATTTTACTGGCAGCTCATTATTCGCTTTTTCCAATAAATCATGCATTTTTTTATAGTTTAAATTTTCCTCTGCGTCATTATACAAGATTTCAGTAAAATCTATAATTCCATTTCTAAAATCCTTTGCAGAAATTTGTTTTTTATTATCTACATATAATTTAATTCCTTTTTTTGCCTCAGATTTTGCTTTAAACCTATTATTTAATTTCTTATAAGAAAGGGCTCTAATATGAAGAGATTTAAAATAACTTGAACCTTTTAACAAACGAATAGCTTTTTTAAATTTATTTTGAGCAAACAGCCTTTGTGCTTTAATGAAATTAATTCTCTTATTCTCACTACTAGCTGCACTTATATTTTTGCCATATTTGCTTAAAACAATTTGTAGGTATTTTTTCCTATACTCATTGCTTGTTGTAAATAAATTTAGGCCTTCGTACAAGGAGGCTAAAAGCTTATATTTTCCAGGACCGATTCCATCGATCCATTGCTTCTTACTATTATATAATTGCAAAGCACTCGTATAATTTCCTTGATTGATTAGTAGATCGAGTTTCTTGCTTAAAGCCCAAGAATAAATACTTTTAAATTTCTCATACCACTTTCCACCATTATTGCGCAGTCCCAATTCCACCAAGTTGATAGCTTCATTTATCTCAGACTTATAAATAAGATAATGGACAAGCTCAATCTGTGCCACCATCCTTAAATCGCCGGGCGTACTCTTTGAGTCATAGATTTTACGAATAGCTTTTAATCTATAATCAAAATTCACAGAATCTTTATGCTTCAATCTTGACAAATGTATTAATGCCAACTTGCTCCCAAATGAAAAAGGGAATCGAGAGCGTGTTTTTCTATAATATTTTTCTGCAGAACGAATATCTTTATTTAAAAGTTCAGCTATCTCTCCTAATCGAATATAAGCAATGCCAGCAATGGTGTGAGAGGGATTTTTTTGAATAAAGCTCTTATAAAATTTTCTAGAATTTTTAAAATCTCTTGTTCGATAATACACTTCTGCTAAATTAAAATTAGCCTCAGTTCTTTTCCTGTCATATTCTGGATATTTATGTAGTGCTCTTAAAAATGTAACAATTGATCTTTTATAATTTCCTTCCACAGCTAAAGTATTAGCCAATCTATATAAAGATTCTTTTTCAAAATAAGTATTTTTATATAATGTTATAACATTATTATATATTCTTTTAGATCTCTGAAAATTCTTCATCTGAAAATAAGACTCTGCCATCAGCATCAATAAAACCGGGGGTATTTTTTCATTTTTATTGCTGTAAAGTTTTCTAATAAACTCAAAATTAGAGACAGCCTCTACCCAATTACCAATTAAGTAAGAATTTAATCCATAGTAAAACCGCAAATCATTAATAAATTTTTTATACTTACTAGAATCTTTACCGCTAAATTCTTTCAGCATCAGTACTTTTAATCGCCTATTCCCATCCCTTATAATATTGGGATTTTTCTTTAGTTCACCGAGCTTCAAATAAGCTAATGCTTTTAAAAAATGAATCTCATTTTTATAAATACTTTCCGGACAATCTCTCTCAAAAATATCTGTGGATTTTATTGCCAAAGCATAGCTCTTTCTTCGAAATAGCTTTTTTGCAAGAGAAAAGTGTACCGATCCTTTTTTTGACACATCTACTTTTGTCCATTTCCAGTTAGCGCCTATATCTATCCTTCTGGTTGTATCTATGTTTCTGTCAATGTATGAAAATTTTGGCACTATAAAATCATGATCCAGAAGCAGGTCTTTATTTAAAGATAAAATTCTATCTTCTTTGTTAATAAGCAAATTAGCTGATGGATTATCTATTTTTTTCTTTCTCTTTGTGCGAACAATTCTTTTTTTCTTTCTTTTTTTATTTTTTATGTTCTCATTCCATATATCCACAATAATAACAGGTGGATCTTTATAAAAATAAGTAAAGTGCTTGGAGTTCTTTAATAAAAGATTAAAAGACAAATGAATTTTTCCTTTTTCCATCACTCCTTTTACAGATACACGCTTATCTGAAAATGTGGGTATATTGTTCGTCCAAGCATCAGGATTAAAATTGCTAATCTTTAGTGAGATTTCATCGCCCTTGCCATCTTTGAGTACATTAAAAATTGAGCGTTCATTCACTGGAAACTTTAGCCGTGTATAAGATGGGAAGGTTTTAATGCTTGGACTGAGAGTAGATGCTCTTAACTCAAGAGGCATATACATCCATAAAAATAGTATTAATAATAATTTATCCATCCTACGGCAATATAGAGCAATAACTGTGCCAATTATTTTTTTTAATAATAATGATTACTTAGAGTTTATTCTTTTAGAAATAGTGACAACTATTGAAGAAATCAGTCAAAATAGTGGCGTTTATATAAAAATCCTACTTACTGATTTGTCGCCTTTTTACTTTTTCCACAAGCGTGGTTCGATTCAATCTAAGCAACTCACTTGCTTTGTTCTTATTTCCATCGGTTCTAGATAGTGCTTGCTGGAGGAGATGATCCTCAAAGGAATTTACTAATTCCTTAAAATTAACGCCCTCTTCGGGTAATTCAAAATCTATAAAAGATTTTTGTGAGTTACTAATTTTAAATTTATCTAGAAACATTTTTTTAGGAAAGTCTTTTGGCTCAATATCTCCCGATTGTTTTAAAATAACAAGCCGTTGAATTAAATTCTCTAACTCTCGAATATTCCCCGGCCAAGAGTATTGCTTCAATATATTCATGGACTCAGTGCTGTTTATGGAAACATCATATTTTCTTTCTTTGTTAAATTGCTTTAAAAACTCTTCAACTAACAGTGGAATGTCATTCTTACGCTCTCTTAATGGTGGCACACATATGGGTATCACATTCAATCGATAGTATAAATCCTCTCTAAATAATTTGCTTGCTACTGCTTGATCTAAATCAATATTAGTTGCTGCAATAATTCTAGTATCAGAAGACATGGAGCTTATGGACCCCACTGGCTCAAATTCTTTATTTTGCAAAAATCGAAGCAGCTTAACTTGCAGCTCTGGAGGCATATCTCCTATTTCATCTAAAAATAATGTGCCCTTATCAGCTGCTTGAAATCTTCCTATTCTATCGGAAATAGCTCCTGTAAACGCTCCTTTTACATAGCCAAATAATTCACTCTCTAAAAGATTTCTTGGAATAGCTGCACAATTTACCGGAATAAAAGCTTTATTAAATCTAGATGAATGATAGTGTAACGCTCTTGCCACAAGATCTTTTCCTGTACCCGACTCTCCAGATATGAGTACAGTAGAATCTGAATCAGCAACTTTATTAATTAAATCGAATATTTGCATCATTGTATCCGACTTACTCACAAAACCGTTTAAATAATTTTTATTTATTTGTGGGGAGTTTTTCTTTCCATTCTGACCAGTTGAAGAAAGTTTTTCACATCCCTTCAAAATACTTTTTACTAAGCCAGTAAATTCTCCTTTTTTCAAAAGATTAATGGTGTAGTGTGAAATTCCACTCTCTTTGATTTCCTCTGAAACTTCTACCGAATTTATTGTAACAATTGCTCTTAAATTACTATTTTCTTTTTGCAATTTTTGTATCAGTTCTAGCCCGTTACCGTCTGAAAGAGATGAACTAGATACGATAAGATTATATTTTTTATTTCTAAAAACATCAACTGCTTCATTGTATGTTGAAACTGCCGTAACCTCATACTTACTCAGTCTTAATAGTTTAGAAAGCGCGCACCGTACAGACGAGCCTTCATGAACTAATAAAACCGATTTTTTTAACATACATTATCCCTCCTAGATATATATACCCGTATCCGACAGGAAAACCTGCCGTATTAAATGCCATGGATCCTATCCTAGTCTCCAAGGCTTAAAACATATACAATATATAATTTAACAAAAAAAAGAACAGTAACAACTCACATTAAAATAATAACAAAACCTATCACGCCCTGTCAAATATATGTCTACATAATAAATATTTTTACGTATCCATAGTCAGTAATCTAAGCCACTCCAATAACTTGTTTTGAGAAGAAAGACCTTTTTTCTTGTTACGCTGAAGTGTTTGCTGCAGTAAGTGCATATCTTTCTCTGTATCCACATCAAAGGTAGGACCAGTAAAAAATATTTTTCCGTAAGGATTTAAATTATTTACAAAAATGTCCATGGTGTTTGGATCACTGTAAGGCGTATTTTTCCAAACATTAAGAGGTATTGCTTTGGAACCCCCTAACAAGTAAAACCCTCCATCTAGGGCTGGCCCTATTACAAAATCATTACCATCCTTTAAAGCAGCTATTGCTTTTATTAATACTTCTGGCATTATCTGTGGAGAGTCGGATCCCAATAGAAACGTGTGAGAATATTTTTTACATAAAAACTGGTATACTTGGTGCATTCGATCTCCGAGGTCGCCCTCTCCTTGATAAATACAAGGAAGCGTCTTCCAGTACGTATCGCTTTCTTTTTCTGCGATAGACCAATACACATCTGCCTTCCCCTGAAACTTGCCACAAGCAGCCTGGCATACCTCGTATAATACGTCGGTGGAATGTAGGTAAAACTCCTCAGCTACCTCCTTACCAACCGTCTTAGCTAACCGTGTTTTTATGGGGGACTTGCCAGGAGTTTTCACAAATATGGCAACACCCACACTTATGTCTTTGGAAATATTTTTACCCTCTTCTCCATGCATGAAATTTACCTAAAAACTCTAACACTTTTTTGGGAGAATGGGCTTTTTTCCAATTTCCAGCCACATACTTATTGGACTCCCCAAGCGTGGGATAAATATGAATCGTGCCTAAAATCTTATTTAAACCAAAACCGTGTTTCATTGCTGCCACAAATTCCACAATAAGGTCTCCTGCATGGGAACCAACAATAGTTACTCCTAAAATTTTATCCTTCCCCGGCACCGTGAGAACTTTTATAAAACCATGATCCTCACTATCCGCAATAGCACGGTCTAAGTCATCAATACCGTATTGGGTAACTTCATACTCAACCCCTTTCTCTCCAGCTTCCCGCTCACTTAAACCCACACGGGCCACCTCAGGGTCCGTGTATGTACACCAAGGGATCACTCGATAATCCACAGGAAATTTTTTCAAAGGACTGAATAAGGCGTTTACAGCCACAAACCATGCCTGGTGGGCTGCCGTGTGGGTAAATTGATAGGGTCCTGTCACATCACCACAAACATAAATATTGGGGAAGTTTGTTCGTAAAAAACTATCTGCCTCTATGGTGCCCCTTGGAGTAATTTCCACACCTAAATTTTCTAAACCAACACTGGTTACATTTGCTCTTCGACCCAAAGCAATGAGCACTTTGTCGAAAACCACCCTAGTTTCCTTTCCATCTTTTGTTGCACATAAAAGAGATTTTTCCCCATTATCCACAGAAAAGGATTTGGCCATGTGTCCAGAAAGTACATTGATACCTTCTTTCCTAAATTTCTCCGTAATGAGTGTGGAAACCTCGGTGTCTTCCCGATTTAAAACCGTGTTGTGCCCCTCCACAATCGTCACCTGAGAACCCAAACGTTGAAAACACTGAGCTAGCTCACTGCCAATGGGTCCTCCTCCTAATACAAGGAAACGCTTAGGAAGTTCTCTCAATTCCCAAACATTATCGGTATGAAGATAGTCGATATTTTTTAAACCGGGAAAGTCTGGAACCAAAGGACGAGCTCCCGTAGCAACCACAATATTTTTAGTGCTATAGACTTTGCCATCTACTTCAACATGCCATGGATCCTTAATCGTGGCCTCTCCCTGAGTACACTCCACACCTAAGCTTCTATAGCGCTCCATGGAGTCATGTGGCTCCACTTTTTTAATAACCGATTGCACCCGTTCCATGACATCAGAAAAGCTAAAATCCACGGTTGTGGAACGAAAGCCAAACTCTTTGGCTCGCTTAGCATAGGAAAGCATTTTTGCAGAACGAATAAGTGCCTTAGAGGGCACGCATCCCGTATTTAAACAATCTCCGCCCATTTTATGTCTTTCCACAAGAAGCACCTTTGCTTTTACAGCAGCAGCAATATAAGCAGATACTAGCCCGGCAGAACCAGCACCAATAACAATCATATTATATTGAAATTTTCTTGGCTTTTTTCCTGAAAATTTAGCATATATTTTACGAGATTTTACGATTCCCACAATAAACTTAGCAACCCATGGAAATATACCTAGTAAACAAAAAGATAAAATTAGGGGTAGAGAAAGAATACCTCCGAGCGACTCCAGTTGAGCAAGCTGCGTTCCCGCATTTACATAAACTATCGTCCCTAAGAGCATTCCCACTTGACTTGTGAAAAAATAGGTAAAGACTCGTATTTTTGTTAAGCCCATTAAAATATTAACGGCAAAAAATGGAAGCAAGGGAACTAAACGTAAAGTAAAAAGATAGAATGCACCATCTTTTTCAATTCCTTTATTAATTGTAGCAAGCCTATCTCGAAACTTTTTCTCAAACGCCTCTTTCAATAGGAATCGGGAAACAAGAAAAGCACCGGTGGCTCCAATAGTACTTGCAAAAGAAATTAAAATTGTACCCAAAGTGAGACCAAAAATAGCACCGCCAGCCAGCGTTAAAATGGTTGCTCCAGGCAAGGAAATTGCAGTGGATATAATATAGATCAACATGTAAAGAGCGATAAATACGCCCTTATTCTCCATATAATTTTCCTGCAATAGGGCTTGATTTGCCTTTAAGCTGGCAAAACTCAAATACTCCCCTAGATCATAGGCCCAAAAGACCAAAATAAGTCCAGCAATCGTGGCAATCATACCTAGTCGTATAAGATTTTTTTTCATAAAACTCCCCCTAAAGAATTAGACTACAAAACATTCCCAGTTTCGTCTATTTTTTATTTGTCCTGCATGCCATGATTCCTGATATAGTGAAAGGGCATGGACTATGTAATCATTATCCCGGCCTTCAATGAGGAGCGATCCATTTCCTCGGTAATTCGAGATATTCCACCTAAATATGCCCAACACATTATTGTGGTGAATAATGGCAGTACAGATAATACTGGACAGGTAGCCCGTGGGATGAGTGCTACGGTTGTGGAGGAAAAGCGTCGCGGCTATGGCCAAGCCTGCTTAACGGGAATTGCCGCTGCTCAACAGTACCAACCCGATATTTATATTTTTTTAGATGGAGACTATAGCGACTACCCTGAAGATATACATATTCTACTGGATGCGCTGGAGAGAAAAAAATTAGATCTGGTTATTGGTTCCCGTGTAAAAAGAGCTGAAAAAAATGCCCTTCTTCCCCAAGCACGTTTGGGTAACTGGTTAGCCACCACCCTGATGCAACTTCGATTTGGATATCGCTTCACGGACCTGGGTCCATTTCGAGCCATCCGATCATCTGCCCTAGAACAACTCCAAATGTGCGACACTAATTTTGGCTGGACCGTGGAGATGCAAATAAAAGCACTGAAGCTGAAACTTGCTGTTGGTGAAGTACCTGTTCGCTACCGAAAGCGGGTGGGTATATCTAAAATCACAGGTACTATTTCAGGAACTATCCGTGCTGGAATTAAAATACTTTGGCTTATATTTCGATATGCCATTCTTCCAAGCTCTTTTCCAAAACGGGTAGGTTAGAAGCATAAAAAATATTCCATATTCTAACGATCGGAAGGTTAGTACCCATTCCTTGGAGTAAAACCAAGAATAGGCCCCCACAACAAGAAAAGTAAAGCTTAACCATGGAACACTTCGTTCCAAGCAAGCTAGTGGAAGCAGCCAAAGGACATACCAGGCATTTAATACTGGAGAAAGAATAAGTAACAAACCTAAAATCCAAAGTGCAGTACTTGGAATATCTTCCTCACTTTTCATTTTATATAATTTATATGTTGACCCCAATAGGAAAAAAATTGCCATAAGACCCTTAGTAAAATAACTAAAATCATGGGCCTTTGCTACCCAAGGAATAGATTGAAAGGGTTGAACAATTAAATCGAGGAAAAAATTTGCAATTTGAAATATGCTGGCATTAAATACCCATGTACGAGCATACGCTTTTGTGCCTGAAAACAATAACCCTTCTTGGTAGAGGAAAGGAAGGTAGAGAAGTAAAATAGTAGCAAGATATAAAAATCCATTTCGAATCCTTTTTTTATCCCACATTAAAAAAATCGGCACTAGCACCAATGGATAAATTTTTGTACATGTTGCTAGTCCTAAAATAACCCAAGCCCCTGCCTTTCGTTTATAAGAAAAAAAGTATAGTGCTAGGGTGCTCAAAAATGCAGCAATGGAATCTATATGGGCAGAGTTTGCTATCTCTTTAAAAACAAGAGGGTTTAAAAAATATAAAAGAGACCAAGTGGGATGAATATTTCTTTTTTTCATCCAAGAAAAAATAAGAATACCTGTAGCGAGATCAAATAGTGTGAATATAATTTTTAAGCCCATCAAAGAATGTGGGGCCAAAAAATTGGAGATGAGAAATACATATTGGGCAAAGGGTGGATAAATGGTGGAAATGTTGCTGAAAGAAATATATTTTCTATATCCTGTGGTAATGGAGTCTAAAAATGGATGATTGGGAGCATATGCGTATGGGCTAATTCCTTGGGAAAAAACATGACCATCCCAAAGATAGCGAAAATAATCATTCTCTAAAACTGGTTCTGTAAACAACAAAACCAAACGACAAACAATGGCTGCAGAAAATATTTGAAATACAGTAAAATGAAACTTTTTTTGATGCAAAATGATAGCTGAGAAAAGAAGAAACTGTAGGGCATACAAACCCAGTAAGTTCCCATAAGAATCTTTCCAAGAAAGATAAAAATAATCAAAGCAACTAAGTAGGAGTAAAGAAAGCCAGAACCAAGAAAAAATTTCAGAGTATTTGTTGTAAAAACGGAAATTTCTCACAAATACTCTTTCTTAGGTGCCTACCAAAAATGATACAAAGGTCTCTGTGGATCTGTATCCTTAATAAGAAAAAGTTTCATCATTTTCCTTTGCTGCTCAATCCAGGGCTGGAGATGGGAACGATCCTCATGCACTCGCCTAAAAAAATCATTACCATAGAGCTTTTTCAACTCAGCATATTGCTCCATAAGCTTTCCTCTTGTACTTACTTTACCACTACTATTCCAAGTGCTCTTGAGCTTGCTTTGAGGCGACAGAGAGAAAATTTCTGCAGCCATCTCTCGCAATTTAAAGTCATAGGCATATTCATTAACATCAAGAGCAGTAGGGAGCTTATCCTCAGATTGCTTTGTTACCACTTGAAACGCAGCATATTCTAAGGCTGTTTGCAGTTTATTTAACCACTCAAATCCATGATTATCATCATCAGCTCGACTAAAGTCTAACTCAGCCAATGGTTTACTCAATGCGAGCAAGAGTTCCCGTGGCATTTCCTTGCCATAAACAGCAAAGTACCTACGTGCTCTTTCCAATACCATTGTCTTTTCTTCTTCCGTGAAATCCTCTTTATACTTACTATTCAGTAGATTTTCTACCTTACCCATCTGTTGGTCAAATAAGGTTCCATCTTCAGGAAAAGCCAATTGCATTAAAACCAAGAAAGGGTTTGTGTGCTCATTATCCAAAAGTTGGAACTGATCACTTAATAATTTATATTTTACCTCTTGAATCTTATCCTCTAAACCAAGCTGGTTTCTAGGGAATTGAGACTCAACACTAATATATTTAGATTTTTCATCAAAAAGAGTTAAAAGAGAAATCATGGCAGTGGCTTCCCAAGAGGCATCCAACGATACTGCAACATCCTCAAAAGGCTTCCTGTCTTGAGGGTTCTCGCCATATTTACTGATTAAAAAATTATTTATAAAAATTTCTGCTCGACGAATTTTCGCTAAATTAAAGAAATCATAGAAATATTCTTCAACCAACGAAGCGTTATAATCAAAACGATTACAATCAATATATTTAAGTACATGGGAATCTGTGCAAAAAAGAGGGAGGGGGTTTTCTCCAGTCTGCTTAATCTCTTTTAAATATAAATTCTGAATAGCTAGGCGGTCATATTCTCCCATAAAAGAAGGGTCAACTCGCATCCTATGTCCATAAATTAATGAACTCGAAAAAACATTGTAGTCCATTACAGTACTGGTTGAGTAATAATCAGTAGACTCAAGTTCTCCTTCCAAATAATCTTTAAAAAAATCTGCCCTCTGTGAACGGGAAACACTGGAATGGAGAGAGCCAGCAAAATTATGGCGAAGCCCTAACGTATGACCAACTTCATGAGCCATAACCAGGCGTACATAATCTTGAGAAATTTTTTGGAAAAGTTCATCTCCTTCTCCATTTAAAGAGATAAGCGCAGTCTCTAGTGCTTCTATATAAGAATGAAAATATTTATCTGTTTTTTTACACAAAGAATATTCTTCAAATGGATGTGTGATGGATATCTCATTATTTTTCCATCTTTTTAACAACAGCAGTGCCGCATCTCTAGTGCCAGCCACAAAAGTGCTGGAAAAATAAATATTAGCTTGAAGAATTTCCCCTGTTAACGGCTCCATGCTTGCATCTGCATAAGCAAATCCTAAGCTATCCGCATTCACCCATTGAACCATATTATAACCCTCACTAGGAGCCGTTATACCGCTCTTTTCCTCTACTGCCTCAAGCCTCAAGGAAGCGTCCTTGGTAGCTCGATTCCAATAAAGAATACCTTCTTTCACTGCTTCCTTTAAATACTCCGGAGTATTATGGCTGATATGAAAAACTACGGGCTTACTGTTATCCCATTTACTCGAATGAATAATATTAATCCCCGTGTTTTCCTCTAAAATAGGGTAACTTTCAAAATAACCAAAATTTAAAAACTTTTTATAAGACGCTTCCCTGTAGGGAATAAAACTTTCATTCTTCTTATAAGGCTCTAAAGTAAATTTTACCTTGAGATTAGCCTCTTTTCCATCAAGAGAACCGGTAAACAACTGGGTAATAACCATTTTATCGCCAATCGTTTTTGACTCCAAAGGCTTGGATTCAACAGCCAAAGACCAATCATCCGGTGAAAAAAATTGACCGTCAGATCCAAACCAACCGGACTGAATAGGAAATTTATTCATACCTTCAGCCCAATCAATCTCAATGGAATCCCCCGTGCTTTCTTTTACGGTAAAGTCAGCAATCCTAGAACTAGGTGATAAATTACTATCAACGAAATTAACTGTGGAGTTATTCATACATAATTTGTTTTCCCCACAACCATCAAATGTTACAATAAAAGATTTTCTCGCATTCCCCAACGCAACAACACTCTGAGAAATAAGCTGAGTCTTGAGAAGAAATTTTGTTTGGTTCTCCACAAACTTCTTATGAATTGTTATTCTTCCCGAAAAAAGCTCTTCTGTATCCTGAGCATGACCCAGGGAAGAAAAAAAGAAACATGGTAAAAGGAATAGTATTTTTATTTTCATGGTGCCCCCTATATTTTTTAGTAATCAATATTACCTAGCACCAAATTATGAGGAAAACAAGTGCTTACATATTATAATAAGGAGGCGAGTCACCCCGTTCCCGCAGACGAGCTGCGCGTTAAACTGCTTAGGAGCGCTGAAATGCTCGCGCTAAGGCTCTTTGGCCCCTACAGCCATTACAAATCTTACGGTCTAATAGAAAAAATACCCATTATCTGCTTTTGCTCCTGAATCCAAGCAAGAAGTGACCAGTCCCCATGATTACGGCTAAAGAAGTCTGCACCATAGCCCTTCTTCCATTTTTCATAATCCTTACTAATTTCTGCTTTTACCTTTTTTCTACCTTCCCCATTCCAAGCACTACCGAGTTTGCTTTTTGGCCATTTGAGTAGCAGTTGGGCTGCCAGACTTCGAAGTTTAATATCATAAGCATATTTCTTTATATCAACAGTACTGTCCTGAACAGAAAGTGTAACATCGGATTTTTTTGTTACTACTTGAACTAGAGTATCCTTTAAGGCTTCCTCTAATTTCTTCAACCAAACAAATCCATGGTTATCCTTACTGGCTTGACTAAAGTCTAATCCCGGTAATTTCTCAGTCAAAGAAGAAAGGAGTACCAATGGCATTTTCTTGCTATAGGTTTTAAAATAACTATACGCTTTCTCTAGTATAATTTCCTTTTCTTCTTCAGTGAAGTTATTTTTATGCTGACCATCAAGTAGTGCCCTTACCTTGCCCATCTGTTGCTCAAACAAGCTTTCACCCTCTGGGAAAGTCAACTGCATTAAAACCAAGAAGGGGTTTGTATACTTATTGTCCAAGAATTGAAACTGCTCACTTAATAGTCTATATTTCGCCTCTTGAACCTCATCTTCTAATAAAGCAAGATAGTTTCTAGGAAATTGAGACTCAACACTAATATACCTAGATTTTTTGTCAAAAAAAGTTAAAAGAGTTAGCATGGCATTGGGTTCCTGAGTGGGGTTCAACAATATTTCAATCCCTTCAAAAGGCATGCTGTCTTGAGGACTCTCTTCATATTTATTAATTAAAAAATGATAAACCTTACTGATCGACGTCTTTTCACTAGATCAAAGAAATCATGGAAATATTTCTCAACCAGCGAAGAGCCATGATCACCCCGGTTACAATCAACATACTTAGCTACATCAGAATCTTTACAAAAAAGAGGGAGGAGATTTCCTTCAGTCTGTTTAACTTCTTCTGAATATAAATTCTGAATAGCTAGGCGATCGTATTCCCCCATAAAAGAAGAATCAACCTGAGTCCGATGTATATGAATCAATATCTCTGTAAAACTGTTATAGTCCATTACAGTACTAAATGGGTAATAATCAACAGATCCAAGCTCTCCATTCAAATAGCTTTTAAAAAACTCTAACCTCTGCGAGCGAGATACATTGGAATGAAGAGAACCAGCAAAATTATGACGAAGACCTAGTGTATGACCAACTTCATGAGCCACAACAAGACTTATATGATCTTGGGAGATTTTCTGAAAAAGCTCATCTGTTCCTCCATTCGGGGAAACAAGTGCGGCTCGTAATGCCTCTATAAAAGAAGGAATATATTGATTCATTTTTTGACATAAAGAATAAGCTTTGAATGTATGCTCGGTGGGTACCTCCATATTCTTCCATTTTCTTAACAGTTGGAGTGCTTCATTTCTACTGCCAACCGCAAAAACACTGGAAAGATAAACATTCGCTTGAAGAATTTCCCCTGTTAAAGGTTCTATGGCTGCATCTGCATAAGCAAGTTCTAAACTATCTCCACTCAACCATTGGACCATATTATAACCATCGCTGGGAGCCGTTATGCCACTCTTTTCCTCCACAGCCTCCACCTTGAAATCCTTAGTGGCTCGACTCCAATAAAGAAGACCCTCTTTTACTGCTTCCTTTAAATACTCTGGAGTATTATGGCTGATATGAAAAACTATGGGCTTACTGTTATCCCATTTACCAATATGAATGATCTGATTACCCGTATTTTTCTCTAAAATAGGATAACTTTCAATATAGCCAAAATTTAAATTGGGCGGACTTTTATCCTTTTTATAAGGCACTTCTCTGTAGGGAATAAAGTTTTTATTCTTTATATAAGGCTCTAGGGTATATTTTACCTTTAACCTACTCTCTTGTTCATCAGAAGAAAAACGAGACTTATTACTAAGGGTAAATACATCAAAAGAAAAGGTAAATAACTGGGTAATAGTAATTTTATCACCATTGGTTCTTAATTCTAAAGGCTTGGATTCAGAAACCTCCTTTGACCAATCATACGGTGAAAAAACTTGATTGCCAGAGATAAACCAACCAGTCTGAACAGGAAATCTATTCATACCTTCGTTCCAGTCGATCTCAATAAAATCCCCTCTGCTTTCTATTACGGTAAAATCAACAATCATGGCATGGGGTTGCGAATTATTGTCAATGAAATTGACTGTGGAGGCGTTCATACATAATTTGTCTTCCTCACAACCATTGAATGTTACAATAAAAGATTTTCTCGCACTCCCCAACACAACAACACTCTGAGAAATAAGCTGAGTCTTAAGAAGAAGTTTTGTTTGGTTCTCCACAAACTTTTTATGAATTAATATTCTTCCTGAAAAAATCTTCTCTTTATCCTGAGCATGACCCAAGGAAGGAAAAAAGAAAAATGGTAAAAGGAATAGTATTTTTATTTTCATGGTGCCCCCTATATTTTTTAGTAATCAATATTACCTAGCACCAAATTATGAGGAAAACAAGTGCTTACATATTATAATAAGGAGGCGAGTCACCCCGTTCCCGCAGACGAGCTGCGCGTTAAACTGCTTAGGAACGCTGAAATGCTCGCGCTAAAGCTCTTTGCCCCTACAGTCATTACAACTCTTTATCGCTGATAGAAAAAATCTTTATCATCTCTTTTTGCTCCCGAATCCAAGCAAGAAGTAACCAGTCCTCGTGATTTCGGCTAAAGAAGTCTTTACCATAGTCCTCCTTCCATTTTTTATAATCCTTAATAAGTTCTTTTCTTGCCTTTTCTCTACTTTCCCTATTCCAAGCATCGCCAAGCTTGCTTTTTGGCCATTTGAGTAATAGTTCGGCTGCCAGACTTCGAAGTTCAATGTCATAAGCATACGCCTTTATCAGAACAACCTTGTTCTCAATAAGAGGAGGGGTAACCTTGGGTTTTTTTGTTCTTCCAAAAGAAAACCTAGGATTGAAACTTTTTATTGCTGCTTTTGTTACTTCTTTTGTATCTTCTTTTGTTACTGTTTCAACAGGTGGGATAACCTCGGGTGCCTTTACTGATACTGCATGAAAAAGCATGCGTGCGGATTTTTTTGTCACTATTTGAAAAAGAACATCCTTTAGAGAGTCCTCTAGTTTCTTTAGCCAAACAAATCCATGGTTATCATCACTAGCTTCACTAAAATCTAATTCTGAAATTTTCTCATTCAATAAAGACAAGATTTTTAGTGGCATTTCCTTGTTATAGGATTTAAAATAACTACGAGCCCTGTCTAGTATAATTTTCCTTTCTCCTTTAGTGAAGTCGTTTTTGTACTGATCATCAAGCATATCTTTTACTTGGTGCATTTCAGCTAGAAATAAAGTGACACTTCCAGAATCAGGAAATAATCCAGGAAAGGTCAGTTCCATCAAAAATGAAAAGATATTTGGAAAACTATCATCGAGACTCTGAAGCTGCTCATTTAATAATTTATATTTTTCTTCTTGAATCTTGTCTTTATAATACTCATTGTTTTCCCTAGGAAACTTAGATTCAATGCTGATATATCTGGATTCTTTATGAAAAAGAGTTAAAAGAGAATGCATTAATTCAGCCTCTCGAGAAAAATCCATCGGAGGTAGTTTAGTACGCTCAAAGGGCACTTTATCTTCGTCGTCCAAATCAGTGGAATATTTATTGAGTAAAAATCTATTTATAAGCTTTTCTGGTCTCTTTCGGGCAACTAGATCACGGAAATCATTAAAGTAATTGTGAACAAGCAAAGGATTATCGTCACGAGTATTACAATCAACATATGTAGACAAATGAGAATCTGTACAAAAAACAGGAAGAGGTTTTTCCTCAGTCCCCTCAACTCTATTCTGTGAATATAAATTTTGGATAGCTAAACGATCATACTCTCCAATAAAAGAGGGAGTAACTCGCATCTGAAATCCATACATTAATCTATCTGTAAATGTGCTATACTCCATTACAGTATTTGAAGGATAATAACCAATAGGAGCAGAAGTTCCTTTCAAATAATTTTTAAGAAAAGCTTTTGCATCAAATTGGGAAGAATTAGAGGAAAGAGAACCAGCAAAATTATGACGAAGCCCTAATATATGACCAACTTCATGAGCCATAACAACACTTACATAATCTTGAGAGATTTTTTTAACAAGCTCATCTGTACTTTTAGTCGAAGTAAAGAGTGCAGCCCTTAATGCTTCAACGTAAGAGCTAAACTGTTCCTCTGATTTTGAACACAAAAAATGCTTCTCAAACAAGTGCATTGCGGAGTATTTTTTATCCTCCCATCTCCTCAATAATAATAGAGCCCTGTCCTTATTATAGGCAACATAAGTACTGGAAAAATAAATATTAGCTTGAAGAATTTCCCCTGTTAAAGGATCAGGATTTAGATCTGCATAAGCAAATCCTAAATTATCAACATTTACCCATTGGATCATATTAAAGGCATCACTGGGAGCCGAGATGCCTTCCGCTGCTTCCCTAACCTTAATATCCAAATAACCAGTACGATTCCAATAAAGAGCACCCCTTTTTATTGCATCCTTTAAATACTCCGGAGTATTATGGCTCATATGAAAAACAATGGGCTTACTGTTATCCCATTTAGCAGAGTAAATAACCTCTTCTCCCTTTTGTTTCTTTAGGATAGGGTTCGCTTCAAAATAGGCAAAATTTAAAAACCTTTTATCGGGCTCTTCCTTATAGGGAATAAAGCTTGCACTTTTCACATAAGGTTCCAAAGTATATTTCACTTTTACTCTGCTCTCTTGTCCATCAAAAACAGATTCGCTAACAAGCGACTGTGCAACAGTAATTTTGTTACCATCCACTCTTGATTTCAAAAGCCTAGACTGTTTTGCAACTATCCAAGCCCCTTCTGAAAACTCTTGAAAATCAGAAGTATACCAAGAACGCTGATTAGGATACTTCTGCATACCTTCATTCCAGTCAATCACAATAGAGTCCGAGTTTCTCTTTACTATGGGAAACTCTGTGATGATGAAATTAGGTTTTAAATCTTTATCGATAAAATCACCTGCAGCATTTTCCATGCGTAATTTATTCCCAAACTCACGAAAGGTTACAACAAAAGATTTTCTTGCATTCCCTAAAGCAACAATATTCTCAGAAATAAGCTGCGTCTTCAGAAGAATTTTTACTTGCTTGGTTTTATCCGTCAAAAGTTCCCTAGCAAGTACTACCTGTCCTGTCTCCTCTGCCTGACCAAGAAAGGAAAAAAGGAAACAGGGTAGGACCAAAAAAATGGATATTTTCCTTATTTTTTTCATTATTACACTCCACTCTGTATTTCTACCACCGAAAATGAAGCATAGCATTAAAACGTGAGAAAGTCCAGAGATTAATGCTCTTTGTTGATTTTTTTGAGTGAATCACGCAGTCGCATATAAGGAAAAAAACCTCAATCTTGTTGTTTTTATTGAATTTTCCTAAAAAAATGGGCTGAGCGTCAAAATAATACTAAAGAAAAGCCCCCCAGCCGCCGAACCCTTTTATAACCATGAGATTATTATTTTTCTTCGTATTTTTCCTGCTTCTCCCTACCTACACCCATGCAGCCATGGAGTGCCTAAAACAGGTGCCCCAGTCTCGACATGAAAAACTACTACCCGAAACAGGTGAGCTCTCCGCTACAATGAACCTAAAAGCAAAAAACTTTTTTGAATCCTTCTCCACCGAAGCCCAGTTGAGTGTTTCTGCCATAGAGGGAGAAATGAACTTGGAGCTTGCCTACCCCACTGGTCCCAACATCGTGGGACTCCCCTATAACGTGTACCTGATAGCCATTTGGATCAATGGATACCTCGTCCATTACCAAGACTTTACCCGTGGCTGTAAATCTGTGGGATTAAGTTTTTTCCCCAACGGTAAAATAAAGATTCCAACCATCAAGCTTGCCCAACCTTGGCAAGATTATTGCTTTTTAACGCCCTGTAAACTGCGAGTTCAGGTGCTTGGCAACATCATGTAGTGTGGAAATTCTCCTAAAAGGCATCTTTTGCTTCCTTTCCTCTGCTAGCCTTGGTATTTCTATACTTATATGGACACGGAAAATAATCCCATCGACCTTTTCACAAAAGTAGCCCCCAGGTATGAACTTTTAAATACCATGATGACCATGGGACAGGATCTGAAGTGGCGCCGTACCCTCCTCAAGAACGCAGAATCGGCTCTAGGTAAAAAGCCCACTACTGTCCTAGACCTTGCCTGTGGAACGGGCAATATCGCTCGCCTAGCCCATCAGTGGTGGCCGCAAGCAAAGATAATGGCATCAGATCCCAACCAAGCCATGCTAGTGGAAGCACAGAAAAAAAAGTTTGCTGCTAGCATTGACTGGATAGAAGGACGGGCAGAGGACATTGAGCAGGACAGCCAATCCATGGACCTCATCACCATTGCCTTTGGCTTTCGGAATGTGGAGAAACGGGAAAAAGCTCTCCAAGAAACCTTTCGAGTGTTAAAACCAGGAGGTGTGCTTGCTATTTTAGAGTTGGGTCTTCCCCACCCGGGGATATCTCGCACCATCTATAGCGCCCTATTAAATAAAACAATGCCTACGCTTGCTGGACTCCTGTCCTCTAAAACATCCTATAAATATTTAGCAAAATCCATACAGGAGTTCCCTGAACCCAAAGCAGTGCGAGAGATGCTCTTCCAAGAGGGTTTTATTGCTTTTACTCCCTTTGCTCTTAACTTGGGTGTATCTTGGATTTTCATTGGGAAAAAGCCCAGTGGGAAAGAATCCTAATCAATCATCTATAAGAAGACTATCTATATCTACGGGTTTTTTTCCTAAGCATAAAATATCATTGTGGGATAGCGCTTGGAATTTTCTCCGACGTTCCATAAACAGCATGGTAAATATTTCCTTAGTGGGAAGGGGACTCACCCAATGTTTGTCTTCTTCCTGTATTCGCTTCCATAAATCATTGGGATTCATTTCTATATGGATTCTAAAATTTTTCGACTGAAAGACAGTATCAAAAGAAGGAGCCCAGTCCACAAAACCGCCACCCAGTGCTATTACATGATTTTTATTTGAGGTTCTTTTCATGAGTGTTTGTATTAAAGCTCCCTCTTGGTGTCGAAACTCAGAAAGCCCTTTTTCTCGAGCAAATCTCCATAACGGCATTCCTAATTTTTTCTCCAGCAAAGCGTCGCTGTCTATGAAATTCCGGTTCAATTTTTTTGCCAATTCTATTCCTACAGTGGTCTTACCCACACATCGAAATCCTATTAAAACAATGGAGAGGTTTAGCATTCGATTGTTTTCTTCATAAAAGAAAGCCCTTCCCAAAAACGGGGAAAAGATTTTTCCACACATTGATGGTTATTGATCCGAGTCTTCAGCCACTTGGTTTGTACCAGCGCAAAGGCCATGGCTAACCTATGATCTCCTCGGGTGTCCAAAGTAATTGCTTGAGCTTTATTTCCTCCACCACCATCCACATAAAAACCACCGTCAATAACTTCTGATGGAAGAGATAGTTTTTTAGCTGCCACCACAAGAGCATCACTACGATCACACTCTTTATGGCAAAGCTGTGGGGTGGAGTGAACCGTCAATTTTTTCTGGAATAAGATAGCGGCTGCCCATAGACTGGGAGCTAAGTCCGGATGATCAGTTAAGGAAATGCGACATTCCTTTTCACACTGGATTAAATCATCTAAAAAAACAGGAAATTTCCCATCGCCCTGAGAACTCACTGCATATTCCGTATAAAGAGATTTCTTGTGGTAATAGCGATAGAAAATTTCATAATAAGAAAGGGCCGAGGCATCCAAGGAAATGGGTATATTTTTTGGAGAAATATTTTTTTGAACAGGAATGGTAAATGGATTGTCTCCCACCACTGCCACTCCCATGTCGTTAAGCATTTTTCTCGTCAATGAGAAATAGGGAAAGGAATGCCAGCTATCTTTTACACAAATGGATTGACTTTCCCCAGAGGAATACATCTTTCCCGCAGCAGCGATAAGACCGGCAGAGGCAAATTGACTGGTTTGCGCCACAGAAATCTCCTCGAGGAAACCCCCAACAGGAATCTCCAACGGCCATACCTTCGACGAAGACCAATCTCCTAAGGGACGGGTTCGCAAAGACGGTCCAGCATCGACGATAAGCTTCTCCCCTTTCATCACACAAGCAAGAACCATTAAAAACCGTAGAGCAGTGGCCGACTCTCCCACAAAAATAGGTGTCTTGGGAGCCACTAAATTACCGGAAGATTGTACTTGAAGCCCGTGGCACTCCGTTATGCGCACACCAAGAGCTTCCATGGCTTCACGAAAATAAATAACATCGTCACATACTGAGGGCTCCTGGATAGTCCATTTCCCTGGAAAAAGGGAGGCAATGGCAAGGGCACGAATGGTTTCACTTTTCGAACGGGGAATATATTCCTTAAGTTCAGTCAATACGTGTCGACGGGGAAACCAGTGGAGTGCTTGTCCCCGGGCTTGCCCCATCCACCACTTGTCTCCCCATAGATAGGTAATATTATTTTTTTTACAAAAGTGCGCAAGAGGACTTTCCGACAAATAAAATTGAGCGTCCACAATACACTGAATGTTGTTTCTCTCTCGAGAGCTTAACCTAGCCTCCAACTGCGAAACTAATATATGTTGCTCTTCTCCCGGCCAAGTGGAAACAAATATATTCCACTGCTGAGAAGACTCAAGTTTTTTTAAAAAACCACCCCCATCTCGACGCCATATAAAATATGGAATTTTCTCCATAGCACAAGCATGGGCAACAGCCTTACCTGCCCCTCCACCACCAATGATTCCAACCCGGGGAGAGTCTGGAAAAAGATCGAGCACGGCACGTCCATCCGTGTCTGCAAAATTCCATTTTCGGTCGGAACTCCAAGTGACCGTGTTCACAGCAGGCAAGCCAGACCCCTGGGCCATCAATTCCTTAAAAGGACGAGTGACACTCGCTCCATGCACACCTGCCTTTTCCATCCAAAATAGCGCTGCCGTTTTCCAGTGCTCTGTGGCCTTAGACCCGTCACAAGGAATAGAAATATAACGACTATGAAGACCATGGGATAGAAAAAAAGAATTCCAATACTCTTCCCCTTTTTTATTTTTGCAGTCCATGCACCATAGGATATAGAGCTTAGGCCATGATGGCTTCGTTTTTATTTTTGAAAGAAAGGGACGAAGCTCTTGCCAAGAAGATTGCCCAGCATCTGTCTGAAGCTCGTGGGTAAAAGAAAAATAAGACCAGTCGCCAGCTAAGGACTGAGACCAACGCCAAGCCCTTCCAACAATACCCATGGCCACTGCAACCACAGGACGATGGAACGAGGAAGGAATCTTAGCTCTTATTTTAGCAAGACGAGCTAAATCCTCTGCACTATGAACAGGAGCCGCTATTTTAATACCAGCATTAAATTTTTTTGCTTCTTGAACAAGCGTCGAACGATCCCGATCCAAGGCCTCAATGGAACCATGGTAGGAAAATAATACGTTAGCATCAGGGGGAAGAAAACCCCAGTCCCTACCCTTTTGCCAATCCAAATCTCCAACATACCAGTTTTGCAAAACAAGAGCGGCTTGCCACCACTCTTGCCAAGTTTTGTGGTCCCAGGTGCACCCAGAAGCAGATCCCGCATACTTCCGTCGCTGAGTAATTATAAGACGTGAACACCACTTTTCAGGAAGGGCTTGTAAAAAATCTAAAGCCTCCTGTGGAGAAAAATCACAGTAGTCCAAACGTATTTCACAAAGGGATTGATCACAGGAGTCTAGTACCCCTGCTAAACGATGGTATATCGCCTCAGAGGAACTCTCTTTCCCTGTAACGCAGACCTTCATTCCATACCCTCCCCCTAACCACTTAGTATATGCTATATAAAAGCAGAAGGAAATAGGGGGATCGTATGAAGGGAAATAGTTTTGGTCGCATTTTTCGAATTACCACTTGGGGAGAAAGCCATGGTGCCGCTAACGGTGTTGTGGTGGACGGTTGTCCCTCCGGAATTCCTCTCACCCAAGAAGATTTTCAGAAAGACATGAACCGCAGGCGTGGAGGACAAAATGCATACAGCACGACAAGAAAAGAAACGGACGAAGTACATATACAAAGCGGTGTATTTCAAGGAAAAACCACGGGCACTCCCATCAGCCTAGTCATAAAAAATCAAAATACCCATAGCCAAGACTATACTCAGTTTGAACATACTCCCCGACCCGGTCATGGAGACTTCACCACCCAAAAAAAACATTCCCATCGGGACTTTCGCGGCGGTGGAAGGCTTAGTGCCCGGGAAACAGTGGCTCGAGTTGCTGGAGCTACCATTGCAAAGAAAATTCTAAGCAGGAAAAATATTGAAATCCTAGCGTTCGTGTCCCGCATTGGAGAAATGCAGGTTCCCCGTAAGGAAATTCCCTTCCACGAAACCCGAGAACTTACCCAAGACCTATGGCCACGAATCGATGCCCATAGAAAAAACAACAAGCTCTGCCTTCCCATCGACAATATTCAACCCTTTGAAGAACTTTTAATAAGAACTAGGGAAGAAAAAAATAGCTTGGGCGGGGCTGTGGAGTGTTGGGTGCAAGGGCTTCCTCCAGGACTGGGAGAACCTATTTTCGACAAAGCCAGTGCACTGCTTGCCCATGCCATGATGACCTTACCTGCCACTGTGGGAGTGCAATTGGGTGGAGGTCAGAAGATGAGCTATCGACCAGGATCCATGATTCGAGATCCCATTGTAAAAAGTAAAACGGGGCTATTAAAAATAGATGGAAATCGTCACGGTGGACTCCTAGGTGGCATGACCACGGGAAACCCTCTATGGCTTTCCGTCGACTTTCATGCCCCCACAAGCATTCCCCAACCCATTGCCAGTACTAATATGCAAACAGGAGAGGAAACAATCATTTCCGTACAAGGACGCCATGATCTATTTCCCCTACCAAGAGCAGTTCCCATTGTGGAAGCAATGGCTGCCCTAGTCCTGGTGGATCTGCTTGCTCTCCACGAAAGCAATTTACCGTAACTGCGATGGCGGAGCTGTATTTTCAAAAACAACACCCGTAAAGAAACATTCCTTTAAGGTTACGTCGTCATCAAAGATTCCTTCATGTTGAGCCCAAATACGGTATATATTCTCGCTATCTTTTGGTGCGAACTGGTTACCTGCAGGAAGCGCTACACTTATACCAGTAACATTTCCTGTTATGGCGCTACCTAAATCAAACCGGATGTCCGAGCATTTGGGAGAGAATGGATCATTACTCTCCGAAAAATAAAGAAAAAGATTATTGGCATCCGTGTTCGAACTGCCATCATCATGAATGTTAGCAAAGTCCGTTATAGTAAGCGCAATACTCGTGGCTGAAGCAGACTGATCTGTTGTGAGGTCTAAAACAGGCGCTATCAGATTATACGATCCAGCACTGGAACAAAGAGATAAATCACCACTCGAACCCACTTCTTTTGCATAATAAGAATAGCTACCTTCTGTAGTCTCCTTCATAGTTAAATCCACTTCTTTTGTAGCTGGGGTTGTTCCTCCTAACAGAAGAGTGGTACAAGTTGCATCGCTGTAGAGGTTAACAGTACTGCCCTCGGTAAGTAAATCGCTAGCAATCTGAACAATAAAATTTGCATTACTGCCTGAATATACTCCATTTGCTGAAGGAAAATCTCCTCCCGTTATTGCAGATTTGTAGGTAGGAGTTTTTATCTTAACTTCAGGTGTGGCAAGAACATAGGTTACTTCTCCAGAACAGATGAGTGCTGCATTTGTATCTAATGTATATTTAACAGAATAGGTATGATTACCTGATATGGAAACCATGGGTGCTGTTATGGTTAGTGGTGCGGATCCAGAACCCACAGTAGCACTTCCCAGACTACTACCCCCACAAGTAGCATCCGGATGTAATGTTAGGCTACCCGCTATACTGTTCTCTATGGCAATAGATATTTCTGGTGATGTCCCACTAAAAGAGGGGGAAGAAGAAGTAAGGGTTAACACAGGTTCACCAATTAGCTGGTAGGGCATCCCTGAGGAACAAAAAGTTCTACCTCCATCTGACGGTGTATACTTCACATAGTAGTTATAATTGCCCGGGCTATCTAAAGCACTTGAAGTTATCGCATAGGCTGTATTATCAGTAACCGTTGCTGTGCCAAGAGGAGCATCACTACAAGCCGATGCCTTATGTAAGGTCAATATGGAACCGTCTAAAGGATCCAGCAATATAATGTTGAAATTTGGCGTATCGATAAATGCCGGCGATACCGTTAACAAACCCACTATTAATGGGATTTCAGTGTCAGGATGATCATCAGTAGTAGTGCTCTTTATAGAATCACTGCCACACCCAACAAAAAATATGAAACTTAATACAAATAACAATTTAAAATAATTCATCTTCTCCTCCTTTTTAATATTTTTTCATCTCAAAAACTCCTATTAGAAATTATAGACAGATTTTTTTCAAATAACAAAAAAAAATTATAAAGTTTAAACTAAATATAAATTAATTATTGTTGGGCAGTGGATACATCATAGTCTTCAAAAACTATACCTGAAAAAAAACAATCTTTTACTTTAATAGAGGAACCGTATGGCGCTTTATGCTCAACCCAAATACGATAAATATCGTTAACATCTTTTAATAAACCAAAACCGGTGGTGGCTGTTGGAATATCGATAGAAATAGAGGCATCTGCTTTTACCGCAGTATCACCAGAACCTCGAAAGGCAAGGAAATCTTTACTACATGGTGCCGATGTTAAATCAGTACTGGGTTGATAGTAAATTGTAAGCTCATTATCGCCCGACACACCGGGAGGGAGGACTGTACCCGAAGGGAGCGGATCAATATTTGTAAAATCCAACACTGTAATCTCCATAGCCATTGCGTCCGATGGAGAACTTGTTGTGAGTTGCAGAATAGGCGCAAATAATTTATAAGTAACAGCACTGGAACAAAGAGATATATCCTCACTAGTCGCACTCACTTCTTTTGCATAATAAGAGTAATCACCTTCCGTAGTTTTATTGATAGTAAAATCCACAGCTCTTCCACTTGGAGTTATTTTTTCTTCCAGAAAAGTACTGCAAGCGGCATCACTATAGAGCTTAACCGTACTATCTTCAGTGAGTAAATCACTGGCAACATGAACAGTAAAATCTGCATTACTACCCGGATAAACTCTATTTGCTAAAACAAAATTCCCTCCCGTTATTCCAGATTTGTAGCTAGGCGTTTTTATTATAGGATCAGGTGTGCTGAGAACATATTCCGCCACTCCAGAACAACGACTATCTCCATTCATACCTGCACCAATCTGGTACTTAGCAGAATAAAACTGGCTGCCTGCTACAGAAAGCGCATCTCCTGTTATACTTATAACACCCGTAGCATTAGAATCTATGGTGGCACTCCCCACACTACTGCCCGTACAGCCAGCACCCAAATGCAATGTCAATTCACCCTCCATCATGTTCCCTATACTAACGGATACTGCCGGCTTTGGACTAAAAGAAGGCGAACTAAAGCTTAATACAGGCTCACCAATTAGCCTATATTCTACCCTTGAGGAACAAAGAGTGGTATTTCCTGACGTATAACTCACATAATAATTATAATCACCTGGCGCACTCAAGGCACTGGACGTAATTGTATAATTCTCTTCTGTCGTGCCACTGACTCTCACCATTCCCATCGAAGTGCCAGCACAACCTGCTCCCTCGTGTAAACCTAATATGGAACCATCCACAGGATTGGACAACATAATAGTAAACACTGGTTCAAGATTAAATGATGGCGAGACCGGCAATACAAATGGCGGCGTAGCGCTCTGCCTAGAACTTGCTGTGGACTTCCTATCACATCCAGTGGAAAACACTATAACAAATAAAAATAGTAACTGAAAATAAACCATACTCACCTCAATGGAAATTATAGTCTATTTTTTATTTACAGAAATGAAAATAATTTATCCGTATATTGTACACGGCAAGAAAGAATATTTTTCAATAAATTATACGGTGACGGCAAGACACCAAAATGTCAAGACACCAAGGTGCTAAAACGCACCTTGGTGGTCAAGAGAATATTTACCTTAATCGCGATGAAGGAATATCCGTGTTTTCAAACACAACACCTGTAAAGAAACATTCCTTTAAGGTTACGTCGTCATCAAAGATTCCTTCATGTTGAGCCCAAATACGGTATATATTCTCGCTATCTTTTGGTGCGAACTGGTCACCTGCAGGAAGCGCTACACTTATACCAGTAACATTTCCTGTTATGGCGCTACCTAAATCAAACCGGATGTCCGAGCATTTGGGAGAGAATGGATCATTACTCTCCGAAAAATAAAGAAAAAGACTATTGGCATCCGTGTTCGAACTGCCATCATCATGAATGTTAGCAAAGTCCGTTATAGTAAGCGCAATACTCGTGGCTGAAGCAGACTGATCTGTTGTGAGGTCTAAAACAGGCGCAACTAGATTATAAGTAGCAACACTGGAGCAAAGAGATAAATCACCACTCGAACCCACTTCTTTTGCATAATAAGAATAGCTACCTTCTGTAGTCTCCTTCATAGTAAAATCCACTTCTTTTTCAGCCAGGGTTTCGCCTCCTTTTACAAGAGTGGCACAAGCTGCATCGCTATAGAGATTAACAGTACTACCCTCGGTAAGTAAGCCGCTGGCAACATGGGCAATAAAGTTTGCATTACTACCTGAATACACTCCATTGTCTGAATCAAAATCCCCACCCGCTGTTACAGTTCTATAGGTAGGAGTTTTTATCTCAAGATCAGGTGTAACGAGATTATAGCTTGCTTCTCCAGAACAGTCGGACTCTGCATTTGCAGTTAGTGTATATTTAGCAGAATAGCCATAGTTACCTGCTGCAGAAAGTGCCGCTGTTGCTGTTATATCTACAACTTGTACCGCTCCCGCAACTACGTCGACACTTCCCACAGAATCTCCCGAACAATCAGCACTTGCATGCAATGATAGGGAACCTGCTGCACTATTAAATATATCAACATTTCCTGATGGCGTTGGACTAAAAGAGGGAGCAAAGCTCAATGCAGGATTACCAACTAACTGATAATCTACAGATCCAGAGCAGTTAGATTCTCTATTTTCCAATGTATATTTAGCAGAATAGCTATAGTTACCTGCTTCAGAAACTGCCGCTGCTGTTATACTTACAGGACTTGTGGTTCCAGAAACTATCGCCTCAGTACTCTGAGCATCCCCCGTACAATCAGCACTCAAATGCAATGATAGTGCACCCGCAAGAGGATTAGCTATTCCAACAGATAGTGCTGCTGCTGGTGCACTCGAGGCAAAAGCAGGAGAAGAAGAACTAAGACTTAATACGGGCTTGCTAGCTTGTGCATAAACTACTGGGTCAGAACAAGCCGTTGGTGCCGTTGATGCATCATTTGTAGCTAGTGTATATTTAGCAGAATAAGACGAAGAAGCCGCAGTTGCTATTACACTTACAGAACCCGTAGAACCGAAAGCTATGGTCGCATCTCCCACAGAAGTTCCTGTACAGTCAGCACTCGCATATAATGCTATGGAACCTGGTACGATACCCTCTATAGCAATAGATAGTTCAGGTGTTTCGCTAAAACCAGGAGAAGGAGAACGAAGACTCAATTCAGGTTCACCAACCACCCTATAAATCACTGCTTGAGAGCAAGCAGTCTCTCCATCTGCATCTAATGTATAGTTAACAGAATAGGTATGCTCACCTGTTGCAGCACTAGGTGCCGTTATACTTTCAGTATCCGAACCAGCAGCTACAGCAACAGTTTCTACAGCATCCCCCGTACAGTCAGCACTCGAATGCAATGTTAGGTTACCTGCCAGACTATTCACTAAACTAACTGATAGATCAAATGCTGCTTCATCAAAAGAAACAGAAGAAGAACTAAAACTCAATTCAGGTTTACCAACTTGCACATAATCTACTCCATCGGTACAGGCAGATTCCCCACCTGTGCCTAATGTATATTTAGCATAATAGGAGCGGTTGGTTGCTGGATACGGATCTGCAGTTACACTCACAGCACCTGTAGTGCTAGAGTCTATGGCTGCTCTTCCCACACTATTACCTTCACAAGCAGTATCCAAGTGCAATGTTATAGAACCTGCTGCCATATTATCTATAGCAATAGATAGTTCAGGTGTTCCGCTAAAACTAGGAGAAGGAGAACTAAGACTTAATACAGGCAAACCAACTAACACATAGGCCAACTCTTCAGAACACTTGGATTCCCCACCTTCGCCTAATGTATATTTAACAGAATAGCTGTGGCTCCCTGGATCAGAAAGCCCAGTTGCTGTTATAGTCACAGAACCTGTAGGGTTAAAACCTATAACAGCATTTTCCATAGGATCTCCTGCACAACCAGCACCCAAATACAGTGCCAGTACACCCACTGCCATACCATCTATGGCAACAGATAACTCAGATTCTCCTCCGCTAAAAGAAGAAGCACTACGACCCAATACAGGACCACCAACCAATTGATAGGCTACTGATTCAGAACAAAAAGAGAGTTCTCCTTCTGCCGTTGTATAACTCACACGATAGTCATAGCTGCCCACACTATCTAAAGCGCTTGAAGTAATTGTATACGTTGCTTCTACATCCACTGTTGCTGTTCCAAAAGAATCGCCGCTACAATCTTCTCCCACATGCAAGCCTAATGTGTAACCACTCACAGGTTCTTTTAAGGCAATACTAAATTCTGGCGCATCAATAAATGATGGTGATGCCGAGACTAAACTCACTGTTACCGCTAATGTTGGTGGTTCAGTTACTCCAGAACCTCCTGCAGGATCTTCTGCCAGATTGCTGGAACATCCAGCAAATAATACAAAAATTAACGTAAATAACAATCTAAAATAAGTCATCTCTTTCCCCTTCATTTAATACACTGCAAATACATATATATTACACTCTTTAATATATATACATTCTATTTTAATTCACACACTCTTTAGCAACTTCCATCTTGAAACAAAAGCTACTAGTAAAAAGAATACTGTGTTGGATCCACTATTTCAATACTTTATTTATTGTTTATCCTTTTTTTTTAAACCTAAAAATAAAATACAACGGACTCCGTGTATCGATTGGTGTTCATTAATTCCTGCACACCGTGCTGAGTGTATTATTAGAGAAAATAAAATTATTTAATTAAGCTGTCATGTAAAATAACAGGACCATGGATATGAATATTTATTTTGTACGAATTACTAAAGATCCCATCTCTTGAGTTACCAGTCGGTACGTCTGCTGAGGTTTCATGGGAATCGCTGCCGTGGCTGCTCCCGCTAATACAATGGAACCCTTGGGAAGACTTTTATTTTCCATACCTAACATTTTTACTAACTCTATAACAGAAGCCATGGGATCTCCAAGTATGGCACGGGAATTACCCTCTTGTTTTTTCTCCTCCCCTTCGTATAACTCCATACGGATATTTTTTAAATCCAAGGACTGGAGCGAGTAACGGGAAGAACTGATCACAAACCCAGAGGAAGAGCAATTGTCTGCCACCACGTCTGCCAATGTAAAGTCGAAATTTGTATAACGGGAATCAATAATCTCCAGAGCAAGGCAAACATGGGTACAAGCATTTCGAATTTCCTCCGGTCCAGAACCTCCCGAAAGGTTATTGCTCGTAATAAAAGCAATCTCCGGCTCCACTTTTGGATGGATCGTTTGCTGTAAACAAAAAGAGTTCTTAGAATTGATCTCCATCACGTCTGTTAGAACACCACGAATAGGACTGGTAACTCCCATTTGCTCCATCTTTGCTTGAGAGGTCAACCCCATCTTATGACCAACAACACATTCCCCGCGCCCTAAGCGCAAAACAATACCCTGTTCTTGAATGCGATAACCCTCTTCCACCGTAAGAGAAGGATCGTCAGCGGTAAATCTCCTAATATCCATAGCCTTTTGAACCGATTGGTCCAATATTTGAGCATAATTTTTTATTTTATCTTCTGTTGAGGGCATATTTATTTTTCTTCCATTTTATATATGTACACTTACTGAACCTAAGCTAGAAAATATAATTTCACAATAGTCGCCATGAACTACAGGCACAACAGGACCATAAGCACCCGATAAAATAATATCTCCAGCCTCAAGAGTAACACCTAAACTCCCCATGCAATTTGCTAGCCAAGCCACTGCCTGTGCCGGGTCTCCCAAACAATTGGACCCGATACCAGTGGAAGATAGGGTCTTGTTTTTGTATAAATCCATTTTTTCTTCCAGAAGATTAATCGTATCTAAAGATTTTTTTTCTTCTCCCAGTACAAAAAATGCCGAAGATGCGTTGTCTGCAATCGTATCCTGTATTTTAATATTCCAGTTTTCAATGCGAGAATCGATAATTTCAATACAGGGGAGCACATAGGCCGTAGATTTCTCCACATCCTCTTTCGTTACCCCCGGCCCACACAAGCTTTTATGGAGAATAAAAGCAACCTCCCCCTCCACACGCCCCTGAATAAGAGCTTGGGACGGGAGTCTGCCCCCTGAATGCATCTTCATATCAGAGCTAAGGTAACCAAAGTCTGGTTGATCCACACCCAGTTGCTTCTGAACAGCTAGAGAGGTAAGTCCAATTTTTTTCCCCACAAAGCGCACATTGGGTTCAGCACTACGTTTTTTTGCGTTGATCTCAGAGATGCTATAGGACTCTTGGATGGAAAGGTGGGGGTATGTCTCTGTAATCGGTGGACAGGGTATCCCCGTTTTGCGTGCCTCCCATAGTAAATTAGCTATAGCCTCCTGTGTTTTGTCCATTTCCTTATTTCCCATACCTAACCTTTATATAATTCTTACCTTGGGATAGCAAGAAAATAATGCGACGCATCTATTTATCAAGCAATAGAAATTTTGGGTTTGCGTACGGCTGCCGGGACGTTTATAACCATTAAGTATGGGAAAAATAAAAAATAGCGAACTGGAGAAGCTTAACTACGCATCCTACCTAAAAATTCCAGAACTCCTCAACCTTCAAGAAAGAAAAGGCACCCTAGATACCCACAGCGACGAGATTTTTTTTATCATCATCCACCAAGCCATGGAACTCTGGTTTAAAGAAATACTCCATGAGACAGAATTCCTTCAAAAAGCCTTCCAGAAAAAAAGCATCTCCCTAGCCCTAAAAGTATTGAAGCGCAATACAGCTATTTTAGATTTATTGATCAAGCAAATTAACCTACTCTCCACACTTACTCCCATAGAGTTTGCCCAATTTCGAGACAGTATTTGTCCTGCCAGTGGACTCCAGTCCCTACAGTTTCGAGTGATGGAGTACACTTACGGATATAAAGAGTCTTCCTTTTTAAATCTTTTTCCCAAAGGCTCCCATGAGCACAATGTATTAACCCAAGCCCAACAAAATCCCACTGTGTATGATTGGTTTATAGAGTGCTTATCCCAAGCTGGCCATTCCATTCCTCCATCTGTTTTAAAGCGAGACTTCTCTAAAACCCATACATCCAACTCTCAATTAAGGGACTTATTAAAAGGAATCTATGAAAAGCCTGAGGAGGACTATCATTGGGTATTGCTATTTGAAGCTCTCCTAGATTTTGATGAAAAGTTTTTATTATGGAGAAATACCCATATAATAATGGTGGAGCGTACCATCGGCTACAAAAAAGGCACCGGTGGAAGTTCGGGGGTTGAGTTTCTAAGGAAGCGTTTGAGTTATAAGTTTTTTCCAGAACTCTGGGAACTACGTACATTCATTGGCGGGAACTACTAAAGCTAGCTAACAAAAGAGAGGAGACAGTACAAACATGCATTTCGATATTTTCTTTTCCATCTGTCAAACCGACGTGGATAACTATATCCCTTCGGAAAAAGAGATGTTTCAAAATTTTTTCGACCAAGTAAAACACGCCGACCAACTGGGCTTCACCACAGCTTGGATTGCAGAAACCCACCTATCCACGGAAATACAAAAACAAAATCCCAATGCGGTGGTACCCCACTTCAAAGGTGAAATTGGCCTCAATACGGATATTCTACAGATGGCTCACAAAGTTTTTGCCAGCACAAAAAGAATATACCTGGGTTCTGCTATTCGTAATATTCTCTGCAATGGAGGCCCCATGGCCCATGCAGAAGCCATTCGCATGTTTCTTAGCCTCCACGGGCTGGAGAAAAATGAAAAGCGATGCTTAAATATTGGTTTTGCTGCTGGACGATTTGAGTTTTCCAATATTCCCTATGGAATACGCCCAAGGAATAAGTTAGAAGAAGTGAGTTGGCCCGTATTAAAGGGAAAAATTTTTAAAGAAGCGGTGGAGATTTTTTTGCGTTTCCTGCGAGGAGATGTTTTTTCCTCTAAAGAAATAGCTCCTAAAGTCTTAGAGAGGAAAAATTTTCGCACCCAAGAGCATTGGGACCAAGTTTTAGCCGTGTATGGAAAAAAAGAAGAAACCATTACCATTCCACCACAATGGACTTTCGATACTACGGGAGTAATTCCCAAAGAAGCCCCCTTGGATTTATTGCAATTAACCATAGGTAGCCACAACCCTGAAGTTCAGGCATTTGCAAACACCCTCTATCCCTGTGGCGTGTTTAACCTGTCCATCACCCCATTTCAACAAATCACCCAAACACATGAGAGAATGAAAAAATCATTTCATACAGAGGGAGGATCCTGGAAGCGACAACATATGCCCAGGACCGTATTAATTTTCATCAACGACGATGCGGCTGCCTCAGAGGAAGAAAAAAATACCCGTGCGAAAAAAAGTGCGGAAAAAGCCTTAGCAAACTATTGGAACGCGCTGGAGGGCACACTGGATATTCAAAAAGTAGAAAGTGCTGTTAATAATGCTCTGATGGGAAGCCCATCTACCATAACCCAACAAATAAAAGAAAGATTTCATAAAGACGACCGCCTAATGCTATGGTTTGATTTTAATAACCATAATAATAAGGACGTGAAAGCAAACATGGCACATTTTATGGAGAAGGTGGCTCCCCATATTTCTTCCTAAATGAGATTCAATAAAGGTATGGAACAATTACAAAACTTTATAAATGGCCGCTTTGTTCCTCCAAAATCAAAGAAATATATAAACAACCGAAATCCGTCAACAGGAGAAGTCTACTCCACCCTGCCAGACTCCAATGGAGAGGACATAGATTGGGCTGTGACAAGTGCAAAAAATGCTTTTCAAGAGTGGTCCCAAACACCCATGAAAACAAGAGCGCAGTTTCTGATAAAAATTGCCCATGAAATAGAACGACAAAGTGAAAAACTTGCTCAGGCTGAAAGTAAGGACCAGGGAAAAACTTTTCAACTCGCCCATGAAGTAGAAATACCCCGAGCGGCCCAAAATTTTTTATTTTTCTCATCCGCCATGACCCATCTCCAGGATCAAAGTTCCTCCATGGGAGACACTGCCTTTAATTACAGCCTACGCGCACCCTTAGGAGTAGCTGGCCTTATTTCCCCTTGGAACTTACCCCTTTATTTATTGACCTGGAAAATTGCCCCAGCACTCATCACGGGAAATACTGCCGTCTGCAAACCATCGGAACTAACTCCTGTTACGGCACATATGCTGGCAGGAGTGTTTCAAAAAGTAGGCCTTCCTCCCGGAGTCTGTAATATTGTATTTGGATATGGTCATAGCGCCGGAGATGCCCTAACGAAACACCCAGACGTGCCCCTTATTTCTTTTACAGGTGGCACAGCCACAGCTCAGACTATTGTGAAAAATACAAGCACTAACTTCAAGAAACTAAGCCTAGAGCTCGGAGGAAAAAACCCAGCCATTATTTTTGCGGACGCCAACCTCGAAGAATGTGTTGCCACAAGCCTTCTCTCCAGCTTTCAAAATCAAGGGGAAATATGCTTATGCAATTCACGAATATTTGTGGAAGAAAAAATATTCGAAGAATTTTTAGAACGCTTCACCTCTGCCACAAAAAAAATAAATATAGGCGACCCCACTGAAAGCTCCACTTTCATGGGTCCACTGATCAGTCAAGAGCATCGAGAAAAAGTAATGGCTGCGGTTCTGAAAGCTAGGGAAGAGGGTGCCACCATTCATACAGGTGGAAAGACACCCAAGCTCAGTACACCTTGGGATAAAGGTTATTTTTTTGAACCGACAATCATCAGCGGAGCAAACCCTAGATCTCAGATTATGCAAGAAGAAGTATTCGGTCCCGTGGTAACGGTAAGCCCTTTCTCCACAGAAGAAGAAGTGATTAACCTGGCTAATAACACCAAATACGGACTCTCCGCTAGTATATGGACGAAAGATGTGAAGCGTGCCCACAGGGTAGCAAAAAAAGTAGACTCTGCCACTGTCTGGGTAAATACATGGATGCTTCGAGACCTACGCGTTCCCTTTGGTGGCATGAAATATTCCGGCTTAGGCAGAGAGGGTGGAAAACACTCCATTGATTTTTTCACCGAACAAAAAAATATTTGTATAAAACTATAGAACAGGAGAAAGGTATACAGATGACAGATACGAAAATTATTTATGCTCCCAATGCACCCGAGCCTGTGGGAGCCTATCCCCACGCCCGCCGTGAAGGAGAGTTTCTCTTCCTTGCTGGGATTGGACCACGCAAGCTAGGAGAAAAGGAAATTCCAGGAGTAACACTGGATAACCAGGGCAATATCATTAGCTACGATATAGAGATCCAAACAAAATCCGTTATCCGTAACATGGAAGCCATACTCAAAGCAGGAGGAGCCTCCTTAGAGAATGTGGTAGATATTTTAGTTTTTCTCACAAATATGAAAGAAGATTTCCCAAAATTTAATACTGTGTACAAAGAACACTTTGCCAACATCCAACCCACACGCACCACGATTGAAGTAGGGAGCCTGCCCACCCCTATTGCAGTGGAGTTTAAAGCAATTGCACGGGTGAAGTGAGATGTCATCCTTGATCGACATATCTCCACTTATTTCTGAAAAAACCGCCGTGTTTCCAGGAGATCAAAACTTTCTACGAACCACCTCCCATGACATAGAGAAAGAAGATAACCTGACCCTTTCTTCTATCTCCACAACCGTACATATTGGAGCCCATGCCGATGCCCCTATCCATTATAAAAAAGGAGGTGAAAGTATCCACGAACGCTCCCTAGACTATTACTATGGAAAGTGCCAAGTGATAACAGTAAATGTGTCACCCAATCAGCGAATTTTCCCCCAAGATATACAAAACATAAAAATAAAAGCACCCAGAGTGCTCTTCCGAACAAACTCTTTTCCTAACCCAAATAAATGGACACCAGATTTTGTTTCCCTATCTCCAGAGCTTATTGAGCAACTGGCCCAACAAGGAGTGAAACTACTGGGCATCGACACTCCATCCATAGACCCAGCCAACTCCAAAGCACTGGAAAGCCACAACGTGGTGGCAAAGTACAATATGGCTATCCTAGAGGGAATTGTGCTCACAGAAACCTTGGATACTCTCTATACCTTGGTCGCATTCCCTTTAAAAATCCAAGGCGCAGATGCCTCTCCCGTTCGTGCTGTACTCATGGAAAACCCGCATCACGAAAAAGAAGTCCATCCGTTACACGAAAAATAACTTCATCCATGGTAATTTGTCGAATTTCTTTTGGAGTAAATATATTCCCCAAAGACACACTTTTTTGCTGAAAGTGTCCCGTCAATCGTTCAAGAAAACTCTGAGCCATCACAAGAGATTCGTAACGAATAACTATAGAATGTTCCTTCGTTTCGTCATTTCGATCATAAGAGATAATTTGAGCGCTCTCTAGGGGGATTCTATTCACTACCGTAGCATTTTCGGGTAACGCTATTATATCTATGAAATCAAACGCTAAAAAAAAAAGAACCAAAAGAGCTGATCCTGGTCCAAACCTAGCAAAAATACTGGTCATAAGAAGCGTGACATCGAGTTGGAAAAGCAACTGATTAGTTTTACTGAGCTCAATGTCGAAAAAATGATTTAATGCTTTATCCTGCCATTTACCCAGATTCTCAGAAGCATCAATTGAACGAAGTACCACCTTACACTTTCTGTTCTTCTCTGGACTGAGACGGCAAAATTCCACATTAAATTTCTTTTCACCATCCCCTGGGCTAGAAATAACGGCGCGAAACATGATGTCCACAGTTCCCTCAAGGATTTCTCCCCTAGCCTCCTGAACCATGAGCACCCCCAAGAAAAGGAATAAAAAAACTCTACTGCTGGTACTCCGCATTTTCTCACTCTCCTGGACCCATACAATAGCCCTACGACTCTGATGCAAGGTATCATTTTCGCTCATTCCTGTCAATGAATAAGCCTCCCTAACACGCTAAAAACAGGTGTAGGTGGGAAAACCTCAAAAAACTCAAGCTTTCCTGCCTCCATGCCGAAGGCTATACAAGGGAGGATCTCTAGCATGAAAAGAATTTTTAATCTCCATAGTGTCGCCATATTGGCTGCAATTTGCTCCCTAGGGTTGGGGCAACTAAAGAATCCCGACCACGTCATGGAAAGCGATCGACAAATACAAAGCTCCAACACTCGCCCCAGCTATATTCCCAGTGAAGAAAAGAAAATTTTAGACCTGGAAATAACACCGATAGAGGTGGGGAAATATGGAGTCCAGGAGCTTTCCATTATTGCCACAAAAAATGGCTTTTTCCCCAGTAAAATCATCCTACGAAAGAATATTCCAACGAATATTCATTTGGCTGCACTTACCTCACAAAAGTTATGCTTTATACTGAAAAATAGAAATCGAACCGTCCGTCGTGGGATTAGTTCTAGGGAGATTTCCACCATAAAGAACCTGCGCTTTATGGACACGGGCTTGGTTAAATTCTATTGTCCCATTGATAATATAGAGGGAGAAATCCTTGTAGTGGATTGATGGATTATGGGGGAAGCCCATAAATACGATTATTTTAGTCAACTACAAACACTCCCCATAGGCAAGGCCTCCATAAACTCCCTCTCTCCCACCCTTTCAATTTCCTCTCCAATATAGTAGCGTTCTCCTTAAAGAGAGGAAAAGATTATGAAATTAAAAATAAGCCGATGCCTTCCAGCCATCACCATTTTATGCCTCTCCCTTTGGGCATCCCCAGGGTGGACTAAAATGAAAATAGGTGTGTTTGATATGCAAAAGGCTGTGCGTACCGTAAAGGATGGCAAAAATGCCAGTGCCACCCTAAAAAAAGAGCTGGAACTTAAGACCAAACAATTACAAAAAAAAGAAGCAAAAATTAAAAAAGAAATAGAAAACTTTAAAAAGCGTAGTCTCGTAATGGACCCAAAGGCACGTCAGAAAAAAGAAGAGGAAATTCGTATGAAAGTGATGGCTCTTCAACAAGAGGGTCAAGGCTTGCAAAATGAACTTCAAAAGAAAGAACTCACGCTACTCAATCCAATTTTAGAGAAATTAAGAAAAATTACTAAGCAGTTTAGTAAAAAAAATGGTTTCTCTATTGTGATCAATAATGTTCAAAATTCCGTGGTTTATTTTGAAAAAACCTACGACATTACAAACAAAGTAATAAAAATGTATGACAAAAAATTCAAATAAATATTCCTTAAGCGATATCGCTTGCCACCTAAAGCTCACACCAGAAGGCTGTGGCTTAGTAGAAAAAAATGCTTCCTTACCTATACGAGGCATTTCCGACCCACTACAGGCCACTGAAGATAAAATCATATTTATTGGTCGACCAAAATTTGTAAAAATGCTGGAAGAAACTAATGCAAAAATCGTTGTTATTAGTTCTAAACTCAGCACAAATCTACAATCCATCTCTCAAAGCAAACAAAAGAAACTCATTCTTTTAACCGTACCAGACGCAGTGGTAGCATTTGCCCATGTATCCCAACTATTCCAAAAAGAGCAATACCCTAAATCCTGTCACCCCTCTGCTGAAATTCACCCTTCCGCTCAGTTGGGGAAAGACGTGTATATTGGACCCCATACTACCATTGGAGAAAATGCAAAAATTGGCGACTCCGTTATTATACAAGCTGGATGCTCCCTTGGAAACAATGTGGAAATTGGGTCCCAATCCATTCTATTTCCCAATGTGGTTCTCTATGACAATTGCACCATAGGAAAGAGGGTTCGCATACACTCCAATGTGGTGATGGGATTTGATGGCTTTGGTTATGCTTCAGAAATGCAGGACAATAAGCTCACCCATATAAAAATCCATCACTTGGGAAAGATAGAAATTGGTGACGACGTGGAAATGGGTGCTAATTGTACCATTGCTCGCAGCACTCTCAAAAGTACGGTAATCGGACGGGGTACAAAAATTTCCAGTCAAGTACACATTGATCACAATTGCCATATTGGGGAGTCCGTAATTATTTGTGGAAAAACGGGTATTGCAGGAAGTGTGAAAATTGGGAATAATGTGATTATTGGAGGAGGTGCTGCCATATCCAACAGTGTAACCATCGGAGAAGGGGCCACTATCTGTGGCTTCACGGGCGTAACCGGACGAATTCCTCCCAATACCGTATGGAAAGGGCAAGTTGCTCGTGAGAAAAATGAATTTTTCAGTATTCAAGCAGCTTTAGGTCACTTACCAGGAATGGTAAAAAAATATCGAAAAGAAATAAAGAAAAAGGATTTGAAATGAAATATGGTCCATTAGGAAAAGAAGAAGTATTGCAATACCTACCACATAGAGATCCATTCCTCTTTGTGGATGAAATTGTAGAAATCAATATCGCTGAAAATTTTAGGAAAGAGAATAGTCTTCAGGGTTCTACCATCATCGGAAGAAATACTTTTCATAAGGATATGCCCATATTTAAAGGACACTTTCCCGGTTTTCCCCTCACCCCAGGTGTGGTTATGGTTGAGTCTATGGCCCAAATAAGTATTTTCTGCTTATATCCTTTTATAAAGCTAGATAAAAACAACTTAGTAAAACTTGTTGCCGTTGACAATGCCCGTTTCCGTGGCATGGTGAAACCCGGAGATACCATGGAAGTCTTCACAAAGGCTATAAACCACCGTGGTTCATTTATATCTTCTGAAGCAAAGGCTACTGTGAATAAAAAAATAGTAGCAGAAGCAAAACTCATGGCAATTATACCGGACATAACCGGAATGATAAAAAAACTATGACTATTCACCCAACAGCGATTATCCATAAATCCGCTGAGCTGGACTCCAGTGTAATAGTGGGTCCTTATGCCATCATTCACCCCCTTGTAAAGATAGGGAAAGGAACGGTTGTGGAATCCCATGCAGTTATAGACGAGCGCACAACTATCGCTGAAAATAATACAATTGGATCTTTTAGCATTATCGGCGGAAAACCTCAGGATTTAAAATACCACGGAGAGCCCTCAACATTGGAAATTGGAAGCAATAATTCAATCCGGGAATACACAACCATAAATCGTGGCACAGAAGCCGGTGGCGGTATTACAAAAATTGGAAGTAACTGCCTACTTATGGCCTATTGCCATGTTGCCCACGATGCGGAAGTTCACAATCATATAATTATGGCTAACTCCACACAAATTGCTGGTCACACCATTCTTGAGGACTATGTTCGAGTGGGCGGTTGTGTAACCATTGTCCAGTTCTTACGAATTGGAAAACACGCCTATATCGGTGCGGGAAGTATCGTGGATAGAGACCTGGCACCCTACTGTGCTGCTTATGGAAACCGACTGAAAATGAAAGGTGTGAATATTGTAGGGCTAAAGCGAACGGGTATGAAAGAAGATGATATACGAAAAATTATGAAATCTTTTAAGATTTTTTTTGAATCGAACCAGGAAAAAAAGGAATCCCTAGCTCAAATAGAAAAAGAATTTCCCAATCAATCAAGCGTGCAATACTTTGTGAACTTCATTCGTAATAGCAAAAATGGAATCGCTCAATAAACATGAAACTCTTAGTTGTTGCAGGAGAAGCGTCTTCAGACCTCCACCTCTCTCTTATTATAAAGCAACTCAAAATAAAAATTCCTGAGCTTAGTATTTTTGGTGTGGGGGGAAGCCACCTTCGTGCGCTTGGCCTACATACCATTGCCCAGGCCGAAGATATGGCTGTTGTGGGATTCACAGAATCCATACGAAAAATCCCCCGAGCTTTTTCCATACTAAATAAACTGGAATCTTTTGCGAAAAAAGAAAAACCCGATCTTGCGCTCCTATGTGACATGCCTGACTTTAACCTGCGCCTCGCTCCCAGATTAAAAGCTCAAAATCTTCCCATTCTATACTATATCTCCCCAAAGGTTTGGATTTGGAGAAAAAACCGCATCCATAAAATAGCGAAATATATCGACCAACTACTATGCATATTCCCTTTTGAAAAAGACTGGTACAGGGAGAATGCTCCCCACTACTCAAACGTAAGCTATGTGGGAAACCCTATTATTGAAGAGATTCCCAACGCTCCCTATACCCCTAAGGAAAATCAAATTGCCCTACTGCCGGGAAGTCGCTTTATGGAACTAAATTCCCTACTTCCCAGCATGCTAAAAACCGCCCTCGCACTCTATAAAAAAAATCCCAAACTCTATTTTGTACTCCCACTGGCTCCCACTCTAAGAAAAAATCCCCAAGCCCTGCACTTACTATCCCTCAAAGGCCCCCTCGCTAAGGAATTATCCCAACTAAGTAACTGCCTTTCCATAAAAGAAATACCTTCCCACGAGGTACTTTTCCATTCTAAGCTCGCTATTATTGCCTCGGGCACAGCAACCCTAGAGGCTGCTGTGGTGGGAACTCCCATGATTATGATCTACCAAATCAGTGCCATCAGTGAATTTCTTATTCGTTGTATTACCAACTACGATAAACCCTTAGCTCTTGCCAATCTCATTAACGGCGGCTTTGAAACTGGTAAGTGCGTTGTGCCCGAATTAGTACAGAACAACATGAACCCTAAAAAAATAACAAGTGAAGCAATAAACCTTTTAGAAAATCCCCAGGCTTGGCAAGCACAGGTCAATTTCCTCCAAGCCACCCGAACTATTTTATCCACAGCCACAAATGCTTCTCCCATAAACAATGTGGTGGAGCATATTCTACCTTACCAAAAATGCTAATCCTCTCCAAAATATACTCCTTCTTTCTATGGATCAGAAAATACCTATATAAAAATAAATGCTATGCGATTACACATTTCCCCGTTCCTGTCACCAGCGTGGGAAATATCTTAGCTGGCGGAACGGGAAAAACTCCCCTAGTTTGTTATTTAATCAAAGAAGCTCTAAAGGCTGGTCATAGACCGCTCATTTTAAGTCGAGGCTATGGGAGAAAAGAAAAAAAAATGGTAATCGTCCCTCCCCATGCACCACTTCCCTCAGCCCACATAGTGGGAGATGAACCCCACCTTATAAAGTCCCATTTCCCGGAGTGCACCCTATTGGTACATGCTAAACGTGCAAAGATGGCAAAAAAACACTGGTCCAGGCTCGATTGCAGCCTAATTATCCTAGACGATGCCTTTCAGCACTGGTCTGTAAAGAGGGATCACGACGTTGTAACCATAGACAGCACCCGTAACCTATCCCCAGCACACCTTCTTCCTCTAGGGCTTTTTCGAGAGCCCCTAGAGGCTCTCAAGCGAGCTGACGCCATTGTATTTACCCGCACCAACGAGGTTTCCCCTCAAAAACTCCAAGACCAAGTTAAGATTGTGGAAAAACTCCTAACCTCTCCCCATACACAAACTTTTCCATGGAAGGAGAGCGCTCCCAACCACCCTCCTCCATTTTTCTTTGCTGAATTTCAACACAAAATTTGGAAAGACAGCATGGGCAGAGCAATAGATATGAAAAACATAGATGCCTCACTTTTATTACTTACAGGCGTGGGCAATCCCAACAGTGTGGTGAAAATGATTCAAAAGCAAGGCATGACCATAAGAAAACACCTTTCCTTTCCCGATCACTACCGATTAAAAACAAAGGATATAAGGAAGATAAAAAAAGAAATGCAATCCCTAAACGCTAGAATTATAACCACGGAAAAAGATTTTATTCGCTGGAAGGGTCAACTACAAGAACTAGAGCCCTGCTACCTAGAAGTTATACTATCCATACTTCCCTCTCAAGAAAATCATACGGTTTTTTTCCAAAAAAAAGGGGTAGCTAGCTAAACCAACAGATCAAAGAAAACCATTTAGTCGCAGAAAACCTGCATGCTCAATCTTGTATCATATAGACATCTGGGTGCCAAACATGGCGAGAAATAAGATGAATATTTTCCTTGGTAAACTCCACCCTTTCATTACTATGATGCAGTTTTACTGTCAAAGTACCATTTTCTAATTTCTCCACTTCTGCAAGCCGAAAACCATTATCCTCTGTTAACTGAAGCATAGTTCTAAATTCAGTAGGTAGTAGTGGAATTTTAAGTTCAACATCAAAAGGTTCCACTTTATTTATTAGCTGAATAGAGACTCTATTCATTCGTTCTGGATCAATTCCATACTCTTTAGATTTATTTTTAGTTTTAATTACTGTTCCAGCATCATAGTCTTTTTGGAAGTTATCAGTAGAGCCGTACAGGTAGGACCCTGCTGTTTTCTCTCTTTCATAATAATTATCTAATAAAAATAGCTTATCTTTGTATACATTGCTCTCTGAAAACCTAAAAATATTAAATTTAAGAAGTCCCGGATGCAGTAGGAATTCCTGACCAGAAATTGTCACTAATTTCAACTTTCCACTGGGTAGTTTAAAAAGCTTCCCAAAATTATACATTCCTGTATAAGGAAAAAATGATAGGTTAAAAGAGACAATAATGCCGTTAATCTCCTTTCCAGACTTATAGATTTTCTGAAGTTTAGTATAAGGCTCGAGCATAAGTTTTGTTTTTTTACTCAATCTAATGCGAGAAATATTTTCTTCAGTAAGTTCCAATCTTATAAGTGCGCTATTTTTAAAGTTTGGGTTATATTCATTAAGAGTCGTTGAAATAAGCAAGCTCTCCCCATCTCTATCAATAACTTCTCCATATAGCTTTTCACCATTGAGCCCATCTATGGTGATATATTTATTGTCTCCAGTAGTAATCTTTCCAGCTCGTAAAGCTTTTCGAGCATTATCATAAGATTGGAAATGTTCTTTGGATTCCTTACTCACATAAATACGGGAAATATTTTCCGCAGTAGATTTCATTGTTATAAGTACGCGATACTTAAAATCCTTAGTAATTTTACCAAGACTCATTAAATCTTTTGCAGAAAATAAATAACTTAAATGAACTAAAACAACTAATTTTTCCTTATCTACTTCAACAACCTTTCCATACAATGAAAAACTCCCTCCATGTTCACTTGCTTTAAATAAATCTATCGAAATATATTTGTTGTTTCCAGTAATCTTTCCAGATTCATAGATTTTCTTAAAATGATTATAAGGTTTTCTAAAATTTACAAATAATGTTCTGCGGAGTTCTTTAAAAATTTTATTAGCATTATTATCATTCGTTTCTAAAAATTCAGGATTATTTTTCACTATTTTTCGAATTTTACGCTGAAAATAAATGGATTTTATTAATGCATTAGGATAACGATAAAATGCAGAAGCAAGTTTAATTATTTTTTCATAATAGTATTCAGCTGCATGTTTTATTTTTATCTGACTAGTTCCATTTAGAAGAGCTGCTTGCTTATCTTTATTGCGAGCATTTCCTTTAAATACTATTTTTTTTGCCTCTGCGCTTTCAGAAAAACTAAAAATAAGCCCTACCAACAGTAGAGCAGATAGTATGGAAAGCTGTTTTGATGTCATTTTTTCCCCTTTCTTTTCTCAATTCTTCAATCCAACGCAATATCATACATTATTATTTTTATCAAGTAAATATATAAAATCCAAAAAATCTCTTGAGTCAAATTGCAAAAAAATTAGAAATACCTTTGATAACAGTAATTTACAAATCAGTTACGGTAGATCCGTAAAATAAAGTAATAAAAGTGACTACCCGTAAAGAACAGATAGCCACTTTTCATACGCCTGAAATTATTGGCTTACGAGATTAGTTTTAAAGCATTACGCTGACTACTATTCGCCTGCAATAGAACAGAAACACCCGCTTGATTTAAAATGCTTTGTTTTGTTAATTCAGAACTCTGAGCCGCAAAATCTGCATCAGAAATTCTCGATTTAGCTGCAATAAGGTTCTCTCTCTGAACAGATAGATTGGAAATTGTGGTTCCCAAACGATTCTGCAATGCTCCCAGGTTAGCCCGTTGTCCACTAACTTTCTGAATCGCTTCATCTAAAGTCACAAGACCCCCTTGTGCTTCACCTTTAGTTAAAACATCCAATCCAGATATACCCAGATTTTCTGCTGTTGCCGTTTGTTCGGAAACCCTATACTGCAACCTATCATTGATTTTATTATTACCAACACCCACTTGAATTTCAATGGGACTATCTAAACTCCCATTCAATAGTGGTACGCCATTGAAACTTGTAACATCTGCTATACGACTAACTTCATCCTTTAGAGCTTGAAACTCTAAATTAGTATAACGACGCTCTTCATTTCCGATTGTATCTGAGGCAGATTGCACACTTAATTCTCTTAATCGAATTAAAATATTACTCACCTCAGTCAAACCACCCTCTGCGGTTTGTATCAATGATATACCGTCATTCGCATTCCGCCTAGCTTGCACTAAACTACGAATATTTGCCTTTAGTTTTTCTGATATTGCCAGTCCAGCAGCATCATCGCCAGATCGATTGATCCGCAATCCACTGGATAATTTTTCCAAGACTTTCCCCTGATTATGCGTGGATTCTTTTAACGCCCGCTGCGCTTTTATCGCAGCAATGTTTGTATTTATTCTTAGTCCCATTGAGACTCCTCCTTGTTTTTATCTATCACCAACCTTCCCTAGCGTTTAGAGTTCGCCACCTTGCTCACCCTGGTTCGGATACATTATCCATTCAGATAATCCATCACTGCCTTGAACCATGCCATCCATTGCAGTTACTTTCTATTTCGGAATGGGAGTAATAAACATTAGAAAAAATAATACAACTTAACTAACAGGAAAAAACACATAATTAAATAAACTTTCCGTTTATTAATTCTTTGCGCGAAGTTTTTTAGGTAAATTTCTCCAACTCTTTCCTCTCCGCATTCGTGGTCTTCTCTGGAGCCTGTTCACTGCTTTCTTATGTTCCCTATAGTTTTTAGTAAAAACATGGGTTCCGTCATTTTTAGAAACAAAAAATAAATAATCATTTTTAGCAGGGTAAAGAACAGCAAGAATAGCATTCCTACCAGGATTGGCAATAGGCCCTTTCGGTAAACGGGGAACTGTATAGGTATTATAGGGTGTTGACTCTCTAAGATTTTTACGCCGAATATTTCCTTTAAAAAATCCGTCTTTGTCCCACATACCGTAAATAGTGGTGGGATCGCTTTCTAGGCGCATTCTTTTTTGTAATCGGTTATAAAAAACACTGGCAATCAGGGGGCGTTCAAATCCTGCCCCCGTTTCTTTTTCCACCATACTGGCAAGAGTAATAACATCACGAGGTTTAAGATTATTGCGTTTCACACTCACGCTATTGGAGAAATCACTGGCTAAAGAACGATAGACATTTTTAAAACGCTTAACCATTTGCTGAATAATATCTTCTTCCTTCATGGCTTTGCTCAACATATAGGTATCGGGATACAGATACCCCTCTAAACTGGACGGCAAAAAACCATCTTCTAGGTTGGGAAGATGCATTTGCCGAATAAAATCAGAAGATTCCACAAGTTCCAAAAAGCGCTTACGACTGCCCAGCTTTTTCTCCTCCACTTGACTAGCAATCTGAAACTTATTATGCCCCTCTGGAACCACCAGCCTATACAGAATAGACTTTCCAGAGATTAGGGTATTGACCACTTCCTCAAGAGTCATAGTGGAACGAACTTGATACTCCCCTAGCTTGAGGCTTCGAGAAACGCCCCTTAGACGAACATACCAACGAAAAGAGCGTTCGCTATGGATTAAGCCCTCTTTATCCAGAGAGGCCGCAATACGATTAAAATTATCACTCCGCTCGACTAAGAGGATAATCTCCTTTGCTCCCTCTCCCTTCAAGCTGGCGAGCCAGTTCCAACCCGCAAATAGAAGTCCTGCGCAAAGGAGCGCAACATATAGGGCATACTGAAGATACTTCATTCAAAAAACCTAGTTTCAGTTTAACTGAATTCTATCCCTATCGCTGTAGAAAAAGTCCATAGAAATCCCAGATTCTCAAAAATCTAAAGCTAGTAGGAAGTTCTTTGGGGAAATATCTGGATAAAAGTATTTTTGTCGGTTAATATTCCTCTCTCTTAGGCCATTTCACTGCATTTTTATAGTTTCATCTTCATTCCCTTGACAAGGCTAATGCCGCGTGTTAGTGTTCATCGTTGCTCTTAATTTATGGTTAGAAAAAACACCATGAGGACTGAAAGGTTAGGTACTGATTCAATATGGAAACACTAGAATTTAAAGTAGGAGATAATGTTGTATACCCCGCTCACGGCGTAGGCGTAATTAAGCGCATTGAAGAAAAGCACATCTTTGGAAAAAAGAAAAAATTTTATGTGCTCCAGGTGCTGGAAAACGGCATGAGCATTATGGTTCCCACAGATAATATATCTGGAGTGGGCTTGCGTGCCTTAGCTGCAGAAAAAGATGTGGACGCAGTATTTGAAGTGCTTGCTCAAAAGGATGTGAAAATTGATCGCACCACATGGAACCGACGCTACCGGGAGTACATGGATAAAATTAAAACAGGATCCGTGGTGGAAATTGCAGAAGTTCTTCGCAATCTTTTTCTCTTAAAAAACTCCAAAGATCTCAGCTTTGGTGAGAAAAAAATGTTGGATACAGCAAAAAGCCTTTTAGTAAAAGAAATCTCTATTGCTAACAGCAAAACAGAAAAAGAAGTGGAGTCCACACTCACAAAAGCACTTTTTGAAATCCAGAAGAATTAAATTTCTTTATTTTTTTACCTTTAAAGGTATTGCCACATTTTCCACTACCGGTGGCACCTGAAGAATAGGATTTCGTATAATTTTAATGCTCACCACACCAGGGATTTTCTTAGCTATCGGTTCCAGCAATTTCAGATCTCCACCCAAGGCTATAATCATATTATGGGGATCATGAATTTTTCTGCGCTCTTCTTTATTGCCACTACCAGCAACAACATAGGTGCCTGTCTTAATCATGGAATTTAGGCGGCTCATATTAACAGCCTTGAGCTTAGCACGATACTCCTCTACAGACAAAAACGGTGCGCCCTCTAAGGCCTGGTATAATCTTTTCAAAATTCGTGTGGTTGCCTTTTCAAAAATAAAAGCATAGGAATTATACCTGAAGTTTATAGCAAATTTCTTTTCTTCCTTTGTTATACCTTTATTCACATAGTTCTCGTATAAGTCTATCGTCTTAAAAAGAGCCTTTTGTGTAAACTCCTTGTTCGGAAAAGTATACATTTGAAAGACACTCCCATAATAACGAGGCAGATCAAATAAACGAAAACTAGCATAAGCTCCATAGGTCCAACCTTTTTTTACACGCAACTCGGTAAACAATCTCCCAGAGGCACCTCCTCCAAAAGAAAAAGACCCCACATCCCTTAAACTAAGCGCATTCTTAAATGTACTAGGTACAGATGAGTGTCCTATAAATATTTGAGTAAGTCCTCCTTCTTTTTGAGGAAAGATAACCACATGACGACCAGATAGCTTAGCTATATGAGGCTGTACTCGAAACAAGCTAAGTCCCGTTCCTTCACCTTTCCCCACCTTCATCCTCCCAAATGATTTTTGAATCCAGCTCTTAACCTTTGGCTTTTCAATGTTAGAACTAACTGCAAATAAAAATTTTTGCTGAACGATATTTTTATTTAGAAAGGATATGACCTCCTTATGTGTAATAAATTTTAATCCATTTATCGTTCCTTCAGAGGGATGGGCCAGTGCAGAGTTTGTAAATAGGGCAAGTCTAAAAGCAAGATCTGTCATGCTACGCAAGTCATATCTAGTGTTGCCCAAGGCACCTATCTTTTCTTTTTTTAACTCGTTCAATCGATTTTTTCGAAGAAAACGGTCCAAAAAAATATCCCCTAATAGGGAAATTGCCTGCTGTACATTAGAGCTAATCGCACTCAATGTAAAAATAACCTTATCGGTGCCCACATTCACAGAAATATCAGCACCCAATTCTTCTATGGCAAAAATGAAATCTTTTCGATCTAACTTACGTGTACCACGAAGAAGAGATTCAAAACTTAGATTAGCTAATCCTTCCCTACCCTTAGTATCACCCATACTGCCTGCAGATACGCTAACTATAACTGTAGTGATAAAAGAAGTGGGATCCTTTTCATAAATAAAATTTCCTTTCCCTCCACTACGATCCACAAGCTTCATTTCTGCCCATGCGGGCACAGAAAGAATAAGACAGAGAAGGATATAAATTCTCATCATCTTTTCCTCTTTTCTTTATTTTTAGGCTTAGCAAAAAGGATAGAGGTATTTTCAGGTCTTATATATTTGGGCAACAATGCCTGTACATCCCCAAGTGTTATTTTTTTTACCTCTTCCATTTCTTTAAAAAAACCCAAAGGGTCATTTGTTAGTTGCATGCCATCTAAAAGCACATTAGCTAATCGTCGATTGTCGCTCATGGCAGGATAGTAGTTTTTTAGCAAAAGGAGGTTTTTCGCTGCCCTAAATTGTGATGGCTCTATATTTCCATCTTTTATCTTCTGAAAAGATCGAGCAATGATACGTCTGATACGCTTTTCTTTCGTGCTTGGAAGAAAATCTACAAAAAGCTCTAATACTCCAAGGTACTCGTACAAATAACTCCCCGAGCTAACCGTGTTTGCTAATCCTTTTTCCACTATGCTTTGCTCTAAAAGAGAACTTTTTCCCCAAGCCAACAGAGAGGTAAGCACTGCTAACGCTGGAGCATCTTTATGACTTTCTGGTACTGTCCTGTAAGCAACCGCTAGCCGAGGAGAACTCAAAGCATGGTGAGTAATCGTCTTCTTGTACTCTTTCTTTTGTTTTTTCTCAAAAAATCCCTTTGTCTTGGGTAAATCTTTTCTTTCCATGGAACTAAAGTGTTTTTCTATTAATCTAAGCGTGTCCTGCACCTTAATATCTCCCACTATGGCAAGAATCATATTATTAGGAACATAATAGGTGCGAAAAAATCGTCTCGCATCTTCTACAGTAAATGCATCTAAATCCCCTTTTGTACCAATAATTGTCTGTCTATACGGATTCCTTCCCGAATACATCAGTGCTGCTAGTTTCTTCCAAATAACCCTGTTGGGGGAATTCTCTCCAGACTCTCTCTCGGACTGTACAGCACCCAGCTCTGTTTTAAATAATTTTTCATGAATAGGAAGGTTCTGGAATCGATCGGATTCAATAGATAAAATAAAATCCAACTTCTCTTTTGGCAACGAAGCAATATAATTTGTGGCATCTTTACTTGTGTTTGCATTCACACCCACAGATCCATTTTTAGCCGTCAGCTTAAAAAAATCCCCATACTTCTTGGTTCCTCGAAACATCATGTGCTCAAAAAAATGGGCAAGCCCTGTGCGTCCAGATTTCGGATCCATAGCTTCATCCTTAGAACCCACATTCACACGAATGGAATAGCTAAATACAGGCGCCACACCATTGGGTACCAATAGAATACGAAGGTCATTTTTTTTCAGCACATACTCATGAAGTACTAATCCATTGGGAAGCGAGGAAACAGGGCCTTTTTGAAAAATTAAGGATAAATCTCCACCCCTGGTACAGGAAAGAAGAAAAATAAAACATAGGGCAGGAAGTAAAATACGAAATCCCATGGGCAGCCTCCTTAATGAATATTTTTTAAACCCAATGCACTGTTCTACCTTGCCCAAAACGTCTTGTAAAGTATAAAACACACTAAAAGTATGGGAAAGGGTGTTGAAGCAACGCTCCAATAACTTTACAGACAAGGAAACCCTTAACTGCACAGGCATCTCACTCAAGAGGGTAATGGAATTTCTTTATTTTCTCACTCTGAACTTAACTGTGGGTTTAAGAGGAGTAATAGGATCCGTCACAATTTTAATACTCTTCACGCCAGGAATTTTTCTAACTATAGGCAATAAAAGTTCGGGGTCTCCCCCTAATGCTATAACCATATTTAGAGGATCATGAATTCTTCTACGATCTTCTTTATTGCCTTTACTGCCAACAACGTAGGTGCCCGTCTTAATCATGGAATTTAAACTGCTTACATCAATATTCCTAAGCTTAGATTGATACTCCTTTATAGATAAAAAAGGTTCACCCTCTAAAGCTTGGTATATTCTTTTTACCATTCGTGTGCTTGCTTTTTCAAAAATAAACCCATAGGCATTGTGATTAAAATCCACAGCAAATTTTTTTTCCTCCTCTGTTATCCCTTTATTCACGTAGTCTTCATATAACTCTATAATCCTGAAAATAGCCTCTTCTGTAACAGGCTTCTTTCTACCTTCCCTATCTTCAATTATCTTGCTCGGGAAAGTATATATTTGAAATACGCTTCCATAATAACGGGGCAGATCAAACAAGCGAAAAGAAGCATAAGCTCCGTAGGTCCAACCTTTTTTTACACGCAGCTCTTTAAATAGTCTCCCCGAAAAAACCTTTCCAAGAGTAAAGGCTCCTATGCTTTTTAAAGCCACTCCATTCTTAAATCCACTCGGCACAGATGGATGTCCCATATATACCTCAGTAAGTCCTCCTTCTTTTTGAGGAAAGATAACCACATGGCGACCAGATAGCTTAGGTATACGAGGATTTACTCGAACAATTTTATTACCCTTTATACTCATCTTCCCAAATGATTCTTGAATCCAACTCTTAACCGTTGACTTTTCAACGCTAGAACTCACAGCAAATAAAGCTCTTTCCTGAGTAATATTTTTATCCAAAAATGAACTTGCCTCCTTATATGTAATAGAGTTTAATCCATTTATAGTTCCTCCAGGAGGGTGGGCAAGTACAGATCCCGAAAATAAAGCACGTCTAAAGGCAAGTCCAGTCATAGCACGTAAGTTATTTTTAGTATTATTTAAGGCACCTACTATTTCTTTTTTTAAATTTTCAAATTGATTTTTCCGAAGAAAACGGTCCAAAAGAACGTCTCCCAATAAGGAAATCGATTTCTGCAAATTAGAAGTAATCCCACTTAAATTAAGTATGACCCTATCAGTGCCCACATACATAGAAATATCAGCACCTAATTCTTCTGTGGCAAAAATATAAGCTCTTCGATCCAACTTCTTTGTACCACGAAGTAAGGATTTGAAACTTAGACTAGCTAATCCTTCCTTACCCTTAGTATCATTCATACTACCTATAGGTAGGACAACCATAATAGTGCTGAGAAAAGAACGAGGGGAGTTTTCATAAATAAAATTTCCCTTCCCTTCACTACGATCCACAAGTTCCATTCCAGCCAATGCAGGAGCACAAAGGGTAAGGCATAGAAGGTATATAAAACTAAAAATTTTCATCATTTTTTCCTCTCTTCTTTTTTATCTGGGTGTTTGACCGGCTTAGGTTTAGGCTTACCAAGGACGATTGAAGTATTTTCAAGCTTTATATATTTAAGCAGCAATTTCTGTAGATCGCTAAGTTTCAATTTTTTTATTTTTTCCATTTCTTCAAAAAAATCCAGTGGATTACCAGTTAGTTGCAGACCATCCAGAAGTACATTAGTCAATTTTTGATTATCGTCCATCACAGGATAATATTGCTTGAGCAGAAGAAGGTTTCTGGCTGCTCTAAATTGTGATGGATCTATATTTCCATCTTTTATCTTCTGAAAAGCTTTACCAATGACAGCAATAACGTCCCTCTTCTTAGTTGTTGAAAGAAAATCTACATAAATCATAAGCTTCCCAAAATTTTCGTAAAAGATAGCCTCTCCTTGAACTGAACTCACTAATCCTTTTTCTACTAGATCTTGCTCTAACAAAGAACTCTTTCCCCAAGTTAAAAGAGAAATAAGCAACATTAAATCTGGAGTATCTTCATGTTTTTGTGGCACTACCTTATAAGCCACTGCTAATTGAGGAGAAATCAAACCACGATGAGTAATAGTTTCCTCTCGTTTTTTCTTTTGTTTTTTCTCAAAGAACTCGCTTCTTTCAGGCAAATCTCCTCTTTCCATGGCACCAAAATGTTTTGCCACGAGTCCAAGGGTTTCGTGTAACTTAATGTCTCCAACTATTGCAATGGACATGTTATTAGGAACGTAATAGGTGCGATAAAATTTATTCGCATCTTCTACGGTAAACGAATTCAAACCCTCTTCCGTACCAATAATTGACCGAGAATAAGGATTTTTTTCCGAACACAAAAGACTATTGAGTTTAGTCACAATAACGCTATATGGTTTCTGCAGACCTCTCTCTCTTTCTGAAATTACAGAAAGTACCTCTATATCAAATTTTTTTTTTAGGGATAGGAAGATTTTGGAAGCGATCGACCTCCATAGATAAAATAAATTCCAGTTTCTCCTTGGGCAAGGATCCAATATACACTGTATTATCTTTGCTCGTGTATGCATTCACGCCCACAGCTCCATTTTGAATTCCAATACTAGGAAAATCAGGATACGTCTTTGTTCCTCGAAACATCATGTGCTCAAAAAAATGGGCAAGCCCTGTGCGTCCAGATTCCGAATGCATGGCTTCATCCGTGGATCCCACATCCACATTAATTGCATAGCTAAATACAGGTGCTCTATCATTGGGCACCAATAGAACACGAAGACCATTACTTTTCAGTGTATACTCATGAACCATTAATCCATTGGGAATCTCGAAAACCCTACCTTCTTCAAAGATCGAGGCCAAGTCTCTGCTACCCTTAGTACAGGAAAGAAGGAAAACAAAACATAGAGCGAAAAGTGAAATACGGGATATCATGGCAACCTCCTTGTTACCCTAGTAAAAATTTCTAGGTTCAATATACTATTTTTCCTTGCTTTAAACCTTTTGTAAAGTATAAATTACAGATAAAAGGAGGCTACATGGAAAAAGACATTCAACTAGAGTTTACCCCCAACCCCAATACACTAAAGTATGTAGTGGACGAGCATATATTTTTAGAACGAGGTTCTGCCAATTTTACAGATACGGAGAAAGCACAAAAGGCTTCCCCCCTGGCCACACTGCTGATGAATATCTTGGGCGTGAGCGCCTGCCTCATTGGACGCAATTATGTCACCATCACCAAAGCACCCGAGGGAAACTGGGAGCAACTCGATGACAGTGTACAGTCTGTTATTCAGGAGTATATCCAATCCGGAAAACCTGCTGTCAACCCTCTCTCCTTAGAGGAAAAACCCTCTCAACCGCAAAAAGGTACTGTGGAGGGGAAAATTCAACGGATCATCGATGAAGAAATACGCCCTGCCGTTGCCATGGATGGAGGAGATATCATTTTTGAACGCTTTGAGGACGGTGTTGTGTATCTCTATATGCAAGGCTCTTGCGCTGGTTGCCCTAGCTCCACAGCTACCTTGAAACAAGGCATAGAGGTGCGCTTGCAAAAAGAAATTCCCGAAGTGACTGACGTGGTGGCATTATAGTCGCTTACACTATAGTTCCACCCCTTACAATCCACCCCTGACAGTCCCATCCCTATACAGCCTTACTGAAAATTAAATAGAGGGAATATCTCTATCCATAATTGTTTTGCGTCCGTCGGCTTTGGCTGCTTCTGCTGCTTGCTCGCAAAGCTGTCGCACACGATCAGAAAGTGCCTCTGCCACAGACCCACTTGTATTCATGGAATGTGCTGTCTTAATTAGAGTTTTCACCTTAGAGGTGACAATTAGAACATCGCTCATAATTATAGTCTCCTTAATATTTAACGTTACCAGTATTAGTTTGCCCCTGATTAGGAAAAAATGCAGCTAGAATATTGAAATTAAGCAGAAATAATTGCTTGTTGGGCATGGAACAAGATTTTTTGACACAGTACTGCGGCCAGAAAGTCGGAACGCTCAGTCCCATTTCCAGAGGCAATTTCCACCACATCGGCCCCAACCACGGCTTTCCGCTCAAAAATGCGACGAATAATTCCTAAAGTCTGGTGCCAAGAAAGCCCTCCTGGAACGGGCGTACCCACATGAGGCATCACTGTGGGGTCCAAACCGTCCAAATCTATGGTGATAAAAACATTTTGTGGCAACTTTCCTAACTTTTCATTCAAATCCGACAGAATATCTTCATGGAGAGGACGATTCCCGTAAATGCATGGCATCTTGTGTTTTTTCATAAATTCATGCTCCTCCCGACAAATGGCACGAACCCCAATACTCAAAACTTTTTTAGGGTCTATGCTCTGCACAATTCTCCGCATAATGCAGGCATGGCTATAAGGATCGTCGTTATAGGAGTCCCGTAGGTCCGCATGGGCGTCAATTTGAATGATTCCCAGGTCCGAGTGAGTATGGAAGGCCTCTACAGCAGGAATCGTCACACAGTGATCCCCTCCAATGCCCAAGTAAAATTGTTTTGATAGGTCCAAGGCATCCACACATTCCGTAACAAAATTATGCATGGCCCGGTAGTGGGGAAAAACTGATGGCATCGGAAGGGTATGGATTTTGGAATAGGCAAGCTCCACCTGCTCCCCAATGTCATAGGACTCCAACTGCTCACTGGCATTTAAAATAGCCTGTGGCCCCTGTACCGCTCCTGGAAGATAGGATATCCCCCCTTCATAGGGAATGGGAGCCACTATAAAGTTAGCCTCAGATAAAGGAATGGACTTTTGATGAAAAAAATGTTGAATCATAAATTCCATCGTAGCATAAGAAATGAAAAGCAATTTATGGGAATTATGGGAAAGCGGAATATGGAAAAGTGGAATATTCAAAAAAGTCTTACTTTATACAACGTCAATGAATGGGGGCGAGGGTTCTTTACTATCAACTCCAAAGGCAACGTTTGTGTAACGCCAAGGGGGAGCAGTGGTCCAGCTCTGGATTTAAACCTTCTGGTACGGGATCTTAGGGACCGGGGCTTTCGCTTGCCCATTTGGATACGCTTCCCGGATATTGTCTCCTCCCGCATTCAGTCCATGAGCACTTGTTTCCAGAACGCTTTTAAGACCTATAGTTATAAGGGAGATTATCGAGGTGTGTATCCCATAAAAGTAAACCAGCAGTGCAGGCTCCTAGAGGATATCCTTGCTTTTGGAAAGGCCACGAACCTGGGGTTAGAGGCGGGGTCGAAACCGGAGTTACTGGTGGCACTGGCTTATTTAGAAAATCCAAAGGCCCTTCTCATTTGTAACGGATTTAAGGATCGGGAGTATATTGAGACGGCTCTTCTTACCACACGCATTGGTCGAAATGTGATTATTGTGGTGGACCGTTTCCATGAGTTGGAGCTCATTATTGGGGAGTCTAAAAAGCTGGGCATCCAGCCCCGCATTGGTTTTCGGTCGAAACTAGAGGGAAAGGGTGCTGGAAAATGGTTGAAATCCAGTGGCACCCATTCCAAGTTTGGTTTGACGAATGCTGAAATTGTAAAGGGGATCGAGCTGCTGGAAAAAGAGAGTCTACTTCATGCTTTGGAGTTATTGCATTTCCATCTGGGGAGTCAGGTAACTTCCATTCGTCCCATAAAGGCGGCCTTGGATGAGGCTTGCAGAATTTACGCCGAGGTTTGTGCCATGGGAGCAAAGCTCCGTTTTTTAGACGTGGGTGGTGGACTAGCTGTGGATTACGACGGTTCCAAAACAAACTCAGAGAACTCCCTAAATTATTCCGACCAAGAGTATGCAAACGATGTGGTAAGTACGATCCAGGCTATCTGCGACGAAAAGGATCTCCCCCACCCGGCTATTGTAACGGAGTCTGGACGATCTCTTGTGGCCCATCACTGTGTGATGATTTTTGATGTACTGGGTGAGAATAAAATTGTAAAAAGTGGACCCACTCCCACACCCAAAGAAGGCGACAACGAGGTTGTTCAGGAAATGCACGACACTCTCATAAAAACAAATTCGAAAAATAAAGTGGAGCGCTACCACGATGCTCTACAGATCAAGGAGGAGGCATTTAATCTATTTCGACTGGGTTATTTAAATTTAAAAACTAGGGCTAAGGTGGACACTATTTTTTGGCAAACCATGGACAAAATCCGACGACTGGCCCACGAAACAGAAGTGGAGCTTCCCGAAGAATTGGAGTCCATAGATAGTATGCTACAAAATTCCTATTTTTGTAATTTCTCTGTTTTCCAGAGTGCCCCAGACCACTGGGCAGTAAAGCAGTTATTCCCTGTTCTCCCCATTCACCGATTAGCTACAGAACCCACCAACCGGGTGTCCCTCATGGATCTCACTTGTGATTCCGACGGTCAAATGGATCACTTCATTGACATAAAGGATGTGAAACGTTCCCTAGAGGTTCATCATCTGGAGCCTCAAAAAGATTATTATTTGGGCATATTCCTTTTGGGTGCCTACCAAGAAATACTCGGAGACATGCACAACCTTTTTGGAGATACGGACTCCGTACATGTTTCCATACAGGGAAACGACGACTATACCGTTGAGCACTACAGGCAAGGAGATTCCGTAACCCGGGTGCTCGAGTATGTGGACTATAACAAACCCGTACTGGTGGAGCGAATGCGCCTAGCTGTGGAGCAAGCCTTACGGGGAAAAACCATCTCTATCCAAGAGGGTAGAAAACTACTCCAGCAGTATGAAGAGGGTTTAGAGGGTTATACCTACCTTGAGAGTGATGAGTAATGGAACTCCGCTTTGCGCCTCAGACCCATTCCACAAAGCTACATTTTTACGACCAAGATTCGGCTATTTTTCTGGACCTATATGCATTAGCTCATAAAAGTAAAGCCCTTATTGCCATAGACTCTGGATTGAAAAAAGCATGGGAACATAAATTTGCTATTCCCAAAGAGCAATTACTCCTACTGCCAGCGGGTGAAGAGGCAAAAACCTGGTCCACTGTGAATCGTATCATTACATTTTTAGTGGAAAAAAATAAGGATAGGCAATCCCCCCTTGTGGTGGTGGGGGGAGGCGCTGCCTGCGACGTGGCTGCCCTAGCCGCATCCCTGTACCGACGAGGCTGCCCCCTCTTTCTCCTACCCACCACCCTTCTAGGAATGGTGGACGCTTCCATCGGCGGCAAAACTGCTATCAATATGGAGAGCAAGGGAGGCATGTTGAAAAATGTTTTAGGTTCCTTCTATCCTGCCCAAGAAGTTTGGTACTGGCCTGGTTGGCTTGCGAGTCTTCCCCGTAAGGAGCGATTAAGCGGCTTGGGAGAGCTCTTGAAAATATTGTGGCTAAAAGGAAAGCAGGGAAATCTCCAGGACTGGCGCAATTGGATTATGGGAGGAGAGTTAAGCCAATCCCAATGGAAAGAAATTATTCTTGGCATACAAAGCAAAATAGAGATCGTGGAAAAAGATCCTCTGGACACCAACGGCAGGCGAGCTATTTTAAATTATGGGCATACCTTGGGCCATGCCTTTGAGTCCTTTGCAAAGGGACAGGCCACTCACGGTGAGGCCATTGCCTGGGGCATGTGGGCAGAAAGTACTTTTTTATGCGGCGACAATCCCTTTACTCAACAGATACAACAATCACTGGAGACACTGGGGATGCCACCACCCCACTATTTAAAAGGAATGAACACAGGACAAATAACTGCCCTTCTACGTGCCGACAAAAAAATGAAAACGGGAAAAATCCATATGCATGTACTACGAAACATGGGACATATAGAGAGCATCCAAGCCAACCCCCACCACCTAGCCTCCTTTACCTCCCAATGGATTCAAGGGCTACGCTAGAACTCTGCTTTGACATTCACTAAATCCACGCTAATGGATGCATCGCTTAGGCTTTCCCTTCTCCCGACTTCCGCAAATTGAGTTAAAATTTTTATACTCTTTTAAAAAAAAATCTTTTTATTTCGATCACTTACAGTTTTTCTATTTTGAAGTTAAAATGTAGTGACATCCTCCCCTTTATTTCTTGTTGACTGTCGTCTATTTTTGATAGATTCTATGTGCATGTTTGTTCGTTTAGTGAAAAGAAATAATAATCGTGTTTCAATCCAGATTGTCGAAAATAATAGATTTGGAGATAAAGTTAAGCAAAAAGTCATTCTTCATATGGGTCAGTTTGACAAGGATGACACCAAAGAGATAGATTTTCAAAAAGAGTTGGCAGAAAAGATAATCATCGAGAAGAAAAACAGAATAAATCCAACCTTTCCTGGCTTTGAGTATACCCATGCTCCCAAAAAACGAGTAAAAAAAGAAGAAAGCAATAAGGATAATAATGGAAGTAAAGATGCGGTATCAATATCTGGTTTGCGTGAGGAGCAGCGACTACACATTGGGGTGAAAGATATATTTGGGTCTATTTACGATAATTTATTTTTACTTGACCCCATAGAGACTGGCTACAAAAAGAACGATAGCAATCGTATACTCAAGGAGATTGTTTTATCTCGTATAAATGCACCATCCAGTAAAAGAAAGAGCGTGGAGTTAATAGAGAGAGATAAAAATATTCCTATGGATCTGGATAAGGTCTATCGAATGATGGATAAAGTCTATAAGAATGAGGAAAGAATTAGAGAGAAAATTTGTGATTCTACAAAGAAATTGCTCAAGACAGACATTGATCTGCTTTTTTTTGATGTAACCACATTATATTTTGAGAGCTTCCAACCAGATGAGCTTAGAGTGTCTGGCTTTAGTAAGGACAATAAAGTGAAGGAGACACAAGTAGTTTTAGCTCTGATGACTACAACAGAGGGTCTTCCTGTTGGTTACAAGCTATTCCCTGGGAATACATACGAAGGGCATACACTCATGAAGGTAATTGAAGAAACAGAAGAACAGTACGAAATATCCAATACATTTATTGTGGCAGATAGAGCTATGTTTACCAGTGCTAACCTAGAGAATTTAGAAAAGAAAAAAGCCAAGTTCATTATCGCAGCCAAGCTGAAGGGCATGAAGAAAGAATATAGAGAGCCTATTCTGACAGATGTTGCTGATATTATCCGGGAAAACGATATTAAGAAGGATATTGTTGTTAAAAAAGGCAATAAAGCCAAATATTTTACTTGGACTGGTGAGTATGAATATGGAGGAAATAGGCTTATCGTAAGCTATAGCCAAAAGCGTGCAGATAAAGACAAAAAAGATAGACAACGTCTTGTGGATAGAATCCAGAAAAAAATGAAAAACGGTAAAGTGTTGTTGAAAGATTTAATTCATAACCGTGGCAGCAAAAAATATTTAAAAATAGACAGAAAGAACTCCGCGACAGCAGAATTAAATGAAGCCAAAATCAAGGAAGATGAAAGATGGGATGGCATTCATGGAGTGATAAGCAATCAGGAGTCATCAGGGATAAGTGCAGAACAGATTCTTGAAAAATATAGAGGACTATGGCAAATAGAAGCTGCCTTCCGAATCAACAAGCACGATTTAAAAATGCGTCCGGTATACCACTGGACCCCGAAAAGGATAAAGGCCCATATACTCATCTGTTTTATTGCTTACAGTGTGGCCTCCTTTGCTCGCTATAGACTAAAGCAAGCTAATCTAAAGCTTAGTCTGGAAAGAATCAGGGAAGAGCTTAGTCGAGTGCAGGTAAGCGTTGTTAAGGATAAAGTGACAGGAAAAAGATTTTTAATGCCTTCTAGGCTAGATCCGATTCAACACCAAATCTATAAGGCTCTGGATATAAAAATCGATCAAACGATAAAAAGAATAGAGTAAAACAGTCAAGAATGTAGTGATCCTGTCCCTTGTAAGTAGCCGTTATTATTGAATGACGCGATTCAAAATGCGGAAGTCGGGACAATCCCTTTACTCAACAGATACAACAATCACTGGAGACACTGGGGATGCCACCACCCCACTATTTAAAAGGAATGAACACAGGACAAATAACTGCCCTTCTACGTGCCGACAAAAAAATGAAAACGGGAAAAATCCATATGCATGTACTACGAAACATGGGACATATAGAGAGCATCCAAGCCAACCCCCACCACCTAGCCTCCTTTACCTCCCAATGGATTCAAGGGCTACGCTAGAACTCTGCTTTGACATTCACTAAATCCACGCTAATGGATGCATCGCTTAGGCTTTCCCTTCTAAATACAATTTTTTCTAAATTGCTTGCTACAAAGACTCTACTTGGATCACTAGCATTACATTTATATCTATGATCATCACACTTAAAAAGGGTAAAGGCTGATTTATTTTGGCTTCCATTATTATCCAAAATAAATGTTAATTTTTTCACAGGCAGCAAGTACACAAGATTTCTTACTCCACCGATAACTGCAGCCTGCCTCGCAAAAGTCTCCCAAAGGTTTGGAGGATTGAACGATGTACCACCATAATAAAAATCGTTAGAGCTTCTTCTTAAAATATCAGGAATGCTAAAATCAAATGAAATTTCAGGGGTACCATATTTTTTAAACTTGCCTCCAGTGTATTGCAAAAGAACAGCAGGAGTTTTTATTTTTTTCTTCAAATTCCTGTCTGTTACGGTTAGCCATATGGGCGAATAAAGCAAAAAAAGCTGTTCTTCCTGCAACCACCCCGCTGCTTCAACCGCTTCTTTAAATCTTTCTAGAGAGTACTCCTTCGATTCACAGTTAGAATTATAGTTGGTATTAATATCATTAGGATCGCAACCACCACTCGTCAACCGTTCTCTTAAAAAATTAACTCCTAAAAGCTCAAAGGGAGCAATGCTTGCGCCACGCACTCCCTCACCTAAAAGACCAGTCTTTAAAAAAACAACTGCTCTTTTAATCTTACTTAAAGTGATAGTAAGGAGCACATTTTCCATTCCAGATTGAGAATATTCAAAAAAATATTTAGCACCTCGCCTCCTAATCCTAAATTCATCTGTAAGACTTAACATATTAGAGAATGATACATAGGTTTTTTTTAATTCTTTATTCAGCACTCTATAAGCGATGGCAGTGTCTAGCAAATTTTTCTGCTCAGAAGACAGATTAATACTTTTCTGATTCATTTTTGTTATTATGTCATAGGAAAAAAATACGAATAATGCCAACAATCCTGCTGTCACCATCATTTCTACCATTGTAAAGCCTGCTTGTTTTGTATTCTGACTAGTCAAAATTTAACCCCCTAGAATCATCTTATAATAATTCCCTACTTTATATGTCCCTACTCCAGTTGCACCTTTAATTTTTTTTATGGACAGAATACGTACATTATACACTCCCTCAATAAGTTTTCCACCAACATAATACGGATCAATCATCATCCCCACTCTCTCGGAGCAATCTGAACATTTCATCACAGAAGTAAGCCCTTTAATAGAAAGGGCCATCTGAAAGCAATTATATAAATCGCTAAAATTATCGCTTGTGCCATTACGAGAGATCTCATAAAAATACTTTCTCATATCTTTAGTAAGTTCTTTTCTCAACCCCCCATCCGGCTGGAGACACTTAATTAAGGATTCACTATCATAATCATGTTTATTATATCTTAAAAGATTTGCCTGTAATCCTTGAAAAATTTCAGAAAATGCAAGACTTCGATTAATAGAACCTTCCACCTGAAATACAAATTTTTTCTGTTGTAGAAAAGCATTTTCAATAATAAAGAACGAAGCTATTAGAATAACAAAAGCTATCATGACCTCAATTAAAGTAAAGCCATCATTTTTTTTAACAATCTTCAAAATATTATACTTTCTCATCTGAACGCTACTCTCTTAACATTGGTTATTTAAACACGGAGAAAATACGCCTCATCCCATATCTCTTTTTATGAGATTTACACTTATTTTCCGCTCCGTTAGCAAGGGGTTGACCACAGTCCGGATCTACTTCTGTCCATTTAAAATTAACACCTTTTTCCCCCTCGTTTAATAAAGATGAAGAGCTACAAGATTTATAATTCTCAACACTTGCACTGCCAGGCACATCATTCAACACAAAGCCGGAGCTTTCTCTAGAACCACATTCTTCTCCATTTCCCAGATCCGCTACTCTCTTCAATATTTTTGTTTTCCTTAAGTTATACACCGCCAATGGGTGCCAAATATTAGACCATGTAATCCCTGCTTTCAATGCGCTTTCATCTATCGATAAATCATTGGTGATGACTGTTCCTGAAATGGAAAGGGGGGTATTTCGAGCTGCAATAATAAATCTATAACACATAAAAAGCCCAGCCACAAAATTAGTGCTACTAGAAACCACACATTCTGATGCAATTGATTTTGATCCTAAATCATATGCACGTCCAGCTTCGTTGAGAAAATAAGCTGTAGCATTACAGTTATTGCAAACCACCTTTCCATCATCATCAACGCTATTTACTCTCCCTTCCACCAAAACACGTGCCTCTTCTAGAGTCACAGTTTCTTCCACATAGTCCCATATATCAAAGACCTGAGAAGAAAAGTCAACTCCCCAGCCCACAGATTCATAGGTTACAGCACCATCGTTACCTATCTCACCAGACTCATCACACTGAGAAAGACCTAAAGGATTGGCACTGCTATTAGCATTAGGTTCAGTAGTGCTGGCACTAAACTGTTTATATGTATTATCTCCCCAACATTTCACCTTAGAGCCATCTCGAAAGCAATTATGATAAAGACCTCCAGCTATTTCAAGATCAGTACCAGAAACCGTTGGTAGTAGTTTAGCTGTTGGAAAATTAACTCCACTCGCTTGCCCAACCTGCTTTCTATCGTTAGCACCCCAGCAATATACAGAGGATAGAGCTGCCCCTATTACTTCTGTTAAGGCGCAGGTATGGGCACTTCCTGCCACAAGAGAAGTGCGCCCAGGTGAAATGCTTATGCCCGTAAGAGAACCTCCACCTGTCTTTTTCACTGGAAAAGGAGTGGGAAAATTACCATAGGAACGTCCATTGCCCAGTTGATTTTTATTATTCCTCCCCCAACATTTTACAGTCTTATTACTTAAAAGCGCACAGGTGTGTTCATCCCCTAGTGCAATTGCCTTAATTCCAGAAAGTCCTTGAACATTTATAGGCCGTACATAAAAATCATTTGTGCCTAAAACTCGAGCACTCAGTTGACCATATTGATTACTCCCCCAACACCATACCCTTCCAGTATAGGTCAATGCACAGGTATGCTTTCCTCCTGCTTTGATTTCTGTCACATTATATATTGGTACAAATACTGCTAATGGACGGCTAGTTGTCGTACCATCGCCTAACTGACCCCGATCATTCTTTCCCCAACACATCACCGAACCCTGACCTGTATTTGGAACAATTGCACAGGTATGCTCTCCTCCTATAGCTATTTGATAAACAGATAGCCTACCTCCACTTGTGTTGTCTACAAATACAGGAATCTCCGATTCTGAGTTACCACCATTACCCAACTGCCCTGAATCACCCCTTCCCCAACATTTAACTTCATAAGGCTTATCATCAGATTCATAAATCAAAGCACAACTATGCTCTCCATATGTATCCACACCCCTAGCTGTGGAAATAGGATTATTCAATCCTCCAGCTGCTGTATACTCCCTCTTTGCACTTTGTCCTATATTCTGAGAACTACCCCGGCCCAATATAGAGCTTCTTCCTTCATATTGAGCATCTCCTCCACACAAAACCTCTTGTTCAAAAACAAGGCAAGAATGTTTTTTTCCTGCTGCAAATGTGGCATTGGGATAAATGTCATAAGTGGAACCATCGTAAAAATTAACTGGCGTTGGAATACATTTAAATGAAGTCCCATCATTTGAACACTCTGGAGAATCTATAGCGCTTAATTGCTGAGATCCATTACTTCCCCAACATTTTTGAGTCTTATCACTTAAAAGCGCACAACTATGAAATTCCCTCAAGTAAATTTTACTTACATCACTTAAGCTAGAAACTGCAACCGGCCTTGTTCTATTGGTCGTGCCACCATTACCCAGTTGGCGCCTACCTGCATTTCCCCAGCATTGCACACTCTTATTACTTAAAAGTGCACAGGAGTGCAACGCTCCCAAGGCAATTTGCTCTACATTGCTTAAACCAGAAACTACAACTGGTATCCTTCTATTGGTTGTACTACCATCACCCAACTGCCCATATTGATTATTCCCCCAACATGTTACATTCTTATTGCTTAAAAGCGCACAGGTGTGCTCTGCCCCCAAGGCAATTTGACGAACATTAGTTAAACCAGAAACTGCAACTGGTGTTTTACTACAAGGAGTGGCATCATCACATGTCTCCGTAGTCGTAGCGCCCAACTGATCAGAATAGTTTAACCCCCAACATGTTACATTACCATAATTTGAAACTGCACAAGTATGCCCCCATCCTAAAGCAATTTGACGGACACTAGTTAAACCAGAAACTACAACTGGCTCACTTGAACTTGCACGGCTATCACCCAATTCACCATAACGGCCATGCCCCCAGCATTCTACACTGCCAGAATTTTTTATAGCACAAGTATGATATTTTCCCGCTACAATCTCGCTTACAACACCTAAACCATTCGGCTCAACTGAGTACTGAGCACTCACACCACCACCACCGCGACCTAATTGATAAGATGTGTTATCTCCCCAACATTTTACACTACCTGCCTCATTAGCGGCAGTAGTAGTATCATCATTGAAAAGCACACAAGCATGTCTTTCCCCCAATACAATTTTACGCACATTCCTGAAGCTAATATTACTCATTAAATTGGGAGAACTAGGATCACCATTACCCCAACACTTTAGACTTCCGTCCTCTAAATGTGCACAATTTACTCCAAATCCAGTAGCCATAGAAATTACTCCTCCGAGAGGAGCATCTACTGCTTTAGCCCCATATCGAGGATCCACTTCAACTTCATTTATACAGGCTTGCTGGTTGCTACTAAGGTTCACGCATACCCTCTGTCTAGCAAAAGTCTCTAGACCCTTATCAGATGCCTCTTGTACCACACCATTTAAAATGCCTGGTTTTAAGGAAGATATCTTAGTTTGTGATTCATTGGTGAGAGATGGAGTATGACCAACTATTCTTCCTCCACCCAGTACAACAGAGCTTTGAAATGCCACTGGCACCACTTTATCTTTCTTATCACTCACATATAAATTTCCGTTTATAAATACGGGGCTTAAAAATTTCAAACCCTTATACTTATTATATTGAGAAAATGGAATACTGCCGATTTCTACCGGATTACTGAGGTACGGGAATTTCTCATTAATTCCAGGTAGAGTGCAGCCTCCTATAGCAGATGATGTAACTTCCTCCCCACCAAGATACAAATCTCTAGCCAAAATAAGCCCAAAGGAAGTAAGCTGCCTTGGATAAAAGGCTACTACCTGCTTAAATTCGAGTTTCTTTGATCTTTTGTCTAATTCAAAAGTTACCGTTATCTCCACTGAGATATAAACCTCATCACCGAGTTCAGGGTAGTTCTCATCTCTCGCCACTCTGACCACCATTGGCGGCTTTAATCTCAGGCGAGTACCCCTAGAATCGAGGAAGCCTCCAAGAGAATCGCTCAGCAAGTCAGAACCTCTAATCATTTCCTCTGAAAGTTCCATTTCTCTATCTTTAATGGCAATGGAGTCAAAAGGAATCTTTGCTGGGTTATTTGGATCTTGCAGAATTTCATTACAGCTAGGGTTTTGTGGATAAACGAAGCTATCCAGTGGCACACCACCAGCTCTCAGCCTCTCGCATTGACTTTTTCGAGCCTCATTAATCGCCTCCCAACCAGAATCCTTCAGTAAAAAGCGTTCAGCGCTAAACCAATGGTTGAGGACATTCTTGCCTCCATCATTGCAATCAACTGGAACTAGATCTCTAGTAAAACACCAACGACTCTTAATTCCAGTAAGAATCGTAGCACTCAAGCCCTCTATAGCTGTCATGAGAGCAACTTCATCTCCTGTCCTAAGGGACTCCTTTGCTAAAGAAAAATTCTGACTAACAAGAACACCGAGGAAGGCAGAAGCCGAAATCAAAATGGACATTAATATTAAGATCAGTCCTTTTTCATTCTCAAATAATGGTTTTTTATTTTTTTCAACGTTCGCACTAAAGTTGGAAGCGTTGAAAACAGTCAACCACAGCTTGATACGAAAAAACATCCTGTTCATTCCACTAATTTTATTTCCTTTACTCTAATTAGACAACCTAAATCATCAGAGCGTGACTAAAAGCTAGAAAAAATCACAAAAGACCAAGAAGACCTTTTGTGATTCTATTGTCATTAAATTTTAATTCCTTGATTCTACCTGTTAGAATCAACATATCATTGATTTATTTCTGCTTGTTAATTAATGCTTGTGCCAAGGCTCGAGGCACTGGAGAAAACCAAATGTCCACAATCTTTGCCTTCTTCAACTGATCTTTCTTCTGAGTTGGATTTTTTGCTAGAGACCTTTTGGACCCACCCATATCCATGTAAGTAAATGTCGACACCTGCCGAGCCTGAGCTCTATCTCCAAATTTCTTCAAGTGACTTCTGTATTTTAGCGATATCCACTGTATGCCCTTATCCCTCAAAGATATTAATTCATTGCTTTCACCAATTCCATTGCCATTAATATCCTTCCATAGCTTAAGCTGAGAAAACATCTTATCCCTTTTATCAATTCTATTATCTTTATTAGAGTCCAATCGCTTTAAATCCTCAAAACCATTACGAACATTGAAATGATTCCTAAAAAGCTCGGAGCCTTTTGTAATTTTATTATTTTTATCTTGATCCCGAACTAAGAAATATCCCACATGTTTAGCCTCAGGCCAATAAATAGATTGATCTCGAAAAAGAGGAAATTTACTAATTTGACGAAATTTAGGACGTGCCTCTGTGAAAAATAACATCAAAGGAGAATAATATCCTTGGCAACCAAACTGTCCACCACCTGATCTTGAACCTGGCATTACCAAGTCTATGTTAAATTGATTTTTACCTGAATTGAAATATTGTTTTGATTTAGAACTATCAAAGGATAGAGCCGATTTTATTACACGAACTTCAGGATCAGGAGTATTCTGTCTTGAATGGGCAAGCCCAGCGGATAGAATATAGGAAAGCCTATTTCCCCGAAAATAACTTGGGGCAACGTATTGAGGTGTCACCTGCCTATAAACTTGTTTAACGCTTATACCCGATACACGACTTACCTTAGTACCCTCAACCCAATAACGAGCTACCTGATTTTTATACGATGCAAACAAGTTTGTATCATCTGACAAGCCTGATGTAACAATAGCAAAATTTCCTTCATTCACTTCCAAATTATTCGTATACTGTCTGCCGTCTGCCGCTGAACGAATCGCCTTAGGTGGAACTTTTAAGCTGACATATTTTCTTGAACTATTCCCTGTCAAGAAATTAAATTTAACCTCTATGTAGTCAAGATTTCCTTGTAAAGGATTTGAAATTTTCCTTAAGTTTCTTACAAAGCAAGAAGGATTGACCGTCACTACAAAGTGCTCTGATTCTGGCGGCGCATATGCCCCCTTACAATTCTTCACACACTCACAATCCTTGCTCAAACAATTCACTGCACCTCCACTAGAAGATACCACGGGAATAGCTACTGAAAGACCTTCTCCGAAAGCAGTTCCACCTCCCAAAAAAAGGACTGATCCTAGCAAACATAATTTTGTGTATTGTTTTATTTTCTCCATAATTCACCCCCTGAAACTGTAGACTTTTATTACCCTGTTTCTTAAGTTTATCATAATATCCAACGAAATAAAACTTTTTTGGTCAATTAAAATCCACTTTATTATTAGATAGTTAGAGTTGAAAACGGGGGTTATTGCCCAATGTTTTGTAAGAGTTGATTTTAGGGTACTTAAAGGAGAACAACAGGCTCAAATATCTTGATAGTTCCCGACCACTATAATACAATATAGAGAAAGGAGGCATTAAGCCTATGGCACATCTTTTACTTGGCCAGAAAAGAAGAAATATTCTTTATTTTCAAATATTTAAAGATTTTTCTCGACTGCCTCTACTCAGGTACCTCTTTCTTTTAGTCCTCCTCGCACTCTCTAACCCTGCCTATGGGAGGATAGGGTCGAGGTATTGCGATGCTACAACTGTGAATAATTGCTCCATACCTCGTATACAGCATCATTATTCCTCTGATGGCACTTGCGTTCATAGCTCTACGGGTACTTGTAACTACAGGTGCTCGTTTATCTCTGCAAGAAGCGGAGACCCTAATAATGGTTGGAAAGTTAGGAAAGTTCGCAATAATTGTACCTCCATACAGAGATTTAGTTGCTCCGCCCTAACTACGAATAATTGCTCCCTACCCGGCGCCACATCACTTACTGCTCCTGCTACTTATACTGGTACCTGTGCCTCTGGTTATGGCGGCAGTTGCCGTTATACTTGCAATCGAAATACTGGCTGGGTCAGAAGTACCAACACATGCTCAGTCGTCTATACTAATTCCTCTTCAAATTGCCCAACAAAACATGGTCCCCTCTGGTTTGCGCACTGGCGATCATTTGGACCTGCTTGGTTATGTTTGAAACGCTAGCTAGTCCTGAAATAAAAATCATCCCAATCCATTAACCTATTTAGCAAAATTTTACAGCACACCGAGACTTGATCCATTCATTTTCTCATGCTCCAATTTTAATTAATTAATTATTAATTAAAAAAAAGGGGGAAAAATGAAACTATTATTAACAACTATATTGAGCACATTAGTGCTGTTTCACTGCAACGAATCGAAAGCTCTAGATCAACGAATATCAGGAGACGTAGGATCTTGCCTTACTACACACGAGGTAACAATTCAGAACTTTAAATTTATACCTGCCGAACTGGAAGTTAACGTGGGTGACTGCATTCATTTTACAAACATGGATTCAGCCACACATACTGTAGCCCCCAGAGAAAGTTCAGAGATACAGTTTACAAAAAGTAAGCGTTTGAGGAGAAATAACGAGTTCACTCTTCAGGTCGAAATGATAGGAGTGATAGATATTTTTTGTGATGTTCATCGAAGAATGCCAGGGCTTACCGTCACATCAACACAAGCACCAGTAGAGGAACCTGACACCTGCCATAACGTCAAAATTCAGGACTTTCAATTTACACCTGCCGCACTGGATGTAACTGTGGGTGACTGCATTCGTTTTACAAACCTAGACCCAACTCTACATATTGTAGCTCCCACAGAAACTTCACCCGTACAGTTTGCAAAAAGTAGACCTTTGAGGAGCGATGACGAATTCACTCTTCAAGTCGAAAAGGCAGGAACGATAGATATTTTTTGTAATCTTCATCCAGAAATGCCAGGGCTTACCGTCACATCAATAGAAATACCAATAGAAGAGCCTGAAGCCTGCCATGAAGTCATCATTCAGGGCTTCCGATTTTCACCCGACTTACTGGAGGTAAATGTGGGTGACTGCATTCGTTTTATAAATCTAGACCCAGTCCCGCATACTATAGCTCCTAGAGAAAGTTCACCCATACAGTTTACAAAAAGTGAACCCTTGGACACGAGTCACGAATTCACTCTTCAAGTCGAAGAGGCGGGAACGATAGATATTTTTTGTGAACTTCATCCAAGGATACGAGGGGGGCTTACCGTCGTATCAACAGAAGCACCAGCGGAAGAATCAGAAGCCTCCCGCAAGGCTGAAACTGAAAACCTCGAATTTCTACCCGCTGCCTAAAAAAAATAGCCAGCCGAACAACCCCCCTAAAGCCCCCACTCCCACAGGATTTCTCCTGAAGTCGATCAACAAATCATGCAAAATAATGAGAATATTCGACTTGACGTGCTGCCCCTTTTGTGCTATTTATGTCACCTGACCGAAAACACAACAAAGAAAGGAACGAAAAATGAAGCTATTATTAACAACTATATTGAGCACATTAGTGCTATTTACTAGTGAGTCGCAGGCTCAAGAATCCGTGGAGGCAGAGTGCCTTACTACACACAAAGTTAGTCTCAAAAACAGGAAGTTTGTGCCTAATAAGCTAAATGTAAACGTTGGTGACTGTATTCATTTCACAAACAATGATCCAATGCGACACAATGTGCACTCTGAATCTGATTCAGAGATACAGTTCGAGAAAAGTAAAACTTTAAATAACGGTAGTACATTTATGCTTGCTGTTGAAGAGGCTGGCACCATGAATATTTTTTGCTCATTTCATCGGAGAAATATGGAAATGACAGTTCAAGTTACTGAACAGCAACTTACTTTGAGTGGACCGGAAACTCCAGAGTCAAAGGAAGCAGAGGCTCTAGAGTCAGTGGAGGCAGAATGCCTTACTAGGACGGTACACGAAGTGAGTCTCGAAGATGCCATGTTTATGCCTAATACGCTAGATGTAAACGTTGGCGACTGTATTAAATTCACACATAATGATAAATTTTTGCCGCACAACGTGCGCCCTGACCCTAATTCAGAGCTAACATTCAAGGAAAGTAGAAGTTTAAATAACGGTTCTACATTTATGCTTCATGTGAAAGAGGCTGGCACTATGGATATTTTTTGCGGATTTCATCGACCAATGATGACAATGACAGTTAACAGCAGTCTATAGATAAACGCATTATCCTTTATAATTTGAGATGTTAGGGTACATGGGTAGTCTTTCGGGGTTCTGAAGAGCCTGTCCATGGTGCGTCGCTTCTGAAAATATAAGGAAATCTACAAAAAACTTATTTAAAGGTAGCTTTTTCCTCAGAAATGGTGTTTAACCATAAGTTTGGGAGTCTTAGTTTCCCCTGCCTCTCCTTCAGAGTAAAGGGGAGTTGAGTCTTGGAGTTCTTAATTATGGAAAGCAATCAAAAGTGGGTGAGCTTAAGTTTTTTAACGGCCTCCATTTTAATCGCATTTGTGAGCTTTTTGTTCGCCAGCCGTATTCTAGGTGCCTTGGATTTCGAAGGTCGTATCCAAGACTTAGACATGTACCTTAAGTCCAGTTCACTGGCATTGGGTGTACTTTCCTATGTTTTTTTCTATAAAAGTGCCACTTGCCAGAACTATGTGGGCGAGGTCTTGTCCGAACTCTCCAAGGTTACTTGGCCCGGTCGAGAGGAGACATTTAAGGGCACAATTGCAGTACTCATTGCCGTCACCGTGGCTGGATTTTTACTTTGGATCGTTGATGGCGTTTGGGGCTACCTACTACGCTTAGTGATGTAAATAAGGTTAGTGAAAAAAGATGTTTATGGGAGAGGAAAAAGAAGTGAACGCAAAAGAAAACTCACCAGCAAAGGAGGAAACTCCTGTGAATGATTCTGGAGAAACAGCTGGAGAAACACCAGAAAAGACACCAGAGGAGCTTGCTGCCGAAAAAGCAGCCCTAAACCCCATAGGTCCCTCCAACCCTGCCCATAAGTGGTATGTGGTGCATGTGTATTCTGGTTATGAGCACCATGCAAGGCGGTCCCTTGAGGAGCGAGTTTGTTCCCTGAAGGCAACCAGTATGGTTTCTGAAATAGTGGTTCCAGAGGAATCCGTTGTTTCCTTGGTGAAGGGTAAGCGTCGGGTCACCAAACGTCGCTTCTTTCCCGGTTATATTCTTGTTCGAATGGAACTAAGTGATCAATCTTGGCATCTACTCAAGGATACGCCTAAAATCACCGGTTTTGTGGGAGATAAGCGCAAGCCCCTGCCCATATCGGAAGCAGAGATGAAACGAATGACCAATCGTATGGAAGATGGCGTGAGCCGTCCTCGACCAAAAGTAAGTTTTATAGAGGGTGAAAGTATTCGAGTTATTGATGGACCTTTTATTAATTTTAACGGTACAGTCGACTTAGTAAATAGTGAAAAATCCAAGGTGCGTGTATTAGTAAGCATTTTTGGTCGCTCCACTCCGGTGGAATTGGATTTCGTACAGGTGGAAAAAGTTTAAGTTTTTGAGGTGAAGAAGAGATGGCAAAAGAAGTAGTAGGACAGATTAAATTACAAATTCCCGCAGGCCAAGCAAACCCTGCCCCCCCTGTTGGACCAGCCTTGGGTCAACGTGGCGTAAATATCATGGAGTTCTGTAAGTCCTTTAACGCCAAGACAAAGGCCCAGCAAGGAATGATTATTCCTGTAGTTATAACGGTTTACAGCGATCGTTCCTTTACTTTTATTACGAAAACCCCTCCAGCGCCCATTCTTTTGAAAAAAATGGCTGGTATTCAAAAAGGTTCTGGTGTTCCTAACCGCAATAAAGTAGGAAAGGTTACAGAAAAGCAATTAAGAGAAATTGTGGAGATAAAGCGCCCTGATTTAACAGCAATCAGTATGGAGGCCGGTATGAAGACAATAGAAGGCACTGCGCGAAGCATGGGAATTACTGTTGAGAAATAGATTTTTTGTGGGAGGCTCTCATAAGAGCTGATTGACCACGGAGGAAAGTATGAGAGCAAAACGAGGCGGAAAAAAATATACAAAGGCCAGCGAGGCTATTGAAATAGGTAAGGCCTATTCCCTCAAGGAAGCCCTAGAATTGGCAACAAAGCTGCCAACCGCTAACTTTGATGAAAGCGTGGACGTGGCCCTTAGGCTGGGTCTAGACATTCGTCAGTCAGACCAGCAGGTACGTGGAGCCATTCTCCTCCCCCACGGATCAGGCAAATCCTCCAAAATATGTGTATTTGCCAAGGGAGAAAATGCAACAAAGGCCGAACAAGCGGGTGCAGATTTTGTGGGTTCCGACGATTTAGTCGAAAAAATCTCTGGCGGGTGGATGGACTTCGACAAAGTCATTGCCACTCCAGACATGATGGTTGCAGTCTCTAAGGTGGCAAAAATTTTAGGTCCACGGGGACTTATGCCCAACCCCAAGCTGGGAACCGTAACCTTTGAAGTGGAGAAAGCTGTGGCTGAACAAAAGAAAGGTAAGGTTAACTTTCGCACAGACAAGGGTGGCATTATTCACTGTATGATTGGAAAACGCAGCTTTGGCATGGAAAAACTAAAGGACAATTTTTCCGCTCTTTTGAGTGCCGTGATTCGACAAAAACCACCCACCAGCAAGGGAACATATTTAAAAAACCTTACCATATCCACCACAATGGGACCACCCATTTCCATTAACATGAGCAGTGCCACGGAAAGCCTGTAGGAGAATAAAGGGATGACAGAACAAAAGGCAGAACAAGTAAAATTTTTAAAGGAAGCCTTCCAAAAAGCCAATGGTGTTCTGTTAGCCGACTACAAAGGTGTAACATCCAACGAGATGAACAACCTACGCACACAGCTCCGGGGCGACGACGTAAAATTTTTAATAGTGAAAAATAATCTTGTGCGAGTGGCACTCAAGGACACCCCCAAAGCGGCAGCTGTAGAGAACTTAGTAGGCCCCACGGCCATACTCTTCAGCTATGGCGATGTGGCCGCAAAAGCAAAGATTTTAAAAACTTTTTCTAAAACTGTGGAAGCTCTTTCCTTAAAAGATGGTTTCTTAGAGGACCGGGTAATCCAAGTGGCAGAAATAGAACAATTAGCGGATCTTCCACCAAGGGATGTTTTAATCGCTCAATTACTTGGAGTATTGAACGGTCCCATACGAAGTTTTTGCGGTGTACTCAACGGAGTACAACGTGATTTTGTATGTGTATTAAAAGCAATCGCGGATAAGAAGGAAAGCTAGAATATGAACAATAAACAAAACAAAATAGGAGCATAAAAATGGCAACAGCAATGAATAAAGAAGACCTTATTTCAACAATCGAGAAAATGTCGGTTCTTGAATTGTCTGGAATAGTAAAGGAGTTAGAGGAGAAATTCGGTGTTTCTGCAGCAGCCCCAATGGCAATGGCAGCGGCAGGCGCTCCAGCGGCAGGTGCGGCTGAAGAGAAAACTGAATTTACGGTAATACTTGCGGCAATAGGAGATAAGAAAATCAACGTTATTAAAGAGGTTCGTACCATTACTGGTCTTGGGTTAAAAGAAGCCAAAGATTTAGTAGAGGCCGCACCTAAGCCTTTAAAGGACGGTGTCTCCAAAGAAGACGCAGCAGAGATGAAGAAAAAGCTAGAAGCCCAAGGCGCAACAGTTGAAGTTAAATAACCTCAACTGGACTAGATTTTTGTATTTATCGAAAGCTGCACATAGAGTTTTTAACGTAAGCTGGAAGAGCTTTCTTGCAGCTTTTTGTTCTACCGGGGGGAAGAATAATATGTCCATACGCACATGTAACCACACAGGAGGCCACCTATGAGTTCTTTATTTACAGACAACACTTGCACTCGACGATCCTATGCTAAAATAAAGGAAGCGGTTAAGATTCCCAATCTCATAGAGTTGCAGAAGATGTCCTACAGCTCTTTTCTGCAAATGGATGTTAAGCGAGAGGAACGTAAAAATGTGGGTCTCCAGTCGGTTTTTACGTCTGTATTTCCCATTAGCGATTTTACAAAAATTGCTTCCCTAGAATTCGATTCCTATACTTTTGAGGAGTCTAAGTACACCGAGGCTGAGTGCCGTCAACGGGGAATGACATACGCTGCTCCCCTAAAGATTACGGTTCGCCTTGTGGTTTATGATCCAGTGGCAGAGGGAGCGGCAGAGGGAGAAGATCGCACCATTCGAGATATTAAAGAACAAGAAGTCTATATGGGGTCCATTCCCTTAATGACTAACTCTGGTTCCTTTATTGTCAACGGAACGGAACGGGTAATTGTATCCCAGCTACACAGAAGCCCAGGGGTAATCTTCGACCATGACCACGGAAAGACCCACTCCAGTGGAAAATTACTCTACAATGCACGCATTATCCCCCACCGGGGATCTTGGCTTGATTTTGATTTCGACCACAAAGACCTACTATGGGTTCGTATTGATAGAAAAAGAAAACTGCCTGCCACGGCCATACTGCGCGCTCTTGGAATGTCGGAAGAGGCCATACTGGCTTATTTCTACAAAGCTGAAAACTACACCTTTAAAGCAGAAGGCATCTTTAGGGAGTTGAACCTAGACCTACTAGCTGCCCAACGTGCTGAAATAGATATTGTAGACCCCAAAACCAAAGAGGTTTTAATAAAGAAAAACCGGAAGTTTACAAAAGTGGTAATGGAAAAAATTAAAAAAAGTGGCATCAAGGAAATGTTAATCGAAGAAGAACACCTTATGGGCAAGTTCCTTGCAACAGACCATATCGATGAAAGCACTGGAGAGATTCTTGCTGAGGCCAATACTGAAATTACGGAAGAAGTGCTAGTCACCCTAAAAGAATCCTTTAAACGCATTAAAGTTATTTTCACCAACCTCTTAACTGTGGGTACCTTTATGCGAGATACCCTGGCCACCGACAAAATCAACTCCCAAGAAGAGGCTCTCATTGAAATTTATAAAAGAATGCGTCCTGGGGATCCTCCAACGATTGAAGCTGCTCAGGTTCTGTTTAAAAATATGTTTTTCAACGAGGAACGCTATGATCTGTCCGCTGTGGGTCGCCTCAAGCTAAACTATAAATTTCCCCACAATAATATTCCGTCGGACCTTTCTGTACTCAAAAAAGAAGACATACTGGAAACGGTCCGCTACCTATGCGACTTAAACAACGGCATTGGCGTGATCGACGATATTGATCACTTGGGTAACCGTCGTGTACGCGCCGTTGGAGAACTCTTGGAAAACCAATACCGTATTGGCTTAGTACGCATGGAGCGTGCCATTAAGGAGCGAATGGCACTACAAGAAATAGCAACCCTCATGCCCCACGATCTTATTAATCAAAAACCAGTCAGTGCAGTGGTAAAGGAATTTTTTGGCTCTTCCCAGTTATCTCAGTTCATGGACCAAACAAACCCTCTGTCCGAGATTACCCATAAACGAAGGCTCTCTGCCTTAGGTCCGGGTGGATTGACGAGAGAAAGAGCTGGCTTTGAAGTGCGGGATGTCCACGCCACCCACTATGGACGAATATGTCCCGTGGAAACTCCCGAAGGACCAAATATTGGTTTAATTGCCTCTTTGTCTGCCTACGCCCATGTAAATGAATATGGCTTTATAGAAACTCCCTACCGAATAGTAGAAAACGGTAATCTTACAGACAAGATTAAATACTTCTCTGCCACTGAGGAAGAAAATAAAGTTATTGCTCAGGCGGATTCTAAGATTATAGAAGAAAAGAGTTTAGGGAAAAATGATATTGTATCTGCCCGAAGAAAGGGAGAGTTTGCCCTTGTTCCCTCGGAAGAAGTGGAACTCATGGACGTATCGCCTAACCAGCTAGCCTCCATTGGTGCTTCCCTCATTCCATTTCTGGAACACGACGACGCTAACCGTGCCCTCATGGGTTCCAACATGCAACGCCAAGCCGTTCCTCTTATTAAATCCCATTCCCCTCTAGTGGGAACAGGGGTGGAAAGAAGTGTGGCAAGGGATTCAGGTGCCATTGTGCTGGCCAAGCATAATGGAACCGTATTTTGTGTGGACGGTGGTAGAGTTGCCATCAAACGGGATAAGCCAGCCAAAGATACTTCCGGCTTAGATAACTATAATTTAATTAAATACCAACGCTCCAATCAAGACACTTGCTGGCTACAACAACCCCGGGTTCGCCTAGGGCAAAAAGTAAAAGAAGGAGATGTGATTGCCGATGGACCAGCCACGGAACGGGGAGAATTAGCCCTTGGACAAAACATCGTTGTGGCTCTGATGCCTTGGAATGGATACAACTTTGAGGATTCTATCCTCATCAATGAAAACTTAATCCATAACGAAACCTTTACCTCGATTCACATTCAAGAGTTAGAATGTGTTGCAAGAGACACAAAATTAGGAAAAGAAGAAATTACCCGGGATATTCCCAATGTGGGCGAGGACGCCTTAAAGGACTTAGACTCCAGCGGAATTGTTCGTATTGGAGCAGAAGTAAAAACAGGGGATATTTTAGTGGGTAAAATAACACCCAAAGGGGAAACTCAACTCTCTCCCGAAGAAAAATTATTACGAGCAATATTTGGAGAAAAAGCCGGCGACGTGCTGGATACTTCCCTCAGAGTTCCCTCTGGAATTTCAGGAACTGTCATTGGAGCACAAATTTTTGCACGGGAAGGCACGGACTCCAACGAGCGAACAGAAAAAATTCTAGCCGATCAGGTAACTGCTCTAAAAAGAGACGAAACCATAGAGGCAAAAGTTATTAAGGAGGACACCCTTAAAGAGCTTAAAAAAATACTGGTTGGTCAAAAAACAACGGGAGACCTCCTCTCCAATGATGGCTCCAAAGTACTCATGGAAAAGGGAGAGACTATTACGGCAGAACAGTTAGACTCCATTCAATTTGAATTACTCGCTTTCATTCCCCTACAACAGGCCCTAGAGGATAAGGTGACCAAGCTAGTACAAATGGCACGTAAAAAACTGGACGTGGTTCGATCTGTTTTTGAAGAAAGGGTGGATCGTTTAAAGCGTGGTGACGAGTTAGCCCCCGGTATTATTAAAATGATCCATATTTCTTTGGCCATTAAGCGAAGAATCCAAGTGGGCGACAAGATGGCAGGAAGACACGGAAATAAAGGCGTAATATCTAAAATCGTTCCCCCTGAAGACATGCCCTATCTATCCAATGGCACACCTGTGGACATGGTCCTAAATCCATTGGGCGTTCCCAGCAGAATGAACATTGGTCAACTTCTGGAACTCATGCTGGGTGGCGCTTGCCTAGGAGTAGGAAAAAGATTAAATCAAATGCTCGCTGAAAATTGCCCCCAACAAAAATTGCGGGACGTGATTAAAGAAGTCTATTCCAGCCCAGAGGTGGATAAATATATAGATGCTGCATCCACGGATGAATTGAAACGAATTGTACAGAACATGAAAAATGGACTGCATGTTTCCACGCCCATCTTCGACAGCGCAACAGAGGATGATATCAATCGCCTCCTCAAGATAGCCGAACTACCCGAAGATAGTCGATACATACTCTTTGACGGATCCACTGGAGAAGTATTCGCCAGAGATGTAACCGTGGGCGTAATGTATATACTAAAACTCCACCACTTGGTGGACGAGAAAATTCATGCAAGGAGCATTGGTCCCTACTCCCTAGTCACCCAACAACCCTTGGGCGGAAAAGCCCAACTGGGTGGTCAGCGACTGGGAGAAATGGAAGTTTGGGCACTGGAAGCCTATGGCGCAGCCTACACACTCCAGGAGTTTCTAACGGTGAAATCCGACGATGTAACCGGCAGAAATCGCATGTATGAAGCCATCGTAAAAGGAGAAAGGATTCTGGAACCTGGACTGCCCGAATCCTTTAACGTATTAACCAAAGAACTACAGTCCCTCTCCTTAAATGTGGAACTCATAGAGAATAACCAGGAATGAATATTATTTTAGAAAATAGATATAACGAAATGAATGGAGGTCGAAAGTGAAAGACTTATTAAATTTTTTTGATAAACCAAAAGATCCGTTAAATTTTACGGCGATTAAAATCTCTATAGCAAGCGCAGATATGGTGCTTCAGTGGTCCCACGGAGAAGTGAAAAAACCGGAAACTATCAACTACCGTACCTTTAAGCCAGAAAGAGATGGTCTTTTCTGCGCAAAAATCTTTGGCCCCATAAAAGACTATGAATGCTTATGCGGAAAATATAAGCGAATGAAATACAGAGGCGTGATTTGTGAAAAATGCGGAGTAGAGGTAACCCAATCGAAAGTGCGCCGGGATCGCATGGGTCATATCGACCTTGCCACACCCGTGGCCCATATCTGGTTCCTACGTTCCCTGCCCAGTCGAATCAGTGCCATACTTGCCCTAACACTCAAAGAAGTGGAAAGCGTGCTCTACTGTGAAGCCTATATTGTGCTCGATCCGGGAGAAACAGCCCTAGAGGAAAAGAATATCCTTACAGAAGAGCAATACCATGAGTTAGTTGAGGAAGGAAAAAACTTTAGAGCGGGAATTGGTGGAGAAGCCATTCTGGAACTCTTGAAGAAAACAGACGTGGAAATTTCCATGCGAGAAGTTCAGCGAGAATTAAAAACAAGTATATCTGAAACCCATCGAACTAAACTCCTAAAGTCCCTAAAGGTATTAAAATCCATCAATGGCTCCAACAATAAGCCCGAGTGGATGATGCTCACTAGAATTCCCGTGATTCCACCAGAACTCCGTCCCCTTGTTCCTTTGGAAGGCGGTCGATTTGCCACCTCCGATCTCAACGATCTATACCGACGAGTAATTAACCGAAACAATCGCCTGCGACGACTAATAGAACTAAGCGCACCAGATGTTATCGTACAAAATGAAAAACGCATGCTCCAGGAAGCAGTGGACGCTCTCTATGATAATGGACGTAGGGGAAAAACTTTTACCGGCCCCAATAAACGCCCTTTGCGTTCTTTCTCAGATATGCTGAGAGGAAAACAGGGTCGCTTCCGTCAAAATCTTCTAGGAAAACGGGTGGACTACTCAGGACGTTCCGTAATTATCGTAGGTCCAGAATTAAAGCTCCACCAATGTGGACTGCCGAAAGCAATGGCACTGGAACTTTTCAAACCCTTTATCTACAATAAACTCTCAGAGCAGGGATATGTAACCACCATTAAAAGTGCGAAAAAAATGGTGGAAAAAGAACGCCCTGAGGTTTGGGACATACTGGAAGAAATCGTGCAAGAGCACCCCGTAATGCTCAACCGGGCACCCACTCTCCACCGCCTAGGCATTCAAGCCTTTGAACCAAAACTCACAGAAGGAAAAGCCATTCAACTCCATCCCCTTGTCTGTGCCGCTTTTAATGCGGACTTCGACGGAGACCAAATGGCCGTCCATATACCCCTTTCTCTCGAAGCACAAATTGAGGCACGGGTGCTGATGATGTCCACCAATAATATTTTATCCCCAGCTAGCGGACAACCCATTGTGGTTCCATCACAAGATATTGTGCTTGGACTGTATAGTATGACCAGGGATCGTCCGTTCTGCAAAGGTGAGGGCTTAATCTTTTCCTCTCCCCGTGAAGCGGAGTACGCACATGCCATGGAAAAAGCGTCGCTACATGCTCGCGTTAAGTGTCGAATTCATAATAAGATATACGACACCACCGTTGGTCGAGCCATCGTAAGCCAAATTATACCCGAAAAAATCCCCTTCGCTTCCTACAACAAAGCCCTGGATAAAAAAAGCTTAATAGAACTAATCGACACGTGCTTCCGAACCGCAGGGAACAAAGCCACCGTTCTCCTAGTGGATGCCCTCATGTCCACAGGATTTAAGCAAGCCATGAAAACAGGAATCTCCATATCAGTACACGACATGAGTATTCCCCCAGAAAAAGAAACACTCACCAACGATGGAATGCGCCAAGTTCAAGAGATTGAAAGCCAGTACATTGAAGGTCTCATAACCGAGGGAGAGCGCTATAATAAGATTATTGATATTTGGGCGCAAACAGCAGACAAAGTAGCCGCAGCACTCATGAAAAAAATCGGCACCCAAGAATTTACATCTTCCTCAGGAAAAGTGGAAAAAGGACCAAGCTTTAATCCCATCCACATGATGGCAGACTCTGGAGCCCGAGGTTCTAGTGCTCAAATTCGTCAGTTAGCTGGAATGCGCGGACTCATGGCCAAACCATCGGGAGAAATCATCGATACTCCTATTTTGGCAAACTTCCGGGAAGGTTTGTCCGTACTCCAATACTTTATCTCCACCCACGGAGCTCGTAAGGGACTAGCGGATACAGCCCTAAAAACAGCAAACTCAGGGTACCTAACCCGACGACTTGTGGACGTGGCCCAAGACATGATTGTTACAGAAGACGACTGCGGAACTCAAGAAGGCATTGTTGTTGGAGCCATGATTGAAGGTGGCGAGATTATCGGAAAAATGGGCGACCGGGTTCTTGGTCGAGTATTACAAGGCGATCTAAACGACCCCATTACGGGAGAAAAAATCTGCACAGGTGGTATAGAGATCACAGAATCCATTGTGGATATGTTTGAAAAAACTGGAATTGACCAAGTAAAAATTCGCTCTGCCCTAAAATGTAATTCCGTCTCTGGTGTTTGTATAAAATGCTATGGCAGGGATCTGAGCCGAGGAAAAATGACCAATATTGGAGAAACCGTGGGAGTAATTGCAGCCCAGTCCATTGGAGAGCCGGGAACTCAGCTCACCATGAGAACATTCCATATCGGAGGTACAGCAAGCCGCAAAGTGGAACAGGCAACTTTGGAAGCGAAGGTGAAGGGACGAATTAAGTTTTCTAACCTCGTGGCCATACCCAGTCAGGAAGAGGGTAAGAAAATAGCCATGAACCGCCAAGGTGAGGTATTAATTTTGAGTGCCGACGGGCGAGAGCGAGAAAAATTCCCCGTTATCTATGGAGCAAAACTTCTAGTGGAAGATAATCAAGAGGTAAAACTGGGTCAACTCATCGCCGAATGGGATCCGTATACTGTTCCCATACTGGCTGAAGTTTCAGGAAAAATACAATTTGAAGATGTCATTGAAAACGTAACCATACAAAGGAAGTTCGATTCCGTTACAGGTCTTGCCCACCAAGTGGTCATTGAGTCTCAAACCAGCCAGCGACCTAAAATATTAATTTGCGACAAAAAAGGAGACGTACTGGACATTCCAGACTCTTCCCGAAAAGCTACCTACCTACTCCCCGTGGGTGCCCACGTGCCCATTCAATCCGGCGAGGACATACAGGCAGGAAATGTGATAGCAAAAATCTATCGAGAGACGTCGAAAACAACGGACATCACAGGTGGTCTCCCCCGTGTGGCCGAGTTGTTTGAAGCCAGGTGCCCTAGAGATGCTGCTGTTATTGCAGACGTGGAAGGAACCATTAGCTTTGGTAAGGATACCAAGGGCAAGCGTAAGTTAATTATCACCCCAGAAAAAGACTCGAAACAAAAGCCCGTGGAAAAACTCATACAAAGGGGACGACACCTAACCGTCAACGAAGGCGACTATGTACGCGCAGGCGACCCCCTTATGGACGGTCCCATCGATCCCCACGACATTTTAAAAGTAAAAGGCGTGGAAGCCCTCGCCCGCTACCTAGTGGATCAGGTCCAAGAAGTCTACCGCCTACAGGGAGTGAAAATTAATGACAAACATGTGGAAGTAATTGCAGCCCAAATGCTACGCAAAGTGAAGATACTCGATAATGGAGATAGCCAATTCACCCCCGGAGAGAATGTGGACCGTAGAGTCCTACGAGAGGAAAATAGTAAAATCCAAGCCGAGGGAGGCGTTCCTGCCACATACGAACCCGTTTTATTGGGAATTACCAAGGCCTCACTATCCACAAAGAGCTTTATCTCAGCCTCTTCCTTCCAAGAAACCACTAAAGTACTCACCGAGGCTGCCCTTTCTGGAAAAATCGATCACCTAAAAGGGCTCAAGGAAAACGTCATCATGGGACGACTGATACCAGCCGGTACAGGCCTCCTCAAGTACAAGAATTATATGATAGATGTGGATGATGCAGAAGATTTAGAAGAAGATGATATAGAAGAAGAAATGGAGAGTATACAGCATAGTGCTATTTTACAGTCCACCCACCAATAACCCTCCTCCTGCTGGAGGCTATAACCACTTGCCTTTAGAGTATAGGCTTGCTATATGAGTGGTTAGGAAAGAAGTATATGCCAACAATTAATCAACTTGTGCGAAAAGGGAGACGATCCAAGGTGGTGAAAACCAACTCCCCAGCATTAAAAAAATCCCCCCAAAAACGAGGAGTTTGCACTCGCGTATACACCACCACACCGAAAAAACCCAACTCTGCCCTACGGAAAGTTTGCCGAGTTCGCCTAGCCAATAATTTTGAAGTAACCAGCTATATCCCTGGGGTAGGTCACAACCTACAGGAACACTCCATCGTTTTAATCCGCGGAGGGCGAGTAAAAGACCTTCCCGGTGTCCGCTACCATACCATCCGTGGAGTGCTCGATGCCCAAGGTGTGGCTAACCGAAAACAAGGCCGCTCTAAATACGGAACCAAGCGAGTGTCGAAATCAAAATGATAAAAAGAAACGGACTAGACCATGGGTAGAAAAGCACACCAGCCAAGAGCAATCCTGCCTGATCCCAAATACAAGGAAGTCCTTGTAGCAAAGTTTGTGAATATACTCATGAAAGACGGAAAAAAGTCCATCGCAGAGAAAATCATCTATGGCGCTCTGGACATTGCCCAAGCCAAACTGGAAGAAGAACCGTTAAAGATTTTTAAAAAAGCCATTGAAAATGTGAAGCCGCAGGTGGAAGTAAAGAGCCGTCGTGTGGGGGGAGCCAACTACCAAGTTCCCTGTGAGGTGCGTCCCCAACGTCGAGGTGCCCTTTCCTTTCGCTGGATTATTGAAGCCTCTAGGGCACGAAGTGAAAAAAACATGATGGAAAGACTAGCCGGAGAATTAGTAGATGCCTATAACCAGCGCGGTGGCGCTATGAAAAAACGAGAGGATGTGCACCGTATGGCAGATGCAAACAAAGCGTTCTCCCACTTTAGATTTTAGAAACGAAACCACAAGGAGACAGGTAAGGGATTTTTTCCAACTGCCTGCGATGAATGGCCAGAACTCAACTTCAAAATATGCGTAACATGGGATTTGCCGCCCATATAGATGCGGGTAAAACCACCACCACAGAGCGCGTCCTCTTCTACACCAACCGAATCCATCGACTGGGCGAAGTCCATGAGGGCACTGCCGTAATGGACTGGATGCCTCAGGAGCAGGAACGGGGAATTACCATCACCTCAGCGGCCACCAGTTGTTTTTGGAAAGACCATAAAATTAATATTATCGATACCCCGGGACATGTGGATTTCACCATCGAAGTGGAGCGCACAATGCGAGTTCTCGATGGGCTGGTGGCTATTTTCTGTGCTGTGGGCGGCGTGGAACCACAAAGTGAAACTGTGTGGAACCAGGCCAATTATTATAAAGTACCCCGGTTGATATACATCAATAAAATGGACCGGGTGGGCGCGGATTTTGAACGAGTAGTTAACACTCTTAGGAAACGCCTCCAAGCCAATGCCGTTCCCCTACAACTTCCCATCGGCGCAGAGGATTCCTTTACTGGAGTCATCGACTTAATACACATGCGAGCCTTCTGCTGGAATGTGGAATCCAAAGGTATGCAATTTGAAGAGAAAGAAATTCCCAAAGACTTCCAAGAAAAATCCCAGGAAGCTAGAGACAAGCTTGTGGAAGCCATTAGCGAAATCGATGAAGATTTATTGGAGAAATTTCTGGAAGAAAAGGTGATTAGCACCGAAGAGTTGGAAACTGCTATTAGACGAGCTGTTACCCAAGGAAAAATTATTCCCGTTTTCTGTGGTTCCTCGTTCAAAAATATAGGTGTGCAAAGCCTACTCGATGCTATTGTTGCCTACCTACCCTCCCCTATAGACAAAGGCTCGATCATAGGCAAAGACGAAAAAAATCAGGACAAAGATGTGAAATTTGCTCCCGATCAGAATGAACCCTTCAGTGCACTCGCATTTAAAATCGTCCATGATTCCTTCTCAGGCATACTCACCTTTATTCGAGTCTATAGCGGAAAGCTAGAGGTGGGCAAAACCATCTATAACGCCACAAAAAAGAAAAGGGAGCGAGTGGGTCGCCTGTTACAAATGCATGCCAACCGTCGGGAGGATTTAAAAGAAGTATGCGCCGGTGATATTGCCGCTGTTGTGGGATTTCAAGCCACACGCACAGGAGACACCCTGTGCTCAGAAAAAAAGCCCATCCTACTGGAATCCATCACGGCTCCTGATCCAGTCATCTCCATGGCCATTGAATCCAAAACCACAGAAAATAGAAATAAGCTATTGAAATCATTAGAGATTTTGTCTGTAGAGGATCCCACCTTTCGTATGCACCAAGACAAAGAAACGGGGCAAACCATTGTGAGTGGCATGGGAGAGCTTCACCTAGAAATTCTCAAAGACCGCCTATCCAGAGAGTTTCGAGTGGAGGCGAATATGGGCAGTCCTCAGGTTTCCTACCGGGAGAGCATTAGTGCCCCTGCTAAAAAGCAGGTTTCCATTGAACGCCTTATTGCGGGAAAAAACCACTATGCCTCTTGTACTATGGAGGTTTCCCCTAAGGAGCGAGGATCGGGTTTTTCCTTTGAAAATCGACTCTCCCCTAAGCTTTGGCCTCAAAAATTTATTGATTCTATCAGGCATGGCGTGGTAGAAGTGCTAGACTCAGGTGTCTTTGCGGGGTTTCCTGTGGTAGACATCCATGTGGCTGTTGTGAACGGGAAATTTCGAGAAGAGGATTCTTCTGAAATAGCCTTTAAAATCGTTTCTGCCCTAGCATTTCAACAATCCTGTGAGGCGGCTAGCCCCGTTTTACTGGAGCCGATTATGAAATGCGAGATATCCACCCCAGAGAACTATATGGGGGAGATAGTTAGCGACCTTAGCGGGCGACGAGGCAAGATTTTAGAGATAATTCCCCATGCAAATGGGCAAATTATTCGCGGAAAAGTTCCCTTAAAGGGAATGTTCGGGTATGCTACAGACCTGAGATCAATGAGCCAAGGAAGGGCTAGTTACTCAATGATGCCATCATGCTATGATATGGTGGCACCAGCGATTGCAAAGAAAATACGTTTTAAGATAACTGGAAGAGAAGATTAATGATGAAGGAGAAAAAATAAATGGCAAAAGAAAAATTTAAGCGGACAAAACCCCACTTAAACATCGGAACAATTGGTCACGTCGACCATGGAAAAACAACCCTAACAGCGGCAATTACAAAAATATTGTCGGCCAAGCAAGGGGGTGTGTTTCGGGACTATGCGGATATCGACTCTGCACCTGAGGAAAAGGCTCGTGGAATTACCATCAACACAGCCCACGTGGAATATGAAACAAGCAATCGCCACTACGCCCACGTAGACTGTCCAGGCCACGCCGACTATGTGAAAAATATGATTACGGGAGCTGCCCAAATGGATGGTGGCATTCTAGTGGTGAGCGCTGCCGACGGTCCCATGCCTCAGACAAGGGAGCATATCCTTTTGGCTCGTCAGGTGGGAGTTCCTGCCCTTGTGGTCTTTTTAAATAAGGCAGACATGGTGGACGACAAAGAACTTCTAGAGCTCGTGGAAATGGAAGTGCGGGAACTGCTTTCCAGCTATGAATTTCCCGGCGACAAAATTCCTATCATCATAGGTTCTGCCCTCAAGGCCTTAGAGGGAGACACCTCTGAGCTTGGTGCCCCTGCCATTGAAAAATTAATGGAAGCCGTGGACAGCACTATTGCAGAGCCCAAGCGTGAAATCGACAAACCATTCCTTATGCCTGTGGAGGATGTGTTCTCCATTTCAGGTAGGGGAACTGTGGCAACGGGTCGTGTGGAGCAAGGAATTATAAAAGTAGGTGGAGAGGTGGAAATCGTGGGAATTAAAGACACCACAAAAACCATCGTTACGGGTGTGGAAATGTTTCGTAAGCTTTTGGACGAGGGTCGTGCGGGAGACAACATAGGAGCCTTACTTAGAGGAACAAAACGGGAGGACGTGGAACGTGGACAAGTTCTGGCTGCACCCGGTTCCATTAAACCCCACAAGAAATTCAAAGCTGAGGTATATATACTCTCGAAAGAAGAGGGTGGAAGACACACTCCGTTCTTTAACGGCTACCGTCCACAATTTTATTTCCGAACCACAGACGTTACTGGATCCGTACAATTACCCAAAGATGTGGAGATGGTTATGCCTGGAGATAATACCCAATTTGAAGTGGAGTTATTAGTACCTGTGGCAATGAACAAGGAACTACGCTTTGCTGTACGAGAAGGCGGCAGAACAGTGGGCGCCGGCTTAGTGACAGAAATTTTAGAATAAAGGAATAGAAGGAAGTATGAACACAAAAATTAGAATAAAACTAAAAGCTTTCGATCACCATGTGCTCGATCAATCCGTTTGGGATATTGTCAATACAGCAAAGCAAACGGGTGCCAAAGTGGTGGGTCCTATCCCCCTTCCCGTTGTTATTAACAAATACACAGTCCTGCGATCTCCCCATATTGATAAAAAATCTAGGGAGCAGTTTGAAATGCGGACCCACAAGCGAATTTTAGATATTTTAGAGCCCACACAACAAACCGTGGACTCACTGATGAAGCTGGACTTGTCTGCTGGAGTGGACGTGGAGATTAAGTCGTAAATAAAAGGAAGAGTAGAGAAGATGAGCGAGAATACAACAGAAAATAAAGCAGCTGTCAAAACCGAGGAAGCGCCCCAAGAGGCAAAAAAAGCCCCTCAACAGACAAGCGAAGCACCAAAAACCACCGACTCTGCTTTTGCCCTAGGCTGTGTCTTTGCTCGAAAAAGCGGCATGACCCGATACTTTACAGATGATGGAAAAAGCCTACCCGTAACTGTGCTGGACATGGAAAATAAAACAGTGATTACCCAGGTAAAGGACAAGAAAAAGGACCACTACTGTGCCCTCCAACTAGGGTTTCATAAAAGAAAGCAACAGCATGCAAATAAGCCTGAGATTGGTCATTTCAAAAAAGCCAATGCGCCCGCATTTTACCACGTGGAGGAATTTCGACTAGCAAAATCCCCGGGAGATCCATCCCCAGGAACAGTTATTTCCACAGAATTTTTAGAAAAAGAAAAATTTGTAGACGTTATGAGTTTCTCCAAAGGAAAGGGCTTTCAGGGAGTAATGAAACGTTGGAATTTTTCTGGTTCCTGTGATTCCCACGGTCACTCTCTAGTACATAGAGTGGGAGGATCCATTGGTCAAAACACATCTCCGGGTCGAGTTTTCCCCGGGAAAAAAATGGGCGGCCACATGGGAGATGTACGCCATACTATACAGAATGTACGAGTAGTGAGTTTTGATAAAGAAAAAAATGTACTCCTTCTTAACGGAGCTGTTCCGGGAGGAAAGGGTGCCATCGTTCGGATCACCCTAAGTAAAAAGAAGAGTGGGCGAACAAATGCCTAAAATAAACGTCTACAATTTAGAAAAGAAAGTAGTGGGTTCTGTGGATCTTCCAGACTCCGTCTTTGCAACAAAAGTTCGTCCCTCTCTTGTACACCAAGTGGTTGTGGCTCAGCTCTCTGGTCGTAGAAGGGGCACTGCCCATACGAAAACAAAAGGAGAAGTTCGCGGAGGAGGTAAAAAACCCTTTAAGCAAAAAGGAACGGGTAACGCTCGCCAAGGTTCCACGCGTTCTCCCTTAAATAAGGGTGGTGGTGTTATCTTTGGTCCCAGAACACGTAGTTTCTGGCAAGCAGTACCGAAAAAAATGGCACAAGGAGCTATGTGTTCCGTACTCTCAGACCGCCTCCAAGCCAAACGACTCCTAGTTGTGGAAAGTTTAACCCTAGAAAAACCAAAAACCAAATTTATGCAAGAGCTGCTGGAAAAAAAGTTTGGCATGGATAAAGCCCTAGTAATCGACGAGCCCAACAAATCCTTAGAAATGGCTTCAAGAAATCTCCCCAGCCATAAATTTTTACGCACAGAGGGGGCTAACGTCTACGATATTGTAAAATATGAATGGCTTATCCTTAGCAAACAAACAGCACTGGCTCTTGGCGAAAAACTATCCAAGCTATCAAAACAACCAGAAAAACAACCAGAAAAACAAGAGACCAGCCATGGATAACGGTTTAGAAATAATAAAGCGTCCCCTAGTGAGTGAAAAAAGTACTCAACAGGGAGAACTCCATAATAAGGTTTATTTCCGAGTGGCTAAAGGAGCAACCAAGCCTCAAATTAGAGAAGCGATAGAGATTTTTTTCAAAGTAACGGTGAAGGATGTTCGCACCATGGTGATGCCCGGCAAACCCTATACATTTGCACGAAGCAAGGGTGCGCAGAAATCAGTGAATTCAAATAAACCCAAATGGAAAAAAGCAATTGTTACCCTAAAAGAAGGGGACAAAATAGAATTTATTAAGGGAGTCTAGAGGTAAAATATGGCATTGAAAAAATTTAAACCAACCACACCTTCACTACGTTACCGAACTGTGGTGGATTATAGTGTATTAACAAAAAAAGCTCCTGAAAAAAGTCTTCTAGAACCCCTACAGCCCAGAGGTGGACGGGGTATGTATGGAAGGATCACCTGCCGTCACAAGGGTGGAGGAGTAAAGCGACGCTACCGGATCATAGATTTCAAACGCAGTAAAAGAGAGATTCCCGCAAAGGTGGCTGCTCTCGAGTATGATCCAAACCGTAGTGCCTTCCTTGCCCTACTCCATTATACGGACGGAGAAAAGCGCTATATCCTAGCCCCACAAAACTTAAAGGTGGGTGATAGGGTTCTAGCAAGCGACGATGCGGATATTAAGCCGGGCAACTCCCTTTCTCTCGAAAAAATTCCTCTGGGTACATTGATACACAACGTGGAATTACGACCAGGAAAGGGTGGTCAACTTGTTCGTTCCGCAGGAAACCATGCCCAAATTGTGGCAAAAGAAGGTGCTTATGGACAAATTAAAATGCCCTCGGGAGAGGTTCGAAAGATTTTAATGAAATGTTGGGCTACCGTTGGTCAGTTGAGCAATCCTGACCATGAAAACGTAACGATTGGAAGTGCGGGAAGAGCTCGCAAAATGGGTCGACGACCAACCGTGCGTGGTGTGGCCATGAACCCCGTGGATCATCCCATGGGAGGTGGTGAGGGACGTGCCTCAGGTGGTATTCCCCGTTCGCCCTGGGGCTGGTGTGTAAAAGGTTTGAAAACAAGAAAAAATAAACGAACAAGCAAATTTATCGTAAAAGGTAGAAAGAAAAAATAATGAGGAGGCAATAATGGGGAGACAATATTATGGGTAGGTCTTTACACAAAGGACCATTTGTAGACGACCACTTACAAAAGAAAGTGGACAAATGTAAGGAAGAAGGAAATACCAAGGGTTTGATTAAGACTTGGTCCCGTCGTTCCACAATCACTCCAGATTTTATTGGTCTCACATTTGCGGTACACAACGGTAGGAAGTTTATCCCCGTATACGTATCGGAAAATATGGTGGGTCACTGTTTAGGAGAATTTTCTCCCACACGCACCTTCCACGGGCACACACCAGCGGATAAGAAAGCCTCTGCAGGTAAAGGATAAAAAGGAACATGGTAAAAGCAAAAGCAAAATATATTCGTATCGCCCCAAGGAAGCTACGACTACTGTCCGAGTTAATTCGAGGCAAGGGCATCAATGAAGCCCTAAAAACCCTGCACTTTAGTCCAAGGCGTAGGGCTGCCGAGGCCTTAACCACTGTGATAGAAAGTGCATCTGCGAATGCGGACCAAACGGGAAAAGTGGATCTGGATACTCTTTATATAAAATCACTACTTATTGATCAGGGACCAACCCTAAAGCGCTTTCGTCCAAGGGCTCAAGGGCGAGGTGCTCCTATCAATAAAAGAACAAGCCATATTTCCGTAGAATTGGAGGAAAAGTAAACCATGGGACAAAAAACACACCCGATAGGCTTTCGCATTGGAATTTCTAAAACTTGGAGTTCTCGCTGGTTTACAAAAAAAAATTACGCCCAACATCTCCATGAAGATTTAAAGCTCAATCGTTACCTTAAGAAAAAGCTATACTCGGCTGGTATTTCAAAGATCAATATTGAGCGTGCTGCAAATAAAATAAAAGTGAATGTATATAGCTCTCGACCGGGTTTAATTATCGGAAAAAAAGGCAGTGGGGTGGAAGGGCTCCAAGATGAAATACAAAAATTTACCAAAGACGATCTAGTGCTCAATATCTTAGAGATACGAAAGCCAGAAATAGATGCTACCTTGGTGGCAGAGAGTATATCGGACCAACTACAAAGGCGAGTGGCTTTCCGTAGAGCCATGAAAAAAGCCATGTCCACGGCCCAGAAGATAGGCGTGAAAGGAATAAAGATAAAAGTAGCGGGCAGACTCGGCGGAACTGATATTGCGCGTACAGAGGGCTATGCCGAGGGTAGCGTACCCCTGCACACACTCCAGGCTAATATTGATTACGGCGTGGCCACCGCAAAAACCACATACGGTCAAATTGGCATAAAAGTTTGGATACATAAGGGCGAAGTTCCTGCCAATGAACGCAAACAGGGTTCCAGTACTGTTCTGGACTTAAATTAAAGAGGAAAAGAGACTGTGTTAGCACCAAAAAAAGTAAAATGGCGAAAGGTACAAAAAGGACGCATGAAGGGTAAGATCACCCGAGGTTGCTTTTTGCAATATGGAGACTACGGTCTACAGGCTATGGAGTGTGGTTATATTACTGCAAGACAAATTGAAGCCGCTCGAATTGCCATGACCCGTTTCACCAAGCGAGGTGGAAAGAGCTGGATTCGGATTTTTCCAGACAAGCCCCTTACTAAAAAACCCGCAGAAGTGCGCATGGGTAAAGGAAAAGGTGGCGTGGATCAATGGGTGGCCCTGGTTAAGCCGGGTAGGATTTTATATGAAATGGAAGGCTTGCCAGAAAAGATAGCTGTGGAAGCGCTTCGCTTGGCTCGACACAAATTGCCGGTGAAGGCAAAAGTAATTATACGAGAAAGTAAGGTATAGAAGATGGCACATAAACGATCAAAATCTAAACAAGAAGTGAAGCGATTGAATGTGGCAGAGCTCACAGCAAAAGCAAAGGAGCTCAAGGATCATCTTTTTCAATTACGAATGCAATGGAAAACGGGGCAATTGGCCAGCACTGCTCTAATGGCTCTGGCTAGAAAAGAAATGGCAAGGGTGCAGACAGCTCTTCAGCAACAAACTAAAGAAGTAAAAGAGACGGTAAAATAGCTTTAACAAAACGGAGAGAATTTTATGAACACAGAGAACACAACAAACGCAAGCCAAACACAGGTAGAGAAGCGAAGGAATCCCAGAACGAAAACGGGGATTGTGGTGAGCGACAAAATGAATAAAACCATTGTGGTGAAACTCACCCGTCGCGTACTACACAAGAAGTATAAGAAGTATATAACAAAGTCGAAAAAAGTAATGGCCCATGATGAAAATTCATTGGCAAAGATAAATGACGAAGTATTGATTGTGGAAGAAGCGCCACGAAGTAAACAAAAGCACTATGCTTTAAAAAAGGTTTTAAGAAAAGCCGTTAACGTTTGAGGATATAGAGATGATTCAACAGGAAAGCAATCTTGGAGTAGCGGACAATTCAGGAGCGAAAAAAATTCAATGTGTTCGTGTATTGGGTGGCACCGGAAGGCGTTATGCTTTCGTGGGAGACATTATTGTGGCTGCGGTAAAGATCTCCGATGCAAAAGCCAAGGTGAAAAAAGGGGACGTGGTGAAAGCCGTTGTAGTTCGCACCAAGCAATCCATTGGACGTGCCGATGGGAGCTTTATACGATTCGACGACAACGCCGCTGTAATCATCTCCGCTGCAAAAGAGCCCATAGGAACAAGAATTTTTGGTCCCATCCCCAGAGAATTACGAGCCTGTGGCTATATGAAAATTATTTCCCTAGCGCAAGAGGTTTTATAAAATGGCAAAAGCACCACCAAAGAAAACCCCAAAGAGAAAAAAGAACCAAGAGTACTTCGCACCAGCCCCAGATAATGCTCCAAAAGCAACTCGCCTCTCCCGATTACAGGCACGCTATATAAAAGAAGTGGTCCCTGCCCTCAAGGAGAAATTAAAACTCAATAACATAATGGAAGTGCCTAAGTTAAAGAGTATTACTGTAAATGTTTGCACCAAAGAGGCTGTGGCAGATCCAAAGGTATTGAATACTATCCAAGGGGAATTGGCCATAATTACGGGTCAAAAATCCGTGCTCACAAAAGCTAGAAAATCCATTGCTGGTTTTAAGCTGCGTGAAGGAATGCCTATTGGTGCGCGAGTAACTTTACGGAGAAAACTAATGTATGAATTTTTAGATCGATTAATTAGTATTTCACTCCCACGGGTAAGGGATTTTAGTGGAATCAGTACAAAGTCCTTTGATGGTAGGGGAAACTACTGCTTAGGTATTAGGGAGCAAATTATCTTTCCAGAGATCGACTACGATAAGATAGATAAAATGCATGGAATGAATATTACTATTGTTACGTCCGCAAAAGATAATAATACGGCTAGGGAGCTACTCTCTGAGCTGGGCATGCCATTTAAAAAATAGAGGAGAAGAGAAGATATATGTCGAAAAAATGTAAACGAGTTGGAGTGGGAAAGCCACCTAAATTCAAAGTACGAGAGAAAAGTCGCTGCCCCTTGTGTGGACGTTCAAAAGCATACCTTCGTAGGTTTAATATGTGTAGGATTTGCTTTAGAACACTGGCACTAGAAGGCGCTTTACCTGGCGTAACAAAATCTAGCTTTTAAGAAGGAGAATGAACTAATGATGACAGACCCAATAGCAGACCTTTTAACAAGAATACGAAACGCAAATAGCGTAGGAAAGGAAGTTTTAGAAATACCTGCCTCTCGGATAAAAGCAAATATTGCAAAAGTCCTTAAGGAGGAAGGCTATATTAAGAACTTTCGACTCATTACTGTGGAGGACAAGCTTAATATTCGCATTTACTTAAAATTTGGCGTTAAAGGCAGGAAAACAATCCGAAATTTAAAAAGGGTGAGCCGCCCAGGAAAACGAGTTTATGTGAGCGTGGAAAAACTTCCAACAGCTTTAAATAATATGGGCACCGTAATTATATCCACACCAAGGGGAGTGATGACCACTAAGTCTGCAAGAAAAGCCCGTGTGGGTGGTGAAGTGCTGTGTACAGTTTGGTAGAACAAAAAAAACAAAGAGAAGGTGAAAAGAAATGTCGAGAATAGGAAAACAACCCATAAAGATACCATCTGGAATAAAGGTGCGAGCAGAGGGTGCCACCATGCACTTTGAAGGACCCAAGGGAAAATTGTCCCACACCGTTCCCAAAGGAATTAAGGCTGATATAAAAGATACGAATATTGTGGTTGCCGTGGACGAAGTATCCAAAAAAACCCCAGCCCTATTTGGACTCACCCGAACCCTGTTGAGTAATTGCGTAGAGGGCGTGTCCCAAGGATTCACAAAAATTTTAGAAATCAACGGCATTGGCTACCGGGCACAAGCTCAAGGATCCGTTATTAACCTAACCCTGGGATTTTCCCATCCCGTACAATTTCCACTGGCCGAAGGATTGACTGCCAAGGTGGAAAAAAACACAACCCTACATATCATGGGAGCAGATAAAGAATTAGTGGGTAGAACTGCTGCAAAAATAAAATCCCTACGCCCAGTGGAACCCTACCAAGGAAAGGGTATCCGCTACCGAAATGAACATGTGATCCGTAAGCAAGGAAAATCAGCGGGAACAAAATCTTAAAAAAATGAAAGTAAAGAGGAGAATATAGTGTCGAAAAAAATGAGTAAAAAACAGCCTGCTCGCGAATTGAGAAGAAAGCGACGACAGAAAAAAATTAAAGGCAAAAAAACAAACGACAGCGATCGACTACGCCTAGTGGTTACCCGAAGCAACCGTGCCGTATACGCCCAAGTTGTGGATGGTGCTAAAACCCTTGCCCACGCTTCCACTTTTTCTAAAGAGCTAAAGGGCACAAAAAATACCGTAGAGGGTGCTAAAATTGTGGGAACTTATTTAGGAAAACTAGCCCTAAAGAACTCGGTGAAAAAAGTATTTTTCGACCGCAGAGGCTACCTCTATCATGGAAAAATTAAAGCTCTTGCCGACGGTGCTAAAGAGTCTGGCTTGGAATTTTAGGAGTAAAAGATAATATGCTAAGTAATAATAAAAAAAGTGTGGAGACCGACGGAGAACAATACGGAGAAACGGTTCTCTATGTGAATCGTGTGGCTAAAGTGGTAAAAGGAGGTCGTCGATTCAGTTTCTCTGCCATCGTAGTTGTGGGCAATCAAAATGGAAAAGTAGGCGTGGGTCTGGGAAAAGCCAACGAAGTGCCTGAGGCCATTAAAAAAGCAGCAAAATGCGCTAAAAAGAATATCATTAACGTACCCATTAAAGAAGCGGGACGAACCATTCCCCACGAAATGATCGGGAAATTTGGTGCTGGGCACGTTATACTCAAGCCCGCAAAAGAAGGTACGGGAGTAATTGCAAGCGCCACTGTTCGGGGAATCCTGGACTCCGCTGGTTACCAAAATGTACGCACAAAAACCCTACGCAGTCGAAATATTCACAATGTGGTAAAGGCCACCCTAGCAGCCCTAAAGCAACTGAGGAGTTCAGAACAAATCGCAGCCGACCGGGGAAAAACAGTGGAAGAAGTGATATAAAAGAAAAATAAAGGGAGACGTTAACTATGAAAAATTCAACCATTACCATTCGCTACAAACATAGTACAATTTCCTGTCCTCCGGACCAAAGAGCCACCATTCGAGGACTTGGCTTTAGGCGACTCAACCAGGAACGCACATTGGAAAATACTCCCGCTGTACGTGGAATGATTAAAAAAGTCATCCACCTCGTGGAAGTGATAAGAGAAGGAGAAAAAGATGCTACAGCTAAATAATTTAAAGCCAGCCAAAGGGGCTAAGCAAAAAAGGAAACGCTTGGGTCGTGGACCGGGAAGCGGTCATGGAGACACATCCACCAAAGGACACAAGGGTCAGTGGGCACGAAAAAGCGGTGGACATGCCTTGGGCTACGAGGGCGGTCAAACCCCCCTATACCGACGAATACCCAAACGAGGATTCAACAATATATTTGGAAAAGAATATATTGTGGTAAATGTGAGCGATCTGGATCGCATGAATCTCAAGGAAGTTTCCCTAGAGACCTTAAAAAAACAACGCCTTGTAAAAGGCAAATCAAATTTATTAAAGATACTCGGAAATGGGGAAATAAAAAATACACTCACCGTCCATGCACATAAATTCACAAAAAGTGCCCTAGAGAAAATTACAAAAGCAGGCGGTAAAGCAGAGGTTGTAAAAAATGAGCGGAGTTGATGGAATCGTTAAAATCCCGGAACTACGGCGTAAAATCTTATTCACCCTAGGTTGCCTAGGGATCTACCGAATCGGCGTACAAATTCCCACACCTGGCGTGAATGCCGACGCGCTGATGGACTTCTTTAGCCGTCAAAGCGGCACAATCTTCAGTTGGTTTAACCTATTTACAGGGGGAGCCTTGGAAAGATTCTCCATCCTAGCCTTAGGTGTAATGCCCTACATCTCTGCCTCCATTATTTTTCAGCTACTCACCGTGGCCTCTCCTAGATTGAGCAGCCTACAAAAAGAGGGTGAATCTGGACAACGCAAAATCAACCAATACACTCGCTACGCCACCGCTGCCCTTTGCCTCGTTCAAGGATATGGAATTTCCGTGGGCTTGGAGCAAATGCAAAGCCCTGCTGTGGTCCTAGATCCGGGAATGGGCTTCCGCCTTCTCACCATGGTTACCCTAATGGCAGGCTCTGTTTTCCTCATGTGGTTAGGAGAACAAATCACCGAGCGCGGTATCGGTAACGGCATTTCCTTAATCATCTTCGCAGGTATCGCCTCCTCCATTCCATCGGGCATATCCAGTGCATGGAACCTATACCAAGTGGGCGAGCTAAGCTTACTCAAAGCAGCCATGCTGGGAGCTATCATCTTTGGTTGCTTCTATTACATTATTTTTGTGGAACGGGGCCAACGGAGAATCCCCATACAATATGCGAAAAGAATGGTGGGACGAAAAATGTACGGCGGCCAAACCTCGCACCTCCCTTTGAAAATCAATACCTCTGGCGTAATTCCCCCCATCTTTGCCTCTGCTCTGATTGGAATGCCTGCCACGCTTACCCTCATTATCCAAACCCCGTTTATGCAAAGAATCTCGGATAGCCTCCAAATTGGTGGATTAATGTATAATATTATTTTCGTGGCCCTCATTGTTTTCTTTTGCTTCTTCTATACCTCCATCACCTTTAAAACTGAGGACGTGGCCGACAATTTACGCAAGAATGGAGGCTTTATTCCCGGCATTCGTCCCGGGTCGAAAACCATGGACTATATCAACTTTGTTCTTTCCCGGGTGACCGCCGTGGGTGCTGTTTACCTATCCATAGTTTGTATTCTGCCCGCAATACTGGGAGATACCATGAACGTGCCCTTTTATATTGGAGGTACCAGCGTACTCATACTTGTGGGTGTGGCCATGGATACTATTGCTCAAGTAGAATCCCACCTTATGAGTCGCCATTATGATACCTTTATGGGATCGAATGTTCGCATGAGGGGTCGCAGGTAATGGTTCTTATTTTATTTGGTCCTCCTGGGTCAGGCAAAGGCACTCAGGCCAAAGTACTCACAAAAACCTATAAAATCCCCCAAATATCCACGGGAGATATGCTAAGGAATGCGGTTTCCCAGTCGGAGAGTGCTTTGAATAAACAACTCAAGGGATATTTAGAAAAAGGCCAGCTTGTGCCCGACGATCTCATGGTAGAACTCATTCGTGAGCGCATCAAAGAGCCGGACTGCAGCAACGGCTTTCTCCTAGACGGCTTTCCTCGCACCACGATCCAAGCCCAAAGTCTGGACACAATGCTCAAAAAAACAAATGTGACCCTAGACAAAGTTTTAAGCCTCCATGTGGACGAAGAGGAGTTGGTCAAACGCATTGTGGGGCGAGTTGTTTGCTCGGACTGCGGCCAGAGCTTCCACGAGGAATCCAACCCCCCGAAAACTAAGGGAATCTGCGATGTTTGTCAAAGTCCCCTAAAAAAACGCTCCGACGATACCAGAGAGGTGGCAAAATCCCGACTACAGGTTTTTCAAAAGGAAACGGCCCCTGTGGAAGAGTACTACCAAAAAAACGGCAACTTGCAGTCCATCCCTGCCAAAGGGACGCCTGACCAAGTGGCCCAAAGAGTGCGTGCAGCATTGAATGGAGCATAAAAAAGGAAGAAAATGAAAAATATACAAAGAAACTATAGAATTTTCTTGAAGATAGGTCTATTTTTATGATACGAAAATGTGTTTCCTTATGTCTTTAAAAAAAAGAATATAGGGTTTTAGGAGAATATGAAAGTAAGAGCTTCCGTAAAAAAAATGTGTTCCAAGTGTAAGGTAATCCGCCGCCGTGGTGTTGTTCGGGTGATATGCTCAGCTAGCCCGAAACATAAACAAAGGCAGGGGTAGGGGTAGATGGCAAGAATTCAAGGCGTAGACTTACCCAGAAATAAACGAATGGAGTATGCCCTCACCGCTATCTATGGCATCGGCTTAACCAGTTCCAGACTCCTACTAAAAATGGCAAACATACCGCTGGACAAGAAATCCGATGACTTACTGGACGATGACATAGCCCAAATTCGCTCCACCATAGACCGCAGTGGTCTCAAGGTGGAAGGGGATCTGAGGCGAGAATTGAGCCAAAATATTAAGCGCTTAGTGGATTTGAGTTCCTACCGGGGAATGCGTCACAAAAAGAAACTCCCTGCTAGGGGACAAAGAACGCGCTGTAATGCACGCACGCGAAAAGGAAAATCCGTTGCTATCGCAGGTAAAAAATCTGTGAAGTCGCTGAAATAAAGGGAAAAATATGGCTGAAGCAACAAAAGGCAAACCCAAGCGCAAACAAAAAAAGAAGAATATTCCTAATGGGGTCGTTTGCATATCCTCCACTTTTAATAACACCCTAGTTACCGTAACCGACACTCAGGGAAATGTAATAGCTTGGTCCAGTGCAGGTCTCAAAGGCTTCCGTGGAAGCCGTAAAAACACCCCTTTTGCAGCACAAATGGCCGCAGAAGACGCTATACGAAAAGCCATGGAACATGGCCTACGAACAGCCTCCGTGGAAGTACGAGGGCCGGGAGCAGGAAGAGAGTCCGCTGTACGAGCCATCTCCTCAGCAGGCGTTCGAGTAACCCAAATTCAAGACACAACACCAATGCCACACAACGGCTGTCGTCCACCGAAACGACGAAGAGTATAGGAGAAATTTTATGGCACGTTATCGAGATTCTGTTTGTCGTATTTGTAGGCGAGAGAACCAAAAACTTTTTCTAAAGGGCGAGCGTTGCATGACGGAAAAATGCGCTTTTGAACGCCGTGCCTACCCACCAGGAGTCCACGGTCACGGACGAATTAAATTTTCTGGATACGCCATACAGCTTCGAGAAAAACAAAAGCTAAAGCGCATCTACGGTCTTATGGAAAAACAATTCCACAGCTACTTTGTACGCGCAGAGAAGAAAAAAGGCATCACAGGTATGAATCTCCTAACCTTCTTAGAGTGTCGTCTGGACAATGCTCTCTATCGCTGTGGGTTTGCCTCCAGCCGAAGCCAAGCCCGCATGATGGTTAGCCATGGGCTTGTGGAAGTGAACACTCGCTCCGTAAATATCCCGTCTTTTCAAGTGAAAAAAGACGATGTAATTTCCCTACGAAAAAAGAGCCAAAAACAAGTGCAGGTTCAGGCATCCATAGAGAATGCAAAATCAAGGGAGTTACCCGGCTGGCTAGAAGTAGATCATAGTAATTTTAAAGGAACCGTAAAGGATCTTCCAAGTCGTGAGGATATTACATTGCCCATTGAGGAGCGCTTAGTAGTGGAGTTGTACTCCAAGTAATGAGCGTAAAAATAAGAGTAGGAAGATTTTTTATATTAACGATAAACGACAATAAATAAAGGAAAGTGGAGGAAGTTAATGATACCAAATATGCAAAAAAATTGGCGCACCCTAATTAAACCAGCCGTACTGGAAGTGGACAAAAATTCTTTTTCCGAAATGTATGGAAAATTTACGGCTCGCCCCCTAGAGAGAGGATACGGTCTTACCCTGGGAAACTCTCTGCGCAGAGTTCTCTTGGGTTCACTGCGTGGAACAGCAGTAACTGCAATCCGATTACAGGGCGTACAACATGAATTTACTGAAATCCAGGATGTACTGGAAGATGTAACGGAAGTAATTCTCAATATAAAAGCACTGCGCTTAAAAATGCTGGACTCCACCGAAGAAGCAACCGTTACCATAACAAAAGAAGAAAACGGCATAATAACCGCAGCGGATATTGAGACTGGTGGACGACTGGAAGTGCTAGACCCATCTCAATATATCTGTTCCCTTGGCAACAGCGGTAAGTTCCATGCGGAATTACTTGTAAAAACAGGACGGGGCTTTGTTACTGCAGAGGCAAATAAGAATGAAGACCTACCCATTGGTTGGATTGTGATCGACTCTTTCTTCTCCCCCATTCAAAAAGTAAACTACGTGGTAACCAACGCACGGGTGGGGCAACGTACTGACTACGATAAATTACAAATGGAAGTCTGGACAGATGGAAGTGTAAGTCCGGAAGATGCAGTAGCCCTAAGCTCTAAAATCATACGGGATCAAATGACCGTATTTCTAAACTTCGAAGAGGAAGAGGAACCCGTAAAAGAGCCTGAGAGTAAAAAGCAAAAAACATGGAGTGCGAATCTATATAGGCCAGTGGAAGAGCTGGAACTCTCCGTACGAAGTGCAAATTGCCTACAGAACGCAGACATTCAACATATTTATCAATTGGTACAACGAAGTGAAGGGGAGATGTTACGTACGAAAAACTTTGGACGTAAATCACTCAACGAAATTAAAGAGATGCTCACAAAAATGGAACTTCACCTGGGAATGAAACTCACTGGATTCCAACCCCCCGTTGAAGAGTTAAAACCCCAAGAGCCATCAACACCTACCAGTGACGAAGGCAGCAATAACCTTCTCCATAATAGCCATGACGGTTTCAATAGCCCTGACAGTAGTGCTGCTCCTGACAGTAGTACCCCTGACAGCACTACCCCTGACAGCACTACCCCTGACAGCACCCCAGAAAGTGCTCCAGACAGTGCCCCAGCAGACAGTGCCCCAGCAGACAGTGCCCCAGCAGACAGTTCCCCTGACAGTGAAAATAACAACGATAACAATAACGACAATGAACCTAAGCAAGAGGAAGAGACCACCAACCCCACGGGTAATAATCACTCTCCCTCTGGTGGCGGATTGGACGAAGAATAGAAAGTTATTATGAGACATAAGGTAGACCGTAGAAAATTTGGACGCAGAACAGACCATAGGATGGCCATGTTTACCAATATGGCAGCCAGCCTATTGCTCCATGAACGTATCGAAACCACGCTACACAAAGCCAAGGATCTTCGACGTATAGTGGAACGTTTGGTAACAAAGGGGAAAAATACGGACAGCCTCCATGCACGGCGATTGGTCTACAGTAAAATCAAAGATAAAACACTGGTGAAAAAACTCTTTGAGGACTTTGGTCCAAGATTTAAAACACGCAATGGAGGGTATACACGCATCCTTCGTAAAACTGCCCCCCGCTATGGCGATAGTGCTAAAATGGCCATTATTGAATTTGTAGACTATAAATTACCTCCTCCCAAAAAGAAAAAGCTCACCGAAGAACAAAGAAACAACAAAGAACTCGATCGACAAGCAATGCAATCAGGAAGCACTCCTAAAAAAAGCAAACCAGTTGTTCAACCTTCAGGTTGAACAACCCTGCGGTTGAACCCCCCAAGTTGAACTAAAAATCTAGTGCTCTCCCCTCCCATCCAACGCCACTCACAACAACAGCACCTAACCCTCCCCTCTCACTCTATTCCTCTTTCCATTCTTCTTTCTTTTCTTCTTTCGGCCTGTACCCCCAAAGAAATACCAACAGAAATAAAACAACAGCCTCCCCTCGTTGCTCTCTCCCCCAAGCAACAAAAAAACCTCCACCGCCTATTCCTGCTAGAAATGTATGAACAGATCTATAATCGAAAATTAAAGGATCCCAAATCGTATATCTCTTGGATAAATGTATTGAATCAAGGTGCTAGCCTAGAGGGCGTTTACCGAGGACTCATTCAATCCACCCACTATGTGGACATGGAAAATAACAGAAATATAACGAGCACAAAGGCATTAGACTTTTTTGCTACCGAAGTGAATATGCTGGAAAATAACAAAACGTTTGATCGCATACCATTTTTGAAAAAAAGCCTTCGAAAACATTCCCTTTTTACTCTCAAGCGATTTCTAGGAGACAAGCTTCTGGATAAAATAGCCCTCCTGAAAAACAAAGAGCTAAACGAATGGTTTGCCGATACCGCTACCCGCTGGTCCCACTTGGGCATAAGTTTTGGTCACAAAAAACGAAATTCAACCAACCGGGGCTTCCACTATAACTGGGCGAAAAACCATGATAGAAGCCGTATACAGTGGGAAATCCTACAACGTATGCATCGTGTGATGAACCATTATGGAAAAACAAGCAATGGAACTCAATAACTTCAACTATAACCTGCCCAAAAAGCTTATTGCCCAATACCCTTTGGCCGATCGCAATGCCTCCAGAATGCTCGTTGTTCAAAGAAAAGAAAAAAAAATCTACCATGAGTTGTTCTCCGACCTACCAAAATGGGTCTGCAGTAAAGATATGATGGTACTGAATAATAGCAAAGTGTTTAAGGCACGTCTGCTGGGTGTGCGCCCATCGGGAGGGCGAGTGGAATGCTTTTTATTAGAGTCACCGTCAGATAATAATATTAGCCCCTGCTTAATAAAAAGTTCTGCAAGAAAAGAAAATTTAGAATTCTCCATCGGTGAGAACATTACTGCTCGCGTGGTAGGACGAGGAAAAAAAGAAGGTATTTTTCAAGTGGCATTTGAAGCAAAAACAAACCTCAAGCAAGAGTTAGAACAGGTTGGTCATGTTCCCCTACCACCATATATTGAACGCAAAGATGAAGCCCAAGACACTAAACGCTACCAAACCACTTACGCAAAAATACCGGGATCCGTTGCTGCCCCCACCGCAGGACTCCACTTTAACGAAGAAATGCTAAAATCCTTAAAAAATAAAGGCACACAGCTAGACTATATTACCCTCCATGTGGGATATGGAACATTCCAACCCATACAAACACAAACAATAGAAGATCATAAAATGCATGAGGAATATTTTTCCGTTCCCCGTTCTGTGCAATTGAAAATGAATGCTGTGAAAAAAAATGGAGGAAGGCGAATCGCTGTAGGCACAACAACGGTTCGTGCCCTAGAAAGTGCTGCTCGCAAGCAACAGGATGGTATAACAGATATTTTCCTTCGCCCTGGATCGGATTTTCTTGCCATAGATGGCCTTCTTACAAATTTTCACCAACCCAAGTCCAGCCTTATTGTCCTACTGGCTGCCATCCTTGGAGAGGATCTGCTATGGAAAGCCTATGACGAAGCTATTCAAAGGGAATACCGCTTCCTCTCCTACGGTGACTGCATGCTAGTCCTTTAGCCTTTCTAACCCCCATTTAAAGGGAGGAGCAAAGCAGGGGAAAAAATTAATAAAAACAATAGATTATGAATAATTCGTATTGACTCATAATGAAAACGCACCAAGGAGCATCGCGTTGAAATCATGCCGCTTTTCCATTCTTAGACCGCTGCAATAATAAAAAAAGCTGGTCTAGTTTTTTGTCCATTTCGCTTTTCAGGACAAAGGGATTGAGTTCTTTTTTTCTTTTTCTTAACCTCCTTTTATACTCCTCGGAAAGAGCATCCGATTTCATTAGCCAATTAAAGGGCGTTTGTGCTTTATGGTACTTTTTTATCACTCTAGACTTTTCTCTATACTTCTCCTTCAATTTCAAACACGGAATAAAAAAGTTTTTTAACGGGTTCCAGTAATTTATATAAATATCATTCATCAAATCTATGTGAGCTTTATCCTCTATCCTCTCATAGCCCATAAGCTCTCTTACATGGGTAAAGTTCTTTTGTTCCACGAAGCAATTGTCATTCTTACGATAAGGCCTGGACCTAGTAAAATTAATTCTCCTGCCATTGCTATTCATAAAATTTACCACTTCATTGTTGATAAACTCTGTTCCAGAGTCTGTATTTATTCCTATTATTAAAAAAGGCAATTCCTTTTGAATTTCATAGAATTTCTGACTAACCTTATGCGCCCTTTTTCCTAGAATAGCTCTATTCTCTGTCCAAGAGGAATATACGTCTGTAGTGGTAAGGGTAGAGGCGTATAAGCCGCCTACATTTGTTCCACAGTGAGACACCGTATCTGCCTGCAAGTATCCTGGTTCTTCGGGTCGAAAGCCCAATGTATTTATGGGAACCTTGCTCTTCAGATAACTACTAGCAGGTCTAGTGGTGCTTTTTCCTTTATTCCTATCTCCTCTAATTTCTTTTAAAAATCTGCCTACAGTAGAGGCACTCATCTGCAAAAGCTTTCTTTTTATAGCGCTGGGAAAGTTCATATCAACAGGCAAATACTCTAGCCACTCTTCCATACTTGCCTGCATGATTAGAGCACAGGGATAGCCCATCCTCGTCCATAATTTGCGAATATAGGGCTTAAGGAGCCCTCGGGGGTACTGGAATCTCCTCCCAGAACCCCCTCCCCTTATGATGCTCTCTGGACCCTTTTGCAGGCGTCTGATGATCTGCTTACGGTTTAGCGGACACACCTTCACGGCCTCATCCAGTATTCTCGTTTTTTCTCTCTTAAGGCTATTGCGGTAAAGCTCCGCTATTGCTAGTAAATATTGTGTTATGGCTTGTTTGTTCATAATGTACCTCCTTGGTATGTTAATTTTACAGTTATATTTTCCATGGAATTGCGTTGTGAGTCAACCGAGCCGTAACTCACTGTTCTCAAAGCCATTTTGGTGACGTTTTTTGTGAGTCAATTCGATTGACTAAAAAATTCAAGATAATGCTTGACTATTTATATAACTTAATGCATAATACGGTTTGTGCAGTAAAGAATAACAATTAACAAGGAGATAAGAAAATGAAAACAACAAAAAATATAATAGCCATATTACTTTGCCTAGCTTTGGTTAGCCCACAGTATGCATATTCAGTGGCACTGATCACAGAAACAGATAGGGCAAATGGAGAGGAAACTTCAAATTCGACAGACGAACCTTTAACTTTTTTAATACCAACATTAGGTATCGGTTTTAAGACACACAACATACCAGGAATAAAAAAAAAGGCAGCAAGATATTTTGAAGAATGGGGAATAAAAGACAACCTATCCGAAATAGGCGACGGTATAGTCAGTATAGTAGACGGCATAGGGATAACTTCTGTGACAAACACTATAATAGAATCGGAAACAGCAAGTGATATAGGCTATATAGCAAACGATATAGGGGTAGGTCCTGTGGTAAAAACCATAATAAGGCAAGCTTACGATGAACCTGCTATTTTTGTAGTATCTAGCTTCGGACTTATTCTTATTGGTCGCCACATAGTAAAGAAATCTGAAGCAAGCATAGCTGCTGCTGCTACTGCGGCTTCTTCTCAACTAACAGCAGGTCAATTCATAAAAGTAAATAATCCTCAGACCATTGATATGGCTAAAGTTACTAAAAAACGTCGTCCTTCTTTAACAGGACGTTTACTGAGGAAGGCAGGACGACTTGCTCAATGGCTAGTTATAGGGCTTCTTATATGGACACCAGATTATAGTGATGATGGAGTACCAGAACTACAATATGGTTATTATCCTGTTCCAGATCAAGAGAAGCTCTCAAAGGGCAAGTTGGAATTTAAGGATATGAAAGAAAGAATAAGTAATCTTCAAGGTAAAAGTCCATCCAAAAGTCTGAGCTTTATAAGTGAAGAATGTAATGATAAAAAAGCAGCATCAATATTAGATGCATTAGAAACTGAGCCAAGTAGGCATTCTAGCGCTGCTAATAAAAATCAAAAACAAGCAGGTAAAATGATTCAAAATTATATTAATATAGGCTGTCGCTCTTATTTTTATGCAGTTGGGAATGCACGTGACATCCATATTCTTCAAAATCTTAACTTGATTACTGATGAAGATGCCAATTACTCTAAAACAGAATTAGAGAATGTTCTAGAAGATCTAGAAGCAGAAATGCAGAAGAAAAAAGAACTCGTGGAACGTATTCGAGAGAATATAAATATGGAAACTGATAAGAAGAAAAAAACAGAATTGAAGAGTACTTTAGCAACTCTAAAGATGGAGATCAAGAGCAAAAAAATAATTTTCATTTATATACGTCCCAACCTAACAGCTAGTTCACGGTAAATATAATTTATGATCTTTCAGTAAACTAAATGAAAATTCTATATTAGAGGCTATATGGCTTGAAAAAATCCCTTCAGAAATGAAGGGATTTTATTTATAACGGACAATATCTAGAAATTCATTCGAGGAACTACCGCAAACTTCCTCAACAACTGTCTATTTTTTAGTGTAATCACAAAGCGATTCTGTCGTATCATAACTACAAAGGGAATTTGACGGGCGCACTGCACCATAATAGCATTCGTAAGCTGTACTTCTGATTTTACAAATAAATAGGAGGGTGCAGTATTATGATAAGAATAACAAGTTATGATCAATTAAAAATGGATACAATTTCAAAGGTTTGTGATGGTAAAATAACAATCCCAAATGCCTCAAAACTTCTAAATAGATCTATAAGAACTATTGAACGATATTTAAGATTACATAAAGAAAAAGGATCCTTGCATTTACTGCATAAAAATAGAGGTTGCGCTCCTATCAATAAGACCGCTGACTCGGTAAGAACTAAAGTTGAAGATTTAATTAAAATAAAATATTTTGATTTTAATCTAACTCATCTCAGAGAAAAGCTAAAAAGTGATGAGGGTGTTTTTATAAATAAAGAAACGCTTCGAAGGTGGGCACATGAGATACATCATGTGAAAATGAAAAAAAAAGACGATCTAAACTTAGAAAAAGAAGAGAGCGTATGGCATGCTCTGGTCTCATGTTGCAGATGGATGGTAGTACACATAGATGGTTCGGAGATTCTAAGTCTTGCTTGATCGCTACTATTGATGATGCCAATGGAGAGGTTTTTGGTAAATTCTTTCCTTCAGAAACAAGTTTTGGTTGCTTGCAAGCCCCCTGTTTCAGGGAAGTTGCCTCTTTTTACGATCTGCGTGAGTCCGGCTGATTTTTCTTAAAAGCCATGATTCCGTAGTTTTTTTATCAACAATAGGGGGCGAGAAAGGCTTTATTATGAAGCTATACTCAGAAGAAATAAAAAAAACGATGATCCAGAAGATGCTATCTCCTAGTGGTCCCAGTGCCCATGCCCTCAGTCTTAAAGTAGGCATATCGCAGCCCACCCTCTCCAAGTGGGTAAAGGAATGTGGTAAAGAACCTAGTATGAAAAAAAGAAATAAACATTGGAGTAAAAAACAAAAACTGGCAGCAATTGAACAGGTTGCAAATATTACTGAGGAAGATAGAGGTGCTTATTTGCGCAAGCACGGACTCTTCAATCGAGATATAGCGGACTGGAGGCATGAGCTTTGTGAAAAAGAAGATCCTTCCGAGAAACGTCAGTTGAAGAAGAAAGTGCACACTTTGGAAAAAGAAATTCGTCGTAAAGATAAAGCTCTTGCAGAAGCCAGTGCCTTGCTGATTCTAAAAAAAAAAATGGACCTGATCTGGGGCAGCAACGAGGAAGACGAATAGGTTTAGAAGATAGGAGAAATTATTTAGAAAAAATTGAAGAGGCTGTCTCTAATGGGGCACGCCTCTTTAGGGCATGCATACAGATGGGACTAGACCCCACAACCTACAGACGTTGGAATAAAAACCCTGTTGGAGATAGGAGGAAGGGTCCCAAGAGTGTTCCAGCAAATAAATTAAGTGATGAGGAAAGAAAAAGAATTTTTCAAATAGCAAATAGTAAAAAGTTCCAGGATAAACCTCCATCACAGATCGTACCTGCATTAGCTGATGATGGATTGTATATAGCCAGTGAATCTACTTTTTACCGTTGTCTAAAAGAAGAGGGAATGCTTGTCCATAGAGGTAAGCAAAAAGAAGGAAGTAAGGTTAATAATCCTCGAGAGCTTGTATCCACAGGTCCAAATGAAGTTTGGAGTTGGGACATAACATATTTGAGAACTAATATAAAAGGTATGTATTTTTATCTGTACCTAGTGATGGATCTCTTTGATCGCAGTATCGTTGGCTATGTAGTTAGCACAGAACAAAATGATGAAATATCAAGTCAAATGATGTTGAGTTTATGCAAGCAAGAAAAGATAGAGGAAGGAGAGCTTGCTATTCATTCAGACAATGGAGGGCCAATGAAGGGAGCTACCATGCTTGCCACACTCCAAAGACTTGGAGTGGTCCCATCCTTTAATAGACCGAGAGTTAGCGATGATAATCCTTATTCCGAATCTCTTTTTAGGACGATAAAATATAATCCAAGCTATCCCTCTAAACCGTTTGAGTCTATTGAGGGATGTGGGGAATGGATGGAGAAATTTATTCCTTGGTATAATGAAGAGCACTTTCATAGTGGTATAAACTTTGTAACTCAAGGGAGTCGCAGAAGGGGTGAGGACGTTGAGATATTGACTAAGAGACGAGCAGTATATGAACGAGCAAAACAAAAAAATCCAAATCGTTGGTCAGGGAAAACAAGAAACTGGGATAGGTCAGAAGCTGTAACATTAAATCCGTTAAAAACTGCTTAAATAGTCTCAAGTAAGACATAGGCATCTTCTATACCTGTTTTTCACCTTGCCAGCAGCCAGTAAGCCCCTTCGAGATAGCTTGGATAAGTGTGTATGGATTTTTATAACAAAGAGCCTACGAATCAAGATAAATATTGTAAGGAGCGCACTCCTGCGGAAATTTTTCCCGGGATATTGAGAAATACGAGTAACTGCTTCCCTACCACAGGCGGCTGGCGGCGCAAGCCTTACAGCTTGCTGGAGCCGCCAAAGTCGCCCCTTGTAAAAAAGAGAAAAATCCCAATGAAATAGAATTTTAAAAATTAAGCTATTGAAACATGGTAAAAATCTTGCTAGACATGGAGTAGTTTAAATTTTAAAGGGGCAACTACCCTGCAAACCACCGCAAGTCTTAAAAGAAGTTATTAAGAAAAAGGGAGTTTTTAAAACGCTGTATGTTGATAGAGCGGGTCTCTTTGGAGGTCGAAAGCGCGGTAACTTCTCGCAAGTAAAGAGAGCTTGTGAGGAGTTAGGCATTGAAATTATTTTTGCAAATTCACCTCAAGGGAAGGGTCGAATAGAAAGAGCTTTCTATACACTTCAAGATAGATTAATTCCGGAGCTAAGATTGGCTGGCATTCGGAATATAGAGGGAGCAAACAGGTTTTTTCAAAAAAAATTTCTTCCTTCCTATTGGCAGAAAAATTGCATTGTGGAACCAGATAACCCTATATCTGAATATACCCCGCTTCCATTATCCACAGACATCAATGGTATTTTTATTATGAAATAGTCTCGGAAGATTAGAAATGATCATACCTTTAGTTATGGGAATAAAATCTATTTATTGGAATCCAAGTTAAGACATTCCATTGCTAAAAAAGAAATTGAAATCCGAATAAATGCTAGAGGAAAAATTACAGCGCATTTTGCAGGCAAGAAATTAATAGTTTCTAAGGTAACTGAACCTTCAAAACCTTCTGCAAAAGACATGGAGGCAAAAAGAAAACTAGAGATTATTGAGCTTGCAAGCAAGATTCAAAATGTATCAGAGGCAGCCAGACAGTCAGGCTGTTCAAGGCAAACTATTTATAACAATAGAAAAATTTTAAAAGAAAAGGAGCCAGTGCTTTAAAAAAGAATCACAATAAAAGTCACTCCTCCAAAAGCATAAGGAGCATAGAGAGAAAAGTAATTGATTTTTCTTTGAAGAATCCCTACCTAGGGCAAAGGCAATTATTCTTGCATTTAAAGAAAGAGTGTCAACTAAATGTACAGTATGGGAGCATCCGGCGTATATGGCTGAAGTTTAATATGCAGACAATACTCCTTAGAACGCGTGCAGCTCTTAAAAAGAGCAGGCCACTGCCACCTAGGCTCTCAAAAAAGAAGGTAGACCGTTAGAAGCAAAGTACGGCCCTCTAAGAGCCAGAAAACAGCTGTGAATACTGTCTTGAGAGCCTGTTTTACTAGAAATCAAACCCCCCTTTTTGACGCATCTGCGCCGACAGTTTCCCTGTGTAGTTATACGACAGAATCGCTGTGCAATGACAACTGTCTATTTTTTAGTTAATCCCACAGAGTATCTATAAATTCAGAAGCATGAAATTTAGCATATCTATATGAAATAAAAGGACTTTTTAATTCCTCTTCCAATCATCCTTTAAGGTAACTTTGGCACGATACTTGCAAGTTTCTGTTTTATATAGTTGCTAGTGAAGGAATAGAAAGAATGAAAAAAAATAAAAACATATTATGTATATTGCTTAGTCTAGCCTTTATGATCCCACAATATGTAAATGCATCAAATGGCAATACTAAAAAAGAAAGATCATATCGTGTGCTTACAGATGATGAATTTCACTCTATAAGAAACGGAGAGTATCGTTGCTGGAATGATTATAGCCTTAAGAAAGAATATTTTGAGACTAGCGATTTTGCTATTCTCGGAGTCAGCTTAATAAACTATCCAGGAATTTCTATCTTGCTCAATATACCTATTGGAATTGCTATATACATTACACTCTACTGCATCGCTAACTTCAAAGACTATCAATCATTGAGAAGAGAAATAGGTTCAGTGAATTTAGAGAAAATGGGGATTTACGATTTAACCGACCTCACAATAATAATTGGAGAAAGACGATCTAAAGAAGCCGCTAAAATTAGAACCCATTCTGATCAAATGCGATCATGGCGCTTTGGTCGAGACAGTGCTCCTCAAGCAATAGAAGTAATTGGAGATAGAAGGGCTCAGTCAAAAGCTCTTGCTAGAGATGAAGGCTATAATCAAAGGAGAACAACTGGCAAGTAAATTTTACTAGCACATCTATTATATGCAGCTATTTACGACTTTTATTTTTGGGAAAAGTCGAAATAATACTTGACTATTATGGTTAATTAATGTACAATGCAATTTGTAGAGTAAAAGTTAATTAATGGAGATAAGAAAAATGAGAAAACACAATATAATAGCAATCCTAGTACTTATTATAGCCTTACCGGGATGCGCAGAGAAAAAAAACGCTAGGTAAAGAAAGTAAAGCAGGAGCCGGATGGGACAAAATAGAACCAACCAAATTGGAATTGAGTTTAGATGCGCAAGAAAAAATGATCACTTTAAAGAAAGAAGTATTAGCAAAATTTGAAGGAGAGTTAAAACAAACCGAATTGATTTGGGAACAAACAATAAACTATTTAAAAGATCAGGAAGAAATAACCAGATCGAGTTGGATAAGAAAAAAGCACAATCTAGGAGAATCTGAATTAGAGACAGAAACAAGCTCGTTAGAAATCGAATTCCGTTCATTGCTAGAAAAAATCGCCGATGGGCAAATGATAGAAACCACCATTTTACCACTAGGAAAATCAGAGTTGAATGAAGACGCGAAAAAGCCAGGAATGGTATTTGATTTGATTGTATATGATCAGCAAGTGAGTAATCCAACAGAAACGATCCTTGAAAAAAAGCTGGAAGCACCCCAAACGCCAGAAGATGTACTTCATCTTATGGAAGAAGAGCTAACAAATGCAGAAGAAATGATAGCCAATGCCGAAGAGGAAGCGATAGCCAATATTAAGGCAAATGAAACAGGCGAAGTAGAGCCAGAAGCAATAGCCAATGCCGAAGAGGAAGCGATAGCCAATATTAAGGCAAATGGAATAGGCGAAGTAGAGCCAGAAGCAATAGCCAATGCAAAGGAAGAAGCGCTAGATAAAGTAAGGTGGCAGATAAGAAGAAAAGCTCTGGAGAACGCAGAGAACTTGAAGCAAGAAAAACTAGATGAAATAGTAGGGAGATATAGTGACCAGTAAATCTAATCGAAGGCAGAAAAAATTGAATTAAACTAATAAAAACAAAGATTTGACAAAGAGCAATAAAAATTAAAATAATGCTTGACTATTTTGATTCATTAATATATAATACAGCTTTAATAGTGAAAATTAACAAATAAAAAGGAGAAAAGAAAATGAAGAAACAAAATAATATAATAACAATCCTAGTACTTGTACTTACCATAGCATTACCAGGATGTTCACAGAAAGAAACATCAAAATCGGCTAAAGGAGAGGGCAAATCAGATTTAACCAACTTAGACTCGGAACAAGAGAAAGTAAGTTTTTTCAACCGTACCGTCAACTTAGCTGACAACTTAGCTGACAACTTAGCTGACAACTTAGCTGACGGCTTCAGCAATATAGCTGACAACTTAGCTGACGTCTTCAGCAATATAGCTGACAACTTAGCTGACGACTCCGACAACGTAGCCGGCAATGTAGCTCACATAAGTTTTTTCAACCGTACCGTCAACTTAGCTGACGACTCCGACAACGTAGCCGGCAATGTAGCTCACATAAGTTTTTTCAACCGTACCGTCAACTTAGCTGACGGCTCCGTCAATGTAGCTGACGGCTTCAGCAATATAGCTGACGGCTTAAACAACTTAGTCGACATCGCCGCCGATATGATTTCTAATCCAAAGGGAAGAGAATTACTCAACTCGGAATCAGAATTAGCAGAAAAAATAGCCCATTTGAAGGAAAAAGAGCTAGCTCAATTTAACTTTAAGCGAAATAGATTCGACAATAAATGGGATAGAAGTATACGCGAATTGGAAAATAAAGAAAAAATGGCCAAAAGTGTATGGATCAGGAAGAAATCTACACTGAAAATAATGCTTGTAATAGCCTATGGAAAATCTCTGCAAGCCTCACCAGAAGTAATACGTCACTTGAATGAACTACAAGCAATGCGAGGATCCGAAGATTTAGCGGAAACAGGAATAATCTCTGAAGAAGAGCTGCAGACCTTATCAGAGGCAGCGATAAGTTCAACAGGAATAATCTCTGAAGGAAATCTGCAAGCCTCAACAACAATCGCTGCAGAAGAATCGAAAACGCCAGAAGAATTAATGCATTCAAGAGAAGAAGAATTAATACTTTCGAAAGAAGAAGGAATAGCTAGAGCGTATGAAGAAATAGCTAGAGTGAATCTAAAAACAGCCAGAATAGTATGGAAAGAAACAATCGACGAACTAGCAGAAGCAAAGATATTGAAACAAAAACAGTTCGATAAAATGCTAATGAACTATACTGATGAGTAATTTGTAATTATATTACAAATTATTCCAACATAATATAAAAATTAACAAAGGAGAAAAGAAAATGAAGAAACAAAATAATATAATAATAATAGCAATCCCAGCACTTGTGATTTCCATAGCATTAATCGGATGCTCGGAGAAAGCAATTACGGAAAAAAGCAAAGCAAAATTAGTCAGCTTATTGGATGCAGAGACACCAGAAATATCTGATATTCCAGTAGAGATATCAGAATTAGACGACTTATCTAATGAGGTAAACTATGAAGAAGATGCTGGAAGCACAATAATAATGATAGAAGATGAATCTGTAATCGATGAACCATACGTCAATCCATACAGCACAGTAAATTACGAAAAACTTGTAGTAAAAGAAATACAGGAAGTACTTGAAGCTGCAAAAGAGAGATTATGGCCCAATCCATACAGCCTAAGAGAAGTAGAAAAAGCTATAGTAGAAAAACCTGTAGTAGCAAGCATACCGAGAGAAACTGTAGTAGATGAAACTGCAGTAACAGGCACACCGAGAGAAACTGTAGTAGATGAAACTGCAGTAACAGGCACACCGAGAGAAACTGTAGTAGACGAAACTGCAATAGCAAGCACACCGAGAGAAACTGTAGTAGACGAAACAGCAAAATTCATCTCGGAAATAAATTATGCAAAATTGAAATGGATAACAATAATAAAGAACTATAAAATATCAATAGACACAGCCTATTTAGAATTACAGGCTATTCTTTCCAGTTCTTCTTCAAGCATATCAAAGGATGAAGAGGCAGATCTACCAGAAGAAGGAACAGCTAGAGAGAAATTTGAAGCAGCAAAACACGCAGTAAAAGAAGCAATAAGATCACGAGATGAAGAGTTAACTAGCATAAGAGAAGAATATAATATGAATGAATATAATTTGTAATTTATTACAAATTACTCTAAACGAATAAAAACTTGAAAAAGGATAAAGGAAAATGAAAAATAAAAAAATTATAATAGCTATGATTGCTGGAGCGTTAATAGGATACGCTTCAGCAACATTTTTGAACACGGAAAATTATGGGTCATACCAAAATACATTGCAGAAAAAAAGAATAGCTAGTCCAACGGAAGAGTATATAAACGAAGTAGTGAAATTGATACAAGCAGATGTGCCCAAAGTAGCTAGATTGCTAGAGGGAGGCACAGCAGGACTGGATAAAGGAAAAAGAATCGTGTTGAAAAAAATAGAAATTAGCGATAATTTGGAGCGAACATATAGTACAGGTATAGTGGATGAGAAAACGATTCAGCTTAAAAAGTTTATTCGTAAAGCCAATCAACAAAAATTCAATGCTAACAAATAAGCCGTAATTTATTACAAGTTACTCTGAGCACAGAAGGCCTTCTTTAGAAAAGAGGGCTTTTTTTATGCTAGTCCTGAGCAGGAGGCTGTTGCCGACGAATAAATGTGGGGATATCGTATTCTCCACCATTAAGCTTGGTTCCACGTAAGGTTTTGGCAATTTTCCTTGCTCTCTCTAAATCAGTCATCTCTAATTTAGGTTTTACTTCCTTTAAAGCTTCCTTATCAAATAGGTCAGACTGCTCTTTGACCACGCTGGGTATAACTGAGCTAGGGTAAAAGGGAAGAGGTTCGTCTGATTGCTCTTCAAATCCCCCATGGTCATCCCTAGTTGTTCCATCTTGGGCATCCATTGTTCTGGTGTCTGTAGTTGCAGTGTCTGTAGTAGGCGGTGTGGTGGTTGTGGTTTCTTCTACAAGAGAATTGTCCATAAGACTTTCCGCTTGGGTTCCCTCAGCTTGCCTTTGGATCAGATCAGGTACTCTTCTACTACCACCAATTCCCGTTGCAATTACCGTTACCTTCACCTTGTTTTCCATATTCTCGTCAATCACAGTGCCAAAAATAATTTCTGCATCCTCATGGGCAGCCTCTGTAATTAATGTGGTGGCCTCGTTTACCTCAAAGGTGGTAAGGTCCGAGCTTCCCGTAATATTAATAATAAGGCCTGTGGCTCCGTTAATGGAAACATCCTCTAATAACGGGGAAGAAATTGCATTGGTGGCTGCCTCAACAGCACGGTGTTCTCCATCACCCAAACCCGTTCCCATGAGTGCCAACCCCTGGTCGGCCATAATGGTGCGTACATCAGCAAAATCTGAATTAATAAGCCCCGTGTGGTTGATTAAATCCGATATTCCCTGTACTGCGTTTAGAAGTACCTCGTCGGCTCGAAGAAAAGTATCCACAATCGTTAAATGGTTTCCTGCTAATGCCAGTAACCGCTGATTGGGTATGGTGATTAAACTGTCCACTCGCTCCTTGAGCATTTCAACACCCTCTGCGGCCTGTCGCTTTCTTCTCTTGCCCTCAAAATCAAAAGGCTTGGTTACCACACCCACCGTAAGGGCTCCCACGTCCTTTGCAATCTCTGCAATAATGGGGGCTGCTCCCGTACCTGTGCCACCGCCCATGCCAGCTGTGATAAAAACCATATCACTGCCTTCTAACATCTCCACGATGGAACCATGGTCCTCCAGTGCTGCTTTTCTTCCCAACTCTGGGTTAGCTCCAGCGCCCAATCCTTTTGTAACTTCTTGACCTATGGCTATTTTTGTTTCCGCTAAAGAACATTTAAGCGCCTGACAGTCCGTATTTACAATAAGAAAATCTACTCCCGTCAACCCAGACCGAATCATGGTGTTTACAGCATTGCCGCCGCCTCCGCCCACGCCAACTACTTTTATTTTTGCTCCAGCTATTATATCTCCATCTCTATCCAACTCAAACATGCATGCCTCCTTAAAATAAATCCCTTACCCAATTTACCATTGCATTTCTAACTTTATTATAAGAGCGTCCCTCTCCAAAGCTAGCTCGATTTTGTCTCACAGACTCTTCCACATACTTCAATAAACCAACTCCAGTGGCAAACCTCGGGGAGTTTACAATTTCCCTAAGCCCACCCACTCCAAAAGGATAGCCTCGTTTTACGGGCATATCTAGAATGATTTCTGCAAGCTCTGTCATACCATCCAACATGGATGCTCCACCTGTGAGCACAACACCACTTCCCAATAAATCGGTATAGCCTGTCTTTTGGATCTCCTGATGAATGAGCTGTAACATCTCCTCAGTTCGAGGTTCTATAATATCCACTAAGTGCCTACGAGCAACGATTCGTGTTTTACGCCCACCCACTCCCGGAACTTCTATGGTTTCTTCAGGAGCAATGCTCTCACCTAAGCAAGAACCGTAGCGAATTTTTAACTTCTCTGCCTCGTTTTGTGGCGTTCGTAAACCCACGGCAATGTCGTTTGTGAGGTGATTTCCCCCAATGGAAATAAATACTGTATACACAAGGGCACCACCCACAAAAATACAAATGTCGGCTGTTCCACCACCAATATCCACTAAGGCAACACCTAATTCCTTTTCGTCCTCAGAGAGAACTGCGTGGGAACTGGCCAGTGGCTCTAGTACTAATTCATTAACGGCAATGCCTGCCCGGTTGGCACATTTTGTGAGATTTTGGGTGCTGGGAATCGATGCTGTCACTATATGCATTTTCCCCTCCAAACGCACACCGCTCATTCCAACGGGGTCTTTGATTCCGTCCTGATCGTCAACAATGAAATCCTGGGGAACAATGTGTATGGTTTGTCGGTCGGCTGGTATTGCCACTGCTTTTGCAGCATCAATAACTCGCTCCACATCCTTGCAGTCAATTTCTTTTCCCCGTACACCCACCACTCCCGAAGAATTAAAGCTTCGTATGTGGGTGCCTGCCACACCAACATGGGTGGAGGAAACACTACAACCTGCCATCAATTCTGCCTCTTCAATGGCTTTGGATATTCCCTCTACGGTGGAGTCGATATTGATAACCGCACCTTTTCGCAAGCCCGTGGAAGGACGGGAACCTATACCCACAATCTCAATTCCTGAATCTGTGATTTGACCAATCAAGGCACAAATTTTCGTGGTGCCCACATCCAATCCGACTATAAAATCCTGTTTTGCCATAGTCCCTCCTTGGAACGAAATAAACAAAGTGCTTCACACAAGGTCTATAGCTTCAAGCGTAATATTATTGAGAGACTTTTACAACCACTTTTTTCCCCAACTCCATCCTCACCCTTATGGGAATTTTATTCAGTTCAGCCATAGACTGTAAAACTTCCTCTAATTTTCGGACTTGGTGCTGGATATTCTCCTCGGCAAAACTCACTGTTATGTGTCTTCGAGGAGAAAAAACCTGATCTTGAAGACGAGTGGTGGGATAAATCAACGTGGCTTGCAAAGGAGCCATCCCCTTATATTTTTTATTTTTTAAGAAAATATCGCCTAAGTCCTGATCCTCAAAGAACGGAGAGGATTGGATACTTTTAATGATCTCTAGGGCTGCTTGCATGCGACGAGGGGGGATTTTAGACAATGGAACGGCGCCCTCTGTCACTAATAGGGGGTAGCGCAATGCATCTTTTCCCTGAACTTTACGGTAAGCCTCACCATGACTATTCACATAATATAGCTTATTTGTGTTGAGAATCGCTGCCGGTTTTTCCGGGTATACCTTAATTCTTAGACGATTGGGCAAAAATCGAGAAACCACTGCCGAACGGATAAAAGGGTGACGGGAAAGCCTCCTCTGCATAGATTGAATATCCAAACTAAAAAAAGAATGTTTACCTGTGGCACCCGCAATGTTTAGAATTTCTTTTTTGGAAAGGGGAATGTCGCCATATTCCAGTTCCACATCCTTCACGATAAAATACGGTGTGGTAATCATATACCTGTGCAACCGAGACCAACCAACAAATACAAGGGGGGCGACTACGGACAAAAGCAATATATAGCGAAACGAATACCTCAGCTTGATTAACCTCTCAAGTGATGAGGCTTTGCCACAACCACCTCTGTCTCCAGATCAATACCTGTATTCAGGTGAACAGCCTCTCTAACTACCTGAATTAAGGATAGCACATCATCCATAGTAGCATCACCCTCGTTTACAATAAAATTACAGTGCTTTTCATTGATTCGTGCGCCTCCAATTTTTTTTCCCCTCAATCCCGCCTCTTCAATACACTTCCACGCACTAGTGTTTTTGGGATTTTGGAAAACACTTCCACAACTGGGGAGAGTAAGCGGTTGGTTTTTTTTCCTATCCTCAATATTTTTTTTTATTTTTTTTCGTATGTCCAAAGGGTCTGCTTTTTCCATTTGGAATAAGACTGCTGTTACCATTTCCGTGGGAGACATGAAAAGTTGTTGTCGGTAGGCATACCGTAATTCATCCTGGTTATAGTGCTTTTCTCCATCTTGTAAACAAAATGTATGCACAGCTATGGCCCTATCCGCTAGGCAACCCTCCGGCGTTCCCGCATTCATAATAGCAGCTCCACCAATCGTCCCCGGCACTCCTGCTAAAAATTCCAATCCGGAGAATCCCCTTTCTCCGCAGTATTTTAATAATTTTATATTCCAAAGGGCCGCATTAACCAGAAGCCTACACCCATCCAACTCCTGCACCTGAGGGTGCGACGATAATAATTGAGAACCTTTTATCACCCAACCCTTCAACCCTTCTTCCGGCACGAGTAGATTGGAGCCATTCCCTAAAAACAGAAAACCCTCTCCCGATTGCTTTACATGGGCGGATAAACTTGCCAAGTGATCCATGTTTTCTGGAAACGCCATGTATTTTGCCGGCCCCCCTATCCCGTATGACGTGTGCTTAGATAAAGGCTCATCCCTGGAAAATGGAATCTCTACTATGACAACTCCTCAAGAATTCTTTCCCCTACACGGTACACATTACCTGCACCTAAAGTAATAAATAAATCCCCGGGATCCAGTAACGGCATAATTTTCGTATGTACGCTTGCTTGATTCTTCATAAAATCGTCTATGATCGTAATGGAAGGCTTTGTTGACCCATTCTTTTTCTCCATATCTTTGACCAATTGCTGGGAGCTAATTCCATCGATGGGTTCTTCCCCTGCGGAATAAATATCTGTAATAAACAATACATCGATATTTTGGAATACAGAAAGAAAGCTATCATAGCAATCTCTGGTACGGGAAAACCGATGGGGCTGAAACAACACAACAATACGTCCACTCCATACCGATCGGAGTCCCTCTAGGGTAACCTCAATTTCCGTGGGATGATGGGCGTAATCGTCCATTACTAGGATTCCTTTTTTCTCACCCTTGCGTTCCATTCTTCTCCTCACTCCAGTAAATTTTTTAAATCCATCTTGGATTTGGGAAAAGGAAAGACCAATTTCTAAAGCAACGCCAATGGCTGCCATGGAATTTAAAATATTATGCTTACCTATAAGGTTTGTGGAAATTTGACTACCCAATACCTCACCATTACAGGAAAGTTGAAATACACTGCTAAACCCCTTCGACTTTACTTCCGATGGACGTATGGATGCATCGGGAGAAAACCCATACGTTATAAAAGGTTTCTTAATTTTAGGCAGAATACTACGAACATTGGGATCGTCTATGCATAGAATAGCTCTGCCATGCGCAGGAATTTTGTTAATAAATTGCACAAAACTCTTTTTTATCTCCTCTAAACTCCCGTAATTATCCAAATGATCGTTATCTATATTTGTTACCGTCACAATGGTGGCAGGGAGACATAAAAAACTCTTGTCACTTTCGTCGGCTTCCGCGAGAAGGTATTTCCCCTTTCCCAAATGGGCATTCCCTCCAATCATATCCACCTTTCCACCAATAACAATGGTGGGGTCCATACCTGCACAGGTGGTTAGAGCAGCTAGAATGCTCGTGGTGGTGGTTTTTCCATGGGTTCCAGCAATAGCAATACCAACCTTAATTTTCATTAGCTCTGCCAGCATCTCTGCTCGAGGAATCACGGGTATATTTCTTTTTTGAGCTGCCACAACTTCTTCATTATCCAGTGTCACTGCGCTAGAGATCACCACAGTATCTGCTCCCTCCACATTATCTGCTTTGTGAAAATAAGAAATCGTTGCCCCCTTAGCAATAAGGTCTTTGGTGGTGTCGCTTTCCATGAGATCGCTTCCACTCACCACATAATCTTGGGAGAGAAGAATGCTGGCAATACCGCTCATTCCAATTCCGCCAATTCCCACAAAATGAATTCTTTTTTTAGACATAGCCCTCGATCCTGCTCAATATTTTTTGTTCTGCATCCGATTGGTATTGCTTCACAATAGAAGAAGCTAGCAAATCCAGTGCTCCACGATCATTGTAAAATTCTAAAATGGATTTTGCAAGAACCTCTCCCTTGAGATTTTTTTGATACAATACTTTTACCGCAGATTGCGCTGCCCACTGCTCTGCATTGAACTCTTGGTGCCTATCCTTAGACACCAATGGGATGAGAATGGCTGGCTTTGCTGCCGCTGCAAGCTCCACTAACGTTCCTGCTCCAGCTCTACAAATAACTAAATGGGAAGAACGGTATACGGAAGCCATATCATAAATATAGGGCTCCACCTTGGCAGAGATCCCCTTAGATTCGTACTGCTGCTTTATAAAGGAAAAATCTCTTTCTCCTGTTTGGTGATGAACGAAAATATTTTTTCCCCTATCTTTCAATCCCACATCCCTTAAGTAAAGCATGGCCTCTAAAACCAAACGGTTAATTGCCATAGCTCCCTGAGAACCACCAAATACAAATAAATAAAAAGGGTCCGCTTGAAATTTCCTTAGCTGTTCTTCCTTTGCCCAACGAGCTTGTATAATTTCTTTACGACAAGGACTTCCCACACAAAATGTACTCTTTCCTCCATACTGATCCTTAGTTTCTGGAAAATGAACAAAAATAATCTTGGCAAAAAAAGACATCCAGCGGTTGGCTAATCCAGAGGTTCGGTTGAGTTCAAAAATTCCACAGGGCACCCTCAGTATGGCTGCTGCCACTAGAAATGGGGCTCCAGCATAACCTCCTGCACTTAATACAAATACGGGACGCTTACGCAGTAAAATAAAAAAACTAAGCACCATGGCTAACGGGAGCTTCAGCAGAGTAAGAAGGATGCGCCACTTGGCTTGCCCTGCGATTTTTCCCGATGGAATGGAAAAATAGGAATAACCAGCCTTTATGTAAATCTTTTCCTCCACACCCCCCTTCGTGGTGACAAAATAAAAAGGAATGCTTGGATACTTTTCTCTCCATGCCTGGACCACCGCTAATAGAGGATAGGTGTGCCCGCCCGATCCGCCCCCCGCAAAGCCAATGTATTTCATGAGTACCTACCGGACCTTGCAGAAATGCTTAAGAGCAAGCCCATGGCAATAAAACCACTTAATATGGAAGAACCGCCGCTGGATATGAAAGGAAGATTCATACCCTTGGTGGGCAGTAAACCCAGCACCACCCCTGTGTTGAAAAAAACTTCCATGCCTAAAAGAATGGCAATTCCAGCTGCCAATAAACTGCCAAAAGCGTCCTCTGCCCTAGCTGAAATTTTTATGGCTCGAAAAAATAAGAAAAGAAAAGCTAGGCAAAGGGCAAACATTCCAATAAATCCCAGTTCCTCTCCCACAACGGAAAAAATAAAATCGTTATGGGCCTCGGGCAAATAGAATAATTTTCCCTTACTGTGACCCAATCCAGCTCCAAAAAGACCTCCCCGATAAATAGCTAAAAAGGATTGAATGATTTGAAATCCCTCATTATGGGGATTGGCCCAAGGATCGAGAAAAGCTAGAAAACGAGCCTTACGGTAGGGGGCCGACATAATAGCCACATACAATAGGGGAAGCATGGCTAAAAAAGAATAGAATAAATAACGAAAACGCACGCCTGCTAAGTAAAATAAAAAAACACTGGTGGATACCACCAGCACTGCACTACCAAAATCTGGTTGCGCCAAGGAAAGCCCTGCTAAAAGGAGAGTGGGCCAAAGAAAAGTCAAAAAGCCACTCTTAGCATTAGAGAAATCAATATTTCCTTTAGAAAAAATCCTTGCCAGATAGATGAGTAAAGCAATTTTTGCAAACTCCACCGGCTGAAACGTAATAAATCCTAAATTCACCCAGCGAACAGCTCCGCCCACCTTATTCCCCAAACCGGGAATAAACACCATTGCCATCCCAATAATGGCTAATAAAAATAAGGGAAAGGAGAGCTTTTTCCAAATACGGTAATCCACAAATCGTAGGACCATCATCAACAATAGACCAATAAAAAGAAAAATAATATGCCTGCGAAAATAATGGAGACCGTCACCAAAGCGCTCCTCTGAAAAAATATAGCTGGAACTAAAAACCATCACCACACCGAAAGCCGCAAGACCCAATATGGTTATCAATAATTGATGATCGCAGGAACTGCGAAAAAATGGCATTTCTTGGTTAGATTTTATCCAAGTATTTTTTAAAGTGTTCGCCTCTTTGTTCATAGCTATTAAACATATCGTAACTCTCACAGCCAGGAGATAGCAATATTACATCTCCTTCACGGGACTTTTGATACGATAATAAAATAGCCTCCTCAAAGGTACCAACAAGAAATGTCTCCGTATGGTCGCCCAGTCCACGATTGATAAGCTCTTTGGACTCTCCAATCAAAATCATGGTCTTTACACGCTTTTTTATTTGATCGGCAAGAGTAGAAAAGTCATCGCCTTCTCGCTGTTTGCCACCAGCAATAAGAATAACAGGCTCCATCCGGAAACCGTCCAAAGATTTCTGCAAGGAATCCAAAGTAGTACTCCGAGAATCATTGAAAAAGGACACACCTCCTAATTTACGCACTAACTCTAAGCAGTGAGGCATACCTTTATAGGTATAGAGAAAACTCTGGATTACCTTCTTATCCAGTCCAAACTCTTTCACCACATTGATAGCAGTCATTAGGTTGTCCCTGTTGTGATTACCCACCACTGTTGTATAACGTAGGTCGAACTCCTCTCGAGTCTTCCCGTCGGTCCAAACAATTTTCTTTGTGGTGTCGAGAAAAGTTCCCCGGTAGCTAGTCGATGGATCCAGAGGATGCCCCTTATTCACTCCTAAATTGTCTCCACTGCCCCCAGGAATTTTGCGAATACAAGATCTCTTCTCACCCGGAACTTTTTGTAGAATAGCGCGTAGGTTTACATTTCTATGGTTATAAATCACCGTAGAGTGCTCTCCTCCATGTCGCAAAACCCGAAGCTGAACCCGAAAATAATCCTCCATCGTGGGATAATTCTGCAACTGCTTCAAACCCAAATAAGGAAAAACCACGATTGCAGGCTTAAGATCCTGGACCCTCTCCAACTGAGCCGAAGATAACTCCAGCAACACCACATCTGCTTTGGTGGGCTGTAACGGATAGTCCGACAAACTATGCCCCCGATCATGGGCGAAAAAAACTTTTTTCCCACCACTTTCCAACATCTCCTTCACCAACCAAGCCACCGTTGTTTTTCCATGGCTTCCCGCAAAGGCAACTATGGGCACGTCGATCTCTTTCAAAGCCAAATCCAGCTCCGTAATTAAAGAAGCACCCTGATAGCTCATGTCTCGCAAGAGAGGCATATTGGAAGGAATACTGGGCGACGGAATAATTAAGTCCGCACCAGCAAGAAACTCTACGCGATGGGGACCAAAATCAAACTGCACGGGTGGATTTAAGGATTCTAGGGGCTCTAAAATTTCCTTGAAGTCTTGTCTAGACTGAATGTCGCAAGCCCACACCGCAGCATTGCAAGAATGCAAATAACGAACCACACTCCTGCCAGACCTTCCCAGACCCAGCACCAAAGCCTTTTTTCCACTATAATCTACAATTTTATTTCCCAAACCTTATTCTTTATAACAACAATCGTTTGTTTCTTTCAAGGATTCTTTCTAGGATTCTAACGAAGTTTCAATGTGGATAGTGCCACAATCGCCAGTAAAACAGAAATAATCCATCCCCGTACCGTGATTTTAGACTCAGCAATTCCCATCATCTCATAATGGTGGTGAATAGGCGCCATGCGAAAAACCCTCTTTCCCGTTCTTTTAAATACCAAAACCTGAATAATTACGGAGACTGTCTCTATAACGAATATCCCTCCAATTATGGGTAGCAGCATTTCATTCCTTGTGGCTATTGCCAATGTGCCCATGGCCCCTCCCAAGGATAAACTCCCCACATCGCCCATAAATACTTGTGCCGGGTATGCGTTATACCAGAGAAAACCCAATCCTGCGGCAAGGGCAGCAGCACAAAAAATAGATAGCTCTCCCGTACCCGGTACATAGGGAATATCCAAGTAAGAGGCAAATTCTACGTGACCAGCCAGGTAGGTGAGAGCCATCAGTGTTGCCAAGCTAATCACTAAAGACCCTGTTGCCAAGCCGTCCAGACCGTCGGTTAAATTAACCGCATTGGAACTACCCACAATCACCAGCACACAAAAAGGATAGAACAACCAACCCAGGTCCAAAGAAATATCTTTAAAGAAGGGGAAGTGTAGCGTCTCTCCAATCCCCATATAATGAACCAGTAGCCAAACCGTCACAGAAGCCACCACTACCTGAAACCCTAGTTTTCGCTTTCCCGACACTCCCGAGGTATTACCTTTGACAATTTTCAAGTAATCATCCATCCAACCCAAAATTCCATAGGAAAGAGTTAAAAATAATACAATCCATATAGCCGGATTGGAAAGATCCGACCAAAGCAGAACAGATAGCGTAAGTGCGAAGAGAATCATTCCCCCTCCCATCGTGGGAGTATCCTTTTTCTTGTAGTGTGTGGCTGGACCCTCCTGTCTCACAACCTGCTGCAAGCTCATGGCTCTCAACTTTCGAATAAACCAGGGTCCTACTAATAGAGAGGCTAAAAGGGCTGTTACGGCAGCACCCACTGAGCGAAAACTAATGTACTTGAATACATTAAACGCTGAAATGTCCTCAGCTAATGAATAAAAAAAATGATATAGCATCTTCGCCTATTATTTCTGATTTTCAACAAGAATGTCAACAAGCCTCTCCATCCTTGCCCCTCTTGAACCTTTTACAAGAAGAAATCCACTACCCGTTTTCAGCCTTTCATTGAAAAAATCCAATAGGAGCTGAGGCTCCTTGCCTAAAAAAATATTTTTTTCCTCCATTCCCTCCTCCATGGCTCCCTTTGCTACCGCTTGGGAGTAGGTTCCACAAACGCCCAGCCCCTTGGCTCCACTGCGGGCAATTTCCTGACCTAAAATCTGGTGTCGCCTTTCTCTATCCACCCCCATCTCTAGCAACTCCCCTAGGGCCACATAAAAATTCCCGTCGGAAGAATCAGCCACCATCTGCAATGCTGCCTCCATGGAGGATGGGTTTGCGTTATAGCAATCACTAAAAATAAATGCACCACTCCTTAAAGAAATAACCTTGGCTCGATTGGGTGGAAGGGGCATGCCTTCCATAGCCCTGACAACTGCCTCTGGATCCAATTGAAAATAGTCAACAGCAATAGCAAATGTTGCTGCTGCGTTCTGGATATTATGCAAGCCAGGGAAGCATATTTTTGATTCCACATAGTTATTCATACGTTTTCCAGAGAAGCGAACCCTGTATCCAAAATTATTATTTCTACCTAGCTTATCCATCACTCGCACGTAATAGTCTACATCTGAGTCTCGACGAGAAAATGCAATTTTCTCCACATTAAGAAACTCCTGCTCGCTTGCTCGCCTGAGAATGGGATCATCGTAGTTCACAAACCAACTTTTTTTCTCTCCCCTTAAACCCTCAATAAGCTCTTTTTTAGCTTCCCAAACCCCTCGCCTATCGGATAAAAACTCCAAGTGACTATCCCCAATATTAGTAATTAAAGCTCCATTGGGTTTGGCAATTTCCGACAAATATGCCAACTCTCCAAAATGATTCGTGCCCATTTCTAGTAGGACAACCTTGTGCTTGTTTTTCAATTTCGAAAGAGTTAGGGGCAAGCCAATATCATTATTAAAACTACTCTCGGATACCAAAACGGAGTCCTTGCCACTGATCAATGTGGATAAAATATATCCCAGCATATCTTTTGTGGTTGTTTTGCCGTTACTTCCCGTAACCCCAAACACTGGAATGGAAAATCGTTCTCTCCAAGCGGAAGCCAACAAGCCCATACTCTTTTTTGAGTTCTTACAGGACAGAATAACCGTTCTCTTGAGAAGATTTTCTTGAAAGCTGGGAGAAATATGCGACCAAATTTTTTCGCTGATTAATGTAATGGGAGAACCTTTTTGAATGGCATCTTCTATGTGCTCATACCTATCTTTGCTACCCTCTCCATCAATGACCACAAATATCTCGCCTTTTTTTAAGCGACGACTATCGAACTGCAAGGAGCCCATTCGAATGCTATCATCAAAAGTTCCTCTTTTATTGACGATATTAGCTTGTGCTATGGGCACTCCATCCATCAATTTAAACATTCTCTAACTCCCTCAAAGCTTTTTCAGCTACTTCCCTATCGTCGAATGGAATTAGCTTGTCTCCAACGATTTGCACCCGTTCATGACCCTTACCCGCAATACATATAACATCCTTTTCTTTCGCTAAAAAAATAGCTCGCCGAATGGCTTGCTCCCTATCCGCTTCCACGATCAATTCCCCTTGAAGTTTATTCTTACGAGCATAGGCTCTCCAAGAAGTGGTAATGGCTTCGATAATTTCCTGTGGATCTTCTCTGCGTGGATTATCTGTTGTTATAATGGCAATGTTGGCAAATTTTGCAGAAGCTTCTCCCATAAGAACCCGTCGCAAAGGATCCTTATCTCCACCCGCACCAAAAACAGCAATAAGTTTACCAACACAAATGGCGCGAAGCTCTTTTAATACACTATAGAGAGCCGTACCACTATGGGCGAAATCAATGAAAACATCGTAAGGCAAGGTGGTGGGTACCTTTAATAATCGCCCAGGTAGTTCTTTTGTATCCTCAATACCCTGAGAAACATGACTGTTGGATACACCCATAACAGATGCTGTGGCAGCAGAAGCTAGAATATTCATGGAATTAAATGTTGTGGTCAAGGCACTCTTAACTTTTATTTGAGAACCATCATCACGATTGATAACTCCCTCCATACCACTAGTATCCATTTTCCATTGAGAAACTCCATAGTGTATTCCATCGTCCGATCGGAAAAAACTAAAACTCTTCATGGGAATGTTTGCTTCTTTTAGCACCCTTCGGCCATAAGTATCATCGAAATTACTAATGCCCACAATGTTCTTTTTGGAAGGAACACCGTCAAACGGCTCGTTAAATTTTGTAAATAATTCCAGCTTTGCCTGGAAATATGGCTCTATACCCTTATAAAAATCCTGGTGATCTAAATCTAAATTTGTAAATAGGACAGCATCAAATTCACAGGCATTCACTCGAAATAAACTCAACGCATGGGAAGAGATTTCCATGATCGCCATATCCACACCACTATCCACTGCTTTACGCAAAAAACTCTGAATTTCAAGAGACTCTCTCGTGGTATGATCAGATAGGTGCACATAATCTAAGTACGAACTCTGAACTGTTCCCATTAAAGCCGTTATGTGTCCCGCAGCTTTGAAAATGGAATCTAAAATATGCACACAACTAGTTTTTCCATTCGTGCCCGTTACCCCCACTAACGTCAACTCTCTTGTGGGATGACGAAAAAAATTCGCACTGGCATAGGCAAGTACCTTTCGAGAATTTTCTACCACAATGCATTCGGATTGATACGCTTTATCTACTTTTTCCAACTCTTCCACCACCGCAAGACTCGCACCATTTTTAAATGCTTGGGTTAAAAAATCATGCCCATCCACCTCATAACCACGAATGGCAAAAAATAATCCTCCCTTTTTCACCTTTTTAGAATGAAAAGAAAGAGCATTGATAGAAGGATTGGACTCCCAATCATGGGAATGACGTTTTATCTCGATAGTATGGAAAATATCATGCAATTTCATCTACAATGTATCCACAGGACTAAGTGTAACAGAAATAGTATCTCCCGAACGAAAAATACTTCCCGCTGCCGGGTACTGTCTCACCACCACGCCATGGCCCCTTACCTTTAATTGTATATTTTTTTTATGAAAGATATCTAGGACAGTTCTTGCATTGGAACCCAGGAGGTTGGGCATGCGTAGGGAGGAGTTTGGGGGGAGAGGGGGCTGGACTGTTTTTTGAACTGTTTTTTGAACTGTGCGAATGGCTGCTAGAGCTGCAGCTCTTAGCTTTCTCTCTGATACTTCTGGTGGGCTTTTTGGCACTATTTTCTCCAACATATTCTTGGGCTCTCCCTCCAAAGCTAAGGCCACTCTCATGATTTTTTGAAATATGGGAGCAGCAACCTCTCCTCCGAATATTTGTGTAAGCTTTGGATCCCAGATCACCACAAGGGCAACCAAGTTAGATTTTGTACGTCGTGGAAAACCTATAAAGCTTGCTACATATCTTTCCTTTACATAACCCTTTCCTCGCTCTGCCACTTGTGCCGTGCCAGTTTTTCCTCCAATTTCAAAGCCAGGGATACTGGCTTTTGTACCCGTGCCACCCTCTTGGGTCACCGTCACCAACATTTCCTGCATCTGTTGCGCCGAGGATTCCTTAACCACCCGGGAAACCTCTATGGGCATTCTCTCCAGTATTTTTCCCCTAGAATCCTCTATATACTCCACAATTCTGGGTCGCACTAAAAATCCTCCATTGGCAATAATGGCATAGGCACGCACAAGCTGCAAAGGAGTAACACTTAAACCCTGACCAAAAGAAATATTACTCAAAGCCACCTGAGACCACTTTCCATACGGACGCAAAAAACCATTCTCTTCCCCAGGAAGATCCACTCCCGTCTTTACCCCAAACTTTTGAACTCGCAACCAATGGTCCAACTTCTTTGCACCCAAACGAAAACCAATCTTGGTGGCTCCCACATTGCTGGAAAATTTCAATATGTCCTTCACACTAAGCCAACCCCATTTATGATCGCTCTGAGATTCCCGTATCCAGTGCTTGCCCACTTTCATACGTCCCATCTCACAAAAAAACTTCGTCCCAGGAAGAGCAATTCTTTCCTCCAACGCTGCCAGTGCCACTAACGATTTTAGGGTGGATCCCGGCTCAAAGGTCTGAGAAATAGCCCGGTTGCGCATCAACTCTCTCTTATTCGGATTGAAGTCATTGGGATTATAGGTTGGAAAAGAAGCCATGGCACGAATATCTCCCGTGGATGCGTCCATTACAATAGCCGTCCCCGATCTTGCACCTGCATCCTCTATTCCCTGTCGCAATTCTTTTTCCACAGCATGCTGTAGGTTCTTATCCAGTGTGAGAACTAGGGTTTGATTTTTTCTCTCTCCCTGTGACAATGTTCCCGATATACCCGATATTTTTTTATCATATAAATACTCCAAACCCTCTAAGCCCTGAGACTCCACACCCACAAACCCTAAAACATGGGAAGCAAGTTGCTGGTTGGGGTAGAAACGTTTTCCCTCTTTGATGAAATTAATGGCAAGCCTTAAACGGGGATCCTTTCTCCATAGAGCACGTATAGCTTCCTCCTCTTTTTTACTAATCCTACGCTTTATCCAAACAAATTTCTTTTTCCCCCTGATCTTTTTACTTATGCTCGCCGTTCTGGCTTTAAAAATTTTTGCCAACACTCTGGATAACTTTTTTTTGTGAATAATTTTATCCGGGTGGGCATACAGAGAACGAACAATTAAACTCACCGCAAGGGGTTCCCGATTCCTGTCTAAAATTAAACCTCTCTCCGGCTTAGGCTTGGGAGGATTGCGAAACTGTTTGGCCATCATTGCCCCTAAACGTTTAGAGGGAATAAGGGTGAGCATACCTGATCGGACAATCACACATACCCCTAAGAGAGCCACTACAAAAAAACAAAGACTAAGACGAGTGCGAAAATTTTTATCCATTTGTTGAGCTCTCTTCTCTTACCTTTCTAACCCCTCTTGTTGAGAGTCTCGTAAAATAATTACTTGGTCCACCCTCGGTGAGCGTAGTTTATACTTCTTTACTCCAATTTTCTCTAATCTCTCTGGGGAGGTCAAGCTCGCCCACTGCAAACGAAGCTTTTTATTCTGAGATCGCAACTTATGTTCCTCTTTCGTGAGTTTTGCTATCTCCCGCTGAAGGCGTATATTTTGCAATCGAGTCCAAACAAAAAAAAGCGTGATCAGAGTTACACAAAATACAAACGTATATAAACGAATGGGATTAGAATTATTTGATCTCCGGTACGTTCCCAAAACTCTCCATCTCCTTTAATTTTTTACAAAAACCCGAAGCTTAGCGCTCCTAGCTCTAGGGTTTTCTAAAATCTCCTCCCTCGTTGCCACGATAAGCTTTTTTGATGGCAATACCCCCGGGGGCTTATGGCAACGATCGCATGTCAACACTTCAAGAGGACAAACACAATCCGCACTTAAATGATGAAAACGCTGCTTTACCAAACGATCCTCCAACGAATGAAAAGAAATAATGGACATAACCCCGTTAGGTTCCAGTATATCAGGTACAAGTTCTAAAAACTTCTCTAAAGATTCCAATTCTCCGTTTACAGCAATTCTTAACGCCTGAAATACTCTTGTGGCAGGATGGATTTTATAGTACCCCTTGGGCCCACGGGATGGCACTGCTTTCGTCAAAATACCTGTTAATTGCCCAGTGGTTTCTATGGGAGTTTTTTCCCTGTACTCCACAATTCTCCGGGCCACTCGTCCACTATAACGTTCTTCCCCGTACTTCTGAAAAATACGCTTTAAGTCGTCTGCACTCCATTTTGCAATAATCTCTTGGGCAGAAACTCCCCTAGTTCTATCCATACGCATATCCAAAGGACCATCCTTAGAAAAACTAAAACCCCTTTCTCCCTGATCCAACTGAAAAGAAGAAACACCTAAATCTAGGAGCACTCCACTCACACACTCTATATTGTATTCACCTAGAAACTGGGGTAAGTCCGTGAAATTTCCCTGACGTATCACCAAGCGACCCTCGTCGATCAACACACGGAAACGTTCTTTTACACGCTCAACGGCCTCTTCATCTCGGTCCATGGCAAAAACCCTTGCCGAAGGTCTCGCAGCCAAAAGGCTTAGCAGGTAATGGAGGTGCCCACCACCTCCTAACGTGCCATCCACATAATTCTCTCCTCCATTTTTCACCAAAGGATCTACCGTCTCACGCATTAAAACAGGTATATGGCTGCCTTTTTTTTCACTCATAAATGTATAAAACTATACGGGGCAAGCGCCCACCGGACCACAATGGATTTCACAGGGCCATGCTAGGCCACTCGGGGGCAACGGGTGCGTTTTGTTGTCCAAATGTCGCCTTCCTCCATGGCTATGGTACAAGCGACACTCCATCTCAAAACCCTCCTTCGTCCAAGGCACCAACACCCACTGAAAATGGGTATAACCCTTGCTCATCTGTTCTTGTATCACGTCGCGAAGAGAGCGATCAGCCCTACCCACATAGGCCACACAATTTTCTCCACGAGCTAGCTGAAAAACTCCTAATACGCCCACAGGCACATGAATTATATTTTTTTCTGTAAACTCTAACCACCTATTCATGGAAATGAGAATACCGCAGTTCCTGAAAACAAGGAAGTAGTTAGGAAGAAATCATAGATAATCGCTTCCTCGTTCGAAGCAAAATTTAAGGGGTTGTTGTCCCGTATCTTGACCGCTAGAAAACCTAGAATCCATGTAGCCATTTCCTATGTATAATTCGCCATTTGACCCACAATCTATAAGCGTAGGAGGAAATCCTGTGCCAAGCCAAAACCTGAGGAGCGTGAACTCTCGCCAGTGAAAATCGCAGTTCTTATAATTTGCCTTATATCCTTCTCGTGTACTTGACTTAAGACCATGATCAAGTTTGATATGGACAGAACCCTTCGATGATTTTTCGAAATCTCCTTGGCCATCATAGCTTAATTTGAAAGAATAGACTTCATCTAGGTCGTCCATTGCGCACTTAAACTCGAACGTCTTATTTCCTGCTAAAGCAAGATTTGAACATAGAGCCATCATTAGCAGGCTCGCTACTATCGTTATATTTTTCTTTTTCATGCTGACCCGTAACGTAACTCAGATTGACCATATGAGCTATTTCTTTTTTAATATCCTTATAGCTGTTGACTAAAATTCACGGAAAAAGGATTTGTTTGCTTCACTTGAGGTAGCTTAATTTGAAATAATAAACGTCACCTGTCGCACATATAATGCACTGAATCACTATCGTCTCATTGCCTGCTAAAGCAAGATTTGAACATAGAGCCATCATTAGCAAGCTCGCTACCACCGTTATATTTTTCTTTTTCAAAATCCTTATAATAGTTGACTAAAATACACGGAAAAATAAAATCCTATTTGCTTCCAGCCCCTTACTAGGATAAAAAGGGACTTATGACTCAAAACCAAACACAGCCCCAACTTTTTCGAGAATACAAGTTACTCTATGAGGAGTCCATTGCTAACCCGGATTCCTTTTGGGCCACCATGGCTGAAAATTTTGAATGGAAGAAAAAATGGGAAAAGGTTTGTCAGTATAACTATGACCGCAACGCTGGTCCCATTTCCGTCAATTGGTTTCAAGGGGGGAGTACCAATATTACGGTGAACTGTCTGGACCGACACTTGGAAACTAAGGGAGATAAAACCGCGCTAATATGGGAAGGCAATACTCCGGGAGAGAGTCGTACCCTTACCTATAAGGAACTCCATCGAGAGGTTTGTCGTTTTGCCAACGTACTAAAAAACAGGGGCATACGAAAAGGCATGCGCATTGCTTTGTATATGCCCATGATTCCCGAACTCTTAATTGCCACGTTAGCTTGCGCTCGCATTGGAGCCATTCACTCCATCGTGTTTGGTGGTTTTTCTGCCCAATCCCTTAGCGACCGTTTGGTGGACCTTTCTTGTGCCACTATTATCACCGCTGACGGTGCCTTCCGCGAAAATAAAACCATTCCTCTCAAGGCCATTGCCGACGAGGCTGCAAAGTTAAGCGAACAGCAAGGGCAGAGCATCGACACTTTCATCGTGGTAAAACGCATAGGAGAGAAACAAGATTTCCCTTGTGCCATGATAGACTCCAGAGACTTCTGGTGGCATGAAGAAATGAATCAAACTCCATTATCCAACGAGCCGGAGTGGTTAAACTCCGAGGATCCTTTGTTTATTCTCTATACTTCGGGCTCCACAGGAAAACCCAAAGGAATACTCCATAGCGTGGGTGGGTATATGGTGTATGCGGCCACCACGTTTAAATATATTTTCGACCATAAGGACAGTGATGTGCATTGGTGTACAGCAGACATGGGCTGGATTACTGGTCACAGTTATATTGCCTACGGGCCTTTGCTCAATGGGGCCACTACCCTTATGTTTGAGGGAGTTCCCACTTGGCCGGACGCTGGTCGCTTTTGGGATGTGGTGGACAAACACCAAGTAAGCCTATTTTATACTTCACCCACTGTTATTCGAACCCTACAGGCTAAGGGAGATCAATTTGTTACCCGGTACTCGCGCAGTTCCCTTCGTTTGCTTGCCACTGTGGGGGAGCCCATTAACCCCAGCACTTGGCAGTGGTACCACGATGTTGTGGGCGACAAACGTTGCCCCGTGGTGGATACTTGGTGGCAGACAGAAACAGGAGGCATACTCATTGCACCCCTACCCCAGGCTACTCCCACCAAACCCGGCTCTGCCACCCTACCTTTTTTTGGAGTGCAGCCCGTGGTGTTGGACCCAGAGAGTGGGAAAGAGCTCGACGGTGAGAGCAAAGGTGTTTTAGCCATAAAATCTTCTTGGCCCGGACAAATGCGTACCATTTATGGAGATCATGAGCGTTTTGAAGCCACCTATTTTTCTACGTATAATAATTATTATTTTACTGGCGACGGTTGTAGACGAGACAAGGACGGCTATTACTGGATCACGGGTCGCATGGACGACGTGATCAATGTCAGCGGTCACCGCCTCGGAACAGCAGAAATAGAAAACGCATTGGTAAGCCATCCGGGAGTTTCAGAATCTGCGGTGGTGGGATTTTCCCATCCCATCAAAGGTCAGGGAATTTACGCCTATGTTACCCTCGACCAAGCCACTCCCTATACCGACGATTTCAAGCAAACCCTTATTCAACACGTTCGTAAAGAGATTGGCCCCATTGCTACGCCCGACAATATCCATTGGGCACCAGTTCTACCAAAAACTCGATCGGGAAAAATCATGCGTCGGATTTTAAAAAAAATTGCCTCAGATGAATGGACGGACTTAGGCGATACCAGCACCCTTGCCGACCCCTCAGCCATAGAAGCATTGATACAAACAAAAACTCCAAACACCCAGCCCACTAGCCCAACCACAAACCATGCCCAACAACAACCCGACCTCTAATAGCACTCAGGCAAGCGTCCTCGATCAAGCCTTCGCCTTTGCTGCAAAAAAACACAGCCAGCAATTTCGCAAAGGAAATCGTGCCCTCTATATTAGTCACCCCATGGCTGTGGCTTCATTTGTTATGGAATGTGGTGGATCCGAAGAACAAGCTGCCGCAGCCCTTCTCCACGATGTAATAGAGGATTGCGACGTAAAGGAGTCCGAACTAGCGAACCGATTCTCCCCAGCCATTGCCACATTAGTTAGCGAAGTGAGCGAAAAACTCAAGGGCAATAAATATACCTGGGACGAACGCAAGCAAGATTATATCCAACAAGTCTCCCAAGCCTCGAACCAAGCCAAGCTCATTGCTTTATGCGATAAATACCATAACCTGTCCTCCTTTATACGAGATATAAAAGCTCTAGGCCCCGGCGCTTGGGTGATCTTTTCCCAGCCCCCTGATAAAATTTTTTGGTACTATAAGGAGATGTTCCAAGTATTTAAAGATTCCTCAGATCTACAATCCGGTCGCTCAAAAGTATTTCTCCAAAAATTTGAGGAGTACCTCCATACACTAGAAGTAGAATTAAGAGGTTAGAACGTTGGAATATTCATTAAGCCTGGCCAAGGAAACCGTCGCCCAACAGGAAAGTGTGCTGAGCGATCTGCGGAGGTCCCTTTGACATTCCAAAAAAAGAGCGTCGTTTAGCTGAGATCCATAGCGAAGAGGCTTCCCCCAACTTTTGGTCCAACGCTCAAAGAGCCAGTGAACTTCAAAAAGAAAAGGGACGACTAAATTCCATTGTTCAGGAATGGAAAAACTTACAACAACGCCTAGAGGACGTGCGCATTTTAATTGATTTAGTCATGGAGTCCGGAGAGGACGAAAGTTCCGTAAAGGAAGTGGCCCAAGAAACAGCATCCATAAACACTTGCCTACAAGATATGAAAACAAAGGTTCTTTTAGGCGAGGAAAGCGACACCAAAAATGCCTATATCAACCTCAACTCCGGCTCCGGGGGAACAGAAAGTCAGGACTGGGCACAGATGCTACTGCGTATGTACCAACGTTGGTGCGACAAGAAGGGCTTCTCTTCGAATTTAATAGAACACAGCGTGGGAGAAGAAGCAGGCATTAAAAGTGCCACGCTGTTTGTGAAAGGCGAATATGCCTTTGGACTCCTACGAACAGAATCTGGAGTCCATCGCTTAGTACGAATTTCCCCTTTCGACTCCAATAAAAGAAGACACACAAGCTTTGCCTCTGTTTTTATTTACCCCGAGGTGGACGAAAATGTGGAAATTGAAATCAATGAAGGCGACCTAAGGATCGACGTATACCGGGCCAGCGGAGCCGGGGGACAACATGTAAACACAACGGACAGTGCGGTTCGCCTCACCCATAAACCCTCTGGAATTGTCGTTACTTGTCAAAATGAAAGATCACAACATAAGAATCGAGCCACTGCGATGAAAATGCTACGAGCCCGCTTATATGAGCAACAGCAAGAAAAAGAGCGAGCCGAGCGGGAACAGGTGGAAGCAAATAAAAAGGCCAATGAATGGGGCAGTCAAATCCGCTCCTACGTTCTGCACCCCTATAAGCTGGTAAAGGACCACCGCACAGGTGAGGAAACCTCCAGCGCCCTGGATGTTCTGGATGGAGATTTGGATTCTTTTATGATGTGCGCCTTGTCAAAAGAAAAAGAAACCCAATCCAGCAAGTAAACCTTGGATTATTAGCACTTTGGCTCTATCATAGTGGCGAGTGCCTGTTTACAGGTAAGCAGATTGATTTTTATTGACATTAATTAAAGGAGAGACAGCTCAAATTAAAGGAGAGACAGCTCAACAGTGAGTGAAGCAACAAATAAAAGCAGGGTAATTGAACGCCCAGACGACCCACAGGTACTAATTCCTGAAGAACAGGTACAGGTACGGGTGCGAGAATTAGCGAAAGAAATTGAAGATATTTACCAAGACTCAGAACTAACCATGGTTTGTGTTTTAAAGGGTTCTTTTGTTTTTTTCTCAGATTTGGTTCGTCAGGTAAACCTTCCCATCAGTTGTGAGTTTTTAGAGGTATCTAGCTATGGAAAGCAGATGAAGAGTTCGGGTGAAGCCAAACTCACCCTAGATCTTACAGCTCCCATTAAAAACAAACATGTTTTGATTGTGGAAGACATCGTGGACTCCGGACTGACCGTGGAGTTTTTACTACAGACCCTGCACGCAAGAAATCCAGCAAGTATTCGTATTTGCAGTTTATTGGTAAGGCCAGATCCGAAGACAAAGCGCTTACCAGAAATAGATTTTATGGGCTTTCAGATTGAAAACGAGTTTGCCGTTGGCTACGGTCTTGACTACGCGGAACGATACCGCGGTCTCTCCTATATAGGCGCCATGGGTTGTACCGTATAAGGTTTATCTAAACTTTATTGGTAATTCCCTTAGCCCTGAAAGGAGACGATTATGATTATCGAAAGTAGTGCCCCCACACGCATTGATTTAGCTGGGGGAACCATGGACATTTGGCCCTTATACCTATTCCACCTTCCGGCCCAAACAATTAATATTGCCATCAACCAGCGAGCGACTGTGCGGATGGAGCAAGTACCCGGCTTAGCTCTCGATCTCCGTTCCGAAGATTTGGATATTTCCATGCGCTTGACTTCCATCGATTATATCAGTGAGGTGGAACCCGATCATCCCTTGGAAATACTCCTTCGTTTATTGGAGTTTTTTCGTCCAGAGGGTGGCTTAAACATTACTACTTCTTGTAAAAGTCCCACAGGTGCTGGCTTAGGTGGCTCGTCTGCTATTGCCCTTGCTGTTTGTGGTGCCCTCAATGTTTTGACCCACTCTCGCTACTCCCGTGAAGAGTTATTGGTAATTGCAAAGAACATAGAGACCCAGGTTTTAAAAGTTCCCGGCGGTGTGCAGGACTATTACCCTGCCCTTTATGGCGGATTAAACTCAGTTGTATTGGACGTAAAGGGAGACTCCCTTATGCGCTACTCCCCTCAGTTGGCCCGCTCCCTGCAATCCCGAATGGTTTTGGTGTATACGGGGCAGAATCGCAATTCTGGTATTAATAACTGGACCGTAACGAAGGCCCATATCGACAAAGACCCCAAAGTGTGGACTTGTTTCGACAATATTCGCAAAGCAACCGCTGGCCTAGAGCACGCCTTAAAAACAGAAAGCTTTAACAGTATTCCAAAGTATCTTGAAGAAGATATGGAGAACCACCACCAACTATCCCCTACTATTATAACCGACGAAATGAAAGGAATCATAGACTACGGTAAAGCCAATGGCGCAAAAGCTGCAAAGGTTTGCGGCGCTGGAGGCGGCGGGTGCTTACTATTCTGGACAAACAGTTTAGAGGACAAGGTTAAACTCTCCCAAAAATTTCAGGAGCGAGATGGAGTGGAAGTCATTAATTTCCACATAGACTCCGAGGGTTTATCCGTGGAGTCTATTTAATTTTCCATGTCTAGCAATGGCAAGCGATTCCTTGGCTTAGATTTAGGCGGAAGCAAAAGCAAACACACTTGCCTTGTATTATTAGAATGTTTTAAAACAAGTAAATCTGTTGGAAAAATTTTTCTATCCAAGGCTATCCCCAAAATTCTTGCCTCCTCCACCCAGTGTAGCGACGAGGTACTGCTCCACCATATCCACACTCTTAATCCCCACACCATTGGTGTAAATGTGCCACTACAACTGCCTCCCTGCTTGGAATGCACCCTTAGCCACTGCCCTGGATTTCAAATCTGCGAGGTGGAGGAAGTAAAGTGGATGCACAATGAAGCCCAACGAATGGGAGAGAAACCACAAAAGTTTCCCACCCCTTATACTCAAAGGGCAGGAGATGTGTATTTACGATCCAGAGTGCAGCCCCATTTTTCTTTTGATTTATTTATCGAGGAAGCCATGGGATCCAGAGCACCATTGACCAGTAGAATGAAATACCTAAAGCGCCACCTTTCATCCATAAACTTTACTGAGGTCTACCCACGAATCACTCTCTTGGGCCTAGCTCCTTGGTTCTCCATTCCCCAACGCCTATTATCCCGATACAGGGACTTAGACGACGGCAAAGAGTGCCGCCTTCAAATCCTAAATCACTTAGAAAAAGACGTAAACAAACTACCCCATTTATTTTTATACGACACCGATAAAGAAACCCTATCCCAAGACCTAAATAGCTTCTACGCCCTATTAAATGCCCTCATGCCCATCTACCAAGACTGGGGCTTTGCCACACCCCTAGACAGAGACTATAACCACAACTGGGGAAACGTGGCCGTTCCCAGCAAATCCTTACCTATTTAGCAAAAAACCCATTCAGCATCACTATAAAATCTTTCAACAACTGTCTATTTTTTGATTAATTAAGAGAACACCCGAATGTCTTATTTCTATGCTTTTCCCATACAACAACCCCCAAAATTCATCGTAAATAGCTGAAAACAAAGGAATTTTTTTATTTCTCCTTTTTTCAGCCTATTCTGGCACGCCTCTTGCTTTAACAATTTATAAGATACTAAATATAAATAAAACAAAGGAGACAAGAAAATGAAAACACAAAAAAATATACTAATAACCCTAGCACTGGCACTTGCCATAGCTTTGCCAACAACTGGATACTCGGAATCTCAAACGGACTTAGAGGAACGTGTCGAAGAGGCAGTTTCTCAACATTATGATTCCGTTTGGAGAGAAATAAGAATTTGGGACGAGAGGAATATTTGGGAACGCATGCTAGCTACAGACATTGGCTATATCATAGACCGCATTTCATATACAATTACTCATAACGCTAATTTACAGACTGAGCCTCAAAAAGATGAAGTATATCGTCAAGTAAAAATTAAAATATTGCGTGAAGGAGAAAGTCTAGCATCTGAAATGTCACCTGAAGATCAATCACTATTTTATAAATCTTTAAATAGGAAAAGACAAGAAGAGAAGCTATGGCTTGAAAGAGAACTAGAATTTTCAAACGTATCAATTAAAAGATGGAATGCAATAGTTAAAAGATCTATTGAAATAAAGAAAACAATAAAAGAAAGTCCTATGGAAAAAAAGACTAAAATAGGAATAAAGATTCTTGCCGAAAGATTTATTCCTGAACATTATGACTCCATCAAGAGCTCTCTAGTACCTTCGAAATACAGCGAAAAAGAATGGGAAACAGCTCTACTCAATGACTTTAAAAATCTCAAAAACGAAATAATTCCTCTTGTTTATTCTAAATTCATGTCATTTATTAAGAGCAATCCTGGTATAGAACCAATACCTAGAAAAAGCATGCTTCCTTTGTGGCTTATTGTTAGAGCTCAAATAAAGATACAGATATTAAATGAAAAAGTCACTTTAGAAAAGAAACTAGAAGAATTGGCTAAAAGAAGAAATGAGAATATAAAAGCAATTAAAGCTAAAGCTCTAGCGGATAAAAAGCAGCCGACGCTAAAAAGGCAGCTGATGCTCTAGCGACTAAACAAGCAGTTAAGGCTCTAGTGGCTAAAGCTCTAGCGGATAAAAAAGCACTTAAGGCTCTAGTGGCTAAAGAAGCAGCAAGATTTCTTCATGCACTTCAGCAGATAAATAGTAATAACAATAATGGCGATGGCTCTGCTATCTATTTGAATCAAGGAGGCAAGCCTACAGACGACCAAAAAAATAATTTCACTGGAACAGGTGCACCTAAAATAAACGAGGAAGACGGTAGCTAGTCAAAAATCTTGAAATACATAAATTTTCTGAATATATAAAGCCTTCTTTAGAAATAGAGAGGGCTTTTTTGTGCTCAAAGTAACGGATCATGAGCTACTGATTACTATTGTGTATAGATTCTTTAGAAAATAATTGCCATCTGGTAATCGCGTCGAGAAGTTCTCTCATACGAAACCAATTTTTCCCTGTATACATTTTTGACTGGGTTTGGATCTCAAGGCTTTGGGCATTTTTCCAAGGAAAAATTCTGGAGTCTGCCCCCATCCGTACAATGGCTCCTTCCTCTAGGAGTATTAGCTTTTCGTTATAGGCAAAATGGCAAAGGGGGCCCTTGTTTATGGAGAGCATGTTTTTGCCTAGGGAAAAGTACGAAGAATTGGAGAGGCTTATATTATATAACGTGGGAAAAACATCCCTATGGGATCCAATCTCTTCTTTATTGTATTGCCATGATGATTTCTTTTCAAAGTATTGTTTGTATTTAGGAGGTAAGTAAATAAAAAACGGCACAGAACGCTTGAGCACCTCCCAAGAAGTTTTTTTATAGGCGAGGGCTCTAAGGTTGTGATCTCCCGTGAAGGAGACGATTACATTTTTATATTTTTCTTTTACACTATCCAGAAACAGACCCATTAGGTTTAACGAATATTGAGAGGAAATTAAAATTTTATTCTTGTAGCTTTCCTTATGGTGATCGAGGATTCCTTCCATTTCAGGCACAGCCTCCACTGGTTTAGGCACATATTGAGAAGACACATCAAAGGGTGCATGGGAGGAGATAGTAAGTAAAAAAACAAAAACTTTTTCATTATTTTTTTTAGCAGGAGAAAGGATTTCGTCCTCAATATACCTATAAGAATATTCATCGGGAACGCCCCAATCATGCAGTTCCCCTGATGTATATTTTTTTATTATTTTTTCCGCTCCTATTACTTCATCAAAGTACTGTTGTGGTAAAACAAAATTCAACCTTTCCCATCCATAATATGCAGAAGTAATAAAATAGGTTTTATAGCCTTTTTCTTTATACGGTCTTGCAATAGATGTGTAAAAACTTTTATTTCTGTGGGTAGATATATTGAAATAAGTGTAATTGCTGGAATACAGTAGTCGATGGAGGCTGGGATAGGTTCCATTGGAATAGGGCAGGAACCTTTTCCAAAAAAAATTATTTTCCTTATGCTTTCGAAATGCTCCTAGCATATCATTTTTTTGAGGTTGGTCGAAGTTCATTAAATGACTACTAAGGCTTTCAATGAGCCCAAAGACTACTTGAGGTGGTTCACGGTCTAAAAATTTATCTTCTGGGGTTTTCTGAATAAACGTTTCTGTAAAACCTTTCTTAGCCTTGTCACACACAAAATACTGGGAAATTTCCTCTAGCTTCTCTTTCGGTATGGGGGAAATCACATTGGATTTCATATAATCCTTAACTGCCCAGTACAGGGCTATGGTGGCTTGTGGCACAGCATAGTTTAAAGGAGCATAGTCGGATACAATGCTCCCCATTCTTCTCAAGGGAAACCGGGAAACAGACCCTCGAACGAATGGAATATAGGCCATAATATTCACACATAAAAAAATAAGAGCTGTGGCCACTAATGATACTGCGGACCAACTTTTCCACACCATTGGTTTTTTTTCCATTTCCCCATCTTTTTTTATTTTTTTGTGAAAATAAGCGAGTACTTTTTTTAAGAGAAAGGCAGCGGAAAAAGTAAGGATCAATACGATAATAATAGTTTGAAAAATAGGAAAGTGGTTCCAGATAAAAGAAAGAATTGCTTTTGAATTTTCTGTTCCCGCATCTTTAAAGGAAAATAAAAAAACATCAAAATAGGTTCCATAGTTTTGGTAATAATAGTAATTCATCATGCCTATCGAGAAATTGAGTCCATAGGCAAGCACCATCCATGGGTAAAAAAAGTTCTTATAAAATTTTCTCAGTACTGATGCCCCAGAGGAAAGCGCTTCATAGAACAGGACACACAGGGAAAGGAGAAAGGGAATGGCAGCCAGAATGGAAAAAATCCTTATATCCCATAAAAAACCCACGCCATAGGTCTTCCATACGTCGGGAATCTTTTCTTGAAGAATGGAAAGGTTGGAAAAGGAATAAACAAATGTGGTACGTATGAAGGCGTAAAAAAAAGATCCAATTAAAAAGGCGCTCACAAATACAAAGAAATTATACAGCCACTTTCTCATAAGTAGGCCCAATATACTCCTGTTTTCCTGTGAAGGAAAGGCTCAACAGCCTTCCCTAATTGCATCAAATTGCTTCATTTGAATCAATATAAATAGTCGAATTTTACAACCTAGGGTGCGATAAGTATTCTAGGACAGAGTATAAAAAAACAAACCAACTAAAAAGGAGAAAATTATGAAAAAGAAAGTATCAAGAACAAAACAATATGCCCTTGGGGCAATAATAATCGCAGGACTGTTACCAACAGCAACTCCTGCTTCACATCAAACGGGCTGCGCAATCGATATTCAAAAATCTTTTGAACCAGGTGATGTGATTGACTTGAGTGCCCAGATCAAAAGCAATTCGGAGTGTCCAAAGATCCACAAAAAAAAATTAAGGCAACTACTCGTCACCGTGCCCTCATCCAGCCCCAATGCCGGTTTGAAGCTTTTGGTTGGTGGCGAAATCTCGGATAGAAAAACCATAGGCACACCATCAGTATATTCAACCCTGATGTATAACGACCGCTCCCGTGATCACCTCGAAGGTTGGGAATTGAAGATAGAAGATAAAAAGTTACGAATTGAAAGCATATATATTGTTCTACAAGATGAGGAGCAGGGAGAAAGAGTCACGATGGTCAAGCACAATGGCTGTGGTCCCGGCGTGGAAACAAAACCCCACCCCAATGGTGGCGGTGAAGTAGCAACCACAGCTAGGGTTGATGCCAAGGCGTATGTGGGGAAATCAGCTGCGGTTTGTGGTACTGCAGTAGTCGGTGGCGGCACCTTCGATCATCGTACCTCTCTCAGGGACAATGCATGGGTTGGTGGCAACGCATACGTCGACGCATCAAATATCCGAGGTAATGCGAAGATATTTGGCGATGCGAGGGTTTGGCAAAGGTCATTCATCTCTGGTAATGCGGAAATTTCTGGTAATGCGGACATTACTGTAGCAAATATTGACGGCAATAATATAAAGATCTCTGGCATATCGTGGGTTTCAAGTGCTGGTCGTTTTCCTCTAGTCCCCACTGTATCTATTTTTGACAATGTGGAAATTTCTGGCGGTAACAGTTATACCCGGGATACCTCTATTAACGGTTTTGTGGAAGTTCGTAATGCGAAGATCTCTTCTGATGTAAGGGTTTTTTCCAGGTGCCACAAAGAACCCATCATAGTTAGTGGTAGGCTTTCTGGTGGCACAAGGTTAACAAGAAAAGAATGCCAGTCATCACAGTGACATAAATAATTCTTCTCACAGCCATGGAAATAAATCATTATACTTATTTCAAAATAATGTGCAAAATATAAAATACATGGAAGGAGAAGGAAATGAATAAAAAATCAAATGTAAAGTCAAACGTTTCAAAGATGTTTAACGTTTTAGTTGTGGGAGGAACAATGATGGCAGCCAGTAGTGCTTTGGCCGCTGAATCTACTGCCAATCCCACAACAAACGAAGAAACCTGTAATCTTGAATTGCAGGAAAAATCAACAAACAAGGTACTTTGTTTAGACCATCTTAAAGACTTTGAACTAAAGCGCTTGACCATAGATCAGGCTTTAAACTGCCGTAGCCTATTCTGTGGTTGTTGGCTGGGTTAGGGATGAACCAATCTACTAAAAAATTACTTGCTTCAACCTGGGCCAAGAGGGCTCAGGCAGAGCTTGGAGCCGAACAGCGATTTCAAAAACTAGGAGAAAGACTTTCCCAGCATGGTATTGAAAAAAACATCATTGCGCTGGTGAATAAAGCAAGAGAGGACGAAAAGAGGCATTCTGTAATGTGTGCCGATCTTGCAAAAAGTTTTGGTCATCCCACAGGCTATGAATTAACCCAGAAAAAACTTTCTCCTCTAAAGGAACCTTGGAAATTGGAGCGAACAGATAGGGAGAACCTAGTAATTGATGTGATTCTAACTTGTTGTATAACAGAAACAATGAATGCTAGCCTACTGAATACAATTTATTCTTCTTCAAAGCACACGGCTACCGGGAAAATTATTCATGAAATCTTACAGGATGAGGTCCTGCACGGTAAAATAGGCTGGGCATTTCTCGCTAATGAAACAAGTAAAAATGATTGCAGCTATATCTCTAAATATTTACCCGAAATGCTTAGTATTTCTTCAAACGATGAATTATTTTTACCTTTTGTGCACGACGAGATTAACGATTCAATTGTTTGTGATGGTGTTCTCCACCCCCGCTTTAGAATGGAGCAATTCAAAGAGACTCTTTCCACAGTGGTTCTTCCTGGATTTGAAAAATTCGGAATTCATACCTCTACTGGCAAGGAGTGGATATCATCTCACCTCTCGTAGCTAAACTTACATCTTGGCTTGACACGCCAACACCCACAGTATGGAGACATAAATATTTCTTTTCACAATCATAAAAATAAAACATTATACTTATTCCATGAAATGTCCGAAGAATATAATATATGAAATGATATGGAAATAGTATAAATAAAAAAGGAGAAAAAGATGAATAAAAGATCAAATGTAAAATCGAATGTTTCAAAGATGTTCAACGTTCTAGTTGTGGGGGGAACAATGATGGCAGCTAGCAGTGCTTTAGCCGCTGATCCTGACCCCACAACAAAAGAGGAAACCTGTAATCTTGAATTGCAGGAGAAATCAACCAATAAAGTAATTTGTTTGGATGAGCTTTCTACTGCGAAGCTAAGGATGGTAACTCTATACCAAGCATTAAACTGTGCAGACCTAAATGTATCCTGTCCTTGTTGGCCGGGCTAAAAAGCTGCTTTCTGTAAAAACTTTAGACACTGTCTAATTTTTCCACAGTTTTTTGCCCCTTGGGATGGAGGAAAAAAGTTTTTTTCTCTTGGGGATTGCCATAAAAATCAAATGAAATCAAATGGTTATGCCTAAAATTAATTTTTATTAACAAAGTTAAATTTTAGGTATGCTTCTTGCATAGTATTCTATGATGAAGTGGAAGGCCCAAAAGGAAAGAAGAACGGGAGAACAGGCAAAGTTCCTAGAACGACTCCCTGAAAAGGAATGGCGATCCAGCGCTCTCTACCTAGCCCTGCTTTCCACACTACTCCTCTTTGCAACCCTCTACCTACCCGATAAGCTCAATCACTACCAAAACATACCGAACACTGAATCTCCAAAAGCCCTTAGCTACCGAAAAACTTTACTGGAAGCCCTAGACCGCTATGTACAACGTCAACACCACTACCGGGAAACCTTTGGTCGCTATACCCATAACTTAAACAACCTCATCCTCCCCGATAAACTCTCCACCGGAAGCCTCTCAGATATAAACCAAGTATATGAAATTGCAGTGCTCAAGGCCAGCAATAACCATCTCTTGATCATGGCTCGCAGCGAATCCCATGTGGGAGATTTATTTGGAGTACAAAAAGACCATATAACTATCGATGGAGATTATGTACTGAGCGCTAATTTTCCCATTCCTCCTCTTAGCAAACGATACCTTTTGAGCGACGTCGATCGCACTCTCCGCCTTCACGCCCTAGAAATAAAACAAAAACGGGGACTCTCCCAATCCTACTGGCGAATAGAAGAACACTCCGTAAAGGGATATGCCAAGTGGTCTGCCATCGGCTTGCGAAATCCTGTAAAAGGAGAGCATCGTGTATTTACCGTAAGCCAAGAAGAGGAATCAGAATCCATATTTTCACAAGTTCACCAGCAAATAAAAACTACGCTGAAAATAAAAAGAAATACAATGAAGGCAACAAAAAAAACAACCCTGTCTAAAGGGGAAATATTTTCCTTCCTAACAAAAGTATACTTTGCTCAACGTATCTTTTATACAATACATGGATACTATACACAGCACTGGAAAGACCTGGAGCTTGTTGCTGGTTTTCCGTTCCAAGAAAAAATAAAAAACGCCACAAATATAAAGCTGGAACCCATCCAAAGAAATGATGCAGGATACCGTGTGGGCCTGAGGGGTACCTTCGGCGAATTACTCGGAGAACGCTTCCATGTAAATGAAAATGGATCCTTGGAACAGACCCGTTATACAGATGTACTGGTAAAGGAACTGGAGCGCTCTACTAGGCTTCTGGGCTCATCCCTTCAAGTAACCGAGATTCTACAAGAAAATCCCATCGAACGCAGTCCCAGTTCTTCTCAAAAATCTACCTATGAGGATCAATATGATCCTTGACACAAGACTTAAATCTTTTTATAATTTTCTTAGTGCTTATACAATCTTTCCAAACGAGAAAATCTTTTACGATGATGAAATCTCTTTTTCTTTTACTCTTTTCTTTCCTAGCCACTGCCTGCACCGGCACCTACAAAAATAGTATTGGAATATTAAATATAGCTCCCCATGGAGGACTCTTTGGCGGTGGCGTCCACACCCGCAATGACCAAAATCCACTGGGTGATGAAATACTCGGCGTGGAATTAGACAACACGGATTTCGACATACCTATTACAAAAAACAAACATGTGGAATTCTGGGTACGCTACTTTACGGGAAAGGGACGAAAAGTATTCTCTCGCTACTTGGAACGCTACGGACATATGGGACCACTGATTTACCCTAAACTAGAAAAAGCTGGGCTCCCGAAAGATTTAATTTTCATGGCTATGATAGAAAGTGGCTTTAATCACCGCGCACGATCCAGTGCCAATGCTGTGGGCACTTGGCAATTTATTTCTGGAACGGGACGACGCTATGGCTTGAGCAAAAACTGGTGGTATGACGAGCGAAGAGACCCAACAAAATCCACAGACTCAGCCATTCGTTACCTAAGCTACCTGTACAATAAATTTGATTCCTGGGAAATTGCCATGGCCTCCTACAATGGGGGAGAGGGCAGACTGATGAAAGGCATACGTCGCTATAATACAAAAAATTTCTGGGTGCTCTCCAAAAAACGAGCCATACGTAAGGAGACACGCAACTATGTACCGAAAATAATGGCTGCTGCCATCGTCACAAAAAATGCCGAAGCCTTTGGCTTTAAAAAACCAAGCTATGCTCCCACTTGGACACAAACAAAACTTGTTCCCCTTCGCTCCCCAGAATCTATTGAAACCATTGCCAAGGTTTGCAGTATTCCCAAAAAAGAAATGTATGCTCTTAATCCAGAACTACTGCTAGGAATAACTCCTCCAAGAAAAAATTATAACGTTCGAGTGCCCCATGAAAAAGCCTATCAATGCCTACTATCAGCCCAAAAAAATAAAACCTTGGGCACTTACAAAGAATTTGTGCGCTACCGGATACGTCGGGGAGATAATCTCTCTCAAATTGCACGTCGCTTTCGAGTAGGAGTACGCCATATTATGGCCTTTAATAATATGTCCAATGCCCACAGGATCCGCCCAGGCCGCTCCTTAATACTTCCCATTGCTAAGGGAACAAAAATCTTTAAAAAACGAAAGCAAGTCCGAAGGCAGGTCACAAAAAGAAAAAAAGCAAAGAGAGGGCTCGCCAGCCTAGGAAAGAAATTTATTGTCCATGTTATAAAAAAGGGAGATACTCTGTATGAACTCTCTAGACGATACTCCGTAACTGTGAGACAACTGAAACGATGGAACGGGATTCACAGACACCGCCTACTACAACTGGGTTCTACCCTGAGGGTTTACTAGACCCCATGAAAGATAAAACAATACAAGCAGACACTGTAATTGTTGGAGCAGGAATTACAGGTCTATTCATTGCCTCCCTGCGAGCTCAAATGGGTCAAGATGTACTGGTAGTGGAAACCTCTACCACGGCAGGCGGCTACTGGTCTCCCAGTAAACGAGAAGGCTTCCAACTGGGTTCTGGCATGGGAGTGCTTCCTTGGAAAGCATGGGAACAACTCTATAAAAAAATAGACTTGCCCTATAACGAAATAAGTATTTCCAATGGGAATTGCATCACCTATAAGTCGAAAAGCTGGCAGCCAGCGGAAAACCTCCCCCCCTGGGAAAACCACTTTGCCCAGCCTGTGGGAGCCATGCCCCAAGGAGGACTTGCTGGTTTTGTTCAAGATATTCTATCCAAGAAAAACTTCCGCATTCAATACGAAGCCCCTCTTACAAAGATCACCATGGAATCCAATGATCGCATTGCCATACAAACTGCCAATAACTTGGACATACAATGCAAAGAATGCCTGTGGACCATAAACCCCTCTGGCTTTCAAAAAATAATTACAGGAGATGGATCGGAAAAAACCCCCACCCTTTTTACACCTGCAGTAACCTTGGAATTTGCCCACAAAAAAAGCATCAGCGAGTTTACAGAAACACTGGCACTTGCCATGAATAGCGAGCAAAAACACAAGCAAGAACCTTGCTACCTAATGGGGGCATTTGTAAGTAACCGGGATCAGTCGCTGGCTCCAAATAACCAGCAAATATCTTCCTGGATTTTTCCCCTCTCTAACGACGAGTGGGGAGATAACCATGAAATTTCTAAGAAAATACGATCCAGCCGACGAGTGCTCCATCGCAGCTTTGGCGAGTTTCAAGACTCCGTTCTATTTGAGCGAGTGCAAATACTAAAGAACACCCTATGCTCCCATGCATGGCAGGGAAAAACCCTGAAGAAGAAAATCTTTAGAAGTGATTTTGATTTTTCCACTACGATCCCTTTAGTGTCGAAAAATTCAGTATCCCAGTGGACGTTCCCAACAACTGCCAAGCACACCCACCTTGATGGCCTAGCAGATAAAATACAAAGCCTGCCCGTTACATAGTAACTACAAAAGCAGACTTAACTATAATAAATGTATGTGTGAATTATTTTCGTCTACCGGTAAGAGCCGCGTCCGCCGCCGCCCCTGTCACCACGATCACCTCTGTCGCCGCCACGACCACCGCCGCCGCCGCCACCGCCGCCGCCGCCACCGCCGCCGCCGCTACGAGGTTCTCTTGCTGGAGCTACATAAATTTGCCGACCAGCAACTTTTGTTCCTCCAATTTTTTCGATCGCTGCCTGTTGTGCTTCCTCTGATCCCAGTTCCACAAAACCGAACCCCCGAGATCGCCCTGAGGCACGATCCTTGATAACAGTGGCAGAAACTACTTCCCCCGCTTGGGAGAAAAGTTCCTCTAGGTCTTTTGTGTCTATGTCGTAGGAAAGGTTTCCAATGTAAAGTTTAAAGCTCATAAATTATTTCTATCCTCTTTCTTTCTATTGTTTAACTAAAGTAACTAACTAAGGCATGAAGATAGCACAGATTATCTAAATTCAATAAGGTTTAATTGACTTAATAATGAAATTTTAATCCGCCGGGGAAGAAAAACCCCCTAAATGCCCAAAAATATTGCATATTAGCCTATTTTCCTTCATCATAAAAAGGGATGAATTTTTTCTTAATACTCCTATTTTCAGTCTTTTTCTCCCTTTTTTCTGGAATCCAGGCCTCTTTTGCCTCAGAAGCTCCCCAAAACTGGTCTCTCCCCTCTGGCTCCCTTGACCTATCCATGGACTTTAGCTACCTCACCTCTGAGCAAAACTTCAACGCTAAGGGCGCTCTGTTTAAAAAAAGCGATGGTACCATTTCCGATCTAAGCACCACCCTTAGAGTCCGTTATTTTCCCAGCACTCGATTCTCCTTCTTTTTGCAATCCACTCTTAGCCGAATAAACAGCGACTTCCACCGGGACACAAAAACAAAATTTACGGGGCTGAAGAGCCACTCCCTTGGAATACGCTATGCTCTTGCTACTCGTAGCAATCCCCCATCCCAAAAGTTCAGAAAGACCAAGAAATCTAAAGATAAGTTCCAAGCTGTCACAGAACTCTCCGTAACCCTTCCCCAAGTACCCAAAGACGCAACACCCTCCCCAATAGATACCAGCACGGACATCCAGGCCATGGTTACATTTGCCTGGCTCGTAGTACCACAACTAGATTTAAGCTTCGCTACAGGTATTCTTAAGCGCAACTCCGGTTATGCCCAACAGTTTCCCTATAGCCTACGGGGAGATATCTATATCACAGGAAAAAAATGGCTCCCCAAACTTTGGTTGGAACTCTCCGGTGTCTTTGGTGAGGCAAATGATACTGGAAAACTCGACGAATCCACATCAAGCCTTCTGTATGTCTCCAAAAACCCATTACGCCACAGTTTTCATCTAGGCATGGGAATGGAAAAAAAGAAAAGCCCCTGGGGATTTTCCCTTGCCTACTCAGAGGAACTGCTGGGAAGCCGAGCAGCCCATACCAAAGCCCTTGCTCTAAATATTCGTTATCGCTTCAAACCAGAAAAGAAAAAGAAGCCCATTCCATTGAAAGATAAAATAAGTCGACTGGAGGAAATAGCGGAAGACGAAGAGATAGAAAAAGAGAAAGAGGAATACGACGACGACGAAGTTGAGCGCTATCGCTGGAAAACACCCATACTAAAAGTCAGTCAAAAAGGAAATTTTGTTAAAATTGGTCTGGGGAGTAGCTCGAAACTAAAAATAGATGATGTTTTTCATATTTTTAGAGACCGTAACTCCTCTGAAGTTATTGCCGAGGCTGCTGTAGCTGCACTCAAAGAAAACTCCGCTTTCCTAAAAATACGGCGCACCTATGACGAGGATGTTCTCATTCTCAGGGGAATGATCGCTAAATACCTGAAAAAGAGTACCAGCCCATAGGGAGAATAATAGTAGGTGATTTTTCCCACGCTATCTGTTTTAATAAAAATATGAGCAATCCAAAGAAAAAAAGCAGCATCCCCCTCTTATTCTTAGCTATATTTGGAATGAGTTTTCTACCCATCCATGCCCAGGGAAAGGTATTTTCCAATAAATTTGTAGAATTTCAATTGCCCGCAAAATGGTCCTGTATTCTCAATGGTGGCGAATGGGTTTGCCAAAGTACCGACGAGCAAAAAAAACGAGAGGCCATTATCGTACTGGCCGCTAAAATCCGTAAGGTGGGCGAGGATGAGTTGGCAGTGTATAAGGCCAAGCTCGAAGTAAATCGAACCAATAAAACCCCCAGTGGGCAAAAGTACAAATCGAAGCGTCGCTATGTGAAAAGTCGTACCATAGCGGGAAAAGAGTGGGTGGACGCCCTACACTTTCAAAGTGAAATACCTGGATTTTTTACCCGTTATTTGGGCACCATAGAGTCCGACTTAGGCATCCTAGTCACCTTCAGCGTTCGAAAAGATAAATACAAAGAGTACCTGGCCGATATTGAGGGCATGATACAATCTTTACGCGCTTTTCGTAAACCAGGGGACATCAATGTGGATCCCAATAGTATCTCAGACCTGGACTTGGACCTAGAGGAAGATGATGCCGACCTCTTTCCCGACGAAGCTTCCTGCCCGAAAGGATACAAACGTCACCCTAAAACCGGGCAATGTGCAAAATTAAGAAAACAGCAAGGCGACGATGATCTCTTCACTTTACTTCTTATTGGAGGCGCGGCCCTTGTTGCTTTTATTATTTGGAGGAAAAAGCGCCAACAGGGATAGGGTTCTCTGGCGACGCCACTCCCGCAGCACTTTCTTCACATAGTTTTGAGTTTCCCGGTAGGGTGGAATCCCTCCATAACGTTTCACTGCACTGGGACCCGCATTGTACGCAGCCAAAGCAAGTTTTATATTTCCACGGTAACGGTTAATGAGTCTTCGAATAAGGCGGCTGCCTGCCATAATATTTGCTCTGGGGTTACTACGATCCAATGCCTCCAATGCGCCCAACTCCTTGGCTGTCTTTGGCATAATCTGCATCAACCCAATCGCTCCAGCATGGGAAACAGCCCTATAGTTAAAGGCGGATTCCACTCGTATAATAGCTAAAATAAATGAGGCTTCTAGGCGTTCCCGAGCTGCTGCTTCACGTACATAGGACTGGATTACGTCACTTTGCCTGGGACTAAGGCGTTTGGAAAGGGAGGCATGGGCCAAGCCCATGGAACACCACGCAAATAGCCCTACGAAAAATCCCCCCCAATATAACAAACTTCCAGATCTACACATCAATCCATACCCCTCTAATTTCCTACATTCCTTACCTAAAGTTTAAACTAAATAGCTGGGAAGAATTAAGTCTTTTTTTTTATTTCCAGTGTGATACCGTACCTGTAATGCAGAGTTCCCTATGTTAGACAACACCAGAGCACGTACCACCGCCATTCGAGATAGTCTGTACCGCAAACCCCATGCAATAAATATCCCCAAAAATGACCTGGGCAGAATCCTCCCAGTCACCTCTTATTTTGGTTCCTATTCCATAGATATTCACGCCATCCAAAAAAGTCTGGATGCTTCTGAAGGTAAGAAGTTGAGCGAACTTTTGCAACGGGGCGACTCTTTAGAAGATAGCCCTTTAGCGGAAAAAATTGCTTCCGTACTGAGATCTTGGGCCATTGAGCGAGGGGCCACCCACTTTTGTCATTGGTTCCAGCCCATGACGGGTTCTGTGGCAGAAAAGCATGATGCCCTCCTTTCCTTCGACAAAAATAGCAAGCCCTTAGAAAAACTGCTGGGTTCCCAATTGATCCAGTCTGAGCCGGACGCCTCTAGCTTTCCCTCAGGTGGCGTGCACACTACGGCAAAAGCCCGGGGCTATACGGCTTGGGATCTTTCCAGTCCAATCTTTCTCATGGAAAACACTAACGGGCGTACCGTTTATATTCCCGCTGTTTTTATTAGTTATCGTGGTCCCGCACTGGACGAAAAAATTCCCATGATCCGCGCCCTACAAGTCATGAATACAGTAGCCACAAAAACTCAGTCTCTATTAGGAAATAAAGATGTAAAGCAAGTGCACACAACTCTTGGGTTAGAACAGGAATATTTTCTTATCGATGACGGTCTAGCCTCCCTACGTCCCGATATAAAACTCACTGGTCGTACTTTAATTGGAGCCCCTCCTGCCAAGGGACAGGAATTAGAGGATCACTACTTTTCTTCCATTCCTCCCCGGGTGCAATCCTTTATGGAAGAAGTGGAATTCGAGTTATACCGTTTGGGTATCCCGGCAAAAACTCGTCATAGTGAGGTAGCTCCCTGTCAGTTTGAATTAGCCACAATTTTTGAACGAGGAAGTGTTTCCGTGGATCACAATTATGTGATCATGAAAATATTGGAAAAAGTGGCCAAACGGCACCACCTCTTCCTCCTACTCCATGAAAAACCATTTGAAGGACTCAATGGAAGTGGCAAGCACAATAACTGGTCCATGGTTACGGATACGGGTGAAAATCTTTTAAAGCCCGGCGAGACAACCCAAGAAAGAATGCGTTTCCTAGTTATGTTAGGAGCGGTTCTCAAGGCGATTCATAAACACAACGGTCTACTAGGAGCTTCCATTGCAAGCCTGGGCAACGACAAACGCTTAGGTGCCCACGAAGCTCCTCCAGCCATTATGAGTGTATTTTTAGGCGATGAACTCACTAAAACCCTAAAGGAGATAAAGGCAGGCAAGGAGATGACCAGTCCACACAAATCAATTATTGACCTGGGACTTCCCCTCATCGCTAAAATTAAAAAGGACAATACGGACAGAAACCGCACCTCTCCCTTTGCCTTCACTGGAGATAAATTTGAGTTTCGTGCCGTTGGATCCTCTGCCTCCTGCAACTGGTCCATGACTTGTTTAAGTGCTGCTGTGGCAGAATCCTTATCTGAAATAAACGACAAGCTGGAAAGCCGTTATGTGGATGCTCCCGACAAACAAAAAGTTTTATTGGAAATAATAAAGGAAGCCTTACTAGAGGCTGAGCCCATTTGTTTTGAAGGCAATAACTACAGCCAGGAGTGGTTGGTGCAAGCTGAAAAGCAGGGATTAAAGCACTTAAAAAACACGGCCCACGCCATGGAGGCCTATTCCTATCCTGAGACAAAAAATTTATTTGAGAAATTTAAAATTTTATCCGAGCAGGAGCAACAAAGCCGTCTCCTTGTTCGTTGTGAAACGTATGAGAAGAAAGCTTATATTGAGGCAAAAACAATGCTGATGCTCGTGGATCAGTTTGTTTTTCCCGTATCGTCACAGTACATGGGCGATCTAGCAAAAACCGTACAAAACACAAAATCCATTCCTAAAGCAATCACTGCCCCCCAAGAAGATACTATTAGAAAACTTTCCAATCTCATTAGCCAATTACTCAAGGCCCGCAATACCTTGGAAACCGAGATGAATGCTATTGATAGGGAGGGGGAAGCCAATAAAACTATTATAGCGCTTACCCAATCAGTCCTACCCGCTATAGAAGAAGTCCGTACAGCAGCCGATCAACTGGAAAGCCTCGTGGGGGATCCTTACTGGATATTACCTAAATATTACGAGATGCTGGATCTTTCCTAAAACACCCTCAATAAAAACAGCCACTTGCAATCCTCAACAAAACTAGACAAAAAAAAGTCAAAGTAATACTTGACTCAGTGCGTTTATCATGCTAGACATTATGCATAAGGGTAACGTATCCCCCTCTAACAAAGCGGTACTTTTTATAATGTGAGGAGAATAAAAGATATGAACATAACAAAAATAACAACGATATTGGCCATTTCAATGGCTTATAATGTGAGGAGAATAAAAGATATGAACATAACAAAAATAACAACGATATTGGCCATTTCAATGGCTATGGTACAACCTGCTGCTTTTGCAGATTCAAAGGAAGGCTGTCAGAGGAGCAACTCAACATGTGCTCCCTATTACGCCTTTGTTTGGAATAGTTTAGGCGATGGACACAATGAGGCTGATACTCTAGGTGTGTACCAACTTCTATTAGAAGCGCACGGTGAAATTGATTCAGGATCTAACTCTGCGACAAGTCTAGTAGTGGAACTATTGCAAAGGGGAGTTGCTCCAAGTGCAACCAAGGAATCTGTCCAGAGTGCTCTACGATCTATGGATAAAACGCAGGAGGGAGGAATTTGTGACGACTATAACAAAGATGTAGAGGATCACTCTTCTACTAGTTGCTTTGGTCAAGGGAGGTATTGTAAAAAAACTGAGTCTTATGTGAGGGTTATGAGCTGGGATCAAGTTATGGAATATTTAGCGTATAAAATTAATAACTAATAATAAGCCAAATAAAAAAGCCTATTCTGTATCAGAACAAGACGATGGAGCATATTCATGCTCACAGTGGTTATATTCTTCTCTTGCCCATACCGGATTTTGGTATACATGCTCAATAAAATAACGTTTGGCTGGAGTAAACCAATGAAAGTGACGGTATTTAATTTGAAGCATTTCTTTAGCTGCTTTCCTATGGGTATAACCCATATACTCAATAGCATAAATAGCTATGGCCTCTCCAGAACGATCGGCCCCTGCCCTACAATGTACTAACATGGGATAGTTGTCCTGATTTTCAAATGTATCTAAAAGAGTAATGAGGTTTTCTTTCGTGGGTACGGTACGCGCACTCATGGGTATACTAACTAACTTTATCCCTTTTTCCTCCACTATGCGAGCTTCCTCGTCGTACCAAGACTTCCCAGCATTGACTCCTCTTAAATTTAGCACCGTTTTGATACCACACTGTTCAATGGTCCTTGCTAGGTCTCGAGCTCGAGGCTGTGCCGACCGATAGATAGTTCCAGGCACAACGGCGTAGAAATTAGAAATAGAGGACTGACAATCAGCATTAACTGCTGGTGCTGACCTATGTGCTAGGACTGACCTATCTGCTAGGGCTAGCGGAGAGACAAACCCCAAGGTCAAAGAAAATAACAGAATAAAAGAACAGTTCATTTTTTTGGAAATTACACTCATAAGTTCATTGTATATACACATGTTTAAATAAGTCCAAAGAAATTTACAATAAACGAGGCATTTTTTCACTCGCCTCCGTCACTAGAATTAATTTAATTTTTAGTTTTTTTTCCCACGTCCGATCAGTAGTTCAGACAACAAAATGGAGTTGAAAAGAAAACAATGTCTAATAAATGGGCTCAAAAATTAGTTGATGAAGTGAGGCTGAAGTGGGAAGACGTGGAACGTCAATTCGACAGTCCCGTGGACAGAGAATGCTGGAGAAGTGCAGGCTTTTGTGTTTTTTCCTCACCTGTTGTTAAAAATGCAGAACTGGTGATTGTTAGCTTTAATCCAAATAAAGAGGAACCCATCCAAGATCACCAAACCATACCCAACTCCCATATTTATTTCAACAGTGACTATCCCCTTGCCAAAGCAATGAAAGATATTTTTTCCCAGATGGGCTTAATGGATATACTAAAAAGAAGTGTGAGAATTAACCTCTATTTTTTTAGAACAAAAAATATTGTGGATTGGAAAGAAATGCGTCCAGCGAGCTTACGAGAAGACTTGGAATATTTTTGTGAAGAAAAAGTTCAAAGAATTATTAAAGAGATTAACCCTAAATTAATACTAACCGAAGGGTTGGAAGCCTACGATCATTTAAAAAAAATCCTTCCCATCAAGGATAATGAAAAAAACCTACAGCAATCCTGTAATCGAGTGTTTGCAAAACATGGTAATTTAATTGGCATTATACACCCAACAGATAAACGCACACGAAGTCTATTTTTAGATACTCGATTTATCATTACAAAGCATATAAAACAGGCACTGTTTGGCGACGGCAACCCTTGGTAGGGAAAAAATTAGAAGTTAGTGCAAACCCGCCAACACCACATCATGTATTCGAATGGCTCCCACGCAATTCCCCTCACCATCCACAACAGGCAAAAAACTCAACTGCCATTTCCTGCTCTCCATTAACTCCAACGCGTCGGAAGCGTTTGTTTCAGGCAAGACTGTCTGAGGGTTTGTGGTCATAATGTCTTTGGCTTTCAGATGAAAAAATTTCTCCTGCTGGGATAGAGAACGTCGCAAATCCCCTTCCGTAATAATCCCAAGGAGCCTATCCCTGTCTTTACCTTCCATATCCACAATACAAATAGCACTGAGACGGTAATCGCTCAAAGCCACAATAATATCCTCCATCTTTGCCTCTGGAGAAAGCAGGGCTATTTCATCTTTCTTATGCATTAAATCCGATACCTTGGTGTGCAAACGCTTACCCAAAGCCCCTCCAGGGTGGAGCTGAGCATATTGCTCGGGACGAAAACCAGCCACCTTTTGCAAACACATCGCTAGGGCATCTCCAATAGCCATTTGTAGCGTTGAGGAGGTGGTGGGCGCTAAATTATGGGGACAAGCCTCTTTGGAAATAGCAGCAGAAATCACAATATCCACCTGCGCTGCCAGCACACCGTTTACATTCCCAAAAACCCCCACTATGCTAGAAGCAATACTCTTTAATGTGGGCAATAGACGAAGAATTTCTTCCGTGGAACCGCTATTGGAAAATAAAAAGACAATATCCTTGGAGTTTAATAACCCCATATCTCCATGGAGAGCCTCCGTAGGGTGGAGATAAACCGCAAGACTGCCCGTACTGGTAAGGGTGCTAGCAAGCTTCTGAGCCACATTTCCCGATTTACCCACACCAATCACCACTATCTTTCCTCCAGCCGTTAGGACCTTGTGAGCTAAATTCACACTATCCGCAAACCCCTGATCTATGGTTTGTGCTGCCAAGGACAGGGCCTGTGACTCCTCTGAGAGTACCCGCCGAGCTTCTATTAAAATTGCCTCTGAAGAAAGTTTCATACTTGCCACTATAGAGCCTCCTGTGATTTTTGACAATCCCGATAATTACAGTGAATATAGAAGTAGAATGAAACGTTTTCACTTATACTGGCTTTTTCCCATCCTCCTAGTCACACTAGGAGCCTGCTCCGGCCTACCCTTTCAGTTGAAAAATACAGCCCATTCCCGCACCTTTCTCTCAGATTTCTCCACCACATGGGCAGCTGTACTCAACGCCATATCCAGTATGCCATCTATTACCCAAAATCGAGACCTGGGAACCGTGTCCACAGGCTGGGTTACAAAAACCAATAGCTGGAATTTCTTGGAAAGCTTTAGTGCGGAATACCACGCCCATCGAGCACGTTACCGTATATTTATTTCTGTTATTAAAGGCAAACAGGGCGACTCTCCCATAACCACCGTACGCATACAAAAGGAACAGCAAATAGCAAAAAGTATTTTTACTCGCTGGGAGAATATTAATTCCAAGGGAACAGAGGAGGTTGTTTACCTGTATCGCATCGGTCGCCTCATTGCACTAGAGAATTACCTGAACAAACAGAATGAAGAAAATATCAAAAATATAAGCCTATAAAAGGGGCCTGGATGCTAGCACCTAAGATGCCAGCATCTACGATGCCAGCATTTTTTCAAATTCAGATACTAGATCTTCTTTTTTAGCTCCCGTATCTACCTTTCCCTTGCCCAGCTTTTCTTTTAATTCCTTATTTTCTGACTGGTATTTTTTTAATTCAGCCAATTCATTTTCAATTACTGAATACTCCTGAAGACGAACCTCTAAATCCTTAATTTTTTGATGAAGCTCTCCCTCAGACGCATCGCTATCTTTATTTTCCTTTAAATCAGTTATCATGGTCTCTTTTTCCTCTAGGCGAGAATCAGCAGTGGCTAGCTGAGCACGAAGGGCTCCCACTTCACCTTGTAACGAGTCGACAGTGGAATCGTCCCCAGGGTTCTTTTTCATATCCTCGAAAAACAATTCTTGGCGCATGGCCCGTTCTCCATTCCGAACGCTGTCCAAGTAATTCCTTACTATTTGATCCGGGATCCACCGGGATGGCTCGCCATCCGTTCTTTTTAAGAGACAAAGCAGGTAAATGGCCAAAAAAAAGCCTAGTAAACTAATTTCTGCCCAAAGCAATTCCTCCGTAAACTCCGTAATAACCAAAATAATCGTTTCCAATATTACCTCCTAAAGCCAAATTATGGCAAAATAAAGAAATATGACCGTACATAATCTCTTCGGACGCATTTCTGAAATACTAAAGCTTTTCCTGTTATTATTTTGTTTTTTAAGTACAAATACTTGGGCCGCAAAAAAACCATATATTGTGGTTTTAGACCCCGGCCATGGTGGAAAAGATAAGGGAGCCACCATTTACTTTGGCAAGGGTAAAAATATGCAAGAACTCAATGAAAAAAATATCGTCCTCCAACTTGCCAAAAATGTGGGACGTATACTAGAGGATCCGGAGTACTGGGCGCCATTGAATCGAAAAATCACCGTACTCTATACACGGGACCGAGATAAAGATATGGCTCTGGAGGATCGTGCCCGACTTGCACGAAACAAGAAAGCAGCTTTATTTGTTTCCATTCATGTAAATGCAGATAAAACGGGCACTGCCCACGGCTTTGAAACCTATTTTCTCAATAATGCTGGAAAAGCTACCAACCGTCAGCATTTGGTTTTAAATCTCAGGCAAAAAAAGGGCAACCCCTTAGACCTACTATTAAGAAGCGTCTCCACAGACTCCAATATGGAGAGATCCAGATTAGCTGCCATCAATATTCAACAAAGTGTGACCAAGATATTTAAAAAAAATAATATGAAAGTAAGGAATCGGGGGGTGCGACAGGAAATCTTCCAAGTCCTTACGGATACCCAAACACCCAGTGTTTTGCTAGAGGCACTGTTCTTGTCCAACAAAAAAGACCAAGCCCTATTGCTAGATAAGGCCCAACAAGCCAAGCTATCCAAAGGAATTGCCCAAGGAATTTTGCGATTCTTGAGCAGCATAGAGTAATTTTTCCCATAGCAGAACTCTTTATAATTAAGACACCTGTCTAATTTTTCAACAGTTTTTTCCATCCTTTTTCTTGTCTCTTTCGGGGTCAAAAACAAAAAAATAGAGTAATAACAGCAGCTTAAATGTTTTTTCCTTTCTTGGCACAATCCTTGCACATAGAACCATGTAAGTAATTAAAAAAGTAAAACTAAAAAACGAGGTGTTTATGAAAAATGAAAAATATAAGAACAAAAACTCTATCATGGTAGTGGCTTCACTTATCATGCTTATGGGTTTAACGAGTTGTGGAGACAGTGCTTCATCAGGTCTAGTAAGAGACTTGGAAAATAACTGTTACCTAATTGAACTTAGCGGTGATGAATATATCATTAAGTTCGCTAATGATGTTGATAGTAACGGTAGCTATGAGGAGAGATCCTCTTCATTCTGGTCTATTACCTATCCTTCAAACAACTATTATAATGAAGACAATTACTTTCACTCTAGCGATGAATCCCTAGAAGTATACTTAAGTAGCTCCCTTGGAAGAGTGTCTGGTCAAGTACGCATTCCGTTGTCTATTATAGAATCACATGAATACGATTATTATGACTATTACGAGTATTATGGACAGTATGGACAGTACGGCTATAATAATAATAATAATAATAGAAATAGAAAAAGAAATAATGATGACCGAATTTGTGTAACTTCAATAAAATTCAAAGGCGTAACGGCTGTTAATGAAAAATTAACAGGTGGCGCAGTTACTGTTGGAATTATTATTGATCGTAGAACTGGTTTGATTAATTTTTACCATGTTCCACTCTAAATTTAATTGGAATAAATAAGCTTTAAAGAAAATAAATTTTATAGATAGCGCAGGGAAAAAGCAAAGTTACAGTTACAGTTGATAAAAAGTTCATGCACCAGTTGAAATTTTTTTTTCGCTGTCTACAAAAAGAAACAAGCCCCCCTTTTCACTTGCTTCTCATTTTTCTCACCCAAGTTTTAGGACTTGGGTTTTTTTTTGCTTTTTTCCCATGCCAAGAGCTATAGTAGACTTATGGAAAAAAAGACTCTCTTAAGCGCAAGTGTGCCCACAGGAAACCTAACCATTGGCAACTATATAGGAGCCATCTCTAATTGGGCACTACTCCAAGAAAAATACCACTGCCTATATCCCGTGGCAGACCTCCACGCTATTACTGTTCCCCAAGTTCCTCAGGACCTACACAGTCGCTCCCTTTCTTTTTTAGCCCAATACCTAGCTCTGGGCTTAGACTCAAATAAAAATATTATTTTCATGCAGTCCCATGTAAGTGCCCACGCGGAATTGGCTTGGGTGCTCAATTGCTTCTGTTCCATGGGCACCCTAAGTCGCATGACGCAATTTAAAGACAAAGCGAAGGAAAGCAGGAACGCTCCTGCAGGTCTTTTCACCTACCCCACTCTTATGGCTGCCGATATTCTTCTCTACCAAACCCATATCGTGCCCACAGGCCAAGATCAAAAACAACACTTGGAACTCACCCGGGATATAGCCCAAAATTTTAATAAAAAATATGGCAAAACCTTTGTAGTGCCTGAACCCCATATTGGCAAAGTGGGAGCAAGGATAATGTCTCTCCAAGATGTGGAAAAGAAGATGTCGAAATCAGACTCCAATCCCAAAAATTATATTGCCGTACTGGATGAACCCAGTAGGATTGTAAAAAAAATAAAATCCGCAGTAACGGACTCCGGCTCCGAAATAAAATACGATACAAATAATAAACCGCTGGCTAACCTAATGACCATTTATTCAGCCATCACCCAAGAATCCATGGAAAAAATCGAGCAGGACTTTCAGGGAAAAATGTACGGTCATTTTAAAAAAGAACTAGCTGATCGTATTTGCGATGCGCTCCAACCCATACAAAAAAAATACACTGACCTGATGAAAAATAAAGATTATTTGGAGGGTATAGTAAGAAGCAATGCAGACAAGGCAAGAACCATTGCCAATAAAACCCTCGCCGATGTCTACGAAAAAGTCGGCTTCTTTCCTCGTTCCTAGGCCGCTTTCCTTTCTACAGCAGGCTTGTTATCGGTAGGCTTGTTATCCTTAGCCTCATTGGCACTATCCCCATGAATACTTTTTTGTATCTCCTGGACTGCTTTTTTTTCTTCCTCTGTATGCAAGCGAAACTCTAAAAGCAGACGATACCTCTGACGAGATTCCTTTTTATACACAAGGGACGGGCTGGGAAGTTTCCTACAAGCGAGCACCACACATGGGATTGTGGCAAGACTGGGTTCCAATAACTGCAAGCTAAGATGGCCACCCTTTTTTATTTCCCTGTCGGAAAAGATACTAGTACCTAGAGCAGAAAAATCCGTGAGCACCATGGAGGTGTCCACAGCTTCTTTACTCCCGGGCAGCACCAACCTAGCTAAAGCCAAGCGAAAGGAATGGTTCAAACAACGGCGAACCGTCTCCCCATCTCGCATACCCCTATGGTAAATGCTTTGCCTAGAAAAAGATTTGGATTTACCCATTGTTGTGTCCTACCTCCTACTACCTAACTATCGTCACCCTGAAGGAAAACTTAAGAAAAAACCCAGCCTGGGAACACTTAATTTGCTACTACGCAGAAACTAGTGTAGTCCTGAACTTGGAGTAACCCATGAAACGACGTATCGCCAGAGAATCTGCCCTGCAAATCCTGTTTAGCCTGGAGCCCGTCTACTCCAAGCAAAAATACACCTCCACCACACTCCAAGGAACCATTGAAAGCTATTTCCATCACTTTAGGGACCGGGACTCAGTAGATGAAAGCTTTTTATCTAACCTCCTAAAAGGAGTGTGGAAGCAATACGCATCCATCAATACCCTGCTTTCTGCCCAAAGCGACCATTGGCAACTAAAACGCATGACGAGCATAGACCGAAGCATACTCCGCCTAGCCATCTATGAACTCATAGACCGACCGGACGTGGACCACTCCGTGACCATTAACGAGGCCATTGAAATCAGCAAACAATACAGCACCAAAGGCGCAGGAGCCTTTATTAATGGAGTATTGGACCAAATTCACCGAGAATTGTCGAAAAAAGAAACCCCAAAATAATCCCCTCTCACCATTACAGGCGTGTTAAGGTTTTACTAAATACAATGGCTCAACTAGCATACAAGGACATCAAACAACTGGACCGTGTACTGGAAAAGTGCCGGGAACCATGGATTCTAGCTGCCTACTCCAAAGAAAATAAGCAATCCCTGTCTGCCTCCATGGAGGGCACCTTGGGTTATTTTGATTGGCGCCTACACGGTCAAATTTCTAAGCTGGTGAAAAGAAAACGTATGCAGGAGGGGGACTTTATCCTTATCCCCAATAAAGCCAGGCTGGGCCAGGCCTCGCTTCTCATCTACTACCTCAAAGATGAAAAAGCCTCGGGCAAAGATGTGGTAAACTGTTTACAAAAGCTCAATGCCAAGAAACTAAGTTTTTCAGAAAGCACTTGGCCAGAAGTGGCTGCCGTAAATATAAAAAAAGCTCTCAAAAAAGCAGGTATTTCTTGGAGCGTACTAGAAGAGGGCTAAGAAAAATACATGGACGACCTAGCCAACCAAGCCTTATTTTTACTGGACGACACTTTAGGTAAAATCAATCAAAAGCAGTTACGCCATTTTACCTCCCTAGATACATATATAATGGAATCTCTGGAAAGCCCCAAGGCCGCTCCCCAAAGCCCCCCAATTCCCCAAAGCCCAAGAAGAAAGCAGCCCTCTAAAGTATCCCTCCAAAAAGATCAAATGGAGACCCTCCTAAAGTCCCTCCAAGAACTACGTAACCGCATGAAGCAAGGAAAACTCCGCAGTAGTCGAGTTCTTCGAGCCGACCTAAAAAAGGAATCATGAAAATTTCCCCTATTTCCTTTTTTTTCAGAAATACAGTATAGATTAAAGAAGTGATGAACATAGGTATTCCCAAAGAAATTCATGATGGCGAAAAGCGAGTGGCCATAAGCCCAAACGCTTTGAAAAAATTAACCAAGCGAGGGTTTACTGTATGGATAGAGGAATCTGCTGGTCTTGGCGCTAACTTTTCCGACAAGGATTTTCTTCGCAAAGGCGTGGAAATCGTCAACAAGGACAAAGCCCTCTCTGCCGACATCATTTTTAAAATCCATCCCCCCACCCAAGAGGAAATACAAAAAATAAAAAGTGGCGCTTTACTGCTCACCCATATTAATGCCCACATGGGCACCCAAACCATGGAGCTTCTCGCCCAAGCGGGAGTTCAATCCGTGGGCATGGAGCTTATCCCCCGCACCTCACGGGCTCAATCCATGGACGCTCTCTCCTCTCAAGCAAATATTGCTGGCTACCGGGCTGTGCTAGAAGCATTTGCCCATTACCGACGATTTGCTCCCATGATGATGACCTCAGCTGGTATGGCCAAGCCTGCAAAAGTGGCAGTGCTGGGAGTGGGTGTGGCAGGCCTACAGGCTATTGCCACAGCAAGAAGATTGGGCGCTAGTGTGGAGGCCTATGATATACGCCCAGAGGTGGCAGAACAAATCCGCTCCCTCGGTGCCAAGGTAATACAAGTGGATATTGGAGAGGACGGCACGGGTGAGGGTGGCTATGCCAAAGAACTATCTCAGGAAGCAAAAAAGAAACAACAGGCTGTATTGCAAGAAAAACTCAAAACTTTCGACATCTGCATTACAACAGCCAACCTTCCAGGTAAAAAATCCCCACTACTTATCTTCGAGGATTGTATCCAACAAATGCGCACAGGATCGGTGATCGTGGACATGGCTGCTGCCAATGGAGGAAACTGTGAATTGAGCAAGCCCAATGCAATCGTACAAAAACATGGGGTGACCATTGTGGGATACACCAACTACCCTGCCATGGTGGCAAGCGACGCTAGCGATTTCTACGCCAATAACCTTATACACCTACTGGATTTATTTGTGAAAAAAGAGGAGGCAGGTCTATGCCTCCAGTATAACCTAGAGGACGATATTATAGATGCGGCTCTAGTGACCTACCAAAAACAAGTACGCTTTAAAGGAAGGAAATAACTGATGTCTGAAACAATGCTAGGTTTATATGTATTCGTTCTCGCCTGTTTTGTGGGCTACCATGTGGTTTGGGGAGTTACCCCCGCACTCCACACTCCTCTTATGGCAGTCACCAACGCCATCAGTGCCATTATTATTGTGGGGGCCATTTTAGTTTCAGGTGTTACATCCAACCGCGTGGAACTGGTAGAACTCATTGGCTTCTTTGCTGTGTTTCTCGCTGCCATTAATATTTTTGGTGGTTTCGTAGTAACCAATCGAATTCTATCCATGTTTAAGAGGAAAAAATAGTATGGAATTAGGACCAGACATTTCTGCCTCTGCCTACCTTGCTGCCACCGTTTTATTTATTTTCGGTCTCAAGGGTTTAAGTTCTCCTAAGACAGCACTCACGGGAAATACCTGTGCCATGCTAGGAATGGGAATTGCCATTGTGGTTACCCTTCTCCACCCCGACGTGAAAAATTACAATTGGATTATAGCGGGACTCCTCAGTGGTGCCACCCTAGGCGCCCTCATCGCCTATAAAATTCAAATGACGGCAATGCCTCAGCTCGTGGCAGCCCTCCATAGTTTTGTGGGCCTCTCAGCTCTACTCATCAGTTTTGGCACCTACTTTAATGCAGAAGAAGTAAGCACGGTACTTGCCATTGAGTTGTCCCTAGGAAGTGCCATTGCTGCCATTACATTCACTGGCTCCGTTATGGCTTTTGGAAAACTCCAAGGGATTTTAGGCTCCAGCCCCTTAATTTTTCGAGGTCAACATTTCCTAAACTTAATAATTTTGTTGGCTACGATTGCCTTTACCGTACAGTTTGCCCTAGACCCCCAAGTGCTTCCATTTATCTTACTCACAGTACTTGCCCTCATGCTAGGGGTGCTGGTGGTGCTTCCCATTGGTGGTGCAGACATGCCTGTGGTGGTGTCCATGTTAAATTCCTATTCGGGTTGGGCAGCTTCTGCCACAGGCTTTACACTGGGAAATAATTTATTAATTGCCACGGGTGCCTTGGTGGGCAGTAGTGGTGCTATTCTTTCCTATATTATGTGTAAGGCAATGAATCGCTCCATTGTGAGTGTTATTCTCGGTGGCTTTGGAACAGAGAGTGCCGTAGTAGTGGATCAGGAAAATAAAAAACCCGTAAAATCAGCCGCACCTGAGGACGTTGCCTTTAGCATAGAAAATGCAGAAAAAATTATTGTGGTTCCCGGCTACGGCATGGCTATCGCCCAAGCCCAGCACGCCCTAAAAGAAATGTTTACACTCCTACAAAAAAAAGGCATTGAAATGAAATTTGCCATCCACCCTGTAGCAGGCCGTATGCCTGGCCACATGAACGTACTCTTAGCAGAATCGGATATTCCCTACGACTCAGTAGAAGAGCTAGAAGAAATCAATAATAGTTTTTCCACCACCGACGTGGTCCTCGTAGTTGGTGCCAACGACATTGTAAACCCAGCAGCCTTAACCAATAAAAATAGCCCCTTGTTTGGTATGCCTATTTTGGAAACCCATAAGGCTCGCCAAGTGTATATGCTCAAGCGATCCATGGGGTCTGGCTACTCCGGCGTGGACAACGATCTTTTCTACTATGATAATTGCTCCCTTGTTTTTGGGGACGCAAAATCCACCTGTAGCGCCATTGTTCGTCATTTGAATGAGAGTGACGACTAGACTTTTTCTGAAATTATCTCAATAAAAACAATAAGTTGTAAGTTTTTTTTTAAGAAAACAAAAATGATACTTGATTGTATTCATTTATTATGATATAGTGCATCTTCATAAGTTAAGAATATAACAAACAAAGGAGAAACGAAAAATGGAAAAAACAAAATATATATTATTTACACTACTCGGTCTAGCCCTGCTTAGTCCTGTTGCTGAATCTGCTGATAATTACAACCAAGATGCCGATACCACTCTGGTCGCTCTTGCTATTTGTAAAAAAGAAATAAAATTACTCAGCTTAACGTTAGGGACGTTAGGGAAAACTATGGTCAACTTAGAGAAAGCTAAAAGTCTTGATATGTGCTCTAATGAGCTTGCTAATTTGGAAGTCTCTTTTTACTACTTGGCAGATTTACAAGATAAACTTTCTGAAAAGCCTAAAAATAGAGACTACGAACAATTAATATTAAAAATAACACAGGAATATAAGAATAGATTTATAGCGGATGCACAGGAACCTGCGAAAGCTGCTCTTTCTCTTTGTCAAAAAAGAGTGAAGAATGCTATGAAACTAGACCCCTCAGAAGTTAAAAGCTTACATGAGTGCTCTGAGCATTTAGCTAATTTCGAAGTCCATCATGCGCACCGAATGGTAGATTTGAACTCCGATCCTTCATTAACAGTTTATAATGAAAGAGTCATTAGTGGACATTACGAAGATTTAATACCGCCAATAACAGAGCGGTATAAGAATGAGTTTATACAGAAATCTATATAATTTTTTGGATCTTAAACCTACATATTCCGCAGTCCGAACCAGCGGAACAGGCACTTGCCACATCCCTTAGGGAGATCGCACCCTTACGTACAGTTTCTCGAATAGTTTTGTCCTGACTTCATGGGTTGCGTAATATTTAACTAGTTTTAGTTTTTGGTAATTGCTGGCATCCCTTGGTTAGAAGGTGTCTAGTTCAAACGGGGATCATGAACATTACTATAATTGTTCTAATCCTCATCACAAAGAGCTAGGGCCAAGTCTTATAGCAACTAAAAGTCCAACTCCAACTCCAACGATCACTCCGACTACGACTCCGACAACTAGAAGATGCTTCTTTATCTGAATCTGAATCTGAAACATCAACATCGATACCCTCACCATCCTCTAACGACCAATCCTCCTCAATGCTTTCTTTGGAATATCTCACCCTTTCACCATCTAAATCTAAAACATCAACATCGATACCCTCACCATCCTCTAACGACCAATCCTCCTCAATGCTTTCTTTGGAATATCTCACCCTTTCACCATCTGAAATGATTTTTTCAGAACATCCCACCGTTGATAGCACCAGGACAAATGCCACTAGTATAATTGTTACTATATTTTGCTTTTTCATAATTTCACTCCTTTAGCCTTTATAGACCGCTCATTGTTATTTGCTATTATTGCATACATAATAGCGTAATAAACTATATTTGTCAAGTATTATTTTGATTTTGTATGAGTTACGGCCTGTACTATTCATACTTTTGAGTTGATAGACTTTGCAGTAAGCGTATATTCATGCCAGCCTCTAGTTTTGCTACAAATACCTGTTTTTACAAGATTTATTTGTCTCTTCTGTGACTCGTGAGCGTCTCTGTTATAATTTTTTGGATCTTAAACCTACATATTCCGCAGTCCGAACCAGCGGAACAGGCACTTGCCACATCCCTTAAGGAGCTCGCACCCTTACGCACAGTTTCTCGAATAGTTTTGTCGGTTGTCGCCTTGCAGATACAAATAAACATACCTCTGTTTTATTACTGTAAGCCCAGCTTGTCAATGTGCGAGATTTATTTCAGTTCTATTTTCTGGGGTGAAATTTTTGATGATCCCGTTGTAGGGATTGCTCCTCCACATGGGTATAAATTTGCGTAGTGCTAATATCACTATGACCCAATAGGCTTTGTAGTAAGCGTATATTCATACCAGCCTCTAAGAGATGCGTCGCAAAGGAATGGCGAATCATGTGGGGGTTAATATTTTTTGCAATGCCTGCTTTTTTGCCCAAGTGCTTGAGCCTAAGCCAAAATGCTTGGCGAGTGTAGGGCATGGTGCTTCCCTTTTTTCCCCTTTTCACAACAAAAAGTCTATCCACGGAAAGGCCCACGTTGAGCTGGGGAAGCACGTTTTGACGGTATTGGGTCAACCAAAACTCTGCGCTTTTTCCATAGGGCACTAGCCGTTCCTTTCCACCCTTACCCAATACTCGCAATAAAGATTTTTCCTTTAAAATATGGCTAAGCTTTAGCCCCAATACTTCAGAGACTCGCAAGCCAGAGGCGTACATAAGTTCCAGTATGGTGCGATCCCTAATGCCCTCCAATGTGCTGCAATCGGGTGCCTCCAACAAAGCATCCACTTCTTGGCGTGTGAGTGTTTTCGGCAAAGAGCGACCTTTTCTAGGACCGTCAATAAAAGAAATGGGAGAGGTGGGGAGATCGGGATTTTCCTGCAACAAAAACTGGAAAAACATACGCAGGCTCGTGAGTTTACGCTGAATGGTGGTATTCTTGAGTCCACGCTTTTTGCAATCGACCAAAAACAAATGGATATCTTCGGGACCCAAAAAACTTTTTTTTTGTACCACTTCTAAACACTGTTCCAGATCACGGCAATAATCTTTGATTGTTGTCTCCACTAGCCCTTTATCTAATCGCAGCCAAGCAGTAAATGTTCCTAGATCTTTCATGCCTTTAATACTACGCCCTTGAGGGCAAAATACCCATTGCCATGTTCCGCTTTCTATAAAAATAACTCGTCGCAAAAATAATTCAAGATATGTAGCCGCAGCTGTGAAACGGAAATAAGTGCATCATCCTTGCTCAAACTCCATTTTTATGGGTATAGGAATCAAGCTACATCCATATTTATCTCTAAGTTACCCGTTCAGGCTACTTTAGCCTATGAATTTCACTGCTGTTTACTAAATTGAATAATAGAATCCAGAGAAAAAGGATTTTTCTAAAATTAATTCTGGGAATAGCTTAAAAATGATCTAACCGTACGCGGTGGAATGTATCTCTGTTGATAGGTCATCGAAAATCTTTATTAACTTTTTCTGAATCTCCTTTTTGAATGAGAGGATCAATCGCATAAAGTCAAAAGTTTTCATGATAGCAAAGGTTGTTTCTGTATACACGATAATATCAGGGTTTTTCTCCTCTGGTCGCTTTTGCCTGTATGTTTTTAATGTGAAATCATCAAGTGATTCACACTCTTCCGAGTTAAGAAAGAGATTGAAAAGGTTGTAAGCAATCGTTCCCATTACAACCCTAAAGACAACCTGGGTGTATTTTTTGGAAGGTAGTTTCTCTAGTCCCTGAAAGCACTTCATTTGGCGGTGAGATTCTTCAATTTCTGTGCGCAAGTCATACGTGCTTAAAACTGCCTTTGCTGATTTATTTTTCCTAGTATCTGCAAAAATAATGTTTTCTTCCTCACCGTTTCTCTTTGTAAAATTAACTAATACACCACTTTTAAATACAGAAAACGATTTCCAGTCCAAATCGTCCTCCTTAAGTTCCTTTATTCTTTGTTTGTGTCTTGTGGGGTGAGGTGCCCATTTATTTTCTGCCAAAGCTTCAGCAACTGCGTATTTACTTACCTCTAAACTCTTTTTTAAGGGAATGCAGACATCAATTCCACGATCCTGCTTTAAAGAGGTTATCCATTTGCTATCTAAAAAACCTCTATCCATGATTAAAACGGAATCTCTTTCAAAATTAAAGTCCTTTACCAGCTCTCTTCCAAGGGTGAGGTCATGCTCATTGATAGGGGCAAATTTCATTGCACGAATAACTCCCTTTCGGTCAATAATTTCTTGAATCCAGACAACCTTATATCCATACTCAGAATCATTCTCAGCATTTTTTAAAACTCCAGCACCTTGAAAACTTTCGAAAAGATGTTTTGGAACATGTAACTTAGTTCCATCAATAATATAGTGATGAGTTCTTCCAACCGACTGCTCTTTGAATATATTATTTAGGATACCATTAAACCAATCTACTATATCCTCTGCCTTAGTTGATAGTAAGACGTGTTTTAGAGTCTCTCCATGAAATGCAGCTTCTCTAGGGTACTTATTTTTTCCATTAAACCCCTCTTCCAGCACTTTGGCTGAGTATCTTAATTTAGCTATAAGCTCTGCTGAATTTAACATATAAGGCGCTGAAACTAACGAGTGTTCATCATTTAGCCGTTGAATAATCTGCGCTAATAAAAGAAACTCAATAGGAACTTCGTATCTTTTTCTTGGATCAGGAAAGGACTTTAATACATCCTGCAAGAACCCTGCATCGAGAGCATACTTGGCAATGGAATCGACCGGCATTTTTTGGCTTATTCTAACAGACTCTATAATGCCCTTCTTCAGTGATTCAATCGTCTTTTTCTTATCATTTTTTATTATTGGTAGATCAGGAAACATTCTAAAAGGTTAAATTATTTTTGATCAAAACGCATGATTATTTTTCATACACGGTATTGGGGTTCAAATGAAGAATTTTTCAACACCGTTTCTTGTATTTATTTTTTCTTTGACACGAATTCTCTCCGTTTCACAAGTAGCCGCAGATATGTTAAAATTTAATTATACTATATAATAATTTTTTCAAATAAAAAAATAATAGAAAGAAATGGAGAGAAAGAGCAATGATACAGAAAAAATATTCCAGACCGCTAACCCTTATGGCGATCACCTTTATACTCTTTAGCTGTGGCGGCGATGCCATTCGCCTCTTCCCTCAACCTACTGATCGCTGTCGAGATGCTGAGTCTCCAGATGAATTGTTATGTGGTACGGGATTTATACCTGTTCCAGCTTTAGCTGGGTATACCAATAGAATTGTCTGTGTCGCAAAATATGAAATGAAAAATAGTGACGGCAAGGCTGTCTCCCAAGCAGCTGGCACCCCTTGGTCTATTATCAACCGTAACGATGCTATTGAAAAATGCCAAGCCCTTGGTAGCCAATATGATCTTATCACAAACGATGAGTGGCAGGCTGTAGCTAGAGATGCCATACTGGTTGGACAAAATTGGAGTGATGGAGATTCAAGCGCAGATGTATCCAGCCATACCTTACCACTGGGTCACTCGGACGGCTCTCCTAACAAAGCCCTAGCCGCCTCAGCAAACGACGACCAACCTTGCCTTGGCACCAACACTAGCGGGGAATGTGTGGGAGATTTCGACCTTCAAGCACGAACCCATACCCTTTCCAATGGAGAAGTGATATGGGATCTTGCAGGAAACCTTTCCGAGTGGGTCAAGGACGATAATAATATAATTTATGGTCCCAATAACTATATCTCCCTTGTGGTACGAACAAACCCCGATCCATCACGAGCATATACAATTCGAGGAAGACTAAGCATTGACGGCGTTTCAGGTAGAAAAAGAAATGCCCATGACCAGTTTGGTCCAGCAGCGGATTACTCCTCATGTACAAATTTCGGCGGTGGTCTAGGTTTCGGTAACTTAACCTACGACCCCAACGATACCGATCTTCCTCAAGGCGGAGCCGTTGTTCGTGGAGGAAACTGGTCCGATAGTAATGGAGGTATTGCTATTAAACAATCTGGAATTTTCACCACAAAACTCGACTTCACAACAAACCTTCCATCAACACAAATTGGCTTCCGCTGCTCCTGTCACCCATAATTCACTGCCCTCAAAGCCATTCTTTTGACGTTTTTCATTAGTAAATTCAGATACTTAGAGAAAAAATCAAAATGACCCAAAACAACACTTGACTGAATAGAGCAGTTATGACATAATGCATAAACTGAACGTAAGCACATGGTGAGTTTTTGGCAGTACAAATTTAACCAAAAAGGAGACAAGAAAATGAAAATAACAAAAAATATACTAACAGTGCTGGTTTGCCTAGCTTTAATTAGCCCGCAACATGCATATGCATTTACAGATACATATTCTAGTTGTACTAATGATGATGACAGCGCAAGAAACAGACACCTCACTAGAAAAACCCAAAATCTCACGAGGGTCCTTTCTGCCGCACTAATGATTAGTGGATTAATACTAACAGAATCTACATCAAAACTCACTGCATTCGCAGGTTGGACTTTTTTTGGTGTTTCTATTTTTTCTTTTATTACTATTCTTGCTTATCCCTCTGAGGCTGGAGCTGCTGAAAATGATATATTTCCAAAACAGATCGCCCAATTTACTGCTGGAAAACCAATTCCAGAAGAACTAGACAATCTTGAAGGAAAGGGACTCCTTGGGCAATACAAAACTGTAAGTGAAAAGTGCAACTATCCTTCAATAAGTGATGAACAGAGGCTTGAGTATTCAAAGTCTGAACGATTAGATAGAGGGATTACAGCAAAACTGCGTAACAGCATTGAAGAATATAAGTCCAACGGATGTCATTCATACTTTTATGTTGTTGAGGATCCGAGAGAGGCAAATACTATTCTAAGGAACAATCTCGTTGGGGATGAATATTCTGATTGGCTTAAAGACCATACTGATGACTGGATTCGCTATAATAAGACTTACAAAAATACAGTGCTTTTGGTTCCAGTAAAAAATAGCGATATTCAACCAGAACTTTTAGAAATCTAGGAGGCTCACACGAGTAACAACTTTCAGTTTCTAGTCATGGACATCGCACGATAGTCATTTTCAACATATTTATAGGATTTAAAATAGAGCTATCCAACTAATTTTAAAAAATCAGTGCTTCCTATCCATATCACCAGTGATCATTGAGAGTGGAAAAACTCCAAGCACCTGAAAATCAAAAAACTTTTCAATACCCGAATATTTTATAGCACTATCTAGATTTTTATAGCACTTTATAGCATAGTAGTTTATACGGAGACTTTATAGAGATAAAAAAATGGATGAATCAAGTAGAAAGCTTTTCAGTGCCCCTCCAGAAAGCATGAACGTTAACTCGTTAATCGTGTGGTGTAAAAAGCAGTTCACAACTTCAGCAGAAGTATTCAAAGAGGCAGAGGAGAAGTACGGCAATTTAAAAAAGCACCACCAAAACCTATCGGAATTGATGGGACTATTGCAGGAGATAAAGAAAAAAGAAAAGCCAGACAAGAACGAAGTTAATGAGATCATAGAAACAGCCTCTGAAGTGATAGGGGCTATACAAAGCCTAGCCGATGGTCGTTATGGATTGAGTGAGGACAGTTTAAGTGTTGAAGGGGCTAGGGCTAAATTCTTGGATACGGATGAGGGCAAGACGGCTAAAGCAGAGTTGCAGCAAGAGATCGGCACTTTCATCAAAAACTACAAGGCATTAAAGGCTAAATTGAATTTAGAGACGCAGCAAGATGTTGCTGATCTGACGGGCATCGACAGAAGGTATATCTCCATCATAGAAAAAGGTAAGCACAAGCCTCAGTTCAAAACATTGAAGCGTTTGGCAGATGCTTTTGGCGTAGAGATGGATCAGTTGCTCGCTAGGTAATTGCTTTCATCTGCTTTTTTAGAGTATACTGCATAGCGTCAAAAACCCAAATAAAATGCTTGACAGTCAAGCTTGGTATCAGTACTGTAGGTTGTTATTAAACCGACCGAGGACTTTCTTATGTATGCAGTGATAGAAACAGGTGGCAAGCAATACAAGGTGCAAAAGGGGGATACCGTGCAGGTGGAGCTCCTTCCAGAAGATTTTGGAGAGAAAAAAACCTTTTCGGATATCCTTCTCGTGGGAGAGGGTGCTCAAGTGCAGGTAGGCACTCCTTATGTGAAAGGGGCTTCCGTCCTTGTGGAAGTGGTTGCTGTGGAGAAGGGGGAAAAGCTTTATCCCTTTCATAAAAAACGTCGTCAGCAATTTAAACGAAAAATTGGTCATCGCCAAATCTATTCTCGCCTACTAATTACAGCCGTTAATGGCGACAAAAAAGAAACCCTTTCTGCACAAGAGCGCGAGCAAATTATGAAGCGTGTGGGCTTTGCCCTACGGGATGCTCGTGTGGAAAAAGAGCCGGTGGAAAAAGTAAAGAGAAGTTCTAAAACCGTACGGGCTAAGGAAAAATCTCCCAAAGCAGCAGTGAAAAAAAGAGCACCAAAGAAAAAAACAGGGAAAACAGCAAAGAAAAAAACAAGAAAAACTCCAAGAAACAAAACAGCAAAATAGAAAGAGAGGCTACCCATGGCTACAAAAAAAGCAGGCGGAAGTTCGAAAAACGGACGTGATAGTAACCCTAAAATGCGCGGAGTAAAGCGCTTTGGAGGAGAAATGGTAAAGGCAGGGAATATTCTTGTTCGCCAAGTGGGCACCGTATTCCATCCAGGAGAAAATGTGGGCTTAGGTAGGGATTATACTATTTTTTCTAAAATCGCTGGTGTGGTTCGATTTGAACAAGTCAGCCGAAAGCGAAAAAAAATATCCGTATACCCGAAAACAGCCTAGGGTTCTTTTACGAAGGGTCGATCTGGTAATTTCCCATGAACTTTATAGACGAAGCAAAAATTCAAGTACGCGCTGGTAATGGGGGAGCTGGAGCGGTTAGTTTCCGTCGAGAAAAGTATGTCCCCATGGGCGGTCCCGATGGAGGAGAGGGAGGACGAGGTGGCTCCGTATTCCTAGTTCCCGATCCCAGTATTAATACACTCCTAAACTTTCGTTTAAAGAAAAAATACTTAGCAGACAATGGCACCCGCGGTTCAGGAGCGCAAAAAAATGGACGCAAGGGAGAGGATATTTACTTACATGTTCCCCTTGGAACCATGGTACGCGATACGGAAAAAAGCATCTTACTCTCGGACATAACAAAACAGAACGAGCCTCCTATTCTCATCTGTGAAGGTGGACAGGGTGGGAAGGGCAATATGCACTTCAAAAGTTCTCGCTACCAAGCTCCCCAATTTGCTCAACCCGGAAAAGTAGGAGAAAGTCGCTCTCTATACTTGGAACTAAAATTACTTGCAGACGTGGCCATCATTGGAAAACCCAATGCGGGAAAATCCAGCTTAATTTCTAAAGTCTCTGCTGCTCGACCAAAAATTGCAGACTATCCCTTCACCACACTCACTCCCAACTTAGGCGTGGTGAAAGTTTCCGACTATGAAAACTTCGTAATCGCCGATATCCCCGGACTTCTGGAAGGTGCGAGCCAAGGAGTGGGATTGGGGACCCGCTTTTTACGTCACCTAGAAAGAAGCCGACTCCTCATCCATCTTGTCGACGTGGCCGACGAAACAGACCCGGAAGAAACCTATTATTCCATCCGCAAGGAACTCCTCTCCTTTCGTCACTCCCTTCAGGACCGCCCAGAAATTATCGTTTTTAATAAAATGGACGCCCATCAAAATACCCAGCCGCTGGACTCCTTCTGTGCCAAGCTGGAAAAAGAACAAAAAACATACCGGAAAATCTCCGTGGCCACAGGATCTGGCGTGCAAGAATTAATGTATTTATGTTTTAACCAACTAAAAAAAATATGATCAAAACTCCGAACTTCTCCAAACGGGTGGCACTCTTGGGAGGCAGCTTCAACCCCCCTCACCTAGGGCACTTACAAGTAGCCCAGTATTGCCTCGACCACGGTCCATCACTGGACACTGTCTACTTCCTCCCTTGCTATAAAAATCCCCATAAGCAAGATCCCATAGCCTCCCCCCAAGAGCGACTCCATTTTCTCCACCTAGCCCTCCAAGACACCCCCTTTTCCATCTGGTCCATCGAGATCCAAGAGAAAAAAAGCTTTACAGTGGATACACTTCGCCTTTGTCACCAAATGAAGGCGACAAGGGATCGCCTGTTCTGGATCGTGGGCGCAGACGAGGATATGACTCTCTGGAAGGAATGGAAAATTATCGAGGAATTATGCCAAATACTGACCGTCCGTCGAAAGACAAAACAAAACATAGAGCAAAACCAAGCACCCAAGCATGGAGGAGAAATAATCCATATGCCTGCAAATCCCCTCTCCTCCACTCAGGTGCGAGAGGAACTGTCGCAAAAAAGAATTCCTCAAAATGCCCTACCCCCAGCCCTTTCCCAGCACTTTGCATTGCATGGCACTGCCCCCTATGGTAGGTAAAAAAAATGGAACAAGAAATACACGCACTAGCAAAAGATTGCGCACAAATTGCCCTAGAGAAAAAAGCCTTTAACATAGTGATACTCAATATAACTTCCTCCATTGCGGACTATTTCGTCCTAATGAGTGCAACGTCGGAACCCCACGTACGCACCATCTCAGAGCACCTGGAACGCACCCTACGAAAAAAGGGCAAGAGAGCCAAGACAGAGGGCTTTGGAGAAGCTAGGTGGGCTATCCTCGACTTCGGAGATGTGATGGTACACATATTCCAAGAAGATATACGAGATTTCTACGACTTGGAGAGACTCTGGAAAGATGCTCCGAGAGAACTGGTAAAAGAAGCGGCCTGCTGAGAGACCGCACACCGCTGACTGCACACACATACAAAGCTTTTCATTGACCCCCAACCAGCCCTATTGTATACGGAAACCTATGGATATCGCCTCAATCGTTCAAAGAATCTGCATCGTGTTTCCGGCTCTGCTTATTGCCCTAGTCCTCCACGAATATGCCCACGCTTGGATGGCCAAACGTTATGGAGACATGACCTCAGCATGGAGCGGACGGCTCACCCTAAACCCAATCGCCCACATGGATCTCTTTGGTACTCTTATTTTTCCTTTAATCGGTATTGCTTTTGGCGGGTTCATTTTCGGTTGGGCAAAGCCTGTGCCCATCGATCCCCGCCAATTCACTAATTTTCGTCGAGGACTCTTCTGGGTCGCCTTTGCTGGTCCCCTAGCCAATATTATATTGGGCTTTCTCTTTGCCTTTGTCTTTGTGCTCTTCTATCAATTTGTACCCACTACCCTCCCCCTCGTGGAACCTTTTAGGGAAATTCTCCGCACCCTGGTGCTGCTGAATTTTGTTTTAGCTATTTTCAACCTTCTGCCCATCCCTCCGCTGGATGGATCCAAAATGTTGCAAAGTTTTCTTAGCTACGAGGGCATGCGTAAGTATGAGTCCATCCAGCAATATGGATTTTTTATTTTATTATTCCTACTGTTCAGCGGCGCTCTGCGCTTCATCCTAACCCCCATTCATTTCCTTTCCGACCTTGCCATTTCCCTAGCTGTATCCGTAGTCGGATCTGTGCTTTAATAGAGAAAGAATGATAGCTCAAAAAACAGATATCCGGGTGAGTTTGGCTAGCTTTGAAGGTCCGTTGGATTTGCTCCTCTACCTAGCTCGTCAAAATGAAATAGATATCCGCAATATAAAAATAGGCGAAATTACCGAACAGTACCTGCGCGCCCTCGATTTGATGCGAGAGTATAATCTGGATATAGCAGGAGATTTTATCCTCATGTCTGCAACACTCATTTTAATAAAATCCCGTCGACTCCTACCCAAAACCGACGAAGAAAATCCCAACCTCGAAGACGAAGAAGCAGAAACCAAAGAGTCCCTTATTCGTAGGCTCCTAGAACACCAACGATTCCAAGAGGTGGCCCAAGCACTCAAAGAAAAGCCACGCCTTGGATCCCACCACTTTAAGCGTCCCCCTCCCACAAAAAAACCACGTCGTAAATATGGGAACTTTGAAGAAATGAGCCTAACAGAGCTTAGCCTATCCTTTCAAAATGTTCTTTTACGAAACAGGCGACCCGTTCGCTGGACCATAGGAGAAATTCTCAGCGTAATGGACGCAGCCCTAGACCTACATGAAAAGCTCAGCACCGAGGAAAACACCGATTTTTATAGCTGCTTCCCAGAAAACGCAAATGCCTCCACCATTATTGCCACATTTCTTGCTATCCTAGAGCTGGCAAAGCTGCAAAAGATCCGTATACTCCAGCACACCGTCTATGGATCCATTCACGTTATCCTTCGAGAACCACTTAGCCGAGAAAACATAAAACAATTATTCACAACAGGAGAGTCCTATGAGTACAAAAAATTACCTGAAGTCAGCGGCGGAAGCCTTGCTGTTTCTCCAGCATAAACCCCTGTCCTTAGGAAAAATTCGCACAAGCATTGATGACACTGTCGATATGGCAGAATATAAGGAGGCTGTTGAAGAACTCATCAGTTCGTACCAGACGCGAGACCATGGCATAGAGCTTGCCAAGGTGGCTGGGGGGCTGATGTTTCGGACAAAGCTGGAACATAAGGATCTTATCCGTCGCCTGGAGCAGGTGGCACCAGCACGCATGTCTCAAGCAGTGCTGGAGGTGCTCTCCATAGCTGCCTTTCACCAGCCCCTCACCCGGGAAAAGATAGAAAGCATACGGGGCGTGGAGTGCGGAAACCACCTACGCAACCTTATGGAGAAAAAACTCATAAAATTATCAGGAAGGAGTGACACACCAGGCAGACCCATGCTATACAGTACAACGAAAGAGTTTTTAGAACTATTTGGACTGACCAGCCTAAGCGATGTACCCAGCTTGGGAGAAATTGAGGAGCTTCTCCCCAAGAATGAAGTGGGCAGTCCAGAAGAGCTAGACTCTGGCACTCAACTCAGGCAGGTAATCCAAGAGGCTGAAAGGCTTGAGTTCAGCGATATTGAGCAAAAGGAGGCAGTACTATTTCCCCATGAACAAGACAAAGAAAACAGCAAGACAGCCAGTCAAAAAGACGGCACGGAAGAAAAAGCTACGAACGGCCACAACAGCCCGACGCAAGAGTGTGCCCAAGCACAAAACAGCGAAGCCCAAGGAACTGCCCATCAGCAGGATCAAGTTGCTGGAACTGTTGCATTCGGATCGGTCCAGCCAGAACAAGAAGAGGAGTGGACCGACCAAACCCAAGACTATCCGGAAGAAGACACTGAACTCTCCAAAAGATCCCAACCAACGACTACAGAAGATCCTGTCCGCTTGGGGAGTTTGCAGTCGACGGAAAGCGGAGGAGTTGATTCTCCTGGGACGAGTGGAAGTGAACGGGAAAGTGAACCAGAAGCTGGGATCGAAAGCTGACCCTGAAACAGATATTATTACCGTGGACGGTAAATGGGTAGCTCCTAAAAACACACAAAAAAAATACTACATGCTGAATAAGCCTAGGGGCTGTGTTTGTACCACGTCCGATCCTCAGGGTCGTCCCACTGTAATGGATTTTTTACCGCCTGCCCATCGCAAGGGGCTCTACCCAGTGGGACGATTGGACTATGCCAGCGAAGGTTTAGTGCTGTTTACCAACGACGGGGATTTTGCTCATAAAATCATGCACCCCTCGTTCTCTATTTCTAAAATGTATAGCGTGAAAGTGGAAGGCACCTGCACTGATGCTGCCCTAGAGAAACTCCGGGACGGCTTAAGTTTAAAGGAAGGCTTTGTGCGCCCTCGACGTGTTTGGCGTGGACGAAAGCTAAAATCCACAGAGTGGATTCACTTGGAGCTACGGGAGGGCAGGAATTTAGAAATACGACGCTTATTTTCTTTGCTAGGCTATGAGGTCTCCCGACTAAGACGCATGGCTATAGGCCCCCTAGAACTAAAAACGCTCCCTGTGGCCCAAGCACGCCCCCTTACGACCACAGAAATACGCTCACTAGAAAGAAACTAAGGCTGGAAAAGCCTTGGGTCTATGGTATAAAAACCTAGTCATGAAACCACCAATAAGAAAAAAACCTCCCCTCGCCAATATACCCCCCACCGGCACACTTCCCTTCTGGTGGCTTGGCTTTGGAGTCTTGGCTCGTATTATTCCCCACCTGCCCAACTTCACTCCCACAACAGCCCTATGTTTATTCTCCGGCATCCATTTAAATAAAAAATCCTCCTTCCTATTTTTCCTCTCCATGATGCTTATTTCAGACCTACTGCTCTCCTACTTGCATGGCCATAGCATGCTAGGCTGGTGGTCCCTTTTCACCTACTCCGGGTTTTTCATTATCCTAATTGGAGGACGCTATACCCGCTCCTTTTCCGTCCTAGGACGAGCTGGAACCGTACTCACTGCCTCACTATTTTTTTGGATCTGGACAAACTTCGGTGTCTGGCTCACCTCTGCCCTCTACCCACCCACATTCAGCGGCTTCATTGCCACATACACTGCCGCAATTCCGTTTTTACATTATGCCCTTTTAGGCGACGTAGTCTGGTCTTCCGTTATTTTCTTTAGCTACTACTGGGCTCAACACCGATGGACCCTTCCCCAACAAAGCTCTTCGTGACTCTTTTCATTTTCTATATTTTTTTAGGCTTCACATTACTCCTCACAGGAGGAAGCTTTCTCGTCGATAACGCCACAAAAATTGCTCGGTACTATGGAGTGCGTCCAATCATTATTGGCCTAACCGTGGTGGCTATTGGCACTTCCCTACCTGAGGCTGTTGTCTCCCTTCTTGCCTCCATAAACGGCAATGGCGACATCGTGGTAACAAATGTAATTGGATCCAATATTGCCAACATCGCCCTTGTGCTAGGTGGAGCAGCCATTATCTCTACCATTCCCACAAGCGAGTCCATACTAAAAATAGAACTACCCATTATGTTGTTTGCCTCTGCCCTACTGCTTGCCTTTACCTGGGATTTAATGGTGGTTCCTGTGGAGGGAATCATCCTTCTCCTGTGCGCCCTCATGTTTACCCTGCTGATGATATACTTGGCAAAAAAAGGAGGAAAAAAAGAAACCACAAGCATATCCATTGTTTCCACCTACGGCTTACTTGCACTTGGTCTCATTTTTCTTTTCATCGGCGGACACTTTGCCCTTGAAGGATCCGTGAGCATTGCCAAAGAACTGGGACTAAGTGAACGAATCATTGGACTCACCATCGTGGCAGTGGGTACCACACTTCCAGAAATCGTCACCTCCATCATTGGCTCCATTAAGAAAAGCCACGACCTAGTCATTGGAAATTTAATTGGATCCAATATTTATAATATTTTCTTTGTGCTGGGAATATCCAGTGTGGGTAAAGCTGTGTCCATTACTCCAAAAGTTTTAGAATTTGATATTTGGTTTATGCTTGGTTTTTCCCTGCTCATATTTGGACTACTGCTATTTTTTAAAAAAATATCCCGTGGCGCAGGCTTGGTGTTAACCACAGGCTGGGTAGGATATATATTTTTAGTGATCCAAGGAAGCTAGGTATTAAGTAAGCTTTGCCTTCAATAAGATGCCCATGGTTTTCATGTTTTTTAATAATTCTTTCCTATTAACCTTACTGTATAAAGCAAACTGACTTTCCTGACAATCTTCTAACCATTGGGTGAGCACTTCTATAGACGGAGCATCGAGCTCATTTGCTCCAACACCACTTTTCGTCCAATCCTCTCTGATCTCCTGATTTGTCATCCCTGAGCTATCCTTTTGCAAACAAATACTGATGTAAGTATAGATAGCTTTTTCCAACTCCCTACCATTCATCTGTTTATTTTTCCTTCCCTTACTTAAACCATAAATAGCAGCTCTTATTTTTGCCTTCCTAGGGCTAACAGAAAATCTGTTTTGTATAAAATTGGAAGCGGGCGATCCCAGCAGGGCAAGCACCAACAAAAAATTAGCGAGGGCTAAAACTTGTGTAGCTTTCTCCAATCTTCCCTTTGTAACAATCGTGGAAGAAGATTGGATTTCTTCTACTGACTTCAGGTATCGATATTCCTTATTTGGCTCCACATAAACTTTATCCATGCCTTCCACTAGATCTGGCCCTTTGGAAACTCTGTTTTTATTTTCAGTCACCCTGATCTCAATAGCTCTCGTATTAATTGTTTTATATTTTTTCTCTTCCACGTCGAAAAAACTCCATTCAATCGACGGAATGGTATAAAGACCTGCTTTTCTGGGAATTACTAAAGTATTAAATCTCTTTTCTTTTCTTAATGGAATACGCTCTCCCCTGCGGGCATGCTGTTGAACCTTTGTTTCCGTGTCATATATTTCAAACTCTGGGGGAAGTTTAATGTTGGGTCGCTCTATAGCTTGAAAATTTCCCGTTCCCTGCACATGCACCTTTAATGTAATGGCTTCATCCTCCATTACTTGATTCCTGCTGGAATTGATAGTGAACTGAAACTTCCCCACCGCACCAGTAAAATTAGCTGGCCTTCCTTTCTTTGGCAACGGATCTACCACAACAAAGTCTTTTTTACTGGTAAGGATCTTTCTTTGCACACCATTGAAATTAAAAAAAGTGAAGTTAGAAAACCCGGGAAAATTATTCGCTCTATTCCGAACAGCAACATCAACATTTGCGGTAAGCGTATCCACAGCAATATTGCCCACTTTAAGAGGATAGAGCGCAAACCGGGCAAGCAGGGCTCTACGCATACGCTTTCCATCTTTATAAACAGACCTAAACTCATGCCTCGAAGAAGGAATCTCCAAGTCTTCTTTCCAAAACCCGTCGAAAGTGGGCCATTGTTTTACACTCAAACCCCGCACACTATTGAAATCGTATACATAGTATTCCGCAATAATAGGTTCTCCAATAAAAACCACTCTTTTACTCAGCTCTAGGCTAACCTTTATATTTGAACTATTGGAGTTATTGTTGGGATTATTCCTCCCTTGGTTTCGCCGTGCTGTGTTTCCTCGTGCTGTATTTCCTCGGGATCTATTCGGCTGTTGCGGCTGTTGCCTTGCAAGCAACTGAGTGCTGCGCCTCTTATTTCCTTTTTTCACGTCAATCGTAAGGTTGGAAGCTCGATAGACTCCAGAACCTACCCGCACCCGAATATCACTAATGATATGCTTACCAACAGACCGGGGCGATAGTATATAAATATAGGTATTCCTCCGTTGCGGTGAAATTTTATTTCCAATCATCGTGGTTGTAATATCTAAAGAACTATTCTTCCCCACAATCGTAAAGCCTGGCGCTTGGAACGTGGGAGCGCTTATTTGCTCCGTGCTGCTCAAACGCACAGAAATTTTCAAAGATACATTTTCCCCCTGAGATACGGGATTAGGACTTGCACTGACTCGTATCTCCGGAACCTTTCCCAAGGCAGGAGAACCGCAGGTCCAGAGGAAAAAAATACTTGCCATAAATTTTAAGAATATCGCCATTAAGTACTTATTATACTTCATTGAGGAGCACTCAATCAAACCCAGAAATCTAATAACTCCCCTTTCAGACAAAAACCTATTTTTTAGTCGATGAGCAGCAATAAAAAGCTGATTTTTCTATAATGTGAAGCAAAATATCCGCAAATAATGGGTGTTGTTGCATAAATAGCTGAAATAAAAAGGTTTCCATAAATCAGCTCAGAGCAAAAAAATTAAAATAATACTTGCTATTTTCCTGACTTTAGATACAGTGAGTCTGACAATTCGACGCATCATAACTTTACCGACAAAACCAAGCTGCAAGCAAAGGAGAAAAGAAAATAAAAAATATAATTTGTATACTCACTGCCCTAGCTTTGATTAGCCCGGAATATGCATCTGGAGCTATGCTTGCAGAGAAGACGGAGGCCGCTTCTGTAGGAATAGTATCTGTTGGAGCGCTAGCCACTGCCGCACTCGGTTTCAAGCTTAACAAGGAAGTAAAGAAAAAAGCCAAAAGCATGAACCCCAAATCAGCTAGCACAAGAATTATTCGTCACTTTGGCCGTACCACTACTGTGTTGATTTTTATTTCTCTTTATGCCGCTGTGATTTCTTTGAGTTACGGATCAGTTCCAGAGTATAGAGTATTCCTCGGTGATTATGAATATCTAAACACCGATCTGCTTGCACAGGATATAATTGAATTTAAGGGTCAGAAGGAAAGAGAACGCCAACTTGAAGGTAAAACCCTAGCAAAAATTTATCACTATATAAATGAAAAATGCGACGCTGAACCAACACCTGATACGCCAATGGCTACTATTAATGATGAAGACCAGGAAAGATCTCCAGAAGTAGTTGATGCATATATAAAGATAGGCTGCCCTCGTGAGTTTCTTTTAATTGACAACATATATGATGTGAACACTCTTGTACATGAGGGAGTGATTACTGAGAACAATGCCAACATTGCAATAGGACAAATTCAAATTGCCATCAATAAAGGTCAGCATAGAACTGTTCCTATACCTCTATAAATAACAATTCTGACAAGCATAAATAGCTGAAATAAAAGAATTTTTCATTTTTAACCCTGCGACCCTAAATAATACTTGATGTGTCCGCTCTTTTAGAGTATAGTAGCTGTCTGGTGAGAAATAATGCGTCGCGCTTAATTTTCGACCATAAACTTACATATGAACAAAGGAGAAAATAAAATGAAGAAAATAAAAAGTATATTTTGTGTATTAGTTGCTCTAGCTTTGATCAGTCCAGAATATGCATCTGGCGCACTATCATCGAATAATCCTAACAGTACTGTTGATAAGCTATCGTCTGTAATGGGAATGAGCGGAGTTATGTTGCTTACGCCTGGTATTACCTTGACGCTCATGAATAGAAAAAAACCTACTCTAATAGCGAGTTCTATCGCTGGTGGACTTATTCAGGGTGCCCTTATCCTCTTTGTCTCTTCTGCCGTTTTTGGATCAGAGGCTGATCGGGAAGGAATCTTCACGGGAGATCCTAAAAATCTAGACTTAGTTCTGCTTTCACAAAACATAGTTGAATTTAAGGGTCAGGAGGAAAGAAAACTCCAACTTGAAGATAAAAACCTAGCAGAAAGTTATCACTATATAAATGGAGAATGTGATGTTGAACTAACACTTGATACAACAACGACTAATATTAGTGATGAAGAACAGAAAGAAATCCAAATTGATGCATATATAGAGAGAGGCTGCCCTTATGAGTTTATTTTAGTGGACAACACATATGATGTGGGCACTCTTCTACATGATGGAATGATTACTGAGCACAATGCCGATATTGCAAAAAAACAACTTCAAGATGCTATCAATAAAGGTCAGTACAAGATTGTTCCTATACTTCTATAAATAACAATTCTGACAAGCATAAGTAGCTGAAATAAAAGAATTTTTTATTTTTAACCCCGCGATCCTAAATAATACTTGACGCGACGCATCTTTTGGGATATAATAGCTGTCTACTGGGAGATGGTGAGAACTAATGCTTCGCACTTAATTTTCGACCATAAACTTACAATGAACAAAGGAGAAAATAAAATGAAGAAAATAAAAAATATAATTTGCATACTCGCTGCCCTAGCTTTGATTAGCCCGGAATATGCATCTGGAGCGACACTTATTGAAACAGAAGGTTCTGGCTTCATGATAGGTGGAGCTATGTTTACCACTGCATTCATCTCTCGGTTTATTCATTTTGGTCTATTGAGTGATGACCTCTATGAACAAAGAAATAATAGTAAGGGAGCTAACTCACTTATGAGAGAAGGTGGTAGACGTATAACTCGCACTTTTAACCACATATCTATTGCTGCTCTTATACTCACCATACCCTCTGCAGTTCTAGGAGAAGAAACAAATTATAACATAGTCAAGGCTCATTTTCACAATCTAGATAAGGATGAGTTTAAAAAAGACATACTTAAATTTAAAGGTAAAGAGGATAGAGAGCTCCAACTTAAAGGTAAAGACTTAGTGGAAAGCTATAATTATATAAATGAAACATGTGGATATGCTAAATCAACACGCAATATATCCAGATCTAATACTAATAGTGAGGAGCAAAGAAAAGTTATAAGGACAGTTAAGACATATAAAGAGAAGGGCTGTTATATTGAATATTATAAACTTGTTGACGCATATGCTGTGGACTCTCTTCTACATGATGGGGTGATTACTGAAAGAGATGCCAATAGTGCCAAAAACTATTTTGCAACTTCTGGAAAGAATCCAGTTTATATACCCGTAAATAATGGAAAATAAAAATTATATCACTATAGCGATATAAATGAAATATGTGAGTATCCTAAATCAACACTCAATATTTACGGAGCTAATCTAGTAGTGAAGACCAAAGAAAATCTGAAACAGCAATCAAGACATATATACAGCTTGGTTGTTCCGCTAACGCCCTTAAGATTCAGAGCAACTATGAGGTGGATAGTCTTCTGTATGATGGCCTGATTTCTGTGGCAACTGCCGATATTTTTAAAGCTAAACTTAAAGATCCTAACACTGCTGGCGCTATTCTTATACCTTTGCAATAAGCATTAATAAACACAAGCCAGACCATTTTTCTGTCTTTTGTAATCAAATGCAAAAACTCTAAGCAACTGTCTATTCTTTAGACAATACAAGTTGCTGGGTATGCTGTTCTTCTGTAAACCTGAGTACAGAAATCCAAAAAACCAGCCTAAATAGCCGAAATGAAAGGATTTTTTCTTCCTCGTTCTGCTGCCTCAGCGAACGCACTTGGCATGCTATTTGCACTAATAAATACATGTGGCCAAGATCATTTTTAACTAAAAAGTAAAGATAGAGGGGAAAAAATGAAAAAAGAAAAAATAATAAGTATATTACTCTGCTTGACCTTGCTTATTCCAGAGCTTGCAACCGCAACTAGAGATATAGATGAAAAACCCGTACCAAAATCATCTCGAAGACTCGAGCCCTATGAGTTCCTATCTGTAAAAAACGGAGAATTTAGCTGTTGGAATAATTACAGTCTGGATAGAGGAACATCTGTTATGAGTGCAACTAAGGATGCAGTTTATGGGAGTGGAATATTAATAGGACTGGCAGTAAAAACCTGGTGGGTAATACTTCCGATCATAGCCATCACACTTCCTATTGAATGTTACCTCACATATATGGAGTATGACATTTTAAGGGATGCCATAATCCCAGTACAGGGCAAAATGACAGAAGATGAACTCGCTGATTTCATAGTGGAGATTGGAGAAGCAAGATTTAAATCAAAAGATGAGCGTTTGGAGATTATGTTCGATACTAGAGGATTTTAAGCTCAACAAATTTATTTATCAAGAAGGAGATATATTATTAAAAATCGACGAAGCAAAAATATGGTAATAATTCTAGTGATGGTATTTTCCATAGCACTACCAACAACCGGATATTCCAACACTACTGGTACCGAAGGAAAATCTGAATGAATCTCGCCTCTTATAAAGAATGTATGCTATGAAGCTGGACTTTTTGCTACTCTAGTTGTCCCTCCCTCCACTCTTATAGCTGGCTTCATTTCTTCTACTAGCGCCGTTCTTTTATCTGCTGCTTCAGTTGCTGCTGTAAGCGGCTTACCGTTGATCTTGAGTATAATTGCAGTATCGGCTGCTTTCACAATTGCTGCCGCAGTAATCGGCTGTGCGCTTTTTACAGTCGCAGCTTTAACTCTGAATCTTGCTTTAGGATTCTTTGACATGGCTGCGATTTTGACTGAAAATGGTGCTGCCATCGTGGATATTTCAACAGAGGATAAACATCTCATATCTGACTCTGATGTGAACTATACCACAGTACTAATTGATGGTGCTAAATAAATCATAGTTTATTACAAATATATAAAAGCCTTCTTTAGAGAACAGTTAAAGCTCTTCTGTTAATTGCACAAATAGAGGAAATGCGCCCATTTCTTCACGGTACTCTTGGGTAATATACTGGGCTTGCACCATTTTATCTAATATTGTATCGACAGTTTTTTGGGCATAGGGAGAAAGCTTTCCTTCTCGGTGAGACACGCTATAGCGCTTGGGGCTGGGCAAAAGCATGGCAAGGAATGCTCCCTCTTTGGCATTTAATTCCAGAGGGAGCTTTTGGAAATAAAATTCCGAAGCATCTCTGATACCAAATATCCCATATCCCCAATGAGCAATATTAAAATAAATTTCTAAAATTCTTTTTTTGCTCACTCTTTTTTCTATCTGGTACGCCAAGCAAAGCTCCCGTATTTTACGAATAATTGTTTTGTTTTTCGTCAAAAAAACATTTCTAGCCACTTGCTGAGTAATGGTGCTTGCGCCTCGAGTGAGCCTCATTGCCCATAGACTGTCCTTAATTATCCTATATATTTGTTGTGGATCGTAACCTGAGTGATCATAGAACGCCCAATCCTCACTGATTATAACAGCCCCCGAGGCCTCTGGCGAAATAGACTCTAAAGATACCCAGTTATGGGGTTTTTGTCTTTGGACCGTAATACTTATTTTGTCTTTTTTATTGTGTTGAGTAACAGGATATCCTCTCACTATAGGCGATATATCCGGCAATGTGACCAGCAAATAGGCAAATCCCGTTGCTACTAAAAAACACAGGGATAGAAAAATAATCTTTTTATTTCTCATAAAGGCTCACCGAATTCCTACCAATCCTTTACTGGTCTGGACTGCTGTCTTTTATTCCTCGTCCTGCGCCTAAGGAGTTTTTTCTTCAAAAGAGATTCTTGATAGCTCAATTCCTTTAAAATCCTTGCAGCATTTTCTTCGGATACTTGTTCATTCTCTTTAAATTTCTTCCTTTTACCCATATAGTTTTTATTTTTCTCATCTTTTTTATCACCTTTATTGCCATCCTTATCTTTATTCTTACCTTTGCCATCATTTTTTTTCTGGGATTTTTTATTTTGTTTCTTTTGCTCCATCACTAGAATTTCTAGATTTTTTCTAGCTTGTTCTAAAATGATACTTTCTTCCTTAGAGAGTTCTTTTTTTTCGCTCAATTTCTCTACCACATCCGCATACCCAAGAATAGCCCTTCCTCTATTTTTTTCTAATCCGTAGGAACCGGCTTCATTAAACTCTCCCATGCTTTGGATAGTTGCTTTCTCTAAAAGTCGCAACAAAGATCGCCCTTTTTCATGCTCGCCACTTGCAATCATGGAAGTTCCTGAATTATAGATCAGGTCAGGTGAGCGATGGTCATCTACCAATAACTCATTAAATAACTCCATGGAACGTTGGTACTCGCCTTCTTTATATTTTTCTATGGCAGAGAAAGATTTTTTCCCCTCTTCATTTAAAAATAATGTGCTTTTAGGAGGAGGATATAAAAACAAGGTAGGAATTTTTACAAGCCTTTCTTCTTCTTTGAAATCCTGCGGCATATCAAGAATACTCTGGCTTTCTTGCTGGCCTTCTTGCTGTTCTCCCTCTGTGTTTTCATTAGAATAAGCACTATCGCTAACGCCCATCATTCCAACAATCAAAAGAAAGGGAATCAAAGATCGCCCTCTCCAACGAATAATAGTTTTCCATACGTGCACAGGCACAAAACTAATAAGCAAAAGGAGAATGCCCAGAGAAAGAGGAATAACAAAATATTCCTCATACACCATAAACTTAGCAGTTTTTCCGTCAATTCTCCCCAAAGAGCTCATGCTTTTTACCAAAGAACGTATTTCCGATTCTTGGGTTGTTGCTCTATACAAATTCCCACCACCTTTCTTGGCAAGACGGGATAGCTCCTTAGTATCCACTTTAGAAATAACAGTGCCACCCGATTTATTTTTTTTATAAGAAATCAAAAAGCCATTCCTATCTCTTATGGGTATGGGAGCACCTTTATCCGTTCCTATGGAAACAATATTGGAGATCACGCCATTTTTATATGCCTTTTCAACAGAGGTTATGGCCTTTCCTGTGGTATTCTCTCCATCGGTGAAGATAACTATATAAAATGTCTCACTCTCACCAATTTTTTCTATGGACCCTCTCAAAAAAGCATTCATGGCAGTGGTGATGGCTAGCTCTAGGTTTGTTCCCTGTCGTCCAATAGTATCCGTATCAATGGACTTTAAAGTGTTTTTCAATATACTATGATCAGTAGTAAGAGGAAAAACTAAAACTGCGTCACCAGCAAAAGCAATTAAACCTATTCTATCTCCCTTTACATTGTCGATTAAGGTGGAAATTGCATGCCGTGCTTTTTCTAACCGGTTGGGATAAATATCTTCTGTTGCCATACTCTTGGACGTATCTAAGAGTATCATGATATCCAATACATGGATTTCCTCCTCCATCTCTGTGGGATTTGCTTGTGGTCTGGCCAGTGCTAAAACAAATAAAGCAAGAGCAAGGAGAAATAAAATCATAGGAGTTGTGAGCGCTTTACTAGAAGATGTGATGAGTTCTTTTTTATAGATTTGCTCTAAACTCAGTATTTTCTGAAGACGTTGGATAAGAGTATTATGGGTAAAGAATAAAAATCCAATAATGGGCACTAAAGCCAAAAGCAACAAAAGGTAATAAGGGTCTGAAAAATGTAATCCGCGAAATATCATTAGTTGGGTAGTATCCTTAATCTGGTTTTTGATAAAATCAATTCAACAATAATCAACAAAAGTGTGAGAATCAAAAAATACTGGAAATTTTCTTCTTTTTGTTTTTGCTCTCGTACTTTAATCTTACTTCTCTCCAATCGATCTATTTCCTTAAAAACACGCTCAAGAGAACCTTCCTTTTCTGCACGAAAAAATTTCCCTCCCGTTTCTTTCGATATTTTCTTTAGTAAAGCTGGATTGATGGTAGTATTGATAGTTTGGTATATTTTTCTCGGTCTTCCAAACCTTCGGTCAATGATTGGTATTCTATTCGCACCCCTCCTACCCAAAGCAATGGAATATACCTTAATGCCATATCCCTTGGCAATTCCTCCCGCAGTCAAAGGTGCCACAGAACCCATATTATTATCTCCATCCGTGATGAGTATAATTATCTTCGATTTCGATTTACTGTCTTTGAGACGATTGGTGGCACCAGCTAAAGCATCGCCTATGGCTGTTCCATCCTTCAACTGATCTGTATCTGCTAATTCCACTGCTGCTAGTAAAGTGCCGTAATCCAGTGTGGGAGGACATAGGGTAGCTCCTTCTCCAGAAAACATCAAAAATCCTATTTGATCATCTTTTCGTCCTTTTATAAAATCCTTTATGGTTTGTTTGCCTAAGTTAAGTCGACTTTGCTCATTATAATCTTCCACTAGCATACTTTTTGAAACGTCAAAAGCAATCATAATGTCTATACCACTAGTGGTGCGCTGAGAATATTTCAACAAGGTCTGGGGACGAGCCAAACATACCACTAAACCCGTCAATATCAGCGCTTTGATAAAAAATAATATTCTTGCTACCCAATTGGAAGAGAACTCTCCCATGGAACTGTTTTCTATGGGAAAGGATATGCTCTTATACGATACCTGCTTTTTATACAAAAAATATAAAAATATCCAGATGGGAATAAGGAGAAGAAGCATTGCGGGATAATAGAAATTCATCTTGAAGCCCCTCCACTCTTCGTGCTTTGATCATCTTGTGGATGCAGGCTGGATTGACAAACGCGTATCAATTTGCCACTCTTCCGAATAAGCCCAGTTGTCTCCTCAATGGATAATACCTTTATACTGTACCGAGATTCTTTAATCTCCAATAATATCTTTTCTATTTCCACTACAATGGACTCGCTAAGAGGTATTCCCCTTAACTGAATGATGAGTTCCCTATCTGTGGATTCCAAACAATTTACATTCAACTCCTTGGAGAGGAATTCCCGTAGCGCTAATGATAGCCCAAAGGAAAATAGCTTCCAGTCTCCTGCCTGATCCTGTAACTTCTTTGCTCGCCTTTCAAAAATCTCTATGGGTAGCAAGGGAATCACCTTTTTTGGAGTTCTCCACTTACGCCATAAAAAGAATAAAAGAAGTAGAACGAGAATTAAACCAAGCACAGAAAAAATACCAATCAAAGGTTTATTCAAAGCATGGAGACCCAATGGTCCTAACAACCAAATCGGTGCTTTATCCGCAGGAGTGAGTGAACTCTTTCCAGTGATAAAAACAACACCAGTTTCAATCTTCTCTTCCTCACCCTCTCTATATATTTGAAACGGTGGTATGACCTTTGAACCCTTGTCCAGAATAATACCCCTTAGGCGTATATATTTTTTTCGATCACGGGGGGCCTCTAGGGAATAGGCATTGATTAATAAAGGCCCATGGGGAACCCACTTTTCTGGGGAATCAAACGTTACGGACCACACTGTGTTCTCTTCCTGTAACTCTCTGGGAATGGTTATTTCTATTCGAACGAGAGAACCCACTGAGTGAGTCTGATGTCCTAGGACTTTTATTGAGGGAGGAGCGGCATATACAATATTAAAATTCAAGCAAGTGAGCAGAAAAATTCCAAAACAAAAAAAAGATAAGTCTTTTGCTTTCTTCATCGGTACTTCCTTCTTTGGTAAAAGAAACGTAAAACTTCCTCAGAGGGATCCTTATCCGTGGACAAGTTCATCACAGTAGCACCAGAGGATTGGAGGCATGTACGGAGTGTATCCATCCTTAATTTTTGTTCCTCAGAAAACTTTTTTTGAAATCCAGGAGAAGAAGTATCTACCAATAAATTTTTCCCTGTCTCCAAGTCTTGAAACTGCACCAATCCCACATTGGGTATGGAGTTCTCCCTAGGGTCAAAAACATGCATAGCGATGAGGTCATGTTTTTTTGCTAAATGCTTGAGGTGAGTGGTGTTCATAGGACCACTAAAATCACTAGCTAATAAAATAACAGCCCTGTGCTTGGCAGTGGCAGATAAAGATTGGAGAGCCAGTGTGAGGTCTGTTTTTTTACTCTTGGGCTGAAAATGAAGTAATTTTTCAATAATTCTCATGGCATGTTTTCGTCCCTTTTTAGGAGGGAGATAATCTTCAACTTTATCTGTAAACAACATTAAACTAATACGGTCTTTGTTTTTTGCTGCTGACAGTATTATGGATGCTAGAGCCATGGTAACAACTTCCCGTTTCTCCATCGCTTGACTTCCAAAGGAAAGGCTTCCACTAATATCCACTGCACAAATAATTTCCAAATCCCTTTCTTCTTCAAATTTCTTCACATACATTTGTTGGGAACGGGCAGAACTACGCCAGTCAATATGGCGAACGTCGTCTCCATACTGGTATACATGGATATTGGCAAACTGCATGCCTTGTCCGCGAAATTTTGATTTATATTGGCTGGTTAAAAGAGACTCAGTTTTTTGACGAACGACGAGTTCGATTTTTTTCGCACCCTCGATAATATGGCTTAACCCCTTGCCCGTCTCCTTTGGGGGCGGCTTATGCTGTGTCTGGTAAAACCAATTAAGGAACTTCCACTGCATCTAAAATCTTTCGGATAATTGTATCTGCACTGATCTCGTTGGCTTCCGCCTCGTATGTTAAAATAAGTCGATGGCGAAGAACGCTATAGCATACTGCCTTAATATCATCAGGGTTAACAAAAGAACGATCTTGAAGAAAGGCCAGTGCCTTTGCGGATTTTACAATATTAATACTTGCTCTCGGAGAACCCCCAACCTGCAAAAGAGACTTGAGTTCCGGTAGATTTGATTTTTCGGGGTAACGTGAAGCAAAGACAATATCCAATACATACTTTTTAAGTTTTTCATCTATATAAGTATTCGTTACAATAGCTTTTGCATTCTCAATAACAGCGGGGGAAATCTTTTGTGTCACCTTGGGCATTTCCAAAGTAGTAGTGCGATCGATAATAATTTTTTCTTCCTCATACGTGGGATAACCCACTGTGATTTTCAACATGAAACGATCCAACTGAGCCTCAGGCAATTGGTAGGTTCCTTCCTGCTCAATGGGGTTTTGGGTTGCCAGTACTACGAAAGGCTTGGGAAGGGGGTAGGTTTTCTCCCCTAAGGTTACTTGCTTTTCTGCCATGGCTTCCAACAATGCGGATTGCACTTTTGCAGGCGCACGGTTTATCTCGTCGGCCAGTACAATATTAGAAAAAATAGGCCCTTTCTTGGGAGTGAACTCACTGGTCTTTTGATTATAAATCATACTCCCCACTAAATCCGATGGGAGAAGGTCCGGGGTGAACTGAATGCGGCGAAACTCCAAACTCATGGCTTGTGCTAACGTGCTCACAGCCAAAGATTTTGCCAATCCGGGCAGTCCCTCTATCAGAACATGACCGTCACAAAGAAAGGCCATTACCATTCCTTCGAGCATTTCCTTTTGCCCCACTACCACCTTTTCCGATTCTTGGATGATGCCTCGTACAGCATGACTGCTTTTTTTCAACACCTCTTGTAGTTCCACATTTTCCATACTCTTGTCTACTCCTCCTAGCCATCAGAATAGCAAAAAAAAGATGGGGATTACAGTTCAATTTATTTTGGCTTGAATCTTGCAAGGTCATTTTAAAAGAAAAGTGTTTTGAAAGGAAATAGGAAAAGTATGAAACTACAAACAATAGCGATCCTCACCCTAGGATTTAATATTTTGACTGGATGCGCACCCCAGGAACCCAGCGATGCATCCCCCCGACCCATAGTGGTGCTCCAGTTGCCTGACACGGTAACGGAAGAACGGTTTTGGCTAGGAGTAATAAATAGGCAGTTTTACTGGACGTACAGTGGAGGTGAAAAGGAAATGAAAATTCTCAATCACCTCCAAAGCTCAGTCGACCTTTCCCGGGGAGGACGACTATCCTTTGTAGGGCTGTCTGCTAATGGCACCATATTAGTCCATGGAGAAACTGAAGTTCCCGCTTGGAAGGGAAGGGCAGGCGAGCAGGTAGTGGTGATTTTTGTCCAAAGGGGGTTTTTAAATTAAACCACCCCGCCTAGTTTTTGTACCAATTCCTTCATGTCCACTGGCAACTCCGCAAAAACTGTTTGCTCCTCTCCAGTTTTTGGATGGGGAAATCGCAGGCTAGAGGCATGAAGGGCTGGTCGATGGAAAATTATACTCCAAGGCTTTTTTCCATACTTTCGATCCCCAAGCAAGGGGTGACCTATATGGGCCAGGTGCACTCGAATCTGGTGAGAGCGACCCGTCCCCAACTCCACGCTCAATAAAGACGTGCTGGGCATAGACTGGGTTCGGTGAAATTTTGTGGTAGCAGGCTTCCCCTTGGGAGACACATAACTCTGATTTTTTTCTTCATCCTTTATAATGGGTTCTTGAATCGTTCCATTTTCCTTGGAAACGCCTTTCACAACAGCAATATAGGTTCGGGATATTTCTTTTTTTTTCATGCTCGCTGTGAGAGCGGCTGCTGTTTTTTTATCCCGAGCCAATAAAAGCACGCCCGATGCATTCCTATCCAGTCGGTGTACGGGAGCGAGAAAATCAACGAACTCTTCGCGCTCCTGTAATTTTAGTATATCCACCACACATTGATCCCCAGTCCTATCTTTTTGAGACAAAAGACCCGCAGGCTTATTCATTACCAATAGGTACTTATCCATGAATAAAATAAGATTGTGGGGGTCAGGAAAGGAAGTCAAAATATCGCTTACCATAGTATGCCTTACGGTCTGGATCGATAAAAGAAGATTGCACCCCATGGCTTACAATAGTGGTTATATCTTCCTTAGCCATTCCCAGCGTCTCTCCACAAACACGAAACTCATTGCTTAGGTCTATTTCCATCATGGCAGGATCGTCGCTATTAATAGTAAGTGGCACCCCTTTATCAAATAATTTTTTTATGGGATGAGCCTTCAAAGAGTCCACAGAGCTGGTGAGGTAGTTAGAAGTGGGACACAATTCCAATGTAACCGAAGATTGAATTACCTTTTCTATAATTGCTTCATCATGAATTACTTGCACACCATGCCCTATGCGAGAAGCTCCTAACTGATCTATGGCAAGTTCAATATTGGAAACAGAACCTTTGATTTCTCCTGCGTGAATGGTAACGGGAATTCCTTGCTTCCGAGCTGCTTGAAAAATCGACGAAAAACTAGCAAAATCCACATCGGCTTCATTGTCTGCCAAATCCATACCAATAATATTTTCTCCATGCTTTTTCGCCTGCTCCAGTGTGGCTTGAGCAGCTTCCATTCCATGCATACGATTCACCATTATAATAAGTCCAACTCCTAAATTGTATTTTGATCTTGCTCGCTGTACACCCATCTGTATAGCATCATATACATCTTCATAAGTAAGTTGGGTACCTTGGGTAATATAGGACGGACAATAGCGAAGCTCTAGGAGATAAATATTGTCCTGATAGGCGTCCTCGATAGCCTCATACGTAACTCTCTCTATCACCTCAGGGGCCACAAAAATAGACTGGAGAGCATCGAACTTTTCTAATGCCTCCTTGAGATCACGAAAGGGCTTTTGGATACAAACTTTTTTTGCCAACGCATTTAAGTCTTGGTACGGAAGATCGATATTATGGTGCTGAATAACTTCTGCCACAGTTTTCAATCGACAGGAACCCTCCAAGTGACGATGGAGTTCTATTTTTGGAAGCTTATGATACCAATCTCGTTGCATGGTGAAAATACTATCCCATTCACACCCCACTTGCCACCCTTTTCCCTACTTTCCACTAGCGAGAACCAAATAGCACAGTACCCAAACGCACCATGGTGCTACCCTCGGCAATGGCAGCTTCAAAATCCTGACTCATACCCATGGAAAGCTCCGTAAGCACACTCGAATAACAAGACTTTTGATTAGCCTCTTCCATTAATTTTCGAGTGCTCGCAAACACAGCATGGGGATTTGTCCTCTGGCTCTCCAGCTTGGGAATGCACATCAAACCCTTAATCAAAAGCGAGCCCAGGGGAACGCATCTTTCTAAAAAATGAAATAACTCAGATACCCCACCCTTATTTTTTTCTTGATCCATATTCACCTGCACCAACACCTCTATCTTTATACCTTTCTTAGCTGCTGCCTCATTTAATTTTTCAGCATGGGCAATACTATCTAAACTGTGAACCATGGCAAACACTCCAGGAATATGCTTGCATTTTTTACTCTGTAACCTACCAATAAAATGCCATTCTGGAGAAGTTTTCAATGGCGTTCGTTTCATCATGCCATGAATCGTATTTATTTTTTCTAAAGCCTCCTGTAGGTAATTTTCCCCAAACGCACTCTGCCCTCCATGGAGCGCTTCCCAAATATCCTGATGGGATTTTTTCTTGGTCACTCCAATTAAACGTACATCCCCAGCACTCCTGCCAGACCTCTGGCAAGCCTCTTGGATTCGTTTGTTTATTTCCTCCATCCTATCTTTTATCGCAGTCATGGCTTCTTTCTACACGCTTACAGGGGGTATGTATACAATTTATGTGTTTACCGCGTCTATACAGATAAGGTTTCCTCCTGTTCTGCCGAAAAGACAGTATGAGAATCGATCTGCTCTTATATTGTATTATTTTTTTTCTCGCTAGTAGTGCCGTTGCTAATGATTATCGAGAGGTGGGATTGTGGCAAGCAGAAGCACTAGTTCAATACAGTCAAAAAAATACCTCTCTACTCATACCTCTGGAAAGCAATATGGAAGCTCGAGTTCTCCATCTGGAAAACCTATATGGAGAAACTTGGTTCTATGTACATTTTATTAACGGTATCTACCAAGGACGCAGGGGCTGGATTCCTAAAAAAAGCAGTCATGTGCGAATGTACGGACTCGAAAATAGTGAAGCCTTTCAAACTATCTACCCTGAAAAAGCAAAGTATGTGCGCACAGTAAAACCCCTACTGGCTAGATTAAGTTTAGGTACGCAGAGTGCGGACATCAGCAACCCCAACTACATAAAAGAAGATTTCATTATAGATTTTTTTTCCATATACCCTAGAAGTATTTTTGGGTCGAAAAAAATTAATCCAGAAAAATATGCCATACACAATGCATGCCCGAAGCGCCCCATGGTTCGACCCGGTCGCCCTTGTCGCCTACCTGAGGCAAAGTACCGATTACCCAAACACCTACGTTCTGTTTTAGCAAAGGCAGGAAAACGCTATAATGTACACCCGGCTATTTTATCTGCCATCTTACACAAGGAATCCAATTTCAATCCATTTTTAGAAAACAAACACGAAAAGAAACTCTGCTTAGAGGAAAAAGATGGACCCTGCACTCTATATCGATGGGGAAAAGGCTTGAGTCAACTGGGTGCCACAAATGCAGCGAAATATGGCTTATTGTGGAATAAAAAAATCTATAAACCAAGGGCATGTGGACGGAAGCATATTTTTCGTAAAAAATGCTATGTTCATTTAGAGAAACACTGTAGGAAAAAACGAACCAAGCGAGGACTCTACCCCATCTATTGCCCCAAAGCTTCCATACTTGCCACAGCCAAATATGTGCATGAGTTAATTTCTAAAAAACGCCTCATTATTACAGATACATTTTCCGACCAAGGCAACAAACAAAGATCCATTGTAAACATAACAAAACATATGCGACGAAACCTAGCCGAGGAATTTCGCTACATCACAGGCATGTTCAACCGAGGAATGCGTCCCGTAAATTCCATCGAAGAACACTATCGTCAAAATGGAAAAGCTCCACAGTGGTACGGTAGTGCTTGGGCAACAAAACGTATGAAAAATAAAACCCCTTCCCCTGCCATGGGATTTCAAATACTCCACAAGGAACTTATTAATCGCTGCCATGTTTGGCAAGTGGCTGGACTTTGTGGAGAAAGCCTGGAAAATACATTGGCTGGTCAATACTTAAAAGACTTTCCTCAACGAAGACTCTCCAGTAAGAAAAAGAAATAAATTTATCGAGCACGACGTGGCTCTGGTCAGCGCAAATTCCATTTAATCTTATTAGTGGAAAATTTTTCTAAATAAATATTTTTTGTCCTCTCCATGGATAGGAAAACAGATACTTCATCATCTGTCATTTTCACTAAATTAAATTGATTCAGTAGCTCTACCATTTTTTCATAATCATCCTCTACAAAATCACAGTGAAGAGCAATCCATGCAGCAGCTCCAACTCCAATAGGCACCCAAATACCTGGTATAATTATTACAAGGCTTATATCCGCTAAAATAGGAATAAAATCTTTTGCTCCCAACTCACATTTAGGTGATAATTATTGAAGCAATGAAAATCCTGTTCCCTTACACTTCGAATCATTTCAGCTTCATCGTAACCAAAGTGAGTGGAAAGTAAGCCGGGCTCTCCCGCTCCTAAACTTTTCATCACCACTCCCATAGATCCAGTGTTTTTTAGCACTCCTACCGTCCCTGTTATGAGCATGGACATCCCCTCTTTAAGCATAGAAAATTTTCCAGCAACAGCATTTGCCTGTTGTGGGCTAAGTAGCGCTAGGGCAAGTAGCAGGCTAAATATCGTTTTTTTCATTTTTATCCCTCTCCGGTTTTTACTGTATATATTACTAAGAATAGGAGAAGCAAGCAGCGTGCCAAGATAGGGAAAAAGCCTTAAAAAAACAATTTTCTGAAATTAAAAAACCTATTTATTTCAAGCATTTGAGGGCGATACAATGCCCTGAATTGCAATGCTCATATAGTAAAGACCTTCCAGTTCCTTTTATTGACCAAAAAATAGACAATGGTCGTCTATATGTACAAGTTCCTCTTCCCCCTTTCTTCTCTGCTCTAACGGTGGTAACAAAAAAAAGGGTTCTTTATTGGATGGAGGAAATAGTGACGGAAAATCATCAGAAAAGGGTGATACTGCTTGTTCTTGATAGTTTAGGTGTTGGGGCTCTTCCCGATGCTGCTAGCTATGGTGATAGTGGAGCGAATACCTTAGCCCATATTGGGGACGAGTCTCCCGGTTTATCTCTACCCCATCTTGGAGCTATGGGCTTAGGGAATATCACTCCCGTTAAAGGTTTGCCTCCCGTCCGTCACGCCACTGCTGCTTACGGAAAGGCATTGGAATTGTCGAAGGGTAAGGACACTACCACGGGTCACTGGGAGTTAGCTGGTATAGAAACTGCTGTTTCCTTTGCTGTTTTTCCTCGGGGTTTTTCTGAAGAGTTTATTCGTCGATTTGTTACAGAGAATGATCTTCCGGGTGTATTGGTAAACGAGCCAGCCAGTGGCACCCAAGTAATTGCGGACTGGGGGGAGGAGCACCTCAGTACGGGAAAGCCCATTGTGTATACGAGTGCAGATTCCGTCTTTCAGATTGCGGCCCATGAGGAGCATTTCGGTTTGGAGCGCTTGTATGGAATGTGTGAAAGAGCAAGGCTACAGTGCGACGAAATAAATGTGAGTCGTGTGATTGCCCGTCCCTTTACTGGCACCCATGCCGCTAATTTTAAGAGAACAGAAAATCGACGAGACTATAGTATCGACCTTCCTGGGCCAACCATGATGGACCATCTTCGAGACAAGAACATGGATACCATTGGTGTGGGAAAAATTCCCAGCATTTATAATTATAAGGGATTTTCTGAGTCCATTGTGGCAAAAAATAATCGTGGAATTATGGCTGAGGTCAATAATGCTCTTCAAAAGGATTTCCATGGTTTGCTCTTCGCTAATTTTGTGGATTTCGATATGCTCTTTGGTCATCGTCGGGATCCCATTGGCTACGGGAAGGAGTTGGAATGGTTTGATGGTGAGCTACAAAATCTACTTTCCAATATAAGGGAAAAGGATCTCCTTATCATTACAGCCGATCACGGTAACGACCCAACTGCCCCAGGCACCGACCATACAAGAGAGTACATACCCGTGCTTGCCTGGACCCATGCCACCCGGGAGCGTCGTCAGAAAAAAGACTTAGGTGTTCGTGGGAGTTTTGCGGACGTTGGTCAAACTATTTTAGATTTTATGGAAGTGGACTCACGTCTACAAATTGGTACGAGTTTTAGAGATATATTGGAGTAAAAAAATGTTCAACCCTGTAATTACAATTAAAAAGAAGCGAGATGGAGAGCCTCTACATTCAAATGAAATTAATGCGTTTGTGGATGGCTTCACTCAAGGTAGTATTCCTGATTACCAAATGAGTGCTCTTTTGATGAGTATTTATTTTAAAGGTATGAATGAGGAGGAGACTGCTGCTCTTACAAAAGCAATGCTCCAGTCGGGAGAGTCTTTGGACCTTTCTAATATCCAGCAACCCAAGGTGGATAAACATTCCACTGGTGGTGTTGGTGATAAGACAAGTATTATTCTTGCCCCATTGCTTGCTAGTGTGGGAGTGACTGTGCCGATGATTTCTGGTCGTGGTTTAGGGCACACGGGAGGTACAGTGGATAAGTTGGAATCCATTCCAGGTTTCCAGACAAATATACCTTTGGATCGTTTCGAAGAGTTACTTCGTACTGTTGGTATGGGCATGATTGGTCAGAGTGATGAAATTTGTCCTGCGGATAAGAAAATTTATGCTTTACGAGATGTTTCCGGAACGGTGGACAGTATTCCCCTTATTGTGGCAAGTATTATGTCGAAAAAATTAGCAGAAGATTTTGACGGCTTGGTAATGGATATTAAGGTAGGCAGTGGTGCTTTTATGAAAACTCCCACTGAGGCCTTAGCACTAGCCCATGCCATTGTTGCCATTGGAGAGCAGACGAATAAAACCATACATGCTTTGCTCACAGATATGTCCCAACCATTGGGACGAGCAGTGGGGAACAGTATAGAAGTCAATGAGTGCGTTGCTTTTTTGCGACGAGGTCCAGAGGATCAAGAACCAGAGCCTCGACTATTCGAGGTAACAATGGCTCTTGCAGTGGAGATGTTTCTATTGGCAGAGAAAAAGAAAAAGAAAAACACCCAGGCCCCTGCAGCTAGAAAAATATTGGAGGAGGCTCTCAAAAGTGGTCGTGCGTATTCTAAATTCCTAGAGTTTGTGAGTATGCAAAAGGGGGACACCTCCGCTCTCGATCACGGTCTTCCCTTAGCAAAATCTTCCATTTCTGTGGGTGCGCCCCGATCGGGCTATATTACCCAAATGCACACAGAAAGTATTGGTATGGCATTAGTGGCACTGGGAGGGGGACGGGTCCAGTCCACTGATTCCATTGATCCCAGTGTGGGTTTTTATTTTCATCACCAACTAGGAGATAAGGTTTCCAAAGGCACTCCCGTGGTTACTATCTACGCTACCACCGTGAAAAAAGCGCAAGCAGTAAGGAACCAAATTTTAAATAGCATAAGCATTGGTAGCCAAAGAATCGCACCTCCAAAACTAATACAAAACAGGATCGTACATGAAAGAACAAATAAACAAAACCGTTAGGGAAATTCAAGAAGTCACTCAGTTTTTAAAAAACAGGGTGGAGGCAAAGCCAAAGTTAGCCATTGTTCTCGGCAGTGGTTTAGGGCAATTTGTAAATGAAATTAAAGATCAGAAAGCTGTTCCTTATAGCGAGATCCCTTATTTTCATGAAACACAGGTGGAGGGACATTCGGGAAAACTTATTTTTGGAACCATTCGAGATATACCTATTGTGGCAATGCAGGGACGCTGGCATTTTTATGAGGGTCATTCCATGAGTAGTATTGTGCTACCCACCCGTGTTCTATGCATGTTGGGTGTGCAACATATTATCCTCAGCAATGCAGCCGGTGGTTTAAACACAAAATTTAAACAGGGCGACCTCATGATTATTGAGGACCACATTAACTTTATGGGAGATAATCCACTCACAGGAAACGAGTCCATTCAATTTGGTCCTCGATTTCCGGATATGAGCGAGCCCTACTGTCAAAAAGCCATTGCCATACTGGAGTCTGTGAGTAAAAAGCATGGCATTTCTCTACAAAAAGGTGTGTATGCTAGCATGAGGGGTCCCACTTACGAAACTCCTGCCGAAGTTCGCATGCTACAGGCCATGGGGGCAGATGCTGTGGGTATGAGTACCGTTCCTGAGGCAATTGCAGCACGCCACTTGGGTGTGCGTGTAAGTGGCATTTCTTGCATTACAAACATGGGTACGGGAATCCAAAAGGAGCCTCTCCACCATGAAGAGGTACAGAAAATAGCTAGGCAAGTGATCTCCCGACTTTCCAAGGTTTTATTGGATAGTATTCCCTTAATTTTGAAAAAAGAATCCCATTAATGGCAAACACTCTACTCCAGGGCGCTTTTTTATTAACCAATGAGAACTCTTTTTTTCAAGGTGATCTCAGGATAGCAAACGATACGATTCTGGAAATTGCTCCCACAATAAAAGCACAAAAAGGGGAAAAAACAATTTTCCTTCGAGGACAAGTCCTCATTCCCGGATTTGTACAAACCCACACCCACCTCTGCCAAACACTCTTTCGAAACCTTGCTGAGGATTTGCCCCTATTGCAGTGGCTAGAAAAAAAAATATGGCCCATGGAAGCCAAGCACACTCAAGAGAGTCTATACGCTAGCGCCCGTTTAGGTATTGGAGAGTTACTCTCAGGTGGCACAACCACTATTTTAGATATGGGAACAGTAAATCATACCGACGCTATCTTCACCGCAGCCAAGGAGATGGGAATTCGTGCTTTTATTGGTAAGTGTATGATGGATCAGGGAGACCCTCAGTGTGCTCTGTTGGAATCCACTGAAGATTCTTTGCGAGAGAGTATTCAACTGGCAAACAAGTGGCATGGAAAAGAAAACGATAGGCTTCGCTATGCTTTTGCTCCCAGGTTTGCTGTGTCCTGTACGTCGGATTTATTGTCGAAGGTGCGAGATTATGCAAAAAAATATAACCTCTTGATCCACACCCACGCCAGTGAAAACCAAGAGGAAGTGGCGTATGTTCGCGATCTCCATGGTTGCAACAATGTGGAGTATTTGCACCAGTTGGAACTCACGGGAGCTAATCTTGTACTAGCCCATTGTGTTTGGTTACAGGAAAAAGAAATAGAGTTATTGGCTTCTACTCAAACAAAAGTTTCCCACTGTCCATCGTCTAATTTAAAGCTTGCCTCTGGCATAGCGGGTATACCCCATTTGTTAGACAAAGGTGTTTGTGTAAGCCTTGGTGCCGACGGTGCTGCCTGCAACAATAATTTAAATATGTTCCAAGAAATGCGCCTAGCGGGATTGATTCAAAAATATAAGTTAGGCCCTAGTGCCATGCCCGCAAAAACAATTTTTGAGATGGCCACGAAAGAGGGTGCACGCACTCTAGGGCTAGAGGATCAGGTTGGATCGTTGAAGGTGGGGAAAAAAGCAGACCTTGTTGCCCTAGATCTGCAACAGATCCATTCCCTATGTTTGCCCAATAAAGACAATATCGACGAGGTCTATAACTCCATTGTGTATTCTGGAAATCCCACTAACGTTACCCACACTTGGGTAGATGGCACTCTTTGCTACCACAAAGACAAAGCATGGTCCGGACTCTTAGAGGAAGCCATTCATTATAAGAAAAAACTATTTCCGGGTTCTACCGATGGCAAGTAAATATTGGAAAGTTGAGGGCACGGGTAATGTTTGTATTGTTTGTGAGTCCAAGTATTTTCCTGAAAATTTTTTAGACAAGCAGGAATTTGTAAAAAAAATTGCTCTGGAGTCTAAGCCCCATGCAGATCAGATTTTAGAATTGCAAGCTCCTCTTACGCTTCAGATTTGGAACCGTGATGGAAGTTTAGCAGAAATGTGCGGTAATGGGCTAAGGGCATTTATGCATCTTGCGGAAAACTGTAAGTGGGTGGAGGCTCGGGAAGGAGAAATTTTTTCCGTTTCCGTGTCGAAAAATATTTGTGAAGTGATGCGCTTGAAGGATAGAGGGGATTTTTCCATTTCTATGGGAGAGGTCAAAGGTTTACGTTTCTCTCGCATACAGGTGCTGGGCCACTCCATACCTTGCTACCAAGCTGAGATTGGTAATCCCCATACAATTATTTTTTGGGGTTCGGATAAACAATGGAAAAAGCCTCAAGATTTTTCTTTGCAAAAGTATGGGCCGGCGCTAGAGGAAGCTACCCAATCCAATATTGCTTTTGTAGATTTGCACCACAAGGCAAACTCCTTAGGTGTGGAGGTTTGGGAGAGGGGTGCAGGAGCTACTCAATCTTGTGCCAGTAATGCCATGGTAATTGCTGCTTGTTATGAAAAATATTTTTCAAGCAAGCTTGGCAGTCTTCCCTTAGAGATACAGATGCCGGGGGGTTTGCTTACAATAAGAAACACTAACGGGAAACGTTGGCTGTCAGGGGCGAGTTCTATTCTTGAGTCGCTTGATTGAATTGTACAGCCTTTTTGGTGATACTAACAAAAATAAACTATTTAAAAAATAACTATTTTTTATTTCCTGATAAACTGTAATTCTATTGAAAGCACAAAAATAAAATATATCTACTTCGCTCGCATTATATAATCTAAGTAAAACAGAAATTTTATTGCAAGGAATCTCAATTATACCCCATTCATATTTCCATAGCCTCCAGAAATCAATCCCAGTTTTGTATGATGTCTCCAAAAGAGAAAGTTTTGCTTTTCGCCTTAAGCTAATAATTTTTTTACTAATTAAAATCCGCCCTATTACTTGATATTCAATTTTTCTTATATCAGGAAAGAAAATCCCCGGATTTTGAACTTTTCTTTTAATAATTAACATAGAATAATATTTCCTTCATTCGCCTTTATATAGGACTCTAAAATAAGCCCGATATATAGGCAGTTCAAGTTATTTTTTTAATATAATCTTTATTTATGAAAGAAACACTGCGACGAATCAAGTCATTGACAGGAACACCAAGGAATAAGTCTGAAGAAAAGCTTTTAACAATAATTGGTCAAAAAATTAACAAAGACTTATATAAACTAGATAAGCCCGTGGAATGGCTCTCTTGGGAGTCAAGGGTTGCTCGATCCACAATTCAACGCATCACTTCTGGGAATGGGAATTTAGGAATACTTACCCTTGATCGAATAGCCAAGGGACTCAGCTATAAGGGAGTTTTAGATTTCCTAAGTGATCTCAAGAAGTAATTGAACAGTTCAAGCTAAATTTTCCAAAAGCAGCGGAGAAAATGAAGGAAAATCTAGATTCTAAAAAAACAGAGATTTGGTGGCAAGATGAGAGTCAAATAGATCAGCAAAGAACTGATCTTTCCCGAAAAAACGGATACCAACATAACGTTTTGTTTTTCTAACATAATCCATCGGATTCAAATCTCTCTAACAAAGTCTCTGACATCAGAGTGGACCCAAAGCCCTAGCACGATCCCTGCGATATATCTTGAAAAGATAATTCATCTACACTCGACTTAGAAGCAAACTCCCTAGCAACCTCAGATTGTCTCACCACCCTCAACATAATATCTCGCATTACTTTCTCTCTGCCCACAACCCTCCGCATCACTTTAATCTCCATTTCCATTGATGCTCCCTCCCTTAAATTATTAAGAATAAAAAAGATTATACACCGTGGTGTGATCTTTCCTTTTGCCCCTAAAAAAAATGAAAAAAAGTATTGACACTAGATAGCAGGTCAGATTATTGTGCTCTTCATAAAAGAGATGCATGGTGTGTCTCTTATAATAAAATTATCAAGAAAAGAGGAAAAAACTATGAACATACTAAAACTAACAATCGTATTTACTATACTTTGTGCTTTGCCAAGCTCTCCAGCTTTTGCCATGGGAGAATCTCCCATGACTGAAATGGAAGTAAAAGGTGTGTCAGAAGTGCCTTCAGATCCAATGGCAAAATGTCATAAAAAGGTTACTGGTTCTGACGACAACAAGAGATACTCAACATTCTGCCAAACTACACAGGAAGTTAAAATGCATGAAAAAGTAGAAACTTTTGGAATTTTAATGACCTTTAAAACTGGTGGACAAGAGAAGAGTTCTTATTTCAGTTTTAACGCAGCCGTATATTCTTACGAAGATCTGTCCTCACCACAAGCCACTATAGTACTTAACTGTACCGGAGGTCTTAACAGCGAGTACTGTGAGTCTTCAGAAAACCTGGAACGTTTACATGAAAAAGGTTTAAATCTTTATTTGGCGGTTATGCCTGCAAGTGAAGATGAGCTTGATGTCCGAGTAGTTGAGTTCAAACTTAAAAGAAAATAAGATAACTCGCTGAAAGTGCTTATCTTGTTTCTTGCTTTTCCCTTAAATGGGAAGGGCTAGAAAAGCATAAAGAAAAACCCCTCCAATCGAGGGGTTTTTTTTGTCCTCCTCCCTGTTCAGGGAATTGCTTATTTGATAACGGTCCTACAATTCAATTTTTCTTTCTCTGACATACCATTAGATTGAGGTGTATCTGCCTTGGTGAAACAAGATATTTTTCGGTTGACCGCAGTTTCTCTAATGCGATTCGTGCTAATCTTGGCACTAATCTCTCGGGTTCAGCCCAATTGACATAAATTTTTTTTATTACAAGGAATAAATAATACCATTATACTTATTTTCAAATTTATCCGAGGGTAGTTGCAGAAGTAAAATCAACATTAACTAAAAAGAAAGAAGGAAAATTATGAGAACTATATTAAAATCAACATCAATAAAATTAACAACATTAACTTTAGCATTGACTATGGTTTGCGCTTTATGGAGTGCTCCAGTTTTTGCTCACGAAACTCCACCACCTGTGGGAGGGGGTGATCAATGGGTAAGGGCAGAGTGTGAGTCTCCTGATCCTCCTAAGTTCTTTGTACGAACGATAATCTGTACCCTCAGAGAACATAGTGTTAATGTGAATGGAGAAACAAGATATATTACAGTTGAGCTCCGTTACAGTTCTGTTCCTGAAAATAATATTTCGGGTTCAGTATTTTATTATTCCCCAAGAGCTGGTGGACGGGTAAACGTAAGTAGAACTATACCCCTTAGGTGTAAATCTAGCGTATGTACTTCAGATACACCGCTTTATCTGGGAGGAGAATTTAAGCTCCAAATTTCGGTTTCAGTTGCGGGAGAGTCTGCTAGAATTAAACTCGAGTCTCTCAAATAAATAAGATTAATCTTACTTGATCCTTGCTTTTCTCCTGAGTGGGAAAGGCAGGGGTTTTTTTCGTTCGAAATTCCCAGTTTGCTAGCCGATTACATCTCAACTAACTGTATCGCATGGCTAGTGGGTTAATATATAGGTGAAAGGTTTTATCTTTATATTTGCGAATTGCTATATTGTTGCTATTTCTTTCTCGGATTAGTTCTTTCAGAAACTCCGGATTTTCATCTCGTATTTCTGAAACTTTTTTTCCTTCGTATGGACCAAAATCAATGACCACATCAGACTCTTCAATTCTGCCCGTAAGCGGGCTTATACTCTCTGGCATATATTGCTCTTTCTCCGAAATTCCATTGTGATATTTCAACCGGTAAGCACCTAATATGCCGTCGACCCACAATGCGTCTACTACTATTGTACGTTCAAACCATATAAAAATCAAGTTCTATAGGAACACAGGTTACGCTGCTAACGTTCTTCCCAATGTCCCAATGAAATTAAAAACTGTATTGTATACCGCCAATAAATTGTGAATAATTAGTAGATGTAAATGTACTATCCTTTGCTTCCAATAAATTCAAGTTTTTATTTTCAGAAAAGCCCGATGGGTCGAAAGAATGTAGGGAATCAAAAAAGCGTGCACTTGCAAGTAGGCGCAAACGGGAGTCCACGCGGTAGTGAAGACCCAGGCTCAGCAGTGCCCCAAGGTTGGATTGCCTCAAAATGTGTCGCTTAGTGCCAATGGAATAGGGCGAAACGGTGTCTTCTAGCTGCGATAGGGAGTAGCCTAGCCCTAGTCCTAAAAAGGGTCGCCACGTCGCCTCCCTACTTCCTAGAAAAGCTTGGACCTCAGCTCCCACTAAGTGGGTGGTTATGCGGGAGTCGCTGGAAATGGATAGATCATCGGCGTTCTTTGTTTCCTGGCGATCTTCCAAGCCTAACAGCAGCTTTTTACTTTGGTAGGAATAGCTCAGCATCAATCTAAATACGGAAGAAAGGGGTGCTGAAAGGAGGATCCCCAGGGTGGGAGTTTTTTTGCCAGCTTTGGTGCTGATGTCCGAAAAGCTTGTAAGTCCAAGGCTAACTCCCAGATCTAAGATTCCTACGACGCTTTCTCCATACCGGGGCGATCGTACCCGTTTTTTCGACAATACAAGCGGCCTTCGTTTTCTCAGCAATACATCGGGCTCCACTCGCTTCACTGTGAGCAAATCGGCTGCCACCATATTTTTAGATACTGTTTGTCCCTCTCGAAAAACAGATTCGGTTTGCATGCAACGCCAGAATTGTTTTCCATTGATCCGTGTATAGCCGCAGTTGTTCTGGGCTTGGAGGGTGTGGGGAAGCTGTGCCAACAGCAGTATAAAAAGAAAATATTTTTGAAATGTCTTAAATATCCACATACTATATACATCCCCCTTCTTCTCACTAAAAGCTGTGGCTTTTCCTAGGTTCAAATATGGTAGAAGATGGGTGGAGAGTCAAGAAAATAGCATCGCCTTGCGTCTATTTGTTCTGTAGACTCTACTAAACCTATTTGGAGACACTGAAAGTGAAAAAGCGCAGTAAAAAGTCGAAATCCAACCTGCCCATAGTTTTACCTAAGGGAAGTTCTCTGCCTGTTCCGTCGAAACGGGTCTTAGACCCCCTACAACGTTACTTACACGAAATCAGTCGCTACTCGATCCTTCCCCCTGAGGAGCAGGTGGAGTTGGCACGGAAATTTAAAAAAACGGGTGATGTGAAGTATGCCAAGGCCTTGGTGACGAGTAATTTGCGACTTGTGGTGAAGATTGCCATGGAATACCGCCATTCCTACCAGAATATGTTGGACTTGATTCAGGAGGGCAATGTGGGCTTAATGAAGGCGGTGTCTAACTATGATCCCTACAGGGGCACACGCCTATCCTATTACGCATCTTGGTGGATTCGTTCCTATATTTTAAAGTTTTTGATCGACAATTTTCGTCTAGTAAAAATAGGGACCACTCAGGCTCAGAAGAAGTTGTTTTACAATTTGATGCGGGAAAAGCGCAATTTGGAGGCTAGGGGTATTCCCATGGCGCCTGCCCTATTGGCAGAAAAGTTGGATGTAAAGGAGTCTGAGGTTTCGGAGATGGATATGCGGATGTCTAGCTCTGGGCATGAGATTTCCATAGATCAACCTTTTAAGGATGGGGGTGACGGAGAAGGAGGGAGCTTGAGCCCAAAGGATTTCCTTAAGGATAACCGCATGTTAGCCGATGACCAGCTAGCCCAAGATCAAATTAAAGAGATTCTGCTCAACCATGTATCCACATTTCATTCCCATTTGAACGAAAAGGAGCGGGCCATTTTCCAGTTGCGCTTGCTCTCGGAGAGTCCTCAGACCCTCCAGCAGATAGCCACTGTGTTTGGGATTTCAAGGGAGAGGGCTCGTCAAATAGAGGTTCGGGTGATTGAGAAGCTCCGTAAGCACTTAAAAGGGCATATGGAGGGTCTTCCTGCTCCCAAAAAGAGCAAAAAAAAATAAAACCCACCATACCTTGAACCTCCTGTAAAACTATGGTATTCGGGTATCGACAGAATAATAAAAAAAAACGAAATAAAGATATTGCAGGTTAAATGTTAGAAAAGAAAGAAACAGTGATTAAGAAATTTGCCCGTGCTTCCGGTGACACTGGATCGCCAGAAGTTCAAGTGGCTATTATAACAAATCGCATAGTCCACTTAACAGAGCACTTCAAAGTACATAAAAAGGACAATCACGGTCGTCGTGGTTTATTAAATCTTGTGGCTCAACGTCGCAAGCTTTTAGAGTATTTGAAGAAAAGGGAAGTGTCTCGTTACAGCGCTCTCATTAAAACACTGAAGCTGCGTAAATAAACGTTGTTTTCAATTATTATAAGTGCGCACTACTTCCAGAAAGATACTAAAAGTAAAACAAAACAAAATTGGAGATAAAAAATAATGACAGATAAAATGAATAATAAAGTAACAATGGAGTGTGAGCTCGGGGGCAGGACCCTAACGATAGAAACAGGTCGAATGGCCAAACAAGCCGACGGTTCCGTGCTAGTTTCCTACGGAGACACCTTAGTTCTAGTGACAGCTACTGCGGCCAAAGAGGCCAGAGAGGGTCAAGGTTTCTTCCCTTTAACGGTAGATTATGTGGAGAAATACTATGCAGCGGGAAGATTCCCGGGTGGTTTTTTCAAACGGGAGGCGCGCCCCAGTTCGGACGCAGCCCTTAGTGCTCGTCTCATCGATCGTCCCATTCGTCCCCTCTTCCCTGAAGGCTATATGTGCGACGTTCAAGTGCAAGCCACCATACTTTCCGTGGAGGCACAAAACATGCCCGACGTGGTAGCAGCCATTGGCGCTTCCTGCGCTCTGTGCATTTCCGACATTCCTTTTACCACTCCCATTGCGGAAGTGCGTGTGGGACGTGTGGACGGTGAGCTTAAGATTAATCCATCCTCTGAGGAAATAGAAAAAAGTGATTTAGAGATTATTGTAGCAGGCACTGAAGATGCGGTGGTGATGGTAGAGGGTTCGGCTCAAGAGTTGTCTGAAGATGAGATGTTAGAGGCGATTATGTTTGCCCATACGTCCATGCAGCCGGTGATTCAGTTGCAAAAAGATTTTCAAGCCAAGGTGGGCAAGCCCACTCGAAAATTTTCAGTGGAAGCAAAAGATGATGCTTTGACTGCTGAGGTAGGGGATTTTTGTTCCAGTCAATTACAGGCTGCTTTTTCCATTAAGGACAAGTTAGCTCGCTACAGTGCTTTGGATGAAGTGAAAAAAGAAGTAATGGAAAAATTCGCCAGCGACGATGTTCAGAGAAAGCCTTTGTTGGAGAAGTCCATGGCAGCAAACAAGTACAATTATATGCGTGCCATGATTGTGAAGGATCAAAAGCGACTGGACGCACGTACCTCCACCCAAGTTCGTCCCATTGAATCTGAGATAAACGTTCTTCCCCGTTGTCACGGTTCCAGTTTATTTACTCGTGGAGAAACTCAGGTATTGGCTGCCATTACGTTGGGTACAAAAGAGGATCAGCAGATTGAAGATGGAATGTTAAAGAGCAGGGCCACTTCGAGTGCCAAGCGATTTATGTTGCATTATAATTTCCCTCCTTTTTCTGTGGGAGAGGCTCGTCCGCTTCGTCCCCCTGGACGACGTGAGATTGGTCACGGAATGTTAGCAGAGCGAGCATTGAGTGCAATGATGCCAAGTAAGGAAGACTTTCCCTATACCATTCGAGTGGTGTGTGAGACTTTGGAGTCCAACGGTTCGTCGTCTATGGCTTCCGTTTGTAGTGGTTCCATGGCTTTGATGAGTGCGGGTGTTCCTCTCAAAAAGCCTTTAGCAGGAATTGCCATGGGTCTTATTAAAGAGGGTGATGACATTGTTATCCTTAGTGACATTCTTGGTGATGAGGATCATCTTGGGGACATGGACTTTAAAATTGCGGGTACTACCGATGGTATAACTGCTATACAAATGGACATTAAGATAGATGGTGTAACGAAATCTGTTTTAGAAAAAGCGCTCCACCAAGCCAAAGAGGGCAGGCTCCATATTTTAGGAGAGATGGCAAAAACTATTTCTGCTCCGAAAGAGGACATTTCAAAATTTGCTCCACGGGTATACGCCATGAAAGTTGCACAAGACAAGATTGCTACTGTTATTGGTCCTGGTGGAAAGGTAATTCGAGGAATTATTGAGGAGTGTGACGTGAAGGTGGACATAAGTGACGACGGTTCCATCAACATTGTTGCTCTCAATTCAGAAAACGCCAACAAGGCTAAGAAGATGATTGAGGGTTTAGTGGAAGAAGTGGAAGTGGGCAAAGTTTACAACGGCAAAGTGGTAAAGATTGTGGATTTTGGTGCTTTTGTTTCTGTAACGGGTTCTACTGAGGGACTTCTCCATATTTCAGAGATTGCTTACGACCGAGTGAACAAGGTAACGGACGTTTTATCGGAAGGAGAGCAAGTGGAGGTAAAGGTATTGGATATTGACCGCATGGGAAAAGTGCGTTTATCCAGAAAAGCGCTTTTAGATCCCCCTCCGGGCTACAAGCCGCCACCAGAGGGAGAGCACAGCAGGCGACCATCTCGGGACAGTCGCGACAATCGTGGAGATAGAGGAGATAGGGGTGGTTCTAGAGGTGGTGGCGGTTCTAGGCGCTTCTAGGGGTTCTTTAGAATAACATCGCGCTTGACGAAAAACCTTTATACTGATTTTATGGTATTCGGTAGTGTGTACACAGAGTGGCTGGGTAGCTCAGTTGGTTAGAGCATCGCATTCATAAAGCGAAGGTCGAAGGTTCAAATCCCTCTCCAGCTACCAAACTTTACATTTAAAAACCATCCATTAAACCCAAGCCTCGATCCCCTTGGTACAAAAATCAGAGGGGATTTGAACGCGAAGCAATGACCCGCACTGGTTCTGGAGGGGAAAAAAATCTCCGATAGTGAACAAAAAAATCTTTGATGATTTTTTAAATTGCGTAGGGGAGCCTACGCAAGAAAATTCCTTGGAGGGAATTTTGTGTAGTAGGTTGAATCCCTCCAGCTACCAATATAAAACATCATCTCTAAAAGAATCAAATATATTCAAAAAACACCATCCAGAGGATTTGAACGCGAAGCAATGACCCGCGCTGGCTCCGAGCGAGCGAGGAGCTAGTGCGATGGTTCCGAGCGAGCGAGGAGCGAAGCAATGACCCGCGCTGGCTCCGAGCGAGCGAGGAGCTAGTGCGGGGAAAAAAATCTTTGATGATTTTTTAAATTGCGTAGGGGAGCCTACGCAAGAAAATTCCTTGGAGGGAATTTTGTGTAGTAGGTTGAATCCCTCCAGCTACCAAACTTTACATTTAAAAACCATCCATTAAACCCAAGCCTCGATCCCCTTGGTACAAAAATCAGAGGGGATTTGAACGCGAAGCAATGACCCGCACTGGTTCCGAGCGAGCGGAGCTAGTGAGGGGAAAAAAATCTTTGATGATTTTTTAAATTGCGTAGGGGAGCCTACGCAAGAAAATTCCTTGGAGGGAATTTTGTGTAGTAGGTTGAATCCCTCCAGCTACCAAACTTTACATTTAAAAACCATCCATTAAACCCAAGCCTCGATCCCCTTGGTACAAAAATCAGAGGGGATTTGAACGCGAAGCAATGACCCGCACTGGTTCCGAGCGAGCGAGGAGCTAGTGCGGGGGAAAAAATCTTTGGATGATTTTTTAAATTGCGTCAATAAAATTGTTAAAAATATTATTAAAAAACTATTGACAGCATGTTTTGTATCTTAGTAGCCTCTTAATAGCTTTTGCTTTTGTAAAAGCTAAACAAAATGAACGAAACTTAAAACTAAATAAAGGAGAATAAAATAATGATAAAAAATAATATAAAACACTATGTACTGGTATTTTTATGTGCATTTTCTGTGTCAGCGGCAGCCAATGTGCAGGATAACGGTCCGTTAGCTGATGAAACAAGTGGGACCTCTCACTTCGACCGGCTAGGAGAGGCTTTTGACAATGCAGCATCAGCACAGGAAAGTGATGTTCTTGGTTGGACAAGTGGACGATGCTTTAGTAAAAGTACACCAAACAGGGCTAGGAACTCATTAATTGCTGGATTTACTGACAGCGATTTGGTTGGTCCCGGTTTAACTCAGCGGCATAAATATTCAATTATTCAAAGTCACTCCGCACGTGCGAACGACTTTGACAATTTTATTGATAACGATCCTGATAGAGTAGAACCTGTAGAGAATCTTATAAAAAATGAAGCAGAACCATCAACTCAGGAGGACGGAAGCCTTGTAGCTTATTTTAGTTCTAATACTAGATGGAATGTAAGGAAGGGAACAATAGGTTTAGAGTCAGATACAGAATATCTTTTGTTAGGAATATCCTATCCAGATGGCACAAATGTCACTCCATACTGCTATTACTTTAAAAAAATTAGAGAATAACACTAAGCCAAGAGTAATAAACAACAAAATCCTCTGTCTTCGTAATAGGCAGGGGATTTTTTGTTTCATTCCTTAGCTATCAGAATCAATAAAACCGACCGAATATAAAATTAGATAGCGTACGAAGCCTATGGAAAGCTGAATCTATTTATGCGTGATCTAAACGTGCCTCTTAATAGTTTTTACTTTTGTAAAAAGCTAAAGTAAAATAAACGAAACTAAATAAAGGAGAATAAAATTAATGATAAAAAATAGTATAAAACATTATGTACTGGTATTTTTATGTGCATTTTCTGTGTCAGCGGCAGCCAATGTGCAGGATAACGGTCCACTGGCTAATAGGGTGAGTGATAAATCTTACTTCGATCAACTGGGAGAGGCTTTTGCCAATGCAGCACCAGCACAGGAGAGTTATGTTCTTGGTTGGACAAGTGGACGATGCTTTTATAAAAGTACACCCAACAGGGCTAGGAACTCATTAATTGCTGGATTTATTGATGGTGATTTGGTTGATTACGGCTTAACTCCGCGACATAAATATTCAATTGTTGAGAGTAGCTCCATACATGCGAACTACTTTGATAATTTTATTGATGACAATCCTAACTTAGTAGAACTTATGGAGAGTCTTATAATAAATGAAGCAAAACCATCAACTCAGAAGGACAGAAGCCTTGTAGCTTATTTTAGTTCTAATACTAGATGGAATGTAAGGAAGGGAACAATAGGTTTAGAGTCAGATACAGAATATCTTTTGTTAGGAATATCCTATCCAGATGGCACAAAAGTCACTCCATACTGCTATTACTTTAAAAAAATTAGAGAATAACACTAAGCCAAGAGTAATAAACAACAAAATCCTCTGTCTTCGTAATAGGCAGGGAATTTTTTGTTTCATTCCTTAGCTATCAGAATCCATAAAAACTACCGAGTATAAAATACTGGTATAACAGCTCAAATTAAAGTATTCTCATAAAAAGAGTTGCACTAATGTGCCTCTTAAAATAAATCAAAGAAAGAAGGAAAACTATGAAGAATACAATAAAAAATAATGCCTTATGGTTAGGGGCTTTAACACTAATCTTTTTTGTTGTCGGTGGTGCGCTACCGACAATTTCCAATGCTACTACTCGATACATGACACGATTTGTAGACCATAAAAAACCTTTTATTACTGTTTGGCGTGTTGGAATGGAAGGATATGGAAATGAAAGCCTTACGGTTACCCTTCCTTTAGTTGAAAACTATGGATATCGCATTGATATTGACTGGGGTGATGGTAGCAGTAGTTATGATACTAATATGCTTTATTATCGTAGCGATATTCCTAAAACGTCCACTCATACTTACAAAAAACCGGGAGATTATACAGTTACAATCTCCGGGCTTCTAGAAGCTTGGAACTTTGCCAAATTACAGCAGTGGCCGGACGTGTATAAATTTAGTGGAAAGCTCATTGAAGTGAAACAACTTGGAAAAATGGGTTGGAGAAGTTTGGCTGGTTCGTTTAATAATTGCAATAACCTTACGAAATTTACCTCTGGTGCTACAGACACCTCTCGGTTGCATAGCATGGAATCTACGTTTGCTAAAACTCCTAAATTAACTCATCCTGATTTATCCACTATGCATACGCCTGATTTAGAGTTTGTAAATATGATGTTTTTTGCTTCTGGTGTAGTTAAAGTTGATTTATCTAGTTTTTATGCCAATTCTTGTAAAGAGTGTGGGCTGAGAGGTGGACAAAATATATTTGATTCTGCTAAAAACTTAAAAGAAGTTAATGTAACTGGTTGGAGATATTTCCCTCATGACTCTTTTCGCGACCCATCTGCGAATGTATTTAATGGAGTGTCCGATTCACTTCGCCTAGTTTGTAGCCCCGGCGTGACTCACTTTGCTGGCAGACCCTGTGCACAGAACTAGGAGTAAATAAGTACCCATTGAGTTTGGAGTAAGGTCAAAATCTAATAAAAAATCCCCTCCAAGCGAGGGGATTTGAACGCAAATGCAAAGTTGCGCCGCATGAAGCCCCTATGACAAAAAATTTTCATTATACTCTTTAAAATGTAAAAAAAATCGAGTATTCTTAATGATGTCGCTAACCTCAAAAAAGGAGATCAAATGCAACGATTAATTTCTATAGCCCTTCTATTCGGTTTAACCGCTTGTGGAACAATCTGTAAAAAGGATACTCATCGACTTGAGGTCAGTTGGTCCAATCAAGTGGTAGAGCTCTCACAGATGATTGATATGGCAATTCTAAAATTCCAAGCTCAAGGGAAAGAAGCTTTTCTACAGCAAGATTTAAAAAATTCAAATTATATTTTTATCTTTGACAGCAAGGGAGTAACTCTTATTAATCCCAACTCCCCTGAAAACATCGGCATTTCAGTTATAGGGGTCAAGGATCCTGTAACAAAAAAAAACGTGGGAGAAACCATGTTTAAAACTGCCAAAAAATATGGATCTTCTTGGACCCAATACTATTGGAAAAATTCCAAGAACGGAAAAATCTCGAAAAAGTTATCCCTGTTAAAGCAATTTAAAAAAGGAAGAAAAACTTACTATATGGGTTCTGGGTTTCATTTAAGTAATTAAACGCCTGTCACTTTGCTTTGTTTCCATTTTTGCTTTTATATTCAAAGCAATTTTTTTGTCATATTCTATCATTTGTGGATCCTTGGATTAACGCTAATTGATATAAATTTTTTTTATTACAGGGAACAAATAATATCATTGTATTTATTTTTAAGTTTATCCGATAGTAACTGTAGAAGCAAAATCAATTTAACCTGGCGTATGGACACTTGTTTTCGTGACTTAAGTCAAAAAGAAAGGAATAGAATTATGAAAAGTATAATAGCAGTAATTTTTTTATGTACGTTTTCCGTAACAGCAGCAGCAACAATGCAGGAGCGAGATAATGGTCCGCTAGATAGACTCGATGGACACACTTACTATTCGACATTGGAGAGGCACTTTCACAACTCATCAGCAGCAGAGAGAAGCGGCGTTATTGGTTGGATGAGTGGGCGTTGCTATAGCTTAGAAGATCAAAATTCTCCTAAAGCTACATTGCTTGCTGGATCCCAAGCCGGTCCTAAACCTAGTCATCATCAGTTTTTTCTCTTTCTCCACAGTACTAAAGATCCAAAATACTTTGATACTTTTTATCCCACCGATAAGGATGGTGTAAGCGAGGCAGAATCTGTGATAAGCAGTCTCGCGAGGTTCTCAAGGCTGGAAGATGGAAGCCTTGTATATAAAAATAGCTTTGCTTTTTTGACCGATACTAAATATAGCCTCAGAAAGAACGTAATGCCAGGATCAGGCATGCCCTATCTTCTGTCAAAAACTACTCTTACAGCGTATCCAAGCCAGGGAGTTATTAACCATACGTTCACACATTACTGTTACTACTTTAAGAAAGTTAAAGAATAGAACGAACTAACATAACAATAACAACAACTGAAATCCTCTGCCTAGTAATAGGCAGAGGATTTTTTATTTTGGACAATTTCATGCTAAAATTTTGAGAGAAAAATGTACTTGATTATAGCGTAGTGGCTGTTAAATAATGGATTTTCCCAATGCGCTTTCCACTAATTTCACCATCACCTCGGCTGTGATATTTTTCTTATCTCGTATGGGATTGAGTTCCACAATGTCCATGGATTGGAGTCCCTTGGAGTCCCACAATAGCTCCATAAACAGGTGAGCCTCTCGAAAATTTACTCCACCGGGCACGGGAGTGCTTACACCTGGAGCAATCGAGGGGTCTAGGCCGTCAATATCAAAGGAGAGGTGGAAGCCTGATGTACCGTCCATGGCTCTCTTAATTGCCTGTCTGGTTACTTCTGCCATTCCCAGGTTATCTATAGCCTTCATACTAAATATACCCACACCAGAGTTTATAAGAGCTTTTTGCTCTTGAGAATCCAGATCCCGCACGCCAACAATGGACACATTTTTAGGCTGAATCTGGCATCGACTGGCTACCTCAGAAAAGGATTCTTTTTCTTGGTGCAAAAGAGCGGCTAAAGGCATGCCATGCACATTTCCCGAAAGAGAAATATCAGGAGTGTTCATATCTCCGTGGGCATCAAACCAAATAAGGCCTAACTGCTTTTTTTGTTGTTGAAAGTAATGGGATATTCCAGAGACTGTTCCCATGGCAATGGAGTGATCGCCACCTACAAAAATGGGAATGCTATTTTTTTCTTTATACTCAACGGCTTTTTGAAATAGCTTTTCACAAACGTCGTTAATTTCTTTTGCATACTTTGCTCGGCTATCATCCTTGCCTAAGTTCATTCTGCTTTCACTAAAACCTTGCTGTTCCTCCACGTAGTAGCCCATTTTTTTCAAAGCAACTCCTATGCCAGCGATATGCATTGCTGATGGGCCCATATCCACTCCCCGTATATCCACTCCCAAGTCCATGGGAATACCATGAATATTTACTTTTTTATTCATTTTAATTTCTCCTTTTCTTTCTTCTATCATGGGCTTTCAGAAAATGTCCTACGTAAAGCCGACGATTCCCTGTCTCGCTCCCAGGCAAGCTCGATGAGCTCAGTGAGTAGGCTAGTGTAGGATAGCCCTGATATCTCCCAAAGCTTTGGAAACATGCTAATGTCTGTAAAGCCAGGGATGCTGTTAATTTCATTAAAATAAAATGTGTTGCTTTGCTCGTCGAGAAAAAAATCCACACGAGCCATACCTCGGCACTCTAAGCAGCGAAATATTTTTCCTGCTAACGCCTGTACTGCCTGCACCTGTTCTTCTTTCAACGGGGCTGGGGCACAAAGCTTAGCTTTATCTCCGTGAATATATTTTGCTTCGTAAGAATAAAACTCTCCCGGATTGGAAACAATTTCTCCCGGCAGGCTTGTTCTCGGTGGTTCTAAAAAATTACGGTTTTCCAAAACTGCCACTTCAATTTCCCTACCCGGAATATATTTCTCCAGCAGCACTTTCCTATCAAACTGAAAAGCTATTTTCAGGGCAGGATCCAGTTCCTCTGGAGAACTCACTTTGCTAATACCCACACTGGATCCTAGACTCGCTGGCTTTACAAAGACTGGATATTCCACGGCTTTAGAAAGACTCAAGCTATCTTGGGAAGAATACACTGTTGTATAGGGGACCACGGAAATATTCTTATGTTCTACCAGTCGCTTGGCTATGTCCTTATCCATGGCAATGGCAGACCCAGGAATACCGGAGCCCACATAAGGAATACCTGCGATTTCACAGGCTCCCTGAATAGCACCATCCTCATAAAACGATCCATGCATAACGGGAAAAATCATATCCACAGTAGCCAATACTTTGTTGGACGCAATCTCCACAATTTTTCGCTCCATGGGTGGCATATATACTGAAGGGGCAGAGGCTGGGATGGATGGGGTGGTATTGGGAGTCCACTTCCAATTTCCTTGCTTGTCGATACCTATGGGAATAACGGTATAACGATTGGTATCCAAATTCCGTATAACAGAGGCAGCAGATTGCAGGGAAACTTCATGTTCGTTGGAGCGACCTCCATATAAAACCACTATTTGATTTCTTTTCATTTCCCCATATATACCACCTATTATGTTGAAATTAAAGTTTTGTCTCGATGCGACGATAGCGACACTCTCACCCGGCGGCAACGCTAGCGCAGATTAGCACTTTCCGCAGCGAGCAATTCCTTGCCTCCAATCGCCCTGAATGAAATTTTCAGTCAAAAAACTTCGAATATCTGCTATGTTTCCATAAAAGGGAGCCATAACTTATGTTAGAAAAAAATACCAAAAACCATTCTAAGTCTAAATCAAAGACTGCTAACTATCTTACGTCTCAAGACTGTAAACAAGCTCACATTATCATACATAAAAGCGACATTTTAAAAATCAAGAAAATAAAACCTTCCTCCATTGATCTTATTGTTACCTCACCACCCTACAATGTTGATATTCACTATAACTCCAATAAAGATGATATGTCCTATAGTCGATACCTCAAATTTACTGAACAGTGGTTAAAAAAGTGCTATGACTTGGCAAAAGATGATGGACGCTTCTGTTTGAATATCCCATTAGATAAAAATAAAGGTGGGCAGCAATCTGTCTGTGCCGATATTACAACTATTGCTAAAAAAGTGGGTTGGAACTATCACTCAACCATTATTTGGAATGAGGGAAACATATCCCGGAGAACGGCTTGGGGTTCTTGGATGTCTGCCTCTGCCCCTTACGTTATTGCTCCCGTTGAAGTTATTCTAATTTTATACAAAAAACATTGGAAGAAAATCCGTGAAAATAAAGATAAAAAAAACGACATAACGAGAGAGGAATTTATGGAATGGACAAATGGAGTTTGGACTTTCCCTGGCCAAAACAAAAAAGGTGCCGGAGGTCATCCTGCCCCCTTCCCTGTTGAGCTTCCCAGACGATGTATAAAATTATTTAGCTTTATTGGTGATACGGTTCTCGATCCTTTTTTAGGTAGTGGATCCACTTTGATAGCCGCTTGCCTACAAAAAAGAAAAGGCGTTGGCGTGGACATAGATAAAAGCTACTGCGATATTGCCATGAATCGTATCAATGAGGTCATTTAGCTTACTTAGCTCAATCTTTCTTTTAAGTGTTTCAACTCACCATCCTAAGAGCCTCCTTTTTTGAAAGGAGGCTTTTATATTTAGGAGGGAAAATTAAATTATAATTTATGGGGCTGGGGCATAGGGGTTCGACTGACTCTCTCCATTAACTCCAGAAGACTCAATGACGATAAGAGATCCCGATTCAACAGAATAATCAGTCTCTATCAAATTTCTTATTTTTCCTTTACCGAGCAATGGATTGCTTTTAATTTCTTGCAATCCTACAATTAGCAACTCTCTTTCCAAATTTGATATTTCTTCATCCAGTTTCAATACTTCCTTGTCGATTTCAGCGTTGAACCAAGATGAGAAAGATTTTGCATCCCTAAGCTTAGTTCTCAATTCAGGCAAAGTAGTTTTTTCTAATCGAGATGCACTACTTGTTAGTTGCATAGACTGACGATAATACAATGAACCCGCAGAACCTACAAAATTCTTTGACTTCTGCTGCAGTTTACTTGACTGCTTTTTCTTTGAAGTTATTTTCTTAAGAGTCAAAGCTACTTTATTAGTCAATTGTTCCACATCTAAAGTATATGCTGCAGTAGAGTTGAGAAGTTTCTTCCTTTCCTCTCTTTTTCTATGTAGAGTTGTCTCTATCCATGCTTTCTTTATGGCTATTCTTTCATTTATAGGTAGTTGATTTATCGCACTCAGTATATCTGTAGAATCCGATTGAGAATACCCTGGTAATGCTATAACAAAAGCTATTGCAGTTATGGTTATTATGTTTTTATTTATTCGATTTTTCATGATTATGTTTCCTTTCTAAATTTGATTTAAGTTTACTATTTCATATATTTGTTAATGCAAGGGACGTGCCAAAATACACCAAAAAAGCAATCTCTTTAAAAATCCTTTACTTTCGGTTATTTACGCTCATTCCAGAAATTGCATATACTAAAAACTACAGAAGCGAGAGCCTTTATATCGACTAAAAAATAGACAGTGCTGAAAGAATGTACGATAATTTTCAATAAATTTCTGTGCTTGATCGACCTGAAAATGCTCACGCCTTTAGGAAGCGTACTTGCCAAGCAATTGCCATAAGAATGAGTGCGATGCCCAGAATATTGATGGGGCTTAAATAATCTCCCAGCATAAAGTGACCCCAGACAAGGCCCAATAACGGCTGTATAAATAAAAATACGGCAATCCCTGCAATCGGTATTTTTCGTGCCAAAATAAATGTCCAATAGAGATAGGTAAGTGTGGTTCCTATGGGCCCCAGCCATAGAAGAGCTAGGAGACTTTTCAAGTGAAAGTTTCCTAAGGAGGGTAGGCCCTCCCGGTAGAGGACAAAAAAAGAAAGGAGAACTATTCCCACTGTGAGTCCAAGGCCCATGACCGTCACAGGTTTATAGTGTGGCAAAAGCTTTCGTGTAATAACGCTATAGCCACTCTCTCCAATAATGGAAAGAAGCAGGAGTAGGTTTCCCCAAGCGTAGTCGGATTGACTAAGGAGAGTGAAGCCCAGTATTCCAAAGAAGAATGAAATATAGTGGTGGCGCAGAAGACGCTCTCCAAGAAAAATACAAGCCAGTGCCACCGTTGCCAGTGGTTCTAGGGCGATGATTAAGGAATTGTCTGTAGCTTGGGAGGCATCCAGCCCTTGGGCTTGAAACATGGGAGTTAAGGCAAAGGTAAGAAGCCCCAGTAGGAGGAATAAAAAATAGTGGGAGGATTGGGTGGGAAGTTTTGGTAATTTTTTCCAAAAAAGAAGTGGAAGGATAGCAAGCCAGGCGGTTCCATAGCGCAACCAAGCTGCATGGGCAGCGGAAAAATCCTCTAACAACCACTTGCCCATCACGGGATTCAAGGACCAAAGAATATTACAAAGGCATAGTCCCATTACCACGGAGAAAGTTACAGGGGTCAATTTTTCTTTCCTAGTTTAGATAGTTTCTTTCGCATAGTCATAATTTTATGTATTTCCATGGCTATTTCTTCCAGTGCTTTTCCTGAAACATCCAGGACAGGCCAACCCCTGTTTTGACGAAAAATAAGATTTGCGTATTCAATTTCGTCGCTAATACTCTCTAGGCTCGTGTATTGTTCATTTTGTTTACTGCTTAGTGTTTTTCCCAAACGCCCCAGGCGTGCCTTACGAATGGATTGTAAAATGTCTGCTTGAATAGTAAGGGCTACAATTTTTTCAGGAGGAACGGCATGTACTTCCTGAGGAATGGGAATATCCTTAATGATAGGGATATTACAAACTCGCCAACCTTGATGGGAAAGAAACATGGAAAGGGGAGTTTTGGAGGTGCGGGAAATACCTAGTAAAATAATATCAGCCTTATCTAGGCGCGAATAGTCCTTGCCGTCATCGTGCTTAATGGTGTACTCCATGGCTCCAATACGTCGGTAGTAATTATCATCCACTTGGTGAAATAGGCCCGGCTCTTCCATGGGTTTTGTTTCAAAAAATAGGCTCATGGCATTGATGATGGGACTCAGCAAGTTCACGGTGGGCAAATCAGCATCACTGGCCTCTTCCTCAATTAAAAAACATAGGTCCGGGGACACAATGGTGTATGCGATAAGATTACACCTCTTCACTGCATCTTGGAAAATAGCTTGAATTTGGGTTTTGGAGCGAATATTTTTATAACGGGTAATTTCAATCTCTTTATCCGCAAACTGCAAAACAGCGGCATTCGCAATCAATGAGGCTGTTTCTCCCGTGCCGTCGGAAATAATAATAATTTTTAAACTATCTTTCAAAGAATAAGCCCTCTTCCATACAACATATCATGCTGGGAATGAATCCAAATTGGATTTGAGGCCCGGGCACGAAACCAGGTACGCTGCTGTTTCACCAAACGCATGGTTGCCTGTACAATCTCTTTTTCTACCTCAGTGGTATCTGTTATGGTTACATTTTTTTCCATACAGTTCACACATTCCCGGTAACCCACACTTTGAAATGGCTTGCAATCTTTGGGTACTCCTTGGGCTAAAAGGTCTTGAACTTCATCTAGCAATCCTTGAGATAACATTTTTTTCGTTCGCTGCTGGATCTTATTTTGCAGTTCTTCACGGGGAAGGTCGAAGCAAAAAAAAGAATAGTTTTTGTAGCGAGGCTTTCGTGCTTGTGCTTTCTTATTTAACTCACTCCATTTCTTTTTCGTTATTTTCATGGCAACTAGGGCACGAAGGATGCGGTAGGTATCGTTCCTATCTATTTTTGTCCATAAAATGGGATCTTGGGAAATCATCTCCTGGTAGAGTACATCCATTCCCTCTTCACACAAACGCTCCTTATAGTGCAAGTCCCATTTTGTTTTTTCCTCTATGCTTTCCGCTCCCTCTATGGCCATTCCCTGGAGCAGTGCTTGGATATAAAAACCGCTTCCTCCCACCACTATGGGAATTTTATTTTCACCATGCAGTCGAGAAATAATAGGGTCGGCTGATCGAACGAAATCACCGACGGTAAACTCCGCCTCAGGGTCGCAAATATCAATCAAATGGTGAGGCACCTGGGCACGCAACTCTGGGGACGGCTTTGCCGTACCTATATTAAACTTTCGAAAAATAGCTATGGAATCGGCTGAAATAATTTCACTTGATTTATTTTTAGCCGCGAGATCTTTCACCAAATCTAAAGCAAATTCACTTTTGCCAGAACCTGTTGGACCTGTAACGAAAATAATTTTTTCCATTTACGAGATTCGCTTAAATAGTTTTTCAATGTCTTTCCAACTAAGGCGCACACTGGTGGGACGACCATGGGGACAATGAGCTCCATAGTCCGTCTCCTGCATCTGCTCCAATAGGGCATTTGCCTCCAAGGGGGAAAGGGTTTGCCCCGCTCGCACAGAAGAATGACAACTCTGGCTGGCAATTACATCCAAAAGAACCCGCTGTACGGTATGGATTAAAAGTTCTGTTTCGGAATGTTCCTCTAATACGTCCGCAAGCTTTTGGATGAGGGTGTGCAAAGCAACCCTGGGGCTTCCCTCTTTATCCAACAGCAGTGAGGGCAGTTCCGTAATACGCACCTGTGAAGAGGCTATGCGATCCAAATACAATCCCACACGGGTGAGTTCTGAAAATTTCTTTTCCAGTATATTGAGTTGGTCTGGATTTAACTCCACTACAATGGGAATAAGGAGAGGAGCGGAGTGGAGATTTTTTTCCAAATGCTCCTGACGTAAGCGCTCATAGATCACCCGTTCGTGGGCTGCATGCTGATCCACAAGCAGGAGTCCATCCATATCTTGGCAAACAAGATAGGTGTTTTTTATGGTTCCTAAAAACATGGGAATATTTTTCCCACTTGTTGGTATGGGCGTTAATGGGGATTTTTGCTCATACTGTCGACCAAAATCAATATCAAATGAGGCAAGCCGAGGGTTTTGAAACTGCACCTGAGGAGGCGAGGAGTGGGAAAAGCCTTCCATTCCTCCCATCGCTTCCATTCCTCTCGTTACTGACGTACTTGGGGCAACGATCATTGGACCAAATGCCCTGGGAGGCATCCCTATCTGATCCATGGGTACTGTGGTTTCTGACTCTGTATCCATCGTATGCTCTAAGTTCGTCGGCAGGCGAAGATGGGCTAACGTGGCTAAAAGAGAATTGTAAACAAAACGAAAGGGGCTAGGATCGTGAAAGCGCAGTTCCGATTTAGTCGGATGCACGTTCACGTCCACCCTCTTTGGATCAATTTCTAAAAAAAGTACCAACTGGGGATACTCTTTTCCAAATAGTACTTCCCGAGAAGCGCTAAGAATGGCTTGTTGTAAAACCTTGTCTCGCACAAGCCTCCTGTTTACGAAAGTAAACATACTTCGTGAAGTGGGCAAACAATATTTCATGGGAAGGACATAACCCGAAAGGGTAGTGCCGTCTTTTGTATGATAAAAAGAAAGAAGTTCTTTTTTTCCCTCTAACGGTACATGGAGACCTTGGGTAAATAAATCATACACACGAGATTTTTCCTCTTGCTTTGGAAAGGAAAAAATCTTTTTTCCGTCTATATGAAGGGTAAATCCACAACCTGAGTTACCCAGAGCCATACGCAAAACCATTTGCTTGCAATAGTTGGTCTCCGAGGACAAACTATTCAAAAATTTCTTCCGCACGGGGGTATTAAAATATAGATTTTCCACCCGTATGGTCGTCCCATGGGTTCGCACTTTTGTTGTGTCGTCGATAATGGTGGAGGCCTCACAGGTCAAAGAACGACCTGATCCCTCTCCCGTACAGGAGGAAATGGAAAAGCGACTAACGGCACTGATGGCTGCCAAAGCCTCCCCTCGAAACCCCATCGTGGAAATGGTGCTTAGGTCCGAAAGAGCGGAAATCTTACTGGTAGCGTGACGCATTATTGCCAGCGGCAACTCCTCTGAAGGAATTCCCCTGCCGTTATCCTGAACTTCAATAAGCCGCTGACCACCCTTTTCCAAAAAAATCGTAATCTGATCCGCACCACCGTCAATACTATTCTCTATCAGCTCTTTTACTGCTGCACCAGGACGATCCAACACTTCCCCAGCAGCAATCTGGTCGGCAAGCATACTCTCTAAAATTTTTATAGACATTTAAATAGATATAGCACAAACAGGGGGCTCCGAGAATACGCAACACAATACTCAGTTTGACAATATGCCTTGACTCGATGTCTTGACTGGGGAAATATACACCCATGCTCATTCTCACCGGATCTGCTGGATTTATTGGAAGTCAACTGGCCAAGCGCCTTGGGGATAATCATAGGCTCCTTCTCGTCGACAGCCCTGAGGCCTTCCGTAAAAACCATTATTTTGGTGTGCCCCAACTCAGCGACTGGGACAGGGCCAAAGCCCTCAGCCCATCCTCTCCCCATACAATTGTGGACCATACCTACTTCCCCCAAATTCTACAAAAAGCTCAAAAATCGAGCACCAAGGCAACCCAAAACCTCATCCCTGAGGGAGAGGAAATCCAAGCCCTATTCCATATTGGTGCCATCACGGACACCAGCCGGGAGCGAGATATGGAAGAAATGCGCCAATGGAATACGGAGTACTCCAAGTTGTTATGGCAATGGTGTGCCCGGGAGGGTGTGCCCTTTCTTTATGCCAGCAGTGCTGCCACGTATGGATTAGGGGAGTTTGGTTTTTCCGACGACCATAAACTCGTCTCCCAGCTCCAGCCCCTAAACCCCTACGCCATCTCCAAACAAGAATTTGATCAATGGGTATTGGAACAAGTAAAAACAAAGCAAGCCACGCCACCATGCTGGTATGGTGTAAAGTTCTTTAATGTTTTTGGTCCCCATGAATCCCATAAGGGTTCCATGGCAAGTACGATCTATCATAGCTACCAGTCCATCCAAAAAACAAATGCATGCCCTCTGTTCCGATCCCACAAGGAAGGAATTTCCGACGGAGAACAACAACGGGATTTTATTTTTGTACAAGATGTGGTGAATGTAATGGAGTTTCTCCACACCAAACAACCACCCTCTGGGATCTATAACTGCGGGTCTGGAAAAGCTCGCACTTTTTACTCCATGGTGGAATCCTTGTTTGCTTGTTTAAAAAAAGAGTTACAAGTGAAGTGGATAGACACTCCAACACAATACAGGGAGTCCTACCAATACTACACACAAGCTGAAATGACAAAACTCAAAAACGCTGGCTACAACCAAACATTTTTAAGCCTAGAGGAAGGCATCGAACAATATGTGACTTGGCTAGAAGGCAAAAAAATCTCCTAAAATAAAAGTATGGCTGCACCTGTAGCAATACCTCCCCCTATTAGGTCCACGACAGAAGGACCAGCACTGATCCCTCCTCCCTGCCTTCTAACTTGCCCTCTATAAACTCGTGAGGTTCTAGTGAATTCTATCTTATATTTCTCCCCATTATATTTGCCCTCATCTAGTTCCTTTCTAGCTTTCTGCTCCCGCTCCTCCTGTTGTGCCTGGATTTATGTCTCATATTTCTATTATTCATCTCAAGCCTTAATCTTCAACGTTCTTCACTAGGATCTACTTTCGATTGGCTTATCGTTTCATTCCTCTCTAAATTCTCAAAATACTCTTTAGCCTCCAGAGATCCTGCAATGAGAAGACCGCGTTCAATATGCCTTCTATAAACATAAATTGATCCACCATCTTCTATTTTTACCTGCAAAGCAAGAGGGTTTACCTTCTCAATCTTTCCAAATGTATCCCTCTTGCTCTGATCATTATAGCCGTCGATTTCGACTGCATGCCGATTGAGCAAGACAAATTTCATATCTCCAGAAAAATTTTGCCTATTGAAAGCATTTATTGCATCTGTTACATTCTTAAGTTTTCTATGAGCAGCATTCTTCATAGAATCTATTTTTAATTGACTTTCTAGTTCTCGAGTATGTAGATCAGCTCTGCGCTTCTTCTCTAACTTTACTTTGTAATGCTTTCTAGCAGCCTCGTTTGTTCGAATAAAATGAAGTTCCTCTAGGGAAAATGCCAGTTCTTTACCTGAGGCTATTTTAATGATCAATTTTTCATCTTTTATTCCTATCACTTCTCCCATGGATCGATGCCAAGGCTTTGGGTCGCTCTTATCAGGTACCATGACATATCTATTTTCCTCACGAATAGACCCATTCAAAAAATCTGACCGAATACTCTCATAGATTTGGTAATGCTTTCTAGCCGTTTCGCTCAAACCCACAAGATGAATATCTTCTTTGGTAAATATTAGTTCTTTGCTCTCTACTGTTGTTACTATCAAAGCTCCATCTTTTAGCCCTGTTACTATCCCATCTATTATTTTTCCATCAACCACACTAAACACTTTTCTTCCATTGTCTAGTGTGCTCACTTTTCTGTAAAATATATCCTCCTGACGACTCCTATCCAATACCCAGACATAGCGCTCATTTCCTTCAATAACTCCAGTCTCATAAATTTTCTTAAAATCATGCGAAGGCTTGAAATCATTACTGATAATTTTTTTATTCTCTCCATCAATAACTTTTCTTTCTGTAAGGAAGTAGAAAATACCAAGCTCAACAGATTCCGGATCAAACAGTAATTTCCTGCCCACAGATGTTGTTAATTGTAATTTTCCACTCGATAATTTAGTAAGTATTCCCTCACCCTCTCTCCAAACAGTGTGGACAGCATTTCTCTCTCTATAACCAAACGAGACAAGCCTGTTATTAATATCTCTACCATTATAGTAGTTCTCCATAAAACTTAATCGAGCATTCGATATCATTTTAGCTTCTTTAGCCAAACTAATAATAGAAAGATTTTCAGGAACAGCAGTCATTTTCCTTAAAAATCTTCTGCCTCTATTACTTAAAATAATCAATTTATCTTCAGCAGAATCCTCTTTCTCTATATTAAGAACCACTGCATTCTGCTTTCCCCCCAAGGGGGTATCTATAAAAATTGTGCGGCCAATTATGGAGGCTTTAGACTTTTGATAGAGTAGCCAAAAAGCATGGCGAGAATTTTGAGATTCTCCATCATGTTTAGTAGGATTATCCATAAAATTCAAATATTCTAACTTGCCCACTCTCATCCTCTCTTTAAACATTTTAGCAAATATGCTCTTCACCTCAATCTGCATTTCTTCCATGGTTTGAATATCGCGAATAATACCTTCTTTAAGAAGTATCTTATATAAAAGCCTAGCTGTGGCACCAATATCTTTTCTTTGAAATTTATTTGTATTATGCTTTATAGTTTTCAAAGTCTCAACTCTCTTGTCACTAGAGGACAGGATCTCCTTCAACCGTTTAGAGAGCAATCCATCTCCAAGAAATGAACGGATAGATTCCATGTGATAGGTAAGAATCTCCTCCATTCTTGCGTCCCATTTTGCTAGAGTATCTCCCTTGCTTTGAGCATTTGATTCCTTTTTTACTGCCGGTTTCTCTGCAAGAATTTTCAATATATTAGAGGTGGCAATATCTATTGGAATACCTAATTGACGAAAAGCCGCTTCTAAAAAGCGACCAGCAGCCTTCGGGCTATCTTCCCTAAGTTCAGGATTTTCTAATAATCGCAAATTATTTGACCTATTGGTAGGTGAAAAAATCAAATTTAGACCATGCGACAGCTTATCTCCAGCGGCTTGTTTTATACGTTCAAAATGTTTGTTGAGGACAGCTTCTTTCAACTTCCCTAGTGTTAAACTCCTTAACCGATCATCGCGAAAAACTTTAGTTTTCGGGCGATTCTTGCCTACCGCCGCCAGCCCCACCTCTGAAAAGCTCATTAAAGCAAGCACTGACAAGCTAAATATTTTAAGCCATTTTTTTAATTTGCTTATAGGTTTCATGCTTTCTCCATTTATTTACAATAATAATAGTGGGCAAAGCTAAAAAAAAAGCCGCCCAAAAAATCACTCCTCTTGTGAGGGATACGAATACTGAAAGTCCTCTGTTAGTGTATTGGCTGAAAAGCTATAGTATGCAGCTATCGCCTTGATGCTTAAGTCTTCCGGCTTTAAGTAAGTAACATGATAGATCAACTCCTCTAGATCATTATTATTATCTTCCTGTTTACTCAAAGCCTTGGCATAATTTTTCGCATCCTGTGTAAATTTATTTTCCATCAATACGAGTTCAAAAGGTAGTTGCTTCCGATTTCTTTGACGGAGGATTTTCATCCTTGTCTCCTGTGTGGATTCATTTTCCATCAATACTAAACTTAAAAGTCGCAGCCTCTGAACTCCTTGACGAAGACTTGTTATTAGGGAATCTGTGCTAATTTCTTTTGTAATTTCTAAGCTCTCTTTATATTGACCTAAATTATAGTACGCACTAGCAAGCAGGAGCATCTCAGATGGATTGAGAGTCCCATCATTTTTGGCTTTCGTGTCCTCCAATGTTTCAATGGTCGCATTAAAATCATGATCTGTTTGATAATTTTTTGCGGCAAGGGTTGCCCGTTCTTGGCTTTCCCTTTTTTCAAGAAACCTAGATTCCAGAACCTCATAGGACGGCTTTCCTTCAAACAGTTCATTAAGCGAGAGTTTCAAATAACGTCCAGTGGGGCTTGGAGCAGGGTCCATGGATAGATAAATTTTCCTTTCGTGCTCATCTCCCTCCAAGAGCATGGTTTGTAATGTTATGCTTTTTGCAATATCCCCTGGTTGAGCAAGACCTGTTTTTTCTTGGTAACCTAGAATATCAATAATATTGTTTATATTAAATGATGGAGTGTTTTTTTGTAATGCACGGAAAGCGTGATCATAGCGTGCTCTGGAATCGTAAAGATCAGAAGAACGCATCCATTCATGTTTTTTAGTATCCTCTCCTTGTAAATGATTTGTTTGTGTAAAGGTTGAGCCCTCCATTTTTCTCTCATGAAAATGATTTCTAGATATTTCTATTGCAGAAATTTTTTGTTCCTTGATAGAGCCAACAACAAAGGTCCATATGGAACCAGGTCTATTTTCTTCTTTCTTCAAAAAGTTAATGGCCTCTTCCAAAGTTTTTGCCTTTTGTAAAAGCTGATCACCAATTAAGACTACGGGCAGAGAATCGTTAGCTACTTCATCGGTAGGATTCATGTGGAGTGCAAGAAAAATCCCTTCTTTATTTACACCTGTAACACCTCCATAGGACCATCCCTCCGCTCCAACAGCGGCATAAGGCAATCTATCTTTTTCCTTTGGGATATGTATTGTTAGTAAAGGATAGTGATCCCAAGCTCCTGTACCAAAATAATCTAAATTTCGTCCATAGAATGAACTTTTACCTATTTTTTTATATACACTTGTACAGCCAAGTTGTGGGAGTGGTATTACTAGAGGGCTGTTTCTTGTATTTGCTATATACATGGCAATATAATCAGGAAGGGTTACAGCATCGGTGAATTTACTATTATCTATACCATAAGCTTTGGCTGTATTAGAAATAAGCGTTGACCATCTATCATTAAAATAATTAAAATACCTATTATAAAAAAGAGATTGTTCAATGGAAGCGCCCTTTAATGCATGTATTTTCCAATCGAGTAGATCATCATCATATTTAATATTTCCTACCCGCTTTTTAAGGGCCGCAATCAATTTCTCCTGACCGTCTAGAAAGTTTCCATAGTAATCGATAACATCAGAAGACATATACTTGCTCTTAAAAAAACTTCCCATATCCTTTGTTCGCTGGGAAAAATCTCCTTTCAAGATAGCAACTTTCACATTTTCACATTTGTATAGTTTGGAATCATAAGATTCAGCTAAAACTTTACAATTTCTCTTATTTGCTGCGGCAGGCGTGCTAACAATAAGAATCAAAAGGGAAAAAATACCTATAATTATCCTGCGATGCTTTTTCTTCCTAATTTCTATAACTCGCCTCATCATCAATCCTTTACTCCATTTCCGTTGAATATTCAACATGATAACGCATTGTCTCATTCTTGCTTAAAAATGTCAAGTATTATCTGTGTCTTCATCTATATTTTTTAGGCCATACTGGTCTGTGCTTTGTTTATTTATAGCCCAATCTCCGATATATTATTTTTTTTTCATATTTACTCTGAGCCGCATTATGAGTCAACTGAACTGTAACTCACTGTTCTCAAAGCCATTTTGGTGACGTTTTTTGTGAGTCAACCTGCGAAATTCGGGAAAACAAGAAATAGGTTGACTTATCGCGTTAAGATTGTTATAATGGAGCGATTGAATAGAATTAACAAATAAAAAGGAGTAATCGTAATGAGTAGTAATAAAAATGTCAGTGTAGATAAAATAATGGGTCTGTCTTTGATCCTTTTCTGTGGTTTCTTTAGTGGTTCCGTAGAGGCTACAAAAGATTCAGTAGTTCAGTCTGTTGATGTATCCCTAGTCACCCAAAATCTTTATTTGGGAGCAGATGCAGGAAAGCTGCTTGAGGGCGAAGCCCCTAGTACCATTCTCAAATGGATTAAGGACACTCATTTCCCTTATCGAGCAACAGGTCTTGCTAATTCCATGAGCAGAACGGAAAATGGTCTAGGCAAATCTGCTCCCGATGTAATCGCTTTGCAAGAGGTCATCACGATCTGGACAACAGATAAGGATGGGAATAAAACAAAAGAGGTTGACTTCCTAGATGAGCTGAAAAGAGCCCTAAAAGAAGTTACTGGCGTGGAATACATAAGTACTTACAGGATCGATGGTAAAATGACGGATCTGATTTCCAAAGCAACCCAGCTGAAAATTCCTTACTGTGCCGATTGTCCCCCAAAACAAAAAATCATCTTTAACCTGGACAACGTAACTCTGGTGAAACCAGGCATTGAGGTGGAATCCTGGGAGTCGTATGAATATTCAGAAAAAAATCAATTTGCCATAAACATCTGGCCGGAGAGAGGTTTGTGGACACATATCCCTGTCAATTTAATTTCATTATTGATAGGAGATCTCACTGGATATGACAAAAAGAAGACTATCTTTGGTAGCACCCTATTGGAATTTACTCGCACTGCGGGTATAGCCGTCCTAAAAAAGGAGGGAGTTCGCTTTACCGTTGTAAACACACACTTACAAGATATAAATATATTCTTTGACAGGAACGCTCAGGCTGAAGAGTTGATGTCCTACTTGAAAAGAAAGAAATACATTAATAACCCCAAAGCGCCTGTTTTCTTATTGGGAGATCTAAACTCTCCTAAAATTAACTTATCTGACTCTTCCCCAGGAAGCATCTATGAAATAATGCAAAATAAAGGTTGCTTTACGGATCTGGTTAGCGATCCCGATACTGAGGTTTCAACCTGCTGTCGTGAAGAAAATTTGATAGGGGACGGTTTCATGAGTGATGGTCAAATTGATTATATTATGTACTCAGACTACAGCAGTTATCTTAAATTATTGAGAGAGCTTGAAAGAAACCTTGACGAGTATAAAACAAAAATGTCGCAGAATGCTTGGAACTCGAGATTGCAAAAATCTATTGATGAACTATTCCAAGAGGAGGAAGAAGAATCACCTGAGTTTATCACCACTGTAGACACAAGCACAGTATCTTCTAGTCTGCTTGGGACTGACGAGCGAGATAGGGTTAAGGTTGGCGATAAGTTACTTTGGTCATCTGACCACCTAGGCGGTCGTGTAAACGTGAAAATAGTTGTTAAACGCACACCAACCCTACTTCCATAAATAGATCTAAAGTAAGAAGAGATAGTTTACTTTTCCTGTGCTTATAAACTATGGCAACTGGGGCGCTCACGCCCCATGCCATGTTTAAATGTCTCTCCCATGATGTAATAAAGTGTGATTCAGCGACTACGATCAATAGTGAACAGCACGAGCACCTTTGAGGGAAAACTGTTTGACCGATTTTTTCGCACCTTAATTTTTATTTCCGTTATTTCCATATCCATTGAAACCTTACCCGAGGCGTCGGCTTGGTTCCCTTTGTTGTATAAATTGGAACTTGTAATTACTTTTATTTTTGTATTGGAATATTTTTTGAGAATTTTAGTAACTGAAAAAAAAATAGGGTTTATTTTCAGTTTTTATGGATTAATAGATTTGGGTGCCCTACTTCCCTTTTTCCTCAGCGGTGGTTCCGTAGATTTACGAACTTTGCGAATTTTCCGTTTATTTATACTAATGAAGTATTTTCGTTACTCCAAGTCCCTTCAGCGTTTAAGGCATATTGCAGATGAGGTAAAGGGAGAGGTATTTGTTTATTTAGTCACAACACTCACTATTATTTATTTGTCAGCCATCGGCATTTATTACTTTGAGCGAGATGCCCAGCCTGAGCATTTCCGTTCTGTGATTCATTCCCTATGGTGGGCTATGGTAACTCTTACCACCGTGGGCTATGGCGACGTATATCCCATAACTGTGGGAGGAAGAGTTTTCACTTTTGTTATTTTGATGCTTAGCTTGGGAATTGTATCTATTCCCTCTGCTGTGCTTGCTTCCGCATTGATAAAAAAAGAAAAATAAAAATAGCTAGTTTGTTAGGCAGCTAGTCCAATAAAGAACTGGCTGCCATAACAAAGAAATTACAGTAAATTCAGCGACGACCTGATTTTTTCCTCATCACCACTACAATATCGCCAATATCTACAGAACTGCGAGTAACCTCCACATACCATTTCTTCCCACGGATATGCTTTTTATTGTGTAGACGCTCCCACTCTCGCTTAAAGGACTGAACCTTACCTTCCATAACCCTTCGGTTACCAATATAAAGTGCTAGTTTGGCTCGCTTAAGGAAACTCCGGCTTTTTGCTCGAAGCTCAACTCTAACTAGAACCTTATTCTCCAGATTTACACTGTGCTCGTTATGGAGTAATCTCTTCAATCGGATTTTATCTCCCCTTCTGTATGAACCATGAGCTCTTCGAATAGTGTAAAACTGTTCACCTCCACGATCCACAACAAGAGTTACCTCCTTTATATATGCTGGCCCTTCAGCTATTTTTAGCTTCCATGCAGAAGTAGCCCGGCTATTATTAGACAAGCGAACTCTTTCGAGAAACATCATCAATTGCTCATCGCTCTGCAAATGACCATCTACTATTAATTTCACTTTTGCTTTTCTGTTCCTCTTGAGGCTCTCTCCCTTAACATCTACATACAATAGCTTTCTGCCCTTCAGATAACCCTGCCCGTATTGCTCATTAACTAGAGCCTTTAACCCAATGGAGTCGCCTTTTCTATATTTACTATGTACGTCTAAAGAAATCCGTTCTTCAGCCTTAGCCATTACCGTGAATAAAAACCCAACGGATAGGCAAAGAGCTAACGCACAGCCCCTGTATTTACTATATTGTTTTTCTATTTTTGTATTTGTCATTTTTTCCCCCTTTTTTTATTTAAGTTCTGTATTATCTATATTACTAATACTTTTATACTAACAAATATTTAATGTCAAAGTTAATAAAATAAAATTTAAGACGCTCTGCATTGCTATCTTTGTTAAAAGTTTTGAATTTACACTTAATTAGTTGAATTAAAAGGATATGCTTACCGTGTTAAGTAAATTAAAACTTATGAAAGAGTGTTGGTTTTTTTTTTGAATTTTTCCTATTAGTTACACTCGACCGATAAAGACAGTATATTTTAACGCCAGCCGCTGTTCGGTGTTTTGCGTTGGTCTATCGTAAACAATTATAAATTTTTACCTGTTACGGTTTCGACTTTCGGAAGCAATTTCACGGTAGGATTTACACCAGTTTATTTTTCTCTTTGCTCCCCCATCATAGGAATATGCAAAGCCATTCTTCAGTAGATAGTGGGACAGAGACTTCCCGTCGAACTTTACATCCGCCACAACCCTGAAATATTTTCCCCGCTTAATATTTTCCAAATCAATTCTTTTTGCATTTCTTAAAAGCCCACTAACCAGCTTCTTGGCATTTAAAGCTTTCTTTTTTTCACATTGATTTTTTGTTTTTATCTCCGGGGCATCCACTCCACTCACTCGAATACTAAGCTTTCTCCCTAAAAGAGGATGGATGTTTGGAATGTCGAACATAACCGTATCGGCATCATAATTCTTAATATACCTAACACAACGAAAATTCCCCTCATCGTGACCACAGATTTCCTTTGCAAAGGAAACCACCGGCAAGATTCCTAACAATAAAATAAACATATTTCCCATGCATTACTCTCGGCACATTCAGATAAAAATTTCAGCAAAAAGCCTTCTAAAGCACGATTTAAACGGTTCCGCATAGGAAATTCGACGATATTTCAACAAATTTTATAACTTTTTTAAAGAAAAGCAGTGTTAAAATAAGGTATTAGTATTAAAATAATTGTAGTAAGTTGTACGTAGTTAATAATGTTATTTACCCTGAGGAGGAATATTATGTCTAAAAATAAAATGGAAACAATAATTGCAAGTATATTTATCACGTTCCTAACGTTTAGTTTCGCTCAAGGAAACCTTGTTCATGCAAAATCCCGTAATGGCTGGAAACTAAAAGATCCTGAGGCAACAGAAAATTTAGTACTCTTTCCTAAAGAAAGAGAAATCGTAACAGTATTTCCCAAAAAAGGCGTTTCCATTGATCTACTTAGGTATTATTCAGCATCTGGAACCACAACGTTTGGCAATACCCCTGAGTCAGAGACTGATGTAACCGGAATAAATATTGGAAGCATTTATGCTATTAGTGACAAAGTTGCGCTTCAATTCAGTGCTGATATTGTATTGAGTAGAAATCTCAAGACTACGGAATTTAATGAAACTACAGAAGAAACTTCTAAAATAACTGGACTCTTGGATCCTTATTTTTCCGTAATTTTTGATTTAAATAATATTCTCGCTTTAAAGAATAATAATAATTTTAATACCTATCTTGCTTTTTCACCTAAGCTACAGGAAGCAAGAAACGACAATGCCGCTTTTGGCAGAACTGATTTTGGAGTAGGCGTTGTGTTTGGAAGAAGTAAAAACATTTCACTTCCTTGGTCTGTGGGCCTAGAGGCTCTCAGCATTGGAGAATCCAAAGATAGAGGAATATCATCATCTAGTTTAATTTCTGGATATGGATCATTGCGAGTTTTAAAAATAAAATCAGCAACCTTTTCCGTTAATTTTAAAGCAAAGATTAATGGAGAATCAACTACTACAACGGATCAGATCTCATTTAAAACAGAGTCTTTCACATCACTTAGCTTTTCTGGTAATGTAAAATTTAAATTACAAGATTTAGCTTATCTTGATTTGAGTTTCCTAAAAGAACTTAAAAGTAGTTTCAACACAGAAATTAACAACACGAGTTTCGACTCCAGTCTTTCAGGCACTATTCTACATGCGGGTGTTTTAGTCAATTTTTAAATAAGGGGTTGGCTTGTGCTAAGGAAGGACTTGCTACAAGCGATGTTCTCGAGGATTTGATACAGCAATCAAATAAAATCTTCGAAGAGCAAAAAAAACTAAAACTGGAAATGCTCGGCTTTAAAGACCGTGGCACTAGCACTTTTTTAATTCTTGAAAAAGACTGGAAAACCTTTCATGAGCACTGTAAAAAAGGAGGTTTTCGCATTGGGTATTTAATTGAGTTTATTATCACTGATTATATACGTCAAATCGAAGAAAAGTATAAAACAAAAATACAGGAATAGAATATAATCTCTATCCCTGTATTCTTCGCACTTAGATTATTTTTTACTGAATTCACTGCTAAAGACTAAGTTCTTTTTTACACTATAAGTCTCTGCATCTTTTCACATCATTTGCGATTCAATAAGTGTACGAACACTTAATATTATATCAAAAAAGAACCGCCCCAGAATAATTACAGTCATAGTAAGTGGCTAATCTCTGAAATGAGCCAATAGATCGACCTTTAGCTTCATTTTCTGGAGTAAGATGATAAAGCACAAGTAGCTAGCGCCTGGGATGTTGAGCGATCGACCTTTAGCTTCATTTTCTGGAGTAAGATGATAAAGCACAGAGTAGCTAGCGCCTGGGATGTTGAGCGAACCTCCATGGGTTTTAAAACAAATCTGCTTCAGATCCTCTACAATAAATAGAAGCTAAGTCTACTGTAAATGAATGGTTTAGCCCGGATTCTTTCAGCCAAGGCTCTCCCCAAGTTAGTTCACAATTAGAAGCTCTGTCTCCATTAATTACTAGGTCAGCAAATCTTCGGTTTTCTTTATATGGTTCTCCTTCCTTATATTCATATTCCAGTACAAACTTAGTCCGCTGAGTTGGCTTATAAAAATCTGGACGAACAACAGCTGACTGAGTCTCGCATATGAATTGGGGACCAAGACTAAATCCTGCATATGGATTTACTTCTACTTCTACTTCTGCTTCTACTTCTACTTCTGCTTCTGCTTCTGCTTCTGCTAAAGTAGCATTTGAACATAAAGCCGCTACTAGGCTTCCTACTATCATTATATTTTTTATATTTTTCATAACTATTTTCCTTTCTATTCTATTATTAAGAGACACACTGCGCGACTCCTTTATGAGAGGCACAATAATCTGACCTGCTATCTAGTGTCAATACTTTTTTTCATTTTTTTTAGGGGCAAAAGGAAAAATCACACCTTAGCAAAAGGAAAAATCACACCTTAGCAAAAGGAAAGATCACACCTTAGCAAAAGGAAAGATCACACCACGGTGTATAATCTTCTTTATTATTAACAACTTAATAGGGAGGCGCATCAAATGGAGAAGGTGATTAAAATGACAAAAAAAGTCAGAGATAGGGAGAAGGCAATGCAGGACATTTCGTCAGGGCTGATAACGCAATCAGAGGCTGCTGGGAGGCTTGGTTTAGGCCGGGAATGGGTGAATCGCCTTTTCAAGAGGTATGACAATGATGGTATTGGCGCTTTAGCTCCGAAGCGAGTTGGAAAGCCAAACGCAAGAAAACTCACGGATGATTTTAAGGATTATATAAATAAGATTGTTAGTGAAAAAAAATATAAGGGCTTTGGACCCACTTTGATGTCGGAGACTTTGTTAGAGAAATTTGAGACTGAAATTTCCAAGGAAACGTTAAGAAAATGGATGACGGATTGGGGTTTATGGGAACCTCGTAAATCGAAATCAAAACGAATACACTCTTATCGTGAACGGAGAGAAGGGAGTGGTGAATTGGTGCAAATAGATGGATCCCATCATGCTTGGTTTGAGAAAAGAGGCCCTAAGTGCTGTTTGATTGTTTTTGTAGACGATGCTAGCAGCAAGATAATATGCCATTTTTCTCCTGCTGAAACAGCCTTTGCATACATGGAGTGTTTGGAAAAATATATAAAAAAATATGGGATTCCCAGAGCTTTTTACCACGATAGACATGGAATATTCTCGGTAGCTACCTCTGAAAAAAGGAACCAAGGTGTTAAGTACACTCAGTTTGGTTCTGTTTTACATGAGCTAGGTATTAAGTCTATTAATGCCTATTCTCCTCAAGCTAAGGGTCGAGTGGAGAGAGTGAATAGAACCCTACAGGACCGCTTGCTAAAAGCTATGCGCTTACAACAGATTAATACTATCGAGGAAGGCAATGCTTATCTGATCTTTCCCGAAAAAACGGACACTGCTTTTTGCATTTAAGCCTAAAAACTAAGCAGTGTTATCATTATTAATTTTTATCGGAATCAGCAGGCAGAATAAGTGCTTTTATATTTTGCAAAATATAGCCACCGCCGGACCATCCTTGACATGAACCTGATACAAAACGAAGTCTGTTAGTAGATATTATCTGTAGCATTTGAATCATTCGCGAACACAACCAATAATTTAATCTATCGGAACTGCCGGTAGACTGAACATCATTTAAATTAATCTCCTCTACTTCACCTGTATCGTCGATATTGTTTCCGTTATCGAAATCAGGGGGTAGGATAAGTGCTCTTATATTTGTTAAAATATAACCACTACCGCTCCATTGTCGGCATGGACTCGATAAAAGAAGGAAGCTGTCAGTAGATATTATTTGTAGCATTTGACTCAATTGCGAACACAACCAATGGTTTAATCTATCAGAGCTACCTGTAGATTGAACATCATTTAAATTAATTCTTTTTAATCCATCGCTGTTGTTTTCGTTTTGTTGACTCAATAGAGGTAAAGCATAAAGTGTAGGTTTGCTCATTTTTCTGTCGACTCGCACATCAGCAAATGCAGTGGGGTTACCCAGTGCTATTATAGTTCCTATTAATAGTGTTATTATTTTCATATTTTATTCTCCTTCGTATTTAATTTATGTGGTTGACAACAAGTTACATCTTGTTTCGAAAAGCATATCAAAGGGATTTGATCTTGACAATAGTAAAAAGTAAAAAATATTTTTGCCGCTATACATACAAAATATTAATTCCTTAAGTGCTTAGCATAAAATTCTCCGGCTAAGCATTAGTGCTTACCTTTTTGGGTTCTAAAATAAAAATCCTATTGTATCAATTGAATTTTTGTTTTTTTCGCAAACGCCACTATTTTTTCTGACTTCATGGGTTCGGTGTGATGCGAAACTCACAAGCACTTGATATTATTTAAAAATTAATTTCAGCGGGCTTAAAAGCACGCTACATTTACGACTGTGTACAGTCATGTTCAGTATATAGTGTAAGCTGTCTCCTCTCGCTTCTTATTGAAAGCCTTGTAAATATCTTTAGCCGTCTGCTTGAATCATGTCTGACAACGGTAATTCCATTCTTTCTCTTGGGACTGGTGATAAACATAATACCCCTATCTTAATTATATCAAAACAAACAAAGTCCACCCTTTATTCACGCTATATTTTCACGCCACACAATGCGTCGCACAAAGTCAATAAAAATAACAAATTTAAGCTGTGCCGCTCTGAATTAATATGAGCCTACCCATGAAGTCAGGTGAAAAAATCCTCTGCTTAGCAACAGGCAGGGGATTTTTTTTATTTATACCCTAATTAAAAAAATAATGTGCCGTCAGTTGACTGCTTAAAGAGCTATATTAGGTAGCCCTTTTCTCCCAGTATCTAAGATTTCTGCGCAAACCTTTATAAATATCTTTATTCTACTTTCTCAAGAATAAAAAATAAAATCAGAGTCTTCTCGGATCAAGAAAAAAACACAAAAAGGAGTTATGAAATTATGAAAGAAAATATCTCAAAAGTTAGTATTTCAAAAAATGCAAGCCTATCCTTAAAATCTATGGTGAGTACTATGAATAAAACTATACCTAATACTATAAAGAAGCATGCCTTGCTTTCTTGGATTATTGAGGATTATGAAAAGCATTACTTCTCTAAAAAAACACAGAAAATACTTAAAGAAATCTTGCCTCCACTCGATTATGCCAAAGCCCTTATACATCAAATGGAGGCTAGAGATGATGGGGAAGCGAATCCAAAGCAAGTGCGATCATTGTTAAAAGAAGCGTCAAAAAAATAGTTTACTTTTGATAAACTATCGGTTATTCTATACTAGACAATAATGGAAAGCAGGGGTAGTATGTTGCCAAATGTCAGAAGTAGTCAAAAAATTAAGAACAAAGCTAGGGCTTACCCAAGAGGAATTTTCCGACCTTCTGGGTTCTCACAGCAAGACCGTTGTTTGCATGTGGGAGACCAAAAGGAGAACACCAAACGAGCCTCTACGGAGGCTCTTATCCTATCTAGGCAAAATTCCCAAGAAGAAATCTTTACAGATTTTAAACGGCATGAAAAGACAAGCTATAAAATGATTTACAATAGGAGGGATTATGGTACGCAAATACAACCGCCGTACCAAGGATTACCCCAAGCAATACAAGATAGAAATGAAACTATGTCCAATAAGTAAGGAAGAAAATAATGAAAGAATCAAACAAATCGCAAGAATACTCGTCACATGCATGGAGAAAAATAGCACAAGAAGAAAATCCAAGCATAATAGATGCTATGAGCAGGAAGGAGCGAGTTTTAAAGAAGCAATCGGACTATAAATACAGACTTGCAGCCTATATTCGGCTCTCCCCCAGCGATGAGATTAGAGAAGAAGGCTCCCTAGTTTCACACCCCCAAAGAATAAAAAGTTTTGTAGATATGAAAAATCTATCACAACCCAAGTGGGGAACTATTGTTAAAACCTATGTAGACAAAGACTATTCAGAAAAAAACATGAACCGCCCTGCTTTCAAAGAAATGTACCGAGATATGGAGTTAGGCAAAGTCAATGCTGTTATCGTTACTGAACTTTCACGTCTAAGCCGTAATGTAAAAGATTTCTGTCAACTCTGGGGTTTTCTAAAAGAAAACGACACAACATTTCTTAGCCTAAAGGAAAACTTTGACACCTCTACGGCTATGGGCGAGCTTATGGTGCTTCAATTAATTAGCTTTGCACAGTTTGAACGAAAAACCACCGTTGAGCGTATAAAAAATGGCGTGCATGCTAGAGCAGAGAGAGGATTAACCAATGGAGGGAGCCGCTTACTGGGCTACGACCCACACCCCGATAAAAGATGTCACCTAGTAGTAAATGAAAAGGAAAAGCCTATCGTGCAACTTATATTTCAGAAATTTTTAGAACTAGGTTCTATTTCAAGCACAATATCTTTTCTAAACGATTATGGATATAAAACCAAGAGCTATATCACAACAAAAGCTCGAAACCACAGGGGCGGCAGCCGCTGGACCCATACCACGACTTACAGAACACTCACAAATTTAACCTATATAGGTAAAAGGGAATATAATAAAACCAATCGCAATAAGAATCAAGAATCACTGAAACGCACAGACAAATACGAAATATACGATGGACAGTGGGAGCCTATTATTAGTCAAGAGATGTTCGATGAAGTCCAATCTACTTTATCTAATAACAGAAAAAACCTAAGAAAAACCAAGAGCAAATATAACTATACTCTATCTGGGCTGCTATATTGTGATCTATGCGGAGAAAAGCTGGTGGGAAAGTCTACTGTCTCCAATGATAAGCCCTATTACTATTATGGACATAAAAGAAAAATGCTACTAAAAGGAAACCGACACAATGAGAGATGCGATCTAGAGTATGTCCATGGTGATAAAATAGAGAAACAGGTCTTCTCCCGATTAAAGGAATTAGCCAAGGATAGGAGCATATTGCTGGAAATCACAAAAAAAGCTAATCAGGACAAGGAAACTCGCCTAAAAGATATAAAAGTCTTAATACAGTCCAAAATAGAAGAAAGAAAGCACCTTGATCCAGAACTCGAAGGAATTATGAGATCCCTTGCTAGGTCCAAGAACGACTGTAGCCGCGACCTTTTATTGAAGGAACTGGATAAGCTAGGAGAAGTCATCAAAAGCACAGAGAAGGCAGTTCTATCCCTCAGAGAGCAGAGGTCTAAGCTACAATCAGGCATTATTTCCTCAGAAGCGATGTTCCATACCTTTAAGATGGTTAATAAGAGTTTTTCCAAGCTATCCAACTTTCAGACAAGGAAGCTACTGAGCAAATTTATAAAAAGAGTCCTAGTGGGAACAGACAAGATAACCTTGGAATACTTCGGGGAATATGCGTTAGAATGTGCAGATGACCCCAAAAAAGGGCTGGCAATCTTGAAGTCAGAAAATTCGAACATCGTTTCACTTGGTGGACCCTAGGAGAATCGAACTCCTGACCCCTACCGTGCCACGGTAGTGCTCTACCAGCTGAGCTAAGGGCCCATTTTTAACTAGATTCGGACTATCTGAAAAATGAACTGTCCTAATACTCATGCCACAGACATTGTCCCTTTGTAAACGCTGTTGATTGGGCTATGTTCGAGCATATGCAATCTTGGCTATGGAAACTCCAGTCTCGTCGATTTATCGTAATTACGGGAAAGGGGGGTACGGGAAAGTCCATCATTACCTGTGCCCTTGCCCTCGCTCTGAACGCCTTAGGCAAAAAAACCCTGGTAGTGGAGATGTCTCACGATAAGCACCAAGGATTTACCCGATTTGCAGAACTCCTCAACCTCCCCTCTCTCGGCTTTGTGCCCAAGTCCGCTGCCAACCCCCTGAACAGCGGTGGATCCATCCTCGCCTCACAGGTGGCGTTCCAGGACGCACTCATGGAGTATATTCAACTCAAAATCCGATCCCAAAAACTCACCAAACTTATTCTACGCAATCCTGTAACCACATCACTACTAAAAGTAGTACCAGGACTTCCCGGACTCCTAACACTGGGAAAAATTTGGCATACCCTGGAGCAAGAGAAAACACTGGATCGGCCAGATATTGTTCTTCTCGACGCTCCTGCCAGCGGTCATGGTATTTCCCTACTCCAATCGCCCAGTAATTTTGCAAACATAACGAAAAAGGGCCCTCTCTATAAAAACACCCAACAAATACAAAGTTTTCTCGAAGATAGGGAAAAAACAGCGATCCTGTTTACTTGCTTGCCAGAAGAAATGGCAACCACTGAAGCCAGGGAATTCATCGACAAACTACAAAGCACATTTCCCCCTCCCCTGCCCATTATGAATAAGTGCTATCCACTGCTCACCCCTTCGTCGGTCACAGTGCCCGAGCAAACAGGCCCTGATTATAGTTCTGCTTGGGACTATTCCCAAAAACGCCACCAGCAAGAAAGTCACCACCATAAACTCTTTCTCCAAAACTACCCCCAAACCCTCTCCCTTCCCTTCCTGTTTGCCGAAACAGAACAGGAAATTCTCTTAGGTCTGGGGAAACATTTTTTAGAGCAATCCAATGCAAAGCTTAGCTAAAGAAATACAGAATAAAAAAATCCTACTTTTATGCGGCACTGGCGGTATAGGAAAAACAAGCATATCGTCGGCCATTGCCCTAAGTCTGGCTTCCTCTGGAAAACGAGTGGGACTCATCACCATCGATCCAGCCAAACGTTTAGCTACAGCAATGGGATTAAATGAGCTCACCTCTGAACCTAAAAAAATAAACAAGCACCTAGAGAGTGCCTTAAAAAGAAAAATTCCAGGCGCTCTTTATGCCACTGCCTTTGATTCGCAAAAAACCCTGGAAAAGTTCATCCTCAACACTGGTGGCAAGGAAAAGGCACAACTACTCAATAAAAATACTCTTTTTCAACTCCTGTCTCACCCAAACGCCGGCACCCATGACTATTTAGTAATGGAAGAACTCTATACCATGTACCAGTCCAATCGCTACGACACCATTGTTCTAGACACCCCACCCACAAGAAATGCCTTGGAGTTTTTAGATGCCCCTGAGAAAATAGGGCGCTTCTTTGACGATAGAATTTTTCAATGGTTCCTCACAGAACCAAAATCCAAAGGAATCGTGGAATACTTTCGAGCCAAGGGAACAAAAACAGCCTTAAACCTACTCTCAAAAATCACTGGAGAAGGTGCCCTCCGAGACCTTATGGAAATCACCCCTCAACTCTACCCCATAAAACATGCTTTTCTCTCTCACCAATCCCAAATCCTTCAACTACTCAAGAGCAAGGACTCTGGAATTTTATTTATCACCACCCCTGAATCCATTCAGCAACAGGATCTCTTTTCATTCTGGAAAACCACCACATCCCAGAATTTCTCCACCCTAGCTCTTATTGTTAATCGCAGCCTAAGCCACCTTTGTACCCGTGATCCGTCAACCCTAAAAAAAGAGTACCCGGAAACCATGGACGAAATTCATCAAAATTATGTGAAACTATATAAGCAGGTACAACAGGAAAAAAACAATATACAATCCGTTCAAAAAAAATATTCTTTACCCACCGTATTGATTCCTGAAGTAAATCGAGATATAAATTCTATAGAGGTCTTAGAAAAAATAAGTACATACCTGACCCTATAAACAGAAAAACATAAAACTATAATGAAAAAAAATCTCTTCCTCCTGCATATACTCCTCATCCTCTGCAATTGCAGCACCCCTCAAACGAAACCAACAGCACTCAAGCCAACAGAAACCAAAGCAAGCAAACACATCACACTGGAGAATGACCAGCTTGATTCAGCCATACAAGCCTATGAGGCAGGTAAATATGAAAATGCTCTCAAAATACTCAGTACTTTAAATAAAAAGGACGCTACCCTAAGAGATTTCCACCTAGTTCCCTACTACCAAGGACTGATCCACTACTCCTTAAATGAATACCAAGAAGCCAGCGATTTCCTTGAACAATTTGTAAAAGAAAATCCAAATTCCAAACTCCTACCCAATACATACATCACCCTACTGATTTGCTATAAAGCCCTTAGCCTGTGGAAAAAAATGGTAACTCTTGCCACAGAAGCGCAAAACATATCCATGTACTACGACAACAAAGTACTCATAAAACTACTTTGGGTAGAAGCACTGATACGCACAGGTCAACAGCTAGGAGGAAAAGAAGCTCTGGGAGAAGCCGAAGAACTTCTGGACTCTGCCACTGAAAACAGAATTCAAGAATCCAAAGAAAACTTTGCTAGCCTTAAGGGGCGATTCATTTGGCTGCGTACCTACCATATCCTAAGAAAATGCGAAGCCATTCCTCCCCCAAAAAATATTAACCTCCAACAAGCCAGTAAAAAAATCTATACATGGTTTGAAGAACGGGGCCTGTGCCTCAATAAAGCCCTTACCATAGCTCTCCCCGCATTTTTACAACTCAATAACTATTGGAGTCGCACCTTAAGTAACTCCATTCAAGAAAGCCTACAAAGCTACTTCAATGCTCCAGACCAGTTAACTAAACTCAAAGTGATTACAAATCCTCTCTACGCCTACGAATCTGCCCGACCCGTTATACGACAACAGTTTTATAAAATGCTCGACCATTTTAACCAAGTAGGAGGTTCTAAAAAACTTCCCACAGGTCACCAAGAATCCCTGGAATATATACAGGCCACTGTGGAATATTTTTTACAAAGAATATCCGTTCTTTCCTCGTCCACCGATCGCACACTCTAATCAACTAGAACCCTATAAATCCCTCAATAAATCTAAAGTAAGGCGATTCATCACCAAATGGGGAGGCTCTCCACTTTGCTTCAAAGCAAGGTCTGCACTATAGAGCGCAGATAAATCCTTTCGCAAGACCTTAGGGCTTCTCTTCCGCGTGGCTATCCATAGGTGACGTGCCATTTTAGGATACAAACCCATGGCTTGGGCAATCTCTTGATCGCTTTCGTTTTCCATTTGACGTGATTGGATTTCCAACATCCACCTGTACTGTCGTGTAAGCAGTCCAATGAGAGCAATTGGCTCCTGCCCCTGATCATATAAATAGTGTAGGGCCTCTAGTGCTTGCTTTAAATTTTTAGATGCAACCGCATTGGAGTAAACAAAAACATCCTCTGCCCTTGTTCGCACTGTTACCGCCTCCACATGCTCTTTTTCAATCATTCCATGGCTTGCAAAAAGCCCGGCTTTCTCTACGGTGTGAAAGATTTCATACAAAGAATTGCCACAAAGATCTTGGAGTGTGGCAATGGCATCGAAATGAATTTTTTTCCCCTGTCTTTGAGCTAGTTTTTTCGCCCAAAAACCCACCTCATGAATAGCAATGGCATCGCAACGAACTAGGGCTAAATGAGGGTTTTTTACCAACCTCTGAGACTTCTTTTTTCGCATATCTAGTTTATGACCAGAAAATATAATGCAAATATCTTCGGGTAACTTTTCCAACATCAACTCCAGCAAAGGCCAATCCTTATCTGCAATACTATCTGCCTTTCGTATCAAAAGGCATCTCTCAGACTGAAATAAAGATAAACTTTGGCATGCCTCCACCACCACACCTACCCTTACCTCATCTCCATAAAAAACCTCTCTCCCATCACTGCCATATTTTTTTGTTAGCTGAGATATGAAATCCTCTATCTTAAATCGCTCCTGTCCATAGAAATAATAAGCACCTCGCTTTTTCTTTCGAGAAAGCTCCTCCATGATTTTTCTTTCTGTCACCACAGGCATTTAAAATACACCTATAATATATTGGTACGCATTGGACATCATTTCTTTTGCTAAAAACCTATAGGTAATCCGTTGCTCACTATTATTGATAAGTGGGGCAGTAACATTAGCATCTTTCTTTATATGAAAATTGCTATCCAGAACAAGTGCGGCTGGATGGTTTTTATTCCTCACAAAAGTACGACTAAGAATAACCTTCCCATCCCTATCCACCATAGTAATCGCACAACGAATTTTAGAATAAAAAGTATTGGCAACACTCACAAGGCTAGCATCCTCTAATTTCACCTGAATGGTGGAAGGAGTATTCTGTGCACCATAGACACTGCCCTTAAGAATAGCGTCAGCAGCAGCACGCTGATTGACTAATTGAAAACTCTTGGAGTGACTAATTTCACGCACCATCGCTGTAGTAAAAAAATGCTCCACCCCTGGGAACAAGGTTCTATTCTCAAAAATTTCCACATAAATTTTCTGAATTCCCAATTTTTTCAGTGGGTTGACGGTATGCTGGAACTGATAACCACATGCGCTAAAAACCAATGCCACGAAACCAAGCAGCGCTAAAAATGCTTGCCACCTCCCTACTGTTTGTTTCTGATTCACTCTCCCTTGCCTACCATATTTCCCCTTTGCTATCCTCCACAAATGGCAGTTTCTTCCAAGGATAACCCAGACAGCAATGGCCCCGAGCGTCTATCCGCCATTCTGCAAAGAACATTCCAACGTACCATAAACCAAAACCCCGCTCCTATTCAAAACTATAAAATATGGGAGGTTTGGGGAAAGGTGGTAGGAGGAGCCATCGCCAAACATAGCCGACCCCAAAGCTTCCGCCATGGAAGACTTTTTGTGGGGGTTTCCCATCCCACCTGGGTCACGGAATTGAGCTTTCGTCGTGAAGAGTTAAAAAAACGACTCAATGAGGAGTTGGGTAAAAAAACCGTGCATCGTATTATTTTTCGCCTAGACTCCATGGACGACAAATAATCCCCAGCGCAGGCTTGGGGTAAAACCGAGTAGATTTACGAGGAAGCCTCCCTCCCCTCTCCCCAGTGGCACGTACCACCTCTGGAGAAATGCTGCCTAAAAAAATAACGGCCTGAGCTTGCCCCATGGCTAACTCCTCCAATAAAATTTGGGGCTCTAGGCCCGGCACCAGCCTAGAACTAGGAAGTTTACTGGCAAACATATCCTCTAATACTTCCACCACCGTGCTCTTTTTCCCCACGGGTGCTTCTATTTGGTATAGGACTGGACTCTGAGCAAACAAAATATAAAATTGGTTTTTTGGCAAGCTCTCTAAATAGATCTTCAGGTCCAAAGTTCCTAACGGCAAACTCTTTGCCACAACACAACCCCATCTCTGTAAATCTTTTAATCCCACATCAGGGAGTAACCACGGTTCATGAAGAACAGCACGATGAATGGGAAGATTCAACACATCCTCTCGTCCCATGGAAGAAATACAAGCCAACATTCTTCCATCTCCCTGTTTTGATGAGTGAACTCTCAGAGCAGCACTCCAACGATGATGACCGTCTAAAAGATATAAACTCTCCTGAAGAAAGAACGTCTCAAGGGCCTTCACCGTAGGTGGATCCCCCACCCTCCATAGGGTATGGCTAGCATCTGGAGATTCTTTATAGTGAAGCAAGGGGGAGAGTCCCTTCACCGCTGTTTGCAACATTTGGGCGAAAATATCTCGCCTCTCCTCGGAAAAACCCACATAAATGGGAGTGAGGTCTGCCTTGTTCTCCAACATTCGAGCATGGGTGTTTTCCACCCCTGCAGGTGATACATCTTCATGAATAAAAATAGAGTTTGGCTCCACAGCCAAACCAGCATATAAAGCCCACCTAGTGTGGCGTTGACCAGAAAATAAAAAATTTTGCTGTAAAACATAAAATGCATACTCCAAATCTTGTACAATAATACCGGAATGTTTCCACTCCTCCCAAAGTGCTGCACAATCCTTGGCATCTCCCACCAACAAGTTTCGAAAACAATACTCACCATCTTTCTTTCCCCATAGTTCTTCCACGGACCAAGTGGGTATGGCAATCTCAGGCAGTTCTTTGTGCAATTTTTTAGAGTAATAGGCTGCTTGAAAGGTCTTGAGTTTCATGAACTAAAAGGGGAATAAATTATAAGCTTGGTATGGCTTGAAATAAAATCGATTTTGTACTCTAGTAAATACTTCTAGAACAACGGAATCCAAAGGATTTCGTTTCCTTGCGTTTTTAAAAAAATCTAAGCTTTGCCCTTTATTGCCAAGACTTAACACACTTAATCCAAGCCAGGACCAAGCATAACTAAAATTGGAATACTCTTTTGTCATTTGTGTGTATGCAATAGCAGCTTCTTTATACTTTCCCTGTTTTAAATAGGATTGACCAAGAAGAACAGAGGATGCAAAATTATTTTCATTATCTCTTGTCTTTTCCAATAATAAAGCCTCAATTTCTGCTTCCTTTCCTTCCTTCAATTTAAAATAAGCAATGCCATTGAGTGCGTAAATGTTTCCTGGCTCAAGCCCAAGGGAACGCTCAAACGATCGAATGGCCTTTTCATGATCTCCTAGCAATAGGGAAAGCATTCCTTCTACAGATAAAAGCAAGGCATCTGGTTTCTGATTTATAAGCAAATCTCGCACTTTATTTCTCGCTTTATCGTATATTTTATTAATTTTACCTTTACGATAATTCTTTACATTGAGTTCATCTACAAAGCCCGGCAGTCCATTTAAAAACAATTGAAAATTATTTCGCGATTTTTCAAATTCCCTACTTCCCCATTGATCAAGAGCCAACATAATCCGTGCCTCTCCATAGAATGGATTATATTCCAATGCTTTTTGATAATTCTCCTTAGATTCTTTGTTGCGAACAGTTCCAAGCATAAAATAAACTTGAGACAATAAATGTACGTCCTTTATTTTTAATGCAATTAAATTGAAGTGCTGTCTTGCTTCAGAATATTTTTTACTCATTACTAAAGCAAGACCATAGTTATATTGAATAATAAAATCTTTGGGAGCAAGCACTTGCGCTAATTGCAGACGATACAAGGCCTGGGAAGGTTTCCAATCTAAGGAATATATTCCAATGAGATTGTGTATCTCCAATGCCTCTTTCTTATCCATTTTTTTGCTGTAACGATTCTCTGTTGTTTTAAGTATTCGAATCGCCTCTCTGGAATTAAATAGAAAATGACTGTTAAATAAGGCTCTTGCCATAAGCCATTCTATGGATTTATTGTTTTCAAGATCGCTTAAAATTCTTCTGGCACCTTCGGCTTGATTTAATAAAAAAGTTCCTTTTAAATCAATGAATTTATTGAGGTCGGTTTCTATGCTAGCCTGCTTTATATCTTCCTCAGTAGCCGGCTTTTGCACAAACCAGGAAATGCCACTCACTAAAAGAATCAAAAGAAAACAAGAAAACCCAATAGCTTTCTTTTTCTCCTTTTTCAGCCAAGCCAGCAAAAAAGAAAGGCCAAATTTCTCCTCCTCTTCTACCATGAACTTCCTTTTGGGTCCCCTTCGAGGCTCATTCAATATTTCCATACTGGAACCTTTAGAAACATTCCCGCTAGGCTCTCCCCCAATAACAGTAAACTCCTCTTGTACTTTCATGCGCTTTTTTTGAGCAACACTAGTGCCATCCATAGAACTTTCTCCATCCAAATATATCTTGGATGTTTTCTCCTTCACATCTATCTCTGTTTTATCCTGAACTAAACGTTCCACATCGCCAAGCAACTCTGGTAAAAGCCTTCGTATCTCTTCCTTGTTTTCCACCTTAAACCAATAACCCGCAGAATGGGCTATTTCATAATCAACATCAATCTCTTGCTTTTTAACTTTGTCCACCAACTCTGCACGAGACATGGGACCAGAAATATGAAATTTCGGGTCTCGAACAATCCAATAATTTTCATGGGTATTCATCGTATAAATAATCTAGGTACTCGTGAAGAAATACTAGTAAGGATTTCCCAGGGAATTGTTTTGGCTTTTTGGGCTAGATCCACGGCTGTTATCCTTTCCTTTCCGTCTCTCCCCAATAGTATAGCACTTTCCTGTACACTCACATTGGAAAGTTTAGTAACATCCACCGCCAATAGATCCATGCTAACCGCCCCCACAATGGAGCATTTTTTTCCCCGTATCAATACATGAGATTTATTGGATAGTACTCGTGGGTAACCGTCGGCATAGCCCACCCCAAGGGTGGCAATTTTTGACTTTCGGGAAGCACGATAGAGAGGACCGTAACCAATACCCTCCCCCTTGCCCACTGTGCGAATATCGTAAATCTGCGCTGACCATTGAAGCACTGGCTCCAATCCGTCGTCCCCCTCCCCATATAAATACAAGCCCGGTCGAACAAGATTGCCCAAAGGAAAACACTTGTTATGGATCCCAGCTGAGTTGGACATATGGATAAATTTTGGATCAAAACCACAGGACTTTATCGTCTCCAATACGCCAATAAAAAGCTTGGTCTGCTTGCGAGTCAATAGAGCATTGGGCTTATTGGAGGAAGCATAATGGCTTAGCACCCCCTCCATTACCAAACCCTTACTATTGAGCAGAATTTCCTGAGCCACCTTCCATTCATCCAGGTTTATGCCCAGACGATTCATTCCTGTATTAAATTTTAAATGTATGGGTATGGGGGAAGATTCCTGGGAGGAAAGTTCTGCCAATACACGCAATACGGATATGGAAGAAATAATAGGTACGAGCGAGTGGGTGACTAAATAACGAAATACTTCCTTTGTGGGCGATTGAACTCCGGAAAGAATATATATGGGCCTACTTACCTTGTCCTCCCTTAACTCCAAGGCTTCTTCTACGTTGGCCACCGCAAAACCGTGTAAGCCCGAAGTGCAGGTTTTCTCTAAATAGCGAGCAATGACCCCTGCGCCACATCCATACGCATTGGCCTTCAATGAAACTAGGATTTCTGCTGGGCTTGCCTGTTTATACAGTTGGAGGAAGTTTTTCCTCAAATTTGGAAGGTGCACTTCCAATTGAGTCGAGCGTACTGGTGGAAATTTTTCTCGAACCATGTTCATGTTTAAATTGTATCAGGCGACGTTTCATATCGTAAAGCCAAGCAGCTCTATAACAAAATAAATTCCATAACTTTTGCTGTTGCTGGAGCTCTACACCAAGCATGGCCTCCTTATCCAGGAGAAAAATAGCAACCCCTTGCGATCCGCTGGAACTCTTAAAAGGTATGGACAAAATATCCGTATTTTCTAAAGATACATACTTCTCACAACGCTCGTGCCAGGCCTGAAAGGCTTTTGTTTTATGAATATTCGCTATGTGCCTAGAACCACCAATCATAATCCGTGCATCCCCAAAAAATTGGGAAGCCTCCTCGTTCAACTCCTCTACTCCAGCGGTAGCCACAGGAAAAAGACTGCAAGTGGTGGACGAGTACTGGTAAATGGCAACAGGAACGTGCATCGCCATGGAAGAAAGGGAACGGGCTAGAATTCTCCACACATCCTGCTCCTCCTCTGTGTTCATAACCGCATCGAGAAAATGATTGGTCTGATCAAAAACCCAACGAACCCTCTCCGCATGGGCTATTTTTTCCCTCGCTCGACCCTCTAACTCCAAATACTTCTCCTCTTTCTCCTTGGCATACTTTGCGGAAAGCTCTGCTGATCGCTCCGCTCGACGAATAAATTTCTCTGCCTCATGGCCCAGAACTATATTACTCTCCTCCTTGTCGTCTTCCTTAGGCCTATCCTGAGCCATAACCGACGCTGTCCTAGAGGAACGAAGGGCTAGGCCCAAACAAAGGGATCCCATAAAAAGAGACCCAATGGCTATCCATAAAATGGAAGCACTTTTCTTCTTTCCCGACCAAGACCAAGGCCACTCCAAGCCCACAATCACCCCTAACTTGGGTGAGGTGATCCATGCTCCCAGGGCCTCTTTCCCGTCGAAACTCTTATACTCTGCGACCATTTCTGTGCGCTGCCTAGTGCTTAAACTCTCCTCACTCAAAGCCACGGGACGGATCCATGCAGCATCCTTACCCACAAAACGAGGGGACGAATGGTATAAAAACGTGCCATCTCTGGTAATGACCCATGGAGAAATAAAACCCCTATTTTTCAGGGATCGAAAGAAACTCGCTTGAGGAAAAGCCGCGCCATACTGAACTTTCTTAATCAGACCCTTTAAAAGGATATAGGATTTTTTTCTTGCGTCCTCATAGTACGCCATGGGCGGACCAGAATGGAGGTGGGCCCTTAGGGCTTGGTGTATAGAAGTAGCAGAATCCTTGGGTAACTTTGGTGCCGCAAACTTTTTTTCCTTCCCTTTCGTCAATAAAAGTACATATGAGGGTGCTTTCGCGCCCATTAAAAAAGAATATTTGGAAGCTTGCCTCGTCTTTGTAAATGTATGGAGTTGGGTATCCATCTCCTTGGCAATTCCATTCACCTCTCGAATCATTAACTTCACCTGAGTCCGCATGGCTCGACGAATTTCTGCCATCGCTTCGTCCGTGTCCCCAGTTTCTAGGCCTAAATAAAAATAAACCCCTGAGACCAAAAGACATAATACAGCTACAATTTTATATATTTTTTTCATATATACCCCCTATATCCCCTATCCCCTTATCCACAGCTATCCCTATCAATAGACTACTATTCCCAGCAGTCTTATTATACAAGGGAGCATGGACTTTCCGCACGAAATTTATAGTGATGTCTTAGTAATTGGGTCTGGGTTGTCGGGACTCAACTTTGCTCTAACACTGTCGAAAACGAACCCTGAACTGAAAATTACCATCGTCACAAAAACTTCGGCTCTAGAACATTCTACCACTAACCTTGCCCAAGGTGGAATTGCTTCTGTCTTTTCTTTAGAAGATTCTTTTAACGCACATGTAGAGGACACAAAAAAAGCAGGTGCAGGGCTTTGTGACTCAGAGGTAGTGCGAAATTGTGTCCAAGAGGGGCCCGCTGCCATTAAAAACCTTATTGACCAGGGTGTACAGTTCACCACCACCAAGGCGGATCACACAAGCCCCTACGACCTCACCCTAGAAGGAGGCCACTCCTTTCGGAGAATCTTCCACGCCGCTGATCGCACTGGTCAAACCATTGTGAACTCCCTCATCTCCCAACTGAAAGAACAAAAAAATATTCATATTCTCTTCCACTCCATTGCCATAGACTTGGTGAAAGACACAGAAACAAATACCTGCCAAGGCGCTTATTTTTTCCATACGAAGAAAAAAAAAGTATTTCCCATCGAAGCCAAAGTTACATTTCTAGCTACCGGCGGTGCCAGCAAGGTATATAAATACACCTCCAACCCGGATACCAATACGGGCGACGGAATCGCCATGGCCTACCGCTGTGGTGCCAGAGTAGCCAATATGGAATTCACCCAATTCCACCCCACCTGCCTATACCATCCCCAAGCCAAAAACTCTCTCCTAAGTGAAGCTCTCCGAGGAGAAGGTGCCTTTCTAGTCAATTCCAAAGGGGAGCGATTTATGGAAAAATACCATCCCCAAAAGGAACTAGCTCCCAGGGACGTAGTATCCCTTTCCATCGATAAAGAAATGAAGCGCACGGGAAATGAATGTGTGTACTTAGATATTCGTCACAAAGGCACTTCCTTTATTCGAGAGTGTTTTCCCCATAACTACGAAACTTGCAAAAAGTTTGGATTCGACCTCACCCAAGAACCCATACCTGTGGTTCCTGCTGCTCACTATACCTGTGGGGGTTTGATGACAAATGAAAATGGAGAGACCAATATAGGATCACTCCTAGCTGCTGGGGAGGTGGCCCATACTGGGTTTCATGGAGCTAACCGCCTAGCCTCCAACTCTCTTTTGGAGTCCCTCGTATTCTCCACCCGTGCTGCCAAAACTGCCTGTTCCCATATTCACCACTCCCAAAAAAAAATCCCTGCCTGGGATCATGGCTTTGCCCAAAAGGGAGAAGAAAAGATTATCATCCGACACTGCTGGGACGAAATTCGCACGCTGATGTGGAATTACGTAGGAATTGTGCGAACCGACCGTCGACTAGGCTACGCTTCCCGGAGGCTATCCCTCATAGCCCAAGAGGTTCAACAAAATTACTGGGAGCGCTACCTATCTAAAAATTTAATCGAACTACGTAATATTGCGACCATCGCCCAACTCATTATCACCTCAGCTCAAATGCGCAAAGAAAGCCGCGGACTCCACCAAAACCTGGATCACCCCCATACAGACCCCCTATTCCAAAAGGACACCATCCTATAGCCCTGTGTTTCGGATCCTCGATTCAAGCAAGGAACGAAGCAGAGGGCAAAAGAGAAAACTGAATTAATTGAATAAAACCAATAATTTATAAATTTCAGATAAAAATAGTCAAATTAACACTTGATAAAACTGATTTATTCTGGTATAGTGCATCAATCAACTACGGTAACAAAGGAGAAAAGAAAATGAAAAATATTAAACACTATCTACTGGCAGGACTTATCTCTATCAGCTTTGCTAAAAGTGTGGAAGCACAAAGATCAAAGCCTGCGAAAAAATCAGAGCGTGAAATGGAGCAAAGAAGAAAAGATGCTGTAAGTAACCAGCATGTGAAAGAAATGGCAGATGTTATTCAAGACCTTTACGAAAGGATATCTAGAAAAATTGAGGGTGGAGGTCAAACTAGCAAAATTATATTACAGTTTTTTTCCCCTACCTACAAGAATCGACTTTTGAAAATGCTGAAAAATCCTGAATCTAGACAAATAAAATCTGAGGGTTCAGAAAAGGTATTAATGGATCTTTTAAATGAAATAGCGAGAGTTCAAGGAATTACTAATCAAAAACTAACCGAGATGAAGGAGAGGGTAGCAGCAAAACGAGAAAGGGAGAAAGAGCAGGCAAAAAATAATCAAAATAAGGTAGAGACAGAAACGAAACGTATTATTGAAAACTATTACGAAAGTATATCAAGAAATCTTAAAGGCGGTGGTCAGGTTGTAGATACTATATTACAGATTTTTCTTCCTACCAACAGGCATAAACTTCTAAAAATACTAGGAGATTCTGAACAAGTATCTTTTGAGTTCTTACTCAAGATAGCAAAAATTCAAGGGGTTTCTGAAAAGGAATTAATTCAGGCGCACACTAAAGCACTTGCATACCAAGAAAAGGAGAGAGAGAAAGAGCAAGCAAAAAATAATCAAAATAAGGTAGAGACAGAAACGAAACGTATTATTGAAAACTATTACGAAAGTATATCAAGAAATCTTAAAGGCGGTGGTCAGGTTGTAGATACTATATTACAGATTTTTCTTCCTACCAACAGGCATAAACTTCTAAAAATACTAGGAGATTCTGAACAAGGATCTTTTGAGTTCTTACTCAAGATAGCAAAAATTCAAGGGGTTTCTGAAAAGGAATTAATTCAGGCGCACACTAAAGCACTTGCATACCAAGAAAAGGAGAGAGAGAAAGAGCAAGCAAAAAATAATCAGAATGTAGAGGCAGAAACGAAACGTATTGTTGAAGAGCGAAAAAAATCGATGGAAAACCCTGAGTCGACTAGTAAGAAAAAAATCGAGGACGCTACTAACTTTTATTATAAGACAATACTACGCGCCGATAAAAGCCATGATCCTTATTTTACAAAAATTTTATCTACTATCAGGAGTGAAATTCAAGATATGGTAACTAGGGATAGCGAATTTCAAACAATAAAATTTGAAAATGCATACCACATTCTCAAATTGTTAACTTATAAGAAATATAAGAAATCAAAAGAAGTGCATGTCACAATTAATGAAAAAGCTTGGCTTGACAAGCTAACGAATCCTATTCTTGAACGTTTATTTAAATTAGCAAAGTTAAAAAGCTATTCTAAATTCCGTAAAAATCCCAATCAAAAGCCTACAAATGACTATGAGATTTTTTGGCAAGCCCTTTTGTCTGGAAAGATTACTGGAGACAATCGGTATATCAGCATAGATACATACAATGGGATATCGGAATATGCAAAGGTTATTCAAATTAATAAAAAACTTTTTGGTAGGAATACATTACTTCTTGCGATGGATACAAGCATGCATGAAAGTCGTAATCTCGTATTCCCATATAAAGATTCTATTCATGAAATGAAAATAACTCCAAAAAACATATCCCTTATTCGTGTAAACAAAAAATCTATTAGTCAATTTGAGTATATCGATAAAATAGTGGAGCTCCATAATGCTGGAGAAATTGACGGTAAATTTGTTCGCATGTCAACTGCTATTATGCCAAAAAGTCATAAAGATTCTTTGGCGTTTTTAGATCCTGCACAGATTTTTCAAACATCAGGTAGAAAATTAAAAATAGTAAGATTTGACCATGGCGAATTACTAATAGAACCAAAAGTTCTTGAGCTCGGTCTTGTGAGATTGATGGGAAAAAAGGAGACAGATCTAGAAAATCTAGCATACGAGAATCTATATAATTTTCAAGCTAAATATAATGCTGGAGAAATTAGGGAGTATCAAGCTGTCCTTATAGATACATGGGAGAAAACAAATTGGAGGAAACGCATTAAAAAGCTACCGCTTGGAAATGTAACCCAATTAAATGAACATGAACAGGTGATAAGATATGTACTGGAAATAAAAGATGGAGTTGCGACACTAACAAACCAGCCACACTATGATAGAGAGTTTGGATATCCTAAAAAAAAATCGACCATTAAGAAAGACGAATTTCACCATATTCAGGTTTATATGGGAGAACAACCCGCCTGGAAGAAAGAGGACTGGGAGGTTCTGTCACCTCAATAGAGTGGCAAAACCTGTCCCTAACTGCGCTTCTCTTCCCACTCCAGAGTGCCCAGAACGGCCCTGTGCTGCAATTTTTGTGAGTCAATTCGGCTGTCTATAGAATAGACGTAAATAAAGTTGACAAAAATGATTGTATATGGTACAATGTGTTATATGATGAAGCTATGTGCCTAATATTATTGAAATATCAGGATTGCGCGGCTCGTCTATGGGAAGGAGGAGAGAAAAATGACAGTAGCAATTTTTAATATTGGAGACCATGTGGCATATCCTGTCTACGGTGTGGGTGTGATCCAAAAAATCACAGAAAAAGAAGTGGGAGGAAAGACCCATAAATTCTACACCATTCGACTAAAAAACAACAAAATGAATATTATGGTCTCTCAAGATAGAGCCACCAGTATAGGTATGCGCTCTCTTGCCTCTGCCAAAGACATCAATGATATATTTGAGACCCTAAAGAAAAAAGATCCCAGTGTGGACCAGTCCAATTGGAATAGTCGAAGCCGAAGGTATATGGAAAAAATCCAAACAGGATCCCTCGTAGAAGTTGCAGAGGTACTAAGAAACCTCTTCCTCCTAAAAAACCTTAAAACCCTAAGCTTTAGTGAAAGAGAGGTACTGAACATAACAAAAAAACTATTAATCCAGGAAATATCTATTGCCAATGGATCCTCTACGGCAGATGTGGAATATGACCTCACCGAGGTTTTATTTTCCAGCTCCACACAAGAGTAAGCTTTTTTATTCTATCCAGCACCATATATCCAGTGATCAAGACCACCAATAATCAAGACTACCAGGGATTGCTTGGCTCATCATTCGCTTTATCCTGTGCTTGATTTTGTACATGACCCTGTGCTTGATTTTGTACATAATCCTGTACTTGTACATGACTTTGATTTACTAAACCAAGCCCACCTCCTGTAACAAAATCTTCCTTGCCTCCAGCAAATGCGTTCGGTAGGTTAAGGGTTGCTATTGCGATTATTATTATTATTTTATTCATTATATCCACCTTTACTTGTTATTTTTTAAACTTACCAATGAGAAAGAAAGCGCAAATATTTCCTGTGGTTTCTTGCTATCTTCTTCATCGTGTAACGATAATTGTTTAAACAACTCATTTGTTTTCTTGAGATAGGTTTTCAGCCTGTCTCTACTCATGATGAAATAGGAACTGGAAAATTTCGAATTTTTTATATTCTCCATTTTCGTAGTGATTTCTGCTGTTGATATTCTATGGGCTTCAAACTGTGCTCTCTTTCCTAGCATTGTTTTTACATTTTTTGCAATATCATCAGGCCCCCATGTTCCATCCGGTTTTTGTTTAGTTATTTTCAGGCGCTCCAGCACCTGCAATGACCTCAGCGTTTCCTCTTGGCTTAAACCAAAATAGCTTGCTATTTTTTCTGTAGATGGATCAGCAATCTTACTTGTAAGATATTGATCGATGGCCCTACATTCCCAGCTATTGGAAAAAACACTCATGTCTTTTTCATTACTCGTACTTGTATCCTTTATACCTAAAGGGTACATATTATTTTTTTCTATTGTTTGCGTTCTCAATGTTGCCTCCTTTGTTCTATTGTTTTCGTTTCTTTCACATACAGTAATACCACCCATGTTAATGCAATGCAACATAAAAATAGGACTGCTCTAATCCCAGTGGGTAAAAAAAGGAACTTATTTATATCTGCCTGAAAAAACAGCACTATTTAGAACTATTCTGATGAAAAAATAGTATACGGAGCTATACATATTGAAAAAAAGCACTATTGTGATCAAAAAATAGTATACGGGTATATACATATTATCCATGTTCTAATAGACTATACCCATGCAACTTAAAGTAAAACACCCAGGTCTCATTACCGCAAAAATGGCAAAAAACTGTAATATCTCCCAATCGGAGTTGGGGCGTATTACGGGAATTACAAGAGTTGCCCTACATCGATTCCTAAAAGGAAATACCATGCTACGCCTAGACCTCTTCCTCTTACTCTGGAAAAAATTAGGACTGGATATAAATCAAATGATAAGTTGCCGGGCAAGCTTGGCACAAAAGGGCGTGGAACCTCCTAAAAAATCTATCGCTATGGATTTGGAATTTCTGTTTCAGCAGATTCAACCTTCCAGCAGAAAGGCCTATATATCTAGTCTGATCTCCCATGCAAAAAATACCGGCGTTTCCATTCCCCCAGACATGCTAAAACGATTGAAAAAAGCTGCAAAATTATCCTAGCCATTGTCTATTATGAATCTCTCAGCACAACACCAAGCAGGGACTGAACCCTTGCTGTGGAAAGCTCGCCCATGCAACGAAAATGACCTAAAGGACAGCTCTGGTGCCCATGCTTTCCGCAAGGACGGCAAGCAAGAGATAGCTCTGCCACAAAAGCCCTGCCCTTAGGAGCCATGGGGAAAAAGCCCAGTTCCTTGGTAGTGGGGCCAAAAACACCCACCACAGGCGCTCCCATGGCGTTAGCAATATGTAGAGGAGCGCTATCGTTGGAAAGCACCGCTTTGGCCTTTCCTAAGATATATTTCAAGGTTCCTAAGCTTGTTTTTCCACATACATTCAGGCATGGGCTGGGAGGTGGTCCAGGATAGGCATCCAATACAGTTTGTACCACTTCATAGTCCATGGAAGAGCCAATCAGCACACAGGGAAGCTCATGCTGGGTCCATGCCCAGTGGATAATTTCCGCAAAACGCTCAGGCAGCCAACGCTTCGTTCGCCATACGGAGCAAGGACATATCGCTAGAAACGGTTTTCCTTCTAGGGGTTTTAACAAAGTGTCGCCCATGGCTTTATCCTCTATTCCGTGGGCAAGTTCTGGATATAAGCTTTGGGATGAAATATTTTTTCCCGTTATGGCGTCTAGGAATAATTGATTTTTCTCTGCCTCATAGAGCTTCGATGTGCGGGAAACCTTGGCATGAAAAAGCCAGGAGGCCGCCCCTTCTTGAAAGCCCTCTATACGCCTAGCTTGAGAAAAATACGCTAAAAGAGTGGAGCGAATCGACCGGTGCAAGCAATAGACAATATCTAAGTCTAACTCCCTTAGTTCCTTTATTTTCCTCCACAAGCCTCTCAGGCCACTCTCACTCTTCCGCTTATCAAATATCAAAATCTTCACATCCCATGGATTGTTTTCTAAAATGCTTTTGCCTGCACTGGTGGTAAGACAATAAATACTTGCCTTTGGAAAAAGTGTGCGCAGGGAACGCAGAAAAGAAGTGCACAGAACAATATCTCCAATAAAGGCAGTTTGGATAACAAGAATTCTAGATGCTTCGTGTTCCATGAAGGATTTCCTCGAGGTAAGCTGTGAGTCTGCCTATTTTAATTTTTATCTCCATCTGCAATATATATCTATTGGTATCATCACTTAACCACAACAAGGTCTCTTTCTTTTTCTCTAGCTTACCTTCGAAATAGGCTTCCATATCCAAGGCTATCGCAGGAAAAGTGCCCACCGTGGTTTCTATCTCTTCTTTTCGTAAAACATTCACCGATATATCCCATGTTTTCCCATTGGAAACCACGGGGAATTTATGTTTCTCCCCTACCTTTAAATCTAGGGTACGCACATAGTACATAACAGATAGGGTATCCTGTACATAGTCTTTTGTTTTTTTTGTAAATTGACGAAGTTTAAATCCTTTTTCTCTATGAACTTGTTTTTTCCAATAATGAATAAGGTGCTTTTCTTGGTCGAAAAATTCAATTTGATCCACTTTCTTTTTGGATTCATCTTGCTTCAAGTGAAACCTATGGCTAAAAAGACCTTCCCGATCCATAAGAGTCTCCATTGTGTTGTCCATTCGATAAAATAAGCCCAGCAAGGGAGAGGATATTATTCTAGCTCGAATATGCAACGCCTCTCTCCCTCGTATATGTTTAGTTGGCAATACATTAAGATACAGCGTGCCTCCCTCTAAGCCCCAAAATGTGGCTGAAAATCTCAAAGTCTCTCCAATGCGAAAGGGAAGCTTACCTTTATTTTCTTTTCTAAAAGAAAATTTATTTTTTCTTCTGGACGTTTTTTTTACTCGCTTAGTTTCCTGTTTAATTTCCGGGGATGTCTCGCTTACTTTAAATTCTTTCTCTGCGGCTTTCGAAATTCCCATTTTGCCTAAGTCCTCAGAAATGAGGGAAATATTTTTTATACTACAGGCAGGCACCAATAACAAAAATAATATGGACATTTTCCGAAAGAGACAAGGCAAGTAATTATTCATGGTTGTGGTTATAACTACAACGGCGGCCCCCACTTGGGAGATTCATTATTCCCTGACCTGTGGGTAATTCTGCGATGGACGGTATTATCGATATTTGTAATATAAAGATTTCGTTTCCCCAATCGATTGGAACTGTAAATAATAAAATACCCATCAGAGGCAAAGTGAGGGTCTTCATTATTCCCTGATTTGTTCGTGAGGCGCTCAATTTTTGTGCCATCAGCATTCATAATAAAAATATCAAAATGCTTATCTTTCCAGCCAGCGAAAGCAATTTTCTTACCAGTGGGGGACCAACTGGGAGTGGCATTGTAAACTCCTGCATAAGTAATTCGTTTTTGGTTTTTCCCGTTACTATCCATTACATAAACCATGGACTTGCCCGAACGATCCGAAATAAATGCAATTTTCTTCCCGTCGGCACTCCAACTGGGGTCCACATCAGAGCCAGCAGCTCTCGTTAATCGAGTTGCCTTTCTTGTTTTAGGATCCATGGTAAATATATCTGGATTTCCCCGTAAAAAGCTCATGGTAAGTGCAATCTTTTTCCCATCGGGGGAATAATCAGCGCCCGCATTTAAGCCCTTACGATTGGAAAGCAAGCGAATTTTTCCTGTACTCAGCCCGTAGCTAAATAGATTATGATTTTCCACATTCTTTTTATTTTTGGTTATGGAGGAAAAGAGAAGAGTCCTTCCATCTGGAGACCATGCAGGTCCCATGGCCACCGACCTCCGACGAGTAATTTGGATAACATTATGACCATCATAATCCATCACATAAATTTCTTTTTTTCCTGTTCTATCACTCACAAAAGCAACCTTGGATGTGAAGGGTGCCTTAATACCTGTGAGCTTATAAAAAATATCTCCTGCAATTGTATGAGCCAATCTTCGTACTGACCCCACTACGGAAATATAGCGTTTAGAGAAAAGCTCTTTTTTCGTATTCACTGCATACAAATATATATTCATGAAAATATTCTTTCCTTTTACCTCTCCAGTGGTTTTAATTAAAAACTGGGCATTGATAGCACTCCAGTTGGAAAATTTAAATTCACCTAACTTCACTCCAGCAGATTTTTTTTCTAAAAATGCAGTTGGACTGATAAAAGTAAATAAACCGGAGAAAGCAAGATCTTCCACAATTACATCACGGGTGAGACGAACATGCCCCTTAGGATCTTTTGACTTAGGAAGATAGCGCACAGGGGGAAATGCTATTTGGGAACGTTGGGTGCGCGGTTTTCCCACCTCCAACCTTAGGAGTGGCTTTCCTACTTGCCCAAATGCCACCTCCAGAAAAAAGAAGTACAAGCCACAGATAATCCATAATTGCTTCATCATAGGGGAAACCCTAAATCCAATCCTCTTTTCATCAAATCCATACGCATATCCACGGGTGGCGCATCAAATGGGTTGCTTTTCTCCAATGATTCCTTCACCTGAGTATCAAATACTTTATTACCCGAACTCTCTTTTAAAGAATAGCGAATTTTTCCTTGAGCATCAATATATAAACGCACTGTCGCTTTTAAATTTTTAGACTCCAAATAGGGAGGAATCGTCCAATTGGATTGGATTTTTCCTCGAATATACCCCAGGTATTTATCCAGTATTTTTGTGCGCTCCCCTGAGCTGCTACTACCTTGATGTAATTGATTTCCTTTTAACGGCCGACGAAAATTAGTCTCTAAACGCTCCAGTTCTTTTTTCTTTCTCTCCAAAAGTTTTTTATTTTTTTTTTGTACTTTTTTACGAAAATTACGTAACGCGCCTAGATTACTCTTTTTTGTTTTCTTCCTAGTGGAAAGCTTCATTCTATCCGCTTTCTTTGGAGGAGGTGGAGATTTTCGAGGCGCAATATCACGAATGGGATCCTGGACCTTTACAGGAGCGCCTCGATTTTTCACTAAATCGGGTAGGGCCACCATCTCGATTTGTACTGAAGGCGGGATCACAATAATATCTCTAGAAAAGAACGTTTCACCCAAAAAAAGCAATAAGAAAAAAACTAAGTGAAGGATAATGGAAAATCGAATATAGCTTCTGGGAAGAATGGCTGGATTGGATAAGGATGGGGAGACCATGTTTTTTTACTTTTTATTTCTACGGCGCTTGTTTGGTTTGGTTACTAAGCCTATCTTATAAACTCCTGCAAGTTGCACTGCGGAAAGCACCTTAGCCACCATTCCATAAGCAGCCTTTCGATCTGCTTGAATAAATATTTCCTTTTTTTTCCTATCTTTATAAATTGCTCGTAATTTACTGGACAGCTTACCCAAAGGAACTCTATTCTTGTTGATACGCACTTGTCCATCCCTACGAACCGTAAGTATGATGGGTTGCTGCTGTTCCGTCAATGGACGAGCATTGGTTTGAGGCAGATCCACCTGAACCCCTTGTTGCATCAAGGGAGCAGAAATCATAAAAACAATTAACAGAACCAACATAACGTCCACAAATGGCGTTACATTAATTTCTGAAAGCATACGAGGAGGAACAAAACTGGAAAAGTCTTCTTTCATAAATGCTTAAATTGCCTCCTGCCGCTGGAGCAAATTCATTAAGTCTCGACTAAAAGAATCCAACGCTATTGCCTGACTCTTCACCTTACTATTAAAATAATTATAGGCAATTGCTGCAGGAACAGCTGCCACTAAACCCAAAGCAGTGGCCACCAATGCTTCACTAATACCTGGCGCCACGACTGCTAAATTGGCAGAACCGGAAATCCCAATGGATTGAAAACTACCCATAATTCCCCAAACCGTTCCAAATAAGCCAATAAAGGGAGAGGCGCTTGCCGTTGTGGCCAACCAAGTAAGGGCATACTCCAGAGAGGATAGCTCTCCCGTATTGGATTTTTGCAACGTACGCATAATGATAGCTGTTCGTACTTCCAAACTTTCCACCTTATTTTTTGTATGATTAAGACGGGATTCTCGAATAACTTCCATAAAAGACTTTGCAACCGGACTCAGAGGGAAATCTTCTGCTCGAATAAATGACTCCCCTAAACTGCGTCCACTCCAAAAACCTTTTAAAAATTCTCTGTTTTGTCTTTTTGCATTTTTAAAAATTCTCCACTTAAAAAAAATAATAGCCCATGTGCCAATACTGGCAACGAACAACACCATCATCGTTAATTTTACAACTGGACCTGCGTGCAAAATAAGATTTAAAACACCAAGACTATTATCTTCCATACCACCATACTCCTTTTTCTTTATTGTACCCTAACTCTCGACTGCCTCCAACCCCAATAGCTTGAAATCGTTAGTAATAATAGAGCTCCCACCATAGCTAACCCTGCCAAGGGACCGTCCTTGCCTCCCGTAATAATGGGAAAAGCAAAGCTGGAATCTTTAATTAAAAAAAGACCCGCACCAGCATGCCCCCAAAGGGTAAGCCCAAAAACAAAATGGGTAAAGCCGTATAAAGTACCTAAAAAGCCCACACCACGAAAAATATTTTTTGTTCTTAAGTAAAAAAATCCAGCAGAAAAATTTACAATAAAAAGACTTAAATAGTCGATACATGCCAGTTGGAACTGAAAATGCTTTATGAGTACATAAATAAGTGAGCTCACAAAAATAGCGTAAAAGGGAGCAATTCGCTCTTTCAATAACCCCAGCACCTTATGGCGAAATATATATTCCTCACAGAGAACCATAAACCCAAGAGATACAGAATTTGCTAAAAATAAAAAGAAAATCGGTGCATGGGTAAAGGGGCTAATAAAACTTCCTAAAAACAAAGATTGCCCAGAAAAATACAATAAAAAAATCACGCTGAAGGAAATAATCATGCCACTTCCCACTCCTCGCCAGAAATTCAACCTAGCGGGACGACTCAAACGAAAACTCCAAGGCTTTTTACTGGACTGACTGGACAGGGGAAGGTATCCATCTAAAACATGATCATTGGCCCAACAAATAAGCAATGTGATAATAGCTCCTAAACTATAAGATAAAAAAATATATTGATTGGAAATCTCATGAATGGTTTTACTGGCTTGATCATCTCCATCGAAAAGCACAAGACTGGTTACAATCGTCAGTAGAAAATAAAAACATACCTTTGATATAAATAAATAAAATAGGGACAGGAATACTGGAGCTGCTATTTTTCTACTTAATGTAACTCTTTCCATATATCTCGCTATGCCCCATTCAGCTTAGAAATTCCACAATGAACGTGCTATTTGAAAACGTTTCACATTTTTCTTTCTCACACCACTCAAGTTATTACTCTTCTCCCACACCTTAAGCCTACGTATCACATTTTCTAGGCGATAGTTGAGTCCCTTGAATTGATTATAATCCCAAACAGCTGAGGATTTCTTACCCTCAGTAGCTTTCTGATAGTCCCTGAATTTTTTTATATACTCCACACCCGCCCAATAATCATAACCTTCACCTGCTAGGCAACGGGAAGCTATCAAGTCCACCGCAATATCGTCGCCCACATCCAATTTTGGATTATACTTGGTGGACTGGTACTCCAACTGTTTCTTCCATAGCAACTCCTCTTGAGCATAGATATTTGGCAACCAAGATTTTTGAAATTTCAATGGAATTTCCTTGAGTCGTGATGTCAATATAAATGGACGAATAAGAAGATAGGCAAGCTCAGCCTCATTCTTAGCTAAACGAAGTGCCTGGTTACTGTAAAAAAAATTTCCTCCCGACAAAGTCAACTGAGACCAAACGTCCTTGCCTTCACCTTGAATTGTTTCTATCTGGTAGGTAGACCAATGCTTATTCTTCCAAAACTTGCGAACGGATTGAGGGCAATGTTGGAGCAGACGGGCAGTAATCGCCCTGAGATATAAATGGGTATCTACCGTATTATGACTTAACCTTGGAAATACTAAACGTTTAGCACTCAGATAATGACCTAAAATATTTTTTTTCACCTCAAGACTAGGCAAAGGAACTTTCCTCGGCTGTAACTTAAGAGCACGTACCCGCTTTCTTTTTTGTGCTCGCTGTTTTTTTAATTGATTGGAGGCCTCTCTTAAAAAATGAAAGCTTACCCCCGTGAGCCCCAAGCCCTTCTCCTTTTTTTCTGCCGTTTCTGCCATGGCCAACGGAAAAAGAGAAAATGGCTTAACAGGTACCTCTGCCACTGCACCACCAGAAAAAATATCCAATGTCTTCTTACTAAGGACTAAGCTATCCAAAAAATTTAAATAGTGGTGAGCTTCCCAAGATACCTTCCTTCCTTTCCAAAGATCTTTACCGTAAAAACCAGAAGAGAAAATAAGCTGACGAATAGCCTTACTGCGGGAAGCCCTCTCTCCAGAGGAAAGCAACATAAGACTATACACCCACCCATTGGGAGCATAATCCTTAACGAGCATCCTTTTTAACGGTACCGGTTGACCGTATATCCAACGCCCGTATGTTTTTTTCACAGAAAAAGCATTATCTAAAGGAATGCTAGGCCCCCAAGTCTTCGCCAAGGAATAGGATTTGGAATAAAAAAGTGGTGCTTTTTGCAAGTCCACCAAACCCCCACTCACTTGAAGCTCTGGGGATTTTTTGCCGGCCCATGAGCTGGGTTCATGGAAAACCCATACTACAAGTGTGGTGGAGAGAAAAAGGAGAATGGCACCTCGCCCACAGCGCATAAACATCCTAGGATGATTTACTTTTTCCTTTTCAAGTATCATAACCTTTATAGACTACCAAAGGAGGGAGAACGATGCTAAAATTTTTTTAGAGGACGCCTATGATTTCAATGCGACGCGCATCAAAAACCTACTACCAAAACACCCCCACGCTCCATCAAATCTCCCTAGAATGGAAGCCCGGGGATTTTCTCTTTATCGTGGGAGACAGTGGTGCAGGAAAAACAACTCTTCTCAAAATGCTCTCTGGAGAAGAAAAGCCATCGGAAGGAGACGTGCTTCTTCACGGCACCTACCCTGTGGGAAAACTGTCGTCCAACATATTGCAATTGCGACGAACCTTGGGAATTGTTTACCAAGACCTGCGCCTTCTCCATGACCGTAGTGCCTATGAAAACATCGTACTACCCTTATATTTTGGTCGCGCTGGCACAGGGGTGGCTCCCGTCTCTCCCACAGATCCAAAGGCAAAAAAACTGGTCTACTCCACTGCCGAAGACGTCGGCATTTCTAAAAAAGCTCTCTACACACCTCTCAAGGAACTCTCAGGTGGAGAAAAACAGCGTATTGCCATTGCTCGCGCCATTATCAATAAGCCTGATTTTTTAATCGCAGACGAACCCACGGGAAGCCTCGACCACGATCACACTTGGAGCATCATGGACCTATTCCAAAAACTCAACCTAAAGGGAATGTCCATCATTGTGGCTACCCACGATCAGGATATTGTAAGAAAAGTTCGCAAACAGACGGGCCACCTGAGTGGAGGACGGCTACGCCTAGATAACAGGGAAGGTATATGTATTTTTTAAAGAACACTATTCACGGAATGCGTCGTAGACTTTTTGCTTCCATACTAGCCCTATTCTCCACAACAGCCATACTCCTAAGTGCTACCAGCCTTGGTTTTTGGTCCTATTGGATACAGGGAGGGGATCAAATAAATTTAAAAGCCAACCGAATGCTTGCCGTATTTGTGGATCCCACAAACACAAATTCCCTTTCTTCTATTTCAGAAAAGATCCGAGATTTAAAAGAAGTATCGACTATCCAAATTATTGGAGTACGGGAATTTAAAACCTACCTTTCCAAAAAATTTCCTGAAATTTTTCAAATCCTAGACGGCGTGGGAGAGGATATTTTTCCTAGAGTGGTGGAGGTTACCTTTCCTTCCCTATACTCCAGAAAACAACAGAACAATGCCATCAATAAGATTAAAACATTCCCCGGCGTATCCCGTGTAGAAAGTGGAAACAAACGCATTGGAGGTGCAAAAAAACCCCTATACTGGCTCAGTGTAGGTGGGGTAATGCTTGCCATTGCCCTATGGTTAGTGCTTGTTATTATGGCCACCAACCACTACCAAAATATTCAGTCCCAAGATGCCCAAGAAATCTACCTTATCCAAAGCTTTGGAGCTAGTCCCAGGTGGATATTACTTCCATGGGTGACTGAGTCTGTGCTCTACGCCACCGTGGGATCCTTGGGTGCCGCAGGGATTCTTTTATATGGACGAAACTTTATTATTCTTCTATTTAACCAATTTTTCACAGCCTTGGGCTATGACCCCTTTATGCTAGACAATACACTCCTTCTATGGGCTCTAGTTGCCATGTTCTTGGCTGGACTTGTGGCCCATACACTGGGGGCTGCCATAGCATTTATGAGGAACTCCTTTGCTTAAGCACATTCTATTATATGCCTTACTCCTGTGTGCAGTAACACCCAAGGCAGCCCTTTCCAATACAAGTCCCCAGTCCGCAGAACTAAAAAATTCTCAAAAACGTGTGGGAATAATGAAGCGTAAGATACGAAAAGCACGCCAAAAAAAAGTATCCACTCAGACTATTCTGAAAAAATTAGAAAAATTAATGCGACTGCAAGCAATGGAAATCCAGTTAAGCATCCTAGAACTCCAAGAAACTGAAATTAAAGTAAAAGAAATGGAACAAAGAAAAGAAAGTTTAATGGAAATGATCCATCAACGAAAGAGCACCATAAAAAAATACTTAAGTGAATTCTTCCTTCTTCGCTATGAAACACCCATATCCAATATGAAAAGCAAAGAACTCTCCCTGAGATCCATGCTACACGCCACCATAGATGCATCCATATCTCAATATGCAGATGAGGTGACCCACTTAAAGGGCCTATCCAAAAAACTAAGCGATCTGGATGAGAGCCTTCGCCATAAACACGAACAAATACGCAACCGTGTAAACGGTTTAAAGGAAAAACAAAGTGTATTGGCAGCCAATAAGAGCTCTAAACAAAAACAATTAGGAAAAAATACACGTTTTTTAGCTAAGCAAATCCGCAAGCTGCAAAAGATAGAAAAAATGAAACAAGGTATTCACCGGATACTCCAAATAGCAAAAAATGAGCCCTCTCCCAAAAAAAGAAAAACAAATACCTTGGATTTTCTCTCCCGCAAAGGCAAGTTGCCCTCGCCCATCGAAGGTATATTACTGAGTAAGTTCGGTAAAAAATACGACCCTAAAACAAATCTATACCGCTTCCATAAAGGAATTGAAATACAACCTAAAGAGGGAGGTGCTCCTGTTCAGGCTGTTTACCCCGGGAAAGTAGTTTACTCCGGGAGACTCGCAGGCTTCCAGCAATTACTAATCATGGAGCATGGAAAGGAATACTATACCCTCATGGGTCACTTAGGAGAAATTTTAAAAAACACGGGAGAGTGGGTGAGAAAAGGAGAAGTGATTGGCAAAACTGCCCTAGACAATGCCCCCCTGTACTTTGAGATTCGAAAACGTCATGTGGCTATGAATCCCCTGCCTTGGTTAAAAAATGGGGAAAAACTACAGGCAAAACGATAAATCTCAAGCTATACTAAATCAAGAGGAGCAAAGGCAATAATGACAAACCAACATGAGCAAAATAAACGAAGTCCGTTACCAAATCCGTTACCAAATCCATTAAACGACAAAAGGATAGCGTTCCTCCTCCCCATCCTCCTCCTGCTCCCCATTCTCCATTCCCACCCCAATGCCACTGCTGCACCAAAACCAGCGGTCACAGAAAAAAAATATAAGCAAATAGCCTTTTTCAGCCGTGTATTAAATTTTGTGGAAACTCAATACGCAAACCCAGTAGATACGGAAAAACTTATCAATGGTGCTATCCAGGGAATGCTCCAAACCCTAGACTCCCATTCCAGCCTCCTAAATCCAGAAATTTACCGTCAAATGAAAATGGAAACATCGGGAACCTTTGGAGGAATAGGAATAGATATACTTTTGGGAAAAGATGGGCTTTTAACCATCAGCCATTCCATTGAAAACACTCCTGCATGGAAGGCAGGCATAATGGCACAAGATAAAATTATTAAAATTAACGGAGAAGAAACAAAGGGACTGAGCTTGTTAGAGGCTGCCACTAAAATGCGAGGCAAGAATGGCACAGCCATTGAACTCATTATTTATCGCAGTTCCAGCAAGGAAATGAAAAAATTTAAAGTTGTACGATCCGTAATAAAAATACCCAGCGTACACCACGCAATCTTAAAGGATAATATTGCCTATATCCGATTGAGTCATTTTCAAGAAAAATCTTCTAGAGATATTAAACGTGCCCTTAACAAAATGGAGAAAAAAGAAAAACTTTCTGGGCTGATCCTAGACTTGCGTAATAATCCAGGAGGACTTTTGAGTCAAGCCGTGGAAGTAACGAATCTTTTTTTAGATAGCGGCACCATTGTTTCCATCATAGGAAGAAATAAGGAACTAAAAGAAGTGAAAACAGCTCGCTCTGGTATGGCTCGAAAAAATTTACCACTAGCTATACTGGTGAATGGGAATTCCGCTTCTGCTGCAGAAATTGTAGCTGGTGCTCTAAAGGACCATAACCGAGCCTTAATCCTTGGGAGTAGAACCTTTGGCAAAGGCTCTGTACAACAAATAAGCCCCATTGGTAACAAAATGGGACTCAAGCTAACCATCGCTGCCTATCATACCCCCAACGGCATCTCCATTCATAAAAAAGGCATTAACCCCCATATACTTCTCGATGACATAGACCCCGAGCTATTTAAAAAGGCCAAAAAAGAAAATACCTACCTACGCGAAGCAGACCTGAAGCGAACCATCTCAGGACTCTCCTCCAATGGAGAGAAAATTAAAGAACTCATACTATCTAAAAATAAAAAGAAGAGTAAAAAAAATTCACGAAAAATCGACCCCCACTCAGACTACCAAGTGCAAAAGGCTGCGAGTTACTTACAAGGTTTTAATTTCTTTGAGCGGTTTAAAGGCTCCTCTAGACCTAGAATATAACAGCCAGCCTTATTTCAATGCGTATAACTTGCTCCTAAAATCTTTTGCCGTATCAACAAGATCATCCATATTAAATGGCTTGCGAAAAATCGTAACACTTTCTCCTTCTATGGCATGGAGTTCCTTACCATAAAAAGCTGTCATCATTAAAACCTGAGGTTGATTATCTCTACCAAGTTTCTTTAAACGAGATACAAGCTCAGCTCCATTCCCTTTGGGCATTTTATAATCCGTTATCACTAGGTCTATTCCATTTGCTTGGACCACTTCAAATGCCTCCAACCCATCACCAGCACTAAACACACTAAATCCATTATCTTGAAATCGCTCTGCCACCATTGTGCGAATTTCTGGTTCATCGTCCACCACAACCACTTTATACATTTTTTTATCTTCTTTTGTCTCCTGTTTCTTGGGTATGTTGATGGAAAAACAAGTGTTTTTACATTTATCTTCTAAATCAAGAGTGCCACCATGACTCCGCACTATTTCCCGGCAAATACTCAAACCCAAGCCCGTACCTTCACCCATTTTCTTTGTGGTGAAAAATGGATTCATTATTTTTTTCATAATATTTTTAGGTACACCTGTTCCACTATCTCGCACAGATATTTGCAGCATTTTTCCTAAATCTTTTAACTCCACTTGAATATATTTTTCAGATTGATCTTTAATGGCGTCGCAAGAATTATGTATAAGATTCAAGAGTACTTGAGAAATTTCTGTGGGCCTGCACTCACAAACACAATCATCTTCAACGGAATCCAGTGTAAATTTAATATCAAGAACCTTAAATCTCGGCTCACACATTTCATGCACATAAGAAAATATATCTTTAATATATACTTTTTCAAACGGATCATCTGAGCCATCTCTGGAACTATATTTTATCTTGCCCACAATATCTTCGATTTTATTTGCCATGGCTTCTAGCTTATCCACACAGATTAACGCTCCTGCCAAGTCCGGAACCTTCCGCACCAATTTTTGGCGCATTTCCTCTAGCCTCATTATCAATACAGTTAAGGGATTATTAATTTCATGGGCAATGTTAAGAGCCATTTTTCCAAGAGAAAACATTTTAACGGCTCCTGTAAACTGCTTTTGTTGTTCTAAAACCTGTTCTTCCCTCTTCTTTCTTTCTAGGGAATATAGCACAACATTTTCCACCAATGCTGTATTCATTGTTTTCTTATCCAAGTAGTCACTGGCTCCCAAACGCAAAGTTTCATGAATATTTTTTGGTTTACTGGAATTTCCAATAAGGATAACAGGCCCCTTGCTTCCAATACTCTCTATCCGATTAATGAAATCCCAGGCTTGTTCTATTTTTTGATCATAGCCAAGTAAATATATGTGATACTGATTTTTATTAACCATACCTAAAGCATTATTATATTTTTTCTCCCAACTTATCTCATATTTTCTCTTCACTGCCATAGAAAAATCATGGTGAACTTTTATATAATCCATCTCATGGCCACCAATAAGAAGAACTTTAATTCTATCACTTAAATCATGGCTTACTTCCTTACTCAACAACTGGGTCATGGACACTCTCCTATTCATGTAACGGATAAAAATTTAGAAAAACAAAATATATTTAATAATAGTAAACGAAAACTGCACTAAGTATCAAATGAAAATACTACCCGTTTTTTTTTCTCTGCCGGGGCGTGTGTGGACGCACGTGTTCGTGTGTTTTTTCTATGTATGTTTTTTTTCTGTGTATGTTTTACTGTGTGTTTTTTTCTGCATATTTTTGCTGTGTATTTTTTTGGCATGTTTTTTGTTTTCTAAACATGGAAAAATAAATCAACTGCCCGTGAGGCTTTGACTGTTTACCGTGTATCTATTAAAGGTCTCAAACCTCAACATGCTCTTTATACCGCAAGGTTCCTTTCTTTCTTCCGAGAGAGAAGGGCAAATTGAAAGGGATTTTTTTATTTAATATCTGGATATTTTTCATTTATTGTTTAGGATTAAGAAACGGAAGGAAATAAAAATGAAAGCAAGCGATCTATTCATAAAGTGCCTAGAGGATGAGGGCGTGGAATATATATTTGGAATCCCCGGAGAGGAGAATCTGGACATGCTAAACAGCCTAAAGAGTTCTTCCATAAAATTAATCCTTACTCGCCATGAGCAAGGGGCTGGCTTTATGGCAGCAGCCTATGGACGACTCACAGGAAAGGCGGGAGTAGCAATGGCCACACTAGGTCCTGGAGCTACAAATTTTATGACCTGTGCCTCTTATGCCCAGTTGGGGGGAATGCCTCTTTTATTTATCACAGGACAAAAACCCATTAAAAGAAGCAAGCAGGGTCGCTTCCAAATCATCGATATTGTGGAAATGATGAAGCCAGTCACAAAATTTACTCGACAAATTGTAAACGGAAATACAATTCCTTCTCTAGTGCGAAATTGTTTTCGAATCGCACAGCGTGAGAAACCTGGGCCTGTGCACTTGGAACTCCCTGAAGACATTGCAAGAGAAACAGTGGATCAAGAACCCTTCCCCATAACATCCGTTTCCAGAGAGCAAGCACCCGAGACGGATATTGCCACTGCAATTCAAATGCTTGGTGAGGCTAAGATGCCCCTTTTATTGGTGGCATCAGGAGCCAATCGTTGTGGACGTGTTCGTAAAATAATCGGGGAATTTATCGAAAAAACAGGAATGTATTTTTTCTGCACACAGATGGGCAAAGGTGTAATGGATGAAAGGCATCCCAATTACCTGGGTACCGCTGCTTTTTCCGACCATGACTACTTACACTGTGCCGTGGCCCGGGCAGACCTCATTCTCAATATCGGACACGATGTGGTGGAGAAACCTCCATTTTTTATGGAACGAAATGCAAAGAAAGTTATCCATGTTTCCTTTTTCTCCGCAGAAATTGACGACGTTTATTTCCCCCAACATGAAATTGTGGGAGATATTTTTCATAGCATGTCTTGCCTAAGAAATACCATCTCCACTTCTAAGAACTGGGATTTTTCCTACTTTAAACGTGTGAAAGTAGAGGTGGATGGGAATATTCAAGAAAAAAGCGACCACACTGGGTTTCCCCTCGTACCTCAGCGATTGGTTGCAGACGTGCGCGCAGCCGTTGCCTCAGATGGTTTTCTATCCCTAGACAATGGGATGTATAAGATCTGGTTTGCAAGAAATTATAACGCTCACGAACCCAATACTCTTCTCCTAGATAATGCCCTTGCCACAATGGGCGCTGGCCTGCCTGTGGCCATGGGAGTAAAAATTTGTAATCCCAAAAAAGAGGTGGTGGCTATTTGTGGTGATGGGGGATTTATGATGAATTCTCAGGAAATGGAAACAGCGGTGCGCCTTGGTCTAAATATTGTTGTTTTAGTCCTAAGAGATAACGCGTACGGAATGATCAAATGGAAACAACTGGGAATGGACTTTGAAGATTTTGGTTTAGACTTTGGAAACCCAGATTTTGTCCTGTATGCAGAAAGCTATGGCGCAAAAGGGCACCGCATATCCGCCCCTGGCGAATTAACGCCCACACTAAAAAAATGTTTAAATGATGGGGGAGTGCATTTGATTGAAGTTCCTATTGACTATTCTGAGAATGAAAAAGTATTCTTAGAGGAGTTAAAAAATAAAACCTGCTTGGTCTAAGTAAATGCAAGGATTCTGACTTGGAAAAATTATCAATAGAAAATCCCTTTAATCTGGAAACCATAAAAGAGGAAGAGTTTGTCTCTGAGGATACCCTTCTTCAGTACATTGAGCGTGCACAAAATATTGTGGACAATAAAAAGAAATGGCTTCCTAAAGTGGAACGGATAGAAATCCTAGAAAAATTTAAAACCATTCTTATAAATAATAAGCCTTCCCTTGTGGAGCAAGCTATCTTAGAGGGTGGCAAGCCTTATAAAGATTCTATGGTGGAAGTGGAAAGAGGTATTAACGGTGTGGGTGTTGCCATAGATGAAATAAAAGCCCTCTCAGGAAGGGAGGTGCCCATGAATATTACTCCATCCTCTCAAGGGCGCATAGCCTACACCCATCATCGACCTAGAGGAATGGTGGTGGCCATTAGTGCTTTCAACCATCCTTTTAATTTAATTATCCATCAGGTAATTCCTGGAATAGCAGCAGGGTGCCCAGTAATTATTAAGCCAGCCCTAACCACTCCTCTTTCCTGTAAATCTATTGTAAATTACCTGTATGAGGCTGGGCTAGATAAGGACTATTGCCATAGTGTGGTTTGTGACAATGAAGTTGCGGAAAAACTAGTAACCCATCCCCATAACAGTTTTTTAAGTTTTATTGGTTCCAGCAAAGTGGGTTGGTTCTTACGATCGAAACTACCTGACGGAGCCAAGTGTGCTCTTGAACACGGCGGATCTGCTCCAACTATCGTAGATGAAACGGCCGATCTTGCCTCCTGCCTTCCTCTTTTAGTTAAAGGTGGTTTCTACCATGCTGGGCAAGTTTGTGTATCCGTGCAACGAGTTTTTGTACACGAATCTATTCTAAATTCTTTTCTCGATGGTTTCATAAAACTAAGTTCCGAATTGAATGTGGGAGATCCTTTGAAAAAAGATACGGACGTGGGTCCCTTAATCCTGCCCCGGGAGGTGGACAGAGTGGAGGCTTGGGTAAAAGAAGCCATTTCCATGGGCGCTAAAGCCGTACTGGGTGGTAAGAAAATATCCAATACTGTTTTTGCTCCAACCATTCTTGTGGATACTCCGGAAGAGGCTACTATTGCTAAGAAAGAAGTTTTCGGCCCCGTTGTTTTAGTTCAGAGTTTTAAAAATTTTCAAGATGCGGTTCATAGAGCGAATAATGTGGAGTATGCATTCCAAGCCAGTGTATTTACCCAAAACCTGGACGCCGCTCTTTGGGCTTCCCAGGAATTGGAGGGCTTAGCCACCATGGTAAATGATCACAGTGCCTTCCGTACAGACTGGATGCCTTTTGGTGGCTACAAACAATCCGGTTTAGGCCTAGGAGGCATCGGAGAGTCCATTAAAGATATGAGTTTAGAGAAAATGACCGTCATTCAATCCCCCCACCTAAAGAGATAAAAAATATGTCAGCAAAAATCACCGTAAATTTAGAAAAAATTTCTCAAATAGCAAACAAATCCCTGTATATTGCACTGGTAATCTTCATAATGATGGGAACCTATGTTTCCTTTTATTTTCATTTCCTAACTGTCGCATTTTTTCTTCTCACACTCATCAATATCTATTTCCTCCATATTCAAAAAGAACATACCCTTTTGAGTAACTTCGGTTTTGTTGCCCAGCTTCGCTATATCATTGAAAGTATTGGACCAGAGTTCCGTCAATACCTTTATATGAGTGATACGGAGGAACGCCCCTTTAATCGAGTGGAAAGAGCCGAGGTATACCGGAAATCAAAAAACGTGGACTCCTCTGCCGCATTTGGATCGTTATATAATTTTAATAACGATGAAGTAAAACTTCGCCACTCCATGTATCCAGTGGACAAATCCAAATTCAAGCCTTTTTCCGTAATCTTCGGCGAAGAGCGTGGCATCAGTTCTGCGTTTACCATTACAAAACCCATGATGATAAGTGCTATGAGCTATGGAGCTCTAAGCATTCCTGCTGTTCGAAGCTTAGCCAGAGGAGCAAAAAAAGCCGACATACCCATGAACACTGGAGAGGGTGGCTATCCCAAACACCATATCGAGGAGGATTGTAAACTTATCTTCCAAATGGGCACCGCTAAATTTGGTGTGCGTAATGAGGATGCTAGCCTAAACGATAAAAAATTGGAAGAAATCGCTGACCTAGATCAAGTGAAAATGATTGAGATTAAAATGTCCCAGGGAGCAAAGCCCGGAAAAGGTGGCCTCCTTCCTAAAGAAAAAATTACGGAGGAAATTTCCCAGCTACGAGGAGTACCCATGGATCAAGATGTTGTTTCCCCTCCCGGTCATATGGAGTGCAGCTCTCCCAGTAAAACAGTGCAATTTATACGAAGAGTGCAAGAGGTTTCTGCTCTACCCGTTGGGATGAAATTATGTCTCGGTAGACCGGAGGAATTATCCGATTTGTTAAAAGAAATGAAAAAGCAAAACGTACACCCGGATTATATTTCCATTGACGGTGCTGAGGGCGGCACTGGAGCCGCACCCAAAGCATTTATGGACGACGTTGGAATACCTATTTTTAAAGCACTTCCTGAGGTGCGCAAACTACTAGAGGAAATAGGACTAAGGGACAAGCTAAAACTGGTAGCTGCAGGAAAACTTATCAACGTGGGAAGACAGATCATGGCCATGTCCTTTGGCGCCCATGCCATCTATTCTGCCAGAGGATTTATGTTGTCCCTGGGATGCATTCAAGCACTGCAATGCAATTCCAATACTTGCCCCGTGGGAATCACCACCCACGATCCCCGTTTGTACAAAGGTTTAGCTATAGAAAATAAATCAAGTCAGGTAGCAAACTATGTGCACAATCTTTGCCATGAGCATGAAGAAATGCTTGTTTCCATGGGAAAATATAGTCACCGTGAATTAAATAAAGATAACCTTTACATACCTCAATATTACTAATATATGATATGATACAGCTTTGAGAAATACAGATGGATAAAAAGAAAAAAATACTCGCTTGGTGCCTACAAATTATGGCTGCCGCAATTCTCCTACCCGTGGGTTTTTGGAAATTTGGCGACAACCCCACAGACCTTTATATCTTTTCCACACTGGAGATGGAACCCTCTGGTCGTTATATCATTGGAGCGTTGGAGGTTCTGTCCGGTCTACTCCTTATGACTGAAATTTTTTCTGCCACTGGTGCCTTCCTCAGTATCGGCGTAATGTGTGGAGCAATTTTAGCCCATGCCACTACCCTGGGAATAGACATACAGGGAGACAACGGCAAACATATCATCCTCTTGATTATTGTGCTTGCCTCTTGCCTACCCATTGTTTGGATTCGCAGAAAGCAATTGCCACTGATTGGAGACAATCTATAAACACATACCCTAGGAGATTATTATGAAAACATTCTCAATAAGCAAAATAATAGGAATATCCATTGCTCTTACCATTGCTCTCTATGCAGCCGTCGTTGTTATGCCCCATTTTGCTACGAGCTTTGCCATTTCCAGCACGCCACTAAAAGTAGACCAAGCCCATTCTTCCGTTACATTTAGTGTGAAGCACCTGGGACTCGTGCCTGTGACAGGAAGATTTAAAGTATTTGAAGGAACCGCAACTCTTACAAAAAATGAGATAAAAGATATCTATATCAAAATAGATGTGGACAAAATCGACACTAATGAAAAGGACAGGGACGCCCATCTCAGGGGTGAAGATTTCTTTCATGTTCGAGATGATGTGTACGATATTATTCCAAAGAACCGTTATATAGAGTTTCGCGCTTCCTCTTATAAACGCAACTCTCCCACAATCAAAGGAGAGTTAAAGATTTTAAAAACCAAACGACAAGTAACTCTAAAAGTAAAAACAAAAACCAAAGTAAAAAACAAAAAAAAGGTTCTTGGAGTAGAGGCCACTGGAAAGATCGACCGGCGTACGTTTGGTCTGAACTGGCAAAAAGAGGGCACTAGCATAACAAAAAAAATAGCCGGAAGATTTGTAGGTAACGAAGTGACACTAACAATTAGTTTGCTCTTTGAGCCCTACAAAAAAAATAAACAAAAACAAAAGAAATAGGAGAAAAAAAATATGAAGCAGACAAACATGATTATAGTATCTGCGTTAGCAGGAATTATCGCAACTGGTTGCGCCACTTCCTCAGACGCAATAGCAAAAGCAAAAACGGGCAAATACCGTTGTGAAGGTATTGCTGTAAAAGGAGGAAACGACTGTGCTGCGCGCGGTCATCAGTGTGCAGGAAAGGCGAAGAAAAATTTTGACCCGATGGAGTGGATGTATGCTTATAATAAAGCGGCATGCAAGAGTATTCAATCAGCGTTGACTAATGGCCATGTAAAAGATTATGTAACGGCGGTTCAAAAGAAAACCATCGTTCACGTTAAAAGGAATATTAAAAAAATCTAGCAAAGACAAGGCTACAATTCTGTAGCCTTTTTTTTCTTGCCCTTCTCCGTACTATGTTATATAGACTATGAAGATAGAGAAACGAAAACTTAACATAACATAACAGGAGAACAAACAATGAACAAAAAAAGTATAATTATATCTACCATCCTAGGAATTGCTGCTGCGGGATTAACTGCCCCTCTAGCAGAAGCCTCAGGTACAGAAGAAGTAAAGTGTAAGGGAGTATCAACAAAATGGGTAAATGGCTGTGACGCAAATGGGCACGCGTGCTCAGGTGCTGCTCAAACTGACTTTGACCCCAACGAATGGCTACTTATGACTCAAAACGACTGTAACGCAGTTCAAAATGCCTTGATGAACCCTGCGGTAAAGAACTATGTTCTAACCGTACGAGATGGCACTGTAACTGCTTCTGGTAAGGGAAAAGAATTTTAACAAAACTGTTAAATGAAATACATTAAAAAAGGCTACAAACACTGTAGCCTTTTTTTATCTTTATCGATATAAGCTACAACATAAACAAAACTATGGAGGAACAACAATGAATAAAAAAAATATTATATCTAGTATCTTAGGAATTGCTGCTGTGGGATTAATTGCCCCTCTAGCAGAAGCCTCAAGTGCAGAAAAAATAAAATGTCATGGAGTATCTACGAAATGGGTAAATGATTGCAGTGCAAGCGGTCATAACTGTGCATCGCATGGCCATAATTGTGCCACCGTTGCTCGGAATGATTTTGCCCCCAACAAATGGCTCCGTATGACCCAAAAAGACTGCGATGCGGTGAAGGCAGCCCTGAAACACACCGCGGTAAAAGACTATGTTCTGAAAATACGAGATCGCTCTGTGGCTGCCTCGAAGGGTGGGAAAGAATTCTAACAAACGTAATTAAAGGAGTGGGCCTAAGCGCCCGCCCCCAACATTTCTCCGGTCTGCTGGAAAAAAAACAAGTGCCTTGGATCGAGGTGTTGGCAGATAATTATCAATACAAAGGATCACCAGCCTACGATAAATTAGAGCGCTTGGCGGATATTTATCCCCTTGTATTTCATTGTGTCGGTTTTAATCTGGGTTCCCCCGAACCTCTACATAAATCTTACTTGGAAGGCATGCACACCTTAGTAAAAACCTTTCAACCAAAATGGATATCCGATCACCTATGCTTTTGCGGTAACCACGGTGAGTACAGCCCCGATCTATTACCCATTGCCTATACAGATAAAATGCTCCAACGAATAGGAGAGAAAATTAAACAAATCCAGGATCTGCTCCAAATTCCCTTCCTAGTGGAAAATGTCTCCGTATACTTGCGTGAAAAAGAAGAACGCAGTACTGAAGAAGAATTCCTCCACCAACTCACCCAAAGGTATAATTGCTCTTTACTTCTGGATGTGAATAATATCTATGTCAATAGCACAAACTTTCACTTTGATGCTTATGAAGCTTTTTGCCGTCTCCCAAAAAACTCCATTCAACAAATTCACCTAGCCGGTTATACGGATTATGGCTCCCATATTATTGATACACACGGAGAAAATATCCATCCTCCAGTGCTGGAATTGTATAGGAGAATCGCAAAAGATATTCCTCACACACCTGCCACAATTGAGAGGGATAGCAATATACCCTCTCTAGACAGCATGCTGAACGAAGTAAAAACAGTAGACGCTATTTATAATGAAAACTAATACAGAATTTCAGGAAAAATTTTTACATTTTGGAAAAAACACTCCCATCTCCTCAGAAACATTAACTGCATGTGGTGATCTATCTGTAAGTCAAGCTATCAGTATCTATCAAAATAATTATTTTCAAAATCTAAATGAATCTCTTGCCAATACATTTGAAGCCATTCAAGAAATACTGGGAGAAGATTTCTTTAAAAAAATTACTCCTCGCTATATTCAAACGAACTCGTTAGTAAGCCCAAACATTATCGATTACGGTTCTTCCTTTCCCGACTACCTCCACAGCCTGAAAGAACTGGTAGAAGAAATTCCATTCCTACCTGAACTCGCCCGCTTGGAATGGAAAATAAAAGAACTCTTCCTAGAGACACCGCAAACAGAATATGTACGAGAACTCAACCAATTAGAAGATGATCAAAGCATACGACTAGTGAATGCAAAGATCATGAAAATATCCCATCCTGTGCAACAAATTTGGTTAGCCACACTCCACCGCAAAGAAGGAGAAATTACCCCAGAAAAAGAAAGCGTTCTGGTAATTGTTCGTCAGCAGGAAACAATATATTACCAAACATTTAGCCTGGATCTTTGGTCTTTCTTGTTGAGTGCGCAGAAGAGTACTCCCCTAAAATCCCTAGCCCAACTTATAGAACAAGAAAAAACAAAACTTCAAATAACAAACCTAATCCAATTTCTTATACAGCATCATTGCCTAAAGATTTCTAACGTAACAAATGAATAAAAAAATAATTCTCCTAAGCTCCTTCCTTTGTCTCTCCCTTTGGGTAGCTTTCGGGTATTATGTGGATACGGGAGGTATAAATATGGAGAAAAAATACAACCGACTGGGAAAAGAGAAAAGCCCTTACCTATTACAACACAGGGAAAACCCCGTGCATTGGTATGCTTGGGGAGAGGAAGCCTTCCAGTCCGCTCAAAAAGAAAATAAACCCATTTTTCTGTCCATCGGCTATTCCACTTGCTACTGGTGCCATGTAATGGAAAAAGAATCTTTTGAACAACAGGACGTGGCTGATGTTTTAAATCGTAATTTCATTAGTATTAAAGTGGATAGAGAAGAACGCCCGGATGTGGATGATATTTATATGGATGCCGTTACAGCACTTACGGGTAGAGGTGGATGGCCCATGAGCGTGTTTTTAACACCCAACGGAAACCCTTTTTTTGGTGGAACCTATTTTCCCAAAGATCAGTTTCTAAACCTCCTGTCACAAATACAAAACGCTTGGAAAAACGATCAACCTGCCATAATAGATTCAGGACAAAAAATTCTTGACCATTTTGAAAAAGCACAACTGAACTCTCCCATTAGTTTAAGTGAAGAAACATTAAAGAAGGCGTTCTTGGAACTAAAAGGTCGATTCGATCCCATCGACGGTGGCTTTGGATCCGCTCCTAAATTTCCCCCCAGCATGGGAATTTCTCTTTTATTAAGAATTTATCGTCGAACAGGAAACAAAGAGGCCCTACAAATGGTCACCCATACCTTGGATAGCATGGCCTCCGGAGGCATCTATGATCAACTGGGAGGAGGCTTTCATCGCTATTCCACAGACAAGAAATGGCTAGCTCCCCATTTTGAAAAAATGCTCTATGATAATGCACTCCTTGCCTTTACCTACTTAGAGGCATGGCAAGTAACAAAAAAAGAAATGTACAAGTCAGTGGCAAAGGAAACCCTAGATTATGTGCTAAAAGAAATGACCCATCCACAAGGTGGATTTTATTCTGCCCAAGATGCAGGAGAGGTGGGCAAAGAAGGTGAGTTTTATGTTTGGACAATGGAGGAGATAGAACAAATCTTAGGTAAAACAAACGCTGCTCCACTCATTTCTTTTTATGGTGTTACCTCCAAAGGAAATTTTGAAGGACATAGTATTTTAAATATTGATCCCGAAACAGATTGGAATAAAAGCCAGCAAGCGCCCATGGTTGCAGCTAGAAAAAAACTCTTTCAAAAACGTTCTCAGCGAGAAAATCCCCATAAGGACGACAAAGTGCTCACTGCCTGGAACGGCTTAATGATTGCGGCTCTGTCTCGAGGATTTCAAATTACCCAAGATGTTCGCTACAAAAAAGCAGCTCAAAAAAGTGCACGATTTTTGAAAGAAAATCTTTGGAAAAATAATGTATTACTGAGACGATATAGGGATGGAGATAGTCGGTTCTCTGGAACAATTAGCGATTATGCTTTTCTCATCTATGGCCTACTCCATTTATATGAAAGTGACTTCAATCAAGAGTGGCTAGACTGGGCTATCGACCTGCAAAAAACACAGGACAAGCTTTTCTGGGACACTAAGGAAGGTGGATACTTTACCAGCGAATCGTCGGACAGCACCCTCATCTACAAACGCAAAGATACCTACGATGGAGCCATCCCCTCCGGCAATACCATTGCTGCCTTAAATCTTTTGCGACTCCAAGGTTTTACCTTTCAAGAAACCTATAAACAAAGAGCCAAGGAATTACTAACATTTCTTTCTCGATTTTATGTGCGATCTCCCAGCGGCTACGCCCAAGGACTCATAGCACTGGACTACTACCTGGACCAAACCAAAGAATTAGTAATTATAGACGAAAAATCTGCCCTTACCCCAACAAACGAAATGCGTTCTTGGATATATCATTCTTTTTTACCAAACAAAGTGGTGGCCATGGGACAAGGAACTCCCTTCGAGGATAAAAGCTCCTCTCCCCTATTTTGGGGAAAGAAAATAATCGATAAAAAAACCACTGCCTATGTTTGTGAAAACCATACCTGCAAGCAACCCACAACAGAAATAAAAAAATTAAAGAAAATGGCTGAGGACCACAAGCCCTACCGCCTTTAATCCGAGGTTACGGGAAAAGAACGGCGATTCCACTCCATCATGCCACCCTTCATATTATAAACATGGGGGAAGCCTTGCTCTACTGCCAGCTTAGCCGCTCGGGAAGAACGCTTACCGCTCCTGCAAATAAATACATAGGTTTGTTCTTTGGACAGGGTGGGAAGGTAATCCATTAGGGCTGTTTGTATGGAAGATGAGTTTGCTCCGTCGATATGACCCAGTTCTCCCACAAACTCGTCTGGCTCTCGCACGTCCACTAATTGAAGAGCGTTACGGTTCTCACGCACCTCGTCTACCCCTATCTCCCAAATACCTAAATCATTTTTTTCTCGATTTTCATTGTTCATATAAAGTCTCCTATCTGTTTTTATATAGCTCCTAAACTACTATAAGATGAAAAAAAATTCTATTTTTAATATCCAATGTTTTTATTTGCGTTGATAGCCAAGACATGAAACAAAAAATCCCCTGCCTGTTACTAAGCAGAGGATTTCATTTTGATTTGCTATTGGAATATTTTTAGTCTTTAAAATCTAATTTCTTAAAGTAATAGCAGTAGCTGTAGGCGACTCCGATAACATGTTTATTATTGCCTCTTGACAGGAGATACTCTGTATCTGATTTTGGACCTATTATCACTCCCTTTCTTATGGCGTGCGTGTTAGCGAATCTAGGATGACTCTCCACAAGACTTCCATCCCTCTGCGCTGATCTTGATGCGGCAACTATTGCCATAAGATTGTCGTGGCCAGACGGCGCAAAATCGTCATAATAACTCTCTGCTTTGAGCGGAGAGTTCATGGTTACATACATATGATCTGACTCTAATCCAGGACCAGCTGGATGACCGCTAGCCGTAAATCCAGCAAGTGCTCCGTTCTTAGCAAAGTTTGGTTGATCTTTATAAAAGCATCGTCCAGCTGTCCAACCAAGAACATCACTCTCCTGTGCTGGCGCTGCATTATTGAAAGCCTCTTCTAGTTGACCGAAGTAAGTGTTATCACTTGCCCCATGATCTAACGGACCATTATCTCGCTCCTGCATTGTTGCTGCTGCTGTTACGGAAAACGTACATAAAAAAATTACTGCTATTATACTTTTCATAATTCTATTCCTTTCTTTTTGACTTAATACACGAAAGCAAGTGTCCATAAGCCATGTTAAATTGATTTTGCTTCTGTAGTTACTATCGGACAAACTTAAAAATAAATATAATGATATTATTTGTTCCCTGTAATAAAAAAAATTTATGTCAATTAGCGTTAATCCAAGGATCCACAAATGATGGAATATTACAAAAAAATTGCTTTGAATATAAAAGCAGAAATGGAAACAAAGCAAAGTAACAGGCGTTTAATTACCTAAATGAAACCCAGAACCTATATAGTAAGTTTTTCTTCCTTTTTTAAATTGCTTTAATAGGGATAACTTTCTCGAGATTTTTTTGTCACAGAGACCTCACGCGTCGCAGCCCTGCATTTGCGTTCAAATCCCCTGCCTATTACGAGGACAGAGGATTTTGTTGTTTATTATACTTACAGAAAATAACTACGGTTTTCTGACGCACTGGGAGTGTTTTTGATAAAATGGGGTTATTCTTTTTGAGTGCTAAAAATAAAGGAACTAACCAGTAAAATTCATGATTATAATTTCTTAGCTACCTACAAGGTGGAAAGAACTTCAATAAAAGTAAAGTTGCTGGCTCTATTAAATTTTCAAGAAGGGAAAACAGTCGAGGAAGTTGCATGTATTGTTCGGTATAGTGACAAATCTGTGAAATCTTGGCTAGAGCGTTTTGCAGCCTATGACTATGAGGGTCTTATATGTAGAGAAGGTCGTGGCAGAAAGCCTCGCTTACCCCCTGATGCAGAGGAATCAAAATTAGAGCTGGATCTCCAAGAATCTAAGGATGGTGGAAGGATAACAGGAGATTCGGGATTTATTAGCAATAAATTCGACTCCTGTTATTCGTTATCGGGAGTGTATGCTCTCCTAGATAGGCTTAATATTGTTTGGATATCCGGACAAGCAAAGTGGAAGCAATTGAACAAAGGCAAAGTTCCCAGAGGCAACGGAGAAAATAAAAGAAAAGCTGGATTCTGAAAAAATAGAGATTTGGTGGCAAGATGAATGCCGGGTAGGGCAACAGGGAAGTCTTTCTAGAATTTGGGCTGCGAAGGGAACAAGACCAAGAAGACAATTTTTATCGACCTATATTTTTGGAGCAGTTTGCCCAACAGAGATGTTGGCTGTGCACTTATTTTGCCGGAATGTAATTCTGGAATGAAAATTCACTTGCAAATTTCCGAAGAAGTTCAAGAGGGGTACCATGGGATTATTCTAATGGATAGGGCAAGCTGGCATACAACAGAGCATTGATTATTCCCAAAAATATTTCCTTAATGTACCTCCACCCCAGAGACTCAATCCTACGCAAGTATGGCAACAGCTCCGGAAAATAAAATTATCTAATACTTGTTTTAAAAACTATGAGCATATTGTGAATACCTGTTGTGAAGCATGGAATCCATTCTGTGATAGTGACGGCTATTAAGAAGCTCTGCACTCGGACTTTAGAAACTCTCATATTTTAAGATCCATTCCGCAAAAAGACGTGGCTTGAGTTTATTACAGGCAGTTCATATCTATGGCTCAGATGAAAAATGACTTAATTTTATCCAGATGGTGAGCCATCCGGGGAATCTGCTACACTTTCGTATTATCGAACGGATATATCAAGTTCACGGATCGTCATAGTTATTTTCAGTATGGAGTGACTTTTGTGCCATCTGGATAGGATATTCCTAACAAAAGATATTCTGTATCTGACTCTAGACCTATTGTTCCTTTCCTTACATTCCATCTAGTATTAGAACTAAAATAAGCTACAAGGCTTCCGTCCTCCTGAGTTGATGGTTTTGCTTCATTTATTATAAGACTCTCCATAAGTTCTACTAAGTTAGGATTGTCATCAATAAAATTATCAAAGTAGTTCGCATGTGTGGAGCTACTCTCAATGATTGAATATTTATGTCGCGGAGTTAAGCCGTAATCAACCAAATCATCATCAATAAATCCAGCAATTAATGAGTTCCTAGCCCTGTTTGGTGTGCTTTTATAAAAGCATCGTCCACTTGTCCAATCAAGAACATCACTCTCCTGTACTGGTGCTGCATTGTCAAAAGCCTCTCCCAGTTGATCGAAGTAAGATTTATCACTCGCCCCATGATCTAACGGACCATTATTCTGTACATCGGCCATTGCTGACACAGAAAACGCACATAAAAATATCAGTACATAGTGTTTTATATTATTTTTCATCATTTTTTATTCTCCTTTATTTTAGTTTCGTTTATTTTGTTTTTAATCGTATTTTTAATCATTTTATCGATGAATTTTGCAATTTATTCAACACACTATGTTCTTGGCACAACTAAATAAAGAATATTTTAACGCACTCGGCAGTTTAGAATTTGCCATATCTTCTCATTGAGCAAATATCATATTGAATTTTTATTCGACTATACTATTTTTCAACAGCCAAGTGGGTGCTGTATACTACGCAATGTAAAAAAATATCATAATATGATATAAAGAAGCTATGACCATGGCTATCGAGCTTATTCCTCTTTTAGAAGATAACTACGCTTATTTTCTGGAAGATACTGCGGGTCAAACTGCCATCATTGATCCTTCCGAGAGTGCCCCTATTTTGGAGCTGCTGGAGCAAAAAAAGAAAAAATTAGATTTCATTCTCAATACTCATCACCACTGGGATCATACAAATGGCAATCTGGAAATAAAAAAAGCCACGGGCTGTACTATTGTGGGACCGGCCTCAGATAAAGATCGCATTCCAGGAATAGACCATACTCTGGGCGACGGAGAAAGTTTTAACTGGAAAGGTTCTCCAGCAACAGCCATACATGTTCCGGGACATACCACCGGGCACACCGCTTTTTATTTTTCCCAATCCAAGGCCTTGTTCTGTGGAGACACTCTCTTCACCCTAGGTTGTGGCTTTTTATTTGAAGGCACTCCCCAACAAATGTGGCATAGCCTAGACCGCTTGCGGAAACTACCTGCCGACACCAAAGTCTACTGCGGTCATGAATATACAGTAAAGAATGCCAGGTTTGCCGAGTATATTGACCCGGAAAATGCAAAACTAAAAAAATATGTGAAAAGAGCCCAGAAGCAGGCAAATGCAGGACTTCCCACTGTCCCCACAACCCTACAGGACGAGTGCGAAGCGAACCCTTTCCTGAGAGCCGATACCACTGAAATACAACAGCGCCTGAATATGTTGGGATCCAATCCCGTGGATGTATTTACAAAAATACGGAAACTCAAGAATGACTTCCAATAAGATGGACAATCCAATTGCCCTCATTGGTATGGGATTGAGCGGACAATCTGCCCACGCCCTATTACAAGCACGGGGAATTCCCAACAACAAATTAGTAACCTTTGATAAAGACCCCTCCCTTGGAGAATTCCAATGCGAGAAAAAAATGCTTCAAAAAGCTAATCCTCGAACATTAATTGTCTCTCCAGGCATACCCCTTAGCACCCCATGGATCCAAACCTTTGCCAAACAAGAAGGCCATCACATTAGTAGTGAATTAAGTCTAGCGCTTGAAGATATCAGCGACGAGAAAATTATTGGAGTTACCGGGTCGCTGGGAAAAAGCACCGTTGTTTCCCTTTTGGGCGCAGGGCTGGAAACTTCCCGCTTACCGTATTGTATGGGAGGAAATATCGGAATCCCTTTGGGTGATTATGCGCTGGCTCTCAGAAAAAAGAAAAGAGAACGAGCACAATGGATTGTATTGGAACTCTCCAGTTTTCAATTGGAAAATTCTAAGGGATTAGAGTGCGATTATGGTGTGTTTACCTATTTTGCTCCCAACCATCTGGAAAGGTATAAAGATTTAAACGTCTATTATGCTTGTAAGTGGTCCCTTACTCGCCATACAAAGAAAAAAATGTTTGGAAACGCTAGGGGAGGTGATTTAAAAAAATACGCACAAAACCACATTTCCATCCCTTTTGTCTGGTCAAAGGAAGACACGTTCACACAGGAGGAATGGAAACATGCCAAACTTTTAGGCAAACACGGTAAAGACAACCTTGCCCTTGCCAGTACGATTGCCAAAAATTGTGGCTGGCCAGAATCCTATAAAAAAGGCATGCTCGATTTTTCCGGTCTTCCCCATCGCATGGAAAATGTGGGGCAATATAAAAATATTTCTTTTATCAACGACAGCAAGTCCACTACTATTCAAAGCATACGCACGGCTGTGGAAAGTTTAGGCCAAGAGCAGGGGAAAAAGACTATTCTCCTCTTAGGTGGTCGAGATAAAAACCTTCCCTGGGAGGAATTGCAATACCTCCATTCCCTTCCCAATCTTTATTGTGTGTTTTTTGGAGAGTCGGCTCAAAAGATTAAAACACGTACAGGCATGGAGGGCATGGAATGCTCTTCTTTAGCAAGCGCCATGGAAAATATTCCATCCATAACGAAACCAGGAGATACCGTATTATTAAGCCCAGGTGGTACGAGCTATGACGAATTTAAAAACTTTGAAGAACGGGGGCAAGCCTTTTCCAACCTAGCTAAAAAGCATTTTTCCTAAATTTCCCAGCTTATGTAAGTTGACGTTCCACCATTTGAAAAAATTTTTCATCCATGGGAGGACCACCCAATTCTCTTAATGTTTCAAAACCAGTGGGTGCAGTAATATTAATTTCTGAAATTTTCCCGTCGATCATGTCCACTCCAGCAATAGCAATGCCCAAATGCTTTAAAAATTTACCCACCCGATCGCAGGTATTTTTTTCCTCTGGCTTCAATGGTTTTAAAATTCCATGCCCCCCTTGGGCAAGGTTTGCCACTATGGAGCCTTTTTTCGGAATACGCACAAAATCTCCCATATACTCACCGTCGAAGAAAAAAATTCTTTTGTCTCCTGTTTGGGTAACCATGGGAAGAAAGGGTTGGTAAATATAATGAAGGGAAGAGCTATCTTTCAATGCCTCTTCTATGGATGAAAATTTTTGCACTCCTGCGCCCCCATGACCAAACCATGGCTTGCGGATCACCTCTCCAGAAAGAAAGCTAGGCGACTTACTGTCTCCACTAGAAGAACCACAAACCCATGTGGGAATAATATCCCTTTCCAAAAGAAAGCCGCCATCCAGTGCCTCTAACGGAAGAAACTTTTCATGGTGACGAAGAAGTAGCGATGGTGAGTTAATAAAAAGCTGCTTCCCTTCCCGCAAGCATAACAACCAACAAAGGGTTACATACGACCCGTCGAAAGGAGGGTCCTTACGAATCCAAACCGTATGAAAAAAATCAAGGTTTTGTGGCTCAGGTGGATCCAACTCTGGCAATTGTTTTCTCTCACAGGACTGCACCTTTTGAGCTTGCACCACCAGAGTGAAATTTTCTGCGGAAATATCATCGACAATACACCAAAAGACTGAACTTCCTTTCATCAAAGAATAACGAAGCATGGATAGTCCTGTGTCCGATTCGGGATGAAGACCTTGAATAGGATCCGATACAATAAGAATATTCATTGCTCTCTCCCTAACGCGTTTTCAAACCATACACAGGAAATGCATAGCATATTTCTGCCACCAACTCTTGCACATTCCTCGTGGTGGCACTTGAAAGTGTGCGCTCCTGTGTAGTGTCTGTTTGTTGGGCTAATTCTTTGCATACGGTAGCAATGGCCTGGCCTATTTGGTTCATTTCCTTCACACCCAGCCCACGGGTGGTTACCGCAGGAGTGCCCAAACGAATTCCGCTGGTAACAAAAGGAGATCGGGTTTCAAAGGGAATTGTATTTTTATTCACGGTAATATGCACAGTATCCAGTACTCGCTCCACTTCCTTACCCGTAAGTTCCTTGGTGTGCACACAAACAAGGTGATTTTTTGTTCCCCCACTGACAATACGTAAGCCCCCAGACGCTAAACTGTTTGCCAAGGCAGAGGCATTTTCCAAAACCCTCCCTTGGTATTGCTTAAACTTAGGAGAGAGCGCCTCTTGAAAGGCAACTGCTTTTGCTCCAATCACATGCATCAGTGGACCACCCTGCATGCCCGGAAATACAGCGGAGTTTATTTTTTTTGCATACTCCGGCTTGGACAAAATAATTCCTCCCCGGGGACCTCGGAGAGTTTTGTGGGTAGTGCTAGTTATAAAGTCGGCGTGACCAATGGGCGATGGGTGCAGGCCTGCGGCCACAAGTCCAGCAATATGAGCCATGTCTACCAGCAAGTATGCGTTTGCTTCTTTTGCAATCTTGCTTAGTTTTTCAAAATCCCATAACTGGGAATAGGCACTAGCTCCCCCTATAATCATTTTTGGTTTGAACTCCATGGCTTGCCTATAAATAGACTCGTAGTTTAGGAGTTCCGTTTCTTTATCCACTTCATAGTGATGGGAGCGGAATAATTTTCCAGAAAAATTTACGGGAGAACCGTGGGTGAGGTGACCACCATGACTTAAATCCAAACCCAACAAACTATCCCCTGGTTCCAGCATGGCTAAAAACACAGCCATATTGGCCTGAGCTCCACTATGGGGCTGAACATTTGCCATATAGGGATGGGAAGAGTTATCGTCGCAAGAAAAAAGTTCTCGTAGTCGATCACAGGCAAGGGTCTCACAGGTATCCACATGCTGGCAGCCTCCATAGTAGCGTTTACCTGGATAGCCTTCCGCATATTTATTGGTAAGTATGGAACCCATGGCAGCCATCACCGATTCACTCACATAATTTTCCGAAGCAATGAGTTCTAAACCCTCCTCCTGACGAGAAAGCTCTAAACCCATAGCTTGGGCAATTTCCGGATCCTGTTCCTTTAAAAAATTTGGCAAAGAATAAGAAAACACAGACTCTTTCAATGGGACTCTCTTTCTAGGTCGTGTATTTTATCAATGCGCCTTTGGTGACGGGACTTTGCAGCTTCGTCGTCCCCTTTGCCTCCGAATTCTGCCGTTAACCAGGCCCTACTAATTTCCAATGCATGGTGAGGGGCAGTTATTCGCTCCCCTAAACAAAGCACATTGGCTCGATTATGCTCTCCTGCTAAACGTGCTGTGAGCAAACTCTCCACATGGGCTGCACGAATACCCGTGCATTTATTAGCAGCAATACTCATACCAATTCCACTGCCACAAATTAAAATACCTTTGGCGTTCCCTTCCTTGATTTTTTCACATAGTTGTTTGGCAAGGTCGGGATAGTCCATTGGTTCTAATAAATTAGTGCCCAAGTTTTCCACACTATACTCTTTGAGGTTATTGCATAAAAAATCTTTCAGCGCTTTGCCTGCATGATCGGCAGCAATAAATAATTTCTCCATACCCTAGACCCTCATACCTTAGAAAAAACCAAACAAGAATTGGTGCCACCAAAACCAAAACTGTTATTGAGCACTGTTGTGCATTTTTTCTGTACAGCCTCGTTGGGTGTATAGTTCAAGCGACACTCCTCATCCTGGTTCTCTAAATTAATTGTGGGAGGAATTTCTCCTGTTTCTAAAGCCTTAAGACTAAAGCAGGATTCTATTCCTCCAGCCGCACCTAATAAGTGCCCTGTCATACTTTTTGTAGACGATAAAGCCATTTTCTTTGCATGATCCTGGAATAATAATTCAATATTCTGAGACTCGGTAAGATCTCCTAAAGGAGTAGATGTACCGTGGGTATTGATATAATCCACCGACTCTAAGGAAATCTTTCCGTGAGCAAGTGCTTGTTTCATGCAGTGATAGGCACCACCGCCACTGGGACTAGGTGCAGTCATATGGTAGGCATCTGCATTGCTGGCATAACCTGTAACCTCCCCATAAATGCGGGCATTTCTTTTCTTTGCATGTTCATACTCCTCTAAAACAAGAACTCCACTGCCCTCACCCACCACAAAACCATCTCTATCCCTATCGAAGGGACGGGAAGCCCTAGATGGATCGTCGTTACGGGTAGAAAGAGCTTTCATGGAAGCAAATCCTCCCACACTACATATACCCACCCCTTCTTCTGCACCTCCTGCGATCATAATATCTGCGTCTCCTCTGGAGATTAAAAGGGCAGACTCTCCAATGCTGTGATTTCCAGAAGCACAGGCACTCACCACACTGGCGCAATGGGCTTGGGCTCCTAATAAAATGGACACATGACCGCTAATTAAATTAGAAATAGTTCCCGGAATAAAGAAAGTACTAATTCGCTTGGGAGATTTCTCCATGGCTGTCTTGTAGGCATTTTCAATAAGAGTAATACCGCCTATGCCAGAACCCAAATAGGTGCCCACACGAAAAGGATCCAATTTATTATTCTCAGATCGTCCCTCAAAACCGGCGTCTTTCCAAGCATCTAGAGATGCGCATACACCAAACCGCATAAAGCGACCCATTTTTCGCTGTTCTTTCCTAGAGAGATGCTGGTCAAAAGAATAGTCTTTTACTTCACAGGCAAAACGCACAGAATGTTCTGCGGCATCAAATAGGGTAATAGGAGCAGCACCAGATTTTCCGGCTATTAAATTTGTCCAAGTCTCAGAGACCGTATGCCCCAAGGGGGTAATAGCACCCAGACCTGTAACAACAACTCTACGACCTAAGTGAGGCCAATTTGCTAGGCTCACAGAGTTCCTCCTGTTTAATTAGCTTTTTTTTCTTTAATGTAGTTAATGGCATCGCCAACGGTTTGCATCTTCTCCGCATCTGAGTCGGGTATATCCACCTCAAAGCGCTCTTCCATAACCATTACTAGCTCCACAATGTCGAGGCTATCTGCCCCTAAATCGTCGATAAAAGAAGCAGTTTCTGTCACCTTATCTGCCTCTACAGCTAATTGCTCACAAACAATATTTTTTACTCGATCTTCAACATTCATAATTTTAAATATCCTAAGGTTTACGTTTCAATGATTCCATAACACCCCTTTTCCGTGGGTGCAAGAGGCTTGATGCCAAGTTACATATAAAGTCCTCCGTTTACCCCAATGACTTGCCCAGTTAAATAACTGCTCTCCTCAGAAGCCAACCAAGCCACAAGGTTTGCAACCTCTTCCGGTCGCCCAAAACGCCTTAAATACACATTTTCCAACATTTTTTCTTTAGAGGCAGGATCGATGCCGCTCGTCATTTTTGTTTCTATAAAACCAGGGGTAATTGCATTGACCCGAATTCCCCTAGGCCCCAGCTCCTTTGCCATGGACTTTGTGAGTCCTAGCATCCCAGCCTTACTGGCACAGTAGGATACCTGTCCTGGGTTTCCCATCTCACCCACCACACTGCTGATATTGATAATGGATCCTTGCCGTGCCTTTAGCATGGGACGAGCCAAAGCCTTTGTGCAAAGAAACGCTCCCTTGAGGTTCGTGTCCATAACCGCATTCCAATCTTCCTCACTTTGACGAATCACAAGCCCATCGCGTGTAATACCTGCATTGTTGACCAGCACTTGGACTCCACCCCTTTCCTTACAAAGCGTGGTAACAGCCTCATTGACGGCTGTGGCGTCGGAAACGGAAAACAGGCTCACCGCACCCCCAGCGCTCTCTGGCGCTAACTTTTCCGCCTTTAGGCGCATTATTTCCTCCAACACACCCTCTGCCTTATCCCTACTTTTAGAACAATTGATCAGTACCCAAGCACCTGCTCTTGCAAGCTTAATAGCAATGGCTGCTCCAATCCCTTGGGAGGCGCCCGTAACAATCGCAGTCTTTCCTTCTAAATATTTTTTATTCATACCGACCATCTATTTCTACCATCGAATCAACTGACCCGCCGAAGTGAGTCCTCCACCAAAGGAGGCCAGCAAAAGCAGTTGACCCCGTTTAATTTTTCCCTGCTCCACAGCCTCATCCATTACTGTTGGAATGGTGGCAGCACTTGTGTTTCCGTACCTATCTAAGTTAATAAGAATCTTTTCTTTAGGAACATTGAGCTTTTTTGCCACCACCTCGATGATGCGAATATTGGCTTGGTGGGGAATAAACCAGTCAACATCGTCAACCGAATACCCAGCACCGTCTAGGGCTTCCTGAGAGCGCTCTGCTAGGGCTGTTACTGCCAGCTTAAACACTTCCCTGCCCCTCATGTGTATACAGTGCTCATTCGCCTCTAAAAGTTCCTTAGTGAGAGACGTGCTCGATCCCCCAGCGGGTATATCTAAAATCCCTTCATAGCGTCCATCGGATTTCATGTGCGGAGAGTATATTTGACTGGACTCCCCCTGCTCCCTAGGAGTTAAAAGGCAACAACCAGCTCCATCTCCAAATAGCACACAAGTATTGCGATCCTTCCAGTTTGTTACACGAGAAAGGGCCTCCACACCCATGATTAAAATATTTTTATAGGCTCCTGAGCGAATATACTGATCCGCCACGGAAAGACCCAGCAACCAGCCACAACAAGCAGCCGCTAAATCAAAGGCAGCCGCATTCATGGCTCCAATTTTTGGTTGCATAATACAACCCGTGCTGGGCAATAGCTTATCTGGAGAAGCGGTACAGTAGATGATAAGGTCCACGTCCATGGGGTCCACATTTGCTCTCTTAAGAGCCTGTTTAGCAGCAATGGCACCCATATCACTATTGCTTTGTCCTGGAGCTATTTTTCGACGAGCATGAATTCCAGAACGGTCCGCAATCCATTCATCTGTGGTATCTATTATTTTTTCTAAATCACGATTTGTTACAATTTGCTCAGGGAAATAAGACCCCAGAGAAAGAACTTTAGAATGCTGCAAGGAATACCTCCATAAATCATCACTGCAGATGGGGCTTTGTTTTATTAATAATGCTAACTAACATATCGGGTAAATTAGTTTCCACTGCCCTAGATGCTTGTAAAATTGCATTTTTAATGGCTCGGGGTTGGGAGCCTCCATGGGCAATAAATGCCTGCCCATTCAGGCCAATCAGAGGAGCCCCTCCCACCTCAGAGTAGTCCAGCTTGGCTCGTAATTTTTTCAGCGGTCCGCTTGCCAAGAGCATGCCAATTTTTGCTAAGTAGTTTGTCCTCACTGCTTCCTTGAGGATATAGGCTACCGTGGAAACACAACCCTCCAAGGATTTCAGTAAAATATTACCTGTGAAACCGTCGCAAACTAGCACATCCACCGCACCATCAATACATTTTTTTCCCTCGGTATACCCACGAAAGATCCCCTTAGGAATAAGGTCCATGGATTCCAGTTTTCTTAAAATACGACTCGTCTCTCGCGTAAGATCCGTTCCCTTCGTGTCTTCCTCCCCGTTGGACAATACTCCAATGGAACCCTCACGACCGGGAAAAAGCTGTTGGACCATTGTGGAACCCAAGAGGGCAAACTGAACCAATTGACTGGGATTGCACTGAGTATTGGCTCCCGCATCCACCAATAAAGTACGGTGATCCGTCCTTGTTGGCAAGGATGCTGCAATGGCAGGACGCTCTACTCCTGGCAGACGCTTCATGTGAAACACTCCTGAGGCAAGCGCGGCTCCAGAATTTCCTGCGCTTAAAAAAGCTGAATTCTTATCGGCAGCAGCCAATCGCATGGCTATATTTAGGGATGCATTTTTTTTAGAACGCACTGCCTTGGAGGGATGATCGTCCATGGCAATCACCTCAGTGGTGTGCTCTATGCGAATCCGATGAGCCGTATCTTGGAGATTACTTTTTTTTATTGCCTCTTCCAGTAGCGGCTCAATTTGAGCGCGATCTCCCACCAGTACAACCGTAGAGTTACAGGCTTCTAGGGCAAGTACCGCACCCTGAATATTAATACCAGGAGCTAGGTCGCCTCCCATAGCATCCAAATAAATTGTGGCAGTAGGGGTATTCATTTAAAAATCCTAGAAAAACTATACATCTCCGTTTTGAGGATGAATGGCTAGGCGTTTGGAGTAGTAGCCGCAGTTATCGCAGATGCAGTGTGGACGAACAGGTCCGCTGCAATGGGAACACGCTACAGTATGTACGGCCTCTAGCTTCCAGCGATTGGAGTAACGGCGCATGTCTCTTCGAGATTGGGATATTTTTTTCTTTGGAACAGCCATAAGTAATAGAAAGGTACGATAGAATAAAAAAAAATGCCACACTTTTCTCCCCTCTTGCGCAAAATGCTCCACCTAAGATACTATTTTATTAGTATGTGGTGGGGAGCTTTGGAAAACCCAACATAATGCTATGAGTTAACCCAGCTGGAGGAATATTGAAAAAATCTATTGTCGTTATTGATACCAACGTTGTTCTCTTCGACCCCCACGCTATTTTTAAATTTCAAAAAAATGATGTGGTTATCCCCATTATCGTCATTGAGGAAATTGACCGCTTCAAGCACAGCATGACGGAAAACGGACGTAGTGCTCGCACCTTCTCTCGCCTCATCGATGGACTTCGCAAACAGGGAGCTCTCAACAAAGGAGTTACCCTACCCAATGGAGGCGGACTCCTGAGGGTGGAAATGACAAATGTCTCTGCCTTGGGTCCAGGCTTTGATGTGAGTAAAGCGGACAATCAAATGCTTTCCGTAGCAGCCAATCTCCAGGAAGAACACCCAGACCACCAAACCAAGCTTATTTCCAAGGATATAAACCTTCGTATCAAGGCGGACGCCTTTGGCATTCAAGCGCAAGACTACCAGCTCAAACAATTCTCTGGCCAAATGGACCAGGAAGGAGACGATCAACTCTTTTCGGGCATCAGCACCCAGCTTGTCCCAGGAGAAAGTATCGACACACTTTTCTTAGAGAAAAAGCTAACTCTCCCCAAGATCCAATTATTCCCCAATCAGTTTGTCGTATTAAAGGACGAGAGCAACCCCACCCACACAGCCATTGGTCGTTTTGACAAAGAGGAGGACGCGATTGTTCCCGTCCATAAATTTGTAAAAGGACTCTGGGGTATTTTTCCCAGAAATGTGGAGCAAACCTTTGCCGTCGATCTGCTACTCAACGACAAAATAAAACTCGTAAGCCTAGTGGGCAAAGCAGGCACGGGAAAGACCCTCCTCACGCTTGCCGCTGGATTGTCGAAAACCGTGGACGATAATATATACAATCGCCTACTGGTGAGTAGACCCGTCATGCCCCTTGGTAAGGACATCGGCTTCCTCCCTGGAACCGTAGAGGAAAAACTCCACCCCTATATGCAACCCGTATTTGATAATATCGACTTCCTCCTGGGTTCAAGCTCCGTCACAAAAAACCGACGAAGGGGAAGTATCGATAGGGGCTGCCAAGAACTCGTGGATCAGGGAATCCTAAATATCGAACCACTGACCTATATCCGGGGACGATCCATCCCCCAACAATTTATGATTATCGACGAAGCCCAAAACCTCTCCCCCCACGAAATGAAAACCATCATCACCCGGGCTGGAGAACGTACAAAAATTGTGATCACTGGAGACACTCTCCAAATCGATAGCCCCTACCTCGATGAAGCAAGCAACGGCCTAAGCTATGTGGTGGAACGCTTTAAAAATGAAGCCATCGCTGGAAGCGTGATACTCACAAAAGGGGAACGATCTGAGCTCTCAGAACTGGCCACACACCTTATGTAAAACCACAATTAGATCTCCTCGGATATCCACCGCTGCCGATTCTGAATCCGAGCCTCCTCACTGGCCACATACTTCTTCAATATATTGGTAAGAGATTTTTGCTTAAGAATCCTCATCAAAAGCCTCCCCTTCACAACCGTCATAAAGCTATGGGAGTCTTTATCAAACTCCTCGCTATAGCGCTCCAGTTCCAAAATTAGCTCCATATTGTCCATACCCATCAGCTTTTTCTGATAGCCCAAGCAACGCTTGTGGCATTCTTTAAGCTTTTTGTATGCTTGTAGAGAAATAACTGTACCCATGGGAAACCATCCTTTTATTCATTAAAAATTACCTACAAACAGTACACTGCATCGCATTAAATTGCAAGCCTTTTCCTGAATATTTTCACGAAACCTGAGTATTGAATGAATGCTGATCTATTGTTTTTGAAGGTAATCAATTACTACAGCACTATCCACATTACAAGTTGGGATTTCCAAAAGATGGAAATCTTCCTATTGTTATTTGTACTCTTCCTTTAGCATTTCCCTCATCATCTGCTACGATGATATTTCCCTCATCATCTGCTAAGCTGAAATTTCCATTATCATCAGATCTGTTTTCTAATTCCAAGGTATCAGATTGCTCGATCACAGGCTTCCAATCCTGTTGCTTAGATCCAGACAATCCACCACACCCTGATAATGCTATTGCAAGCATTGCTGTTGCTATTACTATTGTATTATTTTGTTTCTTCATTTTCTTATCCCCATTTGTTAGTTTATTAATTTCTGCTGCCAAAGACGCACTATGCATCAAAGCCAGTATGGTGCATTATGCCATAAAATACAGTGACGGTCAAGTACTACTTTGACTGTTTTTATCAGAAATTTATAACCTATTGTTTTTATTAATTTAATCTGATATTTTTTTGTTTCTGGCTGCCGAAATCTCTCTCTACCTATTGTACAGAGAGTAATAATCAGTGTTTGTTTCGCATACCTTCCGATCATCGAGATTCTGTATGCTTGCCCGGTTTTTGTCTAGAGAGGCTCTATAGCCGGCGCAACCATAGCTGCTATAGTTCTCAATTATTTCCCCCTTGTAGTTGTAAGCATCGTAAATATTACCGCTCACATAGTCCTCTACTGTAGATGCTGTGGCACCGCACTCTTCGACTATAATTTCGTAATCTCTTTGATGATTGCCCTGTCCTATTTGGGATAAGATGTCTTGCGACGGAAGGTGAAATTTGCAATCACCTGTATCAGAATAATTTCTCTGATCTTTCCCTGTAGAACCAATGCTATATGTATACAGCAGCATCGCTGCCGTAAGGCTGAGAATACGTAGTAGACCTAAATAGGCATAATGTATTTTTTGCTTTTTCGTCTTCTCTTCTTCCATAGCGCATCATGCATCAAATCATTTAATTAGTCAAGTACTATTGTAACCAGGACCGTATTTTTTCTAAATCCCTGTTTTCCTTAACTTAATAAAATATTCCACTTTCTGCCCTATCTATATGTGGCTTTCTTACGCCATGCCTCTGGTAGGTGTCTCTGGTGGGCGTCTCTGCTAAGTGTTTCTGGCAGGCGCATAAAATTTATTGATCAATTCGGTTTTTTATGTTTTAAAGGGTATCAAGACCTTTGAAAGGGGGACTCTACAATCAGCACTACATCGAATACGGCTTCTTCAGATAAAGCCAATCTAAGACAACACAAAAAAATGGAAAATAAGTGGATAAACGATTTTGAGACAGTAGGCCTGGATGAAGCGAATCAAATCGACCAGCAGGATATTGAAGCTCGGGATAAAAAACAATTTGCCACAGGAGATACGGGACCTTCGTTTAAAGAGCTGTTTGAAAAAGGCGATGACGGCCTTTCTGGAATTAAAGAAGGCGAAGTTGTTCAAGGAAAAGTAATCACTGTTATGAACGACTATGTAACCGTGGACATTGGTTACAAAAGTGAAGGGCTGGTTCCCATCGCAGAGTTTCGCAATATAAGAAATGAAGTGTCTGTTGTTCCAGGGGATACGATCAGTGTCTACCTTGAATGTGTGGAGAATGAGAGTGGTCACATGATCCTCTCTAAAGACAAGGCAGAGGTAATGTTAGCTTGGGATACCATTGCCCATGCCTGTGAAAAAGACGAGATTATTTCTGGCACCGTTCTCTCTAAGATAAAAGGAGGCTTGTCTGTGGATATTGGAGTCAAGGCATTCCTTCCCGGCTCACAAATAGACATTCGCCCTGTCCGCAATTTGGATAAATATGTTGGGAAAAAACTAAATTTTAAAGTAATCAAATTCAATAAGCAGCGAGGAAATATTGTTCTCTCCCGTAAGACTCTTCTATTAAAAGAGCATGAAAAACTTAGAGAGGAAACATTGGGACAATTACAAGAAGGGCAAGTGGTTCAAGGTGTGGTGAAAAATATCACTGACTATGGTGCCTTTGTCGACCTTGGCGGTATGGATGGTCTTCTTCACATTACAGATATGAGTTGGGGACGCATCAAGCACCCCACGGAAATATTTAGTGTGGGCGATGAAATCACCGTTAGAATTTTAAAATACGACAAAGAGCGCGAGCGAGTATCCCTTGGCATAAAGCAAGTTCAAGATAACCCATGGGACAAGGTTGGAGAAGTTTACCAGATCGGCGATAAAGTTAAAGGTAAGGTAATCTCCGTTAAGGACTACGGCGTTTTTGTGGAATTGCAAGATGGTATTGAGGGCTTAATCCATGTGAGTGAGATGAGTTGGACAAACCGGGTTAAGCATCCATCAAAAATGCTTAACACCGATGAAAATGAAGAGTTGGAATGTCAAGTTCTCGATGTTGATGTTAAAAACCACCGCATTTCTCTGGGCTTAAAGCAGTTGACAGTAAACCCATGGGATCTCTTGGAGCAAAAATTCCCTGTTGGATCTACGGTTGAGGGTACTGTTAAAAATGTCACTGATTTTGGTGCCTTCGTGGACATTGATGAAAAAATTGACGGTCTCGTTCATGTGAGCGACCTTTCTTGGACAAAGAAAGTAAACCACCCTTCTGAAATGTTAGAAAAAGGCCAAAAAATTCAAGCCCTGGTACTTTCCATCGACAAAGAAACGGAAAAGTTTTCTCTGGGTATCAAGCAATTGGAGCATGACCCATGGGAAGGCGTTAAAGATCGATACAAGATGGGTCAAGTGATAGAAGGCAAAATTACAAGAACGAATAACCATGGTGCCTTTTTAGAAATAGAGACTCGTCTGGAGGGCTTTATTCATATTTCCGAGACAGGCTCACCTGAGAAAGTAGACAAAATAACCGATGTGCTAAACGTGGGCGACGTTACCAAAGCACAAATCACCACCATCGATCCCAAGGAACGCAAAATCAACCTCTCCGTTAAAGCTTACAAAGAAATGAAAGAGCGAGCTGATATTGAAACCTATATGGGAGAAAAGAAAACTACTACCAGTACGTTAGGAAAGTTATTTGGCGGCAAACTCAAGTTGAAAACAAAACCGGCAGCAAAAAAAGAACCAGCAGAGAAAGCACCAGCAAAAAAAGCAGCAGAAGAAGAAACGCCAGCAACGGATACTAAAGAAGACTAGACCACTATCCCTCCACACCAAAACGTTAGAGATATAATCCCTCCGCTCACAACTGGGATGGAAAAGTTATCATCAATATTTAAAGGCAATAACTCTGCAATGGCACCTGCCAATCCACCAATGATCGAAAGAATCACAATTTTCCCATCCCCGATCTGAGCTATATGCAGGTAAAGGGCCGTTGTGGTTGTACACACAGCAAAGCCACCCAAAGCACCCTGAAGACTTTTATGGGGAAACAGTTTGTCCCGTCCCCACAGGACACCAAAAAAACTGGAACTGGGGTCTCCAAATATAAGGTGTAGCATAGCGATGATTGTAATGTGTTCCGGGAAAACCAACACGGAAAAGAGGAAAGAGCCAAGGTAGAAAGGAATACCAGAAATAGCCGTCACCTCACTCTCCCGCATTACAGGACCCATAATCCGTACCATCCATTGATTAACCTCTTTCCAGTGGCTGCGCATATATTCAATGGACATCACCAAAGCCAGCAAAGTACCCAAAAAGGCAGCCATCCATTCCCTACTTTTTTGCTCGTACCAGAGGGGGTAGAGCAAGGCGATACCAAAGCAAATATGAAAGGTTTTCCTTAATAAGTGTAAATCACTACGTTGGTGTAAATTTATTTCCTCCATAATCACTTAAAGATGCGCAAAAAATATTCTTTTCGCAACTGAAAATTCATCTTAGTTGTTGACTTTATGCGTTGCTGCAAGGAATAATTTAAGTTAGGGGAAAAAATAGGAAAAAACAGGAAAAGATAGGGAACGATCATGGATGCATTGCAAAAAGAAGAGTTAACTACAGCGGATGAGCAGTTTGAGTTTCCCTTTCCCACAGGCGAAAACGAGCTGTCCGCGAAACGAGATACTCGGAGCCTAAAAATTTGGTCCGTTGGTGGAGGAAAGGGTGGTGTGGGCAAAACGCTCCTTGCTGCCAACCTCAGCATTGCCCTAGCACAAAGGAAATTTTCCGTTATCGTAATAGATTTGGATCTGGGAGCTGCCAATATGCACACCTGTCTAGGAGAACCTTACAACGAAAGTCTACCCACCCTTACCGATTTCTTTGAGCAAAAAGTAAAGCAATTTTCCGACATCGTTTGCCCCACAAACATTCCCAACCTATCCATGATTAGCGGTGCTTGCGACACACTCCATGTGGCCAACATCACCCACGACCAAAAACAAAGCTTCTTAGCTCAAATTAAAAACTTAAAGGCAGACTACGTTATCCTCGACTTGGGTGCAGGAACTTCCTTTAATACATTGGATTTTTTTCTAGCAGGGGATGTGGGCATTTTAACAATTCTTCCTGAACCCACCAGCATAGAAAACACGTATCGTTTTATTAAAAGTGCTTTCTTTCGAAAACTCAATACGGTTGCTCGTGATGAAAATTCCAACAAGATTATCAACGAACTCAAAGATCGTGTGGATTCACAGGGTAAGTTAAATATTGCCACCCCGGCGGGATTTTTAGTGGAGTTAGAACGACAATACCCTGAGCTTGGGGGGGAGGTTCGAGAAGCAATTACTGATTTTAATATAAAATTTGCTATTAACCAGGCGCGCACCCAAATGGACGGAGAACTCGGTATTGGTATTCGAAACGTATGTCGTAAGTACTTTGGTATTCATATGGATTACTTGGGCTACTTAGAATACGACAGCGCTGTTTGGCAGTCTGTCCGAAGCCGTCGTCCCCTTGCTCTAGCATTTCCCTCCAGCCCACTACTGCCGAAAATCCAAGGCTTTATAGATACTCTGCTAGAGGAAGAAAAAGAACAAGCTTATCGAAAGTACTAAAAGAAAGGAAGCTCAATGGACAAAACAAATATGGATTCATACTATGCTATTTTAAATATTTCCCCCAGCGCTTCTAGGGAAGTGATCGAAAAAGCCTATTTCGAAGCAAAGAGTTCTCTCCGATCCAATTCCCTAGCATCCTATGGTTTAATGGACTCCGAACAGCCTAAAGCCATACTGGAGGAATTATCCCAGGCCTACAAGACCCTAACCAATCCCACTCTTCGAAAAAAATACGACAACGTACAGGACCAGTGGTACTCCAAGGGTTTGCAAGATGTGACTAACTTGAAGGTGCAAACAAGTATAGAGCCAGAAGCACAAGAACCCCAGACCCCAGTCCACCTAAAAAAACCCAGTGTGGCGAGCTTTGACCTATACATTCATAAGGAATATACTACGGACCTTAAAATGGAAGAAAAAATTGAAAAGGCGGACCTAATAGACGGTGATTTTCTAAAATCTGTACGCGAGTATAAAAATATAACCATAAAGGAAATGATGACATATACAAAACTCACGGAGCGCTATATTACGGCCATGGAGGAAATGAATATTCAAATGCTACCTGCCTTGGTCTATGTTCGAGGTTTTGTTACTCAATATGCAAAGGGCTTGCAACTCAATAGTGAACGAATAGCTCCAATTTATATACGTCAACTCCAGTCCATTCAAAAAACCTAAGTATGGAAGATTCAGAACATATAGCAAAAGAAAAAAGTTCACGTTTCGATGCCTATCTAGCTCTTTATTTTCCTGACATTAGCCGCTCTTACGCCCAGCAATTAATTCGAGAAGGCCATGCTTGCTTGAATCAAAAAAAAGTAAAAGCGAGTGCCTCTGTGGCAGTGGGGATGAGCATTTCTGTTTACTTTCCCAAGGATTCGTCCACCACCCTAATAGAAGAGAATATCCCTCTTTCTGTGGTCCATGAAGATGAATCCCTTTTAGTCATTAACAAGCCCACGGGAATGGTGGTGCATCCAGCAATAGGGAATTGGACTGGCACTGTGGTAAACGCCATTATGTACCACTGTAGGAAAGAAATTCAAAGTGGAGTACTTTCCATGGGAGAGGAAAAAAGACCGGGCATCGTACACCGTATCGATAAAAACACCAGTGGCTTACTTCTCATTGCTAAAACAGATGCCGTGCAAACGGCCCTATCCAAACAGTTCCAATCCCGAACCGTCAAACGAATCTACTTGGGGATATGCTGGGGGGTGCTTCCGCCTGAGGGAGTTTGGGATGAGTCTATTGGACGGAGTAAAAAGCAACGTCGGAAAATGAGTGTTCAAGCCGACGGAAAAAATGCTCACACCACATTTAAACGTATAGAGGAGTTTACCCTATCTTCTTTTTTTTCTGCCCAGTTAAAAACAGGGCGCACCCATCAAATTCGAGTGCATGCAGCCCACCACGGCTACCCCCTATTGGGAGACAGCATATACTATAACTCCACAAGAGCCGCTCGCAAACAAGCCCATAGCGGACTTCAATCCATTTCTAGGCACCATCCTGAACTGAGTAAAGCTATTAAAGATCATGAGTCGGAATGTCAACAACTCCTCCACTCCTCTTTTTTATCCTTCTATCACCCCATAAAAAAAGAAAAATGTGAATTTTCCATAGCAAGTCCCAAGAGTTTTCAGAGTATACTGAATCAGCTTCGAGCCACAAAACAAGAAAGTAAATTATGATACATTCCACCCAGTTAGAAAAAATAAAAAATTTACGCCATGGCTTTATCACACGCAAAAGTCAAAGCTCAGACAGGATTGACTTCGGGGGCTTTGTGAGTTTCCCCAAGCAAGTACATGGAGATACTATTAATTGGATTCGTTCCAAACCTTTTCGAGAAAAAGAGGCAGATGCCATTGCAACCGAAGAAAGAACCCTACCCATAGGAGTGCGTGTTGCCGATTGTGCACCCATTTTATTATGTGCTGTGGATAAGAATCAAAAAGCAAGGGCCATCATGGCTGTTCATGCTGGCTGGCGCGGAACGGCAAAGAATATCGCTGGAAAAAGCTTGCATAGCTTGGTGGAGCAAGCAGAAATACAAACAGAAATAAGCGGTGTGCATGCTTGCATCGGCCCTTGCATTAGTTTCAAAGTCTTTGAGGTGGGAAAAGAGGTGGCTCAACATTTCTCTCCCTCCTGTTTAAAACTTCTCGGGAAGAAAAAATATTTATTTAACTTGGAAAGAGAGAACAAGGAGCAGTTACAGACCGCTGCAAAACAGTTGGATATCCCCTTGGAGGTGGATTGTTTAGGAGCTTGCACCTATAGCAATCCCACAGAATTTCCTTCCTACCGTCGCGACGGACCGGGTCAAGAACGGATTCTTGCTTTCATTTCTATGCTGGGATAAATTATCCATATGAACAATGAAAAACTTTTTTTACGAATACTTTTATTCCTTGCCCTTGCTGGAGCCGCAGTTTCCGTCTGGCTCCTGACCATCCATATTGAACTGATCACAGGCACGGGAAGCTTGGAAAGCAGCTGCTCTATTTTCACAGACGCCTCCTCTGGCTGTGAGGAAATTGCCCTATCCCCCTTTTCCAAGGTTTGGATTTTTCCCTTAGCTGGTATTGCCCTAGGTTACTACATCGCCTTAATGAGTCTCTTCGTGTGGTCCATGCAGAATGTGCAAACCCGTTTTGAGCCACTATACACTGCCTTTAACCTTGCCACCGTTGCCATTATCGTAACTATGGTTATGGCATTTATTTCCCGCTTTATCGTGGGAGGCTTTTGTGTGGGATGTGCTGCCCTTTGGTTGATCAATCTATGCATTTGGCCCGTCTTAGTAAAAGCCTTGGGATTACATTGGGGAAATGCTCTTATGGCTAATGGGGAAACCTTTTCCCATAAAGACATGCAGTTAAACTTCCCACGCGTAAAGAGTGCATACATACTGGCAACAGTATTAGTATTAGGAGCGGCTGGGTTTTCCACCGCTGTGGAGTCCAATACAAAAGCAAAATACAACAGTGGTGCTTTAAATCGTGGAATTTTAAAATATACCCAAACAAGCCCTGTCTTTTTACCCGAAGAAGCTTTTGAGGGTCCTTCTGCCAAAGGTGCAAAGAAAGACAAGGCCATATTAAAAATTGTAAAGTTTAGCGACTTCCAGTGTCCTGCCTGTAAAAAAGCCTCGCAGGCATTTAAACCCTTTTTTCTAAAAAATAAAGATCGAGTGCTGTTCGTATACCGTCACTTTCCCCTGGACAGCACCTGCAACCCCAATGCGTCGGGTGGAAACCACCTTATGGCTTGTACGGCGGCGGCTGCATCTTACTGTGCTGGAAAAAAAGGCATGTTCCAAAACGCTCATAATCGTATCTTCGATAAACAAGAGGACCTCTCCAAGGAATGGATAGACGAAGAAATGAAAAGATTAGGCATAGACACATCCTGCTTAACGGATAAAAAAACAAAAGAAAGTATAGAGAGAGATATTGCTTGGGGTGCGTCCATCGACGTAAATTCCACTCCAACCTACTGGGTAAATGGACGAAAAATGGGAGGTGGACTTTCTCCAGAACAGTGGCAAGCACTTCTAGATTTTGTAGCCAAACAAGAAAAAAAATAATGAAACTAGGACTGATTGATAGCCACGCCCACCTCGACTACGACTACGACGTCAGCACCCAAACCCTCATAGACGACGCAAAAGAAGCAGGCATTGAGCATATTATTACCATCTCAGCAGAACCCGACAGCCTGGAGCGCGCCCATTCCATTGCCTCCACCTTTGATAACGTATTTCATACTTCAGGAATCCATCCCCACGAAGCCAAAGACCTCACCGACGATTTATTTGAAAAGGTAAAGCACTACGCTAAGAGCAAGCGTTGTGTTGCCATTGGAGAACTTGGCCTAGACTACCACTACAACCACTCTCCCAAAAAAGCGCAACAAACGGCCATGCAAAGACAGTTGGAGTTATCCGTAGAAAGTGAAAAGCCCATTGTTCTCCACACCCGAGAGTCAGAGGACGACACCCTTCCCCTACTCAAAGAACACTCCCAAGCGTGGAAACCCTCTAACCGCCCCCCCGGCGTTCTCCATTGCTTTAGTTCCCAAGGTTGGTTAGCTGAAAAAGCCTTAGAGCTTGGCTACTATGTTTCCTTTTCTGGTATGATTACATTTAAAAAAGCCGACGAGGTCCGTGCCACTGTTCGAGATATTGTTCCTTTGGATAAAATGCTGGTGGAAACAGACTCGCCCTTTTTAGCTCCCATCCCCTACCGGGGAAAAAAAAACAAACCTCAGTACACCCGTGAGGTCGCAGAAAAAGTTGCAGAAATCAAAGGAGTGACTCTGGAAGAAGTGGCACAAGTTACGCGAAAAAATACCATCCATCTTTTTCAACTCCCAATTGAATAAAAAGAGCTGAACTTCTCAAATAATCCAATAAAATCAGGCATTTATTTTTTTTTGCTTTGCTTCAAAAAATATTTGACTTATCGCAATACCTCCTCTATGATGTAAATCAATTAAAACAAAAACGCGTTGCGTTGTCTCATAAGCGGCAGCGCAACCCATATAATAAAGGAGAACGAAAGATGAAAAATATAATTATAGGAGTGGGTTTAATAGCCCTATGTTCAAATGTAGCGTTAGCGGAAGAGGAAAAGTATTTTTGTGACCTAGAATTAACAGGAACAAATTACGTTCTTAGAGAATATAATAATACGTTTAGTCTCGATGCTTTGCCAGAAAGCCTCCCTACTGGTGTAACTACAAGAGTGAAGTTGGGAAAGGTGGTTATGTATAATAATAAAACTCATAAAATGGAGAGTCGGGAAATTTCAAAGTTGAATAATTGCACTGTTACTTATGAAGACAGACCAGGTCAATTATCTTTTGGCACGAAGAACTGTACTGTAGATGAAGTGTCAGTAGCAGTCAATCCTCATTCAATGAGCTACAGACTAGATTCTTCATCTTGGAGGAAATTTGTGAGTACTCTTTCTAATGTAAATTGTGGATATACGGAAGAGCCAACAAGAAAAGTAACATTTAAAGAAATATGGGAAATATGGCAACGTACACCAACCAAAATAGTAATAATGCTTCGTGGCGCTGCGCAAAAAGAGGCGTTTGATCCTTACAGAGGAGATGGAACGTCTGATGAGGAAATGACGCAGGAAACTACGTGGAGGTGGATGGTGACACTCTCTGCTGAGGACATAACTATGATGGATATGGATGGAGGAGCAAGATCTATACAAAAGCTTATAATGAGAGATCAGGCGAAACTTCAGTCAATAGCTGAATCTGTTAAGGCGGAAGCACAAAAATTAAAAGAATAAAAAACTGATCCAGCCGATAATGTCAGACGAATGCTTGGCCTCGACCGATAAGTATTTATTTACTCTAGAATACAAGAAAGCTTTCTTTAGAAATGAAGAAGGCTTTTTTTGTGCCTAAAATTAGGCTAGAGCGCACTTTCATCGTCGGGATCTGGTCCCATAACGTGCATGCCTTTGTCCACATACACCGTACTGCCCGTAATACCTGCCGCTAAGGGGGAGCAAAGAAAGGCAGCGGTGTTTCCCACATCTGCCGCTTTGAGGGAATCCTGTAGTGGTGCATGGGCTTCACTGTACGATATCATTGCATCCACAAAGCCAATGGAGCGGGCTGCTCGGGAAGCCAGTGGTCCAGCACTAATTGTATTTACACGATGACCAAACTCACGTCCTGCCTCGTAGGAAAGAGTTTTTGTATCTGATTCTAGGCTAGCTTTTGCCGATGACATTCCTCCACCGTAACCCGGAACTGCCCTATGGGCTGCCAAGTAAGATAGGGCTAAAAAAGCTCCTCCCTTGGGCATTATGGGCGATAGGTTTTGGATCATACTTACAAACGAATAGGCACTGGCAGAGTTCGCTGCCAAGTAACCAGTACGGGAGGTTTGCATAAGGGGCTTGGACACCTCAGGACCATTGGCTAACGAATGCACTACAACGGCAAGACTGTCTTTTCCATAATCTCGCTCTATGTTTTTTCGCAAACCCTGAATACTGAAATCACCTAAGGCAGAGTATCTTTTATTGGTGCGTATTTCTTCTGGAGCATCTTCGCGTCGATCGTAGACAGCGTCCAAGGGATAGATATGTTCCACAGACAGTTCTTTGCCTTCGGGTAAGGCTGTGTTCAGCTTTCCTCGATTAAGGGACATTTCCAATATCTTAAAGGCAGGAGGCCAAGCTGCAAGAATAATTTTCGCTCCCGCTGCTGCTAAGGATTTAGTAATCGCCCAACCAAAACCTTGATCGTCAGCAACACCTGCCACTAAAGCTAACTTCCCACTCAAATCAATTTTCAGCATGGCTTTCCTTAATGCCTATTTTTTTTGAAGACACATAATCTTTAGAAAAAATAGACTCAATGCTGGGATAAACATCCTTATAATTAAATCTTTCTTGCCCATCCGTGCGGCTAAATAAATTACTTAAATAGGGAGCAATCGTTTGGGTAAGCTCCAAAGGATCTTTAACGGAAACATTTTCTGCTTCCAAGGAAGTAATGGGACAGTTATTTACACCACAAGGTTGTATTACACTAAACCCTCCTAAACATTGGTTCGTAATGTTTATGGAAAATCCATGAAAAATATAACCATCTTTTATGGCAAACCCCATGGAAATAAGCTTTCCTCTACATTGAATAAAAAGAGCTAAATTTCTCAAATAATCCAATAAAATCAGGCATTTATTTTTTTTGCTTTGCTTCAAAAAATATTTGACTTATCGCAATACCTCCTCTATGATGTAAATCAATTAAAACAAAAACGCGTTGCGTTGTCTCATAAGCGGCAGCGCAACCCATATAATAAAGGAGAACGAAAGATGAAAAATATAATTATAGGAGTGGGTTTAATAGCCCTATGTTCAAATGTAGCGTTAGCGGAAGAGGAAAAGTATTTTTGTGACCTAGAATTAACAGGAACAAATTACGTTCTTAGAGAATATAATAATACGTTTAGTCTCGATGCTTTGCCAGAAAGCCTCCCTACTGGTGTAACTACAAGAGCGAAGTTGGGAAAGGTGGTTATGTATAATAATAAAACTCATAAAATGGAGAGTCGGGAAATTTCAAAGTTGAATAATTGCACTGTTACTTATGAAGACAGACCAGGTCAATTATCTTTTGGCACGAAGAACTGTACTGTGAATGAAGTGTCAGTAGCAGTCAATCCTCATTCAATGAGCTACAGACTAGATTCTTCATCTTGGAGGAAATTTGTGAGTACTCTTTCTAATGTAAATTGTGGATATACGGAAGAGCCAACAAGAAAAGTAACATTTAAAGAAATATGGGAAATATGGCAACGTACACCAACCAAAATAGTAATAATGTTTCGTGGCGCTGCGCAAAAAGAGGCGTTTGATCCTTACAGAGGAGATGGAACGTCTGATGAGGAAATGGCGCAGGAAACTACGTGGAGGTGGATGGTGACACTCTCTGCTGAGGACATAACTATGATGGATGGAGGAGCAAGATCTATACAAAAACTTATAATGAGAGATCAGGCGAAACTTCAGTCAATAGCTGAATCTGTTATGACAGAAGCACAAATTTGGTCTCAACAGATAGCAAAACAAGATATTTTAGAAGAAATTACTCTTAACAGCTTGAAAGACAAGTTCCCGATGAGTTAAAAAGAGTGCCGGATGAGTTTGAACATTTATGTGATGAGGACAAAAAAGACTTGATGAGAAGTCTTTCAGTATATACTAGCGAAATGTCTAATTACGAAATGAAAAAATTTGTGGATGTGGTGAATTCTGGAAAAATTACGGATACACTAAATTCCAGATATGCATATGAAGGAATAATGGTTAACTTTAACATAATTTATACTCACCCTGTTGCTCTGTTACGCAATGATGCGGCATTAAGAGCTAACCCTAACTTTGAGTTTACATGCCAAAGCGCTGCTGAGTTAAGAAAAGCCACAAACAAACTAGATTCAGAGATTATGGAAAGAATGGAAAAGAGTCATGATTATAAAATGGGTTACTGGTTTTTATTGACAAAATCCAGAGAGCGCCCGCATATAGACGATTATGAGTATTTTAAATTTCTTGAAAGATTTAAAACAGCATTGGAGAAAACAAAGTTTGTTAGAAGTTTTAAAGATCTGGTTTCCTTAAGTGCTTACAGTGACAAGACAGTTAGTAGTTGGAAGGATTCCAATTCTTCTAGGGTTACTACACATTTCAATCTTCCTGTTTCCGGATCAGTAGAAGATTTTATCCGATTCATGTCAGAAAAGCCTGATGAGGAACCTGCTCTATTAAAAGAATAATGCCAAGTAATTTCAAATCACGCCGTTATAGAAAAAATTAGGCTAGAGCGCACTTTCATCGTCGGGATCTGGTCCCATAACGTGCATGCCTTTGTCCACGTACACCGTACTGCCCGTAATGCCTGCCGCTAAGGGGGAGCAAAGAAAGGCAGCGGTGTTTCCCACATCTGCCGCTTTGAGGGAATCCTGTAGTGGTGCATGGGCTTCACTGTACGATATCATTGCATCCACAAAGCCAATGGAGCGGGCTGCTCGGGAAGCCAGTGGTCCAGCACTAATTGTATTTACACGATGACTAAACTCACGTCCTGCCTCGTAGGAAAGAGTTTTTGTATCTGATTCTAGGCTAGCTTTTGCCGATGACATTCCTCCACCGTAACCCGGAACTGCCCTATGGGCTGCCAAGTAAGATAGGGCTAAAAAAGCTCCTCCCTTGGGCATTATGGGCGATAGGTTTTGGATCATACTTACAAACGAATAGGCACTGGCAGAGTTCGCTGCCAAGTAACCAGTACGGGAGGTTTGCATAAGGGGCTTGGACACCTCAGGACCATTGGCTAACGAATGCACTACAACGGCAAGACTGTCTTTTCCATAATCTCGCTCTATGTTTTTTCGCAAACCCTGAATACTGAAATCACCTAGGTTGGAATATCTTTTATTGGTGCGTATTTCTTCTGGAGCATCTTCGCGTCGATCGTAGACAGCGTCCAAGGGATAGATATGTTCCACAGACAGTTCTTTGCCTTCGGGTAAGGCTGTGTTCAGCTTTCCTCGATTAAGGGACATTTCCAATATCTTAAAGGCAGGAGGCCAAGCTGCAAGAATAATTTTCGCTCCCGCTGCTGCTAAGGATTTAGTAATCGCCCAACCAAAACCTTGATCGTCAGCAACACCTGCCACTAAAGCTAACTTCCCACTCAAATCAATTTTCAGCATGGCTTTCCTTAATGCCTATTTTTTTTGAAGACACATAATCTTTAGAAAAAATAGACTCAATGCTGGGATAAACATCCTTATAATTAAATCTTTCTTGCCCATCCGTGCGGCTAAATAAATTACTTAAATAGGGAGCAATCGTTTGGGTAAGCTCCAAAGGATCTTTAACGGAAACATTTTCTGCTTCCAAGGAAGTAATGGGACAGTTATTTACACCACAAGGTTGTATTACACTAAACCCTCCTAAACATTGGTTCGTAATGTTTATGGAAAATCCATGAAAAATATAACCATCTTTTATGGCAAACCCCATGGAAATAAGCTTTCCTCTACATTGAATAAAAAGAGCTAAATTTCTCAAATAATCCAATAAAATCAGGCATTTATTTTTTTTGCTTTGCTTCAAAAAATATTTGACTTATCGCAATACCTCCTCTATGATGTAAATCAATTAAAACAAAAATGCGTTGCGTTGTCTCATAAGCGGCAGCGCAACCCATATAATAAAGGAGAACGAAAGATGAAAAATATAATTATAGGAGTGGGTTTAATAGCCCTATGTTCAAATGTAGCGTTAGCGGAAGAGGAAAAGTATTTTTGTGATATGGAATTAAAAGGAACAAACTATGTTCTTAGAGAGTATCGAAATACGCTTGCCCTCGATCATATCCCAGAAAGCGTCCCTGCTGGTGTCACTACAAAAGTGAAATTGGGAAGAATGGTTATATATAATAGTAAAACCCACAATATGGAGAGTCAGGAAATTTCAAAATTGAATAATTGCACTGTTACCCATGGAGACAAACCAGGTCAGTTATCTTTTGGCACGGCAAGCTGTATTGTGAATGAAATGCCAGTAGCATTCGATTATGACTTGGCTCGTTACAGAGTGGCTTCTTCACCTTGGAAGAACTTGGAGAATAATTTTGTTGAAGGTTATTGTGCACCTACAGAAGATCCAACAAAAGAAGTAATGTACGAAGAAATATGGGAAATATGGCAAAGTACACCAACCAAACTGCTAATACTTTTTCGCAATACTATACCAAAAAGGATTTTTGATTCTTTCAAAACAGAGGAATTTTCTGATGAGCAAAATAAAATAATTGGGGAAAGCATAATCAGGTGGCTAACAGGATTCTCTGGTAAAGACCTAGTTGCTTTTGTGGCAGTTGCTTCGACACCTACTGACAGTGAGGCACTAGAAGCGGCTCATGAGGCTTATGAGAGGAATTCGCCGACGCTTCAACCAATACTTGAATCTGTTAAGGCGGAAGCACAAAAATTAAAAGAATAAAAAACTGATCCAGCCGATAATGTCAGACGAATGCTTGGCCTCGACCGATAAGTATTTATTTACTCTAGAATACAAGAAAGCTTTCTTTAGAAATGAAGAAGGCTTTTTTTGTGCCTAAAATTAGGCTAGAGCGCACTTTCATCGTCGGGATCTGGTCCCATAACGTGCATGCCTTTGTCCACATACACCGTACTGCCCGTAATACCTGCCGCTAAGGGGGAGCAAAGAAAGGCAGCGGTGTTTCCCACATCTGCCGCTTTGAGGGAATCCTGTAGTGGTGCATGGGCTTCACTGTACGATATCATTGCATCCACAAAGCCAATGGAGCGGGCTGCTCGGGAAGCCAGTGGTCCAGCACTAATTGTATTTACACGATGACCAAACTCACGTCCTGCCTCGTAGGAAAGAGTTTTTGTATCTGATTCTAGGCTAGCTTTTGCCGATGACATTCCTCCACCGTAACCCGGAACCGCCCTATGGGCTGCCAAGTAAGATAGGGCTAAAAAAGCTCCTCCCTTGGGCATTATGGGCGATAGGTTTTGGATCATACTTACAAACGAATAGGCACTGGCAGAGTTCGCTGCCAAGTAACCAGTACGGGAGGTTTGCATAAGGGGCTTGGACACCTCAGGACCATTGGCTAACGAATGCACTACAACGGCAAGACTGTCTTTTCCATAATCTCGCTCTATGTTTTTTCGCAAACCCTGAATACTGAAATCACCTAGGTTGGAATATCTTTTATTGGTGCGTATTTCTTCTGGAGCATCTTCGCGTCGATCGTAGACAGCGTCCAAGGGATAGATATGTTCCACAGACAGTTCTTTGCCTTCGGGTAAGGCTGTGTTCAGCTTTCCTCGATTAAGGGACATTTCCAATATCTTAAAGGCAGGAGGCCAAGCTGCAAGAATAATTTTCGCTCCCGCTGCTGCTAAGGATTTAGTAATCGCCCAACCAAAACCTTGATCGTCAGCAACACCTGCCACTAAAGCTAACTTCCCACTCAAATCAATTTTCAGCATGGCTTTCCTTAATGCCTATTTTTTTTGAAGACACATAATCTTTAGAAAAAATAGACTCAATGCTGGGATAAACATCCTTATAATTAAATCTTTCTTGCCCATCCGTGCGGCTAAATAAATTACTTAAATAGGGAGCAATCGTTTGGGTAAGCTCCAAAGGATCTTTAACGGAAACATTTTCTGCTTCCAAGGAAGTAATGGGACAGTTATTTACACCACAAGGTTGTATTACACTAAACCCTCCTAAACATTGGTTCGTAATGTTTATGGAAAATCCATGAAAAATATAACCATCTTTTATGGCAAACCCCATGGAAATAAGCTTTCCTCTACTTGTCCAAATGCCGGGAAAACCTTTTCTCGCTTCCACACTTCGCACCCCAAGGGCCGCACAAGCATGGGCAAGACCAAGAAGAAGCTCCTCTGTGAACCTACGTGCCGCAAACCGATCGTTATATAATGTTTTTAAATTGCCTAAAGGAAAAGCCAGGAGTTGCCCAGGACCGTGGAAAGTAGCCTTACCTCCCCGATCTGTTTGTAAAATAGTAAAATTTTTCTCCTTTAAAAAAGCAGGTGACACTAAAAGTTCTTTTTCCGTGTCGGAAGCAATTCCCAATGTGATCGTAGGTGGACAAGAAAAAGCAAATAGACCCGTATGGTTTTCTTCGTTTAAAAATCCTTGGTAACGAAGAGCTTGCTCATAAGTGCATTTTTGTCTATATTCTAAAAATTTTTTTTCGTTCATTTTCTATCTCTCATTACTGTATGTAACATATATTTTCCCTACTCACTACTTTTGTAATAAGGGGTAGAAAAATATTGCTCTATCATATACCCACTCAAGACTTTAACCATTGCAGTAACGGGCAGGGCCAACAGCATACCTAAAAACCCTAGCAGCTCTCCTCCTGCAATTAAAACTAAAATAACAGTGAGTGAACTCACTCCCATTTTTTTACCCACGATTTTAGGAGTCAACACGGTATTGTCTAATAGGTTAGCCACTAGAAACACACCCACTATACCAGCACAAAGTGAAAGCCCTTTACCTCCAAGCACACTAATGAGTATGGAAAATACCAAAGCAATCAACGGACCCACAAAAGGAATAATATTTAAAATTCCCGCAAGGATACCAATAATTAAACTCAAATCCATACCCACAGCAGTGAGAGCAATCATATAAAAAGTAGCTAAAATGGCACACACTAGGAACTGCCCCCTAATTAAACCACCGAGTACGAGCGCAAGTCTACGGGATACTTCCTGCACAGCCGGCACATGCCTGCGGGGCATGAGCTTCAAAATAGATGCATTGATAAGATGGTAATCCTTGAGCATATAAAAGGTAAGAACAGGTACTAGGAGCACGGAAACAAGGGTACCCAAGGCATGAATCGTACTGTTAAACAGGTTACTCACAATGGCGTTTGCGGGCAGGGTACTGATCTGAGGTAAAATATCTCCAATAAATTTTTTCCAATCACTGAAAATATCGTAACCTAAATATTCTATGGAATAGGGGACGAACCAAAAAGTGAGACTGTCCACAAGACTGGGCACTTCATGAAATAGATCCTTGAGCTGAATGGTAAGCCTGGGCACGATCAATATAATCATGAAAACAAGAGCGAAAAAGAAAAAAAGCAGCAAAACAGCAATGGGACCAACACGACCAAACCCTCTTTTTTCCGCATAGTCCACCGTGGGACTGAGAAGAAAAGCCAGGAAATAACTCACTAGCGCTGGGATATAAACATTATTTAAATAGGGAAAACTCAATAAAAAGCTGACAACTAGGACAAAGGCGCAGGTACCTAGAATGATTTTTTTATACGGTAGGATGATAACTCTTGCTTCTATGTCATTCATTAGTAAAGCCTCACTGTATCGTTTCGCTGGAAGCTACCTCCAGAGTGAAGCCGTGTGATCGATCCGTCTGTACCAAAATAACCCGTTATCTCCACTGTTCCCTTTACCGTTCCTCTCGTTTTACCTAAGAACCTGCCCGTTTGAGGATCCAATATGTCTTCACTTTTGGAAACAACTTTCAATATATCTCCTAACTCTAAACCCGTGGACTGCCCCGCAGTAATATAAATCTTATCTCCGTCAACCTTAGCTATTTTTCCTTGCCAGTCAACACGACTCGCTATTCGAGGAAGTTCGGATAGTATCTTTCGAGTTGCATCCCTAAGTACTATCCCTAACATAGTTTGGTATATATCCTGACTCATCTTAGAGTCTCCATCCATAAAGCTCAAGGATCTTATGGACTTTGTAGCTCTTTTGCGTATCACAGCCATCTGTCTCGCGTCGTTTATACTAATCAAACGGGCTTCCAATTCTACGCTCAACCCATATGTTTTTGGACGAACAAACCCCACACTCTCATCTTTTTTATGAACATGGATACTTCCAATGCGACCCATAACAATTAAGGAAGCGTCCAAATCCATGCCTAACTTTACCAACTTCTGCAATTTAATTTCTTTCTTATCGTTGTAGAAATCCCTACTCACCTTAAAAATTTTGTCTCGATGTATAACTTTAAATTCTGGCTCACTTTCCAAAAACTCAAGAATCTCTTCGTGAAGTGCGAGAGGGACATCACCTTTCTTATCTGAGCTATTCCAGAAAGGAAGAAGCACCGTACTTTTTTTCAATATAATTTCCTTATTTTTTCCCTCAGACTTGGAGAGGGCTTTTTTTTGTGATCGAGCGCGCGCTAGGCGTATCTGTAATTTTCCCTTTAACTCCACTTGCTCTTGCTCCAAGGATTCTAGTCGCTGCCTCAAGGCCTGATCCTTTCTATACACATTGGACTTGGCACAACTCCATAGAACAAACGCTGAACACGACAAAAATAAAAAATATTTAATTTTTATTTTCACTTTTTTCTCCTTTGCTGCCTGCCCCTGTTATGGGTTTCTTTTCCATACGCAGGGCTATGGTGGGGTTGTTAGAATTCTCAGTTCGATTGATCACACTAAAAACAGTAAAACCCTCTATCTTTATGTTTGCAATTGCCTTCATGAGCTTGGGTATATAGCTACGAGGAATGTCGATCCAGTAATCAAAACGTCCCTGCTGAGCTGCTCTAGGTACGATGGATTTCACTTTAGGCAATTCTGCCACAGCTGCCTGCAATTTCTCCAGCGATCCATAACTCAAAGGATTCAACACCCTAAGAGTGAGATAGGATTGACTTTTTATGGTAGCTAAATAGTTTCTACCCGATTTTATAAATAAATTATAAAGTGTATTTTTTATAAGAGAATCCACTTGCTCCTGCACACCCGGGTAGGTACTTTCAATGGCCCTAGCACCCAAGGACATGGGAATACTCCCCTGGTAGGAAGCCAAAAGCAGGCTATTCTTTTTATCGTACAGCTCGGTATCCATATACATGCGAAGCACCCTGCGACTACTATTTTTAATATTCTTTCTCTGAAAGTAAGTATGGATAAATAAAACAAAATCCAATCCTTGTTTTTCTGCCACAGCCCTTAACATAGCTCCAGAATCTTCAGAAACACTATCAAAATTTATATATTCCAAGTGGGAGTTTGTTCGAGCTGTGGTTTTTATTCCTCTTCTCAAAAAATAACCAGTGGCCATCTTTTCTATTCGACCCACTAACAACTCTTCCCTCTCCTCATAGGGAACACTTTTCCAAGGCATGCCATCCTTATGCCCTTTGATAAAAATAGCAGCCCTAGTGGGTTTTTTCTGCACTAAGGAGAAAATCGCGTTGAGCGAATCCAAATCCACCCTCGCACGAATGATTAACTCATCCCCGTCCCCTCTATCCTGAACCACTCGATGGCTGGGGATAAACTGACCAACCATGGGAATAATTTCTGCTTCCAGTATCCTCTTCCGTGTTTTCCCAGGAAGGGAAATGTTTTTCCTCAATGCTATCTCCAGTGCGGTGATCAAAGCTGCGTCAATCGTGGTGCCACTGACAACAAGACTATATAGATTCGTTGCCAATACGGAAAACGAGCATAAAAAAATGGAAACCAAAGCAGCAAAGAGCAATATTCTTCGCCTAATGAAAAGATAAAATGTCCGCACCAAAAACCCTCCTTACTTCATTAATAAACTCACATCCAGGTGAAACCTTTAGATCCCCCGGTAACTCCATCTTTGCCTTAACCTCATTACCCATAGAGTATTCAATTATAGCCTTACTTTTTCCCTTATGTCTCCTGCAAATATCATGGAGCGCTTGGAGCTGACCTCTCGTGGTCTGCTCGCTGTCCAGTCGGAAAAAAACCATGGGTGGGTCTTGCCTTTCTTTCTCACTATACTCTGCTAACGGTCGCACAGAAGAAAGAAGAATTTTAGCTATTTTCTCCTTGGCCTCTATGTTTCCTCTTGCCACGATGAGTTTCCCCACCCGCATCTCCTCTCCAAACTTCTCATAAACCCTGGGAAAACAAATCATCTCAATTTTACCACTTAAATCCTCCATGGTGGCAAATGCCATGCGCTGACCTTTTTTGGTGTGGATCTCACGAAAAGTCGTCACTAAACCCACTAACGTGTATTCATTTTTCGACCGATTTTGCCAGGGCTTGGCGTCGGGAGAGGGCACAAAAACACTGCTTGTGGCAGCCTTCTCCTGCACACTTCCAATAGACATATCGGTAAGGGTTTTAATCAAAGGAACATAGGCCTCCACTGGATGCCCACTCACATAAAAGCCCATAAGGCTTCGCTCCATATCCAATCGCTCCCCGTGCTCCCAGTCCGGAATTTTTTTCACTTCAGGCTCGGCTCCCCGTAACCCCGGTCCATCATCCGTATCAAAGGAAAGACTCTCCTGCCCCATAGCCTTATGCTCTTGCTCCCTTAACCCCCAATTAATAATGGCAGGCAATGCCTCAAACAAAGCCTTACGACTACCCACACTCTCATGTATGGCATCGAACGCTCCCGCTTGAATGAGCGCTTCCCTTGTCTTTCGACTGACCTTACGAGTGGAAATACGACTACAAAAATTAGCCAAGGAATGAAAAGGACCATTCTCCTTACGCTCTCTTTGTATATCCTCCACCGCACCATAACCCACCGACTTAATGGCCTCTAAACCAAAACGTATTTTTTGATCCTTGCCCGTACCCAATACCGTGAAAAATCTCCTGGACTCGTTAATGTCTGGACCCAATACCCGAACCCCAGACTCCTTTGCGTTGCCAATGATCTTTGCTAAACGATCCGTGTCCGACATATCCGTAGTCAAGAGTCCTGCAAAAAATTGCGCCGGATAGTGGTGCTTTAAATACGCCGTCTGGTAAGAAATATAGGCATACGCTGTTGCGTGGGATTTGTTAAAACCGTAACCTGCAAACTTCTCAATCAATTCAAAAATAGCACCCGAAATTTCCTCTGAAATATTCTCTTTCTCCCGCGCACCCTTTACAAAACGTTCCTTTTGGTCGGCCATTTCTTTGACCTTCTTTTTCCCCATGGCACGACGAAGAATATCCGCCTCCCCCAACGTATAACCGGCCAGAAGTTGCGCCACACGCATCACTTGCTCCTGGTACACAATCACACCAAATGTTTCCTTGAGTATGAGCTCCAATTTCTGTACGGAATACTCGATGGGAACACGACCATGCTTTCTCTCAATAAAATCCGTAACCATCCCCGACTCCAAAGGACCCGGTCTATACAGCGCACTGATGACAGCTAATTCATCTAAGTTGCAGGGGTCGATACGCTTACAAAGGTCCACCATTCCCCCAGACTCCAATTGAAAAATTCCAATGGTTTCTCCTCGAGAAACAAGATCAAAGGGGGCGCTTTCGTCCGGAATAATATTTTCCACACTTAGGGGATCCTTACGATCGGAGTTAATCAATTCCAATGTGTTCTCTATTTGCGTAAGCGTCTTTAAGCCTAAAAAATCAAACTTCACCAGACCAACCATCTCCCCTGAGTCTTTATCAAACTGGGTCATCACGTTGCCGTCCGTGTCCACGCAAAGAGGCGAGTAACTGGTAATGGGCTGGTCCGTGATAATCACTCCACCTGCGTGCTTTCCAAAGTTTCGAATCAATCCCTCTAACTTTAGGGCGTGGTGAAATAAACTGGCAACGGTGCTGTTCTCGTCGCATAGTTTCTGCAGTTTCTCTTCCTGAGACAGGGCTTCCTGGAGCTTAATTCCCAAACGATCAGGAACGAGCTTGGCAATTTTATCCACCTCATCGTAAGGCATGCCCAACACTCTACCCACATCCCGAATACAGTTCTTGGCTTGCAGTCGACCAAAAGTAATAATCTGAGACACGTTCTCTTTTCCATACTTTTCTTTTACATAATCAATCACCTCTTCTCTTCGAGTGGGGCAAAAGTCCACATCAAAGTCAGGCATGGAAACTCGCTCTGGATTGATAAATCGCTCAAAGAGTAAGTTGTAGGGAATGGGATCGATATTGGTTATCTCTAATGCCCAAGCCACAAGGGATCCCGCTCCTGACCCTCGCCCAGGGCCCACAGGAATTCCATTGGATTTTGCCCAACGGATAAAGTCGTAAACGATTAAAAAATATCCCGCAAAACCTGTTTTTTGGATCATCTTTACCTCTACATCCAAACGATCGTAATATTTTGTTTTCTCCTCGATACCACCCTGATGAAATCGTTTTTTCAATCCCCTTTCCGCCTCCGTACGCAAGTACTCTTCCAAGGTGGTGGGTTTCTCTTCTTCAGGAATCTCAAAAGTGGGAAGGTGATAAATAGGCTCTCCCCTATCATTGGAAAACTCCAACTCCACTTGGCAACGATCTGCCACCTCCAGTGTATTTGCCAAAGCGTCAGGGCAATGGGAGAAAAAATCTCCCATGGTTTTACTGTCCTGTAACCAAAAATCCTCACACACCAATCTACGTTTTATATCTGTAATGTTTTTGCCTAACTTAATACAAGTGAGCACATCATAGGAGGCAGCCTCCTCTTTCTCCAAATAATGTACATTGGAAGTGGCCACTGGCTTTACTCCTCTTTTTTTACACTCCTTTAAAATCCACTTATTCACTACTTCCATCTCTGACAAGTGGGAGGCTTGTAGCTCTCCATAAAAACGATCCCCAAAGGTACGATGTAAAAATTCAAACTCCTGGGCTGCCCTCTCCATATCCCCATGGAGAACATTCCATCCCATGGGACTTTTCAATCCCCCGGAGATGGCAATTAAATGTTTACCCTCGTCGCCCTCTAGCCACTTGGGATCCAGTAGGGGACGACCCCCTTTGAAGTTTTCTAAGTAGGCACGGGAAATGAGACGTAAAAGAGCCTGGTAGCCTGAGCGGTTTTGCGCCAATAGGACGAGGCGAGTGACCCGCAGGGAAGTGGCAGCGCTACGGTGAGACTGGTTGTGAGATTGGATGTTTTCCGGGGGTTGCACATACACGTCGCAACCAAAGATGGGACGAATCCCAGCCTTTTTCCCCTCCTTATAAAAATCAATGGCTCCACAAAGACTCCCATGATCCGTAATCGCCACCGACGGAAATCCCCGTTCCTTACATTTTTGGAATAGATCGGGCAAGCGTACTGTACTCCCTAAAGGAGAATACAGTGTATGCAAATGCAGGGGCACATATTGAGGGGACTCTTTACTCCCACTCGATGGTGGCTGGGGGCTTGTTGGAAATGTCGTAGACAACCCGGTTTACTCCTTTTACTCCATTAACGATGCGTGATGATATTTCTTTTAATACCTCTGGATTAAAGGGATACCAGTTTGCTGTCATTCCGTCATCACTCACAACAGCACGAAGGGCAATGGGGTTTTCGTAGGTGCGTCCATCTCCCATAACACCCACTGTCGATATGGGGAGTAAGATAGCTCCTGCTTGCCAAATTTTATGGTACAAACCCCGTTCCCGTAAAATATCTATATAGATTTTATCCGCAGATCGCAGCATTTGAAGTCGTTCACTGGTCACCTCCCCCAAACAACGAACCGCTAGACCGGGTCCAGGAAAAGGATGACGCGAGGTGATTTCTTGGGGAATACCTAAGGCACCTGCCAGCACTCTCACCTCATCTTTAAACAGCTCTCTTAGGGGTTCTATCAGCTCTAAGGGCATGTCCTTAGGCAAACCTCCCACATTGTGATGGCTTTTAATGGTGCTGCTAAAACCGCCCTGACCGGGAGGGGGCACACTTTCAATCACATCGGGATAGAGTGTTCCCTGCACCATCCAACGTATAGATTTGCCACTCTCCAAGGTAAGTCGCTTGGACTCTCTATGGAAAATATCCACAAACAGGTGGCCAATAATTTTTCGTTTTTTCTCAGGATCCACAACACCCCTAAGCGCATGGAGGAATTCCTTTTCGGCATCCACTACATGGGTGCGTAAACCCAAGGTGGAGAAACTCTTTTGAACTTCTTCCAACTCTCCCTCTCGCTGCAGTCCAGTATCGACATAAATACAATCCATGCGATTGGGCAGAGCCTTTTCCACTAAAACTGCGGCTACAGAGGAATCCACTCCTCCAGAGAGGGCACATATGGCATGACCCGTGGGGCCCACTTGATCTTGAATCGCTTTTATTTTTTTCTGAGCAAAGTCCCCGATATCCCAATCTCTTTCCACGCCAGCAATGCTAAGAAAATTTTCCAATAGCTGGGTTCCCTCCTGTGTGTGAGTCACCTCGGGATGGAATTGCAGGGCAAACAAACGACGTTTGGAATCCTCCATCGCTGCCAACGTACCCCCAACACTCCGGGCAGTTTCGCAAAAACCCGGTGGGGGAGTTTTAACCTCGTCCCCGTGACTCATCCATGTGCGAAGGGTGGGGGAAATTCCTCGAAAGAGTTCCCCTTTTTGCTGAGTGTGGATTTCCATAAACCCATACTCCCGCTTCTCACTGGAATAGACTGTTGAACCGAGCCTATGGGCCATCCACTGCATGCCATAGCAAATACCCAAAACAGGAATACCCATATCTAAAATTCCAGCGTCTCCACTGGGAGCCTCGTCTGCCAGTACGGAATAGGGCCCGCCTGAGAGTATGAGTGCCTGAGGACGTAGCGCTTTTATTGTGGAAAGGGAGGTATTGCCAGGGAGAATCTCACCGTAGCAATGAAGTTCGCGAACACGACGAGCAATCAATTGAGTGAACTGACTACCAAAATCCAAAATGAGAACACTCATGGATTCACCCAATAGTTGGGGGCCTCCTTTGTAATATCCACATCATGGGAGTGGCTCTCACGCAAGCCCGCTGCTGTTACACGCACAAATTTTGTTTTTTCCTGCAAGGATTGTATGTCGGGAGTGCCCACATAACCCATTCCACTCCTTAAGCCGCCCAATAATTGTTGAACAACAGCCGAGAGAGAACCACGATACGGAACCCTGCCCTCAATACCCTCAGGAACTAATTTGGAACCGGCTACATTGTGTTGAAAGTAACGATCGCCCGACCCCTTCTGCATCGCCTCCATGGAACCCATACCCCGGTAGGTTTTATAGGAACGTCCATGGTAGAGCACCAGTTCTCCAGGAGATTCAGAAGTGCCAGCAAATAAACTACCAATCATTACAGCACTGGCTCCTGCGGCAATGGCCTTTACAATATCCCCTGAATACTTCACACCTCCATCGGCGATAATAGGTATTCCAGCGACCCTAGCAACACGAGCACTGTCCACAATAGCACTAAACTGAGGCATACCAATGCCTGCGATTATGCGTGTGGTGCAAATACTTCCCGGACCAATACCCACCTTTACGGCGTCTGCACCCGCATCGATAAGAGCTTGAGTGCCCTCGGCAGTACACACATTTCCTGCCACCACTTCCATGGAGGGAAATTGCTGTTTCACCTTCTTGACACCCTCTAATACTCCCTGGGAGTGGCCGTGGGCAGAATCGAAAAATAATATATCCACACCAGCGTCTACCAGTGCACCTGCCCTTTCCAATACATTGGGAGTTACACCAATGGCAGCTCCCACCACCAAACGACCATAGCTGTCCTTATTGGCATGGGGATATTTTCTTGTTTTTTCAATATCCTTAATCGTAATAAGACCCATAAGCTTTCCTTCGCCATTAACAACAAGGAGTTTTTCAATTCGGTGCTTGTGGAGAATTTTTTTTGCCTGCTCATGGCTTGTATTCTCTGGTGTGGTAATTAAATTTTTAGATGTCATCAGTGTGGAGATGAGCACGGTTTCATCGTCTAAAAAACGCACATCCCGATTGGTGATAATTCCCACAAGGGAACTCTGGGAAGCACCATCACTGGTAACGGGCACACCAGATATTTTATAGGTGGACATCAATTGAAGGGCCTCACTCACGGGGCGTTCAGGACTCACTGTGATGGGATCCAAAACCATTCCACTCTCACTTTTCTTTACCTTGCTCACCTCTAGGGCTTGGCTTTCAATGGAAAGGTTTTTATGGATTACCCCTATGCCTCCCTCTTGGGCCATGGCAATGGCAGTTTTAGACTCTGTTACGGTATCCATGGCCGCAGAAATCAAGGGAATGTTCAAATGTATCTTTCGAGTTAGTCTGCTTTTCAAATTTGCTTGCGTGGGAAGAACGGAACTTGCACCGGGCACTAGGAGAACATCGTCAAAGGTAAGGCTTTCCGAAATGGACCTGTCTATTGTTTCCATATTACCTAGTACCACACTTTACTTTAAGATTCTATGAGCTGAAAAGTATTTTGAAAATCCTTTAGGTTCGCACAATAACCCTGCCAGCCCTCTTCTATAAACAGCGTACGCTCCTCCGGAGTCAAAGTACGTACGGCCTTGGCAGGACTGCCCTTAATCAAAGAGTTGGAAGGGAAATCCTTGCCTGGAGTTACCAGTGCTCCTGCAGCTACCATGGAACCGGAGCGAATAATGGCGTTGTCCAATACCACAGATCCCATGCCAATTAAGCTATCATCCTCGATGGTACAACCATGGAGACAAGCTTTGTGACCTACCGTAACCCTGGATCCAATGGATAGGGGAAACTGCCCATTCGTGACATGGAGGACACAGCCATCTTGAATATTTGTATGACTTCCAATACGAATCCAGTGAACATCTCCACGAAGTACGGATTGAAACCAAATGCTGGAATGCTCACCGATGGTTACGTCGCCCATCACGTCGGCACTTGGAGCCACGAATACACTTTTATGGATTTTGGGTGTGAACCCCTTTACCGATGCAATCATAATAACTGTCCTTGGAGGGCAAACGCCGTAGAGGATATAATTCGTACGGGCAAAAACCTACCCTTCATTTTTGAAATGGTTACGGCATCACCCGCAGAAAAATTAACCGTTGTCCACTGAGGAATACGACCTGTGGCAAAGGTGGCATTACTTTTCGAAGCACCCTCAACCAATACTTCCATTACTTTCCCCTCCAGTATTGCATTTTTCTCCTCTTGAATTTGCCGTTGACGACGGTGCAAACAATGAAGACGTTCTTTTTTCACCTCGTCGGGCACCGTATCTCCTAAGGCTATGGCCTTCGTGCCCGGTCTGGGAGAATAGGTGTAAGCATAAATTCCATTAAACTGAACCGTATTAATCAAATCCATTGTTTCCTCAAACTCTTGCTGAGTTTCCCCTGAGAAACCCACAATCATGTCCGTAGTAATAGAAATTCCAGGAACATGGGCGCGGAGCTTTTGGATTCGGTCGAGATAGACACCTATGGGAAGAAAACGTTTCATTCGCTTTAACACTGCCTCAGAGCCGGATTGCACCGGCAGGTGCAGGTGGGGAACCAATCGCTTTAAATCCTTGTGACAAGCGATCATCTCCTCATCAAAATCCTTGGGATGGGAAGTGGTATAACGCAATCGACGTAACCCGCGTGGCTTTCCATCCTTTCCCGTGGGATCCGTAACTCCCTCTCTGTCCAAACGATCTGCCATTTTCTCAATGGCACGAAGGAGAAGGGGGAAGGTTTGACCTTCTTTTTCTCCACCCAAACTTTTTCCATAGGAGTTTACATTCTGACCCAAGAGGGTCACCTCCACAACGTCCTTCAATAAAAACTGCTCGATGTCTGCCACCACTTCTCCCAGTCGTCGGCTCTTCTCCCGTCCCCGGGTAAAGGGAACAATACAGTACGTACAGAAATTATCACAACCCTTCATAATGTTCATAAAAACGGAAGCACTTCCAGGAAGCACCTTGGTTTCTATGGAATAATTTTGCGACGGATCAAAGCCCGTGAGCGAAATGTTTTTTTCTCCTCGATCCATGCGGTATAGCACTTCAGGAAGAGCGTCGATATTATCCGTACCTAAAACAAAATTCAATTCAGGAAATTTTTTAAACACTCGACTTTTTTCATGTTGGGCCACACAACCCGTAAAACCTAACTTTAAATGGGGCCGGCTTCTTTTCAACTTGCACATCATACCCAAACTGGACACACCCTTGTTGTGAGCCTTATCCCGAATGGAACAGGTATTAAATAAAATTAAATTGGCGTCTCTCATTTCTTTCGACGGTGTATAGCCATTTTCTTGGAGCAGGAAGGACATACGATCCGTGTCATGATGATTCATCTGACAACCAAAGGTCTTGATGAAGTAGGATTTTTCTAGGGCTTGCTCCTTCATAGTGTGTGTGTGTATCCAAGGGCTCTAGGCCTTTGGTCCTTTCTTTGGTCCTTTTTTTGCTCTGGCTTTTGCTCTGGCCTCAAATTTTTCCAACATCTCTGGCAAACTCTGGCCCACCAGCCCCTTTATAATGGACTTGGGAACAAATAGGGGAAGCCCCACGTCCACAAAATACTCAGCCTCCACCTTGTTCTCACCCATACTCTTTAACTTCCAACCACCATCGTTGCTGGTGAATAACTCTCCCTCTATCATCTTCCACGTCATCTTGTTGGGCTTCGTCTCAGTGTGCTCCAAGGTATAAGTGATTTTTTTCACCATATTTACTTCATACTCTGCTGTTACCTTGTTGCCCCTTCTTCCCAAGACCTCAAGGGATTCCACAGTGTCCACAAAATCAGGATAGCTCTCATAGTCGGTAATAACGTCCCAAAGATCCTCCATGGACACGTTCATTACTTTTTTTCTAGATGCTTTTGACATTTTTTTTCTCCTTCTCTGCTTATTTCATCTATTTGTTACAATCCAGGCTTTCGATCAAATACATGCTCGGCACGAATGTGTCGAATGGTTCCCGTCTCTGATCGCATAACCATGGAATGGGTCTTTGCCCCTTGGGAAGTAAATACAACTCCGTCTAAGAAATGACCCGCAGTCACCCCCGTAGCACAAAACATTACGTTTCCATTGGCCATCTCGTTCATGGAATAAATTTTATCCATATCCTGAATTCCCATTTTTTTGGCCCTACTCACCTCTTCCGGATTACGAAAACACAGTCGACCATACATAGCGCCTCCCAAACACCGCAAAGCTGCCGCTGAAATAACACCCTCAGGAGCTCCACCCGTACCCATCAAAACATCTACCCCAGAATTCGCCGTGGCCGTGGAAATAGCCGCACTCACATCTCCGTCTTGGATTAAATTAATCCTAGCTCCCGTGGCCCGAACTTCCTTAATAAGAAACTCATGACGTGGACGATCCAAAACCACCACCGTTAAATTACTCACCTCTTTTTTTTTCGCCCTAGCAATGTTCTTTAAATTTTCCGTAGGCGTTCGCTCTAAACTAATGGCAGTGGCAGCCTCCGGACCAACCGCAATCTTTTCCATATATGTATCCGGAGCGTGCAGAAAATTTCCCTTGTCCGCAATGGCAATCACGGATAGGGCGTTATTCCCGCCATGGGCACAAATGGTGGTTCCCTCTAAAGGGTCCAGTGCTAAATCCAAGTTGGGCCCCTTCCCCGAACCCACTTTTTCTCCAATATATAGCATGGGAGCCCTGTCTCGCTCTCCCTCTCCAATCACAACCTCTCCAGAAAAATCAATAGACTGAAACATCTTCCGCATGGAGGTAACTGCAGCCTGATCCGCTTCCTTTTCGTCGCCACGACCCACCCAGCGGGCACTGCTGATAGCCGCAATCTCTGTTACTCGAACAAACTCCAAAGCAAAGTTTCTATTCATGGGAAAGGCCTTTCTATAAAAAATGACAAACTATAAATGCCCTAAAAGGAATTCCACCAAACGGTAGTCCAATGCCTCCATATTCTCAAGGATTTTTCTAGTCTGGTGCTGAATACGATGCAACGGCTTGGAATGATAGGCCATGCGCCCCCGCCCCTTAGCGTCCCTATCTAAATTTCCTGTACGCACTCCCTTGGCCTCAGACCACTCCCAAAAGCAACCATTCCACGCCAGTACCACTCGCAACCAAGTACCCGAATTCATTTTCCAAATATACAGGTCCGAGTTGATATTGCCATGAAACCACTGGGTAATCCCCTCACCAAAGTTTTCAGGAACAAGGTCGATGGAAATCTCCTGTAAACTACGCGCGATGTAGCGAGGATCCAGGACTTGCAAAACCGCATCCTTGACTTCCTCCTCCAGATCAAAAATACGAAAATGGGCCGAATCCTCCTGAACGGATAAAACCTCCAGATCCAATGGATAGACTTGGTCCATCAATTGAACTTCTGCCTTGCAGCGTTCTCCCTTGGAAAGGGGAAGGGGCTCCTCTGAGGCCAGCAGCTCCACTGCCACCTCGTCTAGGGAAATATTCTTTAGGGCAAAGACTTTTCCTTGGGTCTCATTTTTTTGGACTCTATTTTTTTGGACCCCGTCGAAAAGAATTTTCACTTTCTCCTTGTGACCGGGAAAGTGGGGTAAGAGATGGCACTCTTGCTCTTTTCGCCCATTCATAGTGCCCTGGATTTCACCTTCCATAAAAAATAATTATAGCATAGAATTTCCCCCATGAAACACGGGGACTACAAAGAAGGGTATACAATTTGCTCACATTAATTGCTGCGCTGGCCCTAGTGCTCCTTATACTCTTTTCTGAACTCTCGGCCGCTAGCTTCCGCCACTTTTCCACTTTTCTACGAACCTGGCCCCCCACCACAGGAAAACAATCCCCTGCGTGGACGAAAGTTTCCCTATTTTCTTGGGCCTTTGGCGGCATGATTCCCCTCCTGTCCTTCTCCCTCGCTAGCTTATTTTTACTCAAGGGACAGGAAAAAGTATCCACCGATCTAATCTTGGGCGCCATGGTGGGAAGCAATACCACTGCCCTGGGACTGCTCTTTGGCCTTGCCCTCCTGAGCGGGCCCCTAACTTTTTTTCGTATACGAACCATGTCTAGCCCTCTTTTTTTATTCTTTGCCACCTTCGCCTTTGTACTCACTTGTCTCGACAATCAAATCACTTTCCCTGAGGCTGTGGTGCTGTGTATTCTTGCCCTAGCCTACGCCTTCTATTTCCGCACCTTCTCCAGCGACTGGAAATACTACCAACGAAACTCCCGACCCGTGCCCAAAGAATTTAAAAACAGCACCCTCCCCGGACTCGCCTTTCTATGCATGGGCTTAGGGTTTTTCCTGTTTGCTTTTCTACTCGCCCTACCCCTAGTTTATTGGATCACAACAAACGCAACCAAGCTTGGAATCTCCACCCTCACACTAGGAACACATATTGTTGCCCTTCTACTACTTGCCCCCTGGATTATTCGCCTTATATTCTCCCTGTATTCCTCCGACACACAAAAATCCATACACATTATGAGCATCACCCACACCTGCCTATTAAATATTCTCCTCCTTCCCAGTGCCCTCACGATATTTGGAGTCATGAAGGTGCCCAAAGAACTCATCACCATCCACTTGCCCGTACTCCTAGTATTCACCGTTACTTATGTGGCAACTCTTTTGATCCAAAAGCAACAGGGAAAAGCATTACCCATCTATATCCTCCTTGCTTATAGCCTGTACACTGTTCTGGATTTATGGATATAATTTGACTCTCCTTGATAACAGTAGTAATTTAAAATCATGAAAGTATTAAAAACCCTAGCCATCGCCGTTGGTTTTTTTATATCTCTTTCCGCTTTCTCAGCGGAGTACAAAAAGGGTATTGACATTAAGGTTCAATTATCTCCACTTGGATCTTTCAATATCACGTCGGGAAAAATAAAAGGAAAGGTTTTTATAACGAATGCGGGTGATATTACTGCTAAAAATATTAGGATTCCCGTGCGTTCACTGGATACAGGTATCGGGTTACGAAATACCCATCTCAAAGAGAAGCTAGGGTACGAGCAAAACAAGAAAGCTCAGCTTTTACTTGTGAAGGCCAGTGGAAAAAAATTTTCTGGAACAGCTTTATTTAAGGTTTTAAATAAAGAGCAATCAGTGCCCTTTACATTTAAAAAGCTCAATTATCGCTTTGCGCAAGCAAAGTTTAAACTCGCAATGGATAAATTTAAAATTGCAGGAATACGCTATATGGGTGTTGGTGTAAAAAATATTGTAACTATTACTATAACGATGGAGTATAAGCTAAAGAAATGAAATCTCTAGCTTTACTCAGTATTTTTATTCTTAGCTCCTGTATTCAATCCTCGAATTCCAGCTCATCTGATCGATTGTTTTCGGAAGATATCGACATCGACACATCAACACCACAAGGAGTGCGACTGTTTAATGCTTATATAGTATTAAGAAGAAACTGCATATCTTGTCATAAGGGGGAGCACAGCCACTGGTCCAGCAATTTTACAGATGAGGCATGGATGGACTATATAGAAGCTGGAAATGCTGACGGTTCAGAATTAGTCCTGCAATTACAAAACAGAGGAGGAGAAATGCCTCAGGAGGGTGAGCAACTCTCAGATGAAGATTTTGAAAAAATACTGGACTGGATAAACGGTATTCCAAGCACCTGACCTCCACCGCATACGTTATCCCACTTACACGTTATAAGGCGTGTAGTACGAAACCTTGAATTGTGTTTCCATCGACGATAAACTAAGAAATATGAAGATTCTATTTCTATTAAGTGCTTTTATTGTTAGTTCCTGTGGTGGAAGTTCAGCGGAGACTCTATCGCCTGGGTCATCTTTGATGCCACCCCCGGGAGAAATGGAAGGAAAATTTGCCGAAGCCTATGAGGTATTAAAAACAAACTGCATATCTTGTCATACTGGAAAACATAACTCTTGGGAAAGCCGTCAAACAGAGCAGGCATGGGTCACTTCGGGATTGGTAAACGCTGGGGATGCAGCTAACTCAAGATTGGTGACAAAACTGAAAAATAACGGAGGGAATATGCCAAAAGATAACCCTCAAATATCCGACGAAGATTTAGCAAAAATAGTCGACTGGATAAACAGCATAGAAAACTAAAAAATAGTTCCAACGCCCATTTGCCAAACACTGGAACTGTAATTTTTTATATCGCCCATTCTAAGGCTTACATTATAATTATCCCAAGTCCATGTGGCATCCATTATCCACCCGTAAGAAAAATGATTAGTATTATGATAAACCACTAATGGTCCCAAGCCAATACTGATATCTTCTTTCGGCCTCCAGTAAGCAATGGATTTCAACAGGACGGCATTTGCAGAGGTCGTATTTGTTCTATACTCTATCTCGTTAGTTTCGCTTAAATCCTTAGCAACGGTTGCATCCAAATGGGCGTAACAGATATCTGTTGAAATACCCCAATACGAATTGGAATAAGAAGCTCCGCCACCTAGGCAAATACCTTGCTCCTTGGAATATAACGGTCCACTGTTTGATCCGTCGACGAGTTCTAGCTGGTAGTTCCATGTAATAAATGAAATGTTTCCAAAATGTTTTAATTGAAAAACTTTCTTCTCAAGAAGCAGCAACACTGCATCGGACTTTTCTGAAAGCTCATCGAAATCATAATCATCAATGGAGTCATCAAAGTCATCCGCCTTTGTAAATATCTCCTGCAATAATTTTTTCTCACCAGGACTGATACTATTTGTTGTTTCAATTCTTTTCACCAAGTATGAGGCTTTTTTAAAAAGGAGAATTTGGTATTTTAATGGAATTTCTTCGAGAGAGAGCAGGTTTGAATAGGAGGAGAATTCCTGATTAACTTGCGCATCAATGGCTGCCATCAGTCCAGCGTTACTCTTTGTTTGCCCATGGGAGACAAGGCAGAATATATGGAGAAGCAGGAAAAGGAAGAGTTGTTTACATCTTATTAAAACCATAAATGCAGTTGCCCTCCCACGTTCCAGCTATCCTTTGTGGCTGATGTATTACTAAAACTTTTCGTGTTATATATATCCAACCTGACCTCAACCCCTTGAAAGGGGAATATCTGAATCCCCGGGCCAAAACGAAATATTCTGCTTTCCTCCTCTACGTTCGGCTTGAAATATTCAAAGGTAAAGAGTGTAAAAACACCTCGGTCTAAGAGCAGGTGATTTTGTAATAATCCATACAGCGATTGAGTATCCACTCCAGCGGAAAGAATTTCTTGATTTTTCACACCAAACTCCAGCAAAGAACTGGATCCTTTTGAAAAACCCATTTTAGAATGTACAGCAAATATTAAATTGCTTACATGTTCTGATTCCGATCGAAGTACGGACACCCCAGGTTTAAATTTATTAGAGAACGCATATTCAATTTTTGCAGAAACGCCTTTTTGTCGTAGGTCAGAATCTTGCGTAAGGTTTCCTAAAAAAGAATGCAGTCCAAGTTCCAATTCCTCTGTTGCATAATGAAACAAAACTCCATGGGCCTGATCATTTTGAGCCAGTCCTGTTATAGACCGACTAAACGCAATGTGATCGGGCAGACGAATCCCAAATACTTTATCCATCATTCCAATGTAAATGCCATAGCTCTGATTCGGTCGAATACCCACATAGTGTTCTCTTGACCTGTAGTTACCAACATCCCTTTGCCCCTGCGGTGTTGGTGCGTAACCAAAAGAAATAGAGGCAATGTATTTATCTGTTCCGTCGAATCGAATCACACCGTTAAGGTCTGCCTGCATATGAATTGTCTTATACTTTATCTCATCCCTATTTACACCGCGAGCAAGTTCCAATCCCCTATAATCAAGAGAGGGTCGAAGCCAATTATTCAATGGTTTTCCATAAAGAAAGGCGCTGTGTTCAGCAATCTGCTCTTCGGCTTTATCCCTGCCATGAATAAACCACCTGTTTGAAATTGCCGTGGCAGATAGGGCTCTTCCATAGTCGGTAAGAGGACCATTGCCATAAGGGTTATAGTGACATGTCCTACAGGAAGTATAACCATATCCAATAAAATTAGGGTATGCCCATGCCTCGGCAAAAAAGAACACCAGCAAAAAGTAGGAGAATAAAACCTGCCCACAAAAGACCTTAATCATAATGAAAAATTACTATAATCCACTAAAAAAGTAAACGCATGCATGCTCAAGGTTTTTTTTGATCTATTTTGTTTTTATTTCAACATACAGTGCTAAACTTAAAGGTATGGAAAGTGAAGGCAAACCAACAAACCCTTTGGCCTGGAATACCCTGCCCAATCAACTCACTATCTTGCGAATGATTGCCGTGCCCTTGGTGATTGTTTTATTAAACCAGAAGGAATTTTTGTATGATATTTGGGCGACGGTTGTTTTCGTCCTAGCTGCCATCACAGACTACCTAGATGGATACTTGGCACGAATAAGCAAAACAGTAACCATTTCTGGAAAACTCCTAGACCCCCTGGCCGACAAATTCCTCGTCATCACAGCACTGATCATGCTCCAGCACTTGGACCGCATTAGCCCCTGGCTTGTAATGATCTTAGTCTGTCGAGAGGTGGCCATTTCTGGTTTACGCACCTTGGCTAGCTCTAGGGGTGTGGTTATTGCAGCAGATAACTTTGGTAAATGGAAAACTGCCACTCAAATGGTGGCTCTACCTCTCCTAATAATGCATATTGTTATTTTTGATTTTCTCGACTGCCACCTCGTTGGCTGGGTTTTAGCCTGGATTTCCGTGGCTATCTCCATTTTCAGCCTAATACGATACGTTTGGAATTTTTTTAGACTTTTACGCCAGAACAAATAATCTATACTTCAACCATTGTATAGGTTATGTATAATACCAAAAGATAGGCAGTACGTGCGGGAGTAGCTCAGTTGGCTAGAGCATCTGCTTGCCATGCAGAAGGCCACGGGTTCGAGTCCCGTTTCCCGCTCCAAATAAAGCCTAAACACACACATCAAACCCCGGCTAGATTAGGCTTTTTGTCGTTAGTTGTCGTTAGCTCTGTAATTCGCAGCGGCGCATAAAAACCTTTAATTTTCATTATTAGAAAGTCATTTTTTAGCACTGGCTAAAATCAATGGACTGCCTGATTTGACCGTTACGGAACGCTCAACCAGTAGCTTTATGATGCTGGAGAAAGACTCGAATCTTTTTTCCCATAACTGCAAAAAAAGAGGGTTTGGTATAGGACAGCTATTTGAGTTGCTTATGATTGACTATATAAGACAGGTAGAGGAAGAGCACAAAATAAAAATACAGAAATAAAATATCTTTCTATCCCGACCTAGTGGCACTTAATATTACTACCGCACAGGCAGGGTCTGCCCTTGGACTAATCTTTTAGATAGTCCAGAGGTAAGTTATTTAAGTGATAGCGTTTGATCTAGTTACCAGTAGCACAGCCTTTCCCTAAAATATTAATTACACCCTCAGAACAAGTAAGCGCAAGACTAGCATTAGCGCGAGTAAAAATCCCAGCATATTTTGTGGAACTAGAGATAGTCCAACCAGATAAATCAAGCAAAGTTAAATGAGAGGCATCCAAAAACATATAACGCATATCTATTACGTTAGAGGTATTAAAATTAGATAAATCAAGAGCTTCTATAGAGGTTGCACGAAACATATCCCTCATACTCTCCACACTAGAGGTATCGAAACTAGATACATCAAGGGAAGTTAAACTCGGAGTCTTCAAAAACATATACTCCATAGTCGTTACACGAGAGGTAATCCAGCCAGATAAATTAAGGGACCTCAAACTCAAAGTCGAATAAAACATATAGTCCATATCTATTACATTAGAGGTATCCCAATTGGATAAATCAAGGGACTCTAAACCTGAAGCATTCATAGCATACATATTTGTCACTTGAGAGGTGTCTGTGGTGCCAGTAGTAAATTCAGTGAGCTTCTTGCACCCCATGAAAGCAGAATCTAAATTTTTCCAGCCCACTTCTCCAAGATTTTTTACCTCAATTATTTTATTTTTATCTCCTCCATTATTAAAATACCAAGTTGGCAGTATTCCTTTTATCTTAATGGTATAGTCTCCTGCATCTGCATAGGTATGAGTAACATCATCGCTATAAACAGTAACTGCTTGTTCATCAGAGTCATCACCCCAATCAACAATGAAATCGTAATCAAAGTTATTTCCATCTCCATCACTCTCTCTTAGAGGAAGGGTAACACTTCGATCTCCATCGCCATATTCTGAGTTTCCAACACGCCAAACAGATTCAAAAGGAGCGAAAAATTCATAAGATATAGCGCTGGAGCAATCTGAAACATTACCTGAACTATCTGTTTGTCTTGCAGAATAAGTATAGATACCGTAATTAAACAAAGGTCTATGTAGATCTATCTCCATGCTTTCTGCTGTTATTCCACTGAAACTTTGTATCCAGAGACCGCAATTATCATCAGAATACAATCCAAGGATACCTCCAATTTCTAAATTCCTTAGACTAAAAATTGGAATGCGATTATCAAAGGAGCTGGACGTTACTAGCGATAAAGTGGGCGCAACAACCATTGTGTCTAACGTATAACGTATACCATTGGAACAAGGAGAAGTATTACTAACTTTATCCACCTGTTTTGCATAATAGGTATAGGTTCTATTGATACTTAGAGCAGTCTGTAGTTTTAATGTAATAGAGTTGCCACTAGCTCTGCCTGATTTTACTGCCTCACTGGTACAAGCACTGTCTGTGTGCAGACTAACTAGAGCACCATCTTCCACACCAGACACCACAAAGCTGGGAGTTAAATTACTTGAAGGGCTGCTGCTTCCTCGAGCTAATCCTATCGTTGGTGCAGTTGCCTCAATGTCTAAATTATATTCCACACCTACACTGGAGCAATCGGAACTATTCTCCAACCGGTCTACCTGTTTTGCATAATAGGTATATTCTCCACCACTACTTAGTTCAGTTGATACTAATGTAATAGAGTCACCGCTAGCTGTACCTGACCCCATTTTGTTTGCCTCTAGGCACTCACTATCTGTGTATAGACTAACCGATGCTCCATCTTCTACACCAGACACCACAAAGCTGGGGGTTAAATTAGCTGAAGGGTTGGCGGTTCCTTCGACAAATGCTATTCTTGGTGCAAGAAGAGAGTACAGTTCGTATACATCTGCACTGGAACAATCAGAAGCATTACTAGCCCTATCTACCTGTTTTGCATAATAGCTGTATTGTCCATCGCCACTGAGAACAATGGATAGTGTAATAGTATTATCTGTAGCCGTGCCTAATGCTACTGCCTCAGCACTGCACGCACTGTCTGTATGTAGACTAACTATTGCTCCAATTTCTATACTAGAAATAAGAAAGCTGAGATTAGTATTGTTAGAAGGGCTGGTGGTTCCATCGGCAAATGCTATTGCTGGTTCTGCTGGCGCTAGCGTGTCTAAATGGTATTTTATTTCTAAGCAATCAAAGACCTCTACCCCATTGGCGTGTTTTGCATAATAAGTATATTCTCCATCAGCAGTAATGGAGTTTTTTAGCCCTACAGACACTTGACCATCTGCCGGAGTTGAATCTGAACTCACTGATTCTCCAGCACATTCCTCCATTACATGCAGGCTGACCAATGCTCCATCCTTCACATTGGAAAACTTAAAAGCTGGTAATGAGTTCTTAGAGTAGTATATGCCTTCATCAGGATTAATTCCTTCTATTTCGATAGCAAATTCAGGCGGCGAATTAGGAGTAAACGAATTAAAGGGCAACAAATTACTACCCGAATCGCTACTGCTACAACCAACAAGGGCGGCAAACAGTATAAACGGTATTATGTGGAGATTGAGATTCTTACACGCCAATGTTCCACTGCTACGTAGGTTTTTCAAAACCCAACCTAAATACATGCAAGATGAACTACAAAGAGTTTCGAGCATTTTCACAAACAAGTTATTCAGAGTTCTTCCAACTTACACTTGTTAAAACGGTCGGAATCCGTGCAATGTTCCACTGCTACGTAGGTTTTTCAAAACCCAACCTAAATACATGCAAGATGAACTACAAAGAGTTTCGAGCATTTTCACAAACAAGTTATTCATTATGAGTCTCCTAAAAATTATTCTTCCAACTTACACTTGTTAAAACGGTCGGAATCCGTGATACCTTTAGAGGTATTTTTATTATTTTGTGAAACGGAGAGAATTCGTGTCAAAGAAACAAGAAATAGTGTTGAAAAATATTAAATCTTATGTACTAATCTTTTTATGTACATTTTCCATGGCAGTAGCTGCTTCATCGAAACAGGATGTCGGTCCACTAGCTGATGAAATGATAGGCGAAGGTAGTACTTACTACGATGTGCTGAAAAAGGCTTTTGAAGTTTTTGATATTGAAATCATGCTGCCTCCCTATCTTTGGGTCGTGGCATATGAGTTAATCCAATTTTTTGCCTAAGCGGCTAGAAGTAAATGAAATCTTATCCACTGAATGAGAGGATTTCGTGTATTAGAAATCATAGTCATAGCTTAATATAATATAATATACGTATTGACTCATAATGAAAACGCACCAAGGAGCATCGCACTGAGATCATGCCGCTTTTCCATTCTTAGACCGCTGCAATAATAAAAAAAGCTGGTCTAGTTTTTTATCCATTTCGCTTTTCAGGACAAAGGGATTGAGTTCTTTTTTTCTTTTTCTTAACCTCCTTTTATACTCCTCGGAAAGAGCATCCGATTTCATTAGCCAATTAAAGGGCGTTTGTGCTTTATGGTACTTTTTTATCACTCTAGACTTTTCTCTATACTTCTCCTTCAATTTCAAACACGGAATAAAAAAGTTTTTTAACGGGTTCCAGTAATTTATATAAATATCATTCATCAAATCTATGTGAGCTTTATCCTCTATCCTGTCGTAGCCCATAAGCTCTCTTACATGGGTAAAGTTCTTTTGTTCCACGAAGCAATTGTCATTCTTACAATAAGGCCTGGACCTAGTAAAATTAATTCTCCTGCCATTGCTATTCATAAAATTTACCACTTCATTGTTGATAAACTCTGTTCCAGAGTCTGTATTTATTCCTATTATTAAAAAAGGCAATTCCTTTTGAATTTCATAGAATTTCTGACTAACCTTATGCGCCCTTTTTCCTAGAATAGCTCTATTCTCTGTCCAAGAGGAATATACGTCTGTAGTGGTAAGGGTAGAGGTGTATAAACCGCCTGCATTTGTTCCACAGTGAGACACCGTATCTGCCTGCAAGTTCCCTGGTTCTTTGGGTCGAAAGCCCAATGTATTTATGGGAACCTTGCTCTTCAGATAACTACTAGCAGGCCTAGTGGTGCTTTTTCCTTTATTTCTATCTCCCCTAATTTCTTTTAAAAATCTGCCTACAGTAGAGGCACTCATCTGCAAAAGCTTTCTTTTTATAGCGCTGGGAAAGTTCATATCAACAGGCAAATGCTCTAGCCACTCTTCCATACTTGCATGCATGATTAGGGCACAGGGATAGCCCATCCTCTTCCATAATTTGCGAATATAGGGCTTAAGGAGTCCTCTGGGGTACTGGAATCTCCTCCCAGAGCCTCGTCCCCTTACGATGCTCTCTGGGCCCTTTTGCAGCCGTCTGATGATCTGCTTACGATTTAGCGGACACACCTTCACGGCCTCATCCAGTATTCTCGTTTTTTCTCTCTTAAGGCTATTGCGGTAAAGCTCCGCTATTGTTAGTAAATATTGTGTTACGGCTTGTTTGTTCATAATGTACCTCCTTGGTATGTTAATTTTACAGTTATATTTTCCCTGGAATTGCGTTGTGAGTCAACCGAGCCGTAACTCACTGTTCTCAAGGTCATTTTGGTGACGTTTTTTATGAGTCAATTCGGAAGAAAACTCAAAGGCGTTCTTTATAGTACGTACTGATAAGATAACTGGAAAGCTTATGGGTGGATTTTCATATCACCTTAAAACGCCCGGAAACACACCTGGAAAAGTCCTGGGAATGTGTACATACGAGTATACTCAGTAGTCAGGATAGATATTGCAACGCCAAGTTACTCTGCTCAAACAAGTTTGCAGGCCTATCTACCTATCATTACCAGTCAGAACTAACCTCAGGCCGTGCATGATGAAATTGCAATCATTGTTTATAACAACGAGGTCGAATACAAGCCACTGAGAATAATTGGAGGTAAAGAGGGTGAAACTTACGGTCCACTCTATATGGATGTTTTTGGCAGAAAAGATGGTGTTCGCTCTAGTGGAAGTTTAGTGCCAAAGATATTTACTGGTAATATTAATTACACAACAAAAAACAGAGAACAAGTTGCTGCTTATAATATTTTCAACAGTCGAACTGATTGGCAAAACGGCAATACAACATTTAGAATTATGATGAAAAAACCATCGACCTCTCATGCTGAATACACATCTGATTTAGAAAAATTAACGGATATTTGGTGATCGTTAGCGAAAGTTATGTTGCTGAATATATAAATGTAAACAGCAATTTCAATCTTGATGAATTGAGAAACGAGACAGATGCACTGGTAAGCAACACTGTTACTATTGAAGAAACATTCCTAGCTCAGGATCTGAACATGACAGCAAAGAACCCACTTTCGTATTCGCCAATTAAATATGGCGCTGATGGAAATGGCATGGCTGCAAATGTGCATTTTGAGCTTCGCGCAAATCCAGGTCAAGCCAAGCATTATCGTTTGGACAAGTAGGCTTTGATAGGAGATAATTCAAAATTTTTATATTTCCGTTCTTATTGTGAGACGGTGCAATCTTTGTCCAAAATAGGGGTGGCACTACATTTTATAACAAGGCTGCCTTTTGTATTATTAAATATACCAACTTTATTTGTCACACTATCAACATTCCATGTTCTTAAATCAAGAGAGTTTAAGCTCGAAGCATAATTAAGCATATGGCTCATATCCGTTACGCCAGAGGTAACAAAATGAGATAAATCAAGGGAAGTTAAACTCGAAGCATAATAAAACATCTGCCTCATATTAGTTACATTAGAGGTAACAAAATGAGATAAATCAAGAGAGGATAAGTTTGAAGAAAAAGAAAACATACTATTCATATCCATTACTTTAGAGGTAACAAAATGAGATAAATCAAGAGAAGTCAAACTTGAAATAGCATTAAACATAGCGCTCATATCCGTTACATTAGAAACATCCCAACCAGATAAATCAAGGGAAGTTAGTTTTGAAGCATTAGAAAACATATTATGCATATCTATTACATTAGAGGTAACAAAACGAGAGAGGTCAAGAGAGGTTAAACTGTGAGTACTAGAAAACATCTCGCTCATATCTGTTACATTAGAGGTAACAAAATGAGATAAATCAAGAGAGGATAAGTTTGAAGAAAAAGAAAACATACTATTCATATCCATTACTTTAGAGGTAACAAAATGAGATAAATCAAGAGAAGTCAAACTTGAAATAGCATTAAACATAGCGCTCATATCCGTTACATTAGAAACATCCCAACCAGATAAATCAAGGGAAGTTAGTTTTGAAGCATTAGAAAACATATTATGCATATCTATTACATTAGAGGTAACAAAACGAGAGAGGTCAAGAGAGGTTAAACTGTGAGTACTAGAAAACATCTCGCTCATATCTGTTACATTAGAGGTATCTGTGTTGCCAACAGTAAATTTGGTAAGTTTTCCACAACCATAGAAAGCAGCCTGCAAGCTTTTCCAACCTACTATTCCAAGGTTTTTTACCTCAATTATTTTATTTTTATCTCCTCCATTATTAAAATACCAAGCCGGAAGCTTTGGACCTATTATTTTAATTGTATAGTCTCCTGGATTTGTGTATTCATGGGTAATATCATTACTAAAGGCTGTAACTGTTTCTTTAGAGCCATCCCCCCAATAAACGGTGAAATCGTAATCAAAGTTATTTCCATTTCCATCATACTCTCTTAGAGGAAGAGTCACACTTTGGTCTCCATGGCTATATCCTTCAACTCCAACACGCCAAACAGATTCAAAAGGAGCGAAAAATTCATAAGATATAGCGCTGGAGCAATCTGAAACATTACCGAAACTGTCTGTTTGTCTCGTATGATAGGAGTAAGTGTTATAATTAACTAAAAGCACAGATAGAGTTATTTCCATGCTTCCTGCTGTTATTCCAATGGAATCTTGTGCCAAGGTACTGCAACTATCGTCAGAATATAATCCAACGCTACCTCCAATCTCTAAATTCCCCAGACTAAAAACTGGATTGGGATTATTAGAGGGGCTGGATGTTACTAGTGATAAGGTGGGTATGAGAGCTATTGTGTCTAATGTATAACTTATACCATTAGAACAGGGAGAAATATTACTCCCTCCATCCACTTGCTTTGCATAATAGGTATAGGTTCCATCACTACTTAGAGCAGTCTGTAGTGTTAGTGTAATAGAATCACCGGTAGCTGTGCCTGATTCTACTTTACTTGCCTCTGCACATTGATCATCAGTGTGTAGGCTAACTAGAGCATTATTTTCTAGATCAGATACCACAAAACTAGGTGTTGTATTGCTTGATGGGTTAACGGTTCCTTGAGCTAATCCTATCGTTGGTGTCAATACACTTGTATCCAATTCATATTCGAAACCTTCACTGGAGCAGCCGGAAATATTACTAGCTCTATCCACCTGCTTTGCAAAATAGGTATAGATTTTATTGGTACTTAGGGCAGTCTGTAGTGTTAATGTAATAGAGTCGCCACTAGCTGTGCCTGATGTTACTTTATTTGCCTCCATACATTGATCATCAGTGTGTAGGCTAACTAGAGCACCATCTTCTACATCAGACAGCACAAAACTAGGTGTTGTATTACTTGATGGGCTGCTGATTCCTTGAGCTAATCCTATCGTTGGTGCGCCAGGAGCCGTTGAATCCAACTCATAATCCACACCTGCACTGGAGCAGTCAGAAATATTACCAACTCTATCCACCTGTTTTGCATAATAGTTGTATATTCCATCGCTACTTAGAGCAGTCTGTAGTGTTAGTGTAATAGAATCATCGGTAGCTGTGCCTAATGCTACTGCCTCAGCACTGCACGCACTGTCTGTATGTAGACTAACTATTGCTCCAATTTCTATACTAGAAATAAGAAATCTGGGATTGGTATTGTCAGATGAAGGACTGGTGGTTCCTTCGGCAAATGCTATTGCTGGTTCTGCTGGCGCTAGCGTGTCTAAATGGTATTTTATTTCTAAGCAATCAAAGACCTCTGCCCCATTGGCATGTTTTGCATAATAGGTATATTCTCTATCATCAGTAATGGGATTTTTTAGCCCTACAGACACTTGACCATCTACCGGGGTTGAATCTGAACTCACTAATTCTCCAGCACATTCCTCCATTTCATGTAGGCTGACCGATGCTCCATCCCTCACATTGGAAAACTTAAAAGCTGGTGATGAGTTCTTAGAGTAGTATATGCCTTCATCAGGATTAATTCCTTCTATTTCGATAGCAAATTCAGGCGGCAAACTAGGAGTCAGTGAATTAGAGGGCGACGAATTACTACCCGAATCGCTACTGCTACAACCAACAAGGGAAGCAAACAGTATAAACGGTATTATGTGGAGATTGAGGCTTTTACACGCCAATGCTC